>NZ_JBEUWZ010000013.1:0-157626 GCF_040505565.1 Oscillibacter sp. | reverse complement strand
GCCCCGTGGCCCGATGCCGGTATAAACGCTCTTACTGCTCTTTTTCGGCCAGCCGCTTATAAGATTCATAGCGCTCCTGGCTGTCACTGATCATTGCTTACTGGTTTTTAAACGCAGCCGGTCGCTTTTCCAGGAAAGCGGTCATGCCTTCCTTTTGATCGCTGGTCCCAAAACACATCGCAAACAGTTCGTTTTCGATTGCAATTCCAGTATCCAGGTCTGTCTGCAATCCTCTGTCAATGCACGCCTTGGAGTATTTCACGGCAATCGGCGCATTTTTCGCAAAGGACCTTGCCATGGCAACCGCAGACTCCATCAGCGTTTCGGGGGAATACATTGCATTTACAAGGCCAATCTCTTTTGCCTCGTCTGCTTTGACCATTCTGCCGGAGAAAATCAGCTCTTTTGCTTTTGCTGCGCCAATCCGTCGTGCCAGACGCTGGGTACCGGAAAAGCCGGGTGTGATGCCCAGTGTGACTTCCGGCTGCCCAAACTTCGCTTTTTCAGAGGCCAAAATGATATCGCAGGCCATTGCCAGCTCACATCCTCCACCCAAGGCAAACCCGTTGACGGCGGCAATAGTGGGAATTTCCAGCCGCTCAATTCTGCGGAAAAGTGCGGAGCCTCTCCGTCCCCAGGCCCGACCACCAGCCAAGTCCAGCGGACATTGCTCGGCAATATCGGCACCGGCAACAAAAGAACGCCCCTCTCCCGTGAGAATCAGTACTCTCAGGGTCTTGTCCGCCTCAATCTCACCCATCAACTTCTCCAATTCGCCGATTACCGTGGAATTCAAGGCGTTCAGGGCCTCCGGCCTGTTGATGCTGGCAATCCCAATGCCATCATTAACCTCGTAGTGAATGGTAGTGTACAATAAACTTCCTCCTTATTTTTTCAGCACTATTACTTCAAAGCACCTGTGAGTTCATCACTCAGTGTCCTGCGCCATCCTGCGATATTTGGCATAACGAGCCTTGGCGTCGGCGATGTTCTTCTCATAAAGAGCGTCGGCGCGCTCGGGGAAGTTATTCTTCAGGGATGCATAGCGGTTTTCGCCCATGAGGAAGTCCTTGATTTTTCCAATGTCGGGCTCGGGAGAATCCAGCTGGAAGGGATTCTTTCCCTCGGCCGTTCGGCGAGGATCATAGCGATAGAGATGCCAGTAGCCGCAGTCAACGGCCTTCTTCATCTCATCCTGTGTGCAGCTCATGCCCGCCTTGATATGCTGCTCCAGGCAGGGGCAATAGGCGATGATAATGGAGGGGCCGGGATAGGCCTCGGCTTCCCGAATGGCCTTGAGGGTTTGAGCCTGGTCATAGCCCATAGCCACCTGCGCAACATAGACATAGCCGTAGCTCATAAAGATTGCGCCCAGGTCCTTCTTGGAAATTTGCTTGCCGCCGGCGGCGAACTTTGCAACAGCAGCGGTGGGAGTTGCTTTGGAGGACTGTCCGCCGGTGTTGGAATAAACCTCGGTGTCGAGAACCAGCAGGTTGACATCCCGGTTTTGAGCAAGGACATGGTCGATGCCGCCAAAGCCGATATCATAGGCCCAGCCGTCACCGCCAAATGCCCAGATAGACTTCTTGGCCAGATACTCTTGATTGTCCAGAACAAATTCCACATCCGGCGTCTTTTCGCCGGCTTTCAGTGCGGCAATGAGCGCATCGGAGACCTGACGGGACTTTTCCTTGTCGTCCCAGTCGGCCAGATAACTGTTGACGGCGTCCACAGCCACGCCGGAACTTTTCACGGCTTCCAGATGCGTGAGAATCTCCCTGCGGATGGCATCCTGCGCATGGAAGAATCCATAGGCAAACTCCGCATTGTCTTCAAACAGGGAATGCTCCCAGGCGGGGCCGAAGCCACGGCTGTCACGGCAGTAGGGCAGAATGGGTGCTCCGCCGCTGTAAGCGGACGAGCAGCCCGCGGCGTTGCCGACATACATGCGGTCGCCCACCAGTTGGCTGACCAGCTTGATGTAGGTGGTCTCGGCGCAGCCTGCGCATGCGGCAGAGAACTGGAAGTAGGGCTTTGCGAACTGAATATTCTTGACCGTCTTGCTGTTGATGACGTCCTTTTTCAGATAGGATTCATTCATGGCGATCTCGTCGAAGTTGCTCTGCTCGGGCTTCATCTCCTCAAAAGGCGTCATGACCAGCGCCTCCTTGGCTGGGCATACCGTCAGGCACACGCCGCAGCTTAGGCAGTCATAGGGAGATACCTGCATGCGGAAGGAATAGGCGGGCGCGTCCTTGCCAAGGCCCTTGGCGGGAACGGTGGTGAAGGATGCGGGAACAGCGGTCTTTTCCTCTTCCGTCAGAAGCACAGGCCGGATGGCCGCATGGGGGCAGGCCATGGCGCAGCGGTTGCACTGGATGCAGGCGTCGCCGTTCCACTTGGGAACGGTGGTGGCCACGCCGCGCTTTGAATAGGCGGAAGTGCCGTTTTCCCAGGTGCCGTCCAGCACGCCGTGCTTTTTGAACACGGAGACCGGGAGCTTGTCTCCCTGCTGGCGATCCATGGGGATGACAATATCCCTGACAAAAGGCGTGGCCTTGATTTCCTCGGCAGGGGCGTCGTGGGCGTCTGCCCAGCTTTCGGGGACCTCCACCCGAACGGCGGCGCTTACGCCCGCGTCGACGGCCTGGTCATTCAGATCGACAATCTTCTGTCCGGCTTTTTTAAAGTAGGAATCGTAGTTGTTCTTCTTCATATCCTCCACAGCAACGTCCAGAGGAATGACCTTGGTCAGGGCAAAGAAGACCGCCTGCAGGATATTGTTGGTCCGATTGCCCAGTCCGATCGCCTCGGCGAGCTTTGCGGCGTCAATGATGTAGAACTGAACATGCTTGCGGGCCAAGTCCCGCTTCATCTTTGCGGTAAGATGATTTTCCAGCTCCCCAACCCTCCACGGGCAGTTGAGAAGGAAGGTACCGCCCTCCTTCAGATCTTCGGTGGTATCGTACTTATTGACATAGGTAGGCGCGTGAACGGCTACAAAATCCGCAGATGAGACCAGATATGTAGAGCGAATGGGTTCATCTCCGAAGCGCAGGTGGGACTGGGTCAGGCCGCCGGACTTCATGGAGTCATAAGAGAAGTAAGCCTGCGCGTACTTGTTTGCGGTCAGGCCGATTGTGGTGATCGCGTTCTTGTTGGCTCCTACCGTGCCGTCGCCTCCAAGGCCCCAGATTTTGCAGGAAATCTCACCGGGATGCGCAAGTTCCACCTCTTTGTAATCCAGGGAGGTGTGGGTGACGTCGTCGTTAATGCCGATGGTGAAGTCATTTTTAGGAGTTTCCTGTCTGAGATTATCGTAAACGGCAATAAACTGGCCCGGAGTGGTGTCCTTGGAGGAAAGGCCGTAACGGCCGCCCACGATCTTGATATCGCTTCTTCCCACCTGATTCAGCGCGGTGCACACATCCAGATACAGGGGCTCACCCACGGAACCCGTTTCCTTGGAGCGATCCAAAACGGCAATCTTTTTGCAAGTTGCGGGAATGGCCTCAGTGAAATGCTTCACAGAGAAAGGTCTGTACAGGTGCACCTGCAGCAGACCAACCTTACGTCCATTGGCATTGAGAAAATCAATGGTTTCCTTCACGGCTTCGCAAGCCGAGCACATGACCACGATGACCTCTTCGGCATCGGAAGCCCCGTAGTAGTTGAACAGCTTGTAATCCCGACCGGTCAGCTTGTTGATCTCGTCCATGTAGTGCTGGACCTTGTCGGGCAGAGACGCGCTCTTTTCGTTTGCGCCCTCTTTGCACTGAAAGTAGACGTCCGGGTTGACGTTGTTACCACGGTTGGTGGGATGCTCCGGGTTGAGGGAATGGCGGCGGAAATCCTTCAGGGCCGCGTAATCCACGAGGCCTCTTAAATCTTCGTAGTCCAAAGCCTCAATGCGCTGCATCTCGTGAGAAGTGCGGAAACCGTCAAAGCAGTGCATAAACGCATACTTGGAGCTGATGGCAGACAGGTGGGCAACCGCCGCCAAATCCATACATTCCTGGGGGGTAGAGGACATCAGCATTGCATAGCCCGTTGTGCGGCAGGTCATGAAGTCGGTATGATCGCCGAAAATGGAGTGGTGGTTGGAGGTGACCACTCTGGATGCAATGTGCATGACACTGGGAAGAAACTGTCCGCCCATGGCGAACATGGCGGGAATCATCAGCATCAATCCCTGGGACGAGGTGAACGTGGTGGTCAGCGCGCCCGCCTGCAAGGAGCCGTGGCAAGTCCCGGCGGCGCCTGCCTCAGACTGCATCTGAATGACATCCACCGTGGATCCGAACAGGTTTTTCCTGCCCTTTGCAGACCACTCGTCCACTTTTTCCGCCATCGGAGAAGACGGCGTGATCGGGTAAATGGCTGCAACCTCTGTAAACGCATAAGCTGCGTGAGCGGCAGCGGTATTCCCGTCCATAACTACATATTTCTTTTTCATTTGACATTCCTCTTTTATATATTTGTAACCCCGATACCTTGGGGGTACTCTCCGTTTTATGGGCAGCCCTGAATTTCAAAACGTGGTGTGTTACACATAATTGCACACCCGGGCAATGGCCATCTCGGTAAAGCCCAGAGCTTCTGCCTTGGTCTGCTTGCCGCAGGCAACGTCCCGGACCATCTGATAGAGTTCATCGCCCAGCTCTTCCATCGTCTTACTGCCATAAATCACGGGGGAGGCATCCAGATCGATGTTATCCTCCATTTTGGCAAAGGTCAGCTTGTTGCCGGTGATCTTGATCACGGGCACAATAGGGTTCCCCGTCGGTGTGCCGCGGCCGCTGGAGAACACCACTACCTGTGCGCCGCCGGCCGCCATGGCCGCAACGGAGGACGGGTCGTTTCCCGGCGTGTCCATGATGACAAGGCCGCTTTTGGGTTCCACCTGCTTTGCGTAATCGTACACGGCGTTAACGGGGCTGTGGCCGCCCTTGTGGATGCAGCCCAGGGACTTCTCCTCCAGTGTGGTCAGCCCGCCCGCCTTGTTGCCGGGGGAGGGATTTCCCTCACGAACTTCTTCCCCCACCAGCTGCAGCGCCTTTTCATAACGGTGCACGATATCCAGAATCCGTTCGTGCACCTCCGGAGACGCGGCGCGTCTGGCCAGAATATGCTCCGCTCCGATAAACTCGGTGGTCTCGCTGAGGATGGAGGTACCGCCGTCGGACACCAGCAGATCGCTCAGCCGACCAATCAGGGGATTGGCCGCAAGGCCGCTGGTGGGGTCGCTGCCGCCGCACTCGGTGCCCAGAATCAGCTCGGACATGGGAAATTCCTGCTTTTGCAGCATGGAAGCCTCTGCCGCCATTTCCTTGGCGTAGCGTACGGCCATATCCACAGCTTTCAGGGTGCCACCGACTTCCTGAATAATGACCTGCCTCATGGGTTTATTGGTGCGCTCCGCAATGGCCTGAGCCACCAGATCCATCTGGCAGTTCTCGCAGCCCAGGGACACAATCACGGTCCCGTACACATTGGGGTTGGCGGCATAGCCCGCCATCACGTCCATGGTCAGCTGCTGGTCGGACGCCACCTGGGAGCAGCCATTCTGGTTGTTAAACGTCACCGTCCCGTTAACCTGCTGGGCAACGATGCGGGTCGTGTCAGAGGCACAGACGCTGGCTGGCAGAATGAGGACATAGTTACGAATGCCCACGCGGCCATCCGACCGCCTATAGCCATAAAATGTCATTTTATCTCTCCTCCTCAGCCCAGATTCTCCCGGTGGCTGGATAGGTTGTGCACATGAACATGCTCACCCTTTTTGATGTCGCAGGCCGCTACCCCGATATGTTGACCGTACTTGGAGACAGGCGCAGCGGCGGGAATGTCATTCCGTGCGACTTTATGATAGATCGTAATGTCCTCCAGAGCGGGAAACTGAACAGCTTCCCCGTTGCAGTCATACTCAACGGTTTCGCCCTTGCCAATGGGTTCAATTGCCACAACCACGTCATCGGCGGAGTCGATCAGCATTGCATTTCGCATGGATGGTCCCTCCTTAAAACAAATTGCCTTCTCTGTCAAACTTCAAATCGTAGGGCTCAGACAGAATTTCAATATTGGGGTTGGCCTTTGCCAGCGGCAGCAAGGCCTCGGAAATCTCGATCTCGTCAATATGGGCAGTGTTGCGAATACGGATCATCTTCAGGTTCTGCTGATCCTCCGCCTCCGGGCAGCAGCAAAGAGCAAGCTGCATGGCCTCGCGGTCGTTGTCCATAATCATGGGAATCTTCATCAGGTGCAAAAACGTATTGGTCACGCCGGTGGGATAGGTCATCTCCAGGTTCATCTTGTTGAAAAGACGCCGGGTGGTGACCTCGGCCAGGCCGATGCCCTGGGCGTTACCGTGGGTCTCGTCGGTCAGGTCCAAAATGACGACTTTTTCCGCCGCGATTCCCCCGGAGCAGAACTGGGGCAGAACAAAGCGACCGGAGATATTGGGATCCATCCCGTCGCCGCTGATGTTTTTGCCGATCTGATCCACCACTAACACATCGCACTTATCAAATAACAAATGTGCAATGGTCTTATAGGAAAGCTCCTTGAGCTTAGGTTCTTCGTCGATGATCTCCTGCGGGGTGAGTCCCCGGATAAGATACGTCTCGTCATAGGCGTTTTCAACGACGGCGATCCCGCCCAAAACCGGGGCGTTTTTGAGAATTGTTCTGCCGTATTCCTCCACCAGCTCGTGCATAATGGCGGGGCTTTGGGAATGCAGGGCGTTGGCGCCCACCTGCTTGCCAAGACCGATGGCCATCATTTTCATCAGGCCGCTTTCGTAGGGGCCGCGGAAGGAGGTGTGGGGCTTGATGCGGTTGAAGAGGAGAATTCCGTCGGCCTCAGCGGCGTTCTTGTCAATCCGCACATGCTGGTGACGTTTTTCTGTGACACCGATCTCCACGGTGTCCATGCAGCTTTTCACGGGGCAGCCCATCGCCTCTTCCGTGACGCCGTAATCCTTCAAAATCTGCAGCTGACCCTCGGCGGTAGCGCCGCCGTGGCTGCCCATGGCTGCCACGATAAACGGCTCTGCACCTCTTGATTTTACAAAATCCACCATAGCGCGGGCCATCAGGGCGTTGTGGTTGATGCCGCGGCTGCCGCAGGTAATCGCAATTTTCATACCCGGAAGGATTCTGCCGCCCAACTCCTCGCGGTCGAGTTCCCTGAGAATGGTCGCGGGAATCTCATGGATACAGGTTCTGTCAAAATTTTCCCGAACCCTCACCATCCGCGGAATCGGTACGTTCTCAATGAGATTGGTAATTGTTTTCATATCGCTTTTTCCTCCTACATAAGCCGCCGTTCACTTTGCTAGACTGCTTCGCAGCAAAAATACAGCTGATCATCAGACTATTAATTGTAAAAGTCACTCAAGTTGTAAGGCGTTAACGCCGATAGACAATTTGGGGACAGAGTGTTTATGTTTGTTCAAGTTGCATGAGGATGACCATCATACCTGAAAAAATTTTTCTGAACTTCGAATAGGTGGTTTCCCACCGTCTCTATTGTTCCTATTTAAGAACTAGCAGCTTAATTAGGAACTACACAAATTATTATCCCATTTTTTCGTTTTGTCAATGAGTGCCGGATCAATTGTTTATTTTTGTTCAACTGAATAAAATTAAATGAATTTTTTGTGAGAAAAAACACTTGTCCTTTTTAAGCATATATATAAATATGAGTTATCGCACGTGCTTGCAAAAGGTAAAGAACTTTGCTATGATGATTTCATTAAATTAAAAGAGGTTTTAACCATGCTACAGGATCAGCACCGATCGACCGCTCGTGTTTTAGACATTTTGGAAGAGCTTGCATTTTCACCCGATGGAGAAGGATTTACGTTTACAGAATTAGCCACGACTCTGGGGGCACCCAAAAGCAGCCTGTTCCCCATTATTCATACACTTGAGGAACGTAAGTATATACAAAAAGACAGGCAATCCGGCAAGTACAGTATCGGTATTCGCACCTGTCTTTTGAATGCCGGTTTTCAAGATGACGGCGGAATAAAATTGGTATCTAAAATCATGCACTCGATAGTGGATGTTTGTGAAGAAACTTGTCAATTGGGTATTTTGGACGAGGGGAATGTCTTTTACATTCAAAAAGTGGATTCTCCCCAAAAAATCCGTATGATTTCTCATGTTGGGACTAAGTTGCCTGCCAACTCCACTGCCATTGGCAAGGCATTGCTTAGTGGGCTGAGTGACGAAGCTGTCAAAGCACTCTATCCAAGCGGGCTCCCTAGATTGACAGAGCATACCATAGTGGATATGCATCAGCTTTTATCGCAGCTGAACGATATTCGAAGCAAAGGTATTGCTTGGGAAAAAGAGGAGTCTACTTCCCAGTTGAGTTGCTTGGCTGTCCCGCTCTATTCTCAAGGAATCGTATTTGCAGCTCTGAGTGTCACGGTTCCTTTGTTTCGTTACTCAGATGAAAAAGAACAAATTGTCCGCGCATGCCTGTTGAATGCAAGAAAGGAAATAGAACAGCTAGCCAAATCCCGGAAGCTTTCTTTAGCATAAGTCCATTTTTAGTTTTAGGTGTACCCTTTATAGTTTTTAATGGCAGTCACCCGAAGATGACCACCTAAATACCAAGTATGTTCTTCGCAAAACAGCCTATTCGTCGCTGGATATCTCACCCGAATGAATATTAAAATTTGACGGTATTATATGTGAGTAATAAAGAGGGCCAACATTCCTGAAGAATGTCGGCCCTCTTATTTCTTATATTACCGGAAGGTGGGATTTGATCTTCCGCGTAATTATTCTTCCGTAGCCCTGCTCAATACTGGGTATCATACTCCCATGGAGCGCCGCCGCACAGGCAGCCACCGTCCACGTGGTAGGCTTGCCCGGTCATATAGGCGGATGCGTCGGAAGCCAGCATAATTGCCATTCCCACCAGCTCCTCCGGCATCCCGGGGCGACGCATGGCGATCCGCTCCAGCAGCCAAGGGGCGCGGGTGGGATGATCCCAGGTCACCTGAGTGAGCTCGGTAAGAATGTGTCCCGGACTAATGGTGTTGGCCCGGATTCCATACTGGGCAAATTCCACGGCCATGGAGCGGGTCAGCGCCACCACGCCGCTTTTCGCAGCCCCGTAGACGGAGCAGCCGCCAAGCATCCCCTCGTCGTTGTGGGACCCGATATTGACGATGTTACCGCTTCTGCGCTTGTACATCTCCCGGGCTACGGCCTGGCTGAGCATAAATACGCCTTTGAGGTTGGTATTCATGATCCGGTCATAGGTCTCCTCGGTCACGTCCAGAACGCCCTCCCGTTTATTTATGCCCGCCACATTGAACAGCACGTCAATTTTCCCGTACCGAGCTGCCACCTCGTCCACGCAGGTATGGATACCGGCGACGTCCGTCACGTCCAAACGGTGGACGGAGGCTTTGCCGCCGTTGGCGATGATCTGGTCAGCCAATGCTTGGCTCTTTTCCACAGAGCGGCCGCACAGCGCCACCTCTGCGCCGGCATAGGCCAGCCCCTCGCTGATGGCCGATCCGATGCCGCCGGCCGCGCCGGACACCAGGATGGTCTTCCCGTCCAATCCAAAGACTCTGTTGAGATACTCTTTGCTGTTCATACTGTTTCCTTTCCTTGTGCGGGTTCAAGCCCTTTAATTGCACTATCTTTTAATAAAAATTAATAGAACGTCTCTTTACTTTCGGTACCCCAGCAGTTCAGAGATTTGCTCCGCGGATTTTTTTATCTCACGGGTGATAAACGCCTGATCCGCCTGCATTCGATAGCTGGGCCCAGCAATGCTGACCGCTGCCCGGGCACGGCAGGTCATATCGAAAATTGGTGCACCAATGCAGATCAGCCCCGTCTCGATCTCGCCGTTGTCCATGGCATAACCGTTCAAGCGGGTCTTGACCAGCTCGTCCCGCAGCTGCTCCGGATCGGTGAGGGTGGAGTCCGTCATAGGCTTTTGATCCAGCATCCATTGGCAGTACTCGTCCACATATTCCTCCGACTGAAAGGCCAGCATGGCCTTGCCGCCACTGGTGGCGTAAGCCGGCGCGCGGCTCCCCACCCGGGTATTGCACACCACGGAACGATGGGTCTCCACCTTATCCAAATAGAAAATGTCATGCTCCAGCAATGCGCTAAGATTGACGGTCTCTTGCACCACGTCGCTCAGCCGCTCCATCTCCGGTCGGGCCAGGCTTCGAATATCGGAGTGTCCCAGAATTGCGCTGGAGAGCAGATACAGCCGCGGACCGACCCGATAGCTCTTTCGAATGGGATCTTGCTCCAGATACTGCCGCTCTACCAAGGTGGAAATCTGCCTGAACACCGTGGTTGTGGGAAGGTCCAGCCGCTCCACCAGAGCCTTGAGCGTCCACTCAGTTCCGGAATCCATAAAGCACTCTAGAATTTGCAGTGCCCGCATAATACTGGAAACTTGTTCTTTTGCCATATATTTTCAACCTTTCGCGCAGAATTCTCCTCTGCTTTTTGGGCTCGTCCATAGTTTGTGTGGGTAGCAAAATGGCGTTCAGGCTAGATGTCGCAAAAGTTTGCATGGAAATAAAACCCACAGTGAAAAAGCACGTGTTTAGCATGAGATTCAAAGCCAGTCAAGGAACCGGCTTCGCCTTGCTTGTGGCATCCTTAGAATCCCATGCTATGCGGTAACCAAGAGGGGCTAATGCCCCTTTATGAGCAAGACTCATATGCTCTATTTTTACCCACACATACTACCGAAGCCTCGATTTTTGTTTGTCATGCGCTTGACAAAAACTGCACAAGCATTTATTATTTACTGTAACATAAATGTTTTCATTTGTGAATATTTTTTTGCTCTATTTTCGGAAATAGTTTCCGCTGTGTGGAATATTCACAATTGAGCATGGCAAAATTCTTATTCCCGAGCACCACGCAAAGTCATTGATTTTCCAATTTGAGAAAGAAAGGAACCAAACTATGAGTAAGAAAAGTGTTGTCATGGACGGCAATACCGCTGCGGCGTACGTATCCTATGCCTTTACGGAGGTCGCCAGTATTTTCCCGATCACGCCTTCCTCCACCATGGCGGAAAAAGTGGACGCTTGGGCAGCTAATGGAAAGAAAAACATTTTCGGTGAACCTGTCAAAGTCATTCAGATGCAGTCCGAGGCAGGCGCCGCCGGCACCTGCCACGGCTCTTTGCAGGCCGGTGCCCTGACCACCACCTATACAGCGTCCCAGGGTCTGCTGCTGATGATCCCTCCGATGTATAAAATCGCCGGTGAGTTCCTGCCCGGCGTGTTCCATGTCTCCTCCCGTACCATCTCGGTCCATGGCCTATCCATTTTCGGCGACCATTCCGATGTGATGGGCTGCCGCATGATCGGCTTCGGCATGCTGGCCTCCTCCTCTCCTCAGGAGGCGATGGATCTGGGTGCCGTGGCGCACCTGTCCGCCATCAAGGCGCGCCATCCCTTCCTGCACTTCTTTGACGGTTTCCGCACTTCCCATGAGATGCAGAAGATCGACGCTCTGGACTATGACGATCTGGAAAAGCTGGTGGACTTTGACCAGTTGTCGGCTTTCCGCAAAAACGGATTGAACCCCGAACATCCCTCTACCCGCGGCACCACCGTCAACCCCGACATCTTCTTCCAGTGCCGCGAGGGCTGCAACGAACACTACGCCACCCTGCCCGGCATTGTCCAGAGCTATATGGATGAGATCAACAAACTCACTGGCCGGGACTATAAGCTGTTCAACTACTACGGCGCGCCCGACGCCACAGAATGCGTCATCCTCATGGGTTCCTCTGCCGAGACCGTAAAGGAGACGGTGGACTACCTCAACGCCAGCGGGCGCAAGGTAGGCATGATTCAGGTGCACCTATACCGTCCCTTCTCCGCCGAGCACTTTCTGTCGGTCCTGCCCGATACTGTGAAAAAAGTCGCGGTTCTGGATCGGACCAAAGAACCCGGCGGCATGGGTGAGCCTCTCTATCAGGACGTTGAGAGCGTCATGCACCGTTTCCGCCCGGAAATCACGGTGGTCGGCGGTCGCTACGGTCTGGCTTCCAAGGACACCACTCCGGGTCAGATCGTGGCCGTGTACAACAATCTGTCTCAGGAGACACCCAAGAACGATTTCACCATTGGAATTGTGGACGATGTGACCTTCACTTCCCTGCCCTATGAAGAGGTCTCCATTTTCAAAGAGGGTGAGACCTCCTGCAAAATCTGGGGTATCGGCGGCGACGGCACGGTGGGCGCCAACAAAAACACGATTACCACCATCGGTTTGGCGGCCGGCCTGTATGCCCAGGCCTATTTTTCCTATGATTCCAAGAAGTCCGGCGGTTTGACCCAGTCCCACCTGCGGTTTGGGAAAATTCCCATCCGCTCCCCATACTTGGTGAACTCCGCAGATTTTGTAGCCCTGCACGAGCCGGCCTATCTGGGGCAGTACGACGTCACCGCAGATCTGAAGGACGGCGGCACCTTCCTGCTCAACTGCGGCTGGAGCGACGCCGATCTGCCCTCTCATATCCCCGGCAAGATGAAGCGCGATCTGGCGAAAAAGCACACGAAGATGTACATCATCGACGCCACGGACATCGCCCGGGAAATCGGTCTTGGCAACCGCACCAACACCGTGCTTCAGGCGGCCTTTTTCAAGCTGACCAACATTATTCCTCTGGACCTGGCAGTTAAGGAAATGAAAGACGGCATCTATAAGAACTACTTCAAAAAGGCCGGTGAGAAGGTCACCAGCCTGAACTATACCGCCGTGGACCGCGGCATCACCGGTGTGCGGAAGTTTGAGATTCCCGTGGATTGGGCCCATGCGGCCGACGATGTCGCCGCCGAGAAAAACATCCCCGGCTTCATCAAGGATATCGTCGTCCCCATGAACCGCCAGGAGGGCGATAAAATTCCCGTCTCCACCTTTAAGAAGTACAACTGCCTGGACGGCACTTGGCAAAACGGCACCACTCAGTACGAAAAGCGCGGCGTGGCTGTCATGGTTCCCCAGTGGGACGCGGACAAGTGTATTCAGTGCAACCAGTGCGCCTTTGCATGTCCTCACGCAGCCATCCGTCCCGTACTGCTCAACGCAGAAGAAGCGGCCAATAAGCCCGCCGGGTTTCACACGGTTGCGGCCAAGGGCCTGTCCCAGTATCAGTACCGCATGCAGGTCTCTCCTTATGACTGCATGGGCTGCGGCTCCTGCGCCAACGTTTGCCTGGCCAAGGATAACGCCCTGACCATGGTGCCTTTCGAATCTCAGATTGCCGAGCAGGATAACTGGACCTTCGGTGTGGAGCAGACTCCCATCAAAAAGGATGCCTTCTCTGTCAAGAATGTGAAGGCCAGCCAGTTCTCCAAGCCCTATTTCGAATTCTCCGCAGCCTGCGCAGGCTGCGCTGAGACACCCTACATCAAGCTGGTGACTCAGCTGTTCGGCGACCGGATGTACATCGCCAATGCCTCCGGCTGCTCTTCGGCTTACGGCGGCCCCCTGCCCGCCACACCCTACTGCAAGGATGAACGCGGCTTCGGCCCCTCCTGGGAGCAGTCGCTGTTCGAGGACAACGCCGAGTTTGGCTTTGGCTTCCTCAATGCCCACGAGGTCATCAACAAGGAGATCCTGCTGCGCATCCAGACTCTGATGGACGCAGGCGTGGCCAAGGATACCTGCGCAGCCTATCTGCGGGACAAGGGAGAGTCCGAAATGACCCGCGCCGTGTCCGACGCCCTGATTGCCGCCCTGGAACAGGTCAACACTTCCGACCAGGAAGCAACCAAAGCTGTCAAGTTCATTCTGGACAATAAGGAATTCCTGACAAAAAAGTCCATTTGGTGCTTTGGCGGCGACGGCTGGGCCTATGATATCGGTTTCGGCGGCGTGGATCACGTGCTGGCTCAGAACCGCGACATTAACATTCTCGTCATGGACACCGAGGTGTACTCCAACACCGGGGGACAGTCCTCCAAGGCCACACCCACTGCGGCCATCGCAAAGTTTGCCGCCGGCGGTAAGGAAGTGCGCAAAAAAGATCTGGGCAGCATCCTGATGAGCTATGGCTACATCTATGTAGCGCAGGTCTCCATGGGCGCCGATCCCGCCCAGACACTGCGCGCTATCCGCGAGGCTGAGGCCTATCCCGGTCCGTCCATCGTCATCGCCTACTGCCCCTGCCTGGAGCACGGTATTAAGGGCGGCATGGGCAACAGTCAGCTGGAGCAAAAGCGCGCCGTGGAGTGCGGCTACTGGCACCTGTACCGCTACGATCCCCGCCTGAAGGCCGAGGGCAAGAATCCCTTTATTTTGGAATCCAAGGACCCCACCGGCGACCTGACGGCCTATCTCAAGTCCGAGCGCCGCTACGCCGCTCTGGAAGATTCTTTCCCCGAACGTGCCGAGCGGCTTTACGCCAAAACCATCCGTGATGCGAGCGACCGGCTGGAGAGCTACAAGCGCCGCGCGGACAATGACTGAGGAGGCAATCCAATGGCACAAGCACTGAAACTCAACCACCAGCAGGTCATGGAGATCATTCCTCACAGGGACCCCATGCTGCTGATTGACGAAGTCTCTGAACTCGTCCCCGGGGAGCATATTGCGGCCAGCCTCTACGTCGATCCGGCCCGGGAGATTTTCAAAGGCCACTTTCCCGGCGACCCCGTGCTGCCTGGCGTATATACCGTGGAAGCCACCGCACAGGCCACCGATCTGGTGTTGATGACCAAGCCTGACTATGCCGGCAAAGTGCCGCTGTTCCTTGGCATCAACAATGTGAAATTCCGCAAAAAGATTCTTCCCGGCGATACGTTGGAAATTTACGCAGAAATTCTCAGTGAGCGGCCCGAAAAGGCCATTGCCACTTGCAAATGCACCGTCTATACCGCCGGGGATCTTGCCGCGGAAAGCGAAGTCACCATCGCCATGCGCTGAAGCTTTCCCCTCAACACAGGCGCCGGAATGCAGAATTCAAATGGTTGACCCCATCTAGATTCTGCATTCCGGTCTAATTTGTTAGTGGGATCTTGTTTCGCTCATCGGAAATATAGGCCGCGATGCACGGAGCTGATTAACTAAATTGTAACCGCGGAGCAAGTAAAGGGGCAATTAGGGATTCAGTTAAGAGCGATGCCCGAAGACATGAAAGCAAAGTGAAAATAGTTATTTTACTGCATCTTTGGCATTTGTATGGTACAATAATAAAAACCATGGGAGGGGATCGGCATAGAGAAATCCAATCATGGTACATTCAGGAATCGACATTCAAAGATTAGGCGATGTCTGGATGCGGTCAGTGGGTGCATGGACAAGCTATCTTCTTTCAATTCTTCAAGTTCAGAACTCAGCAGAGGTTTATCTACAGAATACTCGCAGAGGACCGTCGACCACATTCATAGACAGCGCTCATATTATGGAGGTAAAATCATTAAAAAGCGTAGACTTGCGGTCCTTCTGACCGTTGTATTGTTACATGCCGCAGAAATCCGATTTGGAAATTGTGCATACAATTTGGTGAGCAACGATGAGTAAACAAGTTGAATCGAGACGTATTTTGGTACTTGACGGGCAGGGCGGCGGTATGGGCGCGCAACTTATCCGATTGTTGCTTCAAGAACTTCCACAAGATTGTGAACTGTTATGTGTCGGCACCAACGTGCTTGCGACCAGCGCCATGCTGAAGGCAGGTTGTCCGAAGGGGGCCACCGGAGAAAACGCCGCAATCTACCAAGCAAGGCGGGCGGATGTGATTCTTGGACCCATCGGTATTATCTTGGCCAACGGTATTCTGGGTGAGATACCGGCGGCTATGGCAGCAGCAATCTCTGGCTCCGACGCGGTTAAAATTCTGATCCCGTCTAACGCCTGCAACGTCTATGTGGCGGGGACGAAAGACTGTCGACTGGAGGAATATCTGCGTTCAGCAGTTGAGCAGACGCTGAAAGTTCTGAAGGCATAAGTATGAAATTTGAGAAAATACTTCGCCTGCATTCCGAACGATATCCTCTCATGCAGCCGCAGGATTATACAAAGTTGGCCTATCAGAGCGAGTTCGGCCCCGGACATATGATAGAAGACCCCAAGCGGGTTCTGCCCGATCTTCTGGAGGAATGGAAAACTGCCGCTGGCGGCTTCTCACAAGCCCCGGAGTATATTGGAAACGGTCTTTGCCGCTTTCACTTGACGAACGAGTATGACCCAAATGAGGCTGCACCGCTGCTGGCCGAGCTTTTCACGCGCACGACGCAGAAACAGGTCGGTACGCAGTCAGGACTGCAAGAGCGGTTGAAAGCACTTGAATCCTTGCGTGTCATCGGGATGGATGAGTGGCTGTCCGCTTATCAAAAGCGAGGCTGTCCGTCGGTTCATCACAGCGAGACGTTTCGCAAGGCCTATCGCCCCCATTATCGGGTAATAAAAGTGGATTATGCGAATTACTTCCCAGCGCTTTTGGCTGTCAGGGAGTTGATGCAGTTGGGTAAACCGATTTTGGTTGCCATTGACGGCCGCTGTGGCAGCGGCAAATCAATGTTGGCCGCCTTGATCGCGGAACTCTTTTCCTGCAACGTCTTTCATATGGACGACTTCTATCTCCCTATGGAACAGCGCTCGTCCGGTTGGATAGATATCCCCGCGGGCAACATGGATTTTGAGCGCTTTTTGCGGGAAGTGCTTTTGCCCACCTTGAATGGAAGTACTGTAAGATACTGCCCGTTCGACTGCCAAGCAGGCGGTTATAAAGAAGCGGCCCTGCTCTTTACAAAACCGTTGACCATAATCGAGGGCAGCTATTCTCAGCATCCGATGCTTTCCTCACATTATGATCTGAGGATTTTTTTGACCTGCTCCAAAGACGAACAGATTCGACGCCTGCGAACACGAGAAGATACCTATTTCACTGCGTTCCAGACCCATTGGATCCCCATGGAAGAGCGATATCTCAGAGCTTTTGACATTGAGCACGGCAGTACGGTCGCGCTTGATACCAGCGATTTCTTTTAGGCTTAAATAAACAATTGCCACCGCCATGAAGGCGGCGGATCAACTCTGCACTCCGTAAAAAAGCCAGGAAGGCGAAATGGCACAGAAGTGCCACACAAAAAGCTTTTGATAAGGAGAAATTTCAAATGAATGCAAAGATTAAAAACCTGACTCTTGCAGCCCTGCTCTTAGCCCTTGGCATTGTCCTTCCGTTCCTTACGGGACAGCTTCCCCAAGTTGGCAGTATGCTGCTGCCCATGCATTTGCCAGTTCTGCTCTGCGGTTTGATCTGCGGATGGCAGTACGGAGCAGCAGTTGGCTTTATCTTGCCGCTGCTGCGCTTTGCGCTGTTCGGCATGCCGCCGATTTTCCCCACCGGCATTGCTATGGCGGCTGAGTTGGCGACCTATGGCCTGCTGGCGGGACTCTTGTATGCGCACTCTCACTGGCAGTGCATCGTGGCGCTTTACCGCAGCCTGATCGCCGCGATGGTTGCAGGTCGTATCGTATGGGGTGTGGCAGAAATCATTCTGCTGGGGCTTTCCGGAAATGCGTTCACCTGGCAGATGTTTTTTGCGGGCGCGTTTCTGAACGCCATTCCCGGTATCGTACTACAGCTCGTGTTTATCCCCGCCATAATGGTTGCTTTGGATCGGACTGGCATGGTGAAATTCAGGCAGTCGGCATCGAAGAGCGTTGGGGCTAACTGAAAACAGGAGAACCCCGCGTTTGAAGAAGGGAGTTACATCCCTAAGAGTATTGTCAAAAAGGCAGCGCATAAAAACCGATTCTTTATACGCTGATTTAGTTACCCTTTATGTCCACGCGGATTTGAATTTGCTGAAAATATGCCAGTCTTAGACTGCGATGATATGGTTCTTCTGAGCACTATCCAAATTGATTGCTTATCCTTGTGAATATCATCTTTGTGTTAAAATAAGTTTGTCAAATAGTCAATTTTACACGACGAATTTTAGTATCTTTGCTTGTCGTGCAGTGTCCATTCTCTGACCACTCTTTGACCACAAAAGATTCAGTAAACGGATATAATAGAGCACATTTAGATGATAGGTAACATCAGGAACTACATGATGTGGTAGAAACCAAAATATCACCATCGAGTTTGAATGATGTTTACTCTAATTTTCAATTGTATTTAGCTTTTTCCCACCATTTGATCTATAAAAAGTTTTAATCTTTGTGATTGGCTTTGAGTGTTTTCAGTGAAAAACTGGCATTCATAGCCAATCACTTTTTATAGAGGAGAGAGGCGACTATATGACCTGTGATGATGTCACGCAAGATCTTGAGCACATAACTTATCGTTAACCAATTATAACATTAAGGCCTCTTTTTATTTGACGGATATTCTTTTTCGAGGTAGAATAATAAGAAGAGAAATGCACTTTCATGAAGAAAGTTGCCATTATTGCGATTGCGTTGATGGAGCGCTGAAAAATAAGAGTTTATTCAAGCCGGACGTTGGAAATTCCACCGAATAGCAGGTGTTTTGGAAAGATACAATGCTTACTTGTGGTGAATTGACAAATTGAGATATGCGCCCACCGAGAGTGACTCTGTATGGCCTTTTGGCCGAATATGGGCAGAGCGGACAGCTCTCCTGCTGGAGAACGATTTGCAATAGAGCTGATTGCATCCCAACTCTTCTTTTCGCCCTGCCGCGTGGAGCTTTCTTGAAATTGAGCAAGGGTTTAGTAGAAACGAAGCAAAGCTTTGCAAATAAGCTCCCGGATTCGGCGCAACTGCAAAGGCGGTCCGGAACGCCGGTTACCACGGAAGATTTATGGTTTGTATTTTTGACTGCGAAACTCATGACTTGGCGGCAGACAAAATTTCAGGAGAACAGGACGGAGAATACAATGGTATCAGGAACTCAAAACTTTCGTGTTGCCATGCTTTTGCGTTCCGATGCAGAACGAGTAAAGCAGATCATTGGGGACAAATATCTTGGCTGTCAGTTTGACTATTTTCGGATTGACAGGTTGGATGACCTGAAAGAGAAATTCCTTCAGATCAAGAATTCCTATGATGGCATTTTGACCAGCGGGACACTCTCCGACCGGTTTATCGGATATTACGGAGAGGGCGTGGCTCTTCCGCACCGGTACTTCAGTGCGACGGTGGAGAATTATTACCGGATGATTTTACTGCAGACGATCCACTGCCCGAATTTGGATCTAAGTAAGGTCCGGCTAGATCTGATGACACGGGAGCATGATCTGCCGGATATCATTGAGGCGAATCGGCTGGGGGCGCTGATGCGCGAGGAACGGGCCGTAATCAACCGTATGAGTCCGGAGGAGGTCATCTCGTACGAGCAGGAGATGATTGAACGCCATGTGCGGGCCATCCGTTCCCGTGAGTACCAATTTTTTATGACGCGCTCTATGATCGCAACCGAGGTTTTTCAGAAGTACGGAATTGGACATATATATGTACGTCTGACACCGGAGGAAATTTTCGGGATTGTGGAGGCTCTGCGCCGGGAGATGGAACTTAAATCTCTGAAGGACAGCCAGGTGGCCTGCATTTATTTCAATCTGGGCGAGGGTGTCGGAGACAAGGACCGCAAAAAGGTTGAAACCGCGCTCAATTGCTTCAATGCATCTCTTGGTTCAAAATCGCTTCTGCTCAATGAAACGGTGGACGGAAATTTTGAGGCATTTACCGATGCACAGACCATCTATGATCTGACCCGTGAAAATACATACTGCGAGTTGACTGGCCTTTTAAAGCGGCAGTCCGGTATTTCGGCCGCCGTTGGATATGGTATTGGCAGCACAATCCAGTGCGCGCGGGAAAATGCCGCCACGGCTGTGAAATATGCTGGGAGCACTGCATGTTCCGCCGGGCAGACCTTTCTGATTGGCAGTGACGGCCGGATCAAGGCACTGCGTACGGACATGGAGCCCGACTCTGTGTCCCGGAGAGAGCGGGATGGAATTTTTGAGCCGACGATTAATGAAATTGCCAGTCAGGCACATCTTTCTTCCACCACAGTTTTTAAACTGATGCTGGCCCTGCAGCGTGGGCAGTACCGAGAGGTTGATTCCAATTGGATCAAGCAAGAGCTGAACGTCTCTTTGCGTATGGCAAATAAAATTCTTTCCAACCTGGAGAAGGCGGGATATGCAGAAATTTCCGGAAAATATCTTTTGCAGGGCAAAGGCCGTCCAAACAATATTTATCGTTTTCGGTTTGAAGTATAGCAGCAGGACTCCCGGAGCAGATGCTCCGGGAGTCCTGCTGCTATACTCAGAATGCCGCTGATTTCCGTGCGGGCCGTGTCCTCGATAAAAGGATCTGCATCCCGGCGGGAGCGGACTGGCATCCGGGTTATTTGAGTGGAGTTTCTACTCCGGTCAGCGTCGTCTTGATGGCGGAAAAGAACGTGCAGTTCCGGTTATGCCGGAGAATGACGCCGCCGTCGGAGAAGGTCAGTTCCATCGTATTGATATAGCTTGTTTCGTCGAAACAAAGCTGGATATAGTAGCTGCTTTCTCTCCATGCACCGGAGCAGGAGACGCTTTCGAAGATCACGGATACATCCGTGTCTGTTTCAGAAGTCTGGACACAGGTTTTACCCGAACACCAGCAGCCGTATCCTATGGGTACAGTAAACGAATTTTCCCGAAGGCCCAGCGTCAGAAAGTCCGGCCGATCCGGAGCGTTTGAAAACCTGATGGAGATGGATGTAAAATTCAGCCGGTTGTCACCGAGCTGGTAGCACCGTCCGGACCACCGGGCGGCCTGGGGAGTCTCCCAGGAAGGGGAGCCGACGACGGTCGGAATGCGCATGGAGCGGGTAAGCTGAGTCAACTCAAACGCTCCCTCCGCGGGGGAGTCCCGGTCTACGGAGTCCACCAGCAGCTCCCAGATTTTCTCCCAGACAACCCGCCTCTCCGGCGCGTTGCTGCCGCCGGTATAGACGATGACCATGTCCTTGCCGGGAATCACCGCGCAGATTTGCCCGAACGCACCCCGCAGGCAAAAGCAGCCCTCCCGTTCGTCAACCCAAATCTGGTAGCCGTATCCAGCAATGTGAGGCTCATCCAGATGGTCCATGGTGACGTGTACGGAGGTAGCCTCCCGAACCCATTGACGGGACAGGAGCTGTATGCCGTCCCAAACGCCGCCGTTGAGCAGGAACTGCCCCACCTTGGCCAGATCTTCCGTGGTCAGCATCAAGCCCCAGCCGCCCACATTGTATCCGTCGGGGCCCAGTTCCCAAGAGGCCGATTCAATTCCCAGCGGGGAAAAAAGCTTTTCTGTCAGGTACTCAAACAGGGTTTTGCCTACGGCTCGCTGTACAATGGCCGACAGCATATAAGTGCCGTGCGTGCAATAGACAAATTCAGTTCCGGGCTCATAGGCGACATAGTGGTTGAAAAAATTGCGGACCCAGTCGATTTGGGGAAGCTCCTTGCCCTGATGGCAGCAGTGCGGTCCTGTGGCCAGGATGTCATCAGGGCGCGACCACGGAAAGTCGTGAGGGTCCTTTGCAAAGCCTGCGCTCATGGTGAGAAGATGGCGGATGGTCATTTTCTCCATGTTTGTGCAGGCCTTGACAGGGAGCTGCTCTGGGAACCAGGATACCACCCGGTCCTCCAGAGAAAGAGCACCGTCCTGGGCTGCGAAGCAGACCGCCAGACCGGTAAAGGTTTTGCTCGCCGAAAACAAAGTGTGAGGCTTTTCCGGAGCGTAGGGATCCCACCAGGCCTCAGAGATGACCTTTCCGTGGCGGAGAACCATAAACGAGTGAATGCCCAGGGTTGGATCCATCAGGAACTGATACAATGCTTTCAGGCGTTGCGGATTGATTCCGGCCTCCTGCGGTGTTACACGCGAGAGCGGATTACTCAAACAAAGCACCTCTTTCAAATAATAGCGGTTTAATTTTCAGCCATCAGCGGATGGCTTGGCTGACCTGACTCTGTAGGTCCCGCGCCTTGGCGCGGGTCTCCCAGACGTGAAGCATCAGCGCAACGGCAATGACCGCATAACAGAGCGTCATCCGGAAATAGCCGCCCACCATGGAGTTATTAAAGATATGCTGCGCTGCCAGCGGACTGACTGTGAAGAGCAGATGGAACAGCACCGTGCCGAGGATAGCCTGCCCGATGGTGGCTTTCTTGACGGAAGCCCCGCCGATCAGGATCGCGGCCACGCAGAAAGTGCCGACTTTTTCGTGCCCGTAATAGGCGTCCATGGTACCTAGGTTTTGGTAAAAAATGACTTGCCCCCAGGCGGCAATGACGGTGGAAATAATGACAGAAATGATGCGGACCCGATTTACATTGATGCCGGCGGCAGCCGCGACCTGCCGGTCGTGGCCCACGGCGCGCATGTCCTGTCCCAGTTTTGTTTTCATGAACTTCTGGATGAGGTAGCAGACGAGTATCACCAGAAGAAACGTGGGGATCGGAATTCGGATCAGAAGATTAGCCACAAGTAGCTGGGGGACCTTGGCGGCAATCGGGGAGGCAGCCATCAGTACGGCGCAGATGACGAGTTCTGCCAGTCGCCGCCTTGTCCAGTTCTTATGAATTAGCGAGGAAATCAACAGAACCACTAAGAAAAAGGCCGCAAAGAAGAAAACACCGGTAAACAAATTGACGCGGGTATTCAGGCCGAAGATGTTCAAATTGTCAAGTGCATACTGCATGCTGTCCAGAGCAACGGTGTTTTTTATGCCGACTCCGCCGGTCAGAATGATGTCGGAGTTCACCTTAATAATGCCGCCGATGGCAAACAAAAAGATAAATTGATAGATGCCGTTGGAAAAATAGCCGACAATCATGCTGGTGATCATCTCTTGGCCTTTTGTCCGATTCAGAATTTTTCCAGACAGAAAGCCGCACAGTACGGCTGCCAGAGAACCGAATAAGGCCGCCATCAGAATCGCGGAAATCCCTGACATCTTTAGGATTGTGACGGTGATCAGGCCCAGCTGTCCGCACATGGCGCCCAGTACGATGCCGAAGTTCATGCCCATGCCGCAGGTAACCGGAATGATGAGCGAGAGAACCAGCAGACTGTTTCGGTCGAACCGGTTTACCAGGTCGGCGAGGATGGTGGAGATCGGCGTTCCGGAAAAAAAGACTCCAATGATGCAGATGATTGTAAATAGAAGCGGCACAGCATTGGAGACGAAAAATTTTTGAATCTTTCTCATTTCTCGTTTCCTCCTGCCTGAGAGAGTGCGTATAAAATGATGCCGTTGGAGATGATAATGCGGAAAACCTCAGAAAGGTTGCTTTCCGGAAACAGCTGATTGGAGACTGGGAGCGCCGTGGTCAAAAGCGTCTGAATCAGGAATGTACCGATGATGACATGACGGATTTTGACGCTCCGCATGGTTGCACCGCCCAAAAGAATGGCCGCCATAGGAGTAAACGCCATTGTCAGGGGGCCTTCATAAGTCTGATAGAAGCCGTAACTCTGGGCATATACCACAATGCCCAGAGAGCCCAGAGCGGTGGACAGAGCAATACCAATCAGGCGTGCCCGATTTACATTGACGCCGAACATTGCGGCGTAGGAGGGGTTGTTGCCCACCACGCGGAGCGTGATGCCGCTTTTGCTTTTGGTAAACAAATAGACCAGAAAGCACATGAGAAAGACAAACAGGAACAGGCCTGTGGGGATGGTTACCCCACCGATCTTAAATGCCAGGAATCGGTTAAACACTTTTTCATAGTACTCGCTGACCGGCACGGTGGTCCGGACTCCGGTGCCGCCCATGGGCCAGATAATCGTCGGGTTGGTGAACGGCGCGGCAAACCAGAACATACACATCAGATATACCACAGAGGATCCCAAGTAGTTGCCGATCAACATTTCAGAGCCTCTGACCAAATTCAGCAGTTTTCCGTATCCGACGCCGACAATACTGCCGAAGACCAAGGCCAGGAGACACGCCATCAGGATGCCGCTCCAGGACATCAGACCCCACTGGATGCTCAGAAGGCCTGCCAGAAGGCCACAGACAATTCCGATAGCAAGGCCCATGTTCAGTCCTGCACCCACCAGGATCGCCGGAAGCATGGCCAAAGCCAGGATCATGTTCTGACCTACCCGAACCAGAGAGTCGCTGATCAGCGCGGCCATATCCTGGCCTTCCAACATGGCGCCAATTAAAATGACAAAGATAAACGCGATAATGATGATACGCGGCATTCCGAATTCACGAATTTTTCGCCTGATGTTATCCATGGATTACCTCCTTTTCCCGCTCATGGCTACGCCGATGACTTCGCTGTCTGCGTCCGCCGGCAGAATGTCGGAAATTTGACCGTCTGCAATGATGGCGATTCGGTCGCACACTTGACGCAGCTCTGCCAGCTCGGATGATGTAAAAATGACCGTAACGCCCAGTTCACGGTTTATTTTCGTGATGGTATTAAGGACCATGTTCTTGGCGCCCACGTCGATTCCCCGGGTGGGCTCCGAAACCAGCAGGATATCCGGGCGAAGCATCAGCACGCTGGCGATGCAGACTTTTTGCTGATTGCCGCCGGACAGCGTTCCCACGGGCTGCTGCGGCCCCGTGCACTTAATTTGAAATTCCTCGATATACTGTCGGGCAACGGCGTCAATTCCTTTTTCGTCGATCTGTTCAAAAAACAGGATGCGGCGAAAAAACTGGTTGTAGTTAAACATGGCGGGAGCGGCAATGTTCAACGCAATGGACAGATCCGGCGCAAATCCCATTCGCCGCCTGTCCTCCGAGACAAATGCCAGTTTTGCATTCATGGACGCCTTGGAAGAGTTCAGCTTTAGCGGCTTTCCGAATACGATGGCCTCGCCCTCCGTAGGAAAGATTCCCATGATGCCGTTGGCAATGCCCACCTTACCTTGGCCGGCCAGTCCGCCGATGCCCAGAATCTCGCCCCTGCGCACATCCAGATCAATCCCGCGGACCATTTCCCCGGGCATATGCACAATGAAATTCCGGAGACTCATAGCGACCTCTTCGCCGATGGGTACAATACGTTTTTGAATCGTGTTCAGATCCAGCTCCCGCCCTACCATCAGCTGCGCAATTTCCCCCGGGGAGGTTTCCGAGACGGGCATGGTTTTGACGTTTCGGCCATCCCGGAGGATGGTCACCTTGTCCGCGATCTCCATAATGTCGTTGATTCGATGCGTGATAAGCAGGACTGAGATTCCAATAGAAGACAGGCGCTTTACGACTTTTAGGACGATCTCTGCTTCGGACTCCGTGAGAACGGCAGTGGGTTCGTCTAAAATCAGAACCTTCATATTTTCCTTGTCAATTTCTCGCGCAATTTCCACAAACTGCATGTATCCCACGGGGAGCGTGTCAACCATCTGCGTTTCGTCCATACAGATGCCAAGTTTGTCCAGACTCTCCTTGGAATTGCTGTTGATTTTTGCAAAGTCCACCGTTTTGAGCTTCCTGCCCAAAAATCTACTGACAATGTTGGCATTCAGCGGTTCACGGTTCAGTTTGATGTTCTCGCTGGCGCTGAAGCCCGGGATCAGCATGAATTCCTGATGGACCATGCCGATTCCCTTTGCAATTGCCTGATCGGGAGAGGCAATCCTGCACTCCTCCCCATTTATGAAGATTTTCCCTGCGTATCCGCCGGTGTCGGAAATCACGGACATCCCGAACAGAATGTTCATTAGGGTGGATTTTCCGGCGCCATTTTCACCGCAAATAGCATGAATCTCTCCGGGCATTATATCAATCGACACATCGGATAGCACCCAGTTTTCACCGTATGCTTTTCCGACGTTCTGAATTGACAGAACGGGAATTACAGCATTGGTTTCCATTCTTACGCCTCCCAAAAAATGATTATCCGCATGGATCGGCCTCTGAGTGGCTTGGCTGTCCGCGGGCTGAGGGTGATAAAACGGAGACGCCGAAACGCACAAAGCGGTTTGGCGTCTCCGTTGCCGGATAAGATCTTATAGAGTGATAAAGTCCATCTGGAAGCCCATCAGGTGAGAATAGGTTTTACCACCAGCTTCCCAGGGATTCAGATAAACGTTGCAGTCCATACCGGCCATCTTGTCGGCGACCGAGTCAAAGACCTTAGTCAGCGCATCCACGTC
The DNA here is from genome assembly GCF_040505565.1 of Oscillibacter sp. GTDB lineage: Bacteria > Bacillota > Clostridia > Oscillospirales > Oscillospiraceae > Oscillibacter. The sequence continues at coordinate 131,524 of NZ_JBEUWZ010000013.1, read as the reverse complement.
GGTCTTTTCGGTGATCGTGCCCTCAGCCCACTCTTTGGCATACTCAAAGATGGAGTTGAAGTAAAGCATGGAGGAAGACACGGGCCACGTGGCCAGACGGCCGGTCATGCCCAGTTCGGTCAGTTTTGCGCGGATCTGCTCCACAGCATACTGCGGATCATTGGACTTGTCCTCCGGAATCTCGATGCTCAGGCCACTGGTAAAGCCCTGGAAGGGACTTGGATCGCAGGTGGAGGGCAACAGGCCGCCATTGTCCACAACGGCCTTGACCATAACGTCCATCATGGCGGTGTTGGTACCGAAAAATGCAGTGTCCTTGCCGTACTGGGCAATTTTCTTGGGGATGTCCTCCAGAATGAACTGCTGTGTTCCGGTGACGCCGGCATCGCTCAGGGGATCGGGAGATGTGGCGTCGACAAACTCAATGCCGACTTCCTCGCAGGTTTTCTTCATGACATCGTGCCGCTGCGCAAGGGACTCCATGGCCATGTGACGCGGGAAGGAATAATGCACAAATGTGGTGGCGCCCATCTCCTTGGCCAGTTTCACAATGGAATCACCCATGGGGATCTTAGCGGGATCCACCACAACGTCAAAGGCTTCGTCCACTACATCCGGGTCCTCGGCAACGACGGCCGCCATATAAAGCACGTCGGGGCGGACATCCCGGCAGGCTTTGACAGCGGCGGAGGCACCAGCGGGCTCCTGAAAAATAAGAAGGGCAGCCACATTTGGATCGGCAACCAGCCCCAGGGCGGTGGATACCAGCACTTCCTGTTCGCCGGAGGGGAAGGAAGAACCCACAACCTGATCACCGTATTCTGCTTTTAGTTGCTCAAAGGCGCGGGTCGGCTCTTCGCCCTGCGACGCATCGGTATACATGATCGCAATTTTGTAATTAGAATTCTTTCCAGATGATGCTGGGGAAGAACCGGTACCGCTGCTGGGGGCTTGCTGGCCACAACTGGCAAGCAGAAGGGTGGTCATCATGACCGCCATGAGCAGGCTGAGAGCGCGTTTGCAAGTTTCTTTCATTGTTTGATCCTCTCCCTTTAAGTAAATTTCTATTTTACACGATTGACTCGTGAAAAGCATTGTGCTAACATGAAACGTATTTAAAGAATACTTAAAGAACTATTCAGCTTAAAAGTAAGTCTACAAGACAACCCCGAGAATGTCAATACTTATTTTGACGGTTTTGGCAGGATAGAAAGGAACATTATTTACAAAGAATTTACAAAGATAAGCCGTATCACGGGCTCGTACGGAAATGCGAAGCAGTGTGCGGCGGGAAGGAGAACAGTATGACAAGCGCACAGGAGATTCAGCGGGAGGCGGATGCCCTATCCGACCAGTTGATAACATGGAGAAGGGGAATCCATCGCCGTCCGGAGATTGGGCTGTATTTGCCCCAGACAGCCGCGTTCGTGGAGACAGCACTCAGACAGATGGGGTTGGAGCCCTCCCGCACAGGGGGAGAGGGTGTTACCGGCGTTACGGCGGTTATCAAAGGCGGCCGTCCGGGACCGGTCGTCCTGCTCCGGGCGGATATGGATGCTCTTCCCCTGCAGGAGAAAAACGAGCTGCCCTATCGCAGTCAGACACCCGGCACCGCACATATGTGCGGCCACGATACCCACACGGCGATGCTGCTGGGTGCCGCCTCCATTTTAGCCACCCACGCGGAGGAGCTTTGCGGTTCCGTAAAGCTGATGTTTCAGCCGGGGGAGGAAGGGTACAACGGTGCGGCCCGCATGATAGAGGACGGCCTTTTAGAAAATCCCCGAGTGGACGCAGCGATCGCCATGCACTGCCTGACCGGAAGCGCCTGGAAGACCGGCACCATACTTTGTGCCATTGACGGGAAAGCGAAGGCGTCGAGCGATACATTTCACATTATGGTGATCGGAAAGGGTACACATGGCGCCACGCCGGAGCTTGGAACGGATGTAATTTATATGCTCAGCCATATTGCAGAGGGGCTGTACGCCATCCGCAGCCGGGAGCTGAGTTCATTCATACCTGCAATTTTATCCGTATGCCAGATTCATGCCGGATCGGTTGATAACATTTTGCCGGAGAGCGGTGTGCTTTCCGGCACATTCCGAACCTTTGATGAGAAGACGCAGGCGCTAATCCGACGTCGGATCGTGGAAATCTCAGAGGCGGCCGCTTCTGCTTTCGGTGGAAAGGCGGAGGTGCAGTTTGGAGAGAGCCTTCGTCCGACGCTGAATGACAGGGCCGTCTCCGACTCCGTCTTTTCTTATGTTCGTGAACTATGCGGAGAAGACCTGACGGCGGTGATCGGGCCGGTTATGGGCGCCGAGGATTTCAGTGAAGTCGCCCATAAGGTGCCATCCGTTTATCTGGATGTCAGCTTCGGCAGTGCAGAAGAAGGCTATCCGTATGCGGTCCACAGCCCCTACTGCGTATTCAACGAACAGGCTCTTCCGAGGGGGGCTGCCTGTTACGCGTACTGTGCCATGCGCTGGCTGGAGGAGCACTGTGACTGAGCGGCATGCCGCACACGGTGCGAAACGGCGGAGCTGCTTTCGCGCGGTATCGCAGCCGATTGAACGAGATTTAAATCGTGAGCTCTGACCTTCGATACTGTCAACGTAGATTTAAATTTGGGGGGTTGCGGGTTAAAAAACGCAAAAACAGTGGTGAGGGAATGTACTGAGATTATTTTGTCCCTGTTTCAAAAGGCTATGACGTTGTGCTGTTTCTGCTTCATGCATTCCTACTTTTCACACCGCCGTGCAATGTACGGAAGCAGGTTTTGAACAACCTCATTTCTGATGATTTTGGCCGCAAAAAAACCGAGGGCTTATCGTAAAAGCCTCGGCATAAAAAGAGTTGTGACGTACTTTAAAAATAGGCTCCGATGTAGGCTTATCGCTTTGTTTGCTGACCAATCCTGCCGAATTATTCCCTTGCGCGTTCGACTTCCTTCGGGGTACCGCTGACATGAGCTGTATATACTCTCCAAAACAGCTCACAAGAACTTATCGATTCTGTGATTGACCTCAGCCTCAGAGAAAACAACGTATGTCTGCGTTATTGCATACAGAGACACCTCCCACACGAGCTGATCTGAAAATTTTCACTCTCGCAAACCATCTGATTTTCAAGAAATTATAAAAAAGCAGATAAACCAATCAATTTATTCGTTTTCTTGGTAGATACAATGAGATTTTATACTGTTTTCGACTTCTCTACTCCTCGTGGAATAACTGCACCCCAATTGTTATTCAGTATATCATACTGTCCAACAATTGGGGTGCAGCTCACTGGCCAAGCGTCTCTCTTTAGCGTTTTTTCATGCGCTGGATCAGAAATCTCCGCCTAAAGCGGAGGCTGCAGCCTTGCAATAGAAATTCTGGAAACCTCACTTGAATTTATGCACCCAAATAGGCGCTTTGTACAACCTCGTTGCCCCGAAGGTTTGCCGCTGTGTCCGTCAGTATAATTTTGCCGGTTTCCAGCACATACCCACGGTCGGCTACTTTCAGCGCCTTATTGGCGTTTTGCTCCACCACTAAAACCGTAATACCGCTTTTGTTGAGATCGTGAATGACCTTGAAACAGGTATTGACCATGATCGGCATCAGTCCCATAGACACTTCATCGATCAGCAACAGCTTGGGAGAGAGCGTCAGCGCCCGTCCGATTGCCAGCATCTGCTGCTCGCCGCCGGACATAGTGCTGGCCAGCTGCTCCTTGCGCTCGCCCAGACGGGGGAAGATGTCGTAGACCATCGCAATATTTTTTTTCAGTTTCTCTTTATCCTTGGAACTGTATGCGCCGATGGTGAGATTCTCCTCCACCGTCAGGCGGCCGAATACATGGCGACCCTCGGGGACATAGCCGATGCCAAGCTCCGCGCGCTTGTGGGCGGGAATATGGGTGATGTCCTGCCCATCGTAGAGCACACTGCCGCTTTTTGGCTGTACGAGCCCCATGATGGTCTTAATCAGAGTGGTTTTGCCGGCTCCGTTGGGACCGATGACAGAGACGAGTTCGCCGGTGCTGACGCTGACGTTGATTCCGTGGAGAACTTCCATCATGCCATAGGATACAAACAGGTCTTTTACTTCCAGCATTATTCCTCGTCCTCCTCTCCCAGATAGGCCTCGATGACCTGCTTGTCGCTTTTGACGACCTCGGGCGTTCCCTCGGCAATCTTTTTGCCATAGCTGAGTACCATAATGCGGTCGCAGACCTTCATGGTGATCGGCAGGTTGTGTTCAATGAGTACGATGCTCTTTTTTTGTGCCTTGAGTTTCATCACCAACTCGGTCACTTCGTTGATTGCAAAGTTGGAGAGTCCCGCGCAGGGTTCGTCCAGCATAATCAGCTCCGGATCCGTCACCAAAACGCGGGCAATTTCCAGACGGCGCAGGTAACCCAGAGACACATCGCTGGCTTTTTTGTCACGCAGTTCCCTCAGGCCTGTTTCTTCCAGTACAGCTTCCGCTTTTGCGACAACTTCCGGCGTGTGGCTTTTGCGGAAATAGGAGCGCATACCGGTGTATTCATGCACGCCGGCTGCCGCAATCACGTTGTCCAGAATGCTGAGATCAGCCAGTGGCTTTGAGATTTGAAATGTGCGGGCGATTCCCCTGCGCGCCATTTCCTGCGCGGGCAACCCCTGTACCTCTTGTCCCTTCAGAGTGATCTTGCCGTCCGTAGGTTTGTAGACGCCACAGATCGCATTAAACAGGGTGGTCTTTCCGGCGCCGTTTGGTCCGATAATACCCAGCGTCTCCTCCTGATTTATGGTCAGATCCAGACCGTCAATGGCCTTGAGGCCACCAAAATACATCTTGAGGCCCTCAATCCGCATCAATTCTTTCATGCCTTTTGGCCTCCCTTTTTCGCAAAGCGTCTGCCCAGGAGCTTCTTACTCCCGATGACCAGCGGGCTGTTGTCGCCGATGAGGCCGCTGGGCATAAAGCGTACCATCAGGACCAGCAGCGCACCGTAGACCAACGAACGATAATCGTCCGCAAAGCGCAGCACTTCCGGCAGGAACGTCAGCAGCAGGGCGCCCAGAATCGGGCCGCGGATGGTACCGATGCCGCCAATGACCACCATGGAGAGGATTTGAATGGAGATGACAAACGCAAAGTCAGAAGAGCAGATATAACCCATGCGATGGGAATAGATACCGCCAGCAAGACCTGCAATCGCGGTGCCGATGATAAAGGTCAGGATCTGGTAGCGGCTCACGTCGATACCAAAGGAGCGTGCGGCGCCGGCATCGTTATTAATGGAGGCCAGCGCCATCCCAAACCAGGACCGGCGCATTTTTACAATCAGAAGGCACAATACAACGATGAGAATCAGGGTCAGCCAGAAGAACTGGCGATTGCCCATTTTCACGCCAAAGAGCGTGGGTTTGACAATGGTGAGTCCCAAAGAGCCGCCGGTAATGGACAGGTTGTTGAACAGCGCCACCATGACAAAATTGATGCCGATGGTGGTAATGGCCAGAAAGTCCGCCTGAAGCCGCAGGGAGATGAGGCCCAGCAATGCGCCGCAGGCACCGGTAACCAACATGGACAGCAGCAGAGCAGCGAAGAAGTTCACGCCGTAAGTCTGCGTCAAAATTGCCGCAGTGTAGGCGCCCAGTCCAAAAAACGCCGCATGTCCCATCATAGCCTGCCCGGCGTAACCGGTGATAATGTTCAAAGAAAGCGCCAACAGGATAAAGATGGCAGCTGTTGCACCGATGGAATATACATATGCACCCATACAGCCATCCTCCTCAAACTTTGTTGCGCTGACCGAACAGACCCGCGGGTTTGATCAGCAGCACAATAATCAGCACGACAAACGCTATGGCGTCTTTGGGAATAGGAATCTGGGTATAAGTGGAGAGCATCACCTCGGCAAAGCCGATGATCAAACCCGCCACCACCGTACCCAGCGGATTTCCGAGGCCGCCCAGCACAATAATGGCCAGCATTTTGTAGGACGGCACTTCCCCCAGAGCTGGGGTAATGGAATTGTAGAGAATGCCTGTCATAATGCCGGCAGCAGCGGCAAACCCATAGCCCAGCACATAGGACAGCGCCATTGCGGAATTTGTGTTGACGCCGCAGGCTTTGGCGATGTCGGGATCCTCCGCTGTTGCGCGCCAGGCAAGGCCCATTTTCGTTTTATTTAAAATAAACCACAACACAGCCAGCAAAAGCGCGGTCAGCGCAAAAATGAGCACCCATGTGGTCTGGATGGAGACACTTCCCAAGTGGAGCACGTCCGTGGAGAATCGGAAGTTGTAAGCCTTGGTACCTGCGCCGCAGAGTAGCCGCACCGCATCGCTGCTGAGGGTGAACAATCCCACCGCCGCAACCAGCGGGATAATGGACAGCATCCGGGGCTTTGCCAAAATCGGGCCGTAAACGGCGCGGTGCAGGATCACGCCAAACAGTCCGATGGCGGTCATGGCGACCAGAAACGCCAAAATCAGCTGTCCGGTTGCATGATAGACGTAATATCCCACGTAAGCGCCCAGCAGATATGCGCCGGCATTGGCGATATCCAGAATGCCCAATATGCCGTAGATCAGCGTAGCGCCCATGGCCGTCAAGGCATAGAGGCTGCCGATCATCAGGCTATTGATGACTTGCTGTAAAAACATAGTACAATACCCTCTCGATCATAGAGATTCATGCGAAAGCGGAGACGCCGGTACGACGCCTCCGCTCCTTTGCATGCGCGGGAGAGAGGGGCTTCCTCTCTATTTAGTAAACGACCTTTTGGAGTTTGTCGCCGTCGATGATGTTGATGTCGTTGATGACACTGAAGCTGTGGAACTGAAGGTCATCCTCTACGCGCTGGATCTGAACGGGCTTCACAGCGGAGCCGGCGCTGGTGTAATACATCAACTTGCCGGTAACGGTATCGAAATCCTTCAATCCGGCGATGTAGTCGCGCATAGCGGCGGGATCGGTGCCAACGGCGTTGATGGCGGCAAAGATCACCTGGAATGCGTCATAGACGGAAGCACCCACCATGTCGGGCTCCATCTTGTATTCGGTGCGATAGTTCTTAATGTAGTCCTGGGTTTCCTTGTTGGTGTCGTCACGGTTCATGTTGGTGGTGATGTACAGGCCCTTAGCGTACTCGCCGGCCGTTTGCAGCAGTTGCCAGGAATCCGCGCCTTCGCAGCCCAGAATCTTCACATCCAGACCTTGCAGCGCAACCTGACGGCAGACCTCGGCGGCCTGTGCATAGTAGTTGGGGATATAGATGAGATCGACCTTCTCGTCCTTGATCTTGGTAATGACGGAGGTCATATCGTTATCGGAGATGGCGATATAGTCCTCAGAGGCGATCTCGGCACCCAGCTTGGTAGCCTGCGCCTTGAAATAAGCAGCCTGCTCCTTGCCAAAGTCCAGATCCACGCCCACGATGGCAATCCGCTTGGCGCCCAGCTCACCAACGGCAAACTGCGCAGCGGCAGTGGCCTGAACCGCGCCCGGGAAGGACTGGGAGAAGATGTAGTCACCGGCGTTAACGACGTCGGGGTGAACGGCATAGGCGGAAACCATCACGATGCCCGCATCCTGGCAGATGGGTGCGGCCACCTTGGTGGGACCGGAATAGGAGCCGGAGACGATGGCGTTCACGTTATCCACTGTGGTGAGCTTTTCCAGAATGTTGGCAGCCGCCGAGGTGTCCAGACCGTCATCGTAGTTGACCAGCTCCACAGAGCGGCCCTGGATGCCGCCGGCATCGTTAACCAGTTTTACTGCCAGCTTTGCAGACTGCTCGGCACTCTGACCATCGGCTGCGGCCGAAGCGGCGGAAACAGGTGCGAAGAAGCCGATTCGGATGGGGGAGGTGTCCCCGGCGGAAGCGCTTCCGGAACCGGAGCCACTGGCAGCAGGTGCGGTGGATGCCTGGCTGCCGCAGGCGGCGAGGGACAGAGACATTGTCAGTGCAAGAATGAGACTCAACAACTTTTTCATGGGTTTTCCTCCTTTTGCAGTTAAAAAGTATATTAATCACAGCATATCCCAAAACTGTACAAGGATATCTTGGATTAATTGCATTTTATGCGGGTCTCTGTCCGCTTTTTGGTGTGGCGGTGGGAAATTAAAATACAATCATCGCAACCACACCGGCCAAAAGAATGGAGAGCATCACCCGTTCCACCCAAAGTATCAGCATCTGCGAAATCCTGACGGGAATGCTGGTGGAGAGAATGCAGGGGATCACTGCGGAAAAGAACAGCAGTTCGGAAATACAGCCCACACCCACCACGTAACGGGTAATCAGGGAACAATTCACCACAAATGCGCAGGGCAGATACATCTCGGCGATACTGGTGGCCAGTGCCTGGGCGGCTACCAGCGCCTCGGGGACCTGCACCAAGGCGGCAAACGGATAAAAGATAAATCCGAGCACATGAAAGATCGGGGTGTAGATTGCCAGAAGCATTCCGATCAGGCCCACCGATAAAATACTGGGCACGATGGTGCAGGTGATTTGTAACCCGTTGAGAAGAGATCTCCCAATATTCATCGGCAGGCTGCCGCTGCGATCCGCGGTGTCCAGCGCAGTCTGGAGCGCCGTACGGAAGCGGTTTTGGTCAATGCTTCGCTCCGGCTTTGGCGTCACCCCGTCCCGATACTCATCAGGAAAGTGGTTCAAGGGAAACATACGGACGGTGAATGCCGTCACCGCAAAGGTAATCATCAGAGTGGTCCAAAAATACAGATTCCAATGCTCCATCAGGCCCAATGTGCCGGCCACAGTCACCATAAATGTAGACGAAACCGTAGAAAAACCCGTGGCGATAATGGCGGCCTCCTTCGTGGTATAGGTGCCCTTTTGGTACATATTGTCCGTGATGAGCAGCGCAACGGAGTAACTCCCCACGAAGGAGGCCACGGCATCAATGGCAGAGCAGCCGGGCGTCTTCCAGATCTTACGCATCAGGGGCTGGACAAACAGCCCCACAAATTCCATCAATCCGTAACTTGTCAGGAAGGACAAAAAGATTGCGCCCACAGGGACCAAAAGGCTCAGAGAACGGCCCAGCCCAAACAAGAATGGGAGCAGGCTGGCGCTTTCCAGCCACTCGCGCGGGCCGATTTTGGTAACGAACATCACGGCACAGAATGCGCCCAAGATTTTAAGAATGGTAAAAACAACGCTGGTTCCATTTTGATTCCAGTTCTTTTTCAAAAAAGGCATCAGTGCCCCGGCAATGCACATTGCCACAACGACCCACTGCTGCGCATTGCCCGCCAGCTTGCCGATAACGCTGCACAGTGCATCCAGTGGGATGGTGTTTCTGCCCTGAAAGGGGATCGTCTCAAAAAACATAAAAATGCCGACAAGGTTGCACAGGATGAGCTTAATCCAGGCTGCACGGCTGTATGTCTTTTTCCGGATGGGAATACCGCCCTCTTTTTTTTGCATAATTTGTCGCAAAGCACAGGGCCGCGCTTCCTCCCCTCTATCGTATTACTATTTTAAATCAAGACTTCAAAAACCTTCAATAACCTTCAATAATTTTTTAATCCAACTTCAAAAGAAGCCCCTCAAAGAATTTTTTGGTGTTAATTTTGCCCGGCTGATCCGTTTTTCCCTGCAGCAGACGCATTTCCTGCTGTACCTGACCGAAATCAAACAGGCGGGAGGCATACTCTATGAAGATATCGTCGTAGAAATCCTCAGTCCCTCTGGATGCCAAATGCGTTTGCGCTTTCTGAATGGCGCGCCGGATTTTTTGTTCAATTCCCTTTTGCCGCGCGGCGCTGGTCTCGCTGCCGTACAACTCCTGCCCCACCCGCTGGTAGACGTCCGCAAGCTGGTATTCCTGATGTGTATCCAGCAGATGGCGCTCTTTGAGATACCAGACCGCCACCACGATCTCACGGCTGCCAGTAATTCCCCAGATGCCGATATCTGCCAAGATTTCCTGCAATTTCTGCCTCCAATTTGAATCTTCGGCAGGTGCTGCCATGGAAGACGGCAGTACGGCCTGCCGTACTGCGGAGAGCATCTGCTCCATCTCCGTGATCTGGATGACATTTTGAAGAACTTTTCGAATTTCCAGGATATTGATGGGTTTGTGTACAAAAAAGTCGATTCCCTCTTTATACGCCATCTCCTCCATGTTCTTGTCCTGTGCCTGGGAGATCATGATAAAATGGCTGACGGCGCCCCGCGCCATGGCGTGTGTCATGATCTGGATTCCGTCGGTATGAGGAAACAGCAGGTCGATGAGCACAATGTCCGGTTGGTAAAACAAAATCTCGTCCACTGCCTGGATTTCATCGGAAACTGTGCCCACGACCTCGCCCAGCTGCTCCCGCGCGATGACGAATTTCAGCATAGCTCCCGTGGAGCTGTCGTCATCAACAATGAGAATCCGCTTCATCGTTCACCCTCCTTTCACAGCGAAGGAATTTCAATAGTAAATGTTGTACCATCCGGCACGGTGCTCTCCACTTGGATTCGGGCGTTCCATTTGCCAATGATATCCTTGACGTGGCACAGCCCCAACCCCGGCGACGACGCGCCGGTGTGCTCGTCAAATTTGGTGGAAAAGCCCGGGAGAAAAATGCAGGGGAGAATGTCCTCCGGAATCCCACCTGCATCATCCGAGACGCGCATGAAAACGCTTCGGTTTTTGACGGACAGCTCGGCTTCAATCTGTTTTGCGCCCGCCTGCGCCGCGTTAATAATCAAATTGTTCAGCACGATGAAAAAATCGTAGTATTCTTCAATCAGAATGTCCCCCTCCAACCGGAGGCGGAGGTGGGCCGGGGCAATACTCTCTCGGGTGCCTGCTTCCAGAACCCGGCAAATCTGTGAGAGAAGCATGGGAGCTTCCTGCTGAGAAACCTGAATTGCCTTGGCCAGACCGCTGACAATATTGCTGTAATCCTTCATGACCTCGTGTCCCATATTTGCAAGCGACAGCGCCCGCTGGCGCAGTTCACTTTCCGCCGGCAATTCCTGGTAGATGGAAAAGCTGCGAGTGGTCATCTCGTCCAATTGTCGTTTGGATTTTTGTAGAAAGAAAATATCCGCGTAGATATTGGCGGCAAAGCTGGTCAGCTTTTCATACTGTACTTCCCGATTTTTCTGGGAGATGATCAGCACCAGTGCGGAGCGAATCGCCGCCATCAGCAAAATCCAAGAGGCCCGTTCGTCGCTGATCTGTTGGCAGACGCCCATAGAGATCAAATTGGGAATCATGTCCGCCATGAGCATAATGAAGATTCTGTCCGGCAGATAATCCTCTCCCATCATGCTTTTTAAAACCTGATAAAGCGCCGTGTAAATGGTATATACGATGAGGCTGTCCAGCATGACCGGCAAAAAATCAACAGAGCCCTTGCTGATCTGCAGGACCACACGAAGCGCAAAAGACAATGCGCCGGCAACCGCGCCCAATAGGACGGGCTTTTTGCATAGCTCGTCCCGAACTGCAATCCCCAGCAGAATCAGCCCCAGAGAGGGAGGCGCGATGAAACCGTCGTATGGTACAAAATAAATTTGGGACAAAAATGCAATCAAGCAGCCGTATTGAAAATAGAGTTTCATGGTTACCTCCTTGGCGTATCCCAGTCCTGCCCAAGGCCCTGTTGCGATGATTATATAATGTAGTCGCTGTGGATTCAACCTCTGATTGTCAAAATGAAGCCACCAAATGATTGCGCCCGTCTATGAATTACACCCCCAAAGTTATTTCAGTATACCATACTGTCTAACTTTGGGGGTGCAATTCACGGCAGCCAGCGAGCAGTGATATAAAACCGGATTACTGCTCACTGTCAAATTTTTTGAGGAGGATAACCATGGGCGACGGCTGCCGTTTACTGAGAAAATCCGAAATATCTCATAATTCCCGTATAAATTCCCTGCGCAAACTGATATTGGTTGTCACGTAGTTTTGCTGAATCGGAAGGATTAGACATATAAGCCACCTCCACTAAAATCGCAGGCATTTTAGTTTTCTGCAAGACATATAAAGACGGCCTTGCAAGGACACCGTTGTTTTTTGTACCCACAGTCTCCACAATACCGTCCAAAACCTGCTCTGCAAGCCAGTTGGACTGGGTATAAAGCTTATTTACATACACTTCTGTGCCGTTAATGGCCGTATTAAGGCTGGCGTTTGCATGGATACTGATAAAGTAATTAGCAGGCCACTCGTTTGCCATTCTTACACGCTCTGCCAAACTTGTAGAATTGTTGGTTTCGAGGACCGTAGTAGGCAATGGGCGTGACAAACGGGCCTCAAAACGGGAATCTACGTTTAGCATTTCCGCGAGATAGATGCCCACCTAAAAGGTTATATCCTGCTCATCAAGGCCTTACCAAGAGACGCCGGTACTGTGGTAACCAGTCGGATTATGTCCCTGATCAATCAATATTTTAATTGCCATACTAACACACCTAAGTCTATAGTTTACTATATCATATTCTGATTAAATAATTTCGGTTCCTAGTAAAACGTGCCCCGTAAGAGCTGATAAAGCTCCCGCGGGGCACGTTTTAAGTTATCAGCCGTTAGACCCACAGCAGCAATGCCAGGAATTCCTGTTCCAGACCCAGCCGCAGTGCCAGCAGCGGCAACAGTGTCTACACCACATAAGGTACACCTCCCTTCATTGAGATATGTGCCCTATGTGAAACCCGCTCCAATTAATCGCGGATTAGGCATTGCAAGCGATTCAACCTGTACTCGATTATGATAATACATGCTTTTAGCTCTTTCTAAAGTAGCCGCCAAATCAATTAATACATATTATAAGACAGCAAGATTACGCCATCCGGGGTAATCTTGAAATATGTTCTTAGGAGAAACATTATGGATAAAGCTCTCCCTCGGGATTTAGAGTCCCCTCAGGCTGTGTCTGGCGGTGCATCTGATGCGATTCCTGGCGGTTACCCGCATCCTCCGGTTCCGACAGATGCTGAATCTGTTGATATGGTAGCAGCTGCTGAGGCGCGAATCGCGACCAGCTTGGCCTCCTTCCTGGAACTATTCCTTCAAAAAGTCTGTATGATCCGCGATCCTGCTGAACAGGCTAAAGTTATTAAAGATGTCTTGTGCGCATACACCTGCAAGGAAAAAGCAATGGCAGCTCTGTTTAATGCGCTTGCCAATAAAATTCTGGCCGATAAGGGTGCAGTCCCCGGCGATGTCGGCGATTGCGGCGATTGCTGTTAAAAAAAGAGTCGATTCACTGTCTCCGTTTTAAGTTCGCCAGAAATGCGGAAGCCGATGCTTCAATAAGATTTTAACCGAATTAAAGGCTCTTCAATGCCTCAATTCCGTTTCAATTGTTCAGAACCGACAAAGGATAAACCAGTTTTTCCTGGTGACAGTTATCCTTGCGAAAAGTCAGCCCTTTATTATCAAACTTGCGTAAGTAACTGCTGAACGCCTTCAAGCCTGCCCCGAAATTGTTTTCTGGGGCGGGCTTGTTTCATCTCCCGGGTAAAGTGAAAATTTTTCAGGACCCTGTTGACAAATTTTAATTCGCATGCTATATAGTGTATAGCATCAAAACAGTATTGCAACAAAACGTTCGGAGGTGATTGGATGGAAATTGAAGAATTCAAGCGGATGTCGACACTGATGGAACGGATTGTCCACGAATATATCCAGATCGAAAAACGCCCGTGGAACTATGGCAACGGACTCCTGCTTACCCGGCCGGAAATCCACACCATTATGCTTTTAAACCAGACCCCCGGAATGAGTGTTACCGCCGTAGCCCAAAAGCGGGGCATCTCAAAGGGTGCGGCATCTCAAATGCTGTACAAAATGGTCGCCAAGGGGCTGGTGGAAAAGCAGGTGTCGCCGGACTCCGATGCGCAGGTGAGCCTATACCTCACTCCGCTGGGAGAGGAAGCCAGTCGGCTTCACGACGCGTACCACAAAAATAATTCCGAACCGTTTTTTCAGTATTTTCTTAGCCTTCCGGAGGATACACTGAAGGCTTTGATTGGAACGCTGGATCTCTTTGACCAGGCGCTGGTCGCCCGGCTCAATGATCTGGATAAATCGTCCAAATCGGATGGTTAATTAAAAAAGTAATGCTATGGCAACGCCGTGGCATTCTTTTTTGGCAAAAGTGTTTAGTAGCAATAAATTATTAATTAACAGTATTGAAACTATATTTATGGAGGCAAAGAAATGGAACTGACAAAGCGCGAGATCGAGATGGGAACGGGGAAAACCATCCCACTGCTGTTCAAGTTTGGAATTCCTACCATGCTGGGAATGATTATCAACGCGCTCTATAATCTGGTAGACACTTACTTTATCGGGAGCTTCGGGATGGTGCCCACGGCGGCGGTGTCCCTGGTTTTCCCGCTGACGCTGATCGTTACAGGTCTAGGCACATGCTTCGGCAACGGCACGGGCTCCAAGGTCTCCCGGCTGCTGGGCGACAAACAGCACCGGCAGGCGTCGGAGTTCACCTCGACCGCCCTTGTCGGTGCGGTGGTCTGCGGACTGGTGCTGTCAGCCGGACTGCTGCTGGGTCTTCGCCCAATTTTGACTGTGCTGGGCGCGGACGGAGATACGCTGCCCTATGCGGTTCAGTATGGAACGATTATCATTGCGGGATTTGTGTTCAGCGTTTTCAACATTACCGTAAATAACATCATTGTTTCCGAGGGAGCCACGGTGTTCACCAGCGGTGTGCTGGTGATGGGCGCGGTCATGAACATGGTACTGGATCCGCTGTTCATCTATGCGTTTCACACCGGCGTTGAAGGCGTTGCTTACGCAACCGTGATTTCCAGCGCTGCGTCTTCATTGGTCTATGTACTCTATTTTGTACACGGTAAGGGACTGCTGAAGTTCTCCTCAGAATATGTAAAACCCTCCGGCTATTTCTTTGCGAATGTTTTGAAAATTGGCGTACCCATGCTTATCTTCCAGTTGTTAAATATGGCAACCCTGACGGTGACCAACGCTCTGGCGGTAAAGTACGGAAATCCCAGTGTGGCGGCATTCGGCATCACGTATAAACTGTTCTGCCTTGAAATAAACGCCGTATTCGGCTTTCTAAAAGGCTATCAGCCGCTGGCGGGATACAATTACGGAGCAAAAGACTATGACCGGGTAGCCCGGTTTACCAGAGAGGGCATCCTCCTTACGACCATATTCTGCGTGGTGTGCAACGTGCTTTTGATGATTTTTGCGCCGCAGGCTATCCGCCTTTTTAACCGGGATTCTGCCGAGGTGCTGGCATTTGGGGTTCTGACGCTGCGAGTGCAGGCTGTTGGCTATATGACGCTGGCGTTTCAGTTTGTGGGAGCATCCTATTTCCTTGCTATCGGAGACGCCAAAAACGGCGGGGTGCTGTCCCTGTGCCGGGGAGTGCTATTTTTGTTTTTTGCTCTGCTCCTGAACGGGGTGATGGGGCGGACAGGGCTGCTGGCCGCGTTCCCGGCCACGGAACTGGTATCCAGCGGTATTACCGCTGTGCAGCTGATAAAAAGTGAAAAGCAAGCGAATGCTCTTGCGGCAGCGACGATGTAAAGGAGGAACCACAAAATGAAAGCAGCCATTATTTATGCCTCTACGCACCATGGCAACACAAAGAAGCTGGTAGATGCGATCGCCGGAAAATATCCGGTGACGGTCTTTGATGCGCAGACCGTTCCGGCAGCTGACCTGACGGGCTATGATTTAATTGGCTTTGCCTCCGGCATCGCCTGGGGAAAGTTTTACGAAAGCGTGGAGCGGTTTGCTCAGGCCAGTCTGCCAGAAGGAAAACAGATATTTTTCCTGTATACCTGCGCGGACAACAGCCGCGACTTTGCAGCCTCCCTCCGTGCCGTTGCCGCGGAGCGGGGCGCGGAAGACCTGGGGACTTATGCCTGTAAGGGTTTTAATTCCTATGGGCCATGGAAGCTGGTGGGCGGGATCAATAAAAAGCATCCCACCGCAGACGAGATTCAAAGAGCTGTAGACTTCTTCGCGGCGCTGGTAAGGAAAATTTCCTCTTCCAGCAAAGACGGAAAAAGCGCCATCTGACGCCTTGTTGAAAAACGTTCCCCACCCGTATACCCGGATACAAAAGCACCGTCAGTGGTGGACTCTTAGGGCCTTCACTCAAGCTAAATATCAAAGATTTTCACACTGCCTGCCGACACCGGCTGGCAGTGTGGATTTTTTATACCGTTGTGCGGCAACCCATTATGTCGGAGTGATCACCGAAGACGGACCGTGCATAGGCAGACAACGTTCCTGCAGAAACATGGAACACGCCGGGCAGGAACTCTCGTCATCTTGTACAGATTCCGAATCATCAGCAGCAAGCCCTGAGACACCGTAAATCGTAATGTTTCAATTACACGGTGCATTTCAACAACATCAAGCAAGGTGGGCCCATCCGGCATAAATCCGAGAAAATAAAAAAACTTAATCCCCCCATCAATCATACTTTGGATGGATTACAAAACAAATCTTTTCTGCTACAATTAGTCGATATATGGAAAATAATTCTTGTAAATATACGGATCATTCAAAGGAGGCGGCTCATGGGCGACAGCGCTACTGCCATTATAAATCCCTCGCTAAAAGAAATTTTTCTAACTGGCTGGGAACACTGCCGGGTCATTTTGTTTTCCGCGCCCTGCGGCTTCGGCAAGACCACAACGGCGGCGGCACTGCTTGCTGGGCATATCGTTTGTGCGCTCGATGCTGTGTCTGCGGAGTTTCTTCCGGACAGTATCACGCCGGACTGCGACGCGGTGCTGGTGGACGATCTGCAATATCTGCTGGAACCACAGCGCCGCGAAGCGCTCTGTAATCTGATTCGCATGCGAGCGGACCTGCACTTCCTTCTGCTGGGCCGGGGAGCCGTCCCCGGATGGCTGATGCCGTTCCAATTTGCGGGCATCCTGCTCACCATAGAAGCGCAGGCTCTGTTCTTTGATCGCGTCACCGCAGAGCGGATGCTGGAATCCCGGGGCATCACGGTCAGCCCCGGTGATATGAGTGCAATCCAGCAGGATTTTAAAGGCTATCCCCTCGCCATGGCTATCCTCTGCCGCAAGTTGAGAAACGGCGGGGCATACAGTGAGGACACTTTAAATACAGCCAAACGCGAGCTGTTTCTTTACTTTGATGAGGCGGTCTACCGCCGTTTTGACGCGCCGCTCCAACAATTGCTGGTGTGCCTTGCGCCGTTTGATTGTTTTAATCTGGAGCTTGCGAAAATGGTCAGCGGCGACCCCCATGTGGGAGAACTGTTGGGTATTATCCAGCGGGACACGACCATGCTTCTGTTCAATGGTGTGGACGCCTTTCATTTTTGGCCCGTCTTTCGAGAATTTTTGATGTGGATAATAGACCAGAAGTTCACCGACGCGGAGCAGCACAGTTTGTACAGCCGCGCAGCACTCTACTATGAGCTGCACGACGAACCAGACAAAGCACTGGAATGTTACTCCCGCGCGGGAGATCAGAGCATGGTGTCCGCGCTGCTGGTGAAAAACGCGGAGCATCATCCCGGCGTCGGACGCTACCACGAGCTGCAAAGCTACTATTTCGCTCTTCCGGACGAGGAAATTCTGAAATCTCCGGCTCTGATATGCGGCATGAGCATGCTGACCTCTCTGTGCTTTGACTACGAGGCTTCCGAGCGGTGGTACGATGTACTGCAAAACTACGCCGCGCAGCTCAAGAAAACCGATTCCGAATACAAAAACGTGCAGGGAAAGCTTGCCTATCTGGACATTGCCCTGCCCCAGCGGGGGAGCAGGGGCCTGATTGAGGTCATCGGCAGCGTGTTCCGGGTCATGACGGACAAGCAGCTCAAGGTACCGGCCTTTTCCGTCACCAGCACCCTGCCCAGCACCATGAACGGCGGCAAGGACTTCTGCGAATGGTCGAAGAAGGACGATCTGCTGTACGCAACCATAAAAAAACCACTGGAAACTGTTCTGGGGCGGGACGGCGTAGGGCTTGCCGACTGCGCCGTGTGCGAGAGTAAGTTTGAAAAGGGAGAAGACGTATCGAAGCGCCTGCTCACCCTCATGTCCCGTTTGGGCGAGATACAGGCACGCGGCACGCCGGACATTGAATTCGCGGTAATTGGGCTACTGGCGCGGGTACAGGTATCGCAAGGCAAGGCGCAAACGGCGCGGGAATCCATTGAAAGCCTACGCGCAAAATTCCTCGACATCGGGCAAACGCGTTTTCTTCCCAACATTGACGCGATGCTCTGCCGCATTTATCTCCGGCTGGGCGATACGGACGCCGCGCGGGCTTGGCTGCGGGAAAGAGCACCGAAGAACGATGTGCGGCTGTGGGCCATGTGGCGCTACCAGTACCTGACGCGGGCAATGGTGCAAATTTATGAGGACAATTACGGCGATGCGCTGTTGCTTCTGGCGCGGCTAACGCCCTACTGCGAGCACTGCGGTCGTGTGATGGACGGCATCCATATAAAAATACTCTCAGCACTGTGCATGGAGCGTATGGGCGACGCGGAATGGAGAGCAACGCTTTGCGCGGCACTGGACTCCTGCTTTTCGTATCAATTCATCTGGCCCGCGGCGCAGTACGGCGCGGCGATTCTGCCGCTGCTGGGCAAATGCGGCTGGAACGCTGACGCGGCGTATCTCGACGAATTGATTACCGCCGCGCGGGCGCAGGCGGTGGAGTATCCCCGGTTTTTGAAACCGCAGGTGCAGGCCATGGAGCCGCTGTCAGCGGCGGAGACACAAGTGCTCAAGCTGCTTTGTCAGAACCTGAGCAACCAGGAGATCGGAGAGATATTAGGAATCAAGCTGCCGACGGTGAAGACCCACGTCAGCCGTATCTTGCAGAAGCTGGGCGTCAAGCGCCGAAGCGAAGCCAGGGCCGCAGCTGAAAAGCTGCGTCTGCTATAGGGGGCGCGATGGATCAAATCATACTGACCTTGAAACCCGGCGTCACGTTGGCAGAGCGGGGCGGGCAAATTGGCCTTGTGCTTCAAGGGCGAATTTGCTTTACCAAAGACGCACAGCAGGCCGAAATCCTGCGGGCGCTGGTTCTGCAGAGCCAGTCGCTGGAGACTCTGATGGCTCTTTTGCATAGGGGAAACACCCCGCTTGAAAACGATCACAGGATATCCCTCGCCATGGCCGAATTTATTCTGGAATTTGGCGAGTATCTGGAAACATAGAGGAGAGAAAATGGAACAGACTTTTTTACTGACCATCACCGGCGCTGAAAATGGCGAGTGGCAGGGACGTATCACCGGACAAAGCGCCCGGCCCGCCGAATTTGAAAGCGTTATGGAATTACTGAAGTTTATTAAAAAAGAGTTGGAGAAATCGAAATGAGAAGGAGAATTTTCAGCATCCTACCGTGCGTTTTCATGGCACTGACTCTGCTGCCGGTGTCGGCACTGGAACCGACAACTTTCGATGGCTGGGCAGCAGCAACGGTGCCCGGTATAACATTGAATCCCGACAAAGACAAAGTCACCATTGGTAACGTTACCTACACCTATAAGAGCGACGCAGGGGTCTCCGTTTCCGTTTCCGGCGACACCGCCACAATTGCAGCCACCGACGCGCAGCTTCAAGAAATCGCGTCCGGTACGCAAACCGGTGCGGTCAAAATTGATGTGTCCGGCTCGAAGGCGGATACGGTTATCATTCCGGCTAAAGTTACTTCGGCGGTAGACAACGCTTCCGGCTCCGCGGGCCTTGAAGTTGCCCTGTCCACCGGTACGGTTAAACTTGACAAGCCCGCATTGGCGGCGGTCAAGGGCAGGGGCGATGTGAAGCTCTCCGTGGAGACCGTCAACAGCAGCAAGCTCACCGGCACGCAGAAGGCCACGCTTGGCGCGCAGGTGGAAACCGCGTTTGTGGTGGACGTAAACCTCTATGTGAACGGAACCCGAACCAGCACCTTCGGCGACGGCAAGATCACCGTTTCCGTACCCTATACGCTGAAGTCCGGCGAGAACGCAGACAGCATTGCCGTCTGGTTTATCAACGACGACGGCGCCATCGAACCGAAGACCGCCAGCTACGCAAGCGGAAAGGTGACCTTTACCACCGAGCATCTGTCTCCGTATTTAATCGTTGACTTCCCGTTCACAGACGTGGCCGAGAGCGCGTGGTGCTATGGCAGCGTGGCCTATGCCTATGACAACGGCCTGTTCTCCGGCACCTCTGCCACGGCCTTCAGCCCCAACGCGGCTACGACCCGCCAGATGATCTGGATGGTGCTGGCCCGCATGGACGGCAAGTTGCCCGCCAACATGGCGGAGGCCAAGGCATGGGCTGTGGCAAACGGCATTTCTGACGGCTCTAACCCCACGGGTACCATCACCCGCCAGCAGATGGCGGCAATTCTCTACCGCTATGCGCAGTTCAAGGGCTATGACGTCCGTGTGGGCGAGGACACCAACATTCTCAGCTATGGCGACGCGCTGACCATCAGCGAGTATGCCATCCCGGCCCTGCAGTGGGCCTGCGGTTCGAATCTTATGCAGGGCAGTGGCAGCAATTTGATGCCTTTCGGCAGCGCTACCCGCGCACAGGTCGCAACGATTCTCCAGCGCTTTAGCCAGAACACGGCCAAGTAAGCGGGGGACGCAACCGAAAATCCGATCTTGAACGTTTATTTCCATCACCGGAATAGAACGCAACCAGACTGAAACGAGGGTCCCGACGATATAGTCGGAACCCTCGTTTTACGTCAAAGGTGCTCGGCGATCCTATAACGGTCATCTTTTAGCGGGGCCGGGTAAAACAGCGATGCCCGGCAAACGCTCGCAGCATCGCTGGCTGTTCTATAACCGAGGCCCTGGGAATTTTCAATTCCCTGGGCCTTCCTGGTTTCTTCTACAAAGGGAGTTCCTTCACCTTGTCATCCTTCAAAAGATAGAGGTGCTTCTTATCGCCGGAGAGTAAATACGTACCCGCGATGGCGTTGGCCTGATCCTTCCCATGCGGCGGGTAAACTTGCAGCTTCAGGCACAAAATACCGTCCACCATCGCCGCACCATCCATGGGATAGACGGAATAATCTGCCAAACTGTCAGCCTTCAGACCCAGCGTAGCCGGGGACAGAGACTTCATAAAATTTACCGCATCCACATAGGTCATCGGCTCCGTTTCCGCTGCTGTCTCGCCCACCGTACCCTCCGGGCGGGTAAGCGTGATCTGGCAGTCCGTAGCGGTCCAGGAGATGTCCATTCGCAAAATCTTTCCGTCCTCCGACGCCGCCTTGGCCAGGGCCACGCTGCCCGTTTCTGCGGTATAGTCCGGCGGGTCTGTCTCGGTGTCGGTCTCGTCCACAACCCGGAACCCATCTTTCTCCGCCGTCAGTTTTTCCACGTATTGCCGCACGCTCTCGCCGCCGGTTTCCAGCTTCTCATACGTGTAAAAGCAGGTCTCTTCCCCGCCGCCTGAAGCTGAGGATGACGCGCGATCAGTTTTTGTATCCGGCGTTTCCATTTCCGTCATTTTGCCGCTGTTCTCCTCGCCCAATACGGTGTTCAGCGACTCCACCGTATCCCCGTTCAGGGTATAATCCGCTGGTGGGTCGGGGAGCTTACTGCCGCAGGACGCCAAAAGGCACATAGCGCACGTCAGGACCAGCGCCATACAAAGCCGTTTCCCTTTTAACATAACCTCGCCTCCCTTTCGTTTGTCTAAAAGGCAAAAGAATCAAGCATGGCCGAGCAGTCCCGTTCTCATTTCTCGCCTCGGAACGCCCAGTCCGTATCCTTAATGCACTGCATATACACTTCGAACACCACATCCGTCTCCATATTCAATTTGGGCAGTCCGGCAAACTTCTTCTCATAGGAGACGGCAAATTCCAGAAAACTCTTCAGCGTACTGTCACCCTCATTCAGTAGGGCCCTTTCGACCTCTCGGGGAAAGTTGACTTCACTCAGCAGGTCCTTCATGGGCCGGTTCATAATCAGGTCCATCAGGCTAAACATTCCCACAAGAAAACCGGAGGTTTTCTGTTTGCAAAAACCGGCATGCTCCATGAGCCGTTCGGTGAAGATCCCTCTGAGATATGCCTCCCGCACCGTCTCATCGGTGCATGTGGCATTATAATCCCGGGCCAGCAACAGCACCACCCAGTGATACAGCTCATCGATGCCCAGATAGGCCACGGCCCGCTCGATCACCTGCACGGAATTGCCGCGGTAATATTGCAGCGTCCGCACCTTTTTCAGCAGGCGAAAGGTCAGCGCCGCGTCGGCGCGGATCATCTCCGCACAGGTTCGCAGCTCCACATCCGGCTTGTTCAGCTCCCGCAGAAGGCGCATATAGGAAGCAATGTTGACACCCGGCATTTCCCCTTGCATATTTGTGGGCCGCTGGAAGAAAAACCCCTGAAACATGCGATAGCCCTGTCGGAGGGCCTTTTCATAGGTCTCCCGATTCTCTACCTTTTCCGCTAACAGCGTCATGCGGCCATGGCGGAACTTGGCGGCAATCTCCTCCCTCTTCTTCTCATCGGTCATGAGGAAGTCCACCTTCAGCACATCGATCAACGGCAAAATGGGATCAAAGGCCGGGTTTCCCGTATAGTCATCCAGCGCCAGACGGTAGCCTCTGTCTTTCAGTTCCTTCAGCCGACGGGCCAACCGCTCCGTCACATGGATACTCTCCAATAGTTCCACTGTGATCTGCCGAGGGTCTGTCAACAGCACAAAATCGCTCAGCACCAGCTTTTCCGTAAAATTGACGTATGCAACCCGCCCGTCGGTCAGATTGTTCAGGCCAAACACCATCAGCGCGTCGGACAACAGAATACGGGTGGCGCGGTCGCCATCCGAAAATACAGCTTTGCTGCTATCCTCACCCGCACGGTAGAGCAGCTCGTACCCCGTTACATGCAGGTTCCGGTCAAAAATAGCCTGTCGGGCAATATATCTCTGCATAGTCCGATTTCTCCATTCCGCCGCTTTTCTCAGATACGGGTCTCCTCCGTCTGGATACTGACGTTGTCTCCATCCTTCAGCACACGCATGAACGCACTGTTCTCGCCGTTGACCTTCAGCACCACCGACCGGTCCAGATGCTCGAAGTCCAGCCCGGAGTGATCCAGCAGGTCCATCAGGTAGTAGGGTGCGCCCTCCGGCCTAGCCGGCAGCTCCAGCGCATTTCCGTTCAAAAAAAACTGGCGGGGCGGAATGTTCTCCTTCTCTTCCGGAGTCTTGGGTTCAGGCATACTCCGAACCGGCTGCGGACCTTCCCCATCCTCTTTCTCAGGCTGTGCAGACGGGGCGGACGCCTTCACAGGAATCATGACATTCGTTTCAATGGAATCACCTGAGTGAAGTTCGTAATCCGGGGCAGCGGGCATTCCGTTTACCAGACAGGACGCTGCGGCCTCCTCACTTCCCAGAGCCTCCGCAAGAGTCCGCCGGCCCGGCTTCCCGGAACAGGCAGGCGTGAATTCAATAGAATCCGCCGCCTGAATCACCGTGGAAGGCGGAAGCTCTTGTCCGTTGATACGCAAAGAGGACGGCATGGCGGGTTCCCCGCGGTACAGAGTCCGCCGTCCGTCAATCGTAACCGCCAGAGAGGCGCCGGTCCTGCCAATCAGAGCGGCATAGTTATAGCCGTTCATCTGCAAAACGTCCAGCGCGGTAAGAACACCGCTGCGGAAGAGCTTTGCAGGCTGGCCGTTCAGCCGGACCCGGTAACTGTCTGAAATCAGGCCAAGGCCCGCAGAGATGGCGATACCCAGCGGCGTCGCATACTCCGGGTCGTTCAGCTCTTCCTCGTTGGAAAAGGCGCTGGCTTTGAAGTTTGCCCCGGCAATCGTTACCCGGCGGTGATCCATTTCCAAGGAAGCAGCCACCGCATCCATAAGCCCCTCCAGCTTGCTGCCGCCGCCCGCCAGAAACACCGCCGACGGCGCACCGCCGTTGATCTCCCGAATACGGCGGGCAAGCTCATCCGCCAACTGCTTCATCGCGGGCTGGATCGCCGTCTTCAGTTCGGCGGCAGGAAGCTCCTGATCCAAGCCCAAAATATCGGTGAAATGAAGCGTCTCCTGATTGGCTGCCTTCGCCTTCAGGCGCTCCGCCGTGGAAAAGTCCACCAGATAGGCCCGCATGATCGCCTCCGTGATCTCGTCTCCGGCCACGGTAGCCATGGTATAGCCCACAACGCTTCCGTCCCGGCAGGCGGCAATATCGGAGGTTCCCGCGCCAATGTCCGCCATGACCAGGTTCAAAAGCCGCAATTCCGCCGGGATAGCGGCGTTGATGGCGGCGATGGGTTCCAGCGTCAGACTGACCACCTCCAGCTCCGCCGCCTGCATGGCGGAGTACAGGCTGTCCACCACCTCGGCGGGCAGGAAGGTAGCCACCACATCCGTCTCCAGCTTCTGCCCGTTGTGGCCGCGGAGCGTGGAAAGGGGATAGTTATCCAGCAGATATCGTGAGACGGTGTATCCCACCAGATAGAATCGGCCCAGACGTTCGCCGCTCTTGTTCAGGGCGGCTTCGGCGTTGGACACGGCCCCCGCCTCCAGCTGACCGATCAGATCGTTGCTGACCCGCCGGACCTCCGGCAGCTCCAGCTCAAAGTGTCCGGACTCCGTGTGCAGCGCGCGCCCTGCGGCGGCGATGCATACCCGCGTCAGCTTGCAGTTCAGCCGCTTTTCCAACCGGGCGGTCACCTCCGCAGCAACCTTGCCCACCTGAGCAATGTCCTCAATCTGACCGTCGATCATGGCGCGTTTGCTGTGCTCCTGCTTCTCCACGGCCAAAATGTGCATCCGCTCGTTTTCTGCCCGGCCCACCATACCAATGATGCTCCTGGTACCGATGTCCAGCGCAAAAATCATATCCTGTCCCTGTTCTCCGCGTACTTCTTCCACGGTGGATCATCCCCCTGTGTTTACGGACCGCGCCGTTTTTTATCGACGCAAAGTCCGCTATTTTTTTCGCATTTCTCACCTATCATCGCCACCGCGTCGTCGGTCTTCGTCGGCATCTTATACGCTTTTCAGTGATCGAGAGTAAATTTTGATTTTCGTCCTTTGATTTCTCCGTACCGTCCGCCGGCCACGTCGCCAGCAACCCGGCCATCCACCAGCGTCACCACTCGGCGGTGCATGATGTTGACAAACATGCTGGCATGAGTGGCCATAATTACCGTGGTCCCTTGCCGGTTCAGTTCCGTCAGCACATGCATCATGTCCCAGATGTTGTCTTCATCCAAATTGGCGGTCAGCTCATCCAGCACCAGAATCGGCGGGCTGTTGATCAGCGCCCTGGCAAGCTCCACCCGCCGGGCCTGTCCGATGGAAAGCTCTCCGGGGTACTTCTCACCCACACCGCCCAGGCCTACAATGCCCAGGGCCTTTTGCGTCCGCTCCAGCAGCTTCTTCTCCCGCGTCAGTCCGCTGACCCGGGCCACCATGATGAGATTTTCATAAACCGTACGCCGCCGCATCAGATGCGACTCCTGAGCGACATATCCGAAGCTCCGGCGGACCCTCGCCGAGGGGAACAGCGGCAGCGGTGCCACATTTACACCGTCCAGCAGCACTAGGCCCTCGTCCGCGCGGATCTGTCCGGCAATCAGCTGTAGCAGCGTACTCTTTCCCGCGCCGCTGCTGCCCACCACAAACACGAACTCTCCCTGACGGATCGTGAGGTCGATGCCACTGACAGCTTCAAGCCGTCCGTGTTCGATGCGATAGCGTTTTGTTGCTTGTTTCAATTCGATCGTCGGCATCAGGCTTGTTCTCCATCTCTGCCGCGCCCTGCGACAGTTAAAAACTATACATTTTTTTCAGTATCTGCTATAATCTCAGTATCCTCGTATGTTGCGGCTTTTCAGCACTCTCTCCCCGGAAGCGGTGAGAGGCTTTCAGGAACGTGACAACTGCGGCGGAATAACTGCATTTTCGCTTTTTTCCGTACTCTATCATAATACAAAATTTGCGATCTGAAAAGCCCCAAATTTTCCAGAATTAAAAAGGAGGCGGCAGTTCATGAGGCGCAGCTCCCACTTTAAAAAAATCACTGCCATCTTCTTCCTGGCCGTTCTTTGCATTGGAGGAGTGGAACTGGCCGCGTGCCGAATCGCCGATCCTGCGCTGTACAAGACGATTGTCACCCCTGTGCGTCAGGCCGCATCCTCCACATGGTCTGCGGTGTCGGGCGGCGTTTCTTATGCATGGGACAAGGCGGCGTCCGCCGTCTCCCGCACCGCCGGGGCACTTCAGAAGAATGAGGCAGAGCCTCTGGAAGACCAGGCCGCTGCCGAGCCGGACGCAGAGCTCGCCGCCCCGGCGGACCCCACCATTACTGCGCTGGAACAACGGGAGTCCGGGGAGATTCTCACCGGTGGGAACCGCGAGATCGTCTACTATAACCAGGCGGACAAAGCCTGGTGCGACCAGCCCTACGGGAAAGACCATCTGGGGCAATACGGCTGCGGACCCACAACCCTGGCAATGGCAGTCTCCAGCCTGACAAACCAGACGGTAAACCCGGAAGTAATGGCGCAGTGGGCCGTGGAAAACGGATACTGGGCACGGCACGGCGGGTCCTACCTCTCCATCGTGGGCGGCGCGGCCGCAGATTACGGATTGAAGGCGGAGTCTCTTCCCAACTGCGACGCCGAACGCCTGAGGCTGGAGCTGGCGACCGGGAAGGTGGCCGTGGCCCTGATGTCAAAAGGGCACTTCACCAATGGCGGACACTTTATCCTTCTGCGGGGAGTCACTTTGGACGGCAGTATTCTGGTGGCCGACCCCAACAGCCGGGACCGAAGCCTCACTGTGTGGGACCCGCAGATCATTCTGGACGAGCTGTCCAAAAATCGAAACAACGGCGCCCCGTTATGGCTTCTCTCTCCGGCGGAGCCGTGATGGGCCGGCAGATCGAACATAAAGCGGCAGAGGGCCACCCCAAGACGGGCGATTTCCTCTGCCGCTTCTCTTTTTAAAAGAATTCGCCTCAGCGCTTCTGATAAACCGATTTCTCTCGGCAGAGCTTCTCATTGACCCGTCGGTCCAATTCCGCCAACTGATTAAGAATCCGGCGATTCAACGCCATCTGCTCTGCCACTTCCTTCTCCGCCGGGGTTTCCGGTGCGCCGCCCTCCGTGATAAGGCGGTCAAACGCCGCCTCGTCCATACCGCTGAGATCGCAGCGCTTCAATTCCATGGCGGCATTCAGCTCCTGCATCTCCAAAAGCGGAGCCTGCCTGCTGGAAAGCAGCATTTTTACGGATACCTGATCTTCCCGGTCCACAGCCTCCGCCAGTTCCCGCGTGATTTCCATGGTCTCGTTGAGCTTGCGAAAAATTCTGCGCTCCAGCGCAAGCGACCCGGCCAAGGTCTCCTCCCATATCTTGCTCATCGTTCAGACGTGTCCTTTTCCGCCGCACGGAAACTGTTCCGCAGGTCCGTCACCATGGGACGGAGCTTTGCCAGCTCCTTTTGATTTCGCCCAGCCTTTACTCGGTTAAAATCGTAACAAAAAAAATCATACAGCCGGTGCAGCTCCGTACTGATTGGATACTGGCGGTCCAGCGTATCGTCCAGATAATGCAGAATATCAAGGCACCGGTCCACCGACGCCTCAAAAAGCGGATAGTCCTTCTGGCCCAGAGCAATGTCCGCCCGGGCGGCCCGCTTGACCAATTCATCGTAGAGAACGATCAGCAGCTCGCCTTGCGTCATGGTGTTGACGGACTGTTGCTTATATTGCTGATACCCCTGTGCTTCCATGCCTGTTCCTCCATTTTTCTCGTTCGCGTCTCTCTCAATGCGGTTCGCCGCCTCAGCTGCCCAGCATGCTGGATATCATGGAACTCTGGGAGTTCATCGTGCTGGTCAGCGTTTCCAGCCGCGTATACATCTCCGTGTAATAATCGACTTTGTCGGAGAGCTTATCCTGCCATTTGGTAATCTGATCGTCATAATCGTCGATCTGATCCTGCAGAGAATTGCTCAGCAACGACAGGGGCGAATAGACAGAACCGGCCTTTTGAACCAGGATACCCTTGGTGGAGCCGGTGGTAGAGGCGTAAGACGACACCACTTTGCTGACGTTCACCATCAGGCCGCCGCTCCCGGTGGTGGAGGTAAACGCATCGCGCACGCTGTCCGGATCATTGCTCAGCGCATCCCGCAAGGTGTCCTCGTCCACCGTGACGGAGGTAACCCCATCGGAATAGGAGGTGCTGATTCCAATTTTCGAAAGGACGCCGGAAGACGAGCCGCCGGGGGAAATGGCGGAGATCAGCTTGCTGTAAAGGCTGGAAAGATCGCTGTCGCCGAACAGAATCCCCTGCTTTGCCTTCTCTTCGTATGCTTCAATTTCGGAGTCCGTCATATCTTCCTTGTCGTCATCGGTCAAAGGCTCGTAACGGGTGTTGTCGCTTTGGTAGTTCGGTACGGTGGAGTACGTATCGTGTACCGATTTAAGGATGTCGTTGAGGTCGCTGACCATGCTGGTGATCGTGCTCACGATCTTGTCCGAGTCGGCCTTGGTGGTAAACGAGACGGCTTCGGTTCCCGCCTGCAGAGTGCCGGGCGTGACGCTTCCATCACCATTCGTCACATCTGCAGAATACCCAAACATCCCCTTGAGGGTGACGGACAGTCCGTCCACGTTGAAGTTGTTGTCCATGCGGGTAATGTCATTCATCTTAACGCCGTTGACGCTCATGCTGAGAATGGCGTCGGTGCCTTTGATATACGATCCGGAGGTGACTATGCCGGCGGCAGTTCCGTCCGAATCGTTCACCGCGCCGAACAGCAGCGCCGCCAGATTGGTCTTTTTCGTTCCGTCTTCATCGGTAATGGTATCGTTAATCTCGACCTGGTTAGAGGCGCCGGTCTCCTGGGCACTGAGCTGGAACATGTTGGTGGTCTTGGAGAAGTTGGCGGTCAGCCCAACACTGTTGGAATTGATGGCGGTCAGCACGGACTCCATGGAGGTATCCCGGGTAAACGTCAGCGTCTTTCCGCTGATTTCAAACTCATAGCCGTAGAGCTGCTTGCCATCTCTGCCCAGGCGATTGCCGTCTTTATCGGTCAGGTTGCCGTCCGCATCGTAATATTTGCCGGTGTCCTTGTTCAGGGTGATGGCGGTGGTGGATTTCAGGGCCGTACCCTCGATGCCGCCCAAAGTCTCCGGTGTGGAGTCCGTGGCAGTCGTCCGTGTCAGCAGTTCGCCCAGCGTCTTACCGGTATTGAGATAACTGGTGGCGGTGCTGCCGCCAAGGCCCAAGGCTTTCCCCACGTCGGAGGTAGCGGAAACGGAGATGGCGGAACCCTGCTGGCCGGTGATCTTCAGCTTGGACGAGCCGTCCAGCTCAGCCTTGACATTGCTTCCAAACGCTTTCTGTACGGTGGTATTCAGCCCGGTAATAAAATCCCCGGCCGGGTCTGTGGCGGTACTGTCATAGGTGGGCATGGTGATGGTCTTGGTCTTACCGTCCACCGTCATGGAAAGCGTCTTTCCTGACAGATACTTGCCCACGGTACCGGAGGTATCCACCAGATTAGCCGCATCAGGCATGGTGAAGGAGGACGCCTTTGCGGACGGGTCTATCCCCAGGGTGTCTTTCAGCTTGCCGGTGGCGTCGGTAATGGTCACGGTATTGCCGGCGTTTTGTTGGTCAGTAAATGTCACCGTTCCGTTGTCAAGCGTAGCCTTTACCATGGTGCTTGCGGCCACACTTTCACCGCTGGAATTGGTCACTGCAGTGCTGGCCAACTTGCTGTTGATGGCGGTAACAAAGTCCTCTGCCGTGTGATAGGTTTCCAGATCGTCGAAGCTCAGGTCGATGGTACGGCTGGTGCCGTAGGTCAGGGTCATTGTGCCGCTGACTTTGCTCAGGTCCATTTCCGCGCTGAGGTCCAAGGCGTCACTGCCGGTGATGGTGGCCGCGCCGGAACCGCCGCCAAGGCCCAGAGCGGTAGCAGAGATACTGTACGAGGCATTCGTGGCCAGCTGCTTAACTCCCAGAATCTGTACATCGCTGGTGGTCTTGCCGGTGGCGGAGACCTGAGAGGCGTTTGTGCCGTTGGAAGTGGTGGTCACCGCCTTATTGAAAAAGCTGGGGCTGAGCAGATTCGTGGAGGAGGTATAGGACGTGTACTTCTGTGCAAATTTGATCATGGGGGTGGAAACATTGCGCATCGCATCCTGCTGCCATGCCAGACTGGTCTGCTTTTGCCCCAAGGATGAGATTTTCATCTGATAGCCGCTGACGGCGTTTTTGATCATGGACTCTGTGTCCATTCCTGTGGCGAGGCCGGAGAGGACGTTCCGGTTGCCGTATATACTGCTGGAATTACTGCTGGTAACCCCGCTGACGGATGACATAACGATCGCTCCTTTCACTTTCACATGTTGGAAAATTTATATGAAGGCAGTAAATAAAGAAAATTTGCTTCTAACTCTATACTTTTTTATCGACATATAGTATATTAAAGTTAAGAGTTTCGGCAAAGTTTTTTATTCAATGGGGGAGTTCTTTTGGCTACGATTATCACCATCACGAATCAGAAGGGCGGCGTTGGCAAAACCACTACCGCCGCCGCGCTGCTGTGTTCACTTTACGAGCGGGGGCAGCGGTTCCTTGGTGTGGATCTCGACCCGCAGGGCAGCCTGAGCTTCAGTCTCGGCTTGGACACCGAGAACTGTGCTACGGTTTACGATCTGTTTAAGGGCCGCGTCACCATCGACGAGGCCATCACTTCCTCCCATGGGATTGACCTTCTCCCTGCCAACATCTTGCTGTCCGCGGCAGAGTTGGAATTCAACCGCACAGGCCGCGAACTTATGCTGCGCGGCGAACTGGTCCGTGTGTCGGACCGGTACGATTACATTATCATCGATACACCGCCCGCTTTGAATGTTCTGACTGTCAATGCATATGTGGCTTCCGACAACCTTGTCATTCCCATGGTGCCGGAAATTCTTAGTCTTTTGGGTGTGGCCCAGATCAAGGATACGATCAATACCGTTCAGGAGTGCTATAATCCAAAGCTGAATGTGCTGGGTATCCTGCTGAACAAATATAACGCCCGCCTGACGCTGAACCGCGAGGTCAGCGAGATGGCCGACCAGATTGCCAGACAGTTGAACACCAACGTATTCAAAACCGTGATTCGCTCCAGCATTGCTGTGGCGGAGGCGCCGGCTCACGGAGAGAGCATCCTGAGTTACGCGCCCAACTCCAAACCCGCCGAAGATTTCAAGCATCTCACCTCTGAGATTACCTCTTTGCTGCAGGAGCAGAAAGACAGTCGGTGAGGCAGTTTGTAAACAGGAGGAACCCATCATGCCCGCCAACAGGAAAATTACAAACAAAACTGCTCATGTGTTGAATGTGATTACGGCCGGACAGGAGGCCGAGGACGTTCCCGCCGCTGCTCCGGTACCGACCACGGCCCCGCCGGTCTCTCCGCCCACCGCAGTTCCTTCTACCATGGTGGAAGTGGAGCACGCTCATGAAGAGCTCTCCGACCAAATCCGGGAGGCTCTGAGCGAAGAATTGGCCCGAGGGGAGGAGGATTCGTTTTCCGTCTTCCAGCCGGAGACCGTACAAATCAGCCACGCTGCACCTGTGGCGTCGGCATCGCCCTCCGCTCCGTCCACTGCGGCCCAGCAGCCGCTTCCTTCTGTCAAGGCACAGTCCTCACTTCCGGTTCGGCAGAGCAGCAACCTCACACAGGCAAAAGAGATCGATGGAATTGGATACATCAACATCATGCAGGCGCTTGTGGATGAAAAGGCGCCCAAGTATATCCAGCTTTTAGGTGTGTGCCCCTGCAGCCGATGTCTGGCTGATGTAAAGGCATTGGCGCTGAGTCATTTAGAGCCAAAGTACATTGTGGTCCGAAAAAGTCAGAAGCTGCTTTATTCCGCATACGAAAACCACTACAACGCGGCGGTGATTTCGCAACTCATTTCGGCATGTCGGGTTGTCATAGGAAACCCGCGACATTGATTTTTCCGAGAGACGGTTTTCTTCCGATTGTCAGACTGGCATAAAACAGCAAGGCTCCGCGAACATGGACGAATTTTAGGTGCTGAGACCCAGTCCGGTTATGGGGCCGCCGCAGTGTGAAGATATCAAAAAAGCCCCGGCGCGAAATGCGCCGGGGCTTTTTTAGATGCTCAAATTAAACCGTTCAGGTATTGTCCGGCCGCGGGTTGGTCACCTGTGCCCAGATGCCGTTTACATCGTCCACACAGGCGAAATAGGTGCCGGTCAACAAATTCGCCGGAATTCCCAGTGCCTCTGTGGCAGCGGCAACACCGTTCCAGTTTGCCTGCTCGTAGCACAGGGCCAATTCAAACAGTTGGCCTGCCTTGCCTTCGCGGCGCAGCAATGCGGCCTTGACCTCCTCCGGAACCGGGATCTGCGCAAGAATTTCCTCCAGCGGCGCATCGATCAGATAATTCAGTGTGGAGAACATGCCCATAAGGTACGCGTCGGAACTGGAGATCGGCATGCCGGTGGCATACTTCATCAGCTTGCTGCAGAAGGTACCCCGCAGGAGGGACAGCTTTAGGAACTCCTCAGAGTCCTTGTCCATCTCATTTTCTGCATTGTTGGCACTGAGGAGATACACCCACTGGCGCAGCTGGTTCAGTCCCACGGTCATAATAGCCTGACGCACAGTGGTGGCCCGGTGGCGGCGGGCAAAGTAGCAGGAATTTGCCAGGCGCAGCAGCGCATAGCTGAGCGTGGCGTCCACGGAGATCATCTCCTCCACCTCACTGATCTCCGGCTCCTCTCGGCTCATGGCGATAATCAGGCGGAAAAAATTGCTCTGCATATAGCCGCTGCTGTGGGTTTTGGTTGCCAGCTTCTCGGCAACGTAGGTGCCCTCCATAGCGTCCACGTCCAGCTCTTCCGCCTTGGCATAAAGCTCCTCTGTGTCAATGTTGACGGCGATGCACAGCTTTTTCAGGCTGTGGGCGATCTCGATCACATTTCTGAGCTTTTTCTCGCTCATCGCGGCAAAGTTCAGCTTCAGATAGTCAATGCTATCCAGAAGACCCAGATACCGGGGCAGAAACTGAAATTCGTTTACCGCGATGCGGTATCCTTTGGATGCGTATTCCTGCACCGCGGCCAAAGCCGCGGGGTGAATCATGACGCTGTCGTCGATCTGAATGACCAGCTCCGACCGATCAAACAGATCCGGCGTCTTTTTCAAAAGCAGCGTCGCCGTGAAGGTCATAAAGCAAAAGGAGCCCTTTAAAATCTTGTCTGTATTCTGGATCAGAAAATTGTATACGGTATCTGCGGCGGCAAACTCCCTGTCGTTCAGCAGTCCTCCGAAAGCCTGATTCTCTCCGTAATATAAGATCTCATATCCGATTGTCTGTTTCTGCGCATTTCGGATCGGCTGGCGGACAATGTATTTATTTTTGTTTCGATCCTTTTTCATGCACATTCATTCGCTTTCATGCTTTTTGGGACGTATCTTTTAAGAGCTGATCCATGACTGATACCAGATGTGCGATCTCCGGCTTGGAGAGTTGTTCGTCGGCGCCAACCTGCTTACCCTTGATCCTCATTTCCTCGGAGATCAGAGAGGAAAACAGAATCACCGGAATTTTGCGGAGAACCAGATCGTCCTTGATAAGTTTTGTCAGGCGATGCCCGTCCATTTGGGGCATTTCGATGTCGGTGATGACCAGCGCCACTTCCCCCGGCGCAGTCCCCTGAGCCTTCATCTGCGTCAGCTTGTCCCACAGCTCCTGGCCATTGGGATACATGTGCAGGTTCGTGTAACCCGCCTTGCCCAAAGAATCCCGAATCATCTGGCTCAGAAGAAGGGAGTCCTCCGCAATATAAACAGGCTGACCGCTGCGCTTTCGGGGACCTAGCTGGTCAATCTCGCTGATCTGAATGGAGCTTTCCGGTGCGATTTCCGCCACGATCTTCTCAAAGTCCAGAATCGTCACCAGATCGTCTCCACACTGGGCGATACCGGTGGCCACACCATCGGCTCCTCCGGAAATTGCATTGTCCGGCTTTTGAATGTCTCTCCATGAGATACGGCAGATGCCCACCACGCTGTGGACCCGGAAGGCGATGTACATCTTGTTGAAATTTGTAACGATAAACAGATCCTTGGACTGCTGCTCCACATCCACACCGGTCAGATATTTCGGCAGGTTGATCACCGTGAGCACCCGGTCTCTGGGCTTGAAGATGCCCTCCACCGCCGGATGGACGTGCGGCATGGTTTTCACCGGTGCGGACAGCATGATCTCCCGGACCTTGGCCACATTGATGCCAAACAGGTTCTCATTGATCATAAACTCCATGATCTCGATCTCATTGGTTCCCGACTCCAACAGGATATTACTGTTATTCTGTCCCGTAACACTCATTCCTTTCGCGGTGCTCGCCCCACAGGCCGGAAGTTTTCCCGTCCCGCGAGCGTGTCGGTTTCCGGCGCAGCACACACTGTTTATTTAATTTAGAGGGCCGCCCCTCTATAAACTACCAAATCAGAATTTAACCTCCGGATGTCCATAGGAACGGATGGTGCCATTTCCCGTGGCACTGTCAAACTCCATCGTGCGGGCAATGGTTCCTCCCACATCCTCCCAGAGCAGCCGGATCTTTTCCATCCGCAGAATCTGATGCACGCTTTCACTGTTACGCTGGCCGATATTGCCAAGACTGCCTCCGGAAACCTCGAACATGCGGGCCCCGCCGGCGATCTTTGCAGTGATGGCGGCGCGGCAGGCACCCTTCATCTCCATCTCTCTCAAAGTGGTGCGAATACCGGTGTCAGCGTATTTATAGGCATTCTTCCGCCCTGTTTCCATGTTCAGCGGCAGCATGATATGAATCAGTGCAGCCAGCTTGCGCTGCGGCTCATAGAGACATATCCCAATGCAGGAACCCAACGCATAGGTAATCAGCTTCTCGCCGTCTCCGGCCATTTTCATATCTGCGATTCCGACAATCAGCTTGTCATTCATCCATTACGCCCAACTTTCGCAGAAGGAAATTGAGAGACCGAATATCCGGCGACAGCAGCAGCCGACAGGGAACCTGCCTGTTGTCGCATATGAAGTTGCCGCCAATGGTCATGATATAGTCCGACTGGCCGCCGTAAGCCGCCATGGGAACCGTTAAGATCGCACCCTGCATGTCCACCGCAAAGGCCGGCACCGTCAGCTTGATGGAAATATCGGCCAGGCCGCTGAGTGCGTTTATAAACGTGGAGATCATGATGTTGCCCACCTCCACCAGGGTGGAAATCTGCATCTCCTGCAACTGTATAAAATCTGTCACCGGCCGGCCCAGCACGTTGGAGAGCACCAGATTGATAAAGTCCATCTGCTGCACGGAGAGCATAATCCCGTTGATTTCGCCGCCCAGCTGGCTCAAGACGCCCGCCGTGATGGCCTCGGGGCCGCCGATCCACTCAATGGCCTCATTATACCCCATGATGCGCACTTCCGGCAGCGTGATCCGCACTTCCTTGCCAATCAGCTGGGACAGCGCCGTGGCGGCGTTCCCTGTGCCTATGCTGCCGATTTCCTTGAGTGTGTCGATCTCCAACCCGCTCAGGTCTTCGTAATTTTTAATATCCATACGATTTCCCTTTCCTTACCAAGTGCGCAATTTAGGATCTTAGATTATTGACTGTGCTCTCAAGCTCGTCCGACGTGGTTACCATTCTCAAATTATAACTGAAAGAGCGCTGCGCTTCAATCACTTTTGTAATTTGTTCCGCCAAATCCGTATTGGAAACCTCAAGCGCACCCTGCTGAACCGTTCCGGTGCCGAAGCGGACCTGCCCGTTTTTGCCCGTGGGAATATAGCGATTCTCGCTTGTGCGGGTCATTCCGTCGGTATTGGTAAAGTCAAACACCCCTACCGGCTGCTTCGCCTCCGAGTCTGTGACCTCCGTCACCGCACCCCGGTTGTTCAGGACAAACCGCCCCAATCCGTCGGAGAGCATATATACCGTTTCCATCACCGGCTGACCGTTTTCGTCCAACTCCGCTTCGCTGCCGTCTTCCGTGCGCTTCTGGCGGTGAAACTCCGAAAGAGTAAAGGACCCGTCCCGGGTGTAAGACACCTCGCCGCTGGTAGGGTCATAGAGTCCGAAAAAACCCTCGCCGTTGATGGCGTAGTCCTGGGTGCGGCCGGTATTGGCAATGGCGCCGCCGCTGAAATCCGTTCCGTCCATGGCCATCTTCGCGCCGGAGCCACGGGGAAGCCTCTGATTGTTGACGCCGTTCACGTTGCCGTACATCAGCGATGCAAAGGTGGGCTTTTGAGCCTTAAAGCCGTAAGTATTTACGTTGGCAATGTTGTTCGCCTGCACGTTCAGACGGAGCTGCTGCTGCGCCGCGCCCACCGCGGCGGTAAAGAAGGAACTGTTCAAATCCGCTCACTGCCTCTCTTAAACGTTACCCAGGTTAGTGGCCGCCTTGGTCATCAGCTGGTCGTACATTTTACTCACTTCCGCGGCGCTCTGAAACGCCCGCTGAGCGGTGATCATGCCAGTCATCTGCTGGATGAGATTAATGTTGGGCTGCTCCTGCGCCTTCCAGCGGACCGCCACGCCCGTGGCCGCCTGCGCTCCGCCTCCGGTAAAGTAGCCCTGGGCATCGCGCTGAAGCTGGGTATTGTCGTTAAAGGAATAGACGCCGAGTTGTCCCAGAAACTGACCGTTCTCCATATAGATCGCGCCGGAAGCATCCGCTTTGATCTTGTCGGTGTTCAGGGGAAGCTCCTTTCCTTTGGCGTCCAGGACCCGGCTGCCGTCCGGCAGGCACAGATACCCTTCGTCGTCCAGGGCGAAGCTGCCCGCTCTGGTATAGGCCACTCCGTCTCCGGTTTGGACGGCAAAGAAACCGTTGCCCTGAATGGCGAAGTCCAGCGGCATCCCCGTCTCCTCCAGTACCCCCTGCGTATAGTCCGTATAGAGCCGACTGGGGGCCAGAATGTAGCTGGCGGGGCCGATTTCGGCAGGATTGCTCTTGTCCTTGTTTCCCACGCGGCTGACCATGTATTCCCGAAAGGTGCTGTCGACGTAGGTATCCGACTTATAGCCCGCGGTAGCCACGTTCGCCATATTGTTGGAAATCACATCCAGCCGCTTGCCCTGGGACAGCATCGCGGAGGTCAGATTATAGAACCCCTTGAACATTCCATCACTCCCGTTTCTTGTTGCGCTCCGGCTTTCCACCCATGTAGGGGTCCAGATAAACGCGCAATTTTTGAATTGCCCTGCTGTGGATCTGCGACACGCGCGGTTCGCTGATCTTCATAACCTGCGCGATATTCCGCATGTTCAGTCCACGCTCGTAATAGAGGGACAGCACCAACTGCTCATTTTCCCGCAGCGTCCGGATTCCGGCGCCCAGCTGCTCCCGCATCTCCTTTTGCTGGACGCTTGCCTCAGGCAAATCCGCTTCTTCCGCCGCGAGGGAAATTCCTGTGTCGCCCTCTCCTCGGCGCTCAAAGATGGCCTCCAGCGAGACGATGTTGCAAAGAGCCGTTGCCGCCGCATCCTCGTGGTACTTGTCCATACTCAGTCCCATGTATTCGGCAATCTCCCGGTCGGTGGGGAACCGGTTCAGGCGATTGCTGAGGTCGTTCACCGCCTGATCAATCTCCCGAGCGCGCTTGCGCACGCTCCGGGGCAGCCAGTCCTGCTGCCGGGCCAAGTCAATGATCATACCCCGGATGCGCTTGGACACATAGGTCTCGAACTTCGTCCCCTTTTCAGGGTCAAATTTGTCCACGGAATTCATCAGGGTGATGATCCCCTCGTTTACGATGTCGTCCACCTGCGCAAAGCCGCTGTACACTCCGCAAATCTGCAGCGCAATGCTTTTGATGAGCCCCTCATACCGCAAAACCAGCGGCCACTTATACTCCTGAATTCCTGTGCACTTATAGAGACTCAGCAGCTCGTCGGTAGGCAGCGCCTTGATCTCCCGCTCTTTCAAGACGACGGGCGCGGCGGCTTCTGCTGTTAAATTTTTAGCCAAAGCCGTATCGCTCATTTTCCCGACCTATCCTTTCGGCAAGCTTTCTGGACGCACAGACACTCCGCAATTGAGAGACCTTGTTCAGGCCTTTTCCACCGTCTCCTTCTTATGCTGCATCGTGATATTGCCAAGCGCCTGAATCTGAATATCCGTAGTAATTTCATTGAAGGACAGCACATACAAATTCGGGTAAAACTGGGACAGCATCCGGCTCAAATAAACGCGGATGACGGGGCTTGTGAGGATAATGGGCGTCTGGCTCAGCTCGGCGAACTTCTTGACGCACTCCCCCAGCTGAGAGACGATCAGCTGCATCATATCGGCGCCCATGGCGAGATAGACGCCCTGCTCATTCTTGGTGAGAGACCCTACGATCTGCTTTTCCACCTCTGCGTCCAGCGTTACCACCCGAAGCTGTCCGTGCTCGCAGAAGCGGCGGGTGATGGTCCGGGTCAGGGAGCCGCGGACCGCCTCGGTGATAAGGTCCGTGTCCCGGGTGTTGTTCATGGCGTCCGCCGTGGTCTCCACGATGGTGCCCAGATTCTTGATGGGAACGCCCTCCTTCAGGAGATTCCGCAGAATCTTTTCCAGCATACCGTAGGAGATGGAATTGGGAATTGTCTCTTCCACCAACTGGGGCGCCGCCTTTTTTAGATTCTCCACCAGCCGAATGGTCTCCTCTCGGTCCAAAAGCTCATATACGTGCTTCTTAATGGTCTCGGAGAGGTGTGTCAGCATAACAGAGAGGGGGTCAATGACGGTATATCCGTAAATTTCCGCCATCTCCCGACTTTCCGGCAGAATCCACCGCGAGGGGATGCCGTACGCCGGCTCAATGGTCTCGATGCCGTCGATTTCGCCGCCGGGAGCCGTCGGCTCCAGCGCCAAATAATAGTCCACAAGGATTTCGCCTCTGGCGATCTCCTCGCCCTTGATCTTGATCACGTACTGGTTCGTCCCCAAGGTGGCGGAGTCATGCAGCCGTACCGACGGAACCACAAAACCCATGTCCTGCGCATACTGGCGGCGGAAAATGACAATGCGGCTGATGAGCCGTCCACCCCGTGCCTCGTCCACCAGAGGAATCAGGCTGTATCCAAACTCCATTTCAATGGGCTCCACATCCAGCAGGGAATAGATATTGTTGATGTCCTTGTAATACTCGTTCTCACTTGGGGACTTGGCGGATTCCGCGGGCTCCCTGGCCTTCGCCTCCTGAATGGCCTGCTCCTCCTTCTCCTTTTCCATTCTCTGAAGTCCGCGGCGTCCCAGAAGCAGCAGCGTCACGCCCACCAAAAGCAGCGCCAGATGAGGCGTCTGGGGCATGACGGCCAAAAACAGCAGCACGATGCCCGCCACCATGATGGCCCGGGGCTGGGCTTTGAACTGCCGAAGTACGTCGCCGTTGAGGCTTCCCTCGGACACGCTGCGGGTGACGATCATGCCGGTGGCAGTGGAGATCATGAGGGCGGGAAGCTGAGACACCAGGCCATCACCGACGGTGGCGATGGAATAGACCTGTACAACGCTGCTGAAATCTCCGCCCCCCTGCACCATGCCGATAATCAGGCCTGCCACAAAGTTAATTATGGTGATGATGAGGCTCATCACCGCGTCGCCTTTGACAATCTTCGTGGCGCCGTCCATAGCGCCGTAAAAATCCGCCTGACGCTGGACCTTTTCCCGGCGGGCTCTCGCCTCCTGCTCGTTGATGAGACCGGATGAGAGATCCGCGTCAATGGCCATCTGTTTGCCGGGCATAGCGTCCAAAGTGAACCGCGCGGCTACCTCGGCAACGCGCTCGGCACCCTTGGTGATGACGATGAACTGCATCAGCACAATGATCAGGAAGATGATGATGCCGATGACGATGTTTCCGCGGGTAATCAATTGGCCGAAGGCCTTAATGACCGTACCCGCATAGCCGCCGTTGGAGAGAATCAGCCGGGTGGAGGACACGTTCAGTGCCAATCGGAACAGAGTAGTCACCAGTAGCAGTGAGGGGAAAATGGAGAATTCCAGCGCGTCTGAAATATTCATGGTAATCAATAGGATTACGATAGACAGCGAGATATTGAAGATAATTAAAATATCCATCAGCTGCGTGGGCAGCGGCAAAATCAAAAACAGGACGACCACGACCACGAAGATCGATATGATGTTGTTGGAAATCCGTCTCATCGCGGCGCCGCCTTTCCTGTATGAATCTCAATTTAATTGCTTCCGGGCCTGTCCGACTGCGGCTGTTTCCCGCCGCCTTGGTCCTTTTTGCTCAATTCCTTGCTCAAGTCCCGATTGTTCACGCGATAGATGTATACCAACACATCTGCCACCGCGCCATACAGCTCCGGCGGAATCTGCCGGTTCAGCTCGGCGGAGGCATAGATGGAACGGGCCAGAGGAACGTCTTCAACCGTTGGGATATGGTTTTCCTCCGCTACCTTCACAATGCGCAGCGCCAGCTCGTCCAGTCCCTTTGCCATCACCACGGGGGCGCTGTCCTGCTCCGGTTTGTATCTAAGAGCCACCGCCACATGGGTGGGGTTTCGGATAACCACGTCCGCCTGCGGCACCTGCTGCATCATCCGGGACTGGGATATTTTGCGCTGAGCTTCTCGGATTTTGCTCTTGATCAGGGGATCGCCCTCGGTTTGCTTGTACTCTTCCTTGACCTCCTGCTTCGACATGCGCATCTGACGCTCGTAATCCCACCACTGATAGTAAAAATCGGCGCCGGCCACGGCAATAAACGCGATAATGATTTGGAGAATCATACTGCTCAGACGGCTGAGGATGTCGCCGCAGACCGCCGAGATGTCCGTGTTCATATAGTTGACAAAAGCCGTCATGCACCCGCTGATAAAGTGATAGATGATGATCAGAAGGATCGTGATCTTGATAATGCCCTTGCCGGCCTCCACCACGCTGCGCAGGGAAAACAGTTTTTTAAAGCCCTCCAGGGGATTAATACGGCTGAATTTAGGCTGGATGGATTCCCCGGATACCAGCATGCGAGTCTGAAGGAACGTGGCCCCCAGGGCTGCCGCCACAATCACAAGCACGGTGGGCCCCAACGCCATAAAAAGGGTGTATGTCGCCTCCTTGAGAAGCTCTGGAAGACGGCCCGCCAAGGAGACTTCGGAAAGGCTCTGGGCCGTCTGCATGCACAGGCGAAAGAAGTTGCTCAGCTGCTCCACCGCGCCGCTCATGGTGATGCGCAGAGCCATGTAACCGGCCAACAGCGTCACCACAGCCACTGCGTCGTTGCTGAGGAAGACATTACCCTTTTTCCGTTGGTCCCGCCGCTTTTTGGGGGTTGCTTTTTCTGTTTTATTGCCCTCCGGCACAGATGCTCCCCCCTTTTGTCAACAGCCGTCCCTGCTACGGGGCCAACGTCGTCAGCGTATCCCGTACGGCAAGAAGCATCTCGTTTTCAGCCTTCAGCAAAAACTCGCTGATAGGCGACATAAACAGCAGCATCAAACCCAGCCCGATGATCATTTTCAGCTCGATGTTGATGGCAAACACATTGATCTGTGGAATAACCTTCATCAAAACGCCCATTCCGATCTGCCCCAGCAGCTCCGCCGCCAGAATCGGCACCGCCAGCTTCACCGCCAGCACAAAGCACTCGATGAATAGCTCCACCGCCGACTGCATGGCGCCTTTTCCCAGCGCCGCCTCCCCAAACGGGACAATCTCCCCGGAGGAAAGTAAAATGCGGAGCAGGGTGTTCTGGCCGTTTGCCGTAAAGAACAGCAGCGTCATCAAAATGGTGAACAGCGTGCCGGAGACGGACATGGAGATTTGAGAGCCGGGGTCGTATTCCCGGGACATGGTCATGGCCATCTGATTGTCGATGATCTCGCCGGCCTGCTGGGGAATGAGATAAATAAAAAACTGGACTGCCATTCCCACCATGAACCCGACGCCCAACTCCAACAGCAATTTCACGCTGAACTCCACCAGATTGACCGGAACGGGAGCGGTCCCCTTCGTGAAGGACGCCACAAACCACGTAAGGGTCAAAACCAGCCCCGCCCGAAAGATACCGGGGACGTTTCGCCGCCCCAGCAGCGGAATGAACAGCACAAATCCGCTCATCCGCATCAGAATGTAAAACAGCAGGGTGAGCCTGCCCCAGTCAATCATGGAACCACCCCGCTTTATAGCATCAGGGTGAACAGGTACTTGCTGTACTCCACCAGCGTGTTCATCATCCAGCCGCCGCCGACAAACAACACCAGAACCGTCACCAGAAGCTTCAATACAAAGCCCAGGGTCTGGTCGTGGATCTGTGTGACCGCCTGAAAAATGGCCACCAACACGCCC
The DNA here is from genome assembly GCF_040505565.1 of Oscillibacter sp. Taxonomy (GTDB): domain Bacteria; phylum Bacillota; class Clostridia; order Oscillospirales; family Oscillospiraceae; genus Oscillibacter. The sequence goes on along the minus strand of NZ_JBEUWZ010000013.1, from coordinate 89,183 downwards.
ACGATCATGCTCAAAAGCAAAATTGGGCCGGCCAGCTTGACCACCACAAAAATGCCCTGTCGAAGAATTTCACCCGCATTCAGGTCCATCCCATCGCCCCTTTCTAATGGAAGCCCTGCACCAGCGTTGAGAACAGCAGTTCCCATCCGTTGAGTACAATAAACAAGAGCAGCTTGAAGGGAGTGGAGATCATGGACGGGGGCAGCATGATCATGCCCATGGACATCAATGTAGAGGCCACCACCACGTCGATCAGCATGAAGGGGATGTACAACAAAAAGCCGATTTCAAACGCCCTCTTCAGTTCGCTGGTCATGAAGGAGGGCACGATGACGTGCATCGGCAGGGCCTTGGCCGCGGACTCGTCCGCAGGCCGTTCCACCGATTTGTCCAGATCGCAGAACAGGTTCAGGGAAGACGTCTCGGTATTGCGGAGCATAAAATCCTTCAGCGGGACCTCCGCCCGGTCGATGAATTCCTCCTGACTGATTTTTTCCGCGACATACGGATCGTAGGCGTCGGTCTTGATGCTGGAAAGCACAGGGCTCATGGTAAACAGTGTCAAAAACAACGCCAGTCCGATCAGCACCACGTTGGGGGGCGTTTGCTGCGTTCCCATTGCAGAGCGCAGAAAGGAAAACGTCACAATGTACCGCGTAAAGGACGTCATCATCACCAGCAGCGAGGGAAGCAAGGTGATGGCTGTTGTCAGAAACAGGATTTGAAGGGCCTGTACGTTATTGCCGTTGACATTGACCAGCGTGTCTGTCACGTGATACTCCCTCCTACTTCTTTTTCTGTTTCCAGACTTCCCGCAGTGCGTCCCGAAAGGGGATGGGTACTCCGGGTCCGCCACCCGGCGAAACGCCGGTTTCCTCCTCGGTCCATGCCGACGCCTCTTCGGCGCTCAGCTCCCGCAAAAGCGTGATTTGACTGCCGGTGACACCCAGAAGAAGATACGTTTCCCCCGCCCGGACCACCGCCAGATACTGCTCGCGGCCCAGAGGCATCCGTTCCAACAACCGGAGCCTTCCGTCCCGGTTTCGGGAAAAGCGCATTGCTCCCGGTGTCCGTCCGGCCAGATACCGGGTAAACAGCCATGCCAGGAGCAAAATGACGACGACTGCCGTCAGCATTCCGAAAAGGGTGCCAATTTCCGCCCAGGTCATTGATCAGGGATTCCCGACGATGGAATTCACCGTCTTCAGCACACGGTCAGCCTTAAACGGCTTCACGATGAAATCCTTTGCGCCGGAGCGCACCGCGTCAATGACCATGCTCTCCTGCCCCATGGCGGAACACATGACCACATTTGCGTTGCTGTCCTTTCCGCGGATCGCTTTCAGGGCCTCCAGTCCGTCCATATTGGGCATCGTGATGTCCATGATGACCAGATCAGGGTGAATTTCTCCGTATTTCTCCACCGCGTCCGCACCGTCCACTGCCTCAAACAGCTCGGTATACCCACTCTTGGAAAGAGTGTCCTTAATAACCTTTCGCATAAATGCTGCGTCGTCAACCACTAAAATCTTAGCCATGATTAAACCTTCCTTTTCTCTGATCTGTCTTTTGGAATTTTAGTTTTTTGCTATCGGTCGTCCGGCCTATCCGTTAATCAGCTCGTTGGGATTGGGAGATTTCAAAACCTCAGTGATGCGAATTCCGAAATTATCGTCAACGACCACCACATCGCCCTTGGCAATGCACTGTCCGTTTACGAACAGGTCCACCTGATCGCCGGCCAACTTGTTCAGCATGACCAAAGACCCCTTGGTAAACGCCAGCACATCCTGTACCTTTCTGCGGGCCCGGCCGATCTCCACGGAAACCTCCAGCGGCACTGACATCAGCAGATCCAGGTTTTCCGCCTGCTGTTCGTCTAACGGCTCCCCGTTGGAAAACTTCGGCATCTCTGCCGGGGATGACTGAATCATCTTCGGTGCGGACTGCGCCATCAGGGGCGGCGCGGGATAATAGCCGGGAGGGGGATAATATCCCGGAGCATATTGCCCGTACGGCGGCATCGGATATGATCCGCCAGACGCAGATGGAATCTGCCCCTCGGGTGTGGGGTAAGGCGGCGGCGAAGGCTTTTGGGGTACCTGGGTGGACTGCGGCGCGGACTGCATGGTACCCATCAGTCTTTCGATCTCCGCCTGGCTCATGGTGCCGCCGGAAGAAGCGGGGGGCGCGGGCGGCTGAGGCGCGGACTGCATGGTACCCATCAGTCTTTCAATATCCGCCTGACTCATGGAACCGCCGGAAGATGCGGGGGGCGAGGGCGGCTGAGGCGCGGGCTGCGCGGTACCCATCAGCTTTTCAATCTCCGCCTGACTCATGGTACCGCCGGAAGAAGCGGGAGGTGAGGGCGGCTGAGGCGCGGACTGAGTGCTGTTCACCAGCTTTTCAATTTCCGCCTGACTGAGCTTCGGACCGTTTTCCAGTGGGGAGGCAACCTGCTCCGGGGCGGTGGACTCCGGAGGTGCGGCATCCTCGTCCTCTCCAAGACCCAAGCCGGAGAGCAGTTCCCTCGTCAAGTCCACGGACATGACGTTGATAAACTCGCTTTGCAGTATATTATCGATTTTCAGCATAAACCGGACGACCACACACTTGCCGTCCTGTATGGGAAAATGATCCTTTTTAAATTCTTCAAAATTCTTCAGTTCAAAAGACTCCGGCGTGGAGATGTTGACCGGAATCCCCAGAAAATCGGACAGAGCCGTGGAGGCCGCGCCCATCATTTGGTTCATGACCTCGCATACAGCACTGATGGTAAGCTCGTTCATCTCGAACTCTTCGTCCGGTGTCTCGGACCCCATCAGGATGTCCACGATGACCTTTACATCGCTGCGCTTAAGCAGCATGATGTTGCTGCCCACCAGACCGGATATGTAGCGAATCTCCACACCGATGGCCGGCTCAAGATCGCTGATACTGAAGTCTTTCACATCGCTAACAGAGACCCTTGGCGTCGTGATTTCCACCCGATGATCCAGCAAATTGGAAACCGCGGTTGCGGAGGAGCCGAGGCTGATGTTCATGACTTCCCCGATTGCATCCAGCTCCATGGAGTTAAATATGTTATCTGCCATCCCGTTCGACGTTCCTTCCCTCCGGCTCATAATAGGTCTTTCCTATTTTTATCGCCATGTTTTTGTTGTGTACGCCCATCATACCGTCAAACCAGCGTCTTCCGCCAATGTTGATATAGACCGGGGAATTTTTGGGCCGCTTCAGGTCAATCACATCCCCCACGTTTAAATGGTAAATATCGCTTAGTTTCAGTTTCGTATGACATATTTCCGCAATCAGATCGATCTCCGTGTTTTTCAAGGACTCAAAAATTTCTCTTCCCGCTGTCTCATCCTGACTTTTATGGGTCGTGTTCAGTCGGCTGATCTCACTGAAGATATTGGTCAGCACCATTCCGGGAAGGCAGACGCTCATATGTCCGTCGCAGTTTGGAAATTTTACCGTCAGGTCCATAATAACCACAATTTCATCCAATCCGAGCGGCTGGATCATGGTGGGATTCGGCTCCACGCGGCTATATTCAAAATCCAATTGAATATAATTCTGCCAGCTCTCGCCCAGATTCTCCACAAAATACTGACTCAGTCCTTCTACAATCCTCAATTCCAAGTCAGTAAAGGTATATTCCGGATCTAACTCATCGTCGACTTCGCCCTCGCCGCCCATCATACGGTCAATCATGCTCAGCATCAAGGATTTGCTGACATGCAGCAGTGCCGGAGTATCCTCTCGCACATCGCCGTATTTCACGTAGGCCAGCGTTACGACATCGCCCTCAATCAAGGCATTGGAAAACTCGTAGTACCGCTGCTCCTCGGCGGACTCCACACTGATCTCGCAGCTGGTGTGCATCAGGGCATTGACGCGTGAGTTCAGGTTTCTCGAATAATTCTCAAAAATGCTGTCCAGCATTTTTAATCGGTCTTTGGTAAATTTTCGAGGGCTTCTGAAGTCGTATTTTCTGTATTTTTTTTCCTTCGACGTATCTTCCGCGGGTTCAATATTTTCTCCGCTCCGGGCAGCGCTGAGCAGCGCGTCGATTTGGCTTTGTGACAACACCTCCGACATCGGCATCCCCCTCCCCTTCCACTTTTTCTGCTTTTGCCGCTGTACGGCATTCGGACTCCGCCATGTGTTATCCGACCACAGCGCCGTCCGTTTTGGTCTGCGTGGAAACCGGGGACTCCGTTCCCCGTTCCGTGTAATACTGCTCAATTCCATCGCCCAGGGTGCTGGTCACATTCCGGCCGGTGACAATCAGTTCCACCCGGCGGTTTTTCGACCGACCCTCACTGGTATTGTTGTCCGCCACGGGACGGAACTGCCCATAGCCCATGCTGATCATCCGGGCCGGGTCCAGAATATTCTGTTCCTGTAAATAGACCAGCACCACTGTGGCGCGGTCAGATGACAAAAACCGATCCACCGTTGGATTGTTGGGTTTGTTGGGATCACCCTGAGCCGTGTGCCCCAAAACCCGCAGCTCGTCAATGGCAGCGCCGGCTTTTCCAATGATCGTCCCCACGTCGTCCAGAACATCCTTGCCGTCCGGCCGCAGGACATAGCTGTCGCCATCAAAAAAAACAGCGTCGTTAAAGGAGATAAAAACATATCCGTCGCCCTTGGAGACAGAAATGTTTTCCGCCGCTCCCTGTTGGGCAACATAGGCCTTCAGATCGAGAAACAATTGCTCGATGGACGTGTCGACCTCATCCTGCGTCTGCTGGGGGCCTCCGCCCTCCGCTCCGCCGGTTGGGTCTGCCAGCTGGCCATTGTTTCCTTTCATCTCTGTGGGTTCATGGGACGCATCCGGGTTGAAGCTCTGCACCAGCTGGACCCACTTCTGCTGGTCGATGGTCGACATGGAGTACAGCAAAACAAAGAAGCACAGCAGTAGCGTCACCATGTCACCGTAGGTATCCATCCAGTTTGCTCCGCCGCCGCTCTTGCGCTTTTTCATACGCCGCTCACCTCCCCCGTCTCTTCCGGGATTATTTTTCTTTTTTGCTCTTGCTCTTCTTTTCACCCTTAGCGCCGCTGCCATCGCCGCCGCGCTGCTTCTGGTCCACAAAGGTCAGGAGTTTTTCCCGCAGAGATTTGGGATTCTCACCGGACTGAATGGACATAATGCCCTCCACAATAATCATTTTGCAGAGAACTTCCTCCTCATCCCGCGTCCTCAGGTTGGAGGCAATGGGGTTAAAGATCATGTTGGCCAATACGCAGCCGTACAGCGTGGTGATCAGGGCGGTACCCATGTCGGTACCGATACTGGACGATCCTCCTCCGTCGCCGGAGAGATTCATGTTCTTCAGCATATTGATAAGACCCACCAGCGTACCCAGCATACCGAAAGACGGAGCCACGGCGGACCCTCGTTCATACATACCCGCCACGCCGTCGTGCCGTGCGGACATGCATTCGATGTCATTATTCAGAATGCCCCGGACCTTGTCGGCGTCGTTGGCGTCCACAATCAGCATAATGGCCTGCTTGAAAAACGGATCTGTCTGAGCGTTGGCCTTTTCCTCCAGCGCCAGAAGGCCGTTTTTCCGGGCCACCTGCGCCAGTTCCACCAACTGGTCTATGTAATACATAGGGTCATACTTCTTTGTGTTCAGCATGATCATAAAATGCTTCGGCATCGCCTTCAGCATTTTAGGTGGAAAGCTTGCCACCACCACCGCCATCGTGCAGCCGATAACGATCAGGACACTGGACGGATCAAAAAAGTTGATGACCTGCGAAGGTTTTACAGTGAAGTGGCCACCCGCGCTGGTAAACATCATGCCTAATATCATAATTACGATGGCAACTACTGTTCCAATAATAAAGGTTAAATTCATCTGTTTCTCTCACCCCTGCCGGACGAAAGGCGCAAGGCCCGCCGCCGTCCGATTTTTTTCTAAAGCGCTCGCCTGATCCCCATGTGCGCCTGTGCCATATTTTCCGCGCGCGCGGATCAAGCCAGCCCTGTGGGAGCTGGAAATGCTCCGTCTTCTCTTCCTCAGCGCTGACCAATTACTCTGACCGCGCGGGCAATGTCCTGAACCTTGGCGTTGTATTCCGCTATTTTTTGCACAATTTCCTCCGCTGTCTCGCGGACCAGATAATAGCTGCGGTTCATCATCACGATCTTGGTCTCGGGGATCAGCTCAATGCACTCGATCTGCAAATGGTTCACCAGGAACTTGTCGTTATTCATCTTAGTCAAAATGATCATGGGTTCCTCCTCTCAAAAGTCGGCGTCTGCCGGGCCGGGGAACCCCCCGTGCCCGGCAAGGCGCCAAAAGGTTCATGTCTTTCAGCCGTCTCAGTTTACCGCTTCATATTGACCAGTTCCTCCAGCATGGAGTCGGTCACGGTGATTATGCGGGTGTTGGCCTGATAGCCGCGCTGGGTGGTGATCATCTCAGCAATCTCGGTGGCAAGGTCGGTGCCCGAGGACTCGAGGCCTCCGGTGATCAGCGCCGTTTTGCCGGAGCTCTGGACCGCCACCGCGCCGGTATCACCAGCCGCCTTGTTGTTGTAATAGCCTGTCACTGCGCCGCCAACGGAAGTCGCGGCGCAGTTCCCCGCGCCCTCGCCCGCCTGATAGTACCCGTTTTGCAGGCGTGTGACGCCGTTGGGATTGGCCACGGTTCCCAGTGCGAGGTAGCCGACCACGGTGATGCTGCCATCGGCCTTATTGACTGCGGTGATCTTGCCGGTAGCCCTGTCGATGGCGATGCTATCGGCGGTGATGGCGTTTCCGCTCCCGGCAGGATACGCATTCATCTTTGTGGTGCTGTCCAGCGTGGGATACAGAGCCGTTCCGGCAGCGGGAGCGCCGGCGTCCGCAGAAGTCGCCGCCGCAATGGGAAGCCGAATGGGGACCAGTTGCGTGCTGGTCTTGGGATTCTCCGCGTTATCCATGGTGTTGTTCGTCGCCGTGGTGTACGTTACAAAGCCGTAAACTACATTGCCCCGGCCATCCACCAGATACCCCTGGGAATCAAACTTGAAATCGCCCACACGGCTGAGCTCCAAATTTTGGGGATCGGTCTCCGTCAATGTCGTCTTCGGCGGGGTATCGGCGTTGGTGGTGGCCGCCGGCTTATCGCCTGTCAGGAAGAAACCGTCACCGTCGATCATGCAGTGCATATTGTTGCCGTCGGCGTTGAAGCTGGCGGTGCTCATATCCATGGAGATTGAACCGACACTGCACCCGTAGCCAAGCTGGGACGGGTTCACGCCGCCGGCCGAAGCCGAGCCGTTGGAACCGGAGGTCAGCGTGGTATAGATCGCCTCGCTGAAAAGGGCCTGCGAAGCCTTATAGGCTGGTGTATTTATGTTTGAGATGTTATTGCCGATGACGCTGAGTTTTTGCATATGGGCCTTCAAGCCCGAAATCGCTGCGTACATTGCACCTGTCATGGGTAAAAACTCCTTTCGGTTGGCGCCGCCGGGGAACAGTCAATCGGACCTTCCCCAGAGCATCCTTCCGGTCCTGCTCTCTGTTTGTTACAGGATCACGGCGCCGTCTATATTGGTAAAAATATTTTCCTTCATCTCCTCCGGGGACATGGTGGTAATCACCCGCCCATTGGGGACGTTGATGATAAAAGCCCGTGTGGTGTCGAACGCCAGAATATTGGTAGCGCCCTTGGCCTGGGCCCTTTCCACGGTGTCGCTGAGCTGGTTCATCAGCTGGTCGTCCACCTGGATGCCGCGCTGCTCCGCCCGCTCCCGCGCGTGCTTGGAAAACGCGACAATCTGGCTCTCCTGCTGGCGCTGAAGCAGCTGCTCTCCAAAGGAGGTCTGCGCCGCGCCGGCGACGGTCTTTTTCGGGGAAAGGCTGCCGCTTTGCAGCGGGGATATCCGGTCAATCATTGCACTCACTCCTTTGACCGTTTGAGATGGAACTCAAATGTTTTTCGCACCGCCGTCAGGTTTTTGCGGTGGAGTCTTTCGGGTCTTGAGAAACGGGCGGGTCTTTGGAATCTTTGGAAGCGGGCAGACGGCCCACCGCCATGATGCTGCTCATGTTATAGCTTACTCCGTCAACAAAAACCACTGGACTTCCGTTATAGGATCCCGTGCCTGTAACAGTCCCTACAATTTCCTTCAGCTTCCCGTCGGAGTCATAAGAACCCACGGTCACTTCCTTCCCCACCAGGGACGCGGAATAGCTGAGGCTGACGGCGTCCGTGATGTTGGTGATGGCCTGGATCATGGACATCTGCACCATCTGGTTGAGCATGTCGGTGGTGGAGGCGGCGTTTTCCGGGTCCTGATTCTGGAACTGTGCCACCATCATTTGCAGGAAGTCGGTCATGTCCAGATTGAGAGAATCGGACTTGCTCTTGGTCGCCGTGGTGCTGTTGGTACTGGCAAGTGATGCGATATCGCCGATATAACTGCTCATGGAACTGCTCCTTTCTTAAAGAGTCTGAATCTGTCAGCTCACCTGTTCGTCCAGCGTCACCAGACCCAGCCGGAGCTGTTGGAGAAAATCCTCTCCGCTCTGCTGGTGGCGGCTGTGCTGCTGACTTTGCCCATGCTGCTGATTCTGCTGCTGGGACTGCTGTTGAAACTGCTGATTCTGTTCCTGCCGCTGAACCTCTACCTGAACCGTGTTCTGTGTGTTGCTTTGAAGCAGGGCGCCCAGATTCTCCACGTGCTGGCTCAAAAGGTTCGCCGCTTTTTCCGTGGTGGTGTGAAGCACCACCTGAAGCGCGCCGTCCTGCGTCCGGGTCAGGTCAATGGTCAGCGTACCCAGACTTTCCGGTGTCAACTGGATCTTCACCTGCTGCGCTCCATCCTTCAGAGTCGTTCCGATCTGCTTTGCAAGCTGGGCGCCCAGGTCGGGCTGTTTGGTGTCCGCCACCGGGGTCTCGCCCACCTTTACGGGGACGGTCTGCACATCGCGGAACAGAGGCTGGGCAATTCCGACATCGGCGTTCTCCGTCCGGAGTGTCTCGCTGTGGCCATTCCGCGGGGGCAAACCGGTGTCCCCAGACTGCTCATCTGTACTTCCGCTGCTTTGGCTTTTGTCGGACTGCACGGTCACAGTGACTTCCCCAGGGGTCTGCGAAGTCTGTGGGGTCTGGGAAATTTCAGTGTTCTGAGCGGTCTGGAAAACGGGCGCCTTCTGCTGCCCGAAAACTTCCGTCTCTCCGGTCATTGAAAGCGCGGCGCTCTGTAAAGCCGCCGTGGGCTCGCTGTTTTGAAGGTCCGCCTGCCCGTCCGGCTGCTGACAGGTGAGCATCTCCACCGGCGCCGCGATCTGGGCCTGCGGCTCCTCCGGCAGGATCTCCTGCGTCTGGATTTGCACCGGCGCGGCCTGTGCCATGAGCATTGTCATGGCCACCGCCACTTCCTTCAGTGTCTCGTCCTTCGGGTTCGCTTGGTCCGCTTGGTCCTTCGACTGCCCCACTGCATCTGTCTTTGCGCTTGTGCCAATTTTCGTCTGCTCCGGGGACGCCTTTGCTCCATCCGCTTGGGCGCGATCCTTCATCAGCTTGTCGAAGCCGGAAGCACCGTCGCTCCTCGTCTTCTGCCCGGAATCCGCCTTTACCGTACGCGGCGTCTGGGCTGTCGACATGTACTGCGTCATTTGCAGCAATTCGTTCATCGTATTCATCCTTTCACCTCCTTTCAATGAAATAGGTCTGCGATTTATGATTACAGTGATGCATTCCCGGCGTTTGCACGACCGGCGCACACCAAATCATCAATAAACTGCTCCTCGCTCTTCTCCAGATCCTTCGTATAAGCGCGGAGTTTCTTTTCCCGCAGCTTTTCCACGGACGAGGCATCCTGCTTCGCGCTCACAAGCTCCCGGCGTTTGGCCTCCATCAGTCTCTGGAGCTTTTTGAGCTTCGCGGTCTCCCCGGCGATGGCCGCTTCCTGGACCTCCAATGCGATCTCGTAGCCCCGGACCTCCGCAATTCTGATACCCCTGGCCTTCTTTTCCCGGTACTCCTGATTGATTTCTGAATACCGCTGCCGGGCCGCAGTCAGAACCTCTTCCTGCCGGTGCACCTCCGCTGCGACGGCCCCCAGCTCCACCTGAAGAGAATCCTGCACCTGCCGGCGGTAGTCCAATACGGTATCCAGCGGAAACTGAAACTTTTTCACAATGTTGGACCCCCTTTCCGACGCTCAGCCGCCTCATTGAAGAATCTGCTCCATCTGCTGCACCGTCTCCTCGTAGGAAAACGACTCGTCCACGCCTTGTTTTAGAAAATCGTCAATGGCGTCGATCTTGCTCAGCGCGTAGTCCAGCTTTGGATTCGTGCCCGCCTTGTACGCGCCGATGGACACCAGGTCGGAGCTCTTTTCATAAACCCCCATGATGTCGCGGATACGGCCCGCCGCGCGGCGGCTCTCCACCGGAACAATGTCCGTCATCAGGCGGGAAATACTGGCCCCCACGTCAATGGCCGGATAGTGGTTTGCGGCGGCCAGCCGCCGGGACAGAACGATATGCCCGTCCAGAATGCCGCGGACGGTATCGGAGATCGGCTCGTTTGTGTCGTCGCCCTCCACCAGAACGGTGTAAACCCCGGTAATGGACCCCTTTTCAAAATTGCCGCTGCGCTCCAGCAGCTTGGGCAATTCGGCGTAAATGGAGGGCGTGTACCCTCTCGCCACAGGGGGTTCCCCCACAGCAAGGCCAATCTCCCGCTGGGCCATGGCGAACCGGGTCAAGGAATCCATCATCAACAGCACATCGTACCCAAGATCCCGAAAGTATTCCGCGACGCCGGTGGCAACAGAGGGACATTTTTTGCGGAGCATCGCGGGCTGGTCAGAGGTGGCCACCACCAAAACGGAGCGGGCCATGCCCTCCTCGCCCAAGTCCTTGCGGACGAAGTCCAAAACCTCACGTCCGCGTTCGCCCACCAGGGCGATGACATTGATATCGGCTTTTACGTGTTTGGCGATCATGCCCATCAGCGTGCTCTTGCCTACACCGGAACCAGCGAATATGCCGATACGCTGGCCCTTTCCGATGGTCAAAAGACCGTCGATGGCCTTAATGCCGAACTCCATCCGCTCCGTTATGGCGGGGCGGGCGAGGGGATTGATGTATTTGCCCTCCACACAGTGAGCGAATCCACCTTCAAAGGGCGGGCCACCGTCAATGGGTTGGCCCAGAGCGTTGATAATGCGCCCCCGGAGAAAGGTTCCCATGGGGAGAGTAAGCTGCTTTCCCGTGTTGCGGACAAAATTGCCCGCGGAGATGCCGCTCATATCGGAGTACGGCATCAGGAGAATGCGGTCGCTCTTGAAACCGACCACCTCCGCCGTCACCTGATCTCCGGTGTCGCCGTTATAAATCCGGCAGATATCACCCACGGCTGCATTTCCGCCGGAAGCCTCAATGGACATGCCGACAATGTTTTCGATTCTTCCCGTCAGACTGAAGGTGTCTGCATTCTGGAGCTGCTGGATCATTTGTCCAAACACACATCTGCTCCTTTTTCACTGGTCGCCCATGCGGCGCCCGAAATTTCGAGGTGGGCCGTCGTCTGGCGAAAGGTTCTCCAGCAGCGAGCGGATGTTGCTCATCTGCGTAGATGCACTGGCGTCTATAATGGTGTCCGGGGTCTCTATAATACAGGTACCGTCTTCCTCCTCAGCCACGGGGATGATGCGGATGTGGCTGGAGAGTCCCGACAGCGCGCGGGTCAACCGGGGGGTGAGCTGCGTCAAGCCCTTGGCGTCGCAGCCGGATACATAGATGTGAACCCATTCCCGACGCTTCATTTTCTCTGTGGCGTCCTGGATCATTTTTGCGATGACACCGCTGGAACTCTTCAGGCTGATACGCACCACCTTTTCGGCTACCGCGATAGCCAGGTCCCGCATGTCGGTCTTTGCTCCGTCCATCATCTCATCCTGCGCTAGAGCCACATTTCCCAAAAAAGTTTGGAGCTGCTTTTCCATCTGAGCAGCCTGTGCTTCCCGCCGCTCCTTTAAATCCTGCTCCGCTCCGGCGTTGCCGTCGGCATATCCTTCGCGGTAGCCCTCCTGCCGGGCGTCCTCCCTGATTTTGTCCGCCTGGGACCGAGCCTGCGCTATGGCGGCTGTTTTTATCTGCTCCGCCTCTGCTCTGGCCGCGCTCAGGATCGCGTCGGCCTGCACATTGGCAAACCGAATGGGATTGTCAGTGGCGGACGTCCCCTTTGGCGCATCCGCTTCCTCCGGCTCTTCCTGATCATCGCCGATTGTCGGACGCGCCATTCGCGGCGCTCCGTCCACAAAAAGCTCGTCCTGAAAGCTCTCCCGCAGATCTTCACGCTCTTGCTTTTGCGGGGCAGTGGGCGTATCATCCCGAAGATTGTCCGGAAACTGATAGGGCTCAGCTTTGGGCCTTATAAAATTTTTAAGGACACTCCCGTTATGCAATGATGTCGTCCTTTCCGCCCTTTATGATGATGATCTCGTTCTGTTCCTCCAGCTTGCGAATCACATCCACGATCCGCTGCTGCGCCTCTTCCACATCTTTCATGCGGACATTGGTCGTGATCTCCAGGTCGTCTCTGATGTTCTGCGCCATACGAGTGGACATATTGGAGAGCAGTTTGTTTGCCACGTCTTCGGTAGTTGCCTTGAGGGAGAGCACGATGTCCTTGGGATCGCAGTCCCGCAGGAAACGCTGGACCGAGCGGTCGTCCATGTTGACCAGGTCCTCGAACACGAACATCCGCTTGCGGATCTCGTCCGCCAGCTCCTGATTGTAAACGGACAGTCCGTCGAAGATGCTCTTCTCACTGGAGCGGTCGATATTGTTCATCAGGCTGGCGACGAAGTCGATGCCGCCCACCTTGACGTGCTTGCTGCTGATGATGGTGGAGAACCGGCGGCCCATCTCCGTTTCAATGATCTTCATAGCGGAGGGAGAAGGGCTTTCCATCCTTGCCATGTTCTCCACAACCTTGATCTGCCTTGCCGGGTCCAACTGCTCCACCACGTTGGCGGACTTTGTGGGGCTGACATAGGACAGCACCAAGGCGATGGTCTGGGGCCGCTCATACTGCAAAGCGGAGAACAGGGACTTCGGGTCCGCCTTGTCCAAAAACGCAAACTGTCGGTTTTTCATGGACTTTTCCACTTTTTCCAGCAACTGGGCGGCGGTCTGTTCGCCGAACGCCTTTTCCAGGACCGTTCTGGCATATTCCAGCCCGCCTTCGGTGATTGCCTTGTTTGTAAGGCACAGCTCATAGAAATCCCCCAGGACCTCTTCCGTCTGGCGGGAATCCAGGTATCCCAGCTTTGCCACTTCCAGCGTCAGCGTTTCCACGTCTTCGGATTCCATATGTTTATAAATCTGGGAGGCCTTGTCCGCGCCCAGTGAGACGATTACCGCAGCGGCTTTCTGGGGACCGGTGAGAGGAGGCAGCTTCTCCTTTTGGAGTTGCTGCTGCGTCTTCAGTGCTTCCGCTTTTGACTCGGCGGCGCCGAAGTTCGCCGACGCCGCCTGCGTTTTCTCGGCAGCCGCGGTGGTGGAGGCAACTCTGGCCTTTTTGCTACTGCTCATCCTCCTCGCCCCCTCTCAGCCAGTTTTTAAGCATGTGAGCCGCCATTTCAGGATTATCCTCTGCAAACTTCCGGATTTCCTGCCGCAGCTGGATGCTCTTTTCCGTCTTAATGGTCATAATATCCGCGCCATCCGCTGAAGGCATGGCCTCGGCCACCTGAGGTACGGGAATCTGCATGGACTGGGCCATGGTGGCAAACTGCGCCTGCTTCGCCTTTTTGCGCTTGCTCCGCAAAACCGCCAGCAGGATCAGCAGCAGGATCAGCAGTACCACGCCGCCCGCCGCCGCAAACAGCGCCCACCGGGGCAGGTTCAATCCGCTTGCAGGGGCAACGGGTTCACCGTCCGGGTTGTAGAACGGCGCCAGCAGAATCGATATTTTATCGGACTGTTCATTGGGTGCGATACCCGCAGCATGGCCCACGTGGCTCACCAGCTCTGTGGTGTTCACGCTTCCGGAGACAGCGCTGTTAATACTGACGGATACCATCAGGTCGGAGACAACGCCCGCGATCCGCTCCACCTGCTCCTTGTCGGTATCCACATTGTAGTTGGTCTGGCCTTGGTTCTTTATGTAGGATTCATCGCCGTTAGCCTTGGCCTGCTTTTCAACATAGGTGCTGATATCGGCGTTGGACTCGTTGCCCACCGCACCGCCGACAGTCCCGTTGTCTCCCCGGACAACCTCCTGATCGTAGACCTTGGAACCGATAATTCCCTCGCCGCTTGTGGAGCCGTCGCCAGCCCAGTCGGGGAGGGTATACTGCGTGGTCTCGCCCACGGTATGGTTCACATCCACGGTGCTGCTGACCGCCACGCGGACATTGTCTGCGCCGTACAGCGGGGTCAGCACCGTCATGATCTGGGTGCGGACCTTGTTGTTCACCTGTTCCTCCAGCTGAAGCTTCAGCTCGGAGGCATCCGACGCGCCGGTAATCCCGCTTCCTCCGGAATAGACGTTGCCCAGAGCGTCCGAGATGGCGATATTGTCGATTGCAAGGCCCTGGACCGCATGGGCCACCAGGTTACGGATAGCGGTGGCCTGCTGGGCGGAGAGGGCCGCGCCGCTTTCCATCGTTACCATGACCGAGGCAGAGGCGTCTACGGTGTTGCTACTGTCCAGAACATAGCGCCGGTCCTCGCCCTGAGCAATGGTGACCACCGCAGACTTTACTCCGTCCATGCAGCGGATGACGCCGGCCATCCGGTCCTGCAAATCCTGCAGATACGCCATTTGCCGGTCCGAGTCTGTGGACATGGTGCCCACACCCTTGCGATACGTCTCATAGGCGAAACCCGATGTGGGATATCCCTGCATCAGCAAATCCGCCTTCAGCTGAGCCTCCTGAGACTCAGGCACCAGAATCGTATCGGTTCCCTGCACCTGAAAATCCGTCACGCCCTTGTCGTTCAGATAGGTAGTGATCGAGGAAATCTCTTCCGCACTTAGACCCGTAAACAGGACGGTGTAGGGTCGATTGTTCATAATAACCGCAAAAATTGCGCCGGCCAGAATCAACGCGCCCAGCACACAACCCAGGATCACCCGCGTCTTTTTGCTCATTTTGGCGAAAAACTCTTGAAACTTCCCGCCAAAGCCCTTCAGCTTCTCCTGCAATTACGTTACCCCCACCTAAACTTCAGATCGCCGGTCACAGGCTGATGCGTGTCAGCTCGCTATACGCATCCAGCGCTTTGTTCCGCAGCTGAACCAGCAGCTCCACGGCGGCAGTGGCCTTTGTGGCAGCGATGGTGGCCTCCGCAGGATTGTCCAACTGGCCAGTAGCCAGAAGGTACTGCGCCTCGTTCATGTCCGCATCGGTTGTTTTCACATTGTCGATAGCAGTCTGAAAGATATCCGCAAAAATTCCGCCGGTCTCAGAAGACGCGCCCGCATCCGCCTTTTGCATGCTGCCCAATGCGGCTGCCCTCTGAATCGGTTGGATATTTGAAAACAGCTCCGTATTCATCAAAAATCCCCCTCCTTTTATTGCCGTTAATTTCATACGCTCGATATAAGGCAATGACGCGCCGCGTTTCCGCGGCACGTTTCTTATTTTACTTACCGATTTCCAGAGCTTGATTCACCACGGTCTTTAGAGAATTCAGCGCCGTGACCCCGGCAGAGTATGCCTGCGTGGCGGCCATGGCGTCCGTTACCTCTTTCACCAGCGTGACGTTGGGCATCTCCACATATCCGTTCGCGTTGGCGTCGGGATGGGTGGGATCATAGACCAGCTTCAGGTCAGAAGGGTCCTCGGCGATCTCCGTAACCCGGACGCCGCCCGCCGCATTGTACCCGGCGTTGGACGCAAGGGCGCGACTCGCCATAATGCTGCGAAAGCTATCCCGGCCATCCTGTGCCTCAAACACCACCATCTTGCGGCGATAGGCTCCGCCGGCCTCCGTGCGGGTGGTACTCATGTTGGTAATATTCTCTGAAACCACATCCAGCCGCAGCTGCTCCGCTGTCAGACCGGAACCGATGATGTTCATGGAACTCAAGAATGCCATGCCGTTACCTCCTCATCCCTGTAAATCCGCCGCTTCCGAAATGCAGATTTTACTAACCCTTAATGGCCGTACGCAGGATATTTAAATTGCTGTTAATAGAATTCATCGCGTACCGGAGCTGATAGGTGTTTCGCGCCAGCTCCACACCTTGTTCCGTCAGATTCACGCCGTTCCCATCCATGCGGGTGCTCTCGCTGTCTGCCGTGTGGACCGTGGGACGAGCGCTGCTCAGCGCTTCCCGGAACGCCGCTGCGGGGTTGGCTGAGCCGGAGGCGGATTGAAGGCTGTTTTTCAGTGAATCCTCAAAGGTGACATATTTGGTCTTGTAGCCCGGCGTCTCCGCGTTAGAAATATTGTCCAGAATCGAGGTCTGCTTCGACCACAGGAACTGCATGGAGCGCTCCATCATCAGCTCGGAATTACCAGTGATATAGTCCATTCTCCATCCTCCCCGCGTTTGTATATACGCAGCTAAATATACCGAAGAAATATTCCAATGCTCATTTCTTCAGACAGGTAATTTCAATACTATTCCACTGTCGTTATTATAAATTGCCCGGGGTCGAAAATCAACGAAAATCTTCATATTTTGTCTAAATATATATTTTTTTCTATGTTTATTCAGATTGCTTACTATTGCAAAATAACTTCCTACGAAGTTTGCGGTAAGTATGGCGAATTATCGTTTGAATTTATGTTGTTAAAAATTGTGCTGTTTTTTTTGAATGATAGCGTCACTTTCTTAATTTGTAAATCTGAATTTTTTATAAGTTTAGCCTTTTATTTTTGTTATCAGAGGTTTCATCTCTTCTACCGTTTTTATTTATTTGCTCAAATTTAACCTATAATGAATAACTATTCACACTTTAATGCAGATTATTTGCTTTAAAAATTATCTGTTCGCTTTTTGATAATGCAAAGGCCGCATCTCCCTGTTTTGCGGACGCAGACCAAACCGTATGGGAGCCTCGGCGCAGGGCCGCAAGGTCTCAGCGCCCGCGGAGCACACCATTGCCGTGGCAGCCCATGCCCGGAATCCGAAAACCTCAGATAAAAAGGGAGCGGCGGAATAATATTCCACCGCTCCCTTTTTCAGGTAGTTCGCCAATTTAAACTTCGCTATTTTTCCGTAAAACTTATGCCTATTTCAAATTTTCTTCGTCACTCTTCTGTTTTGGCAGCAAGTCCAGCAGCGCCAGCGGCGACAGCTCCTCCTTCGCCGCATCCTGGTTTGCGTCCATGGCCTTGCGAAGCTCATTGCGCAGGATCGTCATACTGCGGGGCGCCTTGATGGCCAACCGAACCCGTCCGCCTGGCTCCACAGAAACCACCGTCACCTCAATTTCGTCTCCAATCAGCAGGGATTCCCCGGGTTTTCTCTGCAGAATCAGCATGATGCCGCCTCCCCTGACCGGAACTCCGACAGGCGATGACGCATCTCATAGCCTCCATCCTCCAAAATGGCCTGCATCGCTGCGCCGGTATCCTCGTTCACCGCCACGGGACACTTTAGGTTCACCGTACTCTCAGACACGGGATCACGCACCACGCACAGCACGTAAAAGCTCAGATCCTGACTCTTTCCTACGTCCAGCGCCTCCAATTCAGCCTCCTGCAGTTTTGGAGCATAATCCGGATTCAGTGAAAACGGATTCATCGCCACAAAGGCCAGCTCTGGGGTCATCACGCTCTGAAAGCACAGCAGCGTTCCATCGCTGTCTGCAAACGGGAGAAGCAGAAATTCCTTTTCCCGCTCAAATCCGAACAGGCCGTCCCGGAAATGTAGCACATCCGCGGCCTCATACGTAACCTGTCCAAAATATTTCGTTTTAATTTGCATGAGGTCTCCTCCCCTTTCGCGCGGGCCTCAAGCCTCCGCATCGAAAGACGTGTAATTTGGATCTGCAGAGGGCGGTACATACAGCGCCCCACCCACATATTTGATAATAACATCCGGCTGCTGCGTCACCGTGAACTGAATGTCCCCGGGGGTGAATTTGAAGCTTCCTTGTTGGTTGCGCCAGTCAAAATTCATTTTGTCCATCTCATAGCGGATATTCAATTCGCCCTTATCCCAGGAGATATCGGCCCCCTCCTTGGGAATAAACTGAATTCCCACATTGGTCTTCAGGTCCTTCACCTGAGCATCGGCGGCAAATTTTGTGATCATTTCCTCTCCAATCTTTACCTGCAGAAGAAGTTGGCCCTGCTGCGCATAGGTGGCCGTCGCCTCATAGGCAGCCTGCTTTCCAGCCTGCGCGTCATTTTTAATCTGGGTCGCCAGCGTTGGAAATACCGAATTGCGGGCCTCGAACGTATCCAGGTTTACGCGGATGGGCTTACTCCGAATACTCAAGCCGCCCTGATCCCGGGTGATCTCCATATCAACCGTGGATCGGCTGTATTCCAGCTTCGCATCTGTAACCCGCATCTCGAGCTCAATCGGCACGGACTTCATTTCAATCAGTGGATAGGTCACTGCTTCCACTCCCTTTTATTTTAATCTCTCTCAAACTAAAATAATTGTTTCTTCGCAACAGGAACTACATGAATCGCCGTTAATTCATATAGTCGATCAGAGACTGAGACAAAATGCTGTTACCGACCTTTAGCGCCGCGTTGTAGCAATACTGCGCCCACGAAAAGTCCGTAATCGCGGAAGCCAGATCCACCTGCTCAATTCCTAAGATCTGCTCGTTTAAGTTATCTGACAGCTCAGTCAGGCGGTTTTCACTGGTGGTAAGGTATGAGGTCTGGCCATCCAAAGCCGTCCACTGATTCGTGATCTCGTCGATGCTGTCCGTCAGCTTTTCCGTTAGCCGGGAGGCGTCCTCCTTGTCCTGATCTGACGCCCACGCGCCGGTATCCGCGTCGCACCGCCCGAAAATATCGGACAGCTTCTGCATAATAGACGCCATGTTCTTGGGATCGCCGTCCTCATCCACGCCATAGCCGATGAAGCTGATGCCGCTCAGGGCGCCGTTAAACGCGCTGGAGGAAACCAGCTCTCCGTCCACCTCCGTAAGGCCGCTGCCTACGTCCACATAGCTGGTCTCTTGGGACATGGCTTTCAACTGTGTATACTCATCCGTGCCTTCCGCGGCGTCCACCGCAACGCCGCGATAGGTCAGATACTTGCTGCCGTCACCCGCGGTCTCCAGCTGGAAAGGCGTGTCGCCCAAAGAGTCCGCTCCGCCGAAAATGAAAGAAGATCCGTACTGCGAATTCATAATCTGCACAATGGACTCCGCTGAGCTCCCAAGCACCTCCCCCAAAGGCTGGCGGCCCGATGCGTTGGCATCGTTCAATCCGGCCAGAGCAGAAATCTTTGCCTGACCGTCCGCCAGATCGCTCTTGACACTTTTCAGTGCGTCGCAGGCAGAGGAGAATTTACTGTTCAGCGTCGTAGTGCTCTCCAGCTGCGCATTGGCGCGGGAGAATGCACGGCGCAGCTTGAACGCCTGCGTCGCCGCCGCAGGGTCCTCCGCATAGGTGGTGTAATTGCTTTGAGTCAAAACCTTGGTCCGGGCTAAGTTCACTGCATTGGACGTGCGCATCAGGCTGGACTTATAGCCGCGCAGCGTTCCGTTTGTCGTAACACGAATCATCTGCAATTCCCTCCTTTACCGACCGGTTACGCCGGTACCGTTAATCAGCTTATCCAAAACCTCATCCAGCGTCGTCATCAATCGGCAGGCGGCGGAGTAGGATTTCTGATATTGCATCATGTTCATAGCTTCGTCGTTGAGATCCACGCCGGAGACACTGTCCCGGTCACTATCAAGCGCCGTGGTGGAAACAGAGTAGTTGTCCAGCAGCGTCGTGGTGCTCTTGGTATCCGTGGCCAGCGTCTCTTCGATGTTGGTAAACATCTCTTCAAAGCTGCCGGAGAAGAACTTTGTGGCGCCGTCTGCCGCATCGGTGACCATGTCTCCGGGCTTGTAGTCCTGCTTTCCATCAAACTGTGCCAGGATGTGAAGAATGTTCCGGTTATCGCTGCTGCCCACTGTGCTTTTACCCTCCAAAGCCTGGAAGGAATTTTGAAGAACGGAGGCATCGGTGGACCAGCTCTTGGAAATTGAGATGTTGGCGGCGGTAATTCCGCTGGTGTCATCGCCGTTGGTACTGTTGCTGAACAGTACGCCGCCAAGAGCTTTGGCGTTATTGGTAAAATTTGTTCCCTCTCCGTCAATCATATCTTGCAGCGTCGCATAGTCCGTTCCATTAATTGTGTAAGAGCCGTTGGTATTCTTTTTTGCAAGAATATCGGTGGTTCCGCTTTTGAGAATGTTACCGCTGGAATCTTGAAGATATCCGGTGTTTGCCGTATTCATGACTGAGGCAAATTTCCGGGCCAGGGAATCCAGCGCATTCTGATAATAAGGGATTCCCCGCTTGGTGGTGGCATCCGCGTCCATTTTTGCCATGTCCGCGGTGGTAAATTCCCCCGTTTCGGTCAAAAGCTCCCGGCTGGCCTGCAAAGAGCCGTACAGTTCGGTGTCACTGAACTGATAATCCTCAGAACCAGCCAACGCAGCGCCATTGCGGTTCTTTAATTCTGAGAGTGTCAACGCATAGGGCAGCTTAGCCGCCGCGTTAGCGTCGGCGGTAGGATTTCCATCCGCGTCCAGATAGGGATCATCTGTGTCAGCGGGGACTGCATCGGGATTATAAGCCGGATTTTTCCGCAAATCATTTGCTTTGAGAGACAGCTGTCCCGCGTAGTCTCCGTCCAACAGAGTAATCGGGTTGTCGTCGGAGGTCTTGATAACCAGCTTATCCACTGTTTTCCCTGCACCCACGCTAACCGGTTCGTAGGTCACGTCGATCTTTATGTACTGGGATAACTCATCGAGCTTCAGATTCCGCTGGTCCCGCAGTTCCAGGGCCGAGTCCCCGTAAATTTCACTTTTTTGAATGTTTTCATTCAGCGTCTGAATGTTTTTAAGGATATCGTTGACGGAGGAGACGTCTTTTTGTAAACCGTTCGCCTGATTTTTTTCCACTTCCCCCAGCCGCTGCGCGTAATTGTTCATCAGCTTCACCAGTGAGTCGGCGGAAGATCGCGCCAAGGTCAAAAATTCATCCTCTGTGGACTGGTCTCCGGTCAGCTTCGCCAGTTGGTCCCGCAGGTCCTGAAACTGAGCGGCCATGATTCCCTCGCCTTTATTTCCGTCGCTGCCTTTGCCAACCTCGTCCAGAATGTTGCTCAGCTCCTCAAGGCCCCCCAGCTTGGCGTCCATTGCGCCCACGCTGGAGTTCTCATTGCGGTAACGGATATCCAGATAGGGGTCCCGAAACTGAGACATGCCGGTGACCAGCACGCCGGAACCAGTCACGCCACCGTTTGCCGAGGCATAGTGGTTTGTGGCGCCCACGCGCAGGCTGACCTGGTCTACCGCTTGCCGCGTATAGCCCGTGGTATTGATGTTGGCGATATTGTTTCCCGTTACGTTCAGGGATTTTTGAGCTGCGTAGATACCAAGGCGCGCCGTGGTAAACGCCCCAAATGTCGTAATATCCATTGTATCCTCCTCTCGTTCAGCAACCTGGGTCGGATCAGGCTCTGAAATCCGTCCTCATGCGGGACGGAAGCTGTGGAGACGCCTCCTGATAACCCATCTGTGCACCGGTATCGGGGTCTGCTGCCTGCAAAATTTTTTCGACCTGATGGAGGTTGCACTCCAGCGTATCCCTCGCTACCTCAAACGCGCCGCGGTACAGCGCGTACTGACGGCAGAGCTGTTCCACCGTCTTCTTCGTCTCCTCGCGGTACTCGGCAGGGGCATAGTTCAAAAGCTCTCGCAGGTGTACGCCCTGCAGGCCTAACATCTGCAGCATCGCGTCACGCTTCTGGTCACAGGACCGCATGGTCAAGGACAGCGCCTGCTCCCGCTTCATGCACTCGTTCAGCCCCTCCAGATCATCTGTCTGGACAAACTCCGCCTTTTTCTGCTCCACTTCGGTGATCTCATCCAGCGTGGCGCCCAAGTCCCGCAGAAAAGCAAGATACTCCCTGAAGTCGCTCGTATTCATACGTTTACCCTCCCAACAGCATTGCCGAGGCAATGGAGACGGAATCCAAGCGGTACGCACCGCTTTGGATCTGATCGCGCAGCTGTTGGATATCCCCGGTGCTGGTGGATGCGCGAATGTCCTGCACCAGGCGGGCAGCCAGCTCCTTTTGGAACCGGGACTCACCCGAGGACTGCTGGGAAATATCCACCTGATCAAATGCGCCGCCAGACTCCCGGCCTTTTTCGGTGCCGCGAGCGGACTGGGTGCTCTGTAAATTCTGCGTACCGGACAACGCCTGCGCATATGCCGCCGCTCCGGTGGTCTCGGTTATAATCCTCATTTTTCGGCGTTTCCTCCGTTCTGTGGGATTTGGTTCCTGCTTCCTGCTTGAAGCAGCTTTCCGATTATTATTTTCATATCTTCATTTCCTTGTTTGAGTATGCCGCCGCATTTTACGGCATAATAAATTACATCTATTTTTTATTTCGGCATCTGTCTCAAAAACATAAGATAGCAAACGTAAAAAAATATCACTCTGACCCATTTTTTTACAAAAATAGGTTTATCAGCGCAAAACAGGGCCTCCGGCTGTGCCGGAGGCCCTGTTTTCTATAGATGACTCGCTGCCCCGCTTTTTCGCTTACAGGCTCTTCAGGTGCCGAAGCAGCACGCCTGCAATATTCTCACAGGACGCCTGAATCTGCACCGCGCCGATATCAAAGGCCACCATTGGCATTCCGTATACGACGGAAGACTCCTTATCCTGCCCAATGGTATAGGCTCCAGCCCTGCGCATGGCCAAAAGGCCGTCGGATCCGTCATGGCCCATACCGGTCATAATGATACCGGCCATTTTGTCTTTCACGGTGCCAGCCATGGACTGAAACAGCACATCCACCGACGGGCGGTGTCCGCTGACCTTGTCTCCGGGCTTGCACGCCACCCGATACCGGTTTCCGATGCGCACCACGCGGCATTGGAGGTCCGCCGGGGCCACCAGAGCCAGCCCCCGGCACAGCTCATCGCCGTCCACCGCCTCCCGCACCTGCATGGCACACAGCCGATCCAGCCGTTCCGCATACATTTTGGTAAATCCGGGGGGCATATGCTGCACAATCACCATGGCGGGAATGTCCGCCGGAAGGCGCTTCATGACCTCCAGCGTGGCTTCTGTTCCGCCCGTAGACGCTCCCAGTCCAATCACCATCTGATCCAAAGCCAGCTTGGTTCCCAGCAGGGGAACGTCATCCGCCGCCGTCGAAGCCTGCGCAATCCGGGCCGGGTAGCTGGTACGGACCTTGGCGTATGCCGACACCACAATCTTCTGTGTCAGCGTGTTGATAAATTCGTCCTTGCTCTGACTTCCATCCGGTTTACGGACAAAATCCACCGCTCCGGCGTCCAGCGCGTCGAACACCCGCAGGTTCAGGGAGGATACCAGAATCACTGGCACCTGAAATACAGGCAGCAGTTTTTTCAGGAGATCAATGCCGCTCATATCCGGCATTTCCACATCCAGCGTTATCACATCCGGACGAATCTCCTGCACCTTTCGCTGGGCATCCGCCGCGTTGACGGCATAACCCACCACCTGAATGTTTGTCCTTGCGGAGAGCCCGCTGATAATATAACTCCGCGCCACTGCGGAATCATCCACCACCATCACGCGGATCACTTTTTTCAATAATGCCATACTGTCCCGCCCTCCCCTGCGTCGGGTTTTACGAGCTCGGGATATTTTTAGTTCCCTAGCGCTTTTTGAAAGGTAGCCGGCGCCAGATAACGATATCCGGGATTGCGGCCCATAGTCTCCGAATGACCGATCAAAAGGTATCCGCCGGGCTCAGTCGCTTCACAGAAACGGGCGACCAGCTCGTCCTTCGTCTGTTGATTGAAATAAATCATCACATTTCGGCAGAAGATCACATCGAACTTCAGCCGGAACCGAATGGGGTCCATCAGGTTAAACGTGCGGAAAATCACATTGTCCCGGATGACGGACGCCACCTGATACTGTCCCTCCGTACCGAAGGGAGCAAAGTACTTGGACTTCCACGTGGGTGGTATGGTATCCGGCAGATTGTACTTTCCCTGCTGCGCCTTGGCCAGTGCCTGTTGGGAAATATCGGTGGCCAGCACCCGGGTATCCCACTGCCCGGCCTCGGGCCCCAGGAAGTCCTTGATGTACATCGAAATGGTATACGGCTCCTCTCCGGAGGCACATCCCGCGCTCCAGATGGACAGAGTCCTGTTGCCCTGGCGGCGCTGGACAACATCCGGCAGGATGGTGTTGCGGAAGAAATCAAAATGCTCTTGCTCCCGCATGAAAAACGTATAGTTGGTCGTCAGCTTGTTAATTACCAGCTCTACGTCATTGGGGTCCTGCTTTTCAAGCAAGTGGTCAATAAACGGGCCGAAGCCGGTATATCCTTTTGCCTTAACTGTGTAAGAAAGCCGTCCGGAAATCAACTGCCGCTTTTTGCTCAGGTCGATCCCATAGCGTTGCTGGATAAAACTCACCAGCCGCCGAAAATCGCCGTCAGTAATCTCCAGGGGGGCAAAGGAAGATTCCGTGTTCTTCTGCTCTTTTTCCTCCATGCTCAGTGCTCCAGCAAAACGGCGCTATCCAGCTCCAGCATAGTCCCGCCGTCCGGCAGGGAGCTCATGCCGCACATCAGCTTTTGGCTGCTGGTTGCAGGCATGGGCAGGATTGAACTGCGGGGCAGCTTCACCATCTGATCCACCCGGTCCACCAAAACGCCCAGCTGTGTGCCGTTGATACTCAGCACGATGATGGCCTGCTCTTGGGCGCTGGGCTTACCCAGGCGCAGACGGATGCTGACGACGGGGACGACCTCCCCGCGCAGGTTAATAATGCCGCATACATAGTCGGGCAGCATGGGAAGAGGTGTAATAACCTGGTTGATCAGGGCCTCCACCACACAGTCCACCCGAACTCCTATCCGCAGGGCGTCGCACTGAAACACCAGGTACTGCTCCACATCCTCTTCCAGTCCGGCCCGCGCGGAGGTCCCGTCGTCTATCATATTCATCGCTTCGTTCTCCATATCTCAATGACCCTCTCTTTCTGTTTCGACGCGCTCACTGTATGGCCGAGTAAAGATTGGATACGTCCAGAATCACGCTGATATTCCCATCGCCCAAAATCGTACAGCCGGTAATGCCGTGTTGTTTAATATTAAAGGTGTTGATATAATTGGGAAGAGGCTTTACCACCACCTGCTGCTCGCCCAGCAGCTCGTCCACGAACAGGCAGTAGGTGCACTCGCCCGACTCCACCCACATCAGGATACCGTCTTCAATTTTGTCGTATCCGTTGTCCAGGCCGTAAACATCCTTTGCACGGATGACGGAATAAAAGTTATCCATGACCTTTACCATCTCGCCATGGGCGGCGTCGTGGATGATGTCGCTGTCGCTCATCTTGAAGGACTGGCGGATGTTATTGATGGGGATGGTGAAGATGGAGGAGCCCACAGAGACCTCCATCCCGTCCAAAATCGCCATGGTCAGGGGGATCTTCAGCGTGGTGGTCATACCCTTGCCGGGCTCGCTGGTCAGCACCACGGTGCCGCCCACCTCCTCCACGTTCTTCTTTACCACGTCCATGCCCACACCGCGGCCGGAGAACTCCGTCACCTCGGTATTGGTGGAAAAGCCGGGCATCAGCAGGAAGTTGATAATCTCCTTGCGGCTGTACTCGATCTCGGGGGTGGCAAGCCCGGCGTCCACGGCCTTTTTCAGCACCTTGTCATAGTCCACGCCGCGGCCGTCGTCCTTCACCTGAATGATGACCTCGCCGCCGGTATGACTGGCTGAGAGGATAATCTCACCCTCGGGGTCTTTGCCCGCGGCAATGCGGTCCGCCTCGGACTCCTCAATGCCGTGGTCCATGGAATTGCGGACGATGTGCATCAGAGGGTCGCCGATTCCGTCCACGATGGTCTTGTCCACCTCCGTGTCCTCGCCCACCAGAGTCAGTCTTGCTTTCTTGCCCAGCTTCTTGCCCATATCCCGAACGATGCGCTGCATCTTTTGGAAGGTGGCCAGCACGGGGACCATGCGCAACGACATAGATACGTCCTGCAACTCGTCGGTCAGCTTGCGCAGCTGCCTGGCGGATTTTGTGAAATTGTCCAGCTTCAAGCCCTTCAAGTCAGGAGAGGCCGTGACCATGGACTCGGTGATGACGATTTCGCCCACCACGTCCATGAGTTGATTCAGCTTGCTGAGGTTCACACTGATAAGGCTCTCTTTTGGGTGGGAGCCCAACCCCTGCACAGCGGTGGGAGCAGCCGGAGCGCTTTTGCCGACTGGCTTCTCCTGCGCCGGCTTCAATGTGGCGGTGCGGCTCTCCTGCGCCGCGGGCGGCGCAGTTTTAGCAGTGGGAGCCGCGGCCTTTGGTGCCTCCTGCAGAGCGGCAGCACCAGCCGGATTGTCGAACGCCTGATAGCCCCGGACAGAGCCGGAGCTGGACACCACCTGGATGGCGCCGGCGCGGTCCATCTCCTTGCGGAAGGACAGCACAAAGCCCTGGGACACGATGGTCTCGATCGTAGCGGCGTTGGTCTCCACATCTTCGGGGGAAAACGTAAAGTTTTCCTCGCCACAGATGCCGCGGAACTCCGTCACCAGCATAAACGCCCGCAGATTCTCCATTCCCACGCCCTCGTCAAAGAAAACGCGCAGGCCATAGGGGAACCCCGCTTCCGCTGTCTCCGAAACGGCGGATACGGCAGAAGCCGCGGGTGCGGCGGGTGCATTCCCAGCAACATCCGCATCACCTTGAATTTTAGCGATCAGACTATTAATTTTTTCTAACAGTTTGTCGATGTCATTTGATAGAGGTTGACCGTTCTGCACTTTTTCCACTTGGCTGCGGAAAAAGTCAATAGCCAGAAACATCATGTCGAACAGCAGCGCCCGATCCGGGTCCGGCACCGACTCCATGGTCTTTTCGCGGATGATGAAGAACATGTCCTCGATCCGGTGGGCCACTGTGGTGAGGGATTCATATTCCATCATGGCGGAAGCGCCCTTTATGGTGTGCATGATGCGGAAGATCTCATTCACATCGTTCTGCGTAAAGGTGTCCGCCTGTTCCGCTGCGAGGACAATGCTGTCCAACTGCTCCAGCAGGGTATTTGTCTCATACAGATATGTATCCAGGATACTCTCGTTTCCGCCATTGTCCATAAAATGCCGCCTCTCTCTCTTTTTCAGGGACGGGAATCAGAGTTCCCTCCCAAAAGTTTAATAATTTACTTTGTATATCGTCCGTTTTTGTAAAAAGTTAACGCTCTCCTGTAATATTTTCAAAAGCCTCATTCCCTGCATGCGGAAGAGCGCCAGCCTACCTGTGTTTTTCATTATAATGTTTTCTGTCCCGCGCGTCAACGAATTGATTTTAATTTGTTCCAAGTTTATGAAATTATTGAAGTAATGAAACGGAGCTGAACCTATGCCGGATATTATGAACGTCACCAATCCCGTTCCCGGATACGACACTGCCGCCAGCAGCCGCGCCATCCCCAACTCGGCCAACGACCCCAACATCCAAAACGTCCCCAATCCGAGCCGGGTCAACCGTCCGGACTCCAACAGCGGCCAGCAGCACAGCGCCGGCGAGGAGGCCAGCTCCTTCCCTTTGCGGTACGACTCGAACTTTCAGGCCTTCCTCCAGCGGATCACAGACAGCGGCGGCAGCGTCTCCGCCGACCTGCTCCGTTCGCTGATGAGCGGGTCTCAATCGGTAGTCTCCTCCGGACTTCGGGCCGGGACCGCAAGCGATCTCTCCCAGATTCTGAATATGCTCCAAATGAGCGAGGGGGAGTTTCTGCGGTTTCTCCAAAATCAGGTCGCCTCCGGCAGCCGATTCGGCGGGTCGCTTTTCAACACCCTTCGCAGCGCGTATCACGCCAGTGACTCCCAGAGCCTCAGGAGCGATATTCTGCAATTTCTCAAGCAGTACAGCGACTATTCTTCCACCGACCACATTGAGGACAATCTTCTTCGCAGCCTGAACCGGATTACCGCCTCTCTTCCCCGGAGTTGGGGCGCCCAGGTAGCTAATTTCATCGCTCAGCTGCAAAACAGCATGCAATCTGGTGATCGGGCGGGAGCGCTGAAGCTTCTTCAGGGACAGATCCTCCCCTATCTTTCCGACTATGTCTCCCGCTCCCACGATATGGGACGGGTCCGGTCCTCTCTGTCCATGCTGACGCTGGATATGGCCCGGTACGAAAACGGCTCTCAGGAAGGCGTTCTGCAGGCACTGCGCCAGCTTTTTAACTATTCTTCCCTGCGGGACGCTCTGGGCGGAGACCCGCGGGGCGCGGGAGACGCGGTCCTGCTTCAGATGTTGAAAAACACGCCTTTTGAGCGCATGGGAAGGAACAACGCCTTTGCCGACCAGTTGGCCTCTGCAGCCGACCTGGCTCTCCGCGGTGCCGCCGGGCCGGAGGCTCAGGAGCAATTCCGGGCCGTGGTTTCATCTATGCTGGTGAATGAAAGCGTATATATGACGGTTAATCATTATATTCTTCCGCTTGTATGGAACGACAGAATGATGTATTCTGAGATGTGGGTAGATCCGGACGCGGACCGGGACGCCGACCAGCCCTTCGGGCAGCGGGGCGGAGCACGTACACTGCGCTTCCTCCTGAAGGCGGATATCCAATCTCTGGGCCTTTTTGATATCGTAGTCACCAGCCGGGAGAACTCCGTGGACCTGGCCGTGCGGTGTCCCGATTCCGTGGCCCCGTTTTCCGAGGTCATCCGGGGGACCTTGACCGGCATTCTATCGGACAACGGGCTGAACGTGGGGTCCGTGGATGTTGGAAAAATGGTTAGGCCCTTGACGGTCTCGGAAATTTTCCCCAAAATCTTTGATGGAAAGGACAGTATCAATGTCAGAGCCTGAAAACAAAAAAGCTCCCGCCAGCCGGGCAGTCGCCCTGCAATACGGAAGCAGCGCCGCGCCGGTTGTAGTGGCCTCCGGCATGGGCTATCTGGCGGAAAAAATCGTGGAGGTGGCTGCGGACAGCGGCATTCCCGTCTACGAGGACAATTCGCTGGCCACCATGCTGTCCCAACTGGAGCTGGGGCAGGAAATCCCCCCTTCCCTCTATCAGGCCATCGTGGACATCTACGTGTACTTTCTGGAATTTGACCCCGTGCACCCCGATAAGCCCAGACGGCGGCATGTGCCGTCTCCCGCCCTGCGGAAGGAGGATGAATGATGCCCGAATATTCCGATCGCTATATGATTTACGACAGCCAAAACGTGCTGCTGGCCTGCGCCGTTTTGAAAACGCCGCCGGACAGCGTGGTCTGGCGGTTTCAGGTGCTGGGCAGCGATTTGAACAACGTGCTGGAGCACGAGATCGTCAATCTGATTGCCACGGACTCGGATGGCCCCGACATGACCGGGCGGATTCTCTCCAGTGACCATGTCAGTTCCGTTGAGGTAGAGCCGGTGGACCTGCTGGGAGAATCCCTGCGGCAGAACCTGCGCGTCCCCGTCCGGTTCGACAGCTTCATCTATCCCGTCTCCGGTTCCTGGACCGGACGCGTTCCTATCATCTGCCATGACCTGAGCTGCGGCGGCATGGCCTTTTTCTGCAATTTCCAGCTCCGGATCGCGGAGATCGTGGAGGCGGTGGTTCCCATCACCTCTCAACCGGTGATTCTTCGGGCGATGATTCTGCGCATGCGCCCCTCCAACTCCAATATTCCGCTTTACTCCACCAAATTCGTGGACATGCTTCACGACGAGGAGGTCATTGTGCGGGAAGCCGTCTTTTCCCAGCAGCTCACAAATCACGGCCGACAGAGATAACGCCGCGCCACATGCCGTATAAAGACAGGACGCATAAACGCATATCAGTTCAGAAAGGAATCCTCGCTATGAAAATGAACGGAACCCACGCGGGCCGCGTCGGAACGCGGCTTCTGTCCGCCATGCTCGCTTTCGTCATGGCGCTGTCCCTGCTGCCCGCAGCGATCGTCCCCGCCTCCGCCGCGAGCTGGATGGAGCCCTATCTTGAAAAGCTGGTAAGCTGGGGCGTGATGCGGGGCGACTCCACCGGTGACCTCCACCCCGACCGGACGCTGACCCGCGGGGAATTCGTGGTGCTGGTGAACCGAGCCTTCGGCTACGATGATACCAGCGCCTCCGTCCCGTTCCGAGACGTAAAGGCCGCCGACTGGTATTACGACGATATCAACATCGGCTACACCACCGGATATTTCAACGGCACCAGCAAGAATACCGCCTCTCCCAAAAACCACGTCACCCGGGAGCAGGCGGCGGTGCTGCTGGGCCGCAATCTGGTGCTGGACGATGACCCCGGCGCAAGCCTTGATTTCACCGACAGCAACTCCCTGTCCAACTACAGCCGGGGCCTCATCCGCAGTTCTGTGGTCGAGGGGATCCTCAGCGGCTACGGCGACGGGTCCTTCCGACCCAAGCAGAGCATCACCCGCGGCCAGATGGCCGTTCTGCTGGTAAACGCCATCGGAACCCCCGTCAACAAGTCCGGTACGCAGACCTTGGGCGGCGTATACGGGAACGTCACCATCTCCACCTCCGGCGTGACCCTGAAAGACACCACCATTGCCGGAAACCTGTATATCACGGGCGGCCTGGGGCTTGGCGATGTGACGCTGGAAAACGTCAATGTGCTGGGCAAGATTGTGGTGTGCGGCGCGGGTGAAAGCGAAAAGGGCAAGAACAGTGTGATTCTCCGCGGCGTCACCGCTCCCACCCTTATTTTGGACAATCTGGCCAACAACATCGTCTCCGTCCGGGCGGAGGGCAGCACCAAAATCGACAACACCTCCATCCGCACGCCCTCCTATGTGGAAGACTCTACCGACGACAATTATGGTTTCACCTCCATCCGGGTGGAGGGTGAGGATGGAACCACCCTCTCCGCCGCCGGCAACCTGAAGGAAATCGTCACAGTCTCTCCCAAGTCCACCGTTACCATGGCAAAGGGCTCCGTCCGATCTCTGACCGTGGACGAGGCGGCGGCGGGATCCACCGTATCCGTCCTGGGCGGCGCGGCTGTTAAAACTCTGAATCTGGATACCGGTACCACCGTCACTGGCAAGGGCGATGTGGACCAGATGAACGTGAACACCTCCGGTACCAAAACGGAGATGCTGCCCGACACCATCGTGGTCCGTCCCGGCATCAACGCCAACATTAACGGTCAGGTCATGGACACCACTTTGGCGGCGGAATCCTCCGCCGACCCCCGGCTTCTTGCCGGCTATCCGAAGATCACCGATCTGGCTCCCACCTCCGCCAAGGGCCTGATACGCACCAATAAGTCCGGGACGCTTTACTGGGCCCTTACCTCCGTGACCGACGGGTCTGTGGGGGAAGCGGATCTGCTGAAGCCTACCAACAACGCCAACATTGTAAAAAGCGGAAACATGAAAGCCGCCGCATCCAACACGGATTACAGCGCTGCCGTCTCCGGACTCACCTCCGATGGGTCCTACTATTTCTCCGCCATGCTGGTGGACGCCCGGGACCAGCGCAGCCCGGTCAAGGCCGTTTCCTTCAGCACCCCGGACAACACCACGCCGGGCTTTGCCGCCGGCTATCCCTACATGTCCAAGATCACCAGCAATTCCGGCGACGTCACCGTGATGCCCACTAAGACCTGCCGGCTTTACTATGCGCTGCTTCCCAAGAACGCCACTGCCCCTACCGCCAAGGACTTTAAGGCCAACGCCGTATCCGGCAATCTGGGCTTTGGCTCCCGGGACGTGACGAAGAACGTGTCCGACACCTTCCGCGTCAACAAGAATGCGCTGGATGAGCTGGGCAGCTATGATCTGTACCTCTGGCTCACCGATTCGGACGGGGCGCACAGCTCCGCCGTAAGTAAGGTCTCCTTTACCACCATCGACGGTACGCCTCCCAAATTCGTCTCCGGTCCCACCGTCAACTCCATCAAGGAGACCTCCGTGGGGATGGCGGCCACGCTGGATGAGGTTGGCACCATCTATTGGGTGGCTGTAAAAGAGGGCGAGGAATATCCCAAGCCCATGAACGGCCAGACCACCAAGCCCGATCTGACCAGTGACGCCGCCAAGCTTCAGGTGGCCAACGGCATGAACGCTCCGAAATCCGGCAAGGTGAGCGCCACTGCCAATAAGGACACCGCCATCAGCATCACCGGACTCACCTCTGAGACGTCCTACGACGTATACTACGTGGCTCAGGACAAGGCTGGAAACTACTCAGCCACGGTGGGCAAGATGACCATCCACACGCTGGATACGAACCCGCCCACCATTACCCAGGAGTTCACCCGCACCAACGACGCGGCGGGGACCTCTCCTCTGGCGGACACCGATGTCCGCATTGTGTTCAGCGAGAGCGTGCAGGATTCCGGCACCAACCAGAAGCTGCTGGCCCTCTATCAGAAGTCCCAGGATACCACGCTCACCAAAGCGGAACAGGACGATGCCGCCGGTGTCCTGACCGGACTTCTGCGGGACGATATCATGCTCTACTCCGCCGATGTGACCCCCGCCGCACGGGTGGTAGACCGCACCAGTGACAGCATCACCAACTGGGTCATCGACTATCGCCGCGCCACCGTCACCGCCGAGGAAGGCAAAATCGTTGTCACCTTTAAGGCGGGCATGGCGCTGAACCTGAAAAGCGGAGCAAAATACTACTTTAAAATTCAAGACATTGCAGACACCTCCACCAATAAGAATATTATTAAGCCCAACCCCACTACGCTGAGTACATTCACCACCGTATTTGCCCAGATTCAGCTTTCCAGCACGGATACCTCCGCCACGATCAGCAACGTCACCGGTACTCCAACGGTAGACTTCGACATGTCTTTCCGGGCCGTCCCTGTCTCCACCGGCAACGCCGGCGAGGGCGTATACTGGGATCTGCTGTTCCGCATGAACATCCCCGCCAAATTCCAGCTCTATGAAAAGATAGGTGACAGCGGCGCGTGGAAGCTGCATAAGACGGCTGAAGATTCGGACGCCCCAATTATTGCCGAGATCAACTCCACCGACGGAACGCAGTACGGCGCCAGCTACACCCGGAACTTCCGCACCGGCAACACCAGTTCCTCCACCAATGCGGAGCTTCTCAAGGATGTGAACGCCACCCGATACTACGGCATCCGCTTCACCTCCATCAGTAACGTGGCCGCCCGGGAAACCTGGAGCGGAAAGGTAGAAATGCAGGTGCAGGCCATTGCAGGGTCCAGCCTGAGCGCCCTGCACAACCTAGCTGTCAGCTCCATGCAGGACAGCGATCTGACTGAGGCCGTGCGCGACGGTCTGGTCCAGGTGGGCAGCCCCACCGGCTATACCATGAAGCACACCTTCAGCGACACGATGATCCCGAAATTTGTCACCGGATACCCCAGCATCGTCCCCAGTGACCTCAGCGGCACCATCAATGTCCAGCTCACCCGCACCACCGGCAAGATCTACTATGTAATCGCCCCCGTGGGAACCATTACCACCACGTTAACTGCGGAGCTGAACGGCACTACATCCCTCACCGCCGCCAACTGGGAGTCTCTCCCCGCCTCCACCAGTTCCCAGGACCCGGTATTGTCCTCCGTCCCCAGCAGCGGAAGTATCATGACGCCGCCCTATACCAGCTCTGCAATCATTAAGGGCAGCACTTCCTATTACGGCAGCAATGCGGCCATTTCCCTGAAGGGGCTGAACCCGAAAACGCAGTATGTGGCGTATTTTGTCCTACAGGGCAGTTCCTCCACCGTTTATTCTGCAAATCCCTATATCTTTAAATTTCAGACCAGTGAAATTTCCAGGCCTATCATTGAATTGACAATCAGCAATCCCAATGTTTCCATCAAGGTGGACACCACCTCCGATGTGGACTATCTGCTGGCGGTCAACGGCAGTGAACCGGGTAACCTGCGCCAGCCCATGGCCAATTACACCGACTCCAGCAACAAATCTCTCTTCCAGTCCGGCGGAACCTATGGGTCCGGCACCGGCGCCACCGGTGTCTATACAGTGCTGGACGCGATGAGCAACAGCTATTTTAAGGACGGCAAGCTGGCCGGCTCCGTGTTTGATCAGTTCGCAACCCAGTCGGCCAAGGACGACTTTGCCGAATTTATCCGCTCACAGACCACCTCCAGCGGCGACGTGAAAATGAGCGGAACCGCCAAAGGAATCCCTGCCAACAGCTCAAAAATCATCAACTGCTCCTCCGCCATGGTCAGTACCACCTGGTATACGTTCCTGACCGTGGGCAAAAGTACCTCTGATTCCGGCGACGCGTTCCGGGCTATCCGTCCCGTGTTTAACACGGACGCTGCCGCGCCGCAGATCACCGCCTGCAACTTTGTGTCAACCACCCCTATTGCAACAGTTGACGGCGTGTGCAACGGCAGCTTGACGCTGGTCTTCAATGAAGACCTGTATTGGGTGGACAAGAGTGGCGTCAATCAGGATATTATTCCCCTCAGCACGGCAGCGACAGCGGCGCCTTCCGGTTATTATGCCGCCGGGCTTGCATTTACTCCGGGATTAGGTTCCGGCATCACCTATCAAAGCGGCAACCAGACCGGCGTAATTTCCACGGTCGGCTTTAGTTTCAGCAATGCAAGACCCGGTTCTACGATCACCGCATTGAAAAACATCGGCGACCAGAGCGGCAATGTTCATTCCGCATCGCTGAGCGTCACACTGTCCAAATACGTTTTAAATGAAAACGGAACCTACGACCCCGTCTTTACCATTTCCCCCAGCGACTGGGACGCCCGCTGATGCAACACCTGCAAAGGAGTCACGCATATGAACAACACATTTTTTCGCAAGGTGGCATCGCTGCTGCTGGCGGCGCTGCTGTCCGTTTCCCTCGTCCTCCCCGCTGCGGCAGATGATCCTCCCGATCTCTCCGGAATTACCGTCAGCCTTGGCGGCAGCGCAGAGATGATTTTGAGCGAGGCCAGCCTCACCATGACCGCCACGGTATCTGGCGCGCCCGAAAATGCGGACCTCACCTATTCCTATGCGTGGTCCAGCAGCAACACTTCCGTCGCCACGGTGAGCGGCACCGGTAACGCTGTGTCCATTGTCCGCGGCAGTACCCCCGGTCGGGCTAAAATCTCCGTGACTGTGACCGCCACGTCGGCATCGGACCCCACCGTTACCCGCAGTGACATCACCGCAACCCCCCGTGGTGTCCTCCTTCCGGGCGTGACGCTGAGCAGCTCCTCGTTTTCCCTGAAAACAAGGGAGACCAAGCAGCTCACCGCCACCCTCTATGTCCCTACCGGCAGCGATGAAACCGTCAAATGGAGCAGCGGCAATGAATATGTTGCCG
This sequence comes from Oscillibacter sp., assembly GCF_040505565.1. Taxonomy (GTDB): domain Bacteria; phylum Bacillota; class Clostridia; order Oscillospirales; family Oscillospiraceae; genus Oscillibacter. The sequence goes on along the minus strand of NZ_JBEUWZ010000013.1, from coordinate 53,700 downwards.
AAGTATCCTCCAGCGGCCTGGTGACCGCCCGCAGCGCCGGCACCACCTCCATCACCGCTACGGCGGGCGCCTATTCCGCGGACTGCGCTGTGACCGTCAACGAGGTTTTGGCAAGTACGATCACCGGCTCCGCCAGCTGCGACGACCCGCTGCCTTTTTCCTCCATAGCCGGCAACATCGCCACGCAGTGCAGCCTGGTTTTGAACACCTCCCTCTCCTATGTCACCAGCCTCAGCGTCCCCACCTCCGCCGGGACGTTGTACTACGGCTACATCTCCGAGGGCGAGCCGGGCGCGGGCGTGGGCGTAAACGAAAATTATTACTATTACAGCAATAACGGAAACCGATTGCTCACCGACGTGACCTTTGTGCCCAAGCCCGACTTTTCCGGCACCGCCAACATCAGCTATACCGCCTATGGCAGTTCCGGTCAATCCTTTCAAGGGACCATAGCGGTCAGCGTATCCGCCACCACCGGTATCACCTATTCCACCGTGGGCCGCAACCGGGTGGACTTCAACGAGAGCGATTTCAGCGACGTCTGCCAGTCAAGAACCGGTCATACGCTGCAATACGTCTCCTTCTCTCTGCCCTCGTCCTCCAAGGGAACGCTGTTCTATAAATACACCGGCAGCGACCTGGACAACAAAGTCAACTCCGGCACGGCATACTACCTCAGCAAAATTCCCCTGCTCTCCGACGTGACCTTTGTAGCCGCGGACGGGTACTCCGGCACTGTCACCATCTCCTACACCGGCCGGGACACCAACGGAAACTCCTTCAGCGGCTCGGTTTCCATTGTAGTATCCAGCAACGTCGGCGGCAAAGGGAACATCAACTACTCCACCACGAAAAACCGGGAGGCGGAGTTTGATGTAGATAATTTTGATAACCTATGTGAAAATGTGCTGGGCGTTCACCTGCAGTATGTCCGCTTTACGCTCCCCTCGTCCTCCATTGGAACGCTGTATTACAGTTACACGTCCTCCAGCAGCTACGGCAGCAAGGTATCAGCATCTTCCAACTATTACCGCTCCTCCTCGCCCTATTTGGACAATGTGTCCTTTGTCCCCGCCTCCGGCTGGACCGGCACGGCGGACATCGCTTTCACCGGATACGGCACCAACAGCCAGCGTTTTACCGGAACCGTCACCATTGAGGTGACCTCCTCTTCCTCCTCCGGCACTCTGACCTATTCCACGAAGAAGATCACCGCGGTGCGGTTCGACGTGGACGATTTCAACGACTACTGCGACGACCAGACCGGCGGTCCGCTGAACTATGTCCGCTTTACGCTGCCCTCATCCTCTTATGGAACGCTGCGTTACAACTACTACTCCTCCGGCAGCACCGGAAGCGTAGTTTCCTCCTCCACCAGCTACTACCGTTCTTCTTCACCCTATCTGGACGATGTGTCGTTTGTCCCCGCCTCTGGCTGGACCGGCACGGTAGACATCGCCTTTACCGGGTACAGCAACAGCGGGCAGCGCTTCACCGGCACAGTCCGGGTCACCGTCCGGGACTCCGGCTCCGGCGATATCGCCTATTCCACGAAACAGGACACTCCGGTAAACTTCGCCGCAGATAACTTCGACGATCTGTGTGAGAATGAGACGAACCGGCACCTGAACTACGTGCGCTTCACTCTGCCCTCGTCCTCCTATGGAACGCTGCGCTACAATTACAGTTCCTCCAGCAGCACCGGCAGTGAGGCTTCCTCTTCCACCAGCTATTACCGCTCCTCTTCACCTTACCTGAGCAACATCACCTTTGTGCCCGCCTCGGGTTATACCGGTACGGTGAATATCAGCTTCACAGGCTACGACACCAGCGGTGAGCGGTTTACCGGCACCGCCAGCGTCACAGTGAAGGCCGCAGCCTCCGCCGGCATCATCTACTACACCGTTGCCGTGGGGAAGGCCCTGCCCTTTGACCTCAGCGTGTTCCAGAACGCGTGCAGCGCCCGGGGCGCCGGAGCTTTTGCCAGCGCATCCTTCTCCCTGCCGTCTTCCGCCACCGGTCAGCTGCGGTATCAGTATACTTCCGCCAGTGAACCGGGCACAGCCGTCGTGGCCGGAGTCTCTTATTCCGCCTCCGCCTCTCCGCTGGTATCCGGCATCTCCTTCGTCCCCGCGGCGGGATATACAGGCACAACCACGCTCTCCTACACTGGACGGGACAACGGTGGCTCCACCTATCCGGGCACCGTCGTCATCACCGTTACAGCCAACACCAAATCCAGCTCCTTCACCGACATGGGCAATTACAGCTGGGCTAACTCTGCAGTGGAATACCTGTATGCAAACGGTGTGGTAAATGGCACTGGGAACGGCGGATTCTCCCCGGGCGCGTCCATTACCAGAGGCAGCTTCATGCTGATGTTGAACCGCGCGTTCAAGTTCACCGCCTCCGGCGGCAATGGCTTTTCCGACGTGCCCAGCAGCAGCGTGTACGCTGACGCCGTAAAAATTACCCAGGCGCTGGGCATCGCTCAGGGCAGCGGCTCCAACTTCTATCCCACCCGGCCTCTCTCCCGCCAGCAGGCCGCTGTGTTTCTGGCCCGCGCCATGCGGGCCGACGGTTGGTCTCTTACGGCGGGAACTCGGTCCGATATTTCCGCCTTCTCCGACAGCTACGCCGTCTCCGGCTACGCGGTGAGTGACCTGGCCGCCATGGTGCGTCTGGGCGTCTTTCAGGGCGGCAGCGACGGGAAGCTGAACCCTCAGTCTCCTCTCACCCGCGCACAGATGGCCGTGATACTCTGCCGCGCAATCACTATTTAAAAAAGGAGCTACTGCCCATGGCATTCAAAACGACCGACTCGCAAAAGAAACCCGAGGCATCTCAGCAAGCCTCCTCGGCGGAGCTGCGTGAAGCGGTTGGCCACCTGTGCGAGGTACGCAAACCCAACAACACGCTGGTCTTTTTGGGCCGTGTGCAGGGTTTGGACGGCAAAGCGCTGAGCGTCTGGCCCGCCGGAGGGCGGGAAGCTCCTCCCGTGATCTATAATGACGAATTTAAGCTGATCCTGCACGTTCCCCAGAAGCCCGCGCTGGTGTGGACGGGAAACGTCTGTGGGAGTTCCCGTTCTTTCTGGAAGCTGGACAATCTTGTCAAATGCCACCGGAATGAGCAGCGGGTCAATTTTCGCCAGCCGGTTTCTCTGCGGGCCAACGCACTGTGTATCAACGCGATATACCCCGACAGTCCCCGGGGTGAGAACCTGTATTACTCCCGGCTGTGCAAGGTGGTGGATGTAAGTTTGGGGGGTGTCCAGCTTCGGGGGCAGGATCACTATCGGCCGGGCGATCACCTGCTTTTGACGAACCTCTGGCTGGATCAGTCTCAGCCTCAGCCCTTTGTGTTCACCGTGCAGGTCTGCTGGGCCGAACAGATCAGCTCCGTAGAATCACGGTTCGGCTGTTTCTTTGAGCTCATGAGCATCCGGGATGAAGACCGGCTGTGCGCCGCTATTCTGGAGCTGCAGCGAATAGATATTGCCAGCCACAGTAGCTGACTGGGCATAAAGCACCGCGGCAGGGAATTGAATCCCCTGCCGCGGTGCTTTATGGATGTTGAAATTCTAAAAAGTTTGCCTTTTGCATATTTTAATCCGTAATATATCCGTGTTTGCCATTGAATCCCGGGAAAATACATGATAAAATTAATAAACTGAAAGTATTATGTGTGAATTACAGGAGAGGAGCGCCGTCATGTTCCATTTTTTCAAAAAAAGCGTTCCCCAGCCTGAGGAAGAGCAGGAGCCACTCAGTGAGTTTGAACAAGCCGCGCAGTACCACTGCGAGGTACGCGGAATAGACGACCGACCGGTTTTTCTGGCGGATGTGAAGGATTTTGACGGGGACTCATTCCGCCTGTTCCCCACACTGGATGCCGACGCGCCCTCCGTGATCTATAATAGCCACTACAAGCTGGTGTTCCGCACACCCCACCAGCCCATTCCCGTCTGGACGGGGCGGGTCCGGGGCAGCACCTATAAATTCTGGAAAATGGATGAGCTGACCCGTCTAAAGGACGAGCAGCGTGCCAGCTTCCGGCAGAGGGTTTCCCTGTCTGCCGTGGTGCGGAACCTGCTGGGTCTTCCGGAAAACGGTGAAACACTGACCGCGGCCTATTATTCCAGGGACTATGACCAGTGCGAGATTCTGGACGTGGGCATGGGCGGTTTGCAGCTTCGGTCCAGCCATTCCTTTCGCATGAACGATCTTCTGGCGGTAACGGGTCTGCGGCTGTACCACGATCCCCAGCCCTTCTCCCTGCCGCTCCAGGTCCGGTGGGTATCCGCAGGAGACGGGGCTTATCGCTGCGGCTGCGCGTTCCACTCCGTTCCGGAGCAGGAGGAGCGGCGGCTCTGCGCCGCCATGTTCAGTCTTCAGCGGGCCAGTATGGGCCGGGTATAAAATTACAGACTGGAACCAGTAAAAAATTGCTGCCTTTCGGCAGCAATTTTTTTTCATGTTCGGCGCCCTATTCCGCCCGAAACACGTGAATGCGAAAGCCGGTGCGGACACTGAGTCGGTCCATTGCCGCCAGGCGCTCCGTGCCCACTCTGGGCGTCTTCCAGTAGTAGGGAGTCATTTGAAACAGGGCGTGGATCTCCTCCTGGGAATTCAGCTCCACACGGCCCTCCACCGGAATGATGCACTCATAGGAAAACCCCTCGTAGGGCGTCTGCCTTTCCTCATTGGGATAGGGTGTGTCGTAGAGGGCCTCCTTCAGCTCCCACAGGTGCATTGCCGACGGCACCACATAGAAAAAGCTCCCGCCGGGGCGCAGTACCCGCCGAAATTCCTCAATGGCTAGCGGAGAAAAGCAGTCCAGCAGCAGATCAACGGTTCCGTCCGCCAGCGGCAGATGGTAGGAGGACGCCACTGCGAACTCCACGTCCCTCTCCCGCTTTGCCGCCAGACGCAGAATGGATTTGGAAATATCCGTCCCCGCCATGCGGGGGCGCTTGTCTGCGGCGCGGAGCGCCTGATACATGCCGGCGGTATAATATCCCTCTCCGCAGCCCACATCCAAAATGTCCGGCTTCGACTCCGTATGAGAAATTGCCAGCGCGCACAGGGTGTCCAACAAAGGACGATAGTAGCCCTTTGAGAGGAAATCCCGCCGGGCTGCGGCCATGCCGGGGTCGTCCCCCGGGGCGGCGGAGTGTTTCTGATTCACCGGCAGCAAATAGGTGTAGCCCTCTTTCGCAAGATCAAAGCTGTGCCGCGCAGGGCAGACATACGTTCGTTCAGTCCGCTCCAGCGCCGCGCCGCACAAGGGGCAGCAAAACAAACTGTCCACGTTCTCTCAGCTCCTCCCGCAGATGGTTACGTCGTTGATCCACTTCCGGCTACGGAGCCGGACGATGCCCACCGGCATTTTACAGAAATTCTCCGAATAAATGGCACAGCACACCAATGGAATCGGCGCGTTCAGCACCAGCCCTGTCAACGCCGTCAGCGGCACCGCCACCAGCCACAGCGGGCATAGGTCCAAAATCGCCGCTACCCGCGCGTCGCCGCCCGCGCGCAGGATGCCGGTAACATTGGTGACATCGAAGGCTTTGAGCGGCATCGTCACGATGTAGACCACGCACATGGTTACCGCCACGTCCGTAGCCGTCTCCGTCAGGCTGAACAGCGGATAGAGAATCGGGATGAACACCGTGGGCAATACGATCGCAAGCGCCAAGGCAATCCCCGTCCCCAGCAAAAAGGAAACCAGCAGCAGGCAGCAGCTCAGGCTGTATATCTCCTCCTTATCCGCCTGTTCCCCGATGCGTTTGCCCACCATGACGGCAGAGGCTCCCGCCACGCCAAAGCAGGCCACCGTGGAAAATTTGTCAATATTACCCATAATCGCATAAGCCGCCAGCATATCCGCGCTGATGTCCATATGCCCCATAATGACGGTCATCATGGTGGTTCCGAGCCCCCACAGCGTCTCGTTCAGGATCACCGGCCCGGCGTAGACCACCGCGCTTTTCAGCATGGCTTTGCCTGGGTGAAACAGAACCTTTGGAACCAGCGGAATCCGTGTGTTGGTAAGCGCATAGCCCAGAACAATGGCAAACTCCACCACCCGTGAGGCCAGTGTCGCAGCCGCCGCGCCGGTGATGCCAAGCCGGGGCGCGCCAAGGTTTCCAAAAATCAGGCAGTAATTCAAGAACGTATTTAAAAACATGGAGACCGCAAACACTCTCATGCCGAAGCCGGGATTCTCCGTGCTCCGCTGCATTCCCACATATACGGAGCTGACGGCGTTGAACACATAGGAGATGCCCACGATCCGGACGTATGGCGCGCCCAGCTCAATCAGTTTTGCATTGTTGGTGACAAGGGCCATCACTCCCTCCGGAAAGGAAAACAGGAGCAGCGCCGTAATCCCGGAAACAATGATCCCCGCATAGGCGGCAATGCCCATCACCCGATTGATGGAAACCGTGTCCTCTTTGCCCCAGTACTGACATACCAGCACAGTGAGGCCACTCATAATGCCAAAAATGATGACTTGCACCAGGAAAATAGGCGTGTTGGCAGCTGTGACTGCGGACAGCTCGTCGTTGCCCAGAAGTCCTACCATAAACGTATCCACAAAGCCCAGGGATGTGGTGATGAGATTTTGCAGGATCATAGGAAGCGCCAGCTTCCACAGCCGACCGTAAAAGCCGGGTTTTTGGCGAAGGACGGAAAACATAGTTACCTCATTTTTTGTTTTATTTTAAATACTTCCCCTCCCTCGCCTCGTTTCCTCGTCAGAGCATGGGAAAGCGCGTATCGTGGTGCTTTTTCAGAGCGGCGGCGGCCGCATTGATCTCTTCTCTCGTGGTCTCCGGGCCAAAGCTCAGCCGCACCACTCCGGCGGCCACCTTTTTTTCAAGGCCAAGCGCGGCGGTCACCTGACTGGGTTTTCCCTGGTGGCAGGCGGACCCCGCAGAGATGCAGATGCCCGCGTCGGACAGATCGTTCACCACGTTCTGGCTGGGATAGCCGGGCATGGAGACAGACAGCACGTGGGGCGCAGTCCCCTTTGCGATCAGCCGCAGATCCGGTATCTCCGCAAGACGCTCCATGGTGTAAGCTTTGATTTCCGCCATGTGCCGCAGTTTTTCCGAAAGTCCATCCATCCGCAGCTCCGTTGCCTTTGCAAAGCCGGCAATCTGAGCGGTGGCCTCCGTTCCGGCGCGGAAGCCGGACTCCTGTCCGCCGCCGGGCAGCAGAGGGCGGGGACTGCGTACCCGTTCGCCGATGTACAGTGCGCCGATGCCCTTGGGCCCGCCGATCTTGTGGGCGGAGAGGGAGATAAAATCCGCACCCAGCGACCGCGCGGAGAAAGGGACCTTCAAAAAGCCCTGCACCGCGTCGGTGTGCAACAGCGTTTTCTCGTTTTTGGCTCTCAGCCCGGCGGCAATTTCCGTCACGGGATAGACGTTCCCCGTCTCGTTGTTCACCAGCATGACGCTCACCAGCGCCGTGTCGGGCCGGACGGCTTCCAGCACTTCTCTCGCCGGAATGTTTCCGTCCCGGTCCGGAGTCAGGAAGGTGACCTCGTACCCGTCCTGTTCCAGCCATCTGCACCGCTCCAGAATCGCGCTGTGCTCCACGGCAGTGGTGACAATGTGCTTCCCCACCCGCCGGTTTTGCCACAGAGCTGCGGTAAACGCCCAGTTGTCGGACTCCGTGCCGCAGGCGGTGAAAAACAGCCGCCCCGGCTCACAGCCAAGAGCGTCCGCGATTTTCCCTCGGCAGTCGTCCACCAGCCGCCGGGCCTCCCGGCCATAGGCATACTGGGAGCTGGGATTTCCGTACTCCTCCGTCAGCACACGGTACATCTCGTCCGCCACCGCTTTGGGCACCGGCGTGGTAGCGGCGTGATCGAGGTAGATCATTGGAAACACTCCTTTGATTGGGGCTTGCCCCAGAGATAAATTGCAAGTATAATGGAGCTGTGCCGCTCACGGCACAGCTTTGTATTGCACAGTCTTAATTATTATAATGAAAATTGTCTGAAATAGCAAGGAGAATCCATGAAAGTCGCCATTTACACCTTGGGCTGCAAGGTGAATCAGTATGAGACGCAGGCCATGGAGCAGGAGCTTCGCCGGCGGGGCCATGAAATCGTGTCCTTTGCCGACGGCGCGGACGCGTATGTAGTCAACACCTGCTCCGTCACCGCCGTCAGCGACCAGAAATCCCGCCAGATGCTCTCCCGCGCCCGGCGGGAGCATCCGGGCGCGGTGGTGGCCGTCTGCGGGTGCTATGCCCAGACCCACCCGGAGGATGTGCGGAAGCTGGATGTGGACCTGATCTCCGGCACAGGGGACCGGATGGGCTTTGTGGACCTTCTGGAGCAGGAGCTGGAGGACCGCAGGCCTATGGAGTCCATGGACCGGGCCTTTGACCGCCGCGCGTTTGAGGTTCTCCCCGCCGGAGGGCTGGAGGGCCGTACCCGCGCCATGCTGAAGGTGGAGGACGGATGCGTCAACTTCTGTTCCTACTGCATCATCCCCTTTGCCCGCGGGCCGATCCGGTCCCTGCCGCTGGAAACAGCGGTGGAGCGGACGCAGGAGCTGGAAAGGGCAGGCTATCGGGAAATCGTCCTGACCGGCATTGAAATCTCATCCTGGGGTGCGGAACTGAAAACCGGGCAGAGCCTCATTGACCTGATGGAGGCCCTCAGCGCCGCCGCACCGGGTCTTCGGCTGCGGCTGGGCAGTTTGGAGCCCCGGACAATCACGGAGGATTTTTGCCTGCGGGCGGCAAAGCTTCCCAATCTCTGCCCCCAATTCCACCTGTCCATGCAGTCCGGCTGCGACGAAACCCTCAGGCGCATGAACCGGAAATACAACACCGAGCGGTATTTCCAATCCGTGGAGCTGCTGAACGCCCATTTTGACCGTCCGGCGGTCACCACCGACATGATCGTGGGCTTTCCCGGCGAAACGGAGGAGGAGTTTGCCCAGTCTCTGGAGTTCATCCGCCGGTGCGGGTTTGCCCGGATACACATTTTCCCCTATTCCATCCGCCCCGGTACCCCAGCGGCGGAGATGGAGCAGGTGCCGTCCTCTGTGAAGGAGGACCGGGCCAGACGGGCCGCCGCCGCTGCGGACGAGCTCCACCGCGCGTATCTCTCCGGCTGCGTGGGGCAGGTCTATCCCGTGCTGTACGAGCAGCCCCGAAGCGGCAGATTTTTCGGCCATGCACCCAACTATATGGAGGTTCTAATAAACGGGAACGAGGCTCTCCACAACCGGGTAGTAAGAACCCGCATCACCGGCGTGGAGGGCTCCGCCCTGCTGGGAAAATTGGAGGAGACGCCATGAAAAGCCACTTTTTCGCCTATCTGTCCCGCCTGCGGTTTATCTCTCGCTGGGCGCTGATGCGCAACACCGCCACGGAAAACGTACAGGAGCACAGCCATCAGGCGGCAGTGCTGGCCCATGCGCTGGCGGTCATCCGCAACCAGCGCTTCGGCGGCCGTGTGGACGCCGGGGCGGTGGCCGTGGCGGCGCTGTATCACGATGCGTCGGAGATCCTCACCGGCGACATGCCCACACCCATCAAATACTTTAACCCCTCCATCCGCTCCGCCTATAAGGAGGTGGAGGCGGTGGCCAACCGAAAGCTGCTGGAAATGCTGCCGCCGGAGCTGCAGGGGACCTATGAGCCGATTCTGGAGATCCCGGACCCGGAGATCCGCATCCTTGTCAAGGCGGCGGACAAGCTGTCCGCCTACATCAAGTGCGTGGAGGAGGTCAAGGCCGGAAACGGCGAATTCCGGGATGCGGCCCGGCAGACCCGCGCCGCACTGGAGAACTTCGACCTTCCGGAGGTAACCTATTTTTTGGAAACGTTCATGGACAGCTTCTCTCTGACGCTGGACAAACTGAAATAAGCGCAAATAAATGGGGGCTTCAGAAAATTTCCGAAGCCCCCGTCTCTCAGATTTTGATCAATTCGTATTCTCGGGTGCCGATCCCCAGCTTCTCGCCGTGTTCCAGACATACGCGCCAGTCGGTGGCGGCGTGGGCGGCGGTGAGGTTATCTCCGCAGGTGCAGTCTTGTCCCTCGTCGAAGAGCACGGAGCCGGGCATGGCGGGCTGCGCGTTCACTGCGTCGGCACAGGCCTGGTCCAGCGCCACCGGATCAAAGGAAGCGAACATGCCCACATCCGGGGTGATGGGCGCGTCGTTCTCCCCGTGGCAGTCGCAGTTGGGAGAGATATCCCGCACCAGCGACACGTGGAAGCAGGGCCGCCCATCCACCACTGCCTTGGTGTACTCCGCGATCTTTTTATTCAGAATCCCGGGAGCCTCGTCGTTGGCGGCGCAGATGGCATCCTTCGGACACACGCCCAGACACCGTCCACAGCCCACGCACTTGTCCTGATCAATGGACGCCTTGCGGTCTACAACCTGAGGCGCATCGTGGGCACAAATTTTCACGCAGGCGCCGCAGCCGATGCACCGCTTCTGCTTCACAAAGGGCTTTCCCGAGCTGTGCATCTCCATCTTGCCCGCCCGGGAGCCGCAGCCCATGCCGATGTTTTTCAGCGTTCCGCCCATACCGGTCTGCTCATGGCCCTTGAAGTGGGTCAGGGAGACGAACACGTCCGCGTCCATCACAGCCCGGCCAATCTTTGCCTCTTTCACATATTCGCCGCCCTCTACCGGCACCAGCACCTCGTCCGTGCCCTTAAGGCCGTCGCCGATCAGGATGTGGCAGCCGGTGGAAAAGGGAGAGAATCCGTTGACATAGGCGGATTCAATATGGTCCAGCGCATTTTTTCGCCCACCCACGTACAGCGTGTTGCAGTCCGTCAGATAGGGCTTTCCCCCTTGGGATTTGACGAGGTCCGCCACGACCTTGGCCCAATTTGGCCGCAGGTACGCAAGATTTCCCGGCTCGCCGAAGTGCATTTTGATCGCCACGTATTTCCCGTCCATGTCGATGTCGCCGAAACCGGCGGTCATCATCAGCCGCGCCAGCTTCTGCGGCAGATTCTCTCGCCAGCTTGGGGCGCGGAAATCCGCAAAATAAACCTTTGCCTTTTCTGCCATGATGGCGTTCCTCCTCGTTTTCTCTCTGCCTCAAAAGCGCATCCCTTTACTCGTCCAAATCCACGCAGACGTGATCCGTCCCATTTTCTTCAAATTCGTCCATATAGGTGTCGATGCGCTCCATCAGTTCGTTGTAGTTCTCCCGGGTCATGGGCTCTCCGTCCATATCCCGCAGTGCCAGCTCTTCCGCCAGAATCTCATAGAACACCACGTCCTCGTAGTCCGCGATGGCCTCGTGGATCCCGCCGTCGGCAAACGCGCGGGAGGGGATGATCTCCCCGTCCAGCCGCTCTGCCAGCTTCCGCATTCCGTGGGCGGGACAGTGGGAGAAGATCAGACTCTCCACAGCGTCATACTCCTTGATGCGGTCATCCTCACGGGCGGAGTTCATCACCCAATTTCCTATGTATACCAGGTCCAGCAGATAGCGATACTGCTGTTCCGTCAGCTCGATCTTCACGGCAAACACCTCCCAGCTCCGGTTCCCCCAACCGTGCCGCTGATTTCTCCCAGCATTATATCAAATCCAATTCTGAAATTCCACCTAAAAAACCGGGAAAAAAGCCTAAAATCTGACTTGCCGGGGACAAATATACATAGTATAATGGTCAAGTTGAGGCTATATGATAAGATATAGTCTTTCCAGCGACAGATTTGGAGGCACTTTTCATGGATAAACGACCCATCGGCGTATTTGACTCCGGCCTCGGCGGGCTCACCGCTGTCCGCTCTCTGAAAAAGATTTTGCCGGAAGAGGATCTCATTTATTTTGGAGATACCTCCCGCGTCCCTTACGGGGGGCGTTCCCGGGAGACAATTTTAAAATATGCCCGGCAGGACGTGCGGTTCCTGCGCTCCTTTGATCTCAAGGCGATTTTGATTGCCTGCGGCACCGTGTCCACCACCTCTTTGGAAACGCTCAAGGCGGAAAATGATCTGCCCATGGTGGGCGTGGTGGAGCCCACCTGCGCCCGGGCCGCCGCCGTGACAAAAAACAAACGGGTGGGCATGATTGCCACGCAGGCCAGCGTGCGGACAGGTACTTATAAGAAAACGTTGGCGGAGCTGGACCCCGACATTCAGGTGTTTTCGAAAGCCTGCCCCCTGTTCGTCCCCTTGGTCGAAAATGGACGGTTTCACAGGGGCGATGTAGTCATTGAGACCATAGCGCGGGAATATCTGGACCCCATGCGGGAAACGGGCATCGACACGTTGATCCTGGGCTGCACCCACTATCCTCTGCTGACGGAGATCATCGCCGGGGTCATGGGACCGGGAGTGGAGCTGGTGTCCGCCGGAGAGGAATCCGCCTTTGAGCTGAAGCGGATGCTGAAGGCCCAGAGGCTTCGGAACGATGAGGCCCGTCAGGGAGACGCTACTTATTATGTCAGCGACCGGGTGGAGAGTTTCGAGGAGACCGCCTCCTGGTTTTTGCAGGAGGATTTACATCATGGAGCCAATCAAATTGACATCGACCGATACTGAGTCCGTGCCTTTCCCTGTCATCCTCTCCGTCCGGGGAGAGCAGTATTTCGATGACTGCGACCCGGACAACACGGAGCTGACCACCGAGGGAACGCTGACCATGCTCCCGGGCGGGATGCGGCTGCGTTATGAGGAGAGCGCCCTCACCGGTATGGAGGGCACCACCACCACGTTTGAGTTGCGGGGTCCCCGCGTTCTGCTGACCCGGTCCGGTAAGGTAAACTCCCAGATGGTCTTTGAGGAGGGTCGGCAGCATACTTCGCTATATGAAACCCCGATGGGTGAACTGAGCGTGGACATTCAGACCAGCCTGCTGCGCCACAATCTGACAGAGCGGGGCGGTCTTTTGGAGATCAAATACTCGATAGCGGTTGAACACACCGCCACAGGGAAGAACGCGTTTAAGATTCGCGTGCGGCCCAGAAGCTGACGCAAAGGTTATCCACACCAAAGAAAGAGGTACGTGAACCATGATCCATATGATTCAAAAAGCGAAAGATCAGGCAGCGGAGCTGGCAATGAACGCCTACCGCAAGGCCGTGGCCGACGGGGCGTTGCCGGAAGCGGTGATTGCCAAAGCCCCGGTGGAGATCCCCAAGGATACGAAAAACGGCGACTTCACCACCACCTTTGCCCTCGCGGCCTCCAAGGTCCTGCGTCAGCCTCCCAGAGCCATCGCACAGGCTCTTTTGGAGCGTCTCGCTCTGGATGGCAGCTATTTCGACTCTGCGGAGATCGCCGGTCCCGGCTTTTTGAACTTTCATCTGGGGCAGGCGTGGTTCCAGGATGTGCTGTGCGCCGTGGAGACCGAAGGGGACGGCTACGGCACCTGTGACGATCTCACGGGGCGGAAGATCATGGTGGAGTTTGTCTCCGCCAATCCCACCGGCCCCATGCACATGGGCAACGCCCGGGGCGGCGTGCTGGGTGATACCCTTGCCTCCGTCCTCTCCTTCTGCGGCGCGGACGTCTCAAGGGAGTTTTATGTCAATGACGCGGGCCATCAGATTGACAAGTTTGCCCAGTCCATCGAGGCCCGCTACCTCCAGCTCATTCACGGGGATGAGAGTTTTTCTTTCCCCGAGGACGGCTATCAGGGGGAGGACATCCGCGACCTTGCCGCAGCCTACCGTGCGCAGCACGGCGACGCGCTGGCGGAGGCGGAGGCGCAGACACGCCGGGACACTCTGTCCCAATTCGGTCTGGATGTGAACCTGCCGAAGATGAAGTCCGACCTGGCCCGGTACAAGATTGCGTACGACACCTGGTTCTACGAGTCCACGCTCCATGAATCCGGCTACGTCGCAGACACAGTGGACAAGCTGCTTGATGCGGGCTTTACCTATGAAAAGGACGGGGCGCTGTGGCTGAAAACGGCTGAGATTCTGGCTGACAATCTCCGTAAATCCGGAAAAAAAGAGGCGGAGATCGAAAAGCTGGACCTGAAGGACGACGTGCTCCGCCGTGCCAACGGGTTCTACACCTACTTTGCCGCCGATATTGCCTATCATCGCAACAAGTTTGCCGTCCGGGGCTTTGACAAGGTCATCAACATCTGGGGTGCCGACCACCACGGGCATGTGGCCCGGCTGAAGGGCGCGCTGGACGCGCTGGGCCTCGACGGCTCTAATAAGCTGGACATTGTGCTGATGCAGCTGGTGAAGCTTCTGCGGGACGGAGAGGCTGTCCGCATGAGCAAGCGCACCGGAAAGGCCATCTCTCTGCACGACCTTCTGGACGAGGTTCCGGTGGACGCGGCCAGGTGGTTCTTTAACTCCAAACCCGACACCCAGATGGAATTCGATCTGGGCCTCGCCGTCCGGGAGGACAGTGAAAATCCCCTGTACTATGTGGAATACGCCCACGCCCGCATCTGCTCGCTGCTGCGGACCATGGATGCCGAGGGACTGCATGTCCCCGCCATGGCGGACATCGACATGGCGCAGGTGAGCGGCGAGACGGAGCAGGCCCTGGTGAAGCAGCTGGCCCAGTTCTGTGAGATTGTCCGCATCGCGGCTAGAGACTACGATCCGTCCTTTATCAACCGGTATTTGCAGGAGCTTGCGGGCTGCTTCCACCGGTTCTATACGGTTTGCCACATTAAGGGGGAGTCCGCCGACGTGGCCGGTGCCCGGTTGAAGCTGGCGGACTGCACCCGCGCGGTTCTGCGGAACGGTCTGCGTCTCATCGGCGTGGACGCGCCGGAAAAAATGTAAGGCGGCAGCCGTAAATTGTGCGGTGCGTCCATAAGTATGAACCCCCCTGCCGGTCCGGCCGGACCGGCGCGGGGGTTCGTTTCAAAAGAAAGAGGAGTGGCTTTCATGAGTATTTTCGAGGCTTTGATGCTGATTTGTTTCGGTCTGTCCTGGCCCATGAACATCTGGAAATCCTGGACCACCCGGTCCGCTGCGGGCAAGAGCCTGTCCTTCTTGCTCATCATCGAGGTGGGATACATATGCGGCATGCTGAACAAGGTTCTGGTGCGGTTTGACTGGGTATTTTTCCTGTACGTGCTGAATTTCCTGATGGTCGGAACCGACGTGGTCCTCTACTTCCGCAACAAGAGACTGGACCGGCTGCGGGCGGAACAGGAGGGCTGAGTGCGTGGACACCTCCTCCGGTGAAGCAAAACTCCGCCGCCTGGGCCCCGCCCTCCGCGCCGCGTTTCCCCATACGGTCCCGGTCCTGACCGGGTTTCTCTTCCTCGGCATTGCCTATGGCGTTTTGATGAACGCAAAGGGTTACGGCCCTCTGTGGTCCACACTCATGAGCGCGGTCGCCTTCGGCGGCAGTATGCAGTTCGTGGCGATCTCCCTGCTGACCACGGTCTTTGACCCGGTTCAGGCGTTTCTTCTGTCCTGCATGGTGAACGCCCGCCATCTCTTTTACGGCCTTTCCATGCTGGAGAGATACCGCGGCCTTGGCAAAGCCCGTATTCCGCTGATTTACGTTTTGTGTGACGAGACATTCTCCCTGGTCTCCACCCTGAACCCGCCGGAGGGCGTGGACCGGAAAAGCTTCTATCTCTCCATCTCTCTGCTGGACTACTTTTACTGGGTGGGCGGCACGGCTCTGGGCGGCTTTCTGGGGGATTTTATTCCCTTTGACACCACTGGGCTGGATTTTGCCCTGACGGCGCTGTTCGTGGTGCTGTTTCTGGAGCAGTGGAAAAAACGTGAGAACCGTCCCGCCGGGGCAATCGGCATCTGCGCCACGGTGCTTTGCCTGCTCGTGTTCGGCGCGGACAATCTGGTCATCCCCGCCATGTTGGTAATCGTGGCGGTTTTGCTGGGAGGGAGGAAACAGCTGTGTACCTGACTGCGCCTCAAACGCTGCTTATGATTCTGGCTGTGGCTCTGGGAACCCAACTGACCCGATGGCTGCCGTTTCTTCTGTTCCCGGAGGGAAAGGCCGTGCCGAAAACAGTCATTTACCTGGGAAAGCTCCTGCCCACCGCCGCCATGGGTCTTCTGGTGGTCTACTGTCTGCGCGGCGTCTCTTTTACCGCCCCGCCCCACGGAATTCCGGAGGCTGCGGCAATTCTCGCCGTTATCCTGCTCCACCGATGGAGGGGCAATGTCCTGCTGTCCATCGCCGGAGGCACGGCCCTCTATATGGTTCTGGTACAGGTTGTTTTTGCGTAAGTACATAAGCGTCCCGCCGCACGGTCCGAAGGGACCGCGCGGCGGGTTTTCGTTTTCAGGCAGCCGCAGATCGTGGGTATTACCTTGATCGTCAGTCGGTGCTCTGGGCGGAGGCCTGACGGCTGAGATACCGCTGCATCATGGCCGCCGCGGCGGCGCGGGTGACGGTGGTGCCGGGGGCCAGCGTCCCGTCGGCCCGACCGGTCAGAATGCCGTTAGTCGTGCACCATGCAACGCCCTCATAGGCGTAATCCGAGATACTGTCCCGATCCGGGTAATCCAACAGGAACATCCACGCGCCCTTGAAACCGCCGCCCCGGTGCTGTTCCCAGCGATAGAGAAACACCGCCATCTGCTGGCGGGTCACGGGGGTGTCGGGCCGGAAGGTATTGTCTTTATAGCCGCCGACCAGCTTATTCCCCACGGCCCACGTCAGGGCGTTGATATAGTCACCCCCGCCCTGCACATCCGTGAAATCAGGCATGGATTGAATCACCATGGGACAGCCCGCCATATGGTAGAGCGCCTGCACCATCTCCGCCCGGGTCAGGGCATCGGTCGGGCGGAATTTCAGCGTCTCGTTGCAGCGCATCAGGCCCTTGGATGTGACGCCGAGAATCTCGTCGTAGGCCCAGTAATCCTTCGCCACATCGGTAAAAGGCAGGCCGTCATAGGGGAACAGGACCGCCCGGCTCACCGCCCCACCGTCGAGCCAGGTCAAAAACCACGACCCGGGGATCAGGTCCCGATAGGTGACGACGTTTTTCGTCTGATAGGGCATGACCTTGGCGGAGGACGAGACCGTCATCTGTCCGCCCTTGCTGGTGGTGACGGTGATGCCGCTTTCATCCACCGCGTCCACCGCCACCGCCTGCTGATAGGTGGGAGCCGGGGTGCTCTTGGACAGGCCGCAGAGGGCCAGCACCGCCACGGCCTCGGCCGGGGGAAGGAGTGTCATGGCGGGCCTGACATACATCCGCACCGTCTCCCCATCCTTTACACGGTCCAACTCGGCTGCCGCGCCGGTCTGCGCGTTCACAACGCGGGTGGACTCGCTTAGATGGACGATGGTCTTCTCGCCGCTCCCATCGGTCACACTCAGCAGGCCGCCTGTCCCGCGGCTCAGCGTTCCCTCCAGCATCTTGAGTTCCTGGGGAGTATTTTGCGTTCCGCCGCCGCTCGCCCCTGCGGTGGGAACCGCCAGCATGGCGACGCACAGCAGCAGGGACAACAGCTTGCATATTCTCTTTCTCATAATGTCACTTTCCTCCAGTTCAGAAAAACTTCGCGCGGCACGCGCCGCACAGCTCATTATTTTCTTAGACGCTTCGGAGGCAAAAAAGTTTCCACACATTGACATCATAGAAGAAATCCGTTAAACTGTCTTTTTATAGAGAAACCCTCGGTCTGCGGCATGCATCGGCAGGATATCCGGAAAGGGGCACAAATTCATGGCGAAAACAACCGTTCTCGTGAAATTTCCCGGTCAGTCCCTCTGCTATATGAAGGTTCCAACCGATCGGATCGAGGAGATCTATGAAAGCATCGCCGGACTCCAGTCCGCAGAGGTAGACATGTTCTCGCTGTACCGTGGCTTTTATTATATCCTAATGGATAAGAACCGCGGCAGGAAAAATCTTCCGGCCAACATGACGGCTTATCTGGTGGACTCTGTGGGTGAAATGGACACCGTGGATATTACGGGCGTTTTCGTCATTTGCAAGCTTCCCAAGGGTCTAATGTACCCCATGGCCGACATGACCCCAGAGGATACGGAGCAGGTAATCAAGCTTCTGCAAAACTGAACGGATATTAAAGAGCTCGCCGAAGGCATTTAGGAACCGTCCCAGAATGTGTAGACAGTAAAACAAGTTTCTCTCAGTTTTTATCTGAACAAAATTTAAACCCAGCAATATACGACTCCATTTCCTAAATAATGATCCACTCCTGTTTGCTCATAATAATACCCTCTGATGTAGTTCTATCTTCCTACATCAGGGGGCTTTTGTTCATAGTCCGCCTTTTTCGAACCTATTTGCGCAACCTGTTCTTTTATAGGTTTTTATATTTGCGCGGTTGATTTTTTGGCATATTAGGAGTAGACTGACGGAACACTTATCAGGGAGGGATTTTTTTGCGCGCCTATTCGGCGGACCAGTGGGTCCTGTTCTTTTTCTTTTATTGTCTGTGCGGCTGGGTTTGGGAGTCCTGTTATGTCTCCATCCGTCAGCGCAGCTGGGTAAACCGGGGATTTCTCCACGGGCCGCTGCTGCCCATTTATGGCTCCGGAGCCATTTTGATCCTGCTGTTCACCCTTCCGGTACGAAGCCATCTTGTCCTGTTGTACCTGAGCGGCGCAACGGCGGCCACGCTGTTGGAATACGTCACCGGCGCGACCATGGAGCGGATCTTCAAGGTCCGCTATTGGGATTACTCCAATCAAAAATTCAATATGAACGGCTATATCTGTCTCAGCAGCAGTATTGCCTGGGGCTTTTTCTCCATTCTGCTGGTGAAGCTCATCCATCCTCCCATCGCGCGGCTGGTGCTGGCGATCCCCGCCGCATTCGCCGCGCCGCTGGCGCTGGTACTGGTGGCAGCGTTTACCGTGGATACGGTGCGATCCGTACAGGCCGCGCTGGACCTGCGGGCAATGCTGGAAAAGCTCACCGAGGAAAACGAGGAGTTGCGCCGTCTGGCCCGGCGGGTGGAGATCGTCTCCGCCTTCGCGGAGGAGGACCTGCAAAAGTTCCGGGATAGGACCCAGGTGGAGCGCATCCTGCTTCAGGACCGCCTGAAGGCGGAGCGGCAGAAGCGAATCAAGAACAGAGCGGAACGGACGCTGCGGCGGGAAGAGGGTTTGGCCGAAGCGCTGCGCACTCTGTCCGAGGCAAAGCTCAGCGCGCTTGAAAATGTGGCCTCCGCCACGGAGAGCTGCCGGGATCGGCTGGAGGAGAGCGGCGAGACTTTTGCGGAGAAGCGGGCGGAGCTTGACGAGGCGGTGAAAAAGCTGCGGGAGCGTCAGGCTGTCATCAGGACCCGGACCGCAAAGACCTACCGCCAGTCACTTCGAATTCTGCGGGGCAATCCCACTGCCATGGCGAAGCAGTATGCCGACGCTATGGAAAGTCTTCGCCGATTGGGTGGCATGCACAAGGACTGAACTTTACAGTACGGAGAATCTCTGCGAGGATAAAAGGCCGGAAGCCGGAACGCTTTAACGCGCTCCGGCTTCCGCATTTTTGATTTTCTGAAATTATGTCCGCGTGATCCGCCTCCGTCGCGATCGATTAAAACAGATCGTCACTTCCGCCGTCGTCGATGCCCGGCTGATTGACGGACGGGAGAGGTGAGACGCCGCTGGTACGCTTGGCGGTCTCGTAGTACCCCAATTGTGTGCATTGATAGGTGGGCAGATAAAAAATCTGTATGGCCACAGCCCACAGCCCGCAAAGAAGGTCAATGCCCAGAGACACGCCGGTGGATACGGGTTCAAGCGCGGCGCCGCTGAGCAGGTAGGGGCTTTGCGTGGTTGCAAGGTAACCGCCCCAGACGGTAATGGGTAAGGACGCCAACAGCTCCCAGCCCAAATAGCTCAGATCCAGCGTGAAAAGCTGGCCCTTGTAGCCCATGGTCTGCTTCTTGCTTAGCTCCAGCGCGTCCATGCAGCCAAGCTCCGGGTTTTCACAGAGGTTAAAGTAGGCAAACTGATAACGATACGCGGCGATGATGCCGGGGATGATGAATAAGCAGGCCCACAGCAGAATAAAAAAGGTTTGCACGATGGCAAGACCGATCACCTTTCCGACGAAGGAGAACCCGTCGAACAAAGTCAGATATTCCGCCCGCTGTCCCTGACGGACCGTCGAACAGTACAGGATAAAGCCAATGGATAAAACCATGCTCAAGAGCGAGGTCAAAATGCGGACAAAGATTCCCAGCGGATTGCCATAGGAGATCGTGCCTCCGCTGCTGGCAACGGAGTCCACCATGCTCAAAATCAGGCCCAACAGCAGATACAGCGCCACAAACCCCTTGGCACTCACCTGCGAGTCCCGCAGCATCCCCTTCATCTCCGCCTTCAGACCAGGCCGGTCAATCACTTCCGCCATAAAAACGCTCCTTCCGCGCCGCTGTATACCGGCGGCGATACCTTTAATATATGTATTGGTGCGTGCATAATAACTGTATGCCGCGATTTCAGTGTAGCACGCGAAGAGAATCTTGGCAAGTCCGAGGCTGAAACGCTGTGCAGGATTTGTTAAAAAACACACAAATTTCTGTGAAAACCAACGTTCACAGTCTGGACATTTATTTCTTTTTGGTGTAAAATAATCCGCAGTATGTGGTAGAGTAGCCGTTTGCTGCTCTAACCAGGACTAAAAATGAGGTGAAAACTATGGCACAAGCGTTCTTTGGCGGCGTTCATCCCCACGATATGAAGGCCGCCACCAATGAAAAGGCCATCGAGCAGCTGGCGCCCCCGGCTGAGGTGGTTATCCCCATGTCCATGCACTTTGGCGCACCATGCACACCTATCGTCAAGGTTGGAGACCACGTAAAGGTCGGCCAGAAGATCGGTGAGTTCCGCGGGTTAGGCGCGCCGATTCATGCCAGCGTTTCCGGCACGGTTAAGGCTGTGGAGCCGCGCCCCTATTCCATGGGCGGCAACATGGT
Organism: Oscillibacter sp.; assembly: GCF_040505565.1. GTDB lineage: Bacteria > Bacillota > Clostridia > Oscillospirales > Oscillospiraceae > Oscillibacter. The sequence continues at coordinate 32,823 of NZ_JBEUWZ010000013.1, read as the reverse complement.
TTCTGTCGTGATCGAAAACGACATGAAGGATGAGCTGAGCGAAGAAGTCAAAGTTCCTACGAATCCCGACGCCCTGACGGTCGATGAAATGGTTGAGATCGTCAAAAACGCCGGCATCGTCGGCATGGGTGGCGCAACGTTCCCTACCCACGTGAAAATTTCCGGCGGCATCGGGAAAGTGGACACGGTTATTATCAACGGTGCGGAATGCGAACCATACATTACCGGCGACCACCGCACGATGCTGGAGCGCCCTGATGAGATCATCGGCGGCGCGATTTATCTGGCCAAAATGTTTGGTGTGGATAAAGTTGTGATCGGCGTGGAGGATAACAAGCAAAACGGCATCGACTCCATGAACAAGGTCATTTCCGAAAAGCATGCCCCCGTGGTGGTGGAGTCTTTGCACGCCCGTTACCCCCAGGGCGGTGAAAAGCAGCTGTGTCAGGCCGTCACCGGAAAGCAGGTCCCTCCCGGTGGACTGCCTTCCGCCATCGGCTGCGCCGTATTCAACATCAACACCACCTGCGCCATTTACCGGGCCATCACCGAGGGTATGCCCGTGGTGCGCAAGGTGGTTACCGTGTCCGGCTCCGGCATCATTGACCCGAAGAATCTGGAGTGCCCCATCGGAACCCCCGTGGCCAATCTGCTGGATGCATGCGGCGGGGTGAAGGAAGGTACCTATAAACTGATCGCCGGCGGCCCCCTGATGGGCATGGCCCAGTATACCGCGGACATTCCCGTGGCCAAGGGCACCGGCGCGGTTCTGGCGTTCTGTGAGGACGAGGAGCAGACCGTGGAGAACCCCCAATGTATCCGCTGCGGCAAGTGCGTGACCGCCTGCCCGGTGCATCTGGAGCCTCTGTTTATGTATCAGTATGCCTCCAAGGGCATGGTCGATGAGCTGAACGCCAGCAATATCATGGACTGCATGGAGTGCGGCGCGTGTTCGTATATCTGCCCCGCCCGGATGCATTTGACCCACATGTTCAAAACCGCCAAGCAGTTGGTAAAGGATAAGGCAGCTGCCGACAAGGCCGCCGCTGAAAAAGCCGCCGCTCAGGCGGCCGCAAAAGACGAGAAGAAGGAGGCGTGAGAGATGACCGACTATAAGAATCTGAAACTGATCGCCACGTCTTCTCCGCATATCCGCGCCGCGGAAAATACCCGCTCTATTATGCTGGATGTCATTATTGCCTTACTGCCCGCGCTGGTCTGGTCCGTATGGGCTTTCGGCGTCCGGGCGCTGACGGTTACCTGCGTCAGCGTGATTTCCTGCGTCGTGTGGGAGTGGCTGTACCGCAAGCTTTTAAAGCGGCCTCAGTCCGTAGGCGATCTCTCTGCGGTGGTTACCGGCATTCTGCTGGCGTTTGTCTGCCCCGTGGACGTGACCTATTTCGCCATCATCATCGGCAGCTTCTTCGCCATTGTTTTTGCCAAGCAGCTCTTCGGCGGCATCGGCAAGAACTTTATAAACCCCGCGCTGGTGGGCCGTGCCGCGATGCTGGCCTCCTTTGCCGGGACCATGACCGCCTGGGCTCAGTTCCAGGCCAAGTCTCCCCTGTTCGGCTCTACCGCCGACGTGGTGACCTCCGCCACCCCGCTGTCCTATCTGAAGGGTGACGACATCGCTACATCCTTCCAGTCTCTGAAGGATACATATTCCGTTTTAGATATGTTTCTCGGCAGGATCGGAGGCTCCCTGGGTGAAGTCTCCGCTTTGCTGCTGATCAGCGGCGGCGTCTATCTGCTGGCCCGCAAGGTCATCACATGGCAGATCCCCGTGAGCTATATCGGCACCGTGGCACTGTTGACGCTGCTGTTTCCCCGGGGTGGAGCAAGCCCGGTGGAGTGGATGCTGTATAACATTTTTGGCGGCGGCCTGATGCTGGGCGCATTCTTCATGGCCACCGACTACTCCACCTCCCCCGTCACCGGTAAGGGTCAGATCGTATACGGCATCGGTTGCGGACTGTTTACCGTGTTTATCCGTTATTTCGGCTCCTACAACGAGGGCGTGTGCTACTCCATCATGGTGATGAACTGCTTCGCGGCTCTGATCGACCGAAATATGAAGCCCACTCGTTTTGGCGTCGCAAAGTCCGATATGAAGAAGGAGGCGGCTGCGAAATGAGTAACGAAACCAGGACCAAGGAAAAAGTCGATATGGACCCCAAATACATTTTAAAGCTGACGCTGACACTGCTGATCACCTGCGTCATTGTCGCGGGCGTTCTTGGATTTGTCAACAGCATCACGAAGGACAAGATCGCAGCGTTTAACTTGGAGAAGACCAACACGGCGCTGTCCAACGTTTACCAGCAGGCCTCTGCTCCTCAGTTCGAGGAGACCGACGTGACCGACGCAATGACTGCCGCCGCGTCTTCCTTCAGCGCAACGCTTAAGAACGTCTATAAGGTGACCGACGGCGGCTCCGATGCGGGCTATGCTGTGAAAATTGTGGCCGCCGGTTCTCAGGGCGACATTGAGATGGTTGTCGGTGTGGATACCGACGGTGCTGTCACCGGTGTCTCCATCGTCAAGAACTCCGAGACTTCCGGCATCGGCACCAAGGTCATGGGCAACCTGCCTCTGGCCAACGGAACTCCTGTGTTGGATCAGTTTATCGGCAAAACGACTTCCGACCAGCCCTTAAAGGTCGGTTCCAATGTGGACGCCATTTCCGGCGCCACTGTGTCCAGCAAAGGCGTGACCAAGGGTGTCAATGGCGCTCTGGCTGTCGTCGCGGCTATCGGCTGAGAAAGGGGGAGTGAATCATATGAACTTCGGAAAACAGTTTAAAGAAGGTCTGATTACCAACAACCCCGTGCTGGTGCAGCTGCTGGGCATGTGCTCCACCATGGCAATCACCACCTCATTTTTCAACGGCCTGGGCATGGGTGTCGCGGTTCTCATCATTCTGACGCTGTCCAATATTATCATCGCAGCGATCCGCAAGATTGTCCCCGACAAGATTCGTATCGCCATGTTCATCGTGGTCATCGCGTGCTTCGTGACCTGCGTGGATTTGCTGCTGCAGGCATTCGTTCCCGCGCTGTCCGCCTCTCTGGGCGTGTTCCTGCCCCTGATCGTCGTCAACTGCATCATTCTTGGCCGCGCCGAGGCGTTCTCTTATAAGAACGGCATCGCGGCCTCTGCGGTGGACGGCATCTGTCAGGGCTTCGGCTACACGGTGGTTCTGCTCATCATGTGCGTCGTCCGTGAGCTGCTGGGCTCCGGTACCTTCGGCGGCGGCATACTCAATGGCGGCGACGGCATCCGCCTCATCCCGGAGCAGTTCGGCATCAAGATTCTGACGCTGCCTGTGGGCGGCTTCCTGTGCCTTGCCTGCCTGATTGCCGCCATGCAGTGGGCTCTCGCCAGACCCCAAAAGAAGGAGGAGAGCAAGTAATGAGTAATATTACGAGCCTTATGTCCATCGCGCTGGGCGCGATTCTGGTCAATAACTTCATCTTCTCACAGTTCCTCGGCTGCTGCCCCTTCCTTGGTGTTTCCAAGAAGCTGGATACCGCTGTGGGTATGGGCGTCGCCGTGACGTTCGTCATGGGCCTGGCCTCTGCCATCACATGGATTGTCAACGAGTACATTTTGGTGAAGTTTGACCTTCTGTACATGCAGACCGTGGTGTTCATTCTCGTCATCGCCGCACTGGTGCAGTTCATCGAGATGTTCCTGCAAAAATCCATGCCGTCCCTGTATACGGCATTGGGCATCTATCTGCCTCTGATCACCACCAACTGCGCCGTTCTGGGCGTGGCTCTGCTGAACATTCAGAGCAACTTTAATTTCATTGAGTCTGTGGTTTACGGTATTACCGGCGGCCTCGGCTTTCTGCTGGCAATCGTGCTGTTTGCCAGTGTCCGTGAGCGCAACGTCTTTGCCGACTGTCCCAAGTGCTTTGAAGGCTTTCCCATCGCCCTGGTCACCGCGGGTCTGATGGCTCTGTCCTTCATGGGCTTCTCGGGCCTGTCGGTCTGGGGCTGAGCAGAAGGAGGAGCGAACAACTATGAATAACATTATCATTGCCATCCTGGTGCTTGGCATCATGGGCGGCGTGTTCGGTCTGATTCTGGCCGTCGCCTCCAAAATTTTTGAGGTAAAAAAGGACCCCCGTGAGGAAGAGGTTCTGAGCCATCTGGCCGGCGCCAACTGCGGTGGCTGCGGCTTTGCCGGCTGCGCCGCCTGCGCCGCCGCCATCGTGTCGGGCAGCGCGCCTGCTAATGCCTGTGCCCCTGCCGGCGCGGAGAATGCCGCAGAAATCGCCAAAATCATGGGCGTGGCTGCGGGCAGCAGCGAAAAGCAGGTGGCGTTCGTCCGCTGTAACGGTGGCACCAACGCCAAGAAGCGCTTTGAGTACCGGGGCGTGCAGGACTGCATTTCCGCCACCAAGGTGGCGGCCGGTCCTCTGGACTGCTCCTTTGGATGCCTTGGCTTCGGCTCCTGCGTGACCGCCTGCAAATTCGGCGCCATGTCCATTGGCTCCAACGGCTGCGCGGTTGTGGACCCCGAGAAGTGCACCAACTGCATGGCCTGCGCGGCAGCCTGTCCCCGCAAGCTGATTGTGTCCACTCCTGCGGCAAAGAAGGTCCATGTGGCCTGCAACAACAAGGATAAGGGCAAAATTGCCATGAGCGTATGTGCAAGCTCCTGCATTGGCTGTGGCCTGTGCGAGAAGGAATGCAAGAAGGACGCCATCCATGTGATCGACAATCTGGCTGTTATCGACTATGCCAAGTGCATCAACTGCAAGATGTGCACCAAGGTCTGCCCCCGGGATGCGATTCTTCCCAAGGCCACCGCTGAGGAGAAGGAAAAATATAAAGCGATCAAGAAGGCTCAGGCCGAAAAGGCCAAGGCTGCTGCGGAGGCTAATTCGGCTCCCAACGCGTAAACTCTATCATACAAAAGGGTCGGCCTAAATCTTTCGATTTTGGCCGACCCTTTCCTTTTACTCATAAAAAGCGGCTTCTTGAGAATAAGCAAAAAATGTTAATCTATAAAAATTTGTATGTATAAACCTTTATTTACAATTTGTTTATATCCATCCATTGACATTCGTTTTGCGTGGTGGTAAACTCGCTTTAGCACTCAGGGATAACGAGTGCTAATCTCTATTTTATCGTTCTGGTAAGGAGTGAATCATGGACTTAACAGACCGAAAAAAGCAAATACTGAAGGCAGTGGTGGAGGATTATATATTTACCGCCGAACCGGTCGGCTCCAAGGCCATTGCCGCCCAGATGGGGGGTACGGTCAGCTCCGCAACGATCCGAAACGAACTGGCAGATCTGGTGGAACAGGGATATCTGGAGCAGCCCCACACCTCCGCCGGACGGGTGCCCTCTCCGATGGGGTACCGGATGTATGTCAACGAGTTGATGGAACGCCAGAAGCTCAGTGTGGCCGAGACGGAAACGCTGAACACCGCGCTCCATTTAAAAATGGAGGAACTGGATCGGGTGGTTTCTCAGGCGGGGAAAGTGGTCAGCGCGCTGGCGGGCTATCCCGTATACACCGCTACCGCCGGGAGAAAAAAGTTTTTTGCCCGGCACTTTGATTTTCTTCCGGTGGATGACAAGAGCTTTATCGTTGTTATGATGATGGGTGACAACCGGGTGAAGAGCCAACTTCTCCAGCTCCAGTTGAAACTGGACTCAGACCAGATACCCACGCTTGTGAACCTGCTGAACACCCATTTCACCAACTGCTCCGCCGATGAGATGAGCGAACGGCTGCTGCACATGACGGACCAGCTCTCACCTCAGATGTTTCTGCTGCTGAGCCAGACCGTGACCTATGCCACGGACGTACTGGACGAGGCGGGGCGACGGGAGGTCCAGACCGTGGGAGCCAGTCAGCTTTTGAAGATTCCGGAGTTCCGAGACGCCGACAAGGCCCACCAGCTGATGAGTTATCTCAGCGACGAAGGCGCGGATTTGCCCACCCCAGACGAAAACACCTCCATGAAGATCCTGATTGGGCCGGAAAATATCAGCAAAGCCTTGCTGGATACCAGCGTGGTGGTTGCAAGCTATGATATTGGAGACAATATGCGGGGATTGATCGGCGTGGTCGGCCCCACCCGTATGGATTATGCATCCGTTACCGCGCGGCTGAGCTATTTTGCAGAGGGCATGGCGCGGATGTTCGGAAAGAAAGATTTACCTTCCAAAAAGGAGGACCAAAAGACGTGAGCGAGGAAAAGAAAGAACCAACCGGCCAGCCGCCGGAGCAGGAAACGACTCAGGCATCCGCCTCCGAGACTGAGCAGACGGAGGCCAAGGAGGCCGAACCCAAGAAGGACGAAAAAGCCCGAAAGGAATCTAAAAAGAGAGAAAAGACCTATACTCTGACCCGGGAGCAGATGGAGGCCGCGGAACTGGCCGCCAAGCAGCTGACCGCCGTCACCGACCAGTTTACCCGGCTTACCGCCGAATATGACAACTACCGCAAACGCACCACCAAGGAGAAGGAATCCATTTATCAGGACGCTAAGGCGGACACCGTGACACCCTTCCTGGCTGTATATGACAATCTGGAGCGGGCCATGAAGACTGAAGGTGATGAGGATTCTCCTCACAAAAAGGGCCTTGAGATGATCTTCAACCAGTACAGAGAGGTCCTGAACAAGCTGGGTGTTACCGAGATGGAGGCTTTGGGTCAGCCCTTTGACCCCAACCGGCACAATGCCGTCATGCACGTGGACGACGAGAATCTCGGAGAAAACGTGGTGGCCGATGTGTATCAGGCGGGCTTCGTGATGGGAGACAAGGTGCTCCGTTTTGCTACTGTCCGCGTAGCGAACTGAATTTGTTTACAATATAACTTTATGTTTCAATAGGAGGTTTTTATTATGTCTAAAGTAATCGGCATCGATTTGGGTACTACCAACTCCTGCGTTGCGGTCATGGAAGGCGGCGAAGCTGTCGTCATTGCCAACGCCGAGGGTAACCGTACCACCCCGTCCGTCGTGGCATTTTCCAAGACCGGTGAGCGTATGGTGGGACAGGTTGCGAAGCGCCAGGCCATTACCAACCCCGACCGCACCATCTCCTCCATCAAGCGCGAGATGGGCAGCGATCACAAGGTTACCATCGACGGCAAGGCCTATACCCCTCAGGAGATCAGCGCCATGATTCTGCAAAAGCTGAAATCCGACGCGGAAGCCTATCTGGGCAGCCCTGTCACCGAGGCCGTCATCACCGTCCCCGCCTATTTCACCGATGCCCAGCGTCAGGCTACCAAGGATGCGGGCAAGATTGCGGGCCTGGACGTCAAGCGTATCATTAACGAGCCTACCGCCGCGGCTCTGGCCTACGGCGTGGATAAGGAGCAGTCCCAGAAGATCATGGTCTACGATCTGGGCGGCGGCACCTTCGACGTCTCCATTCTGGAGATTGACGACGGCGTGATCGAGGTTTTGGCCACTGCGGGCAACAACCGCCTGGGCGGCGACGACTTCGACGAGTGCATCATGAAGTATCTGGTGAGCGAGTTTAAACGCACCGACGGCGTGGACCTCAGCGGCGACAAGGTCGCCATGCAGCGGCTGAAGGAGTCCGCTGAAAAGGCCAAGATTGAGCTTTCCGGCGTCACCACCTCCAACATCAACCTGCCCTATATCACCGCCGACGCCAACGGCCCCAAGCATCTGGACGTGACTCTTACCCGGGCCAAGTTCAACGAGCTGACGAGCCACCTGGTGGATGCCACCATGGGCCCCGTGCGTCAGGCCATGTCCGACGCGGGCCTGAAGCCCTCCGACCTGCACAAGGTTTTGCTGGTGGGCGGCTCCAGCCGAATTCCCGCCGTGCAGGACGCTGTGAAGAGTTTCACCGGAAGCGAGCCCTTTAAGGGCATCAACCCCGACGAGTGCGTGGCCATGGGCGCGGCGCTGCAGGCGGGCGTTCTCACCGGCGATGTGAAGGGTCTGCTGCTGCTTGACGTAACCCCGCTGTCTCTTGGCATTGAGACCATGGGCGGCGTATTCACCAAGCTGATCGACCGCAACACCACCATCCCCGTGAAGAAGAGCCAGGTGTTCTCCACCGCCGCGGACAACCAGACCTCCGTGGAGGTCAACGTCCTCCAGGGCGAGCGGGAGATGGCCGCCGCCAACAAGTCTCTGGGTCGTTTCCATCTGGACGGCATTGCCCCGGCCCGCCGCGGCGTACCCCAGATTGAGGTCACCTTTGATATCGACGCCAACGGCATCGTGAATGTCTCCGCCAAGGACCTAGGCACCGGCAAGGAGCAGCACATCACCATTACCTCCTCCACCAACATGAGCAAGGGTGACATTGAGCGGGCCGTGAAGGAAGCGGAGCAGTATGCCTCTCAGGACGCGAAGATGAAGGAAGAGGTGGAAACCCGCAATCAGGCCGACCAGATGGTCTACCAGTCCGAAAAGACGTTGGGCGAGATGGGCGACAAAATTCCCGCCGACGACAAGTCCAAGGTCCAGGCCGGGATCGACAAGCTGAAGGAGGCCCTGAAGGGCACCGATACCGCCGCCATCAAATCCGCCACCGAGGAGCTGACGCAGGCGTTCTATGCAGTCAGCGAAAAGCTCTATCAGCAGGCAGGTCCCCAGCAGGGCCAGCCCGGCGCGGGTCCCGACATGGGCGGTCAGCCCGGCGGAAATCCCGGCGGACAGAGCCAGTATTACGACGCGGATTATAAAGTCGTAGACGATGAGGACAAGAAGGACGGAAACAAGTAACAACAAATGGAATGCGGAGCCTCCCTCACGGTGGCTCCGCATACCCCGTTATTACCCGGTCCGAAGCGCAATGCGGCAGGTTCGGGGCGGAGAGGAGGAGTAAGGAAGCGGGTTCTATTTTCCGTTTTGGCGGGAAATAAAATCAGGCGGACTTTGCGATAACGATATGGCAGAACAAAAACGCGACTACTATGAGGTCCTGGGCATTTCCCGGGACGCGTCCGAAGATGCGATAAAAAAGGCATACCGTAAGCTTGCCAAGGTGAACCATCCGGATCTGAACCCCGGAGACACGGCGGCGGAAGCCAGGTTCAAGGAGATCAATGAGGCCTACGAGATTTTGTCCGACTCGAGCAAAAAAGCCCGGTATGACCAATACGGCCATGCCGGCGTGGACCCCAACTTCGGCGCAGGGGGCTATGGCGGGGCCGACGGCTTTGACTTTGGCGATCTGGGCGATATTTTCGGCAGCTTCTTCGGCGGAAGCGGCTTCGGGTCCCAGCGCCGGACCAATCCCAACGCACCCCAACGGGGTGAGAGCATCCGCCAGTCCGTGGCCATCACCTTTGAGGAGGCGGCCTTCGGTTGTGAAAAAGCGGTGACGGTGGACCGGTATGAAGTCTGCGAGACCTGTAAGGGCAGCGGCTGCGAGCCGGGAACCACCCCTGAAATCTGCCCTGACTGCCACGGAACCGGTACGGTGCAGGTACGTAAGCAGACGCCGCTGGGCGTCTTTGCGTCCACCGGCCCCTGTTCCCGCTGCGGCGGCAAGGGCCGAATTATTCATCAGCCCTGCAAGGACTGCTATGGCACCGGCATGATCCGCCGCCGCCACACCATCGAGACAAAGATTCCCGCAGGTATTGACGACGGCCAGACCATATCCATTCGGGGTCAGGGCCATGCGGGCAGAAACGGCGGTCCATCCGGCGACCTGCTCATAACCATCACGGTAAAGCCTCACGATCTGTTCCGTCGGGAGGGCAACAGCGTTTTGTGCGAGGCGCCGATTACCTTTGTCCAGGCGGTTCTTGGCGCGGAGCTGGAGATTCCCACCATTGACGGAAAGGTGAAATACACCCTGCCGGAGGGAACCCAAACCGGAACCACCTTCCGCCTGAAGGGCAAGGGAATTCCGACGCTGAACGGCCGGGGACGGGGCGACCAGTATGTCACCGTTTACATCGAAACGCCCAGGAACCTGAACAAGGCTCAAAAAGAGGTCCTCATGAAATTTGCGGAAACCGTTGGAGACAACAACTACGAGGACCGCAAAAAGTTCTTTAAAAAGTTCAAGAAGTGAGACCTTCCATGTATCTTGCTGATTACCATACCCACTCCCGCGTCTCTCCCGACGGGCACGCCTCCATGCTGGAGATGGCCTCCGCCGCAGCGGCCGCGGGGCTGAATGAAATCTGTTTCACCGATCACTTTGAGCCGACAGAGCCCCGCACCACCATTCCCCGAAAGGCCTTTGACTGGTCGGCGCAGACGGTGGAATACGCCGACGTCACCGCCCGCTGGAACGGTCCGGTGAAGCTCCGGCTGGGGCTGGAGCTGGGTGATACGCCGTTTGACGCCGCTCTTGTGGAGCGACTGCTGGGGGGAATGCCGGAGTTTGACTTCATCATCGGCTCCGTCCACATGCTGTCTCAAAAGTTTGACCATCAGGACCTGGCGTGGATTCAGGAGCCTGATGAGGAGACCTGCTATGCCGAGGTGGAGGATTATCTGGAGACAATGCTGAAAATGGCGCGGTGGGGAAAATTCTCCGTGCTGGGCCATATGACGCTGCCGCTGCGGTATATGAACGATAAGCGGGGCTTTCGTGTCAGCATGGACGGCTATGGCGCGGAAATGGATACCATCCTGCGGACGCTGATCGAAAACGGCTGCGGCATTGAGGTGAATACCAGCCGGGGCGTCCAGCCTCTCCCCGGCGCAAGATGGCTGAAGTTATATCACAGCCTCGGCGGGGAGATCATCACCTTGGGCAGCGATGCCCACCGCCCCGAGGATGTGGGCAAGGGCATTCGGGAGGGGCAGACACTGCTGCGCGAGTGCGGCTTTAGCCGTTTCTGCACGTTCGAAAAACAAAAACCCATTTGGCACACGCTATAGAGGAGACCTTGCAAATTGCGAGAAATGAGAGTAAGATGAAAGCCGGATGAGGAATGCTTTGTACCATCCGGCGTGTCCGGGCAAAACGGATCATCTATATTTTTTTGCGACGCAATGAAGAACGATGCTACAAAACCGATGAAGGCGAGGGTTTTATTATGAAAATCGCGTTGGGGAGCGACCATGGCGGATTTGAGCTGAAGGAAAAAATCAAGCAGCAGTTGGAGCAAGATGGCTATACGTGCAAGGACTGCGGCTGCTTTTCCGCGGAGAGCTGCGACTATCCCGTCTTTGGCGAGGCAGCGGCACGGGCCGTGGCCTCCGGTGAGTGTGAAATGGGCATCGTTGTCTGCACCACCGGCATCGGCATCTCCATTTCCGCCAACAAGATCAAGGGCATTCGCTGTGCTCACTGCGCGGACACGCTGGAAGCTCAGCTCTGCCGCCAGCACAACAACGCCAATATGCTGGCCCTGGGCGCGGGTTTTACAGGTCCAAAGCTGGCTGCGGAAATGGTGAAAGTTTTTTTGAATACCGACTTCGAAGGCGGACGTCACGCTCGCCGTGTGGCCCTGATGGACGCCATCGAGGGCTGAGCAGAGAAAGCTTCGGAGGAGGAACGCTATGGCAGGGCCAAGAGGATACAGTACTTACCACGGGAAAGGTTTCAAGTGGAAAATCGTGTTGGCAGTGTTGCTGCTGCTGGTGATTATAGGGGCCCTGGCGGTCATTCGTCTTCAAAAGTATGTGGTCTACGACGATTCCGGCCATCCCCGTCTGGATCTGTCTCAGTTTTCGGAGCAAAAGCCGGATGATTCCGGCAGTGCCCCGGCCGATGGTTCCGGCAACGCGAATCTGACCATTCAGGAGCCGGAGCGGCAGTTCATCCATGCGGCTGAGTTATCCGTGGGCCCGTTGAGCGATTGGAAGGCAGACTGGAGTATCGCCATTTCCGACGAAGGAACATACAACGCCGTGGTGTACACCGTGAAAGACGCGGACGGCTCCGTCTATATGGACAATGCGTCTGCCCCGGCCGAGGCGGTCAAAACTGCGGCGGGTACCGGCGCGGCGGTGGATGCCATGCTGAAAGACGACACCTTTTATACAATTGCCAAAATCGCCTGCTTCCGGGATTCCATTGCCTCCAGCGGGGATCTGGAGGGTATGGGTCTAAAAAATACCGGAGGCTATGTCTTTTACGACGGCAACAATGACCGCTGGCTGGACCCTGGAAAACCGGCCGCGCGGCAGTATCTGATTGATCTGGCCACCGGTTGTGCGGCGGCGGGCTTTAATGAGATTCTTCTGACGGACGTCAGCTATCCCACAGTTGGAAAGCTGAATAAAATTGATTATGGCGCGGCGGCGACGGGTCAGCCGGACAGTCTGAAGGAAGAGCTGGACGCCTTCCTGATGCAGATGAAAACGGCGCTGGCGAAGTATAATGTGAAGCTCTCCGTGTTGCTGCCGTCAGATCTAATTGCCTCCAATAACAATGCAAACGGCGCTTCTGGGCAGTCTCTGGTGGGTATCGCTCCCCTTGTGGACCGGGTGTATGCCCCGACAGAGGGAACGTATGAAACCTTAAGCCAGGCGGAAGCGAACCTTGCCGCCGTCAGCAAAACCACGGAATTTGTGTCCGTACTGCACGCAGCGGAGAACATACCCAAGGGCTCTTATCTGATCACTTCGTGAAATTTTTAAAAGCACCAAGGAGACGGCTTTAAGCCGTTCCCTCGGTGCTTTTTTCGCTGCCTTTCGCTTTTTTCAAGCAAATGCTGTATTCAGATCAGCAAATTGCCCAAAGCGTAACAGAGATCCTGGTACTGGGGATAGATTCAGGCCGATTGGACAATCAATTTTTTATGATGCGTCAAAGGCCCTACGGGAAACTTCTTGTCGTACTGGACAGTCAGCTTGAAACGGAGAGCGCCCGACAGCTTTTAGTACTTTCAGGTCCGGTGGGCCTTGCGGCCTGTTTGCTGCCGAGCGTTGGAGCGGTGCTGCTGATTCGCCGGATGGCCAAGCCGGTGCAGGAGTCCTTTGACAAGCAAAAGCAATTCGTGTGGGATGCCAGCCGCGAGTTGAAAACCCCTCTGGCGATAATCTCTGCCAACAGCGAGGCGCTGGTGAAAGAGATTGGGGAAATCCGCTGGATGAACTATATCCAGTCGGAAGTCCAGCACACAGACCAGCTGGTGAAAATCTGCCGGCACTGGCCCGAATGGATCAGGCGAGGCAGCAGCTGGAAAAGCACCCCTTCGATCTGCGCCGGGCGGCCCTCACCGTGGCGCTGTGACGAGACGAACTTGCGAGTTCTTCGTGGAAAAGCGCAAAAAACCCTTGAAATTTTGAAGGCGGCATAGTATAATACTTCCGTTGCACCTGCCGGTGTGATGGAATTGGTAGACGTAGTGGACTCAAAATCCACCGCTGGCGACAGCGTGCCGGTTCGAGTCCGGCCACCGGCACCAAAATCGTTTCTAAAGGAAGTGAGAAATCTTTCTTTAGAAACGATTTTTTGTTGAATTCGGTTCCGCGTGTGTTACAATTGAAGAAAACAAATCTGACTAATCCGAAGGAGCTTAAAATGCACGAAAAAAGTCTTTCGAAATATGTCGCCTTTTTCCGTGGAATTAATGTTGGCGGGAAAAGCAAGGTGAAAATGGCCGACTTAAATCAACTCTTTCATGATTGTGGCTTTCGCGATGTGACAACATATATCCAAAGCGGAAACGTAATTTTCAAATCTGATGAAGACAAATCTTTACTGCCGGATGTTATTTCCCATGCCTTCGAAAAGCGGTTTGCTTTCCCGAGTCATGTCATTTTGCGCTCCGGCGAGGAAATATCCGCAATAATGTCGGCATTGCCGTTTTCAAAAGAAGATATAGAGCAAGCAGAAGCGAAAACTCCGGAAGTTGAGCATGTATATGTTTTCATGGCAAACGACTGTATCGACCCTGCCGCAGCAGAGACATTGTGCTCAGCGTACGATGGAGAAGATAAGCTTTCGGTGGGAAAACGTGAGCTTTATCTGCTTTGTTATCATAGTATACGAGATTCAAAGTTGGCGACCTCGTTATCAAAACTTGACGTTTCGCTGACCTCCCGTAATCAGAAAACAATGCTTAAAATCTGCGAGTTGCTTGGCGCCGACAGCTAAATGTGCAACGATGCAAAAGTAAGTAATTTTATGTAATATTTGTTTGTCTGATGCCGAAAGCCTTTATTTTATGCGCCTTCCCGATTTTATGTTATGAACACTGATACAAAGCCAAAATAATCCGAACCTTTCTCCAATCGGAGAAAGGTTCGGATTATTTTTATTTTGAGAAGGCCCCATAGGGACCGCTTATTTTTTGCTCCTGCCGGGCAGAGGCAGTCCATGCATCATAACGCGGCCAAATGAAACCAGCATCTGCCCGCTGTCGGCGGTCAACAGCACATCCGCGTCCGACCGCGCCCGGTTCAGGGAGAAAAGATATACCGTTCCCAGCGGGTCTCGATAATACTGCTTGCACAGCATACCTCCGTCCACGCAGAAAATACCGATATCTCCGGCTTGCAGAGGATCTCGGTTCACATATACCATCGAACCGTCGGCGATCCACGGGGCCATCGAGTCACCCTGGATGCGCACAGCGAACTCCGCGGAAGGAGGAACGTCCCCCTCCACCGGAATATAGTCAAAGTCCTCTCCGAACACCGGCGCGGCAAATCCGGCGGCGGCGGGGCTGTAATAGAGAGGAATGCGCCGCTCTTCTGCCAGAGGGCGGGCCTGCTCCAGCTCATCCCGGTAGGCGCACAGCGCGTTCATTACGGATCGGACCGTGTCCCGCCCTACGGCGGAGAGACTCCGGTACTGATCCAAAAGTTCCCTCTCATCATGGGTCTGCACACTTTTGCCGCCCCGAAAATGGTCACGGTATAGCGTGTTGGGGTCTACCTTTAAGCTGTCAAACAGGCGCAGAAGCACCTCTTCCTTCGGGGCGCTGATTCCCGTCTCATAGTTACCTATGGCCGAAACCGAAACGCCCAACGCCTCCGCCAGCTCCCGGCGGGACATATTCAGCTGCTCTCTCCGCTCCCGCAGCCGCTCTCCAAAACTCATTCGCTGCGCCTCCCCACAGTTTATTCGACAAAGTTCGACGTACTTTTTCATATCCTATCGTACTTTCTTGGTTTTGTCAATTTTGTAAAACAAGAAACTTGTTAAAACAGCCTTGACAAATGATTATTCTTGTGATATTCTTTGCTTGTTCCCAGAATTTTTGTGATATGGATCAGAATAACACAGTAAGAACGTCAAAAGAACGCAAAAAAATCCCAAGCGAAAAAATTCGTTCGGGAATTTGTCCGTGCAGCTTCAAAAAATCGCCGCAAGCGAAAACGCTTGCGGCGACCATGGTGGGGGAAGATGGATTCGAACCATCGAAGTCGTAGACAACAGATTTACAGTCTGCCCCATTTGACCGCTCTGGAATTCCCCCATATTCACTTGGAGCTGGTGGACGGATTCGAACCCCCGACCTGCTGATTACAAATCAGCTGCTCTACCGGCTGAGCTACACCAGCGCATCCAACAGCAAAAATTATATTAACAGACACCGGGGAATTTGTCAACCTCATTTTTAACGGGAGTGTGATTTTTTTGAGAAAATTGCTGCACGGGACACGAGGTGTGCTACGCTGCGACGAGTGCGGCGGAGAAATCTGTTCGGGAGAGTCCTATTGGCAGGTCAATGGAGGGATAATCTGCGCTGTGTGCCTGCCGGATTTTGCCAGGGCCGAGCTGGAACCGTTTCGCCGTGTGCGAGGAGAGGAGGAGGGAATTTAATGATGCTGATGGAGCTGTCTTTTACATATCGGACCAGCGCCCAGATGCTGCGGCAGCGTATCGGTGAGCTGCGGGAGGAGAGAGAGCGCCGAACTGACCCGGAGGAAATCCGCCGACTGAACCGGCGGATTGTGGAGCTGGAGCCACTGCTGCGGGAGGCGCGGGAGCTGGCGGTGGTGACCGCCCGCTATTACGACAGGGGGTATCACAAAAATGAGAAGTACTGCTTCTGACTCCTACTCAGCCCGGGCCAGTGAGTGGCTCGGGGACATGACAGTTTGGCTGCGTGAAAACGAAGAGGACAACAGCGATCAGCTTGCCCGTCTCCGCCGCCAGCTTCGACTTGCCCGGCAGCGGGAGCTGACGCCCCGCCAAAGCCTGTTCCTGTCCCGGTATTTTGACGATGGACTGAGCATGAGGGAGATTGCGGAGGAGGCGGGGGTAGACCCTTCCACCGTATCGCGTACACTGCGCCGGGCGAGGGAACGGCTGCGCCGGGCGCTTCGGTATGCGCTGTGAACGCTTGAACCCTGCCGCCGGATTACAGAGCAAGCATGCCGTCCTGAATTTCGGCACTTTTTCCGGCTTTCCCCCTTGTGCTTTTGCCTGCCTCCACATATAATAATTTTGCATCACGCATTTTACCCCTTGAACGTTCTTGTAGGACCGAAGGGCCATAAGGAGGAGCTTCATGATTTACACTGCGCTGCACAACCGCTGGCTGCGCCTGCTGGGCGCCATATTTGGACAATTACTCTTCGCGCTGTCGCTGAATCTGTTTATTGTTCCGCTACACCTGTATACCGGCGGAGTCATGGGTCTTTGCCAATTGCTGCGGACGCTGATGTCCGACTACATGGGCGTGAATTTCGGACAATATGACGTGGCCGGAATTCTCTATTTCATCGTAAATATTCCCATTTTGCTCATCGCATGGCGGTCGCTGGGCCGGGGCCTGGTGGTGCGGACGCTGATCTGTACGCTGGCCTATTCCCTGTTTTACTCCATTATTCCCGTACCAACCGCGCCCATTATCGACGACATGCTGACCTCCTGTCTGCTGGGAGGCATTATCTCCGGCGTCGCCAGCGGAATCGTGCTGACCTGCGGCTGCTCCAGCGGCGGACTGGATGTGGTGGGGCTGTGCCTTTCAGCGAAGGGAAGCAATATCACCGTGGGTCGGTTCAGTCTGGGATTCAACGCTGTGCTGTATGCCGCCTTCCTGATGCTGTTCAGCCCGGAGATTGCCATTTATTCCGTGATCTATAACTATTTCTCAGCCATCGTTCTGGACCGGCTGCACCAGCAGAATGTCTCCATGCAGGCCATGATCTTCACCAAGGGGGACGAAAAGAAGCTGTCTCAGTTTATCATTCAGTCCTTTGGCCGCAGCGTAACTTATTGGACCGGCACCGGCGCCTATACCGGAGAGAAATGTAACGTACTGTATGTATGCCTGTCTAAGTACGAGGTAGAGGAACTGCGCCGGGCGGTCCATTCCATGGACCCCCACGCGTTTTTTGTGTTCCAGTCTGGCATCCAGGTGGATGGAAATTTCCGCCGGAACCTTGGAAACTGAAGGGCGGGTAGGCATGGACGAATTAATCGCGGTTTTGGCGGGAACACCTGTGGATACCCGCATGGGGGTGGCGGTTTTGCAAAAAGCCGGCCTGGCGGGCGTCCCGTTCCCGGTGTCGGAAGACCCTCGGGCACAGACCGCGTTTCAACTTCTGCCCTCTGAGGAAAAGCTGGCTGCGATGGAAGCTGTTTTACGCACAGCCATGGAGAGGGGCTGCCGCAGAGCTCTGGTATACTGCAACTCCATGTCCGCCTCTGTGGATTTTTCTGAACTCTCGGAAAAACTGGGCTTGCCGGTGGTGACGCCTATGGACGTTTATCGCCGGGCTGCCGGGATGTACAGATGTCTCGGCGTAATCGCCGCCAACGCTCAGGGTCTGGCGGGGATTGAGCGGGCGCTGCTGGCAAGCAATCCAACGCTGGACCTCTACGGAGCCTGCGCCCTGCCCGCCGTGCTGTCGGTGGAGGCGGGGGAACCGCCGGAGGAGCTGGTGCTCCGCCATCATCTGGCGGAGCTGGCGTCGTGGTTTCAAAGCTGCGGCGCGGAGACACTGCTTCTGGGCTGTACGCATTTTCCGTATTTCAAGGCCGCTCTGGCAGCTCGGACAGCTCTGCCCCTGCTGGACCCCGGCCAGGAGATGCTAAGGCTGCTGGGGGCCTTCTAAGGGCCATAAAAGCAAATGAAAAGCGCCGCCGCAGACGGCGCTTTTTCTATAAAGAGAACTGGAGATTGATATGAGACTGCAGGGTGCGATTTTTGATATGGACGGGACATTGTTGGATTCCATGCAGGCATGGGGGGCACTGGGGTCCAGCTTTCTTCGACGGCAGGGAAAGGAGCCGGGCGAAGATCTCGACCGGATACTTTGGACTATGAGCTTTCGGGAGGGAGCCGCGTATTGCGCGGAGCGATACGGCTTGGGCATGGACCCGGAAGAGGTAATGCGGCTGATGCGGACGGAAATAGCGGACTTTTACCGCTTTCGCGTCGTCCCGAAGCCGGGGGTGGAGCGGATGCTGGCTCTTCTGAAAATGGAGGGCGTATGGATGTATGTGGCCACCGCCACGGACCATCCATTGGCAGATATCGCCATGGACCACGCTGGTCTGATGAAATACTTCCGCGGGATGGTCACCTGCGGTGACGCGGGCCGGAAAAAAGATGACCCAAAGGTCTATGAAATGGCTCTGCGCCGCCTGCGCTGCAAGAAGGAGGACACGGTGGTGTTCGAGGACGCGCTGTTTGCCCTGCGCACGGCCAAGGCCGCCGGGTTTCGGACGGCGGCGGTTTATGACCCGTCGGAGCAGGATCAGGATGCCATGAAAGCGGAGGCGGACTATTACATCCGTTCCTTCGAGGATTGGACGGAAATTGGGTGAGTCAGAGGCCATGTATAGATGCAGGGCGCGCACAGCTGTTCCGCACCGCCGTCTTTCAAAGCATAAAAAGGAGCCGCCAGCGAACTGAACGCCGGCGGCCCAATGGGTGGGATATTGGAAAGCTTCCTTGATTATCGTACCGCACGCGGCGGGAAAATGCAAGGGGTGAAAACGGGCGGTTTTCCACTATCTTTGGAGAAAACGGTCGAACGGCCTAAAAGTTTTCAGAGAGAAAAACCTGCGGCTTCGTCATGGAAGCCGCAGGCTTTTTTAAGATCTCCTTTTTTTGCCGCCGCCGCGCTTTCCGTCCACGCTGCGGTTCAGGTCGGCCATCTTCCCCTCGGAAGCGGAGAGAAATTTTTTCAGCTTGTCCTCGAATTCCACATCACCAGAGGGCGGAACCGGCTGAGGGCGCGTGGGGGCGGGGCGGTTTCCTGCCGCCGGATGCCCGGCGCCGCCGCCATCCATGGGACGTGGTCCACCCGCTGAGCGAAACGCGCCTCCTGCGGGACGAGGTCCACTTGCAGGACGGGGCACAAAGGGACGGTTGTCCTCCTGGGGCAACGCCTTTTTAATGGAGAGGTTGATCTTCCCATTCTCCGAAGCCAACACCCGGACCTTTACCGACTGCCCCTCCTGCAGATAATCGTGTACATCGTTGACATAGCTGTTTGCAATCTCGGAGATATGTACGAGGCCGGAGCGGCCTCCCTCCAAGGCGACGAACGCGCCAAATTTCATAATGGAGGTCACCTTGCCCTCCATGATGCTCCCGACCTCAGGCTCTACTCCCATACTGTGTCCTGTTTCTCCCTTCTCAGGTTTCGTTTGTCCGCCGGAAAAATCGGCGAAATATCCAAAAGACCGGCGGGGGGCGGATTGCCCCTTGCCGTTCAGTTGCTCACATCATAAAACACCCGG
Source organism: Oscillibacter sp. (assembly GCF_040505565.1). Taxonomy (GTDB): domain Bacteria; phylum Bacillota; class Clostridia; order Oscillospirales; family Oscillospiraceae; genus Oscillibacter. Next base: position 13,234 of record NZ_JBEUWZ010000013.1, on the reverse strand, counting down.
TCACCCGGCGCCACCAAACCCAGCTCATCTCGGGCAATCTCCTCCATCTGGTCCTGAGATCCGCCGCCGTCGATGGCCTTCTGCATCTTGTCATTGCCTTGCTGCTGGGTTCCGACCTGAGCGATCAGCTGGGCCTTTTGGGCCTCGGCGCTCTCCACCTGGCTGCGCAGATGGTACAGCTGCCACCCCAGCGCGGCGATCAGCGCCAGCAGCAGGAGCCTTCCGAAAAAACCCAGCCTGATTTGCTGACGTCTTTTTTTTTGCTTGCTTGCCTTTGCCACGGATGCTCCCTCCCCTGCCGATGCGATAACGCCGATAGGTGATTTTCTTTATTGTATAGCATTTTTTAATAAAAAGAAAGATGTTTTTCAGACGTTGATCAATTTTTTTACAAAAATGTTTGAACCAAATCCACGGAATCTGCAGTAAATGAAGCAAAAATGCCAGTGTGTCCGCCCAAAAGTCCCAGATCGGCCGCAGGAGGGCCGAGAACAGGGAAAAGAACAGGGCCACACCTCCCGCCACACCCACAAGCGCATAGATGCGCAGCTGCCCCTGCGTTCGGTTCAGGCAAAACAAAAACAGTGCCGCCGCCGCGCACAGACAGTATCCGCAGTCCAGCACCCAGGCGGACCGGGGCAGGCGGAGGCGAAAGGGACGAAGCAGATCGTGGGCCACGCCCATGGCCAGCCCCAGCAAAATGGACTGGAGGAACACCTCCAGCTGCTGGTTAACAAAGTTCCGCATATCATCCCAGCAGCCGCCGCAGCAGCCCTCTCCGGGCCCCGGACGGCTCCTCATAGGAGAGGGAGTCGATCTTTCCGTCCACTCTCAGCTCACCGCCCTCCAAAGACAGCTGCCCGATGTGCAGGTCCTCCCCTGTTACAATCAGTGTTCCGGCAGCGGTGGACATGACAATCCCCGTCTCATCAAACCGCTCCACGTCTTCCACGCCGGAGACGATCAAGTGCTCCCGTCCATCCAACTCAATGCGGTGGGCCTGTGGCATGGCGCTTCCATAGTCGTTCATCTTCCGTCCCTCCCCGGTCTGTGCGCCGGTCCAATCCGGCGGTCACACCATTCTATGGGACGGGGCGGCAGTTTATGCCCCGCCGGAAACTTCCCGGTACAGTCCGGCGGCATCCGCCTGACGAACGTTTTCCGCTACCGACAGGACCTCCACCGTCAAGGTGCGGACGCCGAACCGAAGGGAGACTACGTCTCCCACCTTCACATCGTAGCTGGCTCGGGCAGGCTTTCCGTTGACGCAGACCAGGCCGTTGTCACATGCCTCGTTTGCAACGGTGCGCCGTTTAATGAGCCGCGCTGTTTTTAGATATTTGTCCAGCCGCATATAAAAGCTCCTTTTAAAAAATTTAGGAAACGTTCCCAACGGGAAAATGCGCGGGGGGACTGCCGTCCCCCCGCGCGAAGCATCTATAATAGTTTCGTGAAGGCCGTGCTTACTTCGCAATGGAGTCCTTCAGAGCCTTGCCGGCCTTGAAGGCGGGGATCTTGGATGCGGGGATCTTGATCTCCTCTTTGGTCTTGGGATTGCGGCCGATGCGCTCGGCGCGATTCTTCACTTCAAAAGAGCCAAAACCAACCAGCTGCACCTTGTCCCCCTGCTGCATAGCAGCGGTGATCGCGTCCAGAGTAGCGGCAATGACAGCCTCAGCTTCCTTCTTGGAAACTTCCGTCTTGGCGGCAACAGCGTTGATAAGTTCAGCTTTGTTCATTTGTATTTCCTCCTATATAATTCACATCTTTGGTCTTATCTCTTAAAGCGGGGTCCGCTTTTAAGATTCCATCTGTTTGGCCCTTTCCCAAAAGGCCAGCTTTTCTTCCGGAGAGAGGGATTCCAGTTCCGCAGAGGCTTGCTCCTCCACAAAGCGGAAGCGACGGGCAAATTTATCACAGCTGGCGTGCAGCGCCTCCTCGGGGTCCACGCCGTGCCGCTGGGCGATCTTTGCGGCGATAAACAGCACGTCGCCCACTTCCTCTTTCACGCCATGAGGCGCGTCCACGGAACGGGCGGTGTCCTCCGCCGCCTGACGGAGTTCGCCAGCCTCTTCGTCCAGCTTGTCCATCACATCGCCGCCGTCGGGCCAGTCAAACCCGGCCTTGGCGGCTTTGCTCTGCATTTTCTCGGCCCGCCAGAGGGCGGGAAGTGTCCTGGCCACGGCGTCCACCGCGTCTGCGGCGGACTTCTGGCCCTTCTCCCTGCGCTTCAGGACTTCCCAGCGGTCCAGCTCCTCGGCGGTGTCCTTGACCTCCACTGTACCGAAGACGTGGGGGTGACGGTAGATCAGTTTTTTGCAGATGCCGTCCGCCACGTCGTCCATGGTGAAGCCACCCTGCTCCTTTTCAAGCTGAGCCTGGAAGACCACCTGCAAAAGAACGTCGCCCAGCTCCTCGCAAAGCCCGGCTCTGTCTCCCCGATCGATGGCCTCCACCGCCTCGCAGCTCTCCTCTAAAAAATTCCGACGGAGAGACTCGTGCGTCTGTTCCCGGTCCCACGGGCAGCCGCCCGGGGCGCGAAGCAGCTCCATGATGCGGAGCAGGTCCTCATAACCATAATGAAGCTTACATTGAAAATCTACCATAACTTCTCTGCCTTTGCAAGATAAATTCGCGGGAAATCCTTGATTTTGCGGCAATTTTTCACTTAAGTCGCAAAATTTTGGCCAGTTTTTTTCCGTGGGGAATGGAATCCAGATCCTCCGCCCGCAGAATACGCAGGGCCAGCACCAGAATACCGTACACCACAACCGCCACAAAAATGGCGCCCAAGGTAGACACGGCGTTGCCAAGATACGCGGAACCGCCGCCGGACAACACCCGGGACAAAAGTCCGTAGACCGCCCAGGCGGAGACTCCCATCAGCGTAGCCGCTGCCGCAGGCTTGGCGAAAATCTGGAAATACCGAGGCTTTTCCGGGGAGTACTTCCACACGAAAAACAAGTTCAGCCCGGCAATGACCATATAGCAGCAAAGGGTGGAGATAGGCGCGCCCATGATGTTGATATTGGGGTTTCCCACCAGGAAATAGTTCATGACGATCTTGGTGACACCGCCCATAATCATGGTCCAGATGGGCAGTTTCTCCTTGCCGTAGGACTGCAAAATCGCGTTGGTCAGGTTCATCAGACAAATGAAGATACACGCGATGCCCTGTACTCGCAGAAGGGGCGCGCAGGCCAGTGCGTCCTGAGGCTGGACCGGATAGAGCAGCATCAGAATCGGCTTGGACAGCACACTCAGGCCGATGCCCGCGGGGATGGCAAGCAGAGCGATCAGCCGAAACGCGGAGGAGACCACCCGGTTTGCAAGGCCGCTTTCCCTCCGGGCCAAAGCTGCCGCTACAAAGGGAATCAGGCTCATTGTGACAGGAAAGACAAAAGAGGGCGGCAGGTTCACAAGATCGGTACCAAGGCCGTACTGTCCGTATAACACTGCAGGAGCGGCGGAGAGCTGGCCTTTGATCGAATCCAGCCGGCTCAGGACAATCTGCGTGTCCAGCAAGGTGATGATACTCATGGCGGAGTTGCTCAGGGTAATGGGAATGCCGACGGACAAAACCTGCTTCATCAGCGTTCCCCCGGGGGGAGGCACATCTTCGGAGGCGGTGTTGTCCCGGTGACGGAACAGATAGAGCCCCATGAAGCACAGGGCGACGACCTCGCTGACCGTGACGCCCAGAATCGCACCCGCCGCGCCGTAATCTACGCCCATTTTCAGAGTTCTTACCACGTAAAACGCCGCCGGCAGTCCAACGCCCAGCTTGAACAGGACCTCCAGGACCTGAGACACGGCGGTGGGCGTCATGTTGCCCTGGCCCTGGGTGTAGCCCCGCATACAGGCAAGCAAACACATGCAGAACACCGCTGGAGCCAGAACCTTGATGGAGGGAGCGGCCTTGGGCTGGTGCATCAGCTCCGCCAGCTGGGGCGCGCCGAAAAACATCAGCAGGCTCAATAGCACGCCCAGACCCAAAAACAGCCAGACAGCTGTGCGGAACAGCTTGCGCTGTTCGTTTTTCCTTCCCAGAGCGTGCGCCTGACTGGTGAGCTTGGAGATGGCCAGAGGCAATCCCGCCGTGGAGATGGTCAGAAGGACATTGTAAACGTTGTAGGCAATATTGAAATAGGTCTTTCCCTCGGCGCTGAGGATGTTGTTTACCGGCAGACGGTAGACCGCTCCGATGAGCTTCACCACCGCCACCGCCCCGGCCAGCGTGGCCGCGCCACTCAGAAAGGACTGCTTTTTCGCGTTACTCGCCATGAAGTTACCTCGATTTTTTCACAAAGTTGGAGCCAATTCACCAACCAAGATATGCGCGCGCCGCGCTGTCATGCCTGTATCACAACCGAGTCCCGCATTGACGGCAGAACGTGTCGCCGGGCTTTGCATCCGCTCCGCAGAGCGGGCATATCCGAACGGACTGCCTTAGCTGCGCGATCTCCGCGCTCACCCGCTCGATCTCCTGATTGACCCGGTCAATCTCCCGGAGCTTTTCGAGCAGGGTATCGGAGTCGGCGATCTCTCCAATATGAGTTCCGTACACCATGGAACCCACCTCCTGAAGAAGGACGCCGCGCTGTGCCTTCAGGTCCGCCGCACGGACGTTCAGTTTGCTCACGGAGAGCAGAGATGACGCCCGCTGCCCGGCAGCGCTGAACAGGTCGCCCGCTGCGGAGCCCATCTCCACAGCCGTCTTCTGCACGGTATCCAGAATGTCCTGCAATCTCTCATCCATATTCTGCTTCCTCCTTAATACGTATACGTACTGCCGCCAACAAATTCCCGCGCCAGAGAGTCCGGCGCAAGGTAGGTGTCCTCCATGCCCTCAATTTTCTCATAGGCCTTTAGGATCTGGTCCGCCACAAGATATTTGCCCCGGGGCAGTTCCTCCAGCAGAGGAACCACATGGGGTTTCAGCACGGAGAACTCACACTCCAGAGACGAGTCGAACATCAGGTCCGCGTTTTCCTTGTAGGGGGAGATATACAGCTTTTCGCCCCTGCGGACGTTATCCCACATCTTCATGGTAAACTCGGCGCTGCTGCCGCGGAAATTGTGGTCCCTGACGATCCGGCGGCAAAGGCGCAGCCAGGCATGGTCAAAAACCACACTTCCCTCGTCCGTCACGCTGCTGCGGGCGGCAATATAGAGTTTGAATGCCTTTGGGTTCTTGCCGATGATCACGTCGTTCAGAGCGTGGATGCCCTCGAAAATCACCAGCTCATCGCGGCCCAGCCGCAGGGGCTGGGACATGATATCAGAGCGCATCTGCCGGGCAAATTCGTACTTGGGCACATGGATGGTCTCGCCCCGGTCCAGCATTGCGAAATGGCGATTCAGAAGCTCAATATCCAGACAGAACGGAGACTCGAAGTCGACGGCGCCCTCACGGTTCCGGGGAGCGGTTTCCGGATCAATGGTGTTGAAATAGTTGTCCATGGACACCGTATGGGTCATCACACCCATAGCCTTCAGAGTATCTTCTATCTTCAGTGCGGTTGTGGTTTTGCCGGAGCCGGAAGGACCGGACAGCAGGATGATGCGAGACTCGCTGCGGTGTTCGGCAATTTTTTCAGCCGCCGTGTGTACTTTCTTCTGGAATTCCTCGTCGCAGCGCCGGGAAAATTCTCTGGGATCGCTGCGGACAGCCTCGTTGATGCCGCCGAGAGAATAAGCCATAATTTCAAACCCCTTTCAGTAAGGGTACGCGGCGCTGGGAAACCGTGTCCCCTGATTCAATTCCCGAACTCCTCCGACCCAAAGGCCGAAGAGGACGGACCATTGCCCAACCTTTGATAAAATGCGGCAAACGCCGCCTGATTCTCCAAAATTTTGCCGGGCCTTGCCGTGTATTCAGCAGGGTATTTCAAGTTGAACACGCGGCTGATACGGCCTAACCCGCCCACCATCTTGGTGGACCCGCTGGCGCCGCAGGAGAGAATGGAGCAGAGCTCCGACATGATATAGATGTTGTAAAGATTTTCACTTCCCGGCTTGCACCAGCCTACGTTTTCAAAGCTGCCCGACATGTATTTCTGCCGGTAGAGATAATAGGGGCCGTATCCTGCGGCCCGCAGGATCGGGTCCGCGTAGTCCAGCATTTCCCCCACCGCCTCGGCGGAGGGAATGTGCAGCCCCTCCAGCGTGATGCGGCTCCCCTTCTTCAGACTCAGGGTGTGGACGGTGATATTGTCTGCGCCCAGCTGCAAGCAGGTGTCCAGCGACCGGCGGAAACCCTCCGGGTCATCCTCCGGAAGACCCGCGATCAGGTCCATGTTGATGTGTTCGAATCCGGCGGCGGCCGCCTGTTCCATGGCGGAGAGGATCTGCGACGCCGTATGGCGGCGGCCGATCGCCTCCAGCACCCGGTCCTCCATGGTCTGGGGATTCACGGAAACCCGCGTGATGCCGTGGCGCTTCAGGACCTGCAGCTTCGACGGCGTGACCGTATCCGGGCGGCCAGCCTCGACAGTATACTCGCCGCAGGCCGCAAAGTCAAATGAATCCGTGAGTCCGGTAAGCAATTGGTCCATCTGCTCCGCCGTCAAGGTAGTGGGAGTGCCGCCGCCCATGTAGAACGCCCGGACCCGAAGGCCCAGCTCCCGGCAGAGCTTCCCTGCGGAGGCAATCTCCGCGTTCAGCGCCGCCAGATACGGCTCCACCAGGTGAAAGCTCTTTTCAACGCTGGAGCTGACAAAGCTGCAATAGGCGCAGCGGGAGGGACAGAAGGGAATGCCCACATACAGCGCAATGTCTCCCGGTCTCAGGTCCTCCCGCACGCGGCGGGTGACGGAGGCGGTCTCTGCCGCCAGGCGGGCGCGGCGGGGTGAGACGAAATAGTCCTCCTCCAGCGTCCGCCGGGCCTCCTCCGGCGTCTCGCCCCGATCCAGAGCATCCACCGCCACCTTGTCGGGCCGCACGCCGGTGAGGCTCCCCCAGGGGGGATCAATGTGGGCTGCCTGCCGAGCGGCCTTAAAAAAACTCATCTGCAAAAGCCTTCGGCGCTGGCCCTCTTTTTCATAATCGGTACCGGCTAGGTTTCGGGTGCACTCGCCCCGGCCTGTTTCACCGCGGTAGGACATCTGCGTCACTGCCTCGGCCCGATCGCCATTTTGAGACAGCGAAATTTTTGCCCAGCTGGGGTCCTCCCCCTCATAGACCGGCCGTTCCTCCGGCAGCAGGGCGAGCAGAGTCTGCTCCATGGCGTAAACCTCGCGGTGCCCTTCAAAAATCAAACGCATTGCTCAACCCCGCAGCGCCTGAAGCATAAAAGGGTTGTACTCCCGCTCCCGGCTCAGAATGGACGCGCCCATATGGCCCGGAAGAACGCTGTATTCTCTCTCCAGCCTCCCCAGGCGGGCAAGAGACGCGAGCATGTCGTCAACACTGCCGCTGGCCAGGTCCGTCCGGCCGCAGGAGCCGGCAAACAGCGTGTCTCCGGCAAACATCACATCCCCGCACAGCAGCGTCACCGAGCCGGCGGAGTGACCGGGGGTAGCCAGAACGGAGACCGTCAGACTGCCCACCCGGACGGCGTCTCCGTCGTCATAGCTTACCGTGGCGGGCAGGTGCGGAAACAGCTGGCGCATACGGCGGTCGGTTTCATCATACACGTCCCGATGGTTCAGATATACCGGGATGCCGGGAAATTTCTCTAAAAGCTCCTCCACCGCGTCGGTGTGGTCATAGTGCCCGTGCGTCAGTAACATGCAGGCGGGGGCGCAGCCGGTTTCCGCCACGGTCTGCGCCACCCGATCCGCGTCCGCACCGGGGTCCACGACGGCGCAGACCTTCGTCTCATCATCACACAGAATATAGCAGTTGGTCATGATGGGGCCAACCTGCAAAGTGATCGTCTTCATGGCAAAAGCTCCTTACAGTGTATCGGTGTCCAGAATCAGTGTCAGCGGGCCGTCGTTCAGAGAGTCCACCTTCATGTCCGCGCCAAACTCACCCGTCTCCACGCGCAGACCCTTCTCCCGGCACAGGGCGATAAACTTTTCGTACAGCGGAATGGCCACTTCCGGCCTTGCGGCAGCCAGAAAGTCCGGCCTGCGGCCCCGCTTGCAGTTGCCGTACAGGGTGAACTGCGAGATTATGAGCAGCTCTCCGTCCACCGCGTCCAGCCCTAAATTCATCTTCCCGTTTTCGTCCTCGAAAATACGAAGACCGCAGATCTTGTCGGCCAGTTTTACGGCCTCGGCCTCCGTGTCCCCGTGGGTGACGCCCAGAAGAATCAGAAAGCCCCGACCGATCCGGCCCTTCACGGCTCCGTCGATGGAGACGGAGGCGTGGGCAACCTTTGTGACAACTGCGCGCATAAAAAGCTCTCCTTTACTCGTTTGATCGCGTTCGTTTTATCCCATCTCCCGTCCCCTCGCGGGAAGGCCGCGGGGCGGTCTTCCCGCGAAAAGGAGCGGCAATGAAGTGAATGAGCTTTCGCGCCGAAGCGCGGAAGCGAACGATACGGAATTTGCCGCGACATGTCCCTCCGTCTTATCTCATGGAAATGCCGCACGGGCGGCATTTCCATGAAAAGGAGACACAGCGGAATGAGTGAGCTTTGCCCATTGGGCAAAGCGAGGGATATGGAGCTTGTGTCGACGTCATCCGGCGGGCCGGGTGACATTCAAGACCCCCGAGACCTGATTCAGCCGTTTCATGAGGGATTGCAGCTGCGCGCCGTCCTTGACGTCGACCTCCAGGGTGATTACGGCGAACTTATCCTCCGTGGTGCGGACGTTCAGCGCCGCCACGCGGGTGTTGGTCACGGACAGGGCGGCGGAGATATCCAGCACCAGATTGTTCCGGTCCTTGGATAGAATTTCCAAAGAGGTGCGGTAGCTGTCGTTGGTATCGCTTCCCCAGGAGACCCTGATCCACCGCCCCTGCTGGTCCGGCTGACTGCGGCGCTCCTGGGAGGCGTTGGGGCAGTCGTACCGGTGAACGGACACGCCGTAACCCCTTGTGATAAAGCCGATGATTTCGTCGCCGGGGACGGGGGTACAGCACTTTGAAAACTTCACGAGACAGTTGGAAAGTCCCTCAACGATAATTCCCTGCTCGCTGCGCGTTCGCTTGGGCACGGAGGGCTTTGCGGGATCGTCGGCCTTGGAGGCATCCAATGCCGCATCTTCCAGTGCCTTTTCCTGCTGGTGCTTCTGAATGCGCTGGATCTCCCCCTGCATCCGGTTGACGGCCTTCTGGGCGGAAAAACCGCCGTAGCCGATGGCGGCGTACATCTCGTCCAAAGTCCCGTAGGACACCCGCTTTAAAAGCTCAGGCAGGCTTTCAAGAGCCAGCACGTCTTTCATGGTGATGCCGCAGTGCTTCAGCTCCGCTTCGAAGGCGGCTCGGCCATTGGCGATGTTCTCCTCTCTCCGCTCCTTTTTGAACCACTGTCGAATTTTGCTGCGGGCCTCGCTGGACTTGGCAATTTTCATCCAGTCCCGGCTGGGACCCTTGGCGGTTTTGGAGGTGAGGATCTCTACGATATCGCCGTTTTTCAGCTGAAAATCGTAGGTAACAATGCGCCCGTTGACCTTGGCGCCGATCATATGGTTACCCACGGCGGAGTGGACGGAATAGGCGAAATCGATGGGTGTGGCCCCGGTGGGGAGGTTTTGTACGTCGCCGCCCGGCGTAAACACGAAAACCTCGTCGGCAAACATATCGATCTTCAGGGAGCGGATATACTCCTCAGCGTCGGTGCCCTCCTGATTTTCAAGCAGTCGGCGGACCCACTCGTATTTGCCCTCGGTGCCGGAGCCCTGCCCATTTTGCTTGTACTTCCAGTGTGCCGCCACGCCGTATTCCGCAATGTCATGCATCTCCTGCGTGCGGATCTGCACCTCGAAGGGAATGCCGTCCCCGCCCATGACGGTGGTATGGAGAGATTGATAGCCGTTGGGCTTGGGCGTTCCGATATAGTCCTTGAACCGGCCCAGTATTGGCTTGTAAATATCGTGGATAACGCCCAGCACGTTGTAGCAGTCCCCCACGCTGTCCACGACCACCCGGAAGGCAAACAGATCGAAAATTTCGTCCAGAGACTTATTTTGATTGAACATTTTACGGTAAATGGAATAGGGGTGCTTCATCCGGCCATAGACCTTATGGTGAATGTCCATCTCATCTAGGCGCAGGTCGATCTGCTCCTGAGTGCGCTTCATGAAATCGTCGTACTCCGTCTGCTTTTCGTCAAGCTTGGAGACGATCTCTTCAAAACCCACCGGGTCCAGATATTTTAAGGACAGGTCCTCCAGCTCCCACTTGATTCGCTGCATGCCCAGGCGGTGGGAAATGGGGGCGTAAATTTCCATAGTCTCCAGAGATTTCTGCTTTTGCTTTTCCGGGGACTGGTACTCCATGGTGCGCATGTTGTGGAGCCGATCGGAGATCTTGATGAGGATGACCCGGATGTCCTTGCTCATGGCAATAAGCATTTTCCGGAGATTCTCCATCTGCTCGTCTTCCTTGGTGGCATACTGGATACGGGTCAGCTTGCTGACTCCCTCCACCAGATCCGCCACTGTAGGAGAAAAGAGCTTTGCCACCTCCTCGTGGGTGGCGGGGGTGTCTTCAATCACGTCGTGAAGGAGCGCCGCCTCAATGGACTCCGAGTCCAGCTTCAACTCCTCCGCCACAATCTGAGCCACCGCCAGAGGGTGGATGATATAGGGCTCGCCACTTTTGCGGGTCTGCCCGTGGTGGCTCTTTTCTGCGTATTCAAAGGCGGCCCGGATGTGGGAAAAATCCGCGGCGGGGTTGTAGGCCCGGACGGTTTCTTCCAGCATCTGATACTGCTCTGCGATGGTCACAGGGCCTCCCTCCCTTCCCAGATCTCCGCCCCAGCCCGCAGCTTTTGCAGGAGGGGGCAGGCATAAAGATCAACGCTGTTCTCCCAGGGGAGCAGCGCGATGTCCAGAAGCTCCTCATCCACGGCGGCAACACGGAGAAGCTTTCGCTCATCAAATACCGTCAGAGCCAGCGCGGAGCGCAAAAACGACTCCCGTCCACCGGCCAATTCGCCGGCGGTCCGGAGAAACGGCAGTTTTGCCACCCGCGCCCGTCCGCCGGGCAGCAGGCAACGCATGGCCTTGAGCAGCGCGCGGAACTGATCCAAAGAGGCGTTCAGGCGGTCGGCTTCCTGCGCCGTGGGGCTTGCGCCGTGGGCCAGCCGCTTCACCAGCTCCAGATTTTCCGTCTCGTGGCGGCTGGGAACGCGGCTGAGCCGCAGGTCGATCATCTGCAATTGGAGAGTGGTCCGGCCCCGGAAGGTATTGCCCTGAAGATAGAACGCGGCATCCACCCGGTCACCTGTCCGGATGCCGCACTCCTCCTCCGTGGCGGAGAAGAAAATAGCGTCGAATCGGCAAAGGCCACGGCTCAGCTGCAGCTTCAAATGCCGCCCCTGCCCCACGCTCTGCAATCCCTCCACCCGTGCGCCCAGCAGGGCAAACACAGGCCGGGGATTTCCGGCGCCGTAAGGCTCCAGGCGGCCGAGCTGCTCCACCTCGTCCATGGTCAAATCCAAAGGGTCGGTCACAGCGGCGTCGATCTCCAGAGCCGACACCGGAATGCCCTTGCCGCAGTGGGCGCGGACGTATCCGTTCATTTTATCCCGAAAGGGGGCGATGTTCTCCTTTCGGATCGTGAAGCCGGCGGCCAGCTCGTGGCCGCCGAAACCCTCAAGCAGACTGGAACAGGCCTCCAGCGCAGCAAAGAGATTGAACCCGCCGAAGCTCCGGCAGGAGCCCTTGCCCATGCCCTCCTGCGTGTGAATCATAAAGCTGGGACAGGCGTATTTCTCACTGAGGCGAGAGGCCACGATTCCCACCACGCCCTGATGCCACTCGTCGCTGGCCAGTACCAGCGCGGAGCGGGCGGACTCCGGCAAAGCTTCGATCTGGCGCATGGCGTCGGCACAGATATCCTGCTCCACCGTCTGACGCTCCCGGTTTAAATCGCACAGCGCCCGGGCCAGCTCCTCGGCGCGCTGGGAGTCCTCGGTTTCCAATAGATCGGCCGCCAAATCTGCCGCGCCCATGCGCCCTGCGGCGTTGATCCGGGGGGCCAGTGTGAAGCCGATCTGGACGGAGGTGACAGGCTTTCCATCCAGTCCCACCTCCCGCAAAAGCGCGTGGATACCAACGAAATCCGTTCGGGGCAGCGCACTCAGTCCCCGCAGGACGATGACCCGGTTCTCGCCCTCCATCCGCATCACGTCGGCCACCGTGCCGATAGCGGCCAGCGTGCAGTACCGGGAGAAAAGCCTCTCTTCATTGCCGGAGCCGCCCAGAGCCAGCACCAGCTTCAGCGCCACGCCCACCCCGGCCAGATGCTTGAAGGGATAGGGACAGTCGGGCCGGTGGGGGTCCACCACGGCCACGGCGTCAGGGAGCGGGCCCTTGCACTCGTGGTGGTCGGTGACCACCACGTCAAGGCCTATGGAGTTTGCAAAATTCACTTCCTCCGCGCCGGTGACGCCGCAATCCACCGTTACCATCAGCGTGGCCCCCTGGTCCCGGAGAGACTGAATCGCCTCGCGGCTCAGTCCGTATCCGTCCTCAATGCGCCGCGGGATATAGCGCAGGCACTTGACGCCGCAGCCTTTTAAATAGTCAAGCAGCAAAACAGTGGAGGTGATGCCATCCACGTCGTAGTCTCCAAAAACGGCGACGGTCTCCTCGTCGGTCACGGCGCGGCGGATGCGCTCCACCGCTTTTCCCATATCCGCCATGGCAAAGGGGGAAAGAGTCAGCACATCGTCGCACTCAAGTCGCTTGGCTGCTTCCTCCGCAGAGGAAACGCCCCGGCCTGCCAGAACCGCCGACAAAAGGGCGGGATATCCCGCCTGACGCAGGCTGTCCACCGCGCCCGGCACCGGTACGCCGATGTTCCATTTTTCAAATTTCATTCCGGTGCCCCTCCCTCCGACAAATTCCGTGGCGCAAAAGTGCTATTTTCCAAAATAACTAAATGATTATATCAAAGTTCCCTGGAAACGTAAAGAAAATTCTGGACTGTCGGGCAAATTTGACGTCAAGGCGGGTTTCTGCTAAAATGGCTGATATTGTACTTTTGGGAACATTTTACTCGTTTTTTATTTTCCCCTCCGAAGCGGGACCTGCACCCCCTTCCTCCGAGTAATTTTTCTAAGCCTGCAAATAAAAAGTCAATAGGGAAATGAGAAAATTTGCAGCGCAGA
>NZ_JBEUWZ010000012.1:96185-164186 GCF_040505565.1 Oscillibacter sp. | reverse complement strand
GTATCGTCAGGCCGCCAGAGGCCTGGCCGCATAATCTGCAGATTTTGGGTGTTCAGATTCTGCACGGTTCTTGACTTCTCCACTCATAATGGATCAGCACGAAGCCATCTGATAGTTTCGTGCTTTATTTTTTGCCCCAAATATTGAATAAATAGTCGGAGGATTTGCACAAAAAAGCGAGGAAACCGGACATTTCTGACCGGTTTCCGCTAGAAGGAGAAATCCTTGAATTTCTGAAATTCCACAATGGCATATTATTATTTTATAAATTGGTTTGTGGCCCACTTTTCAAATGATACTCAAAATTTAGATTCCGCTTTTTTCAACCGTCTTGTGCATTCTATCTTTCTCGCAAAACTTGTGCAAGAACGAAAGGCTCCGTGCAAATGCCAAAATGAGTGTCTGAGAAGTTTGGGACGAACAGCCGAACAACATAGCGTACTCCTATAACAACTCAAATTGATTTTTATGAAATCTCAAAATCCCATTATCCCTGAGCTTTGACAGCTCGGCTGACATGGCGCTGCGCTCCACAGAAAGATAGTCCGCAAGTTCCTGCCGATTGAACGGAATGCAAAAGCGGCTGCTTCCCGCCTTCTTGGCCTCGGCTGAAAGATAGGCCAGAAGCTTTTCACGCGTGGTGCGTTTCGAGGTAAATTCAATTTTCTGCGTCAGCCCTATATTCTTCATGGATACGATATTCAACATATTTTGAATCAGCCTGCTATGAAATCCGCACGCCTTGGCGCATGGGACGGCAAGCTTGTGACAGTCAATAAAGAGAAGCTCGCTTTCGGTCGTTGTAATCACGCTGACCGGAAGCGCTTTTATTTCCGCGCAGGCAAAGGATTCCCCAAACAGATTTCCAACGTCAATTTTTCCGAGGATGCTCCTGTTTCCGTAATAGTCGTCCTGTACAACCTGAACCTGTCCCGATAAAACAATACCAAATTGTACGAGGCTTTCGCCGCTGGAAAATACAGTTTGTCCTTTATCATAATGAATCAATTTCCCGCACAGGCACGACAAAAGCGGCTGTAAATCCGACTCTTCAATGCCATTAAATAATTTTACCGTTTTCAGTACACCCAAATAATTTTTCACAAAGCCCTCCTGCGTTGGAATTCCAACCGACATATTAACTTAAGAATAGTAAACTCAAGGCATAAAGTCAACAACAACTTGAAAGCGGGGAACGAACTATGATTCGGAAAATTATCAAAATAGACGAAGCAGCGTGCAACGGCTGCGGACTGTGCGCAAAAGCCTGCCACGAAGGGGCAATCGGCATGGTAAACGGAAAGGCCAAGCTCCTGCGCGACGATTACTGCGACGGTCTCGGCGACTGCCTGCCAACCTGCCCGACAGGGGCTATCCGCTTTGAGGAACGCGAAGCAAAGGAATACGACGAAGCCGCCGTGAAGAAAAGCAAGCTGGGCAAGCAAGGAGAAACCTTGGCCTGCGGCTGCCCTGGCACACAATCTAAGATGATCCATCGTGAAAATGCGTGTGAATCTGTCCGTTCCAATATCAGCGAAACCAGAAGCCAGCTTACACAGTGGCCCGTCCAAATCAAGCTCGCACCAGTCAATGCGCCGTACTTTTCCGATGCCAACCTCCTCATTGCCGCGGACTGTACGGCCTATGCTTACGGTGATTTTCACAATAGGTTTATCAGAAACAAAGTGACCCTGATCGGCTGCCCCAAGCTGGACGAAGGGGATTACAGCGACAAACTCACGGAGATCATTCGGAACAACAATATAAAAAGCATTACAGTTGTCCGGATGGAAGTCCCCTGCTGCGGCGGGATCGAAAATGCGGTGAAACGGGCGCTTCAAAACAGCGGAAAAATGATTCCCTGGCAGGTTGTCACGATTTCGACCGATGGCAGAATACTTGATTGAACGGGGGAAGCGCAATGATCGAAAAAGTGTTTAAGCTGTCCCAGACCAATGAAAAAGCGATAGAAAAAGTCATATTTGACGAAAACTTGCATTATCTCCACATGGTGTTCAACAAGGACGAGGATCTGCCGGAGCACTTATCCAATTCAAATGTGTATATGACCGTCATCCGCGGAAAGCTTTCCATCGGCCTTGATGAACAGGAAATCCATGAGTACGGGGCCGGATCTCTGCTGAAGATCCCGTTTCAAACCAAAATGAATGTCCGAAATGTGCATGACGAGACACTGGAGTTGATCGTCGTAAAGGCTCCCGCCCCAAGAAGCTGAGAAGGTGCAGGAGGAAAAGAATGAACGACCGGGAGTGCCCCAGTTGTTTTGTTTAGCAAGGACGAGTTTAAACCTGTTGAAGACTGAATTTTATAGGAGGAAGCAAAAATGAGCATGTTTTGTTATCAATGTCAGGAAGCCGCAGGAGGAAAGGGCTGCACGATGCGCGGCGTGTGCGGGAAAACCGAAGAGGTGGCCAAGCTTCAGGATCTTCTGATTTACACCCTCAAAGGCATTTCAGAAATTGTAGTCAAAGGAAAGCTGGACGTCAAAACCCTGGGTGAGACAAACTATGAAGTTCTCAGCAGCCTTTTCACCACCATCACCAACGCAAACTTTGACGACGGTTCAATTGAAAAGCAGATCGTGAAAATGATCGCCGTAAGAGACAAACTCAGAAATTCCGTTGCATCTGTTGGTTTACACGACGCGGCCACCTTCGCGGTGAGTTCCAGAGCTTCCATGCTGGAAAAGGCCGCCTCTGTCGGCGTACTGTCAACCGCAAACGAGGACGTGCGTTCTCTGCGTGAGATGATTATATACGGCTTGAAGGGCATGGCGGCCTACGCCGAGCACGCGAAGAACATTGGGAAAGAAGATTTGACCATCAACGCCTTTATCTATGAGGCGCTGGCGGCAACACTGGACGACTCCCTCTCCGCCGACGATCTGGTGGCGCTGACACTGAAAACCGGCGAATATGGCGTCAAAGTCATGGCGCTTCTGGACGAGGCCAACACGTCACGGTTCGGCAATCCCGAAATCACGGAAGTCAATATCGGTGTCCGTAAAAATCCCGCGATTTTGATTTCCGGCCACGACCTGACCGATCTGGAGCAGCTTCTGGAACAGACCAAGGGCACCGGCGTGGATGTTTATACCCACAGCGAGATGCTGCCCGCTCACTATTATCCCGCTTTTAAGAAATATGAGAACTTTGCCGGAAATTACGGCAACGCCTGGTGGAAGCAGCTCGACGAATTTGTTTCCTTCCACGGCCCCGTCCTGTTTACCACCAACTGCATCGTCCCCCCCAGAAGCGAGGAGGTCCGTGACAGGATCTTTACCACGGGTTCCACCGGCTATCCCGACTGTAGGCACATTGACGCCGATGAAAACGGCAAAAAGGATTTTTCGAAAATCATCGCGCTTGCCAAGACCCTTCCCGCGCCCGATGAAATCGAGACCGGCAGCATTGTCGGCGGCTTTGCTCACAATCAGGTGATGGCTCTGGCGGATAAGATCGTCGACGCCGTCAAATCCGGTGCGATCAAGAAGTTTTTTGTGATGGCCGGCTGTGACGGACGCATGAAGTCCCGGGAATACTACACCGAGTTCGCTGAAAAACTCCCGAAGGACACGGTGATTCTCACGGCGGGCTGCGCGAAGTATCGCTATAATAAGCTGAAGCTGGGCGACATCGGCGGGATTCCGAGAGTTCTGGACGCCGGGCAGTGCAACGACTCCTATTCTCTGGCGGTCATTGCCCTGAAGCTCAAGGAGGTGTTCGGTCTCGACGATATCAACAATCTGCCGATTGCCTTCAATATCGCCTGGTACGAACAGAAGGCCGTCATCGTTCTCTTGGCTCTGCTGTACCTGGGTGTGAAGAACATCCATCTCGGCCCCACACTGCCGGGCTTCCTGTCCCCCAATGTGGCCAAGGTGTTGGTTGAAAAGTTTGGTATTGCAGGCGTCGGAACGGTTGACGATGACATCAGCCTGCTTATGAATACCTGATTTAAGAAAGGAGTTTTTGTCTATGAACGCAAAAATTGACCGAGAGGGCTGTATTTCCTGTGGGCTGTGCGCATCCACCTGTCCCGAGGTATTCCGGATGGCCGATGACGGGCACGCGGAGGTCTACTCAGACCCGGTTCCTGAATCTGCGGAGAACGCGGCAGTGGACGCCATGGATAACTGCCCCGTCTCTGTTATCTCAATCGAATAACCCCTGAATCATCGCCCTTCTGAATGGTTTTTGCTGTTCAGAAGGGCGATGATTCAGGGGTTATTCTCGAACTATTATAGCAAATTATTAGCATTGGCGACATTTTCGTATGTCGCCTCCCCGCAGCTAAGGGCGTAGTTTCACCCTTCTTGGAAATCATTCATAGGATGGGACATTGGAGGTCGATTGCATGAATACAAACCATTTAAGTATAGGAATGAAAGCACCTGATTTCAATGCTGTAACTACATTTGGACCACTCAAAATGTCTGATTTCAAAGGGAAATGGGTAATTTTATTCTCTCACCCCGGTGATTTTACTCCCGTGTGTACCACGGAATTTATTGCCTTTGCCAGTGCGCAGCCGCTATTTGCCGAGAAAAATGCGCAACTCATTGGCCTAAGTATAGACAGCAATCCATCCCATCTGGCATGGGTTTACGCAATTTATTTAACCACAGGCATTCAGATTCCGTTTCCTGTGATTGCCGACCGTATGGGCGATATAGCAAACCTATATGGAATGTTTGCGCCGGATGTGAGCACCCAAGAGACGGTCAGAAATGTATTTTTTATTGACCCGAATCAGATTGTTCGCGCCATTCTCATCTACCCTAATGCCAACGGTCGAAGCATTCCCGAAATACTACGCTTACTGTCTGCAATGCAGACTACGGACAAAGATCACATGTTAACTCCAGCCAACTGGCAACCCGAGCAGCCTGCAATCGTTCCGCCGCCTAAAACTTATGATGAGCTACTTGCTCGCCAGAATGATCCGGCCGCGCAAAATCTAAGCTGCCAAAACTGGTTTTGGTGCTATAAGCAACTACCACCCGGAAATAACGATCATCTTTTATCTCCGCCGAACCCTAACAATTAGGGTCGATGTGCCACCTCCTGCCTTAGGCCTTTTGCGCTTGTACAGAATTCCCCATTTCAGCAGGCAATGATTGATACTCCCCCTCTTGGAATTGCCTTCACCCGGCTAGAACGGAATCGCATAGCATCGATAACTGTCGGCAGGTAACTCAGCTTGTCCTTTTGCCGCGTTTGTGGTAAAATGTCGGCAAAAGGAGGTGGACATATGGATTATGGGTTTACTGACGCTGAAATATTGTTTGTTTACGCTGAATTAAAAAGGCGAATAGAGGAATTTAAAAAGGCCCGGGCATTAGGCCAAACCAATTCAGCGGAAACTGATATTTATCTTAACATTTCGGTTATTCAGAAAATAGAAGAGAAGCATCCAAATTTTATTAACCTCCCGATGTGAAAAACTCCAGATTTCTGCCATTGCAATGCCGATTTTGTCATACTGCGCTTTGATAGCCTGGCTGCCAATTGACCGGAGCTTAATTCCGCAATTTACTGACACATTAAACTCACTTTTAATCCAATATTTCATACTAAAGGGACGGCATAAGCCGTCCCTTATCATTATGGAGTGGCTGCTTGAGGGCTCCCTCCCTGAGGAAGAATTTTGGTATCCTGAATTCCAATGTTTGTATACTCGACGCTGTCGAAATGGTACTTGTCTCCGGATATGTTCCCTCTCGCCTGCGCATCAAAATTGATATAGATATCGGCGGGAACCCAAAGCCTTGAATCTGCATCTCTGAATTCTGCGCGAACAACCCCATTCCTTGGGTATTTTACAAAAAGTCCCGGTGGTACATAGCGGCTGGAAGACGGTAAAAATGTGACATCCTGCAGCACAATTGACCTTGGAATTACCGCATTGTTTATCATTCCAAGCAAAGCGCTTTCAACACTTGGAGTAACGGGGAAGGTCGCCCTTCCAAAATATTCGTTTGTAGCCCTATCATAGATATCTATTCGCGGTGCTACGACTCTGTCAAACACACACACCCGCTCCTTTCCCATCCAATATATTCAATGCTCACAAAAAATATCATATCCCCTGCATTTATATGGGGAGAGCCTTGAAAGCAGAACAAACCGGACGCTATGTAGCGTCCGGCCTGCCCATAAGGAGATTGGATGAAAAAATTTTTGTCCCTTGCAACTATGATCATACCGATAATATGTTAACTAAAAAAGCGCAGACTGTTACAAAAGTCTTAAAGAACCATCGTGCAAGAATAAAATATAAAACCGCTGTGTATCGCGTGGCTAAGCTGCCTGTCTACCGGATTATATAAATGTGCCCGCCCCTGGAGTAATCCCTGGGGCGGGCATGCGCTATGTATGGTTCAGCTGTTGGTGGACTGCGCGGCAGAACTGCTGGCACCAGGGGCACCTGCGTTTGTATGATCCGGGGCTGTCAAATTATCCGGCATTACATTTTTGACAATGACCGTGGTGGCCGCGTTATTGTCACCTAGAGTAACGTCCAGAACAGCACCTTCCTTGACATCGGCTATTGATCCGTCAGTCTCTCCGGTAACGCTTTCGACTTTAATTACCGTACCATTCGTCAACGTAATGGCAGTCGTTTCCGTACCCGCCGTGAAAGTTTTCGCACCGCCAGGCTGCACGGCATCGGGCTGCTTCCCATCTGGCTTGCTAGGCTGATCACTTGACTGTTGGTCGCTGGACTGTTGACCACTGGGCTGTTGGCCCGGCTGTGCGTTTGAGGGAACCTGGGAGCTATTCGGAGAGGAACTTAGACTTGCGTCGGTCGAGCTGCTGCCGGCCGACTGTGGCGGCGCGCCGTTCTGATTCTGCCCGGCATCCGTCAGATCTCCCAGCAGCAGAGTGACCGTCTTATCGCTGACGCTCTGCACCTGTCCGATAACCTCGGAACTGCTGGACTTGCTGGAAGTGGACGTACTGGCGGAAGCGGATTTGCTCGCCGTACTTGCAGCACTTGACGTGCCAGCGCTGCTGCTTCCGCATCCGGCCAGCGCCATTGCCATAAGTCCCGTGACACATAGAAGAGAAATTATGCTTTTGAGTTTCATTTACTTTTGCCTCCTTTTATATGAAATACTATAGAACCAAATTCTGAAAAGTAGCTTAAATTTTGGAAGTATTTTTATACAACTTGACCAGAAAATACAACTATCAAACTTTGAAAACACGTGCCAAGTATTAGGTACTTGGCAAAACGAACTATTTTTAGGCAGCTTCCTAGACGACCATTGCAAAAAGTGTGTGGCAGAGTGCGCTTCCTGCGCGGACGGGTGCAGCTCCATGTCCATGTGATCCTTTTCAATAAAAAGCCCCGCCTTTAAGGTTTTATCCTCAGAGGCGGGGTTCACTATGCAGCCAACGCTACGAATCAGCATGGGAGAAATTTTTAACCGCCCAGAGTTACATCACAGTTTTGATACCATCTCAATGCGTCAAGGAAATGCGTTTTTTTAAAATCCGGCCAGTAATCGTCGATTATATAAAAATCCGCGTAAACGGATTGGGCAGGTAAAAATCCGCTCAAGCGTCTGCACCCGCCCCATCTTATAATCAGATCGACACGGGGAATTTCAGACGACTTCAAAATTCGATTCTCAATCAGATTATTCAGATCCCATTCCCAATCATAGTTTACGAGAAAATTTATATTAATCAGGCCTCGCCCAAAATGGACTCTTTTATTCGCGAATTTTTTAAGTTCTAAGGGAAAGGCGGGGGATTCGGTATTGCCAATGACCAATAGGTTCGCATCTTTTTCGCTTAAAAGCCGAACTGCATCCACACAGGATTGGGTAAAGGCATCCCGCTGATCTTTTGCTCTCTTATTATTATCCTTGGTAAATCCGTAAAATGTAGCTTCCTTTATCCCGTACGCAAGCATCATCTCATAAAGTTCAAACCCCGGCTGAATCCCATGTTCATATCCGTCTTTCTTCAGAAGTCCGTTTTTAACGGCCCACCTTCTATTTCCGTCAGGGATTATTCCGATATGAGTTGGCAATCTTTTAAACGACTCCATATAATTCCTTCCCTACTAATAATTTATATGTATAATATCTTGTCCACTTTCTAACGTATTAACCTGTACAGAATTTTATGAAGGAATTATGGAACGGAATGAGCCTGCCACCAAACCGAGCTGTTTCGACATCTCCCAGTGAACCGCGCGAGAAGAAGCCGGGCGGTTTAACCGGCTGAATTTAGATGAAAGGCTCCGCCCGGGACTTCCGGGCGGAGCTTCCGTCAGGGATTGGGGGTACCGACAGAGCCGTCGCCCTTGAGCTGGTGATATACCTTCAGTTCCGGGCCGCTGGTATCCCCGATCACGGGCTTTGCATGTTCCTTCCCATTCTTCGCCTCGCCGTGAAGCTCAGGGACAGGGGGAACGTCATTACGGGGCTGCGTATGCGTCCAGTCGGGACGCGCCATGCCCTTCTTTGCCATAAAATCACCTCCTACAATAATGTTGCAGTTTATGGCACGGCAGACAGCCGTGTCCTTTTTCATCTTAAAACCGAAGCTGTGAAAATTTACAGGTCCTCCAGATCAGCCGCGGGAATGTTATTTTCGAGATTGTCCCGCGCAAGATCCGTATCAATTGCAGGATAAATGTCTTTCGGGATAGGCTTATCACCGTCGGAAAGAGTGCGCTTTTTCGGGTCCCTATTGCGTTGATCCATCATATCACCTCGACAATATGATGGCTGAAATCAATAAAATTATGTTCGCGGCGAAGAACTTGACCATACCTTTTAATAAATGCGTCACTAATCTGTTTTAAATATTTTCACGGTTGTTCGCAAAAAAATATCTGCTCCTCGCATATGGAGCAGATATTTTCGAATCTTAACTTAATGTCATTGCCATGACGGTGTGTATGCCGCAAGACAGGAAGCGGCGTCTCTGTCCTCTTACCGGGTGGGAATGATCTCAACCCAATACCCGTCCGGGTCCTCGATGAAATAGATCCCCATTTTGGCATTCTCAAAACAGATGCAGCCCATCTTCTCGTGGCGGGCGTGCTCTGCCGCATAATTCTCGGCTCTCAGGGCCAGATGGAACTCGCACTCGCCCAGATCATATTTCTGGGGATGGTCCCTCAGCCAGGTCAGCTCCAGACGGAAGTCGGTCTTCCCGTCCCCCAGAAAAACGATGATATAGCTGCCATCGGAAGCCTCCTTGCGCTCACCCACATCCGCTATCCCCAGGACGCGTCACTGCTCAACGAGGCCCGGGGAAATACGGAAAAGCTGTTGGACGAGCTGCATGATCCGGCCGATGGCCGCAAGCCCTGTACCCACCGCGCTCAAGCTCATCGAGATTTCCTGCAGTTCAGCCGCAGCCGTAAGAAGACGGCGAAGAAGATCCGCAAGGAGGGTGGGAAACAGCTGCGCTATCTGGCACGAAACCTTGCCGCCATTGACAGAAAAGCTTGCTCTGGACAGAACGCTTTCCCAGCAAAAAACCGACCGTCTCACCGTAATCCGCACGCTTTACAAACGGCAGAAGTACATGTACGACCACCGCTGCCACACGGTTCCGGACCGGATCGTCAACGTCAGCCGGCCGTTCCTGCGCCCCATTGTGCGGGGCAAGGCGGGAAAGCCCGTAGAATTCGGCGCGAAGCTGGACATCAGTGTGGTGAACGGCTGGACCAGATTGGAGTGCTTCTCCTTTGACGCCTACAACGAAGCGGGAAACCTGCCGACGATGGCAGAGCGATTCCGGGAACGGGAGGGGTACTATCCCAGCCGGATTCTGGCGGATAAGATCTACCGGAACCGGGAGAATCTACAGTTCTGTAAGGAGCACGGCATCCACCTCTCCGGCCCCGCTCTGGGCAGGCCGAAGAAGGACGAAGTCCAAAACAAGACGCAGGATTTTCTGGATGAATGTGAGCGTGTGGAAGTGGAACGGCGGTTCAGCCTGGCCAAGCGCAAATGCGGCCTGGGGCTGATTATGACCAAACTGCGCCAAACCATCGCCCACAGTGTTACCATGTCCATTCTGGTGTTGAATCTCAAAAAGATTCAGTGCGCCCTTTTGCAGTTGCTTACACTTTTTTCGCTACTGATGCTACCACGAGAAAAACAACCTTTGCTCAGTTGACATTATAATAGGAGGTAAGCCCGCTGTGGCTGAAGGCAAGTATCAAAAGTGGTTGGAATCAGGCGGGCTTTTGCTTCCGGAAGGCTGGGTCCGCGACAGTCTGAACGATGAATATCATCTGGACCTCTTACCGAAGCATGCAAGCCGGGGTATAATATGTAACAGAACCCCGCCTCTGAGGATAAGGCCTTGGAGGCGGGCTTGCTTTTTAGGGAAAAAAGAGAAGAAAAGTGAAAAAGTTTTTGTACCTCGCAGGTGGCTCGCTCCTTTGAGGATGCTCGTATCATACGCGAGAAGTTTAAACGTGACTTTAAAGAGATATGACAGAGTGTAAACCACGCATTTGCAGCGCAACCGAGCCTGTGGCAATATTACCGGGGCCTGTGAAGCTAGCCGTATTTCATTTCTTTAGAATCGCTGTGGATAATTCGCAGAGATCTGAAACTTTTCCATCTGATGCGTCGTCTGATAAAAGGATTCCAAGATACCAGAATGAAGGAGATCTTTTCTATGCAAAAAACATGGTTCACCCGTATGGCAGGGATAATGGTTTGTATGATGCTTCTGCTTAGCTATCAAATATCCGCGGCTGTGTCCGCCGAGCCGAAGCTGGTTGCCCTGACTTTTGATGATGGACCAAGTCTGGAGTTTACACCTAAGGTTCTAAAAATTCTGGACGACGAGGATATAAAAGCCACATTTTTTCTTGTGGGGGAGTGGTTACCGGGAAAACGCGCTCTGGTTCAAGAGATGGTGGAGGATGGTCAGCAGATTGGAAACCACACCTTCGACCACGTAAAACTGACGGGACTTTCTGCTGACGAAATCCGCTCGGAACTTAACCGGACCGATAGCGCCTTAACCGATATCACAGGGCAAACCTCTTTTTTGGTTCGTCCTCCCTTTGGCGCCCGAGATTGCAACGTGCTCGCCAGCATTGATGCGCCCGTAATTCTCTGGACGCTGGACCCTGCCGCGGGAAAACAGGTACCTGGTAAAAAGATGGCGCGTTTCGTCCTATCCAACGCCAAGGATGGCGACATTATTTTGCTGCACGATACCACACAATACAACCTGGACGCGGTGAAGCCCATTATCTATGGGTTAAAGAAAAAAGGATTCTCCTTTGTTACGGTGGATGAGCTGTTCCAGCAAAAAGGCGTTACGCCTGAAAACGGCGTTGCCTATAAGCGAATTACCGGCTCTGAGCAGGCAAGGTACGAAGAACTTCCGACGGACCGGAATTCCGTAAAATAATCTCACTTGGACCTGCCAAATGCGATAATGCAGAACGGAGCAAGTCCTCATACAAGTATTACATAATGGCAGTGGATAGAGGCGGTTACTTGTTGCCTCAGAATAAAACGCCCCCCGTGGGAGCCAGTGCGGTTCTCACGGGGGATTTTGCCTTAATAGAATTGTTTGCTTAATGTCTCCTGAATAATTCAATGCCGCTTGCAGCGCAAGATTTTGCGCCCTATATATGGTATAATAGGTGCAAAGGAAACAGCCTGAATGGGCCAAAAACTTGCACAAGGGTGTGATGGGAATGTACGAATACAGCAAGGGACAGATCAGTCTGGTAGATTTCAGGCAGCCGGTGGGGATGCATCTGAAGGAGTAAAACCGCTGGGTGAAGAAGGCACAGACCATCCCCTGGCTGGAGATTGAGGAGCGTTATGTCGCCCTGTTTACCAAACGGAAAGGTGTCAGCGCCAGTGATAAAATGCAAGAAAACGCCGGCCAAAAAATGTAGGTTTTCAGCGGAGAGGAATGCAATATGGTACACTCGAATCTGCCTGCCGTAGAGGAGGCGGAAATGGTGTCAAAATGGAAGGAGCAAACTGGATGGATATCCGAAGCGACCGGCAAAAAGGACTGAGCTAGGAGCATCGATTCCGCAGAGGTCGATGAGGCGCTGTCGGCTCTAATTAACCCTGATAGTGGACTTTCAATTATTGCAATGTCATCCCTTTCAAATCCATCCGCAGGGGTAGAGGATCAGCTAAAAACACTAATCGAAGACGGAAGTGATGGAGAGCAAGTGATCTCTCCAAAATTGCTTTGCAATCAGTATGCAAACGATGCATATACGGTTGTTAATCAGATTTTGCAGAATCAAGCGGAAGAAACTGCTCTTTATGACGCGGCAGTAAATTTCTTGCCTCGACTGATTGGAGAAGTGAATTCTTTGACGGCAGAAAACGTTGTTTCTATTATTGAGGGAATTCTTCAGGACACCCAAAGCGAATCCCTGAAAATTACCTGTGTACAGGCGCTTTTGGAAGTTGGTACCCCAAGTGCCGCAAATGCAGTGTATGAACTAAGAGAAGTGCTGCTTTCAAGCTTGTGAATTACATCAATGAAAATGCTCGCGTCTCCAATGATATGCTTGAAGCGTATGTTGAAGATTTACTGACTGCTTCTGGTATCGCAAGAAGTGCCACAAATCGACTTGGAAATGCCCTTTATCGTGATGGTGTTGGCTCGTTTGGTATTAATGTTGATTGGCATGCTGGGTTGGTTGCTCATGCCAGCGGACCGATGTATAATAGAGGAGCATGGGTAATTCATCATCCGGGCGGTAATGCTGTTCAAGGGTGCTTGGGAAATATCGTGGCAGACAGCTTTTTAGTCGAAAAGGCATTTGTATATTTTAAGATAATGAAATATAATAGGCAAAACACACATGGGGTGATTGAACATCACGAGCCGGACGGTAAATTATTATTGCGCTGCGGGGAGAATTGCCGGTACAGTAAAAAAGGGAAACCTTTGGCTGATTCCAAGTAATGCGGATAAACCGATCGGTGGCCGTACACAGGGAGGCAGGAGCAATGACAATCTTAAAAAGCAAAGAACGTAAAAATGTTTTCCGTTATGTAATGATAACAGTGGCGATGATTGCCGCCGCCAGTAGTATTGGCTGGATATTCCGAATGATCGGTTTTCCTGAAGCAAACATCGTTATTGTTTATCTCCTTTCCATCCTGATGACTGCCAGATTGACGCGGGGATACGTTTATGGAATCGCAGCATCCGTCGTTGCAACCTGCGCGTTTAACTATTTCTTTACAAAACCATACTTTACGCTTTCCGTCAACGATCCGTCGTATCTGATTACCTTTGCGATTATGACGGTTACCGCTTTTATCACCAGTGCCCTGACCTCAAAAGTAAAGCAGAACGCTTTGGAAGCCCAAGAAAAAGAAGCGGAAACAAGTGCCCTGTTTCAACTCACAAACCGTCTGACAGATGCTGCCGACATATCCGATATTGCCAGCATTACGACGGATACCATCAGCGGCATCATGAATTGCCGCGCCGCCTGTCTGTGTTTTGACGAAAACGGCCAACCGGAACAAAGCTTTATCCAGCAGCAAAACGCAGGGAACCAGGTTCGACGCAAGGTTAGCGATACCTCTGAAATAAGGCACCGTATAGAGGGATTGCGGACGGCTTTTGATGCGGGCGAAGAGTTTTACGATTGGCCGATCTATGGCAGAGAGTCCATTTTAGGAGTGCTGAGGATACCCAGGGAAACTGCTGTTTCCATGAGCGAGCCGCTGAAGCGTCTTCTACGTTCCATGATTGAAAGCGCGGCGCTTGCCATGGATCGTTTTCGCAGCGCACAGGAGCAGCAAAAATCCAGAGAGGAAACAGAACAGGAACGATACCGCGGCAATCTATTGCGTGCAATTTCCCATGATCTTCGCACGCCTCTATCTGGCATTATGGGCACGGCTGAAATGCTCATGGATATGACCGACAATACCGATCCAAGGTACTCATTGGCACAGGGAATCCACAAGGATGCGGACTGGCTTCATTCGCTGGTTGAGAACATTTTAAGTCTTACCCGCTTGCAGGACGGCAGGCTGACGATTACCAAGCAGCCCGAAGCTGCGGAGGAAGTCATAGGCGGAGCGGTCAGCCACGTTATGAAGCGGTACCCGGAATACGAAATCATGGTCAGTGTCCCCGAAGAAGTACTGATCGTGCCCATGGATGCGAAGCTGATCGAACAGGTCCTGATTAACTTACTTGACAATGCAATCAAGCATACACCGCCGGATTGTGAAATCATCGTTTCTGCAAGCGAAGAAAAACACTCCGCTGCGTTTTCCGTTGCCGACCGCGGATGCGGAATTGCCGTATCGGAATTGCCGAATATTTTTCAAATGTTTTACACAACCCGCTCGGGGGGAGTGGATGCGCAGCGGGGCGTGGGCTTGGGACTGACAATCTGTGAGGCGATTGTTAAGGCGCACGGCGGCACAATCGAGGGCCGTAACCGTACCGATGGGCAGGGCGCTGAGTTTATCTTTACGCTGCCGATGGAGGACTTAAATCATGGAGAACAGGAATGAAAAGATCCTGATTGTCGAGGATGATTCGCAGATCAGAAACTTTATCAGCTATTCCCTAAAGCAGGCGGGTTTTCCCTATTTGACCACCGGGACAGCTCAGGGCGCGCTGTCCACACTCGTTTCGGAACAGATTGACCTAATGCTGCTTGACCTCGGCCTGCCGGATTTTGACGGCATGGAGGTCATCAAAAAAGTTCGCGAGTGGTCGGAAATGCCGATCATTGTCGTTTCCGCTCGTGATCAGGACAAAGAAAAGGCTGCGGCGCTGGACAGTGGAGCCGACGATTATTTGACAAAGCCCTTTTCAGCCACGGAGCTCTTGGCACGTATTCGAGTTGCCATCCGTCACCTGCATAGAGCGGGTGGAATTAAACAACAGACAAGCCTTGCGGTAGGCGGGCTCAGGATCGATTTCGATAAGCATTTGGTGTATCTTGACGATGCCGAACTGCACACAACGCCGATGGAGTATAACCTGCTTGTCTTGTTTTTCCGGAATATCGGCAAGGTGTTGACAACAAAGTATATCGTCAAAGAGATTTATGGAGCCGGATATGGTACGGACACCCAGGCGCTTCGGACGCTGATGGCCTCCCTTCGGCGCAAAATCGAAAAGAATCCCGCAAAGCCGCGATACATTCTGACGGAAATTGGTGTCGGATACCGGCTCGCAGACGAATAGAATGATTTAAAAGAGGCCGCTTCGGAATTTCCGAAGCGGCCTCTTTGCATCCTCACAGCTTTCTCACAGGTACTGGCGACCTCTCACACCACGCTCACAGTCTTCTTGCTATGATCATCCTGCAAAGAAAACCACCAGCTTCAAAGGAGGCATAGAGCAATGGAACAGAAGGAACTATCTGAAAAAGCGGAGGAACTGAGCAAACTCTGCGTGACAGTAAGAGAACTTATCCGTTTACAGGACTATGAGAAATGCGAAAGCTTGATCCGCAGTGCCATGGGAAAACATCTTCATGCACCGGAGCTGCATAACCTGATCGGCATACTGCTCGAAAAAAAGGGGGATCACTTGACAGCCATGAAGCATTTTCGCGCCGCCTGGGCACTTGATCCTACTTACATACCAGCACGGCAAAATCTTGACTGCTATGGTACATTTTACTCCAGCGGCAAGTGCGCATACGATGAGAGCGATTGTGAAGTAGAAGAGAAGGCCGGAGAACAAAACAACTATGAAGTCGAATACGACGCGCACGGAGTCGGTCATTTCGTCAGGAGGGACTAAATATGGAATTACTCATGGATAAAAAAGCAGATGAAAATTATACCATCGTGATTGGCTGCGGTAGACTGGGAGCCAATCTCGCGAACACGCTTTCCGATGAGGGCGGAAATGTTCTGATTATCGATAAAAACAAAGATGCTTTCCGCAAGCTGTCGCCCTCTTTTGGAGGGCTTTCTGTGGCCGGTGACGCCACAGATCTGGAAGTTTTGCAGGACGCACAGATTCATAAAGCAAGCGTCGTTGTCGCCGTGACAAACAGCGATAACGCAAACATCATGGTGGCCCAGATCGCCCGCGAATTGTATCAGATAAAGCGCGTGATTGCCAGACTTTACGATCCTGAAAGGGAGTGCGTTTACCGCGAGTTTGGAATTGATACGATCTGCCCCGCTATATTATCCGCAAAGGAAATCGATAAAATCTTATCTGAAACAGGCTTGTCAGAGGAAGGTTCCCAGGAGGAAAAGAAATGAAAACAAAGGTGTTACTGGTTGGAGGAAGAAGCAAGGCTAAATCTCTTGCAGCTTCGCTCATAAAAAAAGGATATCAGGTGACAGTTATCAATGATACATACGAGGATTGTTTGAAGTTGGCTGAGATTGACAGGCTTACCGTTATTAACGGAGACGGCACAAGGCCATTTGTCTTGGAGGACGCGAGTACAGGCGACGCGGATATTGCGATTGCATTGACCTCCAAAGACGAGGACAATCTGGTCATTTGTGAGCTTTGCAAAAAGAAGTTCCATGTAAAGAAGACCGTCGCTCTTTTGACGGACCCGAAAAAGACAGACTTTTTTTACAGGATGGGGATAGACAGCGTTGTCTGCGCGATTACGGCCATTACCGGCATCATTGAGCAGCAGGCTTTTGTGGATAAAATCGCCACCTTGGTTCCGATCGGGGAGGGGCGTGTCAGTATCGCCGAGGTCCCCATTCCCGGTACCGCACCGGCTGTTGGAAAAAAACTGTGGGAGATCAATCTTCCGAAACAGGTGATTATCGGCTGCATTCTCCGCGGCGATACGACCATGGTGCCAAGAGGGGACACCCGTATTCTGGCCGGAGATATGCTTGTTCTGATCTCTTCCGACAAGCAGGAAATGGCGGCCATTAAGGAATTGACAGGACGGTGAGCAACTTGATTCGCAATTTTTCAAATCGCAACAATATTGGAAAGCTCATGCTGATGATTGGTCTGCTTGTAGCTGTGCCGCTGATCATTCTTCCGTTTTACCCCCAGGATAGGTCTTACGGGCTTTCGTTTATAATTCCTTCCCTCAGTTCCGCTGCAATAGGCGCAATTGCCTGCTTGGTTGGGAGAAAGGATGACTCAAAATTTGAATGGCGCTCTTCCATGCAGCGCGGCAGCCTGACCGTCCTTTTTGCATGGGGCTGGGGCGTCCTGGTTGGAGCCCTCCCCTTTGTCATGAGTGGACAGCTCACATTTGTACAGGCGCTGTTTGAAGCGGTCAGCGGA
Source organism: Oscillibacter sp. (assembly GCF_040505565.1). Taxonomy (GTDB): domain Bacteria; phylum Bacillota; class Clostridia; order Oscillospirales; family Oscillospiraceae; genus Oscillibacter. The sequence continues at coordinate 146,916 of NZ_JBEUWZ010000012.1, read as the reverse complement.
TGGACGACCACCGGTCTTTCCGTGATGGACGTGTCGGTAACCCCGCACATTTTCCTGTTCCATCGGAGTTTTATGCAATTCTGCGGCGGCCTGGGGTTTGTGATGATGATGGTCATGCTGGTGCAGGATAAGCAGTCCATGAATCTGTACAACGCGGAAGGCCATCCCGATAAGCTTATGCCCAACCTGAAAAAAACGGCACAGACAATTTGCCTGATGTATAACGGATTTCTGCTTGTCGGCACGGTGGCTTACATAATCGCCGGGATGGGCTTGTTTGATTCGATCAACCATACGATGTGCGCGCTGTCAACCGGCGGTTTTTCAACGAAGCTGAACAGTATCGGAGAGTATAACAGCTTTCCCATTGAGATCATAACCATCGTTCTGATGTTAATCGGCACAACAAACTTTGCAGTCTTGCTTTTGCTGGTAAGAAGGAAATGGCGGCAGGCCATTCGGGTCAGTGAAGTGAAATTTATGTTCCTTCTGCTTCTCATCTTTGTCCCAGTTACCGCAATTTCACTGATCAGCGGGCTTGATATGGGATTTGGAGAAGGGTTTCGTCGGGCCTTGTTTGATGTTTCATCGGCGCTTTCCACAACGGGCTATTCCAGTATGAGCTATACTTCTTGGCCTCCGCTTGCAATCGGCGTTTTGATTTTGATGATGCTCGTTGGCGGCGGGATCGGATCGACAGCCGGCGGCATCAAGATTTCCCGCGTTTACCTCATGCTGCGTATCACCATGCAGAACATACGGAAGCGGCTTTTGCCGCCCAGGAATGTCGAAACGCCCTATTACATCAGAGCACAGGGGAAAACTACGATTGACGCAACACTGGCGGTGGATACAACCGGCTTTGTGGCATGTTATCTCAGCCTTTTTATCCTTGGCGCATTGCTCCTCACCGTAACTGCCGGCTGCTCACTGACCGAGGCGATGTTTGAGTTTGCGTCAGCGCTGGGAACTGTGGGTTTGTCCATCGGCCTTACCACACCCACCACCGGTACGGCGACGCTGATCGTGGAAATGTTCGGAATGATACTTGGACGTCTGGAAATTTTCATTGTGCTGATCGGAGTGTACTCTGGAATCTCAATACTCAAGCAAAAAATTGGAAAGAAATAATGTTTACTAAAATCCATCAATCTATTTGTGTTCCAAATTACAAGTAGGCATATGTCATTTCATTTATCGGTCTCTCGTTAGGTTCGCACAGAATGTAACAGGAACAAGGCGTATCGCCATCCGAGCGATACGCCTTGTTCCTGTCTATCATAAGCGTTTATATTAGATTTGATTTTTGCAGTAACCTTGCGACCATGACCGCGACTTCAGCGCGTGTAATATTGGCCTTCGGTGAAATCGTTGTCGCGCCTGTACCTGATATGATTCCGGCCTTGAGGCAGGCTGCTATGCTTCCTTTTGCATATGTGGAAGCAGATTCCCGATCTGAGAAGGTACTCAGAAGCTGGTTGATTTCACTGTCGGTCAGTCCGGCGCTCAGTTTTGTAATCGTCATGGCTCTCGCAATCATGGCCATTGTCTGTTCGCGGGTGATTGTATCATTTGGTCTAAAGTTCCTGTTATCATAGCCCTTGATGATACCATAGGCCGCCGCTGTTTTTATGTAGCCGCAGCACCAGTCTGTGGAAGCAACGTCGCCGAAGCCGCTCGCGCCCGTTCCCGGCTCCAATCCCAGTGCCCTGGTCATAATGGCCGCGAACTCCGCGCGCGTCATATTCCTATCCGGGGCGTAATTGTTGTTTCCAACACCGTTCACAACCATTCTGGAACCCATGTCATTGATGGCGGTCTTTGCCCAGTGGTTGGTCACATCGGAAAATTCAACGGGATTCCACACAACGGAGTAGGTGCTGTTGGTCAGGCTATTGATGACTGCGTAGTATTTGCCGTTTATGACTGTTACTTTAGTCGGGACATGATGTGTGGTTCCATCTGGGTCGACAGCGACGCCAGTGGTAATTTTCGTTGGGTCAACACCGTATGGTATGGCTATCGTTCGCTCCACATAAGCGTTGAAACTGCTGACGTTCACTGTCTGGCTGCCGTGTGCACAGGTAATGGTATAGTCCACTGCCGGAACCATGATCGTGAAGCCACCGTCTTGAGCGGCACTTTCAATCACCTTTGTCATCGAAGCCGACGGCACGGATATGCTGACGGTTACCTTGATATCCGAAAGAGCCACGCTTGTTCCGAGCTGCTGTGAAACCGCATTGATGTTAATCTCAGAAGCGGGGAGCGTGTAAGTACCGGAATGCGTCTGCACAACCAGCGTCGCATCTTTGGTTTCCATATTCTTGACCATTGCGCCGGTAAGAGTACCTGCCGCTACGTCGGAATTGCCCGTAATTGGGATGGTCACGGTCGCACCGGTACCCTGACTGGCAAGAATGTTCTCAAGCTTACTCGTATCCACGGTTACGGTCGTAGTGGTCTGGCCGCTGGAATTGGTCGCTGTTTGTGCGGTTCCCGCGGTTTTTGTCTCACCGTTGACGATAACCGCCGCGCCGTTATTGGTGGTGGAGCCGGAGGAACTTGTTCCTCCCCCTGAAGTTGCCCATGCTGTTATAGCTTTTCCAATGCTGTTAGTCGCAAGGGCGTTGCCCACCGCGTCGGCGATGGTCCCGTTCGTATCGGTGGCATAGGTGACCGTGACACCTGCACCCGCCGCCGTGCCCATGTCGGCCACTGTCAGCACAACATGGCTGCTATCCGTACCCTGCGCCGTCGCGCTTACCGCGTAGGTCGTCGCCGTGCCGGTCTTGGTTACCGTGAAGCCGCCGTTGTTCGGCTTGGCGAGGTTCTGGCACGCTTCGCTCAGCGTCACTGTAATCTGCGTGTCGCTGTCTCTTGATGCGCTGGAGATCGTCGGCGGAGTTACGTCGGTCGAAAACGTTAAGTCAGAGCCATTTTCTGTTCCGCCTTCGTAAGTTCCAACGACTCTGTAATGATATGTGGTATTTGGTGTCAAGCCCGATAGGGCGCAGCTTACTGCTGTTACGTCAGTCCCTGTGACGGGGCTTGGCGTTGCAGCAACGGCTGAGCCGTAGCTCATAGTTGTGCCGTATTCAAAGGTTACAGTCGTGCTGACACCGTTGGCGTTTATCGTACCGTTCAGCGTCGCTGCGGTGGAAGAAACACTGCTTGCCGCCTGCGTCGTCACCGTCGGCAATGGAGCGTAACCTGAGGTGTAATTTTTTTTCGAAATGGTAACCGAACCGGGACCGGTTATATCGACATTTATAGTTCCGGTTACATCTGACTGATAGCTGGTGAGAACAAGCGTATAGGTCGTGCCGGCATCGAACTGACCCACCTTGTAACCTGTTTCTGCCGTATTGTCGCCGCTGGCGATCCGCGACTTGAGGTTGTTTGAGACATCGTTAGGAGCAATATATGCAATATCATCCTGCGCGTACATAAGTCCGCTCAATGGGCCGCTGGCATCCGACACGTTACCATTTGCATCTTTAGTAATAGTCCCAGCGGGATCGAATTCGTTTGCCAAGTAAATAAACATCGTCGTATCGTCGGTTGCGCCGCCAGAGACCGTCGAAAGTGTGGTTGAGGTCACCGTGAAGGTGTAATTGCCTGTCTCGGCCGGGGTAAAGTTAATTGTAAAGTAGTTATACAAACTGTTTTCGGTTGCATATATGGCACCGCCGTCTAACCGATAGTTAGAATCAACCTGCGGGCCAACTACAACAACCGTACCGGCTACGCCGTTAGTAGTATTAAGACTCGGACGATAAAAGCTGTTGACCGTGGTTAATGTTCCGTTAAATGATGTCGTGACATCAGCCGCTTTCGTCGGAAGCGTCATTGCCGGCAGCAGGCTGACCACCATAGCCAGCGCCAGAACGATTGCCTTGGATTTTCTTCGTATTATCTCTGCCTTTTTGTATCCCCCTCTTATCACTTATTCATCCGAATTTTGACTATCCGTACCCGTCAGAATTTCCGCTTTTATGTCAGTAAGCAGCTTTGTATATGTCTCGCAGCTCAAAACGCTCCATCTGCATGCCCACACCGCCGATAAATAACGTGGGTCGTCCTTGTCGAGTCCTGCGGTTTCGGCAAAGGCGCTTTCGTTCTCGACATAGTTTTCACTCAGCTTTTTATGCAGGGAGTTGTTCAGCTCCACTTGCGCGTCAATGAATTCGAGGAGTTCTTCACGGCTCAGAGCCCCTGAAAAGAAAAGCTGTACCAAAAAAGGCAAACGCGCAACGAAATCAGACGGTTTGGGGTTGAGAAGCCAGCTTCGCATGATCTCCCGTCCCTGTTCCGTTATCGTATAAAGCGTTTTGCTTGATCCGGCATTCTGTTCGAAACCGCTCACCTCGATCAGGCCATCACTCTCAAGCTTTTTAAGTGTCCGATATATTTGCGCCTGATCCGCAGGCCAGAAATATGCCGCTGACATATTGAAAAGCTTTTTGATGTCATAACCGGACAGCGGCTTCATCGACACATTTTGTCAATTTGTTTATCGTTCTGTTCTTATTATTTTTGCTATATTTCAATTTGCTGTTTTTTCGTATCCCGTTTTTTTGTGTAAAGAGAGATTTACGTTATGCCGCCCAATCACCGGCATCAGGCCAAATTCAACGGGTTCGACGGCCGCAGATATACCGATTGGGCCAATAAGATCGGAGAAAACACCACCGCTGTCATAGACAGGCTCTTGAAACAGCAAGTCGTCGAAGAACAGGCGTATCGTTCCCGTATGTGTATCCTCCAGATGAGTCAGACTTACGGGAATGAACGTCTCGAAGATGCCTGCGGCATGGTGCTTGGTATGCACGCGGTGAGCTACACCACCATCCGGAACATTCTGAAGAACGGACGGGATACCGGCAGCATTTCACCGGCAAAGCCAACCCCAGACCATGAAACAGGCGGCTATGGTTGCCGAATTCCGCCGTCAGATTGAAACTAGCGGGATAAGCGAGCTGACCTTTGAAGAACATCTTGCCATGATTGTGGACGTTCAGTGGCTCTCTCGGCAGAATGCCCGGCTAAAACGGCTGCTTCACGCAGCAAACCTGCGCGACCCGGCGGCGACGCCCTCCGACCTTTCCTACAGGCCGGAGCGAATGCTGGACAAGAACCAGGTGGCGCGGCTTTCCAATCTGCAATGGATCTGGGATGGGCGGAATCTGCTGGTTACCGGTCCTACCGGCGCAGGAAAGACCTATCTGGTCAGCGTCTTCGGGTGGGAAGCCTGCCGGGCGGGTATGACCGTCCGATGCTACAAGATGAGCAGGCGGCTCTTGAACCTGTCTGTCGGGCGCGGCGACGGCAGCTGTGAAAAGCTGATCGACGATCAAAAAAGGCCAGATCTTTTGATCCTGGGCGATTTCGGGCTTGAAACGCTGCAGCCTCTGCATTGCCTGGACTTGTATGAAGTCGTGGATGAACGGCGGGCGCAGAAGCAGGCGATTGCAATCTCGGCACAGCTTCCGGTCAGCATGTGGTACGGCACGTTTTCCGACAAGGCCATCGCCGACGCCATCATGGACCGACTCATCACCGATTCCTTCCGCTTCGAACTGAGCGGCCCGACCATGCGCATCGATTCTGAAAAATTGCATCCCACTGGTGACACAGCCGAATGACCGTGCTATACTGCAAAAAAACGAAACGGAGTCACTACACAAACCCGGCTGTCACTGCCGGCCGGATGTCATGCCACATCTGGCTGGATAAGATGCGAACTTTGGCCGGATGCCCGAGGATGCGCAACCGATTCAGGAAAACCCGTATTTGCAGTACTTCTGCGGCTATCCCAGCTATGACGATGGGCATCTGCCCTTTGACCCGTCCCTGATGGTGTATTTCCGCAAGCGCCTGACGACGGAGGTTCTGGGTGAAATTAACGAGATAATTCTCAGCACCGTTGAGTTTGAAAAACACGATGATGACGACCATGGAGATAGCGGCAACGACGGTACGATGATCGTGGACGCCGCTTGTGCACCCTCCAATATTTGTTACCTGCAGGATGCGTCGCTGCTGAATGAATCGCGGGAAAACACTGAAAAGATAGCGGACAAGATTTACCGGAACCGAGAGAACCTGCGATTCTGTAAGGAGCACGGCATTCGGCTCTCCGGTCCCGCGCTGGGCAGACCGAAGAAGGACGAAGTCCGAAACAAGACGCAGGATTTTCTGGATGAATGTGAGCGCGTAGAAGTAGAGCGGCGATTCAGTCTGGTCAAGCGCAAGTGTGGGCTGGGACTGATTGTGACCAAACTGCGAGAGACTATCGTCCACAGTGTCGCCATGTCCATTTTGGTACTGAATCTCAGAAAGATTCAGCGCGCCATTGTTAAACTGCTTTCGCTTTTGTCAGCGCTTTTATTCACAAAAGAAAAATGCGGTTTGTTCAGTTGACATTAATTACACTCGAAAGCAAAACCGAGTGACGGAATTTGCTAAACTCTCGTCGAAAACTCTACGGAGCGTTGATTGATTATTTTCCGGCAATCGCTTACACTATGTTTGATGGGGGAATCAAATTGGATTGCAGTAAAGTAGGTACCTTGCTTTTTCACTTGCGGAAAGAAAAGGGCTTGACACAAAAGCAGCTAGCCGATCGCATGAATCTCAGCGATAAAACGATTTCAAAATGGGAGCGCGGCCTGGGTTGTCCCGACGTAAACCTGCTGGGCGAGCTTTCCAACCTGTTCGAGGTTAATATTGAAAAGATTCTGAATGGGAATCTGGAACCGAATACTCTCGATTCCGGTAACTTCAGGCGCCTGAAATTCTACATCTGTCCCACTTGCGGGAACGTGATCACAAATACCGGCAATGCGGAGATCTCCTGCTGTGGGCGCAGGCTGTCGCCACTTGCCGCTAAAACCGCTGACAGCGGGCACCGGGCAAAGGTAGAAGATACAGACGGAGAATTCTACGTTACGTTTCAACACGAAATGGAAAAAGACCACTATATCTCATTTGTTGCATTTGTCACAAATGAAAAGCTCCTGTTGGTAAAACTCTACCCGGAACAGGAAGCTTCTGTAAGGCTGCCCAAAATGGGCCCGCTACTGCACAAATACAGCACAAGGTTTTATTACTGCTGTAGCAGACACGGATTATATGTCTTATAAAAACATCAAGGAAAGGGAAAAGAGGTGCTGCCCCATGGATTCTGTGAGGCGGAAGGAACTGAAAAACGCCTATAAAGAGAAAGCTGCCATTGGCGGTGTCTACCGCATCCAGTGCAGCGGTAATGGCCGCGTATGGGTAAAATCCACAACGAATTTGGCGGGCCAGAAAAACAGGTTCGCATTTTCCATGTCAACCAATTCCTGCCTGGAACCGGCCGTGCAGACGGAGTGGAGGGAATATGGGGCGCAATCGTTCTCGTTTGCCATTCTCGAGGAACTGAAACAGAAGGAAACCCAGACAGAACATGAGTTTTCGGAGGATATTAAGACCCTCCTTGAAATATGGCTTGAAAAATATCGGCAGGAAGGAGTCTCGCATGGAACAGATCATTAAAATCAAACAGTTTCTTGACGGTTCCGGGAAAATCACGCAGCTGCCACAAAAACAGAAAATGAGACGCGCCCTGCTGGAATATCTGATCGAAAAATTTGAGCCGGGCCGCACGTATTCCGAACGTGAAGTCAACGGTATCTGCAGCCTGTGGCACACCTTTGGGGATTACTTTCTCCTTCGGCGAGAACTCGTCGATCACGGCCTTTTGAGCCGCGAACGAGACGGCTCCCGCTATTGGAGAGCGCAGACTACCGGAGAAGAAATGGAGCCTGATCATGAATCGTGAATTTTATCCTATTGATCGGAATGTGAGGAGCAGGGCACCATATTTTTACTATTTTACAAACATGCTTCCTACCGGGTACAGCCTTACGGCTGAGAGGGGCATTACAAACACCAATCATATGGTCAAAAAAGCGGACAAAAAGGCCGCCGTTCTTTAGAACGGCGGCCTTTTTTGCTCAATGATCAAATCTTGTCGGGTTTCTTCCGTGTTTCTCGCAAACTTGACGGAATTTGCTCAATATCAGGTTCCGGATCCCGTCCTGTCCCAAACAGTAGATCGTCATGGTCCTCGTGAAAATATATCTTTAGCGCATGTGGATATAGCCCCAATTGTTCTGGCTAATTATACAAAAAGTCAACGGAATGATCATCTGCAAGTCCACAACACTCAAGTTCCTCGCACCAACGCGCGTTAAACGGTATACAGTCCGGAAGATTGCGGTCCGCTCCTGCTGTCACGGTGATTAGCGTCCGTTTTCCCACAAAAGTAGGATTACCGCCCATCTGCTGATACTGTTGAACAAATGGCTCGTTTGCTTATTTTGGGCTGCGCGCTTACAGATGACAGTTAATTGACAACGGTTGGGAAATCCTCCGGCATCTGTACAGCACTCTCTAATGCAAAATCCGAAGATTCAATATTTATACCGCGTGCATGGGGAAGATGCACCTAAAATAACAGGTGTGTATGAGATTTTAATATTTGTAAGATTCTGGGTATACTGTCAAATACTTTACATGGAAATACCCTGTCAGAAACGGTACAGTGTTAGCAGTACTGTTAATAAGAGGGGGTAAATATGATAAAAAGAGGAGTATGCTCCGTACTGGTCCTGGTGCTGACCCTGGCATTTATACTTCCGGCCGGCGCCCTGGATTATAAATTCAACATGTCGTACATATACTTCGGGAATTCTTCGGATTATGCAAAGCTTGTGAGCAGAACGCAGAACTCATTGAACGAAGTGGCGCCCGCCTACTTTACACTGGACACACAGGGAAAGCTCGTGCTGACACCCGCGGTGAGCACCGACTTTGTTACGAAAATGCACGAAAAGGGAATTCTTGTCGTACCTTACCTCACGAACGACTGGGTCCGGGATACAGGCATTGCTGCGCTGAAGAATAAGGATGCACTGGCAGCCGACCTCGCCGCGGCCGTCTTGAAATACAAGCTTGACGGGGTCAATATAGATATTGAAAATGTGACCGATGCCCAGCGGAGCGATTATGTTGCATTTGCCCGCTTGCTGCGGGACAAGCTCCCCGCCGGAAAACGCATCATTGCCGCGGTTCCAGCCAATCCCTATGGATCAACGACGGGCTGGGCCGGGTCTTATGATTACGCCGGACTCGCCAAATACTGTGACTATCTCATGCTCATGGCCTATGACGAGAGCTACTACGGAAGCAAGCCGGGACCGGTCGCAAGCATGTCCTTTGTTGAGAGGTCTATCAAATACGCACTGGGCCAAGTACCAAAGGAAAAGATCGTTCTGGGCCTTCCTTTCTACGGACGTATCTGGTCAATTGGAGGCGGCTCTGTGAATGGCAACGGCGTCAGCAACGAGATGGTAGAAACACTGATTGTAAAATATGGCGGGACGGTGACATTCGACAAGGTCAGTCAGACAGCCTGCGCAACGATCACGGTGAAAGCTTCCGATACAAAGCCCGTGATCTACGGCCTAACACTTTCCGCCGGCACTTATGTCATCTGGTACGCAAATGAGCAGGCTCTCAAGGCAGAACTGGCCCTTGTGACGAAATATGACCTTAAGGGCACCGGCAGCTGGAGCCTTGGACAGGAAACAGCGCAGACATGGGATTACTACAAGCTTTGGCTCAACGGCTGTACCTTCTCCGACGTCCAGAGCATCTGGGCTCGAGACGCCATTCTGACGGCCCATGTAAACGGCTGGATGGAGGGTGTCTCCTCCACCGTCTTCTCCCCCTATGCCTCGCTTACCCGCGCCCAGGCGGCGGCCATTCTCGTGAGGCTGATCGGCCTGACGCCCGCCAAAAGCAGTTTTACCTTCGCCGACTGCGGCGGACATTGGGCGCAGGGATATATTGATACAGCGAGAAAATACGGCATTGTATCGGGTACCGGAGGGAACTGCTTTAAGCCGGACAGACCGGTTACACGCGCGGAAATGGCCGTGATGCTCAACAATATACTCGGTTACAGCAGTACCGCACAGACGTTCACGGATGTTTCGAAAACCGAATATTCCTGGGCGTACGGCGCCATCAGCGCGCTTGAAACGCAAGGCATCCTGAACGGATACGCCAACGGAAGCTTCCGTCCGCAAAACAGCATAACCCGCGCTGAAACGGCCGCGATCATCACAAGGATAGACCTCTCACAACGGGCGGTTCACTGAATCGCGGTCTGACAGTTATTAAGCACTGGGAGAGCTTTATCGCCTTTCTTAACCGCAGGCTGTTTTTCAATAAAATAGGTTCTCTGCACCGCCAGCACCGGATTGTTGGTGATGACGCCGTCCACCCCTAAAGCAATCGCTTCATCCAGCAGCTGCTTTGTATCAATGGTCCACACATAAATTTGTTTGCCCGCCGCATGAATAGACTGCACAACCGATGCACTCACGTAGTCCGCTTTCAGACTGATGGCATCCACACACCGCAGCCGAAGAAGACAGCTTTTAAAATCACAGCCCACATATACGGTTTTGATTTCGGGGGCATAGCTTTTCACGCGCTGAAGAATTCCACAATCGCTGGAGGCAATCAGGCATTGATCCTGTAAATCTTCCTTCAAAATTAAATCCACGACGGTTTTTTCGCAGCTGGCTCCCCGGCACGGTTTGAGTTCAATGTTCAGCATCAGACCGCTTCCTTTGAGGAATCGCAATACTTCCTGCAGAGTGGGAATCGATTCTCGGTCTGACCAGAGGCCCCCGTTTTTCTTTACTTTCAGACTACGCAGTTCGTCATAAGTAACCTCACAGATTTCTCGATTCACTCCGGCGGTGCGCATCAGATTACTGTCATGCATGACTACCGGGACTCCGTCCTTAGTCTGGCGCACATCTAACTCGGCGCAATCGGCCCCTTCCTCTGCCGCGCCCCAAAAGGCAGCCATTGTGTTTTCCGGAAAACGGAAAGAATCCCCCCGGTGTGCCACGATTTCAACTTCGCAGTTCTTTGCCTTTTTGAGCGGCTGACATAATCGTATGCCACACAGCCAGACAGACAAAAAGGCCAGGGCAAAAAGTGCTGCGCACACTTTTTGAAGAACATGCCCATTTTTCATCACTTACATGCCGCCTCCGTCCTTTGCCGGATTTCAAAAGTTTTTGCATGCATGTGATATTTATGCGGACTGCAGCCTCTTGCACGCGGAAATCCCTCGGACAGAAGATCGGTTAAGGACAAAAAAAGGCCGCCCCAATAGGGGCGGCCAGAGGGTAAACAATTTTGCTTATCTTCTTCCGAAGCACTCGCTGCAGTAGACGGGACGGTCTTCACGGGGCTGGAAAGGAATCTTGCAGGGTCTACCGCACTCAGAGCAAACAGCATCATACATCTGACGCTCTCCGCGGTCTCCACGAGAATTCTGCTTGCGGGCATTGCGGCACGCTTTGCAGCGCTGGGGTTCGTTTGTAAAGCCTTTTTCAGCAAAAAATTCCTGCTCGCTGGCGGAAAAGGTGAATTCCTGACCGCAGTCTTTGCACACGAGTGTTTTGTCTTGATACATGAGATACCTCTTTAATTTTAGTTCGCCATGTTGACGATAGTATAACTATATTCTACATATTTGAAAATGTCAACAAAAAAATATGGAAAAAATTTAAAATGAGAGTCGGTCGGGCCGATCCAGGACTGAGCGGCTGATACAGATGTAAATAGTTGCAACAAACAGGCCCTGCCATAAAAGGCAGGGCCCGCGAATCAGCAGCAGTTAGCCCGGCAAATGCGGGTGGCGGAGATCTGGGGCGGGATGCTCATGGTCATGATCCCGCTGAAATGAATGCATACGCAGTCTCCAATGGAAAAGCGGCAGGCGTTTGCCGTATGGACCAGTATCTCCTGAGCTGTGCTTTGGTCGTAGACCAGCAGACTGCGTGGGTGGACCTGCCGGACCATTGCACAAATAGTTGTATTCAAGGCTGCTTCCATGGTACGTGCCTCCCATCTGAATGATCGCACAGAACATTTTATTCCAGAGAGGCATTTGATGTGAGAAAATTTCAGGCGAGGCTACTTGCTTTGCATCTATGACTGCAACTATTATTTTTTGTCATCCCCGGGTTTGTAGCGGTTTCCCGACTGCTTTTTGTCATTACGGCCCTCGCCATCAAGCGCGCTTTGAGCAAAGGTTGGTCCGCCCTTCGCCTTCTCTTCACGGACGGACTTGGGGTCAAGCTGACTGTCTTTCGGCATAAATCATCACCTCGCTTTCATTTTTTGCAGATTTGCTTTTTATATGCAACCTCCAGAAAATGCAAAGAGCGCTGATCCTGAAAAAGGACGAAAAGACGAAACGGCGGGGAACCGCAAATCGGTTTCCCGCCGTCATTTCAAAGGCGTTTGCTCAGGCTTTCAGCCGCAGCCACTCGGAGTCGTAGAACTTCAGGGTGGCATCCGGCAGGTTCAAAAATGCCTCGCAGGAGGCCATAACATCGTCGGAGGGGTAAGCCACCGGGTTGGAGGTAATGGTCGGATCCAAAGCTTTCGTGACGCTCATCAGCGGGGTAGAGTAGCCGATGGCCTCACAGTTGGCAACACCCACATCCGTGGAGCACATAAAGTTGATAAACTTCTCCGCGTTCGATTGATTGGCGGCTCCGGCGGGGATGCACATGGCGTCGGTGAAGATATTGGACCCCTCGGATGGAATCACAAAGGCCAAATCCGGATTGTTCTCGTGCATGGTGAGATAGTCCCCGGCGTAATACACGCCCATGGCGGCCTCGCCGCCCTCAAGCTTGTCAAAGATCTCGTCCATGACGTAGGCCTGAACGATGCCATCCTTCTTCTGCTGAATCAGAAGGTTCACCGCCGCGGTGATCTGGGACTGATCCGTGGTATTGTAGGAGTAGCCAAGGTCCTTCAGCGCCACGCCGATGGCGTCCCGGGAGTTGTTGATCATTAGCACCTGCCCGGCGTATTTCTTATCAAACAGGGAATCCCAGCTGGTGACGGCCTGATCCACCATGGTGGTGTTGTAGATGATGCCCACGGTACCCCACATATAGGGGACGGAATAGGCGCTGTTCGGGTCATAGGCCGGATTCAAAAATTTGGGGTCCACATCCGCCGCGTTTGGAATGTTGTCAAAATTCAGCGGAGTCAACATCCCTTCGTCGATCAGACGGGAGATCATATAGTCGGAGGGGATAATCACATCGTAGGAATCCCCCTGCTTCAAATTGGCATACAGCGTCTCGTTGTCGGGACAGACATTGTAGTTGACCTTGATGCCGGTTTCCTTCTGAAACTTGGCGATGACATCCATGGTTCCGTCCTGTCCGTCGGAGATATACTCTCCCCAGTTCAGAACATTTACCTCGCCGTTGGGATATTGACTGCTGGAGCTGCCGCCGCAAGCGGTCAGCAGAGGGCAGACCAGAAGGACTGCCAGAACCAAAGAAAGGACCTTTTTCAATTCTTTATGTTCTCCTTTACGAAATTAAGATTTGACTATATCAACGGCGCACCGCGCCAGAGCTTTATTTCTTTGGCGTCAGGGTGGCTTTCTGGCGTCGGGCTGCGGAGTCCTGCCGCGCCTGGCGGAGGTTCACGATCACCAGCATTGCCAGCACTGCGACAAATAAAAGCGTTGAAATGGCATTGATCTCCGGACTGATGCGGCGCCTTGCCATGGAATAGACCTCCATCGCCAGAGTGGAGACCTTGTTGCCCGCGGTAAAATAGGAGATAACGAAATCGTCCACCGACATGGTAAAAGCGATGATCACACCGTTGACGATGCCGGGCATCAGATCGGGGAGGATGACCTTGCGGAAAGCGTAGAAGCCGCGGGCTCCCAAGTCCTGCGCCGCCTCATAGATGTGGGGGTCCAGCTGCCGCAGGCGGGGCATGACGGAGAGAATCACATAGGGAATATCGAAGGTGATGTGGGCGATGAGCATGGTGCCGAAGCCCTTGACCAGCGTGATATCCAGCGCCCTGCCAAGCGTGCTGTTAAAAGCGTTGATGGCCAGCATGAACAGCAGCGACAACGAGACGCCGGTGACGATATCCGCGTTGGTCAGGGGGATGTTGTTGACGGACATCAGCGCATGGCGGCTGCGTCGCTTCAAAGCGGCAAAGCCGATGGCGGCGGCGGTGCCCGCAAGCATGGCGATCAGGGACGCCAAAACACTGACCAGCAGCGTGGTTTGCAGGGCGCTCAGGATGGCGCTGTCCTGAAACAGACGCCCGTACCACTGCAGGGAAAAACCGCCCCAGACGGTCCGGCTTTTCGTCGCGTTGAAGGAAAAAATAATCAGGACGAAAATGGGCGCGTAGAGGAACAGGAAGATCAGCGCCAGAAATACCCGGTTGGCGAAATTGTTCTTTTTCACAGCAGCATCGCCTCCTCCTCGCCCTCGCCAAAGCGGTTCATCACGGCCATGCACACCAACACAATGACCATCATTACCAAAGAGATGGCGGAGCCGAGATAGGGGTTATACGCCCCGCCCAGAAACTGGGTCTCGATCAGGTCGCCCAGAAGTGTCACCATACCGCCGCCAAGCAACCGGGAGATGGCGAAGGTGGCCACGGAGGGAACGAATACCATCGTGATGCCGGAGAGAATGCCGGGGACGGACAGGGGGAAGATCAGCTTGCGGAAGACCACGGCGCTGTTGGCCCCAAGATCCTGAGCCGCCTCAATCAGCAAGGGATCGATCTTTTCAATGACCGTGAAGATGGGCAGGATCATAAAGGGCAGATAGTTGTATACCATGCCCAGCACAATGGCTCCCTGCGTGTTGATCATGGGAAAGTAGGCAAAATTTGTCCCGAAAACATGGTTGACCAGAGAAATCAGGCCGATTTTCTGGAACAGGGAATTCAAAAGTCCGGTGTTTTCCAGAATGGACATCCAGGAGTAGGTCCGCAGCAAAAAGTTCATCCACATGGGCAGCATGATCAGGATGGTGGCGATGCGCCGCATACCGGGACCCTCTCTGGCCAGAAACCAGGCCACGGGGTAGCCGATCAGAATACACACCAGCGTTGCGATGGCAGCCAGCAGGAAGGACCGTCCGAACACGGCGGCGTAGGTCCCCATGACGCGAAAATTGTCCAGCGTAAAGCGGCTGCCGTCGTGGAAAGCGTATATCACCACCAGAAATAGCGGCGCAACCACGAAAATCGCCATCCAGACGACGTACGGCACGGCAAGGCCCTTATTCTTCATTGCCGCTGCCCTCTGGAGAATCCTCCTCCTCGTCCAGTGCCTCCGCGTCGGAGAGTTCGTCGTATTCTTCACTATAAGAGCTGTAATCTCCGAATTTTCCGGAATACGCGCTCTTTTTCATGATGTGGAAGCCGTCGGGGTCAATTTTAACCCCGATTTTTGCACCGACAGGGGAGTGGTCCGTGGTCTGGATGAGCCACTTGAAGCCCCGGAAATCCACGATGATGTCATACTGCATTCCCTTGAAGGTCACGTTGGTGACGGTGCCCACCAGTTGACCCTGCTCCACGGGGACAATGTCAATGTCCTCGGGGCGGACCACCACGTCCACCGGCTCGCCCTGGGCGAAGCCCTCGTCCACGCAGGGAAAGGTCTTGCCGTACAGTTTCACAAGACGATCCTGAACCATGAGTCCGTCGATGATGTTGGACTCTCCGATGAAATCCGCCACGAAAGCATTTTTAGGCTCGTTATAGATATCCTCCGGCGTACCGATCTGCTGGATGGAGCCCTTGTCCATCACAACGATGGTGTCGGACATGGTGAGGGCCTCCTCCTGATCGTGGGTGACATAGACGAAGGTGATGCCCACTTGCTGCTGAATCTTTTTCAGTTCGAGCTGCATATCCTTTCGGAGCTTCAGATCCAGCGCGCCCAATGGCTCGTCCAGCAGCAACACCTTGGGTCGGTTTACCAGCGCCCGGGCAATGGCCACCCGCTGCTGCTGACCGCCGGAGAGGGCGTCCGGCTTGCGAAGCTCAAAGCCCCTGAGACTGACGGTTTCCAGCATCTCAAGAACCTGCTTTTCAATCTCTGCTTCCGACAGCTTCACCATCCGCTTTCCGCTGGGGTCGGCGGGGTCGGGAATGCGCTTCATCCGCAGGCCGAAGGCCACGTTTTCAAAAACATTCATGTTGGGAAACAGCGCATACTTCTGAAATACGGTGTTGATCTGCCGCTGATAGGGCGGAACGCCATTAATCCTCACACCGTCGAACAGGATGTCTCCCGACATTGGCGTCGTGAAACCCCCGATGATCCGAAGCGTTGTGGTCTTGCCACAGCCGCTGGGGCCAAGCAGTGTGAGGAATTCTTTGTCATTGATGTAAAGATTTAAATGATCGAGAACCAGCTCGTCGTCAAACGCCATGCAGAGATCCCGCAGACGAATCAACTCTTTGGACATGTATCCTCCCCCGTTTCTATAATTTATACAATAATAGAAGCGCCTCTTTTCTCTGTTGAGGGGGAACCTTTCTCGTTGAAATTCGGCAACTAAAGACTATATCGAAAACCCATTGAAAAGTCAAGAAAAATAGCGAATTTTGAATGGAATATTTTCCACTTGGAAGACTTTGCCCCGCAAATATTCCAGGAGCCCGGCATCGGACTTGAAATCAAAGGCCAATCGGTACGACCACAGGCACTGCTTTTGCTCGTGATAGCTCCGATTTACCTCGCCCCGGCCGTATTTCCCGTCCCCCAGCAGGGGGCAGCCGATCTCGGTCATGGAGACACGAATCTGGTGGGTCCGGCCCGTCAGAAGCTCACACTCCACCAAAGACAGCTCTCCCCTGGTTTGAAGCGTTTGATAGTAGGTGACGGCGCTGCGCCCACCGGGGACGGGGTGGTGGTAGAAGGAGACCTGCTTTTCCTTTTCATCCTTCAGGAGGAAGCCCTCGATTTTTCCGGCGGGGGGCTTCGGCCTGCCCACCGCCACGCACAGATAGGCCTTGCGCAGCTCGTGAGTGCGGATCTTATCGTTGACAATACGCAGAGTCTCCGCGTTTTTCGCGGCGATGACGATGCCGCCGGTGTTGCGGTCAATGCGGTTGCAAAGCGCCGGGGCAAAGGAGTTCTCCGCTGCCGGGTCCCATTCCTTTTTCTGATACAGATAGGCCTGGATGTGGTGGACCAGGGTGTTCACCTTCTCCGTCTCGTCGGCGTGGACCACCAGACCCGGGCGCTTGTTGACCAGCAGCAGGTTTTCATCCTCATATAGAATGTCCAGCTGGGCGTGAAACGCAGAGAGAAATTTGTCTTCCTTCTCATCCGGCTCCTGAAAAAATTCGTCGTTGATATACATTTGCACAGCGTCGCCGGGCTCCAGTCGGGTCTCCCGCTTGGAGCCCTTGCCGTTGACCTTCACCCGCTTCAGCCGGATGTATTTCTGCACCAGAGCGGGGGGCAGCAGCGGCGTGGCTTTCGCCACAAACCGGTCCAGCCGCTGTCCGGCGTCGTTTTTGTTGATGGTGAATTCCCGCATAGAACCCTCCAGAAAGATAGATATACGAACATTGTATCCGATTTTTGAAAAAATGCAAGGAATTCAGAAAAAGTGTTTGACAAGCCGGGAATTATCACTTATAATACTACTCGTGTCATTGCGAGGTGTACTATGCGTTTCGACGTAAAACCTATTTTGAATTTCCCCGGCAAGTCGTTGGATTTTCAGTTTACGCTGGATTTGTCCGACACGGAGCTGAACGGCCAGTATCCTGCCCAGGAGCCGATTTCGGTCCGGGGTTCTGTGCGGAACACCGCCGGATTGCTGGAGCTTTCCATGGCGGCATCCACAACGCTGGATGCCGTGTGTGACCGTTGCGCAAAGCCGATCCGGATTCCCAAGGAAGTGGAATTCCACTGCTTGCTTGCGGAGGAGTTGGAGAGCGAGGAAAACGACGAGATCGTTTTGCTGGAGGACGGCGAATTGGATGTGGGCGATCTGGCCCGCACTGCGTTCATCCTTGAAATGGACGCCAAGTTTTTGTGTTCAGAAGATTGCAAAGGACTCTGCCCCCGCTGCGGCGCCGATCTGAACCTCGGCCCTTGCGGCTGCAAGAAGGACGCGGACCCGCGCCTTGCGGCCCTTGCAAAACTTTTAGAGAACAATTTATAAAACGGAACCAGAGCGGAAAGGCGAAGAGCCTGCCGCTGATCTGAAGGAGGTGTCATCATGGCAGTACCCAAGGCAAAAGTATCCAAAGCAAGACGTGACAAGCGCCGCAGCTCCACCTGGAAGCTGGCGACTCCCGGTCTCGTGGCTTGCCCCAAATGCGGTGCGCTGCACCTGCCTCACAGAATGTGCAAGGAGTGCGGTACTTACAACGGTCGGACGATTAAAGTCGTCAAGTCCGTGGCCGCTAACGCTGCAAAATAAGTTTTTTTGCATCATAATGAGGAGGAAAGAGTCCGCTCTTTCCTCCTTGTTTTGTGTTCGATAAATTTCCCGGCTGTGCGGTTGCAATTCCGTGCCTTCCGGGTATAATGAGAGACAGAAGCGGACAGGCGTCCCGGCGGGAGCCTTGAATATAGAGAAACGGGAGGAAACCCATGAAACCCATTGTTGCCATTGTAGGCCGGCCCAATGTGGGCAAGTCCATGCTGTTCAATAAGCTGATTGGCCGGCGGCTCTCCATCGTGGAGGATACGCCGGGCGTCACCCGTGACCGAATTTACGGGGAGACGGACTGGAGCGGTCGCGCGTTTACCCTGATCGACACCGGCGGCATCGAGCCCCGGACGGACGATCAGATCCTGACCTTCATGCGTCAGCAGGCGCAGCTGGCCATTGACCACGCCACGGTTATTATCTTTCTGACCGATGTGAAGACCGGCCTTACCGCCTCCGACCACGAGGTGGCCAATATGCTGCTGAGAAGCGGCAAGCCCATCGTTTTGGCGGTGAACAAAATGGATTCCACCGGTGCGATGAATCCGGATTTTTACGAGTTTTACAATCTGGGCCTGGGGGATCCGATCGCCGTTTCCGCCGTCCATGGGCACGGCACCGGCGATCTGCTGGATGCCTGCGTGAAGTTTTTCCCGCCGGAGGAGGAAACGGAAGAAGGCCAAGACACCATCAAGGTGGCGCTGATCGGAAAGCCCAACGTGGGCAAGTCCTCTCTCTTGAACCGAATTTTAGGGGAGGAGCGGAGCATCGTCAGCGATGTGGCAGGCACCACCCGAGACGCCATCGACTCTCCCTTTGAGAACAAGCAGGGAAAATTCCTGTTTATCGACACTGCGGGAATGCGCAAGAAGTCCAAGGTGGAAGAGGATATTGAAAAATACAGCGTTCTCCGGGCCACCATGGCCATTGAGCGCAGCGACGTGTGCCTCATCCTGATCGACGGGCGGGACGGCGTGACCGAGCAGGACACCAAGGTGGCCGGCCTTGCCCACGAGGCGGGCAAAGCGTCCGTCATCGTGGTGAACAAGTGGGATCTGGTGGACAAGGACGAAAAGACCATGGACCGTCTCACCGCCGATATTCGGCGTGACCTTGGATTCATGACCTACGCCCCGGTGCTGTTCATCTCCGCCCTGACGGGGCAGCGTGTCGAAAAGCTCTTTGAGCTGATTGTGGCCGTGAGCAATCAGGCGTCTTTGCGCATTACCACGGGTATGCTGAACAACGTCCTCTCCGACGCGCAGACCCGCGTTCAGCCCCCCTCCGACAAGGGCCGCCGGCTGAAGATCTATTATATGACGCAGGTGGGCATCCGCCCGCCTCATTTCGTGGTGTTCTGCAACGACGCGGGGCTGTTCCACTTCTCCTATCAGCGGTATCTCGAAAATCAGATCCGCGCTGTATTCGGATTGACGGGGACGCCTATCATCCTCTCTATCCGGCAAAAGGGCGACAAGGAGGAATAAGGATATGGGTCCAATTTATCAGGCCTCGCCGCTGCCCGCAGTGATCGGACTTGGCGTGTTGACGGCGCTGGCTGCATACCTGCTGGGCTGCTTCAACGGGGCGGTGATCGTCTCCAAGTATATTTTGAAGGATGATATCCGTACCCATGGCAGCGGTAACGCGGGCCTGACGAATTTTTACCGCACCTTCGGCGGGCCGCTGACCTTTGTGGTGATCCTCACGGATGTGCTCAAGGCGATATTCGCCGTGCTGATCGGCATGGCGGTTTTCGGACATTTTATGGGTGCCGCCGCCTCTGGAAAACTGTTTGCCGGACTGTTTTGCATGATTGGGCATATGTTCCCCTGCATGTTCCACTTCAAGGGTGGAAAAGGCGTTCTATCCGGCGGCATCGTGGCAATTATGCTGGACTGGCGTGTGGCGCTGATCGTCTGGGGCGGCTTCCTGCTGCTGGTAATTTTCACGCGTTATGTTTCACTTGGTTCTATCTATGCCGGAACGATGTTCCCATTTGCTACCTATTTTGTAATGCACAGTCTGGTGCTGGCGTTTTTATCCGGCTGCTATGGCGCTCTGCTGGTATGGGGCCACCGGGCCAACATCCGACGGCTTTTGAAGGGTGAGGAGAGCAAGTTCAGCTTCCACCACAAAAAGTAACGGGTACTTAAAGGCGGCGCCGCCCCGGTGGAACGGCTCGCCCGGAAAATTTCCAGAGAAAGCGGGATTTGGATATGAAGACGGTAGTTTTAGGCAGCGGCGGCTGGGGAACGGCTCTGGCCATGGTCCTTTGCGACAACGGGCACGACGTGACCCTCTGGTCTCACAGCAAAGAGAAGGCGGCGCTGATGGCGCAGACCCGGGTAAATCCCCTCCTGCCGAATGTGGAGCTGCCCGCGGCATTGAAGTTCAGCGGTGACCCGAAATGTGTGCAGGGCGCGGAGATTGTGGTTTCCGCCTCCCCGTCCTATGCCGTTCGGAGCAATATCCGGCTGGCCGCGCCGTTTTTAAAGGAGGGGGCGGTGCTGGTCAGCGTCTCCAAGGGCATTGAGCGGGATACGAACCTGCGCATGAGCCAGCTGGTGGAGGAGGAAACGGGCGGGCGTTTCCCCGTGACGGCGCTGTCTGGCCCCTCCCATGCGGAAGAAGTGAGCGTTCGCCTGCCCACCGGCTGTGTGGCGGCGGGAGAGAGCGGCGAGGCTGTGAAGCTGGTGCAGGACGCATTTATGAACCGCAATTTCCGGGTCTATACCAGTCCGGATATTGTGGGCGTAGAGCTGGGCGGCGCGCTGAAAAACGTAGTGGCCCTCAGCTGTGGCATCTGCGATGGCATGGGCTTTCAGGACAATACAAAGGCCCTGCTGATGACCCGCGCCATGGGAGAGATCGCCCGTCTGGGCGAGACGCTGGGCGGACAGCGCCAGACCTTTGCCGGACTTGCCGGAATGGGTGACCTGATCGTCACCTGCACCTCCATGCATTCCCGAAACCGTCGGGCAGGTATTTTGATCGGTCAGGGCAAGACGGCCCGGGAGGCCATGGACGAGGTGGGCGCGGTGGTGGAGGGTTACTATGCCGCCGAGAGCGTCTATCAGCTGGGCCAAAGAGCCGAAGTGGAAATGCCGATCTGCACCTGCGCCTATCAGGTGCTCTATCAGGGCAGACAGGTTCGGGACGTGGTGACGGAGCTGATGACCCGCTCCAAAAAAGACGAGCTGGGTTACGACTGGATGTGACCGGCTGTTTCAGGAAAGCGCCGCTTCCCGGACGGGGGCGGCGCTGCGCACATGCCGCAGGACAAAAAAACTCCCGAACCAAAAGGTTCGGGAGTTGATTCGTCTTATCAGACCGCTCTGGTGACTTTACCGGAACGCAGACACCGGGTACAAACATACACATGGCGCGGCGTACCATTGACGATTGCCTTGACACGCTTCACATTGGGCTTCCAGGGACGATTGGCACGTCTGTGGGAGTGAGACACCTTGATACCGAAGGTGATACCCTTATCGCAAAACTCGCACTTAGCCATCCGTTGCACCTCCTTGCTGTTTCGGAATTACACCCATTTTTCACAGGCACAGCTGATATAATAGCAGAAAAAAACATAAAAAGCAAGGGGAAATTTCAAAAAAATTTAAAATATAAAAAACGGGCCGCGCAGGTGAAACAGTTGCGAAAAATCGACTCATACGTTATAATAAAGCATATTAATACAGGCGTATCTGTTGGATGGTCCGTGCGGCGGCATTTGACGCGCGGACTGCGGGAAAAAGCTTTGACTTGTGCGCCTACAGAACAAAAAGTGGGAGCGGCGGCTTTTGTGCCGCCGCAAAAAAGGAGACGGGCGCTTATGTCGTGCAACGGACTGAAGATGAAGGATTTTGCGGCTTCATTTGACCTGCAGATCCTCAATCGCGGAAATGATTACGAGGAGGCGGTCCTCTCCATCACAGATGTGAACCGGCCCGGCCTCCAATTTCTGGGCTTTTACGATTATTTCGATCCCCGCCGGCTACAGGTGATCGGCAAGGCGGAGGTCATGTACCTGAAGGGGCTGACATCCCAAGAGCGGAAAAAGGCGTTTGACGACCTGTTCCTCTATGATATACCGGCGCTGGTAATCGCCCGGGATCTGGACTGCTTCCCGGAGTGTCTGCAAAGCGCTCAGGAGCATGAACGGACCCTGCTGCGCACCACAGAGACCACTGTGGACTTCACTGCCCATACCATCGAATTTTTGAATCGCAAGCTGGCGCCCTGTATCGGGCGGCACGGTGTGCTGATGGATGTGTACGGCGAGGGAGTGATGCTCACCGGAGACTCAGGCATCGGCAAGAGCGAGACCGCCATTGAGCTGATCATGCGGGGCCACCGGCTGGTTGCGGACGATTCCGTGGATATCCGGAGGGTATCCAATCAGCTGCTTGGCACATCGCCGGAGATGATCCGGCATTATATTGAGCTGCGGGGCATTGGCGTGATCGACGTGCGGCAGCTGTTTGGAATGCGGGCCATCAAGATAGAGTCCCAGATCGACCTGGTGGTGCAGCTGGAGCAGTGGGACGATAACAAGTTTTACGACCGGCTGGGTATTGAGGACCACTTTACGGAGATTTTGGATTTACAGGTACCCTGCGTCACGATTCCGGTCCGGCCCGGGCGAAACCTGGCCAGCATCGTGGAGGTGGCGGCCATGAACAACCGCCACCGGCGTTTCGGCTTCAACGCGGCGGAGGAGCTGGCCCGGCGGGTGGATGAACGGGCGGATCTGGGCAGCGGCAAAAAGGACTGAAAGAGGAGCGGAGACGATGTACGTAGGGATCGACGTGGGCGGCACGAATCTGAAAGCAGGCCTCGTGGACGAGGCGGGCCGCCTGTTGGCAACGCGAAAAATTCCTCTGGGCATGTTTCAGGGTGAAGAGTACTTCGTCCGGAAGCTGGCGGAGCTGACGGCGCAGGTCTCGCGGGACGGCGGCGTGGTTCCCGGAGAGCTGAAATACGTGGGTATGGGCATCCCCGGCGCGGTAGCGGAGGGGGATGTTCTTTACACCTGCAACATCCCACTGCAAAATGTCCCCATCGGCAGACTGTTCAGCCAATATCTGGACGTTCCGGTACTGCTTGAAAACGACGCCAACTGCGCCGCCGTGGGTGAATATTTCGGCGGTGCGGGACGGGGGACGAAGAACTTTGCCGTGGTGACTCTGGGTACCGGAATCGGCGGCGGATTTATTCTGGGCGGCAAACTCTATGCCGCCAGCGGCATGGCCGGTGAGGTGGGACACATGGTGGTGGAAAAAGGCGGCGTACTCTGCAACTGCGGGCGGCGCGGCTGCTGGGAGGCATATGCCTCGGCCACCGGGTTGATCCGCATGACGAAGGAAGCCATGGAACGGGATCGGGAGAGCCTGCTCTGGGAAGAATCCAAAGACGGAAAGGTTGTTTCGGGCCGGACGTCTTTCGCCGCGGCCATGCGGGGGGATGAGACGGCGCGGGCGCTGTGCAGGACGTATGTGGAATATCTGGCGGCGGGCATTGTGAACCTGCTGAACATTTTGCAGCCGGAGGTGCTTGCCATCGGCGGCGGTGTCAGCGAGGCGGAGGACGAACTGCTGCTGACGCCTCTGCGGGAGATTGTAAATCAGGAGAGCTACGCCGCCCATTGCGGCGGGAAAGCCACGGTGGTCAAGGCAGAGCTTGGCAACGACGCGGGCATCATCGGCGCGGCGCTGCTCAAGCGGGCAATTTGAGGTTTGGGAGGACCTGTATGGACTGGGCTGAAGAACTGGACAAATGGGCAGCGGACTATCTGCCGGACCTTGCGATCAAAACCGACGAGGCAATGAGCCGCCACACCTCCTTCCGAATCGGCGGCCCGGCACGGAGAATGGCGTTTCCAAACAGCGGGGCACAGATGGTGCTGCTGGCGGACTTCGCCGAAAAATGCGGCGCGCGGCCGCTGGTGATCGGCAACGGCACGAATCTGCTGGCGCCCGACGAAGGACTTGACCGGTTGGTGATCGACACCTCCGAAGGTTTGAACCGTCTGGAAACAGGCGGGGCGGAGAACCTTGTGATGGCGGAGGCCGGAGTTCCTCTGGCGCGGCTGGCGGATTTTGCCCGCAAGCAGGGGCTTGGGGGCTTGGAATTTGCCCACGGTATCCCCGGTACGGTGGGCGGCGCCATGTGCATGAACGCCGGAGCCTACGGCGGGGAGATGGAACAGGTCACGGAGACCGTGTCGCTGCTGGACGTGGCGAGCGGCGTAAAGACGCTTTCCCGGGAAGAAATGGAGTTCGGATACCGCCGCAGTATTTTGACTGACCACCCGGACCGGGTGGTTTTATCTGCGGTGTTCCGCCTGACGCCCGGCGACCCGGCGGAGATTCGGGCGAATATGGAGGCGCTGATGGCGAAGCGAAGGGCCAGCCAGCCTCTGGAATGGCCCAGCGCGGGCAGTACCTTCAAGCGGCCGGCGGGCCATTTCGCTGGAACGCTCATCGACCAGTGCGGGTTGAAGGGGCTGACGGTGGGCGGCGCCCAGGTCAGTGAGAAGCATGCGGGGTTTATCATCAATCGCGGCGGGGCCACCTTTGCCGACGTGGTGGGACTGATCGAGCAGGTACAGGAGAGAGTGCTTGCGGCCACCGGCGTTCGACTGGAGCCGGAAGTCAAAATTGTGCGGTAAAAGCCGCGCCAGGGAGAGAGAAACAGGTGATTTCATGGAGATTCTGATTATTTCCGGCCTGTCTGGAGCCGGAAAGAGCAAAGCCGCCTCTTTTTTGGAAGACATGGGTTTTTATATTGTGGACAATATGCCCGCGGCGATGATTCTGAAATTCGCGGAGTTCTGCGCGGGGGGCAACGGACGGTACGACCGGGTGGCGCTGGTGTACGATGTACGGACGTCGGATTCCTTCACGGAGCTGTTCGATGTGCTGGATAAGCTGCGGGGCATGGGCGGCGTATGCCGGATGCTGTTTTTGCAGGCGTCTCCGGAGACCGTGATCAAGCGGTATAAGGAGACCCGGCGCCGCCACCCTCTCAGTAGCGGGACAGACACGCTGGAAGAGGCTGTTCGACGGGAAATCGAGGTCATGCGCCCGGTCAAGGAACAGGCGGATTATGTGATCGACACCAGCAATCTGGCCACCGCCCAGCTGCGCGCGGAGCTGCTGCGCATTTTCAGCGGCAAGGACGAAAAAACCGGCATGACGGTGGCGGTGACGTCCTTCGGGTTCAAGTACGGACTGCCGCTGGAGGCCGATCTGGTACTGGATGTACGGTTCATGCCGAACCCATTCTATATGGAAGCGCTGCGGCTTAAGACGGGCCTTGACAAGGCGGTGTCCGACTATGTGTTTTCCTTTCAGCAGACCAGGGATTTTCTCTCCAAGCTGGAGGATCTGCTGACGCTGACGCTGCCGCTGTATGCCGAGGAGGGAAAGACCAGTCTGACCATTGCGGTGGGTTGTACCGGCGGACAGCACCGCTCCGTGGCCATCGCTCATGCTCTGACCGGATTTGTCCAGGGAATGGGCTACCCCGTGACGGAGTATCACCGGGACATGCCCACAGGCTGAAATGCCCAATTACACGGAAAGGGGAATCTATGGAAAATCAGCGGGCGTCCTATCGCCTTCCCAGAGCGCATGGGCCGCGGATCGCCGCCATCGGCGGGGGACACGGCCTTTCCACAATGCTGCGGGGGCTGAAGCAGTATACAGAAAATTTGACCGCCATCGTTACAGTGGCGGACGACGGCGGCGGTTCGGGAATGCTGCGCCACGATCTTCAAATGCCCCCTCCGGGGGACATCCGAAACTGTCTGGAGGCCCTGGCTAACACGGAGCCGCTGATGGCGGAGTTGCTGCACTATCGCTTTTCCGAGGGAACGCTTATGGGGCAGAGCTTCGGCAATCTGTTTCTGGCGGCGCTGAACGGGATCTCTCCCTCCTTTGACGCGGCGGTGAGCCGAATGAGCGAGGTCTTGGCAATCACCGGCCGGGTGTTGCCTGTCACCAATGCCAACGTCCAGCTGGAGGCGGAGTTTGAGAACGGCGTACGGGTGGTGGGAGAGTCCAAAATCTCCTACTGCAAAAAGGAGCAGGACTGCCGCATCCGACAGATCCGTCTGCTGCCGGAGCGCCCGAAGGCGCTGAGTGCGGCGGTGAAGGCGATACAAGACGCGGACATGGTGGTGCTGGGACCCGGGAGTCTGTATACCAGCATTATCCCCAATCTGCTGGTGGAGGGCATCGTGGACGCCATCCGGGAATGCGACGGGCTGAAAGTTTACGTCTGCAACGTCATGACGCAGGAGGGAGAGACGGAGGGGTATACCGCCGCCGACCACATCGCGGCGCTGTTCAAGCACTCCGTGCCAAAGCTGTTCGACCTGTGTCTGGCTAATTCCTCTCCCATTCCAAAGGGCGTTGCCGCCCGGTACGCGGAGGAGGGCGCGGAGCTGATCCGCTGTGATCGGGAGCGGTGCGGAGAACTGGGCGTTGAGATCATCAACCGGCCCATTGCCACGGTGGAAAACGGATTTGTCCGCCACGAGCCCGGCCATCTGGCTCGGGAGTTGATCCTGCTTCACGCGGAGCGCAGTGTCCGCATCGCGGGGGACAGGTTCACCTTTGACAAGGATTTTTACCGCGTGGAGGATTCAAAACGATGAGGAGGTGAGTGGGATGTCCTTTTCCTACGACGCAAAAAACGAACTGTGCCGGCTGGATGTGCAGAGGCACTGCTGCGCCCGTGCGGAGGCTTACGGCATCCTGCTCTACTGCAACACGTTCAACTCCGGCGAGGTCCGTATCGTCACGGAGAACCCAAACTTTGCCGAAAGGCTTCCACGGCTCTTTTATCGGGCGTTCCACATCCGCTTTGACCGCAGACCGGAGCCGGAGACGCCCGGGAAGCTGGTGTTCCAGATTACCGACCGGAGGAAGCTGGACGGCATGATCGACGCGCTGGGCTATGCTCCGGCGCAGAACCTTGTGCTGCACATCAACTTCGGACTGTTGGAGGAGGAGTGCTGCCGGGCCTCGTTTCTGCGGGGCGTGTTTTTCGCCGGAGGAAGCGTTACCGACCCGCTGAAGCGGTATCATCTGGAGCTGGCGACGTCGCATTTGCAGGTGAGCCGGGAGCTGGAGGCCCTTCTGCGGGACAACGGCTTTCCCCCAAAGGGGCTGAGCCGGAACGGAAGCTATATCACCTACTTCAAGCAGAGCGACCAGATCGAGGACTTTTTGACCCTGGTGGGCGCGCCGGTAGCGGCCATGAGCGTCATGAGCGCGAAAATGGAAAAGGACCTTAGAAACAGCGTGAACCGCCGTCTCAACTGCGATAACGCGAATCTGGACAAGGCGGTGGACGCGGCGCTGGAACAGACGGAGGCGATCCGGCAGCTGATGGACGCGGGGCTGATGGAACAGCTCCCCGACAAACTTCAGGAGACGGCGGCGATCCGGCTTGAAAACCCGGAGCTGAGTCTTTCAGAACTGGTGGACAGTTTTGACCCTCCCGTCACCAAATCCTGCCTGAACCACCGCCTGCGTAAGCTGATCAATCTGGCGAGGGAACTGAAGGGCAAAGCACCCAAATGAAAAATCCGGGAATACCGACGGCCGTCCGCTTACCGGCGCGCATGCAAGGCCGCGCCGCCGAAGAAATGAGCGTACGTGCCTTGCTTGATGACAAATAGAGGAAGCGAATATGGAAAAACAGATTGTCGATATGTCCCAGGACCCCCGCCGCGAGCAGTTTGACTACTTCCGATCGATGGCCGACCCCTATGTGGGCGTGACCTGCGAGGTGGATGTTACCGCCCTGACGGAGAAACTCCGGATCAGCGGCGCACCGTTTTTCCTCTCGTTTACCTATGAGGTTTTGGCGGCGGCCAACGCCGTTCCAGAGCTGCGGCGGCGGATCGAGGGAGACCGGGTGGTGGAGTACAGCAGCTGCCGCTGCTCCTGCACCGTGGCAAAACCCGACGGGGCCTATGCCTATTGCACGCTGGACGGGGTGCTCCCGTGGGAAGCTTTTCTTGCGGATGGACGCAAGGCTTTGGAAGCGGCCCGGAACGGCGGAACGATCCATGAGGACGGAGACTGCGGGGAATACTTCTTCGCCTCCTGCGTCCCATGGCTCCACTATACGTCTATGACCCAGCCGATTCCCCGACCGGCGTACAGCAATGTGCGGCTGACCTGGGGCCGGTGCGTGACGGAAAACGGAAGGACGAGTTTACCGGTGACGGTGCTGGCCCATCATGCGCTGGTGGACGGAATCCATCTGGGAAAATTTTATCAGGAGCTGGAAAAACGGGTTTCCAAGGCCCGGTAAAAAATGACAGAAAGAAGAATTTGTACAATGGATCGCTGTGAGCTTGCAAACAATTATCATAATCGGGGCTGCAACTGCTGTCAGGCGGTGTTGGCGGCCTTTTCGGACGTGACTGGCCTGAGCGAGGCGGAGAGTTTGGCCATTGGCGGCGGCTTTGGAAGCGGTGCCGGGACGGGAGAACTGTGCGGCGCTATTACCGGGGCTGTGATGACGCTGTCCCAAATTTTTCCCGCCACCATCGAGGACCCCGTGTCCGGAAAGAAGCGGGCTGTGGGACTTTCCAAAGAGTTTCAAAAGCGGTTTTCGGAGAGATTCGGTTGCCTGCGCTGTGCGGAGCTGCTGCCGAAAAAGTATCAGCCGGACGACGCCACTCCCGCCGCAAAACGGATGCAATTGTCGAACCACTGTGCCATCATGATTGTCACGGCGGTGGAGATCGTTGAAGAGATGCTTGGGGAGCGGACGGCATGAGTGCGGCGTAAAGCGCCTGAGCATCGACGACACCTTTTTGGCCATCGGCGGCGGCTTCGGCGGAAGAACAGATGTAGAAGAATAGGAGTGTCATATGGCCTTTGCCCATTTACACGTTCATACGGAGTTCAGCCTGCTGGACGGCGCGTGCCGCATCAAGGAACTGCCGGGAGTCCTGAAGGAGATGGGCCAGACCGCCTGCGCTATCACGGACCACGGGGTCATGTACGGCGTGATTGACTTTTACCGTGCCTGCAAGGACGCGGGCGTCAAGCCCATCATCGGCTGCGAGGTCTATGTTGCGCCCAGAGGACGGACACGATTTCACAAGCAGCACGAGTTCGACGCAGAGAGCCGCCATCTGGTGCTGCTATGTGAAAACGAGGAGGGGTATCGAAACCTCACATACATGGTTTCCACGGCGTGGACCGATGGATTTTACATCAAGCCCCGGGTGGATATGGAGCTGTTGCGGGAACACCATCGGGGGCTGATTGCTCTGTCTGCCTGTCTGGCGGGGGAAATTCCCCGGCGGCTGCGCAGCGGGGAATATGAAACCGCCAAAACCGTGGCGCTGGAACTGGCGGACATTTTCGGGCCGGACCGCTTCTATCTGGAGCTTCAGGACCACGGTATTCCCGACCAGCAGAAGGTGAACCGGGGAATTTTGAAGCTTCATCAGGAGACGGGCCTTCCCATGGTCTGCACCAATGACGCCCACTACCTCCGCAAAGAGGACGCGGAGGCCCACGACGTGCTGCTGTGCATCCAGACGGGAAAGCTCTTGGCGGACGAAAACCGGATGCGCTACGAACCGCGAAATTTCTACCTCCGTTCCGAGGAGGAGATGCGCACCCTGTTCGAGGGCTACGAGGACGCGGTGGACAACACCGGGAAAATCGCGGAGCGATGCAACGTGGAGTTTGTCTTCGGCAAATATCAGCTGCCGGAATTCAAGCTGCCTGAGGGCTACGACGCCTATACCTATCTGAAAGAGCTGTGCGACCGGGGCTTTGGGGAGCGGTATGGGGATGCGCATCCGGAATATCGGAAACAGCTCACCTATGAGCTGGAAATGATCGGGAAGATGGGCTTTACGGACTATTTTCTCATTGTCTCCGACTTCGTGCGCTACGCCAGAAGCACGGGCATTCCCGTGGGCCCGGGGCGCGGTAGCGCCGCCGGAAGCATGGTGAGCTACTGCCTGTATATCACGGATGTGGAGCCGATGCGGTTCGGCCTCTATTTTGAACGGTTCCTGAATCCGGAGCGAGTCAGTATGCCGGATATTGACATGGATTTTGGCGACGTCCGCCGGGGCGAGGTGGTGGACTACGTTCGCCGGAAGTACGGAGACGACCACGTGGCCCAGATCGTGACCTTCGGTACCATGGCGGCCCGAGGCGTCATCCGGGACGTCGGCCGGGTGATGGGGCTGCCCTACGCGGAGGTGGACGCCATCGCCAAGCAGGTACCCAACACCCAGCATATTACCCTCAGCGACGCGCTGCGGCTTTCAAAGCCCCTCAGCGATCTCTACGAGGGCGACGAAAACGTGAAGACCCTGATTGACACGGCCCGTAAGCTTGAGGGAATGCCCCGCAACGCCTCCACCCACGCCGCAGGCGTCGTTATCACAAAAAAGCCGGTGTACGAATATGTACCGCTGGCGAAAAACGACGACGCGGTGGTCTGCCAGTATATTATGACCACGCTGGAGGAACTGGGCCTTTTGAAAATGGATTTCCTGGGCCTGCGGAACCTGACGGTGCTGGATGACGCGGTGAAAATGGTGCAGGCGGAGCGGCCCGGCTTCCGGCTGGAGGACATACCGGAGGACGACGCGCCCACGTACGAGATGCTGGGCCAGGGGAAGACCATCGGTGTGTTCCAAATGGAATCCACCGGAATGACCGGCGTGTGCGTGGGGCTGAAGCCCCGCAGCATGGAGGATATCTCCTCCATCATCGCACTGTACCGCCCCGGCCCCATGGACTCCATCCCTAAGTTCATCGCCTGCGCCCAAAATCCGAAGCTGATCTCCTATCTTCACCCGTCTCTGGAGCCGATCCTGTCCATTACCTATGGGTGCATTTTGTATCAGGAGCAGGTCATCGAGATCTTCCGCCGGCTGGCGGGGTATTCTCTGGGCCAGGCGGACATGGTGCGCCGGGCCATCTCCAAAAAAAAGGCCTCTCAGATCGCGAGGGAAAAGGACGCGTTTATCCGCGGCGATACGGAGCGCGGCATCTCCGGCTGCGTTGCAAATGGCATCCCAGAGGCGACGGCCGAGGCCATCTATCAGGACATCTATGACTTTGCCAACTATGCGTTCAACAAGGCACACTCCGTTGCCTACGCCGTGGTGGCCTATCAGACCGCCTACTTTAAGCGCCATTTTACAAAGGAGTATATGGCGGCGCTGCTCACCAGCGTACTGGATAACTCCGCCAAGATCGCGGGATACATCACGGAGTGCCGCGACTGGGGCATTAAGCTGCTTCCGCCGGATATCAACCGTTCCTGCGATACCTTCACGGTGGAGGAAGACGGTATCCGGTTTGGACTGGCTGCCGTCAAGAACATCGGGCGCGGGTTTATCCAGGCCGTGATGCGGGATCGGGAAGATCGACCTTTTTCCTCCCTCAACGACTTCTGCGTGCGGATGAACGGCGGCGAGATGAACAAGCGGGCGATGGAAAACCTGATCCGCTCCGGTGCGTTTGACGGCTTTGGAGCAAAGAGGTCCCAGCTCATCAAGGTTTTCGAGACGGTAATGGACTCGGTTGCCAGCGCCAGCCGCCAGAACGTGGAAGGGCAGATCGACTTCTTCTCCATGGCGGCAGGTGACACGGCGGAGCAGGAGCCGCCTAGGGAGGCGGACCTTCCGGACATCCCGGAGTTTTCCCAGCAGGAGCTGATGAATATGGAGAAGGAGACCACCGGACTCTACCTCTCGGGTCATCCCATGGACCAGTATCGGGCCGAGGTAAAGCGGCTGAACGCACCCGCTATCGCCTCCATTCTGAATGATTTCGGGCAGGAGGGCGGCCCTACCCAATTTGCCGACGGGCAGCGGGTGACAATCGCCGGGGTCGTGACCTCCAGCAAGACGAAGACCACGAAAAACAATACCTTAATGGCCTATGTCACGGTGGAGGACGACACCGCCGCCATCGAGCTTTTGTGCTTTTCCCGGACGCTGGATGCCTGCGGCGCGTGTCTGCAGGAAAATCAGGCGGTGGTGGTGAAGGGAAAGCTCTCCGTCCGGGATGAAAAGGCCCCTCAGATCATGTGCGATTCCGCGGTTCCTCTGGGCGGCGGCGCGCCGCTGCCGGCCCCGGTTCCGGAAGCAGGCGAAAAGAAGCTGGCGGAGGGCAGCGTCCTCTACTTGAAGTTTCCCGGAAAGGACAGCCCGGAGCTGCGTCACATGAAGCTGGTGTTTCAAATGTTTCCCGGCAGTACGCCGGTGAAGCTGGTGATGGCGGACACCCGAAAGGTGTTCGGTGCTCAGCTGCTGCTCCATCAGGCGCTTTTACAGGAGGCCAGAGAGACGCTGGGCGAGGAGAATGTGGTCGTCAAATAAAGAAACCGTCCCGCCGCATGAATATGCGGCGGGACAGTTTTTGTCTGCAAAAAGAGCTTCCGACAGGCGGTTTCACGGTTCCTCCGTTCGCTTGCCCAGCCGGATGTCCCGGATATCGTAGGGAACGGTCTGGTATACGTTGTAGTTCAGCCAGTTGGAATACAGCAGATTCCCGCAGGAGCGCCAGGTGACCACCGGCGTTTGGGTGGGGTCATCGTTTGGAAAGTAGTGCTTCGGCAGCCGGATGGCGGCTCCGGCGGCCACATCCCGGTCATACTCCATCTTCAGGGTGTCCCAGTCATACTCCGCATGGCCCATCAAAAAGATCTGATGGCCTCCATCGGTCTTCACGGCGTAGACCCCCGCCTCCTGTGAAGCGGCCAGAATCTTGAGCTCCGGCACAGCCTCAATATCCTCCCGGTACACCGTGGTGTGGCGGGAATGAGGAACCCAGAATTGGTCGTCAAAGCCGCGGAAGAGGATGAAGTTGGGATCTTCCACCGTGTGGAGAAATACGCCGAACAGCTTTTCCGGAAGAGCTCGCTTCGGGATACCGTAATGATAGTAAAGTCCTGCCTGTGCGCCCCAGCAGATGTGGAGGGTGGAGTGAACGTGGGTCTTGCTCCACTCCATGATCTCGCACAGCTCGGGCCAGTAGTCCACCTCTTCAAAGGGCAGATTTTCCACGGGTGCGCCGGTGATGACCAGTCCGTCAAAGGTTCGGTCCTTTACCTCTTCAAAGGTTTTGTAAAAAGCCAGCATGTGCTCTTGTGAAGTGTTTTTGGACACGTGGCCGGTTGGAGCAATCAGCTCCAGCTCGATTTGAAGCGGCGTGTTACCCAGAACCCGGGCCAGCTGCGTTTCTGTGTCGGCCTTGGTGGGCATCAGGTTCAGCAGGAGAATTTGCAGAGGACGGATATCCTGAGTCATGGCGCGGGTCTCGGTCATAACGAAAATGTTTTCGCGGGTCAGCGTACCTGTGGCTGGCAGCTGATTTGGAATTTTGATAGGCAAAGCTGGCTTCTCCTTTCACAGCGCCGTGGTGGGAAAATCGGCAGACCGGCACTCATACGAATCATCCGT
Source organism: Oscillibacter sp. (assembly GCF_040505565.1). Taxonomy (GTDB): domain Bacteria; phylum Bacillota; class Clostridia; order Oscillospirales; family Oscillospiraceae; genus Oscillibacter. The sequence continues at coordinate 113,040 of NZ_JBEUWZ010000012.1, read as the reverse complement.
TGGAAAGCGGACAATTTTGAATGGATGAGCGCCCGACCGCGTCAGTCCCTCACCAGATCCAGCGCCTGAGAGATGTCACCGATCAGGTCGGCCTTGCTCTCAAGGCCGCAGCTCAGCCGGACAAGACCAGCGGGGATGCCGGCGGCCTTCAGCTGCTCGTCGGACATCTGGCGGTGGGTGGAGCTGGCGGGGTTGAGACAGCAGGTCCGGGCGTCCGCCACGTGTGTCTCGATGGCGGCCAGCTTCAGATGTTTCATGAACGCTCCGGCGGCCTCGCGCCCACCCTTCAACTCGAAGGAAACCACGCCGCAGGACCCGTGGGGCAGGTATTTCTCCGCCGCGGCGTGATACTTGTCGCCGCTTAGGCCGCAGTAGCTGACGGACGCGACCTTCGGGTGCGCCGCCAGAAATTCCGCCACGGCCTGACCGTTCTCGCAGTGGCGGGCCATACGGACATGGAGGCTCTCCAGACCCAGATTCAGGTAGAATGCGTGCTGGGGGGACTGGATGGAGCCGAAGTCCCTCATCAGCTGAGCGGTGCATTTCGTGATAAACGCGCCCTCTTTGCCGAACTTCTCCGCGTAGGTGATTCCGTGGTAGCTGTCATCCGGCGTGCACAGGCCGGGAAACTTCTCGGCGTGAGCCAGCCAGTCGAATTTGCCGGAGTCCACGATGGCCCCGCCTACGGCGACGCCGTGGCCGTCCATATATTTGGTGGTGGAGTGGGTGACGATGTCCGCGCCCCATTCAAAGGGGCGGCAGTTGATGGGGGTCGGGAACGTGTTATCCACGATCAGGGGTACGCCGTGGCCATGGGCCGCCTGCGCAAATTTTTCAATGTCCAGCACCGTGAGGGCGGGGTTTGCGATGGTCTCGCCGAAGACGCACTTGGTGTTGGGCCGGAAGGCGGCGCTCAGCTCCGCATCCGTGCAGTCCGGGGCGACAAAGGTGCATTCAACGCCCATCTTCGCCATGGTGACGGAGATCAGGTTGAAGGTGCCGCCGTAAATGCTGGAGGAGGCCACGATGTGGTCGCCGCAGGAGGCGATATTAAACAGGGCGAAGAAGTTGGCCGCCTGACCGGAAGAGGTGAGCATCGCTGCCGTACCGCCCTCCAGCGCGGCGATCTTCGCCGCCACATAGTCGTTGGTGGGATTTTGGAGGCGGGTGTAAAAATAGCCGTTGGCCTCCAGGTCGAACAGCTTACCCATGTCCTCGGAGGTGTTGTACTTGAAGGTGGTAGACTGCACGATGGGGATCTGACGGGGCTCGCCGTTGCCGGGAGTGTAGCCGCCCTGGACACAGATGGTTTCGATTTTCTGATTGCTCATGATTTTGAACTCCTTTCCGTTTGACACTCTGAGGCAAAAGAAAAAGACCTCCGCCTCAAAGCATCCTTTGAGACGAAAGTCACATAACTTCCGCGGTACCACTCAAATTGCGTGTACAAAGACACGCCTCCTCACAGGCTCCAACAAGCCCTCTGCCTTAACGCGGCGACACGGAAAGACCTATCCCAATACGGGTTCGCTCTTTCGGCTCGGGAGCCATAGGCATTGGAGGCGTTTTCCCACCGGCTCACACCAACCGCCGGCTCTCTGTAAGGTCCGCGTCCCCGCCCTCTCCGTCACTGCCTTTTCATATTGCTGTCATTCTAGCATGGCTTTTTAAAAAGTCAAGTGGTTTTTTGTGGTATACTTCCATGAATGATAAAAAAACGGTATTCAGCAGGGGGGAAACGGCACAATTGCGGCAAGCGGCCCCCGAAATCCTTGATTGACGGGGCGGCGCCTTTTGAAGTATAATGTTACGATTGATTTATTATCACGAGAAAACGGAGGAACCATCATGTGGATCGCGGAGAACTGGCGGGATTATGAATTGCTGGACTGCGGCGGCGGCGAAAAACTGGAGCGCTGGGCCTCGCAGCTCCTGGTGCGCCCGGACCCCCAGGCCATCTGGGAGACGGATCACGGCGATCCCGGCTGGAAGCGGGCCAACGGACGGTATTTCCGTTCTCAGACCGGCGGCGGACATTGGGAAAAGGGACAGCTTCCGGAGAGCTGGAAGATGCGCTACGGAGAGCTGACTTTTCAGGTAAAGCCCATGAACTTCAAGCACACGGGCCTGTTCCCAGAGCAGGCCGTCAACTGGGACTTTGCCATGGAAAAGATCAAAAACGCCGGAAGACCTGTCCGGGTCTTGAATCTGTTTGCCTATACGGGTGGGGCAACGGTGGCCTGCGCCAAGGCCGGGGCCAGCGTGTGCCATGTGGACGCGGCAAAGGGAATGGTGGCCTGGGCGAAGGAGAACGCGAAACTCTCGGGGCTTACGGACGCGCCTATCCGCTGGATCGTGGATGACTGCGGGAAATTCGTGGAGCGGGAAATCCGGCGGGGGAATACCTATGACGCCATTATCATGGACCCCCCCAGCTATGGCCGGGGTCCCGGCGGCGAGGTCTGGAAGCTGGAGGAAAACCTGTATGAGTTTGTGAAACTCTGCGCGGGCGTTCTGTCCGATAAGCCGCTGTTCGTGCTCATCAACTCTTATACCACCGGCCTTGCCCCGTCGGTGCTGGGGTATCTGCTGGGTATTTTGGTGAAGGAAAAGTACGGCGGTAAGTGCGCTTGGGACGAGCTGGGCCTGCCGGTGACGCGGACCGGATTATATCTGCCCTGCGGTGCGACGGGACGTTGGTTCAGCGAATAAGCGACGGGAAGTAAAGAGTGATGTCAACGATTCTTCAAACGGAGAACCTCCAATACCTCTATCCGGCGGTGGAGGAGGGGGAGCAAGCCACGGTGGCCTTGCGGGGCGTGGATCTGAAAATTGAAAAAGGGTCCTTCGTGGTGATTTTGGGCCATAACGGGTCCGGGAAATCCACTCTTTCCAAGACCTTTAACGCGATCCTGCTGCCCTCTACGGGCAGCGTGTGCGTGGAGGGAATGAACACCGCCGACGAGTCCTGTCTGCTGGACATCCGCCGCAGGGTGGGGATGGTGTTTCAGAACCCGGATAACCAGATCGTGTCCAATGTGGTGGAGGAGGACGTGGCTTTTGCTCCGGAGAATCTGGGCGTCCCCACGGCGGAAATTCGCCAGCGGGTAGACCTTGCACTGGGAGCGGTGGGTATGGCGGAGTTTGCCCAGCACGCGCCGCATCTGCTCTCCGGCGGACAGAAGCAACGCATCGCCATCGCGGGCGTCATCGCCATGGAGCCGGACTGTATCGTTCTGGACGAGGCCACCGCTATGCTGGACCCCACGGGGCGGCGAGAGGTTCTGTCCACTGCCCACCGGCTGAATCGGGAAAAGGGCATCACCGTGATACTCATCACCCACCACATGAACGAGGCGGAGGACGCCGACCGCGTTGTCGTTATGGACGACGGAAAAATTGCCATGGACGGCGCACCCAGAGAAATTTTTGCTCAGGTGGAGGAGCTGCGCAGTCTTGGCCTGACGGTGCCTGACACCGTGGATCTGCTGGACCGCCTGCGCAGGGACGGGCTGGACCTGCCGTTGGACGCCCTCACCGTGGACGAGTGCGCGGACGCGGTGGCAGCGGCACTTCGATAAACGAGACAGGAAGGGAATCATTCATTGGAACCGATTTTAAAGGTCGTACACCTGACACATACCTACGGGATCGGCACGCCCTTTGAGCGCAGTGCCGTGGAGGATATGAGCTTTGACGTGGCGGACGGAGAATTTCTGGGGATTATCGGTCACACCGGCTCTGGAAAATCCACCCTGATTCAGCATCTGAACGGCCTTTTGAAGCCCACCTCCGGGAAGATCCTGCTGGAGGGAAAGAATATCTGGGCAGAGCCGAAGAAAATTCGGAACGTGCGGTTCCGGGTGGGACTGGTGTTTCAGTATCCGGAATATCAGCTTTTCGAGGAGACGGTCTATAAGGACATCGCCTTCGGTCCCGCCAACATGGGAAAGACAGGAGACGAGTTGGACCGCTGCGTTCGGGAGGCTGCGCGCCTTGTGGGTATCCGGGATGACCAACTGGAAAAATCGCCCTTTGAACTCTCCGGCGGACAAAAGCGGCGGGTGGCCCTGGCGGGCGTGCTGGCCATGGAACCGAGGGTGCTGATTCTGGACGAGCCCACGGCGGGATTGGATCCGGCGGGCCGGGAAAACCTTCTGGCCAACATCCGTGACTATCATCGGAATAAAAACGGCACGGTCATTATGGTCAGCCACAGTATGGAGGAAGTGGCCGGGAATGTGGATCGCATTCTGGTTCTGAAATCCGCCCATGTGCTGATGCAGGGGACGCCGAGAGAGGTCTTCAGCCGCGCGGACGAGTTGCTCTCCGCCGGACTGGACGTGCCACAGATCACCCGCGTCGCCATAGCTCTGAAGGAGCGGGGCCTTGATGTGGACCCCGCGGTTTACACCGCCGAGGATTTGGAGCGGCAGCTCCTGACGCTTCGGAAGGGGGCTGCGGGATGCTGAAGGATATCACGCTTGGCCAGTATTTTCCCGGCGATACCATTGCCCACCGACTGGACCCCAGAACGAAGCTGCTGCTGGTAGTCCTCTATATCGTGGGGCTGTTCTGTGCGGATTCCGTGCTGACTTACGGGATCATGGCCGCCGTGTTTCTCACCTGTGCCCGCATCTCCAAAGTGGGGGCAAGAGCGCTGGTGCGGGGATTGAAACCGGTGCTGCTCATTATTCTGTTCACCGGCATTTTAAATTTATTCTTTACCCCGGGCGACTATCTTTATCAACTAGGCGTGCTTCACATCTCCCGGCAGGGGTTGGAGATGGCGGTGCGGATGGTGCTGCGCATCATGCTGCTGATTATGGGCACGTTCCTCCTGACCTACACCACCAGTCCCATCCGGCTTACAGACGGGCTGGAACAGCTGATGGGAGGACTGAAAAAGCTCCGCGTGCCGGTCCACGAGCTGGCGATGATGATGTCCATTGCGCTGCGGTTTATCCCGACGCTGATCGAGGAGACGGACAAGATCATGTCCGCTCAAAAGGCCCGGGGCGCGGACTTTGAAAGCGGGAACCTGTTTCATAAGGCAAAAGCTCTCATTCCCATTCTGGTGCCGCTGTTCATCAGCGCGTTCCGCCGGGCGGACGAGCTGGCAGTCGCTATGGAGTGCCGCTGTTACCACGGCGGCGAGGGGCGGACAAAGCTGAATCCTCTTAAATACGCGGCAAGAGATTATTGGGCGCTGGCCTGTGGTGCGGTCATTACCGCGGGCGTCATTGTGCTGGGGCGGTTCGGGTTTTAAGAAAAACGCCGGGGCGGGGAAAGGGAGGTCTGCTGTATGAAAGCGAAGAAACTGCCACTTTGGGTGCTGGCCATCGTGCTGACGCTGTGCGTCGCGCTGGTGGGAGTGGTCATCTGGCAGGGAAGCAGACTGAGGACTTTGCAGCAGAGCGCTCCCGATCAGACGGTTCCGGCTTCCTCGGCGCAGCAGGGGACGTCTGCGCCAAGTGCTGTGGAAAGCTCCGCCCGTTTGACAAAGTCCTTCGATCTGACGCCAACCGGCGTTGATAAGGCTGGCGGGACGGCATCGGCGGACGTGTCCTTGGAGCTATGGGATGACCTTCCCGGCGCGGCGGTGACACTGCTGGTGACGCAGGGTGGGGCGTCGTCCTCCCTCCCGCTGACCCGGAGTGATTCCGGCGTCTATACCACTCTTCTGACACTGCCGCTTTCGGCGCAGCAGGGCGCAGGGGATCAAAGTGTCTCCCTGACGGTTACGGTGGAGGCGGACGGCGCCTTCGTGAAAGAGCGGCTGGGAGACTACCCCAACACACGCTTTATGACCGCTTCTCTTCGGGCTGATCTGAAAGAGGGCGGCATGACCTATGTGCGTAAATCCCTTCCGGCGCCGGGAGTGGGCCTGATGCGAATGAACGCGGACTGCCGCCTTTCTGTGGTGGAGGGAGGCAAGCCCGTGGCCGTTGGGAGCCCGTCGTTCCGGCTTTACCGCAACGGTAAGCTGATGAAACAACTCAGCGCCGTGGAGGACGAGGCGGGGAGGTATCTGTACGGCCCCCAGGAATGGGATAACGCGCTGGTGTGCCGAAATGGGGACGAGGTGACCCTCACCTTTGTTTGCATCGGCAACGACGGATGGTCCTATGAATTTCAGCTGGAGTCCGCCTCTATCACGAAATATAGCGGGGATGTGATGCTAAAGCTCATGCCCCCTGCTGTGGCGTGAAAGCGGATTCATTGCATGACATAAACGATTCCGCCCGCCGGGAGGCGGTGCGGCGTTGCTTGCCTGCCCGATTTGCTCCGGCCCGATGAAGGAGAACTACCATGCGAAATATTGCCCTGAAACTGATGTACAACGGCACCTCCTACCATGGGTGGCAGGTGCAGAAAAACGCCGTTTCCGTCTGCGGAACGCTGGAAAAAGCCCTGGCGGAGGTCTGCGGCGGCCCGATCCATCTCACCGGCTGCGGCCGCACCGACGCGGGCGTTCACGCCGAGCGGTATGTGGCGAATTTCCGCACAGACAGCCGCATCCCCACGGACCGACTGCCCTTTGCCGTCAACACCCACACGCCGGAGGACATTGCCGTGAAGGAGGCGCTGGAGGTGGACCCCGATTTTAACGCCATTGGGTCCTGCGTCAAAAAGGAATATACCTACCGGATCTACAATTCTGTTTTTAAAAATCCGTTCTATGTGAATCGGGCGTACTTTTACCCGAAGAAGCTGGACGAGGAATTTCTGAACCGCGCCGCAGGGATGTTCGTGGGGACCCACGATTTCGCGGCGGTGCGGAGCGTGGGGACGGAGACGAAGTCCACTGTCCGTACGATCTATTACTGCGATGTGTCCCGCAGCGGGGACCTTTTGGAATTGAAGGTCTGCGCAGACGGTTTTTTGTATAATATGGTGCGTGCCATCACCGGGACGGTGCTGTACGCGGCGGAGGGCAAATTTGCCCCGGAGGATATTCCCGCAATCCTGGCGAGCCGGGACCGCAGCGCTGCGGGACCCACCGCACCGCCGGGAGGGCTGTACCTGACAAGACTTTGGTATGAGGATGAACGGCTCAATGGCTGATAGAACGAATGACATCTGGAATGACAACGATGAGGAGAACCTCCCTCTGAAGCGCCATCGTCTGCGGAGCTTCCTGATCTTTTTCCTGTTGCTGCTGGCGGTTCTGGGGGTGGTTTTGGCCGCCGCCTGGAGGGACGGCACGGGGCTGGACATCCTGCGGCGCTATTTTGCCTATGGCAAAAGCGAGGGCGACGGGACTACGGGGTACGTCTACGACGCATCTTCCACCAACCGCTTTGCAAAGCTGGGGAATACGCTGGCGGTCCTCTCGGATACGTCGCTGTCCTTGGTGGACGGAAACGGAGGAACGGTTTGGTCTGCCTCTGTGAAAATGGTGGCGCCGGCGCTGAGCGTGGCGGGGGACCGGGCCGTGGCCTACGACGTGGGCGGTACGGAACTGTACGTACTGGACGAGAAGGGCCTCGTCTACCAGCAGAGCGCCGACGAGACGGAGCCGTATATCGCCGCCACGCTGAACAGCGGCGGCGAGCTGGCGGTGACCGCCCGGAAGCAGAACTACAAGGCGTCCGTCTACGCCTATGACGCGGCGGGGAATCCACTGTTTACCTTCAATTCGTCGGAGCGCTTTGTTTCCAATGCCTATGTAACCAACGACGGAAAGTATCTCGCGGCGGTAACGCTGGGCCAGTCCGGCGGGGCGTTCGCCTCCAGCGAGGTGCTCTATGCCCTGACGGCCACCGATCCGGTGACGTCCTGGACCGTGGGCGACGGTATGTGCTATGACATGGGGACGGTGGGCCAAAGTCTTGCCATGGTCTGCGACGATGGGCTGTATTTCAGCTCGTCTGCCCGGGAACTGTCGGCTACATATTCTTATAACGGGTCTTTTCTGCGGGAGTATGATCTTCATGGAGAGAACTACGCGGTGCTGCTGCTGAACCGCTATCGGTCTGGCAGCGTGGGCCGTCTGGTAACGGTAGGAACCGACGGTCAGGAGATCGCCGCGCTGCCTGTCAGCGACGAGATTTTGAGCATCTCCGCCTCCGGGCGATACATTGCGGTGCTGTATGCCGACAAGCTGGTGATCTACACGCCCCAGCTGGAGCAGTATGCCTCCCTCACCGGCACGGACTACGCCCGGGAGGCGCTGGTAGGAAACGACGGGTCCGCCCTGCTGCTGGCGGCGGAACACGCAGTAAGATTTCTGCCATGAATGTGCACTTTTGGACGATATTTCAGATGAATTCACAAATTATTTACGACCGGGGAGGTAGGCAAACATGAAAACAGCTGTTATAATAGACTGTATTGTCGCGGCTGTGCTGTTTGGGTTCCTGGTCTACGGCGCGTGGCGCGGCCTGTTCCGGGCGGTTGTGGGATTGCTGATGGTGATTCTCGCATTGACAGGAGCTACGTTTGCTGCGCGAGAGCTGACCCCGATGACCACGAAGCTGCTCCGGCCGGTCATTGAGACCACCATTACACAAAGGGTGGATGACGCGATCAGCGGCGGTGCGTCTTCTCAGACAGACGGCTCGTCCGCAGAGAGCGGAGACAGCGTGACCCCGGTGAAGCCACAGGCCGGCTCGGACACCTCGAAGGATCAGACGGCATCCACATACGGAGGCGCGGCGGTTTCATCCGGAGATTCCTCAAAGGACGGCGCCCAGACCCGTCTGCAGGCGGGGGAACTGCTGAAGCTGATGGGATGGGATGACACGCTGACAAAGTCCCTTGCGGACAGGGCGGAGGAAAAGGTTCAGGAAACCGGTGTCTCCCTCGCCATGGCGGTGGTGGACAGCGTGATGGAATCCTTCGTGTACATCCTTTTGTTTACTCTGTCCTTTGTGGTGCTGATGCTGCTGCTCCATCTGGTGGCGAAGGCGCTGGATCTTGCGATGAAGCTGCCGGGCATCCATTTTCTGAATGGACTGGGCGGCGCGCTGGTGGGACTTATCCAGGGGGCGCTGCTGGTGTTTCTGGGAATTTGGCTGCTGCGCTGTCTGCATATCTCTTTCAACACGGAAACCGTGGCACAGACCCATTTGCTGAGCTTTTTTACAAGCCATAGTCCGTTGGACTTGATTTTCTATTGATTCCGCGCGCTTTCCCGCACAGCCGGAGCGTCCGGCACGGCGTTCCCAACGCCCACTGTAATTCTGGAGGTATACGATGCAAGCGAAACTTTGCTCAAGATGCAAAAAAAATGTGGCCGTGGTTTTTATTTCCCGGCTGGATGGTGACAACACCGTGAACGAGGGCCTGTGCCTGAAGTGCGCCAAGGAACTGGGCCTTCCTCAGGTGGATGATATGATGAAGCGGATGGGAATTTCCGATGACGATCTGGATACGCTGAACAACGAAATGCTGCAGGCATTTGACGGCGTGGAGAACGTGGAGGATTTGTCTAAGGAGGACAATAATTCCGACCCGGATGAGGAAGAGGGCAAGACCGCTACCTTTCCGTTCCTGAATCGTCTGTTCAACGGAGACTCTTCCTCCCGGAGTGACGAACAGTCCCAGGGCAGTTCCGCCCGGGCGGACCGGGACAAGGAGCACAAGGGCGATAAAAAACGTAAGTATCTGGAGAGCTATTGCCTGAACCTGACGGAGCGGGCAAAGGTCGGCAAGCTGGACCCAGTGATCGGCCGGGGACAGGAGATCGAACGGGTAATTCAGATCCTGAACCGCCGCCAGAAGAATAATCCCTGCCTGATCGGCGAGCCCGGTGTTGGCAAGACTGCCATCGCCGAGGGGCTTGCCCAGCGTATTTCCGAGGGAAAGGTGCCCTTCAAGCTGCGGGAGAAGGAGGTCTATCTGCTGGATCTGACCGCTCTGGTTGCGGGCACCCAGTTCCGGGGCCAGTTCGAGTCCCGGATGAAGGGTCTCATCGACGAGGTGAAGCGGCTGGGTAACATCATCCTCATGATCGACGAGGTTCACACCATCGTAGGTGCAGGAGACGCCGAGGGCAGCATGAACGCCGCCAATATTCTGAAACCCGCCCTCTCCCGGGGCGAGATTCAGGTCATCGGCGCAACCACCTTTACCGAGTACCGCAAGTCCATTGAGAAGGACACCGCTCTGGAGCGGCGCTTTCAGCCGGTGACGGTGAACGAGCCGTCTATTGAGGACTCCATTCAGATCTTGAAGGGACTGGCTTCAAAGTATGAGGCGTTCCACGGTGTGAAGCTCTCCGACGGCATCCTGCGTCAGGCGGTGCTGCTCTCCGAGCGGTATATCACCGACCGCTTCCTCCCGGACAAGGCCATTGACCTGATTGACGAAGCGTGCTCCGATCTGAATCTGAAGGACCCGGATATCTCCCGCCGCATGGAGATTCAGCGGGAGCTGGACGACTATGAAAAGGAAAACGCCATGCTGGAGGAGCTGGCCGCAGAGGACGGCGCGGAGCCGGACTATGCGCGAATGGCGTTTTTAAAGAGCAAGCGGGCTCAGCTGAACACCGAGCTGCGGGGCCTTGTGGAAAAGGGCGACCCTCAGCTTGCGATGGAGAATCTGGCGCATGTTATCGAGCTGTGGACAAGAATTCCCGCTTCCCGCATCCGGGAACAGGAATTCCAGCGCCTGAGCCAACTGAATACTCGCCTGAAAGCCCACATCGTGGGTCAGGACGAGGCCGTGGAGGCCGTCACCGCCGCAGTGCGGCGCAACCGGGTAGGCATCAGCCCCAAACACAAGCCCGTCAGCTTCATCTTTGTCGGTCCCACCGGCGTTGGAAAGACGGAGCTGGTCAAGCAGCTGGCGACGGACCTGTTCAACACGCCGGACGCCTTGATCCGGCTGGATATGTCCGAGTTTATGGAAAAGCACTCCGTCTCACGCATTGTAGGGTCTCCCCCCGGCTACGTGGGCTATGACGAAGCGGGGCAGTTGACGGAGAAAATCCGCAGGAAGCCCTACGCGGTGATCCTGTTCGACGAGATTGAAAAGGCTCACCCGGATGTGCTGAATATTCTTTTGCAGATTCTGGACGACGGTGAAATCACGGACTCCCACGGCCGGAAGGTCAACTTTGAAAACACCGTCATCGTCATGACCTCCAATGCCGGCAGCGCAACCAAGGAGGGAATGGTGGGCTTTGACCGCACCGCCGGGCAGCAGGACAAGGCTAAGGCAATGAAGGGTCTGGAGCAGTTCCTTCGTCCCGAGTTCATTAACCGCGTGGACGAGGTGATTTGCTTTAACCGGCTCAGCGAGGAGAACTTCCAGTCCATTGCCCGCATCATGCTGAAGGAGCTGTCTGCTTCCTTGAAGGAGAAGGGCGTGACCCTGACCTATGGCGACGAACTGCTGGCGTATCTTACCCACAAGTCCTATTCCCTGACCTACGGTGCCCGGAACCTGCGCCGCACCATCCAGAAGGAGCTGGAGGATCCCATGGCTGCGCAGATGATCGACAGCTACGAGCATCCCGTTTCCCAGATTCAGGCCACGGTAGAGAACGAACAGGTAAAGATATACACTCTGTAAGGATTGTAAAGGAAGGTGACTTTCGTGCTGTTTCGTAAAGGCATCGACCCGCGGTGCGCTTACTGTCAGCGTGGCGCGCAGATCAACGAGCGGGAGGTGGCCTGTGTGAAGCGGGGAATCGTGCCCGTGGAGAGCTGCTGCCGCAGCTTTCGGTATGACCCGCTGAAGCGGGTGCCGCCCCGGCCTGCGGTCCTTGAGACAGCGCGGTTGACGGAAGAGGATTTCTCGCTCTGAGAGCGGGCTAAAAAGAGAAATAGAGGGAAAGCGGATATGGAGATTGAAAAAGTCTGGGCAGTCTGTTACAGCGCAACAGGCACCACCGAGAAGGTGGTAATGGCCGTGGCTGAGACCTTGGCTCGAAAGATTGGAAAGCCGCTGGAAACGGTGAATATTTCAGCGCCCGCAGAACGCGAGAAGGAACGTTCCTTTACAGCAACGGATCTGCTGGTGATTGGAACGCCCACCTATGCGGGGCGCGTTCCAAACAAGATGCTGCCCTATTTCCAGACGAAACTGACGGGCAATGGCGCGCTGGCGGTGCCGGTGGTGCTGTTTGGCAACCGGAGCTTTGACAACTCTCTGGCGGAGCTGTGTGCGGAGCTGGAGTCCCACGGGTTCCATACCGTGGCTGCCGCCGCCTTCGTGGGGCAGCATGCCTTTGCTTCCAAACTGGCTCCCGGACGGCCCGACGCGGAGGACATTGTCCGGGCCGAGGGCTTTGCGGAGAAGGTCGCTGAAAAGGTACAGACTTTGACGGAGCTTTCCACCCCTATTCAGGTCCCCGGTGATCCTGCCGCACCCTATTATACGCCCTTGGGCGTTGACGGCCAACCCGCAAAATTTCTGAAGGCAAAGCCGCTGACCGATCTGGATAAGTGTACAAAGTGCGGGCTGTGCGCCGCCGTCTGCCCTGTGGGGTCCATCGACCCGGCGGATGTTGCCAGCGTCCCGGGCGTGTGCATCAAGTGCCAGGCATGTGTGGTCAAGTGTCCCACCGGTGCGAAATATTTCGACGACCCGGCGTTCCTTTCCCACAAGGCCATGCTGGAGGCGAATTATACCCGCAGGGCGGAGATTGGATTGTTTTTGTAAGACGGGTTTTTAAAGTGCCGCTCGCAAAATGAATGGTTGCATTGTTCAGGCAGACGAACAGGTCCGCAGGACTTTTTCGTCTGCCTCGGCCGAAGTCCGGGTCACTGGTCTTCGGCTTTTTCATGTCCATGCATCTGCTTTTCCGTTCCGACCAAATGACGCATGCTGATTTTGTGTCGGGTCAGGCTGTTTCCGCATAATCTGTGGGTGAGAACAGATTTGGAGGAGACGACATGGCTAGTGTGACTAATTTCTTTCTGGGTGCCAACAGTGGAGATGGATTTCAAAGCCTTTTCGGCCGGCTGGCCGGAGAGCATACATATGACCTGATGATTTTGAAGGGCGGACCCGGCGTTGGAAAGACCATGTTTCTCAGCTCTCTGGGAAAGGCCATGGAGGAGGCGGGGGAGCGGGTGGAGTATCTGCGGTGCAGCGGCGACCCGGACTCGCTGGATGGCTTGACACTGCCGGACATGGCCTGCGCCGCCGTGGACGGGACGGCGCCCCATGTGCTGGAGCCGAACTATCCGGCGGCGGTGGACCGGATTGTGGACCTGAGCCGGTTTTACGATCTGATGGCGGCAAAAGCTTCGCGGGATGAGATTATCGGGCTGACAGAAAAGCAGCGGGATGCCAACGCCCGCGCGTATCGCTGCCTGAAGGCGGCGCGGCAAGTGGAACTGGAGACGGTGGCAGCAAATCAGAATGCTTTCAATTTTCAGCGGGCGAATCGGAGGCTGGACGGCATCATCGCCCGGGAACTGCGGAGAAAAGGCGGCGAGCCGGGCCGCACAGCCTATCGGTTTCTCGGTGGAATTACCTGCCGGGGGACGGTCTGGCGGTTCGACTGCGCAGACTCCCTGTGTCCTAAAATTTATGAACTGGCGGACCGCTGGGAGCTGGCGGGGCCGCTGCTGGAACGGCTGCGAAAGGATGCCGTGGACCGAGGCTGGGATGTGATCGCCTGTCCGTCCCCGGAGGAGCCGGAGCGGCTGGAGCATTTGCTGATCCCCGGGCTGGGACTGGGCTTCGTCACCTCCCGGCCCGGCATGGAATACGGAAAAAAACCATTCCGCCGCATCCGACTGGACGCGCTGACCCACACGGGGGAGCCGGGGAGGGAGCGGTTCCTGCGGCGGATGGCCGCCGCCCTGCGGGAGGAGGCTGTGGCCGCCCTGCGAGACGCGAAGACTGCCCGCGATGCCTTAGAGGCGGTGTATAGTCCCTATGTGGACTTTGACGGCATCCGGGCACTGACGGCCATTGAGACAGGACGGCTGCTGAGCTGGCGGGACCGGCGATAAAGCCATTGAAAAACCGGCGTGGGTCCGCTATACTCTATTGGGAAAAAACAATTTACGAATGAAGGGGAAGTGGTCCTATGGACGACGGCTTTTCTGTGAAATTTATTGCCCGTATTCACAGCGACTTTCAGACAAAATTTGGTATCCCCCGGCAGAGCGGCCTGGTTGAGGAACTGGAGAGCCGCGTGATTTTCGAGCCGGAGTACCGGAACCCGGACGCTCTAAGGGGGATTGAGGGCTTTTCCCATCTGTGGCTGATCTGGCAGTTTTCCGGCGCCGTGCGGTCCGCGTGGTCCCCTACGGTACGCCCTCCCCGGCTGGGCGGAAATGCCCGCATGGGCGTGTTCGCCACCCGGTCGCCCTTCCGGCCGAATCCCATCGGTCTTTCCTGCGTAAAGCTGCTGGAAGTGGAGGAGGACCGGGAGCTGGGGATGGTTCTTCGGGTGGCGGGAGCCGACCTGATGGACGGTACGCCGATTCTGGACATCAAGCCGTACCTCCCCTATGTTGACGCGCACCCTGAGGCAAAAGGCGGCTTCGCCCCCGCCGCGCCGGAGCGGAGACTGACGGTGGACTGCCCGGCGGAGTTTCTGGAGGTCCTGCCGGAGGAGAGCCGGTCGGCGCTGCTGGGTGTTTTGGCTGAGGACCCGCGGCCCGCTTACCAGGATGACCGGTCGCGGGTATACGGTTTCGGGTTTGCCGGGACAGAGGTGAAATTTTGCGTGGACGGCCAGCGGCTGACGGTTCTGTCCGTGACAAAAAATTAACAGCGCTGCGGCTCTTGACAGCCTTGCGCCAAGGTGCTACACTTAACAGTAATCACACAAAAAGGCTTGGAAAAGGACACTGTTCGGGAAAGACACCAGAGAGGGGCCGCGCTTGCTGCAAGCGGCTCTTGCCGGAACCGAAGCGGTACCGCCTTGGAGCTGCCCGCCGAAAGGGGAGACCTGAGTAGAACGGGACGGGACCTCCCGTTACAGAGGACACGAGCGGCGTCTCAAAAGAGGCGCAAGCAGGGTGGAACCGTGGAATACGAATTCGTATCTCACCCCTGATTTTTCAGGGGTGAGATTTTTGCTGCCAAAAATCTCCGACTGTTCGAGGGCCGCGCCCGTCTCACCCCCAATATAAGGAGGAACAGAAATGTCCGAAGAGAATCAGTATACGTTTGAAAACGCGGCATTCCGCAAAACTTATTGGCACACTTGCTCCCACGTCCTGGCCCAGGCCATGAAGCGCCTGCACCCGGAGGTGAAGCTGGCCATCGGCCCCTCGATTGACGAGGGCTTCTACTATGATATGGACTCCCCCTTCCCCTTTACCCCGGAGGTGCTGGAGGAAGTAGAGGCCGAGATGCGGAAGATCTGCAAGGAGAAGCTGAAGCTGGAGCGGTTCGAGCTGCCCCGGTCCGAGGCCATCAAGTTTATGCAGGATCAGGGCGAACCGTATAAGGTGGAGCTGATTAACGATCTTCCGGAGGGCGTCACCATCTCCTTTTATAAGCAGGGCGAGTTCACAGACCTGTGCGCCGGCCCCCATCTGGACTCCACCGGCCGCATCAAGGGCAACGGCATCAAGCTGACTGCCTGCAATGCCGCCTATTGGCGCGGCGATTCCAACCGCCAGACGCTTCAGCGCATCTATGGCATTGCCTTCCCCAAGAAGGAGGAGCTGGACGCCTATCTGGAGCGTATTGAAGAGGCCAAGAAGCGGGATCACCGCAAGCTTGGCAAGGAACTGGGCCTGTTTGCTTTCCGGGACGAGGCTCCCGGCTTCCCGTTCTACCTGCCCAAGGGCATGGTGCTGAAAAATACCCTGATTGATTACTGGCGTCAGGTTCATAAGAAGTGGGGTTATCTGGAAATCTCTACCCCGCAGATCATGAAGCGGACCCTGTGGGAGACCTCCGGTCACTGGGATCACTACAAGCAGAATATGTACACCACCGTCATCGACGAAGAGGACTTCGCCATCAAACCCATGAACTGCCCCGGCAGCATTCTGGTTTATGATCTGGAGCCCCACTCCTATAAGGAACTGCCCCTGCGGTACGGTGAGCTGGGTCTGGTTCACCGCCACGAGTTGTCCGGCGCGCTCCACGGTATGTTCCGCGTCCGCTGCTTCACACAGGACGATGCTCACATTTTGCTGGCCAAGGACCAGATCAAGAGCGAGGTTATCCGCATTGCCCAGCTATTCGACGAGGTTTACAAGCTCTTCGGCCTGCCCTACAAGATTGAGCTTTCCACCATGCCGGATGATCACATCGGTTCCAAGGAAGACTGGGATATCGCAACAGCCGCGCTGGCAGACGCCATCACAAGCATCGGAAAGACCTATGAGGTCAACGAGGGCGATGGCGCGTTCTACGGGCCGAAGCTGGACTTCCACATTCAGGATTCGCTGGGCCGGACATGGCAGTGCGGTACCATCCAGCTGGACTATCAGCTGCCCGGCCGTTTCAATCTGGAATACACCGGAACCGACGGCGAAAAGCACTGCCCTGTTATGATTCATCGCGTGGTGTTTGGTTCGATTGAGCGGTTTATCGGCGTCATTACCGAGCATTTTGCCGGCGCGTTCCCCACTTGGCTCAGCCCCGTACAGGTCAAAATTTTGACCATCACAGAGCGTGCGGATGAGTACGCGAAGAAGGTGGCCGCCGCGCTGGGCGCACAGGGCTTCCGGGTGGAGCTGGATCTGCGCAACGAGAAAATCGGCAAGAAGATCCGTGAGGCGCAGCTTGAAAAGGCTCCCTATATGCTGGTTCTGGGCGACAAGGAGGCCGAGAGTCATCAGGTGGCCGTCCGTCACCGGGTCGACGGTGATCTGGGTGTCATGAGTCTGGACGCGTTCACCGCGCAGCTCAAGGAGCTGGTGGACAGCAGGTCCATTAAGTAAGCAGGCATAGAGGACGCCGCGCCCGCCAAACCGGG
>NZ_JBEUWZ010000012.1:0-96175 GCF_040505565.1 Oscillibacter sp. | reverse complement strand
GGGCGCGGCGTCCTGAAAAATAGGGACGCTTACGCGGCATTGTAAAAAACACCGGAAACGGAAGAAAAAATTACGCAAAAGCTGTGAAATGCGGAAAATTGGGGAATTTTCGTTGCAGCAAACTTTGCGCGGGAGTATACTGTAAAAGGTAAAAATTTGCGACTAAAAGCAAAACCCTCGGTATTTCAGAGCGCAAAAGCGGTCCCGTGTATGAAACGCGGGGAAAGGAAGGAAAACCATGAGCAGAGAGTTTAAAAAGGTGCTGGTGGCTAACCGCGGCGAAATCGCCATGCGCGTGTTCCGCGCGTGCCACGATCTGGGTTTGCAGACCATTGCCATTTATTCCAACGAGGATATGTACGGTCTATTCCGCACGGCGGCGGACGAATCCTATCTGATCGGTGAAAATGAAAGCCCGCTGGGGGCTTATCTGGACATCCCCCGCATTATAGAACTTGCCAAAAAGCACGGCGCGGACGCGATCCACCCCGGCTATGGTTTTTTGAGCGAGAACGGCGATTTTGCCCGGGCCTGCGAGGAGGCGGGGATCAAGTTCATCGGCCCCAATTCCAAGGTTCTGGACATGATGGGCGACAAGCTGTCTGCCAAGGCCCTTGCCATTGAGTGCGGGGTTCCCACTACCCCCGGTACCAAGGACCCTATTTCCGATCGTCAGGCTGCCCAGAAGCTGGCGATGGAGTTCGGTTTCCCGGTGATCTTGAAGGCCTCCGCGGGCGGCGGCGGGCGCGGTATGCGCCGGTGCGACACCGTGGAAGAGGTGGGCGTCAATTATGATCTGGTGAAGTCCGAAGCGAAAAAGGCCTTTGGAAACGACGATATTTTTATGGAGAAATTCCTCGTTCAGCCCAAGCACATCGAGGTTCAGGTTCTGGGCGACGAATACGGCAATGTGGTCCATCTCTACGAGCGGGACTGTTCTCTCCAGCGCCGGTATCAGAAGGTGGTGGAGTTTACCCCGGCTTTCTCCGTTTCCCAAAAGGTACGGGAGGAACTGTACGAGGACGCGGTGAAGATCGCCAAGCAAGTGGGCTATACCAATGCCGGAACACTTGAATTTCTGGTGGACAACGAGGGACATCACTATTTCATCGAAATGAACCCCCGCATTCAGGTAGAGCACACCGTCACCGAAATGGTCACCGGCGTGGATCTGGTCCGCTCCCAGATTCTGATTGCCGAAGGCTGCCCCCTCAGTGATCCGCAGATCGGCGTCGGAAAGCAGTCCGACGTCCATCAGAACGGTTATGCCATCCAGTGCCGCGTCACCACCGAGGACCCGGCCAACAGCTTTGCTCCCGATACCGGAAAGATCACGGCCTATCGCTCCGGCGGCGGCTTTGGCGTCCGGCTGGACGGCAACGCATATGCGGGCGCGGTGATCTCTCCTTATTATGATTCCCTGCTGGTAAAGGTCACCACATGGGACTCCACCTTCGAGGGCGTGTGCCGCAAGGCCATCCGCGCCGTGCGGGAGGTCCACGTCCGGGGCGTGAAGACCAACATCGCCTTCATCCTGAATATCCTCCACGATGAGGTGTTCCGGGCTGGGCACTGCCACACGAAGTACATCGATGAGACACCCAGCCTGTTTGAGCTGGACGAGGGGCAGGACCGGGCCACGAAGATGCTCAAGTATATTGGCAATATCGTGGTGAAGGAGCAGGGAACGCAGAAGATCTATGACGACCCCCGGTTCCCGCCTGTCACCGGAAACCGACCCGACGGATTGAAGCAGCTGCTGGACGCGAAAGGCCCGGAGGCCGTTGCCAAATGGGTTTTGGATCAGAAGAAGCTGCTGATCTGCGACACTACCACCCGGGATGCCCACCAGTCCCTGCTTGCCACCCGCGTCCGGACAAGGGACATCATCAAGGGTATGGAGGCCACCTCCGAGATTGAAGCCGACGCGTTCTCTCTGGAGTGCTGGGGCGGCGCGACGTTCGACGTGGCATATCGCTTCCTCCACGAATCCCCCTGGGAGCGGCTGGACATGATCCGTGGGAAGGCACCCAATCTGCTGCTGCAAATGCTGCTGCGGGGAGCCAACGCCGTGGGCTACACGAACTATCCGGACAACGTGATCCGGGAGTTTGTGCGGCAGGCTGCCAAAGGCGGCATCGACGTGTTCCGGGTGTTCGATTCCCTGAACTGGATTCCCGGAATGGAAGTCGCCATGGACGAGGTTTTGAAGCAGGGTAAGATCTGCCAGGCTACGGTCTGCTATACCGGCGATATTCTGGATCCGGCTCGGGATAAGTACACCCTGAAGTATTATGTGAATATGGCGAAGGAATTGGAGAAGCGCGGAGCACATATGCTGGCCATCAAAGATATGGCGGGCCTTTTGAAGCCCTACGCTGCGAAAAAACTGATCTCCGAGCTGAAGCAGGAGATCGGCATCCCCATTCAGCTCCATACGCACGACACCTCCGGCAATCAGGTGGCTGCTGTTTTGATGGCGGCGGAGGCTGGGGTGGACGTGGCGGACCTCGCCATCTCCTCCATGAGCTCCCTCACCAGCCAGCCGTCCTTAAACGCCGTCGTGGCCGCGCTCCAGGGCACCGAGCGGGACACCGGTATGGATCTGGAGCGGCTCCAGACCCTGACGGATTACTGGGAGGACGTCCGAAAGCGGTATGACTCCTTTGAGGCGGGCATCAAATGCCCCGCCACTGATATCTACCGGTATGAGATCCCCGGCGGCCAGTATACGAATCTCAAACCCCAGGTGGAATCCCTGGGGCTGGGAGAGCGTTTCCAGGATGTGAAGGAGAACTACCGGAAGGTCAACGCCATGGTGGGCGATCTTGTAAAGGTGACGCCGTCCAGTAAAATGGTAGGCGATTTGGCGATCTTTATGACTCAAAACGGCCTGACGCCGGAGAACATTGTGGAAAAGGGTGCAAATCTGGCCTTCCCGGACAGCACGGTCAGCTATTTCTCCGGCATGATGGGTCAGCCCGCCTGGGGCTTTCCCAAGGATTTGCAGAAGGTGGTTTTGAAAGGGAAGAGGGCCATTGACTGCCGCCCCGGCGAGCTATTGGAGCCGGTGGATTTTGAAGCGGTTAAGAAGGAAATGCTGGAGTTTGACCCCGATCCCTCCGATCGGGCCGTGATCTCTTATTGTCTGTATCCCAAGGTTTACCGGGACTATAAACGGGATCAGAAGGAGTATGGCTACGTCACCCGCCTTGGCAGCCACGTGTTTTTCCACGGCTTGTCCGTGGGGGAGACCAATAAGGTCAACATTGCTGACGGAAAGACCCTGGTCATCAAGTATCTGGGTCTTGGCGAGGTGGACGGCGAGGGAATGCGTACGGTCAGCTTTGAGCTCAACGGAATCCGCCGGGATGTCCATGTTCCGGACGCGGAGGCACAGAAGAGTATCGTCAAGGTTCCCATGGCCGACCCGGAGGACAAGAGTCAGGTGGGGGCGTCCATTCCCGGAGCCGTGAGCAAGGTCCAGGTGAAAGTGGGCGACGCCGTGGAGGTGAACCAAACCCTCATCACCATCGAGGCGATGAAGATGGAAACCGCCATCACCGCCCGCATGGCGGGTACGGTGGAGTCCGTCCAAGTGGCCGAGGGCGACACAGTGAAGGGCGGTCAGCTGCTGCTTACCATTCGGTAAGGGGAAAATTAATAAAATATGTAAGAAATTGCAAAGCGGGACGCGGAAATTTTTCCGTGCCCTGCTTTGCTATATTTTTCTGTAATTCCACTAAAATATTCGGTCTTATGACCTTTTTCAATTTTTTATTTGACGGTTTTTTAACGAATAATAGTCATTTTGCAAGTAAAAATTCAAAGTTATGAAAAAAATTTGCATAAAACGCCCAAAACATATTGAAATTTCCTGACAAATACGCTACAATCAAAAGAGTTCCAATGCAAATTTGATGAAAGAAAAGGAGTATTGTGATGAAAAAACTGATGTCTCTTCTCCTGGCCACCCTGATGATGGCCTCTGTCCTGTCCGGCTGCGGAGGTAGTGGAGCTACTTCCACACCAGCGGCTTCCGGCAGTGCGGCTTCTGGCAGTGCGGCTTCCGGCAGCGCGGCAGCGGGTACCGGTGCAACTGACAGCCTGACCTTCTCTACCGGTGGTTCTCAGGGTACTTATTATGCATTCGGCGGTGTGCTGAGCCAGTATGTTACCAGCAAAACCGGCCTGACCATCACCGCCATTGAGTCCGGCGGTTCTCAGAACAACATTGAGAACATTCAGGACGGCGCGGCTCAACTGGCCTTTGTTCAGTCCGACGTTATGTCCTATGCCTACCAGGGCACCAATCTGTTTAAGGACAGCGGCGCTGTCACGGATTTCTCCACCGTGGCCGATTTGTACATGGAGCAGGTCCAGATCGTCACCACCAACCCCGACATCAAGACGGTTGCTGATCTGAAGGGCAAAAATGTCTCCATTGGCGATGCCGGTTCCGGCGTATTTTACAATGCCATCGATATTCTGGGTGCCTATGGCCTGACCGAGCAGGATATCAACCCCACCTATCAGGGCTTTGGCGACAGTGCTGACTCCCTGCAGGACGGCAAGCTGGACGCGGCGTTCGTCGTGGCCGGCGCTCCCACCACCGCTATTACTTCTCTGGCTACCACCAAGAGCGTATATCTGGTGGGCCTGGACGACGAGCACATTGATAAGCTGCTCCAGACCTCTCCTTACTACTCCAAGTACGTCATCCCCGCAGGTACTTATGAGGGCCTGGATTCTGATACTACCACTGTGGCTGTCGGCGCCGTGGTGATCGCCCGCGACGATGTCAGTGAGGATGCGATCTATGATTTCGTCTCCACCATCTTTGAGAATCTGGACGCTATCTCTGCGCAGCACGCCAAGGGTAAAGAGCTGAGCGTGGAGTTTGCGGCTTCTGTTACCTCTGTTCCTTATCATTCCGGTGCTGCCAAGTATTTTGCCGAGAAGGGCATCACCGTTCCCACGAAGTAAATACCAATAATCGGCACCGTGTGCAGACGGCTGCGGCGGGCGTTCCCGCCTGCCGCAGCCGTATACTGTCTTCTGGATTTACCTATGAGTAAGGAGAAGCCTATGAGCTTATTTAAGAAAAAACCCGGGGATGAAGATCAGGAACATCCTCTGGAACAGACTTCCACGGCGAGCGCTTACACAGATGTCGATGTCGGGACTGCGGCGGATGTCGAAGCTCTTATGAAAAAGTATGACAGGGAGTCCAATGTCCGGATTTGGGAAGGTATGCCCAAGCTGGTGATCCGATGGCTGATGGTCGCATTTTCCGCATACAGCATTTGGGTGACTCTGTTCAGTAATGCCATGCCCCAGAAGCGATTGACCGTATTTGTTGGTCTGATCGCCATTATGGGTTATCTGACTTATCCCGCGAAGAAGGGCAATGTGAGGGTCAACAGCCTACCATGGTATGATGTAATCTTGATGTTGTGCGCCTCTGTACCTTTCTTCTACTATGCGGCTAACGCTGTCCGAATTATTAAGCTCTCTGCCCGGATTGAGCCTTTTATGATCGTACTGGGCGTGGTTGCAATTCTCGCGCTGATGGAACTGTGCCGCCGCAGCGTCGGCCTGCCCATTCTGTGCGTGTTGAGCGTGCTGCTGATCTATACGTTTTTCAACATGTTCCAAACGCCTAACGCGACGGCCTTCATGGTCATTCGCCGGGTTATTTACACGCTGTTCTATACCACTTCCGGCATTATGGCTACGCCTATTAACGTTTGTGCCAAGTTCATCGTTGTGTTTATTATCTTTGGTGCATTTTTGGAGCGGACGGGTATCGCAAACTTTTTTATTCAGCTCGCTAACTCCGTTTGCGGCGCCGCGGCCGGCGGTCCCGCCAAGGTGGCGGTCATTTCTTCCGCACTGTGCGGCATGGTGTCCGGTTCTTCCGTGGGCAATACAGTCACCACCGGCTCCGTCACCATTCCAATGATGAAAAAGACCGGCTATCAGCCGGAATTTGCCGGCGCGGTGGAAGCTGCATCTTCCACCGGTGGTCAGATCATGCCTCCCATTATGGGCGCGGCCGCATTCCTGATGGCCGAGTATATGGGCGTGACTTACGGCGAGGTTGCCCTGCGGGCGATCCTGCCTGCCCTGCTGTATTTCGCCGGCATTTATATCGCCGTTCACCTGGAGGCAAAGCGTCTGGGGCTGAAAGGCATTCCCAAAAACGAGCTGCCCAAGTTCAGAGTTCTGATTAAGAAAATATATCTGCTGCTGCCGCTTGTTATTCTGGTTGCGCTGGTAGCCAGCAATACCTATACCATGCAATTTTCCGCCGCAGTTGCCATCCTAGTTGCCATTGCGGTTGGTTTTATCAACAAGGATGAGCGGCTGAACTTGACAAAGATCATTGATGCGCTGGAGTCCGGCGGCAAAAATGTGATCACTGTGGCCGTGGCGTGCTCCATGGCTGGTATGATCGCCGGGTGCATCACCGTGACAGGCCTTGCATCCAAGCTGCTGGGCGGCATCATGACGGCGTCCATGGGGATTCCGCTGATCGCGCTGTTCCTGACGATGCTGTGCTGTATTGTGTTGGGCATGGGTGTGCCGACCACGGCAAACTACTGCATCATGGCATCCACCTGCGCTCCGATTCTGGTGCAGATGGGCTTCCCCATCATGGTGGCGCACTTCTTCGTGTTCTACTTCGGCATCGTAGCGGATATCACGCCTCCGGTGGCTTTGGCGGCATACGCCGGCGCGGCTATTGCAAAGGCAAATCCCATGAAGACCGGCGTAAACGCCACGCGACTTGCCATTTCGGCGTTTATCGTGCCGTATATCTTCGCGTACAGCCCGGTTATGCTGGGCATTAACGCGCAGTGGTACGACATGGTCATTATCGTCATCACCGCTTTGCTGGGTATCTTCGGCGTGGCGGCGGGCCTTTGCGGGTTCCTGTTTAAAAAGATCAACTGGCTGTTCCGTATTTTCTTCATCATCGGCGGACTGACGCTGATGATTCCCGGGACGCTGACGGACCTCATCGGCCTCGTTATTTTGACGGTGCTTTACACCTATCAGAAGCTCACGGCTAAGAAACAAGCGGCAGTTCAACCATAACAGGCCTGACCTAAAAACCCCGCCGGAATCCGGCGGGGTTTTTTCTGCGGCTGCTCAAAATAAATGGAATGACTTTCTTATTTCGGAAACTTTTTATATCGATAATACGTCATTATAACCATATGAGAGAAAAGGGGGCCCCAGCCAAATCGAATTCAAAGAAGAGGTTGGAGAAAACTAAAACTGTAACTGTTTTGTTGTTGATTTGCATAGCAAGCTGTATTAGCCTGATTCATACAGTTAATTGTTAACACAGGGGGTCCTGTGAGAAAGGAACGGTACATGCCAGAAGTGAAAGACCCGGTCAGAAATGAGGAGACCGCACCGGAGGTCGGTGGAACGCCTGTTTCTGCTGAAGATGGAATTGTGCCTGCAGCAACTGCTTCTTCGGGAAAAGAAAAGCCCAAACGTCCACCCATGTCACCAAAGAAAAAGAAAAAACTTATCCGCTGGAGCATTATTGGCGGCGTTGTTTTAATCGCGGTGATCGTGCTGGCAAAAGTACTTGGGGGGAGCACCGAACCGGCGGCCCAGGTGGTAGAGGACACAGTGACCTATAACTCAATCACCTCCACCGTTGAGGGCAGCGGCATTACCAGGGCCAAGGAGAGCAAAACCATCACTTTAACCACCTCCGGCACCGCACAGGAGGTCTTCGTGACCGAGGGCCAACAGGTCACAGCCGGAACACCGCTTTTCGTTGTCGACTCCGAGACGGCCCGTACCGCTGTGGAAAAGGCCCGGAAGGATATGGATGGCTATCAGAAGCAGCTGAACGCCATGAATAAGGATATTGCGGGGCTGAATCTGACCCCGCCTTTTGCGGGAAAACTGATGGATACGGTAAAGCTGAACGTGGGCGAGGAGATCGCCAAAGACACAAAAGTAGCCACGCTGGTGGACGACCGCACCATGAAGCTCCAGCAGTATTACAGTTACGCCTATAAGGGTGACATCCGCACGGGACAGACCGCCAACGTCTCCATTCCCGCACTGATGGGAAACGTGACCGGCACCGTCTCCGCGGTACATATGGTGGACCGTATTTCTCCGGAGGGGTCCCGGCTGTTTGAGGTGGAGTTTTCCGTCAAAAATCCAGGTACGCTGACCAAGGATATGGTGGCCTCAGCCGTCCTCTCGGTGGGCGGCGAGAGCGTGTATCCCTATGAGTCCGGCAAGCTGGACTATAACCGCATGATCGATCTGAAAACCACCGTCAACGGCACCATTGTCTCCACCAGCCTGCTGGACTACATGGACGTGACGCCCGGGCAGGTGCTGGTGAAGATCGACGGTGAGGACAGCCAGAATGAACTGTTTACGCTGGAGCAGAATCTGGCGGATGCTCAGAAGGCTCTGGACACCGCCCAGGAGAACCTTGACAATTGCAGCGCCGTGGCCCCGATCGACGGAACGGTCATGGGCCTTGCGCTTACCGCCGGAGAAGATGTGGCGGCCAACACCACGGTAATCTCCATTGCGGACACCTCCACCATTTTGATTGATGCCACGGTGGATGAGCGAAACATCAGCTATGTCAAGGCGGGGATGCCGGTGGATCTGGACCAGTGGGGGACCAAGTTTACTGGTATGGTGGAATCCGTCAGCCTCAACAGCAAGGTGACAAACGGCGTGGCGGCATACCCGATGGTGATTTCCGTGGACAACACCGACGGCTCACTGATGAGCGGCAGCAATGTCACCTATTCTCTGGTTGCCAGCCAGAATGACAACTGTCTGACGCTGCCGATTCAGAGCGTGAAGAATGCCCAGTTTACGGACGGTTCCTCCGGCTATGTGGTCTTCGTCAAGGCCGACAAGGCTCCGGAAAACACTGCGGAGTTGGCCGTTCCCGTTGACGGTGTGCCGGATGGATACTACCCGGTCCCGGTGGAGATCGGCATTTCCGACAACTACAATGTGGAGATTAAGTCTGGCGTAGAAGAGGGAACCACTGTGTTTACCACCACCCAGATGCAAAACTCCTATGGATATTAAGGCTCATGTTAATTGAATTGAAGGAGATCTATAAGATCTACGGCGAGGGGCTGGAGAGCGAGGTCCGGGCGCTGGACGGCATTTCGCTGAATATTGACCGGGGAGAGTTTGTGGCCATCGTGGGACAGTCCGGCTCAGGAAAGTCCACCATGATGAATGTGCTGGGCTGCCTGGATATCCCCACCCGTGGGGACTACCTGTTGGACGGGGTGAACGTGAGGGAGCTGAGCGACAAGGAGCTGAGCCACATCCGTAACAAGCAGATTGGCTTCATCTTCCAGCAGTATAATCTGGTGCAGAATCTGAACGTGCTGGAAAATGTGGAGCTTCCCCTGATTTATCAGGGCATTGGACTGGAAAAGCGCCGGGAGCTTGCAATGGAGGCGCTGGAAAAGGTGGGCCTTGAAAACCGAGCCAAGCACAAACCGCCGGAGATGTCCGGCGGCCAGCAGCAACGGGTGGCCATTGCCCGGGCAATCTCCACCAAACCGCCCATTGTCATGGCCGACGAGCCTACCGGCGCACTGGACTCTCATACCGGTCACGATGTACTGAAATTTCTTCAACAGCTGAACAGGGACGGCAGCACCGTGATTCTTATCACGCACGACAACGGCATTGCCGCCACCGCCCGCCGGGTGGTACGGCTGGCCGATGGGAAGAAGATCGAAGACCATCCGCAGGAGGTGGATTGGTTATGAAAATCGGACAGGCGCTGAAAATGGCACTGAAATCCATCCTGGGCAACAAGGGCCGGTCCGCCCTGACCATGCTGGGCATTATCATCGGCATTGCGTCCGTCATGACCATTGTCTCCGTCATCAACGGCGCCAACGAGAAGAGCATGGAGATGATGGCGGCCATGGGTACCAACAAGATCACCGTGGATGCCAACTACAACAATGGACAGGACGTGTTCCAGGACCTGTACGACTTCTGCCAACAGCTGAGTGATTACGTAGACGGCGTAACGCCCAACAGCCAGTTTTCCGCTACCGTGGTATACGGGACGAAGAACAGCAGCAAGATGGGCGGCGACAACGGCATGTCCTATATGGGCGGCGGCATGGCGGTGGTGACGGATGGCAGTGGAGGGGGGGGCGGCAGCCAAAACACGGAAATGCCCCCCACGCTGTATTTCGGCAGCGACCAGTATTCCGTGTGTAACAATTTCCAGATTGAAAAGGGACGTGATCTGTCTTTGCTGGACGTCAAGGGCTATAAGCAGGTCTGCGTCCTGGGAGCGCGGGCGGCCCAGACGTTTTTCAACTACACGGATCCCGTGGGAAGGGAGATGCAGGTCAACGGCCTGCCCTACACCGTGGTGGGCGTTTATAAAGAAAAGGACCCAGACAGCCAGTGGTCCATGGATAACATCATCGTCTTCCCCTATACGGTCTGCCGGACTCTGGCGCCAGACACCCAGATGAGCGAATTTTCCGTGAAGGCAAAAAGCGCCGACGCGGCGGTGGAGGCCACCTCCCGCATCATCGGATTCCTGACGGGACTTATGGGTCAGAACTTTGAAAAGGGCTATTTTTCCGTCCAGAGCGAGAACCAATGGCAGCAGAGCAGCAACGATTATGCCACGATGATGAGTCTGGTGATGGGCGGCATCGCCGCCATCAGCCTGCTGGTGGGCGGCATTGGCATCATGAATATCATGCTGGTCACCGTCACCGAGCGGACGCGGGAAATTGGTATCCGCCGGGCTATCGGCGCCGAGCGCAGCTCCATTGTCACCCAGTTCCTGATCGAGGCCGCCATGATCTGCGGCATCGGCGGTATCATCGGCATACTTATCGGGACGCTGGGAAGTCGGATTGCCGGAAAGCTCCTCATGCAAATGGATATCTGGCCGTCGCTGAACATCACCCTGGGGGCCTTTGCCCTGTCTGTGGCGCTGGGGATCCTGTTCGGTATTTATCCGGCGGCGAAGGCCTCCAAGCTCCAGCCCGTGGAAGCGCTGCGGGCGGAATAAAAAGAGGGAGAAGCAGAATGAAGAAGAAAATCTTATCTTTACTGATGGCGGTGTGCATGACCGCGACGCTGCTGACGCTGCCCACGGGCGCAGTGGCGGTGTCGGGGTTTGCCGACGTCAGCGATCACTCCACCGCCGTGGCGGCGGAGTGCCTCCGTCTGCTGGGAGCCATGGGTGGCTACGCCGGCGGAGCCTTCCGCCCGGAAGGGCAGGTGACCCGCGCCCAGTTCTGCAAGATGGCGACTTACGTCATCAAGGATGGCGAAAGCCAGCTGAGCCGCTATCGCACGGTCACTGTATTTCCAGATGTGAAGCCCTCCTATTGGGCTGCGGCCTATATCAATCTGGCCTCTGACTCTGGCCGGGGTGCCACCGGTGACAACAAGACGGACTACTCGATCATCAAAGGCTATGTGGATGGATTGTTTCATCCTGAGCGTGTGGTGACCTTCGGTCAGGCGGTCACCATTCTGATGCGGCTTTTGGGCTATACCGACGGGGATATGGGTGGTATCTGGCCGGATGGATACATGGCCGCCGCTGCCTCCGTGGGCCTCACCGACGGTATGGATACCACGGCCTCCGCCGCCCTCACCCGGGGACAGGCCGCGCGGCTATTTGTAAACCTGCTGCGCAGCAATACAAAGGCGGGCGCGAATTACGGCGGCTCCATCGCTACCAGCTCCGTGGAGGGAATGTTGACTACCTCCAGCGCCACCGCGCCCGACGGCAGTAATACCGCCATGCAGCTGGGAAGCACAACGAACTATGCCATGGCCAACGGCAAGACCTCCACAGGCGCTCTGAACGGCATGAAGGGGACCCTTCTTCTGAACAAGGCGGGGAAGGTCATGACCTTCGTCCCGGAGCTCACCGGTACCAGCCGTACCGTCACCTTTGCCTCCGGTACCACAGTGAAACTCACCACCGCCTCAGGGGAGAGCTTTACCATTAAGAGCGATACGGCCATGGTGGTGAACGGGGAGCAGAAGACCTGGGCCACGGGCTATACCTGGCTGAATCCTGGCATGGCCCTGACGTTGTATATCGGCGGCAGTGGCACTGTGGAATACATCTTTGCCGGAGCCAGCACCACATCCTCGGCGGCGGTGGTGGTTTACGCCAAGGGGTCCACGGCGGGCTTCAGCGGTCTAACCGGCGGCAATACACGCTATTCCATTTATAAAAACGGCGGCGTCGCCTCGGCCGGTGACATGCGCCCCTATGACGTGGCCATCTACAGCCCAGCCACCAACTCCATCCGGGTGTGCGACACCCGCATTACCGGTGTGTACGAAAATGCCTCGCCCAACTTGAGCAATCCCAGCTCCATCACGGTGATGGGCCAAAAGTTCTCTGTTCTCTCCTCAGCAGCGGATACCATATCCAAGCTGAAACTGGGCAGCACCATTACGCTGCTGCTCACCGAGGACAATCAGGTGGCCGGCGCCGTCGAAGAAGGTACCTCCGGGGTCGCGGGAAACGCCGTTGGCATCGTGAAGGAGGTCTCCACAACCACTGCCACCGTCAACCTCCTGTGCGGACTGACGATTACCGGGGCTGTGTCTCTGGCCGATACCGATGTCAGCCGCATGAAGGGTCAGTTGGTTGCAGTGAGTTCCTACAGCAAGGGTGTGATTGGCCTGAATCGCTTGACGGGCGGCGTCCCCGGCGATCTGGATGTGACGGCTGGTCAGATGGGATCCAAGCTGTTGGCGGAGAATGCGATGATCTATCAGACCACCTCCGACGGTATTAAGGCCATCAGTCTCAGCCAGATCCCCAGCGCCCGCATTCCATCCTCCGGCGTGGTGTACGCCCGGACTAACTGGGCGGGCAAAGTCGACCTGATCGTTCTATCCAACGTCACTGGCAGCGACTACATTTTTGGAATCGCGGGGTATGCATTCGGAGAGGACGAAAACATGCATCTCCAAGTGATTACCCCAAGTGCCACTTACACATCACGCATCTCTGGAGGAGTTGAGGCGGACGCATTTGTGGGTGTTACTCTTACGGATAGCGGTACGATTTACTCAGTATCCAATTTGACCAAGTTTGGAAACGTCGCCAATAACGCTTGGAGCGGCGCGTCCTCCGTCACGATCGCCGGACGGAGCTATACCGTACCCTCCGATGTCCTGTGCTATAATACGTCTACCAGGAAGTGGGTTAAGCTGGACGAGGCCCGGGCTTTCGCGACCTCCTCCACGGTTTACACGGATCAGGCTGGCTACGTCCGCGGGGTGGAAGTCCAGTAACAAAAGTGAAAAGTATACGTGAAAGGCAGCCGTCCGCGGGCGGCTCCTTTCACGTATCGCTTTGCCATTGGAAAAGTTTACATAAAATTTGAGATTGACCAAAAGGGCAAACCTTTGCTATAATGATTCCAAAGCCACCAGTATATGGATTTTGTGCCTGAATTATATACCGAAAAGCGTCCTTGAGGCACAGCATAAAACGGTAAAATAGCTTTGAGCCGACAAAAATATTGGCCCGGAGCCCCTTTTTTGGAAATTATCTCGACATTTTTCGACGATTTGGAAGGGAGAACCTATGGCGAAATTTCGTGTTTTCCGTGCCGCCGCCGCACTGGCGCTGGCCGCGGCGCTGCTGACGCAGCCGATTGCTGCCGCCGCGTTTACGGATACCTCTGGAAATTGGGCGGAGAGCGCTATTGAGAAATGGAGCGAGAAGTACGGGGTGCTCAACGGCTATGAGGACGGCACATTTCACCCGGACGACCCCATCACCCGAGGGGCGTTTGCGGGGATTCTGAACCGTTTTTTGCAGTATCAGACCACCTCAGCCTCCAACACCTTCAACGATACCAGCGGCGCCTATTGGGAGGACGCGATTTTAAGGCTCCACGCCGCGGGCGTATACTTAGGCACTGACGGTGCGGCGCGGCTCACCGCCAATATCACCCGCCAGCAGGCCATTACCATGGTAGGCCGGGCGTTCAAGCTGCCGGAGTCCCCGGCGGCTCTGACCTATGCCGACACGGCGAGTATTGAGTCCTATGCCGCCGGATATCTCGCCACCATGGCGGCGCGGGGATATATCACCGACGTCCGGGCGGACAACCTGTTCCGGCCCACGAAGCCCATCACTCGGGCGGAGCTGGTGAATTTGCTGAACAACATGATTGACACCCTCATCCAGCAGAGCGGGGACTACTCCACCGGCTCTGCGGGGACGCTGATGGTGAATGCCGCGGACGGCGCAACGCTGAAGGGCATAACCATTGGCGGTGACCTCATCATTGCTCCCGGTGTCACCGGCGGCGTGGTGCTGCAGGATGTGACGCTGAGCGGAACGATTCGCAATCTGGGCAGCGCGCCGGTAGAGCAGTATGCCTCCACACCGGGAGGGGTTCCCGGAACGACTACCACCACTCCGGAAAATGTTCCGGCCTTGAACTGGACCTATATTACCGGGCCGGACGGAAAAAAGATTCCGTATTTCGCGGGCGTGCCGGTGAATACCTTCGGCAGCGGAAGCTTCTATTGGGACGCCTCCGGGCGGCGGCTTACATACAGCGGAACGGACTTTACCACCCGCTTTGGCATCGATGTTTCCGCCTATCAAAACCGCTCGATCACAAGCAAGACCATTGACTGGAACGCGGCAAAGAACGACGGCGTGGAGTTTGCTTTTGTCCGCATCGGCCTCCGGGGCACCAGCACCGGCGGACTGAACGCCGACGGATTCTATGCGCAGAATATCGACGGCGCCATGGCTGCGGGTATCGACACCGGTGTTTACTTCTTCTCCCAGGCCATCACCGTGGCGGAGGCGGTTGAGGAGGCCAACTACGTGATCTCTCTGCTGGGCGGTCGGACGCTCACCGGCCCGGTGGCTTATGACTGGGAGATGCACGACAGCACCTACCGGGTATACGGCACCAGCTCCGCAATGGCCACCGCGTGCGCCAAGACGTTTTGCGAGACCATCGAGGCGGCGGGCTACAAGGCCATGGTCTACACCAGCAATTATGTGGCCTACAACAAGTTCGACCTGTCGGTCCTCTCCAACTATCCCATGTGGTACCCGGAGTACAAATCCGCCGACTCTACGGCGCTGTATCCTCAGCTCTATTACCGGCCCAACTACTGGCAGTTTACCAGCAAGGGAAGCGTTGCGGGACTCAGCAGCAGTGTGGACTGCAATCTGCAATTTATTCCGAATTGAGCTCTCCCGCATTTTTGTGCGGAATTTGGAGGGGCGGCCAATGGCCGCCCCTCCTTTAATGGCTTTTGGAGGCATCTCAAGTCTCAAGGAATACATATTCCAGCGTCCCCGCGTCCAGCGCCGCCCGGAGGCGAGGCCGCAGCCCCAGGGCCAGACCATTCAGGTATCGGGTGGCCTGCTGGTTTTGAATGCCCAGCCAGGCGCAAAGCGATTCCGCACCGGCAGATAGCGCCGCGTTGCTTTCGGCCTCCGTCAGGTGCGCAAATTGCACCTCCAATTTGCGCCGCAGGGACGGGGAGACGGAGAGAATCCGTGGGTCTTCTCCCTGCAGGGCAAGCCCCAGCGCATTCACTGCCACCGGCTCAAAGAGATTAATCAGCAGCCGCCGATAGTCCGGACAGCTCCGCGCCACGACGGCGCGGGCCGATGGCTGATCGAACCGGCGCAGAAATTCCTGCTCCAGACACAGTCTGCGAAGCCATTCGTTTATATAGTTCACGCCCTGCAAGGTTTCCGACACAGGTTGAGAGAGCTGGTAATCCATGTCGCAGGGAACCTCCTGCGCGAAGAAGTGAACGTCATACCGATTCCAAAATCCGCCGATGCTTCGCAGGGTATCCGTGAGGGAACGATTTTCTATCTCCGGCATCGTCAGACATGCGGTCCGCCAAAGCTGTTTGCTCAACTCCACTTTTTGAGAGAGCCGCCGCTGCCCCATACGGAGCCGCTGCTCTAAATCCGCGCAGAGCAGTATTCTGGGGTCTCGATCCACCCCCAAAGTCAGGCGTATAGACTCCGCCAGTGCCGCCGCCGTCTCTGCCGGGAGGGAGGAACTCTCCGGTGCGTACAGCCTCGCTTGCCGCCGAAGAAGCCGCCAGAGAGCTTCCTGCGCCAAAAGGTCCTCCTCAACGGAAAGCGCGGGGAGTCGCTGGATCAGTTCAGAACTCATCTTCCGCCTCCCACCCGCGCTCCGCCTCGGGATGGAAGAACCACTCCGGCAGCGTGGATTCCAGCGCATCCAAAGACCCGCCGGCGGCGCCGCTGAACCGCGCTGCCATCCTGAAAATCAGATCGTCGTCGCCAAGACGGTCTTTGGTCTCATTTTTCAGCTCGTAGAAAATGATCTGGAGCTGCGCCAGCGTGTCGGCCCAATCCTCCGGCTGAATGAAGGGGGAGTCGCAGAACGCCAGCGCCAACTTTTTTAAAATTCCGCCGCCAAATTCGATTCGCCCCGTCTCCCGCAGGGCTTCCACCTGCCTGCACGCCAGCATGTTCGCCTGCGCGGGGGAGAGATCCAAACCGAACTTTCGGGAAACGCGGTTGCTCTGTGCCAGTTCCTCTGCGGTCACGGTTAGCTGCGCGGGGAGAAAAATCCGCTCAAGGTCCATGTTCATCACCTCGTATATTCTATACACCCACAGCGATTTTGGAACAAGACTTGAATTTTTCTCCGATTTGTGGTAATATCATAGCAGAATCAAGCAAAAGATTTGCACGTTTGCAAATCTTTTTTACGTTAAGGAGAGCCGATGGAAGATTATTTTGATATTCACATGACCGCCGATCAGCTTCGCTGCGTCAGCAGCATTGGCCTGGCCCATGTGGGCGACGCGGTGTTTGAGCTGCTGGTCCGCTCCTGGCTCTGCGCCGGAGGGAAAGCCACCGGAAAGGGAATGCACCGCGCCACCGTGGCGATCGTCTGCGCCGAGTCTCAGGCGAAGCGGGCGGAAAAGATCCTGCCGCTTTTGATGGAGGAGGAGGCCGGGGTGTTTCGCCGGGGCCGCAATGCCAACGTCCATACCGTTCCCAGCCACGCCAGCCGCGCCCAGTACGCGGAGGCGACCGCGCTGGAGGCGCTGCTGGGCTGGCTGTATCTGTCCGGGCGAAAAGACCGGGTCAGTGAGCTGTTCGGCGTGATGATGGAAGGGGAGAACTGAGATGGCGCTGGACGCGGTCTGCTTACAGGCGGTGGCGGAAGAGCTGCGCCCGCAGCTTTTGGGTGTGCGCATCGACAAGGTGCAGCAGCCCGCCAGAGATCAGGTCATTTTGCTGCTGCGGGGCGGATTGCGCCTGCTGCTGAACGCCGGGGCCAGCAATTCCCGCATCCATCTGACGGGCCAGCTCCGGGACAATCCGGCGGAGCCGCCCATGTTCTGTATGCTCTTGCGAAAGCATCTGGTGGGGGCGCGGGTGGCGGCGCTGGCTCAGCCGGGGCTGGAGCGTCTGGTGGAGCTGGAGCTGGACGTCACGGACGATTTCGGCCAGCCGGGAAGGCGGACGCTGGTGCTGGAGGCCATGGGCCGCCACTCCAACCTGATCCTGCTGGACGGGGAGCGGCGGGTGATCGAGTGCCTGCGCCGGGTGGACGCGGAGATGTCCCCTCAGCGACCCGTTCTGCCGGGGCTTTTTTACCAGTACCCGCCGGCTCACGGGAAAGCGTATCTGTCCGATGCGACAGAGGAAGTTTTTTTCACCCAACTTGCCGCCGCCAATCCCGAGCGGCAGCTGGACGCGTTTTTGCTGGATAGCTTTTTCGGCGTCTCGCCGCTGATCGCGCGGGAGCTGACGTTCCGGGCAACAGGGGAGACTGACAGCCGCATTTTTTCGCTGGACGACGCCGGAAGGCAAAGGTTCTGGGAGAAAATCGTAGAATTGCAAACATTTATAAGCGTGAATAACTTTACACCGATTTCTCTCTGGCGGGAAGGAAAGCCGCTGGAATTTTCCTGCTTCCCGATTACCCAATACGGCGCGACTGTGGAGAGCCGGACGTATCCCAGCTTCTCGGCGCTGATGGACGATTTCTACGAGTCCCGGGAGCATCAGGAGCGCATCCGCCAGCGTGGTGCAGATCTTGTCCGCACCGCTTCCGGTGCGCGCGACCGCTTGCGGCGGAAGCTGGTTATGCAGGAGAAGGACTATGCCGCCACCCAGGATCGGGACACCCTGCGCCTCAGCGGCGAGCTGATCACCGCAAACCTCTACCGCATGGAGCGGGGCCAGCGAAAGGTGACCTGTGAAAATTATTATGACGCTAACCGTGAAATCACGATTCCGCTGGATCCGCTGCTGACGCCTCAGGAGAATGCCGCAAAGTATTTTAAGCGGTACGCCAAGGCGAAGACCGCCGAAAAGTACCTGAAGGAGCAGATGGAGATTGCCCAGCGGGACGCCGCATATCTGGAAAGCGTGCTGGAGGAGATCGCGGAGGCAGAGACGGAGCAGGATTTCAACGATATCCGTTCCGAGCTGAAGGATGCCGGTTTTCTCCGCCAGAAGGGCCGGGAGAAGAAGGGCTTGCAGCGCCCGGCCAAGCCCAGAGAGTTCCGTACCACGGCGGGACTCAGAGTGCTGGTGGGCCGAAACAACCGCCAAAACGACAAGCTGACCCGGGACGCAGACCGCCGGGACCTCTGGTTCCATACCCAAAAGATCCACGGTTCCCACGTAATTCTCTGCACCGGCGGCGCTGCGCCGGACCAAGGCAGCATCGTGGAGGCGGCAAAGATCGCCGCATGGTACTCGCAGGCAAGGGAGAGCGGCAATGTGCCGGTGGATTTTACTCAGGTAAAAAACGTGAAAAAGCCTGCCGGAGCAAGGCCGGGCATGGTGATCTACACGACCTGCGAGACGGTGAACGTCACGCCCGAGGAGGAGACCGTGAAGCGGCTGAGCGGGAAATAGACTGACGCAGAAACGCGTTTTCGTAAAAAGAGTTCCGGACCTCCCGCGGGGAGGTCCGGAACTCTTTTTTAAGTCGGCGGGGGACGGCCCGCATTACAGCTTTTTCATATGTGCCCCGGCAGATTTCAGCATCAGTTTTTTCGTGCCTTTTGTCTCAAAGGCCACTTCGATCAGCGCGTCGCCGCCCATGGACTTCACGGACAGAACAGTGCCCTTTCCGAAGGCGGTGTGTTCCACCGCGTCGCCCTGAGCCACCTGCATCAGAGGTTCGGACGCGGGCTTTACCGCCGTCGGCCTTTTAGTCGCGGAACGGGGAGCCACACCGCTGCCCTGATAGGTGTGGACGCCGTTGCTACTATGGTTTCCACTCGAACCGCCGGAGAAGTTCCCGCCGAAGCCGCCCGATTGTCCGCCGGAAAAACCGCCGCCGAAGCCGCCCAATTGTCCAACGGAAAAACCGCCGCCGAAGTCGTTGGCTGGGCTTCCGAAGCCATCCCAGCTCCCGCCGCTGCCCTCCGAGGGAGAGACCTGGGCCGCAGGCCTTCCCGACCACTCATAATTTTCCTCCGGCAGTTCCTCCAAAAACCGGGAGGGCCGGTTGGCGCTGGTTCGGCCATACAGCATACGCTGGCGGGCATTGGTCAGGGTCAGGCGCTCCTTGGCTCGGGTCATGGCCACATAGCACAGCCGCCGCTCCTCTTCCAGCTCGTCCTCATCGAACATGGAATTCATGCCGGGGAAAATGCCGTCCTCCATGCCTACCACGTAGACGCTGGGGAACTCAAGGCCCTTTGCGGAGTGGATGGTCATAAGAGTCACGCAGTCGTCGCTGCCGTCCATAGAGTCAAGGTCTGTATACAGCGCGATCTCGTTCAAAAAGCCGGACAGGGTGGGGTCCTCCGGATCGTGCTCCAGGAACCCGGCAATGCTGGACTTCAATTCCTGCACGTTTTCAAGCCGCCCCCGGCTCTCTATGTCGTTTTTCTCCTTCAGCGCCCGGACATAACCGGTTTGGTCACATACCGCCTCGTAAAACTCCGGCAATGCCAGCGTGCCGCCTAAGCGGCGCAGGCCGTCGATCAGGTCGGCGAATTTTAAAAGCTTTGCCGCCGGGGCTTTCAGCTCCGGAAACAGGTCCGCATTGCGCATGACCTCGTAAATGGAAATCCCTTGCTGGGACGCAACGGCACCGACT
Source organism: Oscillibacter sp. (assembly GCF_040505565.1). Taxonomy (GTDB): domain Bacteria; phylum Bacillota; class Clostridia; order Oscillospirales; family Oscillospiraceae; genus Oscillibacter. The sequence continues at coordinate 76,019 of NZ_JBEUWZ010000012.1, read as the reverse complement.
TTTTCCATGCTGGTGCCGCCGATGCCGCGCCCCGGCGTGTTGATGATGCGCCGCAGGCGCAGGTCGTCCAGCGGATTGTTCAGCACGCACAGATAGGCCAGCATGTCCTTCACTTCCGCCCGGTCATAGAACTTGGTGCCGCCCACCACCTTGTAGGGCGTTCCGTTGCGCCGCAGGGCATATTCCAGCGCGTTGGACTGGGCGTTCATTCGGTAGAGCACCGCGCAGTCGGAGAACTTCCGACCTCGGTTCACCTGCATCAGGATGTCGCCCACCACAAAGTTGGCCTCGTCCGCCTCGCTGTAATTCGTTCGGATAGAGACCTTGTCGCCGCCACCGTTGTCCGTCCAGAGGGTCTTGCCCTTCCGGCCCTGATTGTTTTTGATGACGGCGTTGGCCGCGTCCAGAATGTTCTGGGTAGAGCGGTAATTCTGCTCCAGCCGAATAGTACGGGCGTTTGTGTACTGCTTTTCAAAATTAAGGATGTTCTCGATGTTCGCGCCCCGGAAGCGGTAGATAGACTGGTCATCGTCGCCCACCACGCAGAGATTTTTGCGCCCGCCCGCCAGCAGCGAGGTCAAAAGATACTGCAAATGGTTGGTGTCCTGATACTCGTCCACCAGTACGTAGCGGAACTTGTGCTGATAATACTCCCGCACCTCCGCGTCCTTTTGCAGAAGCTCCACGGTGTGGAAGATAATATCGTCAAAGTCAAGAGCGTTGGCGGCATGGAGTTTTTCCACATATTTTGCGTAGACCTTCGCAATGCGGGCCATCTTCCAGTCGCCTGAATCCTGATACTGACGGGCGAAGTCCTCCGGCGTTTCACAGCGGTCCCGGGACTTGCTGATGATACCAAGCAGCTCCTTGGGCGGAAAAGCCTTTTCGTCGTAGTCCAACTCCTTGACGATGTCCTTCAGTACCCGCTTGGAGTCGTCGGTGTCGTAGATGGTGAAGTCCTTCTGAAAGCCGATCCGCTCGATGTCCCGGCGCAGGATGCGGACACAGGCGGAGTGGAACGTGGAGGCCCAGATGTCGTTTGCCACCGGACCCAGACGGGCTGCCAGACGGTCCTTCAGCTCGCCCGCAGCCTTGTTGGTGAAGGTGATGGCGATGATCTCCCAGGGCCTTGGAACGTCCACGGCGCAAAGCCTTGCGGCCCGCCGTCGGTCCTCCGGCTCCGGGTCGTCGGAAAGACTTTCCAGAAAGCGGAGGTCCTCCTCTGTGGCGCCATCAGGAACCTCGTCGGAGTCGCTTCCCCGGCCGTAAGTCAAAAGGTTGTACACCCGCTGGATGAGGACGGTGGTCTTGCCGGACCCGGCTCCCGCCAGTAGCAGGAGAGGGCCCTCGGTGGTCATGGCGGCCTGCCGCTGCATGGGGTTCAGCCGCTGAAAGTCCCTTGCGATGACGGCTTTTCGGGCGGCGAGATAACGCTTGTTGAAATCAGTCATATGTTCACCAGTTTTCTATAATCTCAAGAACCATTTTAGGACAAAAACAAGTCGGGGTCAACCGTGGGTTTCATTTTCGACGCCTGAACCAAAGCAGGCAGCCTGGCGGGCCGCGAATGTTAAATTCAGACTTTTCGTTGACTTTGCTTTACCGGGGTGCTAAGCTAAAGAAAAAATGGGCGGGTGGGGAAGCTGTGCGGGGTGCTGTGCGTTCCCACTTGGAAATTCTAATTGAACACCCTGACCCGGATGTTCAAATCGTATTTGAGCGAAAGAGGAGGGACTCCTTTGTATGAATTGAATCAGGTCGCTCAGCGCACCTATTATATCCAGTGCCCCGCCAAGATGGGCGTCTGGAAGCTCAGCGACACCGACGCGGTTCTGATCGACAGCGGCAACGACAAGGACGCGGGCCGCAAGGTCCAGAAGATTATGGAGGCGCAGGGCTGGACGCTGCGCTGCATTCTGAACACCCACGCCAACGCCGACCACAACGGCGGCAATAACCTGCTCCAGACCCGGCTGGGCGCCCCTGCCTACGCCCCGGGGATCGACGCGGCCATTACCTCCCACCCCATTCTGGAACCGGCGTTTTTATACGGCGGCTACCCCTGCAAGGAGCTTCGAAACAAGTTTCTGCTGGCTCAGCCCAGCGTGTGTCAGCCGCTGACGGCGGAAAATTTGCCGGAGGGACTTGAGATGCTGCCCCTGCCCGGCCACTTTTTCGACATGTGCGGATTCAGGACCGCGGACGGCGTGTGGTTTTTGGCGGACTGCCTCTCAGGCGCCAACATCGTGGAGAAATACCATGTGAATTTTATCTATGACGTGTCGGGATACCTTCAGACGTTGGATCGGATCGAAACGCTGGAGGGCAAGCTTTTCATCCCCGCTCATGCCGAGCCCACGGAGGATATCCGCCCTCTGGCGGAGCTGAATCGGGCCAAGGTGCTGGAGATCTGCGAGCTGGTGTTGGAGCTTTGCAGGGAGCCGGCTTGCTTTGAGGAGCTTTTGCAAAAGGTCTTTCAGCACTATCAGCTGGCCATGGATTTCAACCAGTATGTATTGGTGGGAAGCACCATCCGGTCTTACCTCTCCTACCTGAACGACAGGGGTGACCTGTCCGCGGAGTTCTCAGAGTGTAAACTTCTCTGGCGCAGGGCCTGAATTTATATAGCCGCGGAAGTCGGCAGGTTCTTTTAAAAATTCACCGCGGGCGGCACGGGATTTCCCGTGCCGCCCGTGCATTGGCCCGAATCGCTTAAGGGTTGTTTGTTCACTTATTCAGCGGATAGAGGAGTTCTTCAAAGCTCTTGATATAAACGTCGCAGAACCCCCGCATCTCCGCCTCGTCCGCGGCAAAATAGCTGTCGTAGACGCCCACGACCCGCATTTTCGCGGCCCGGGCCCCCTTGCAGGCGGCAATGCTGTCGTCAAAAATCGTGCAGTCCGCCGACCGGACGCCGCATTCCTTCGCGGCGTAGAGCCAAATGGCGGGATTTTGTTTTTCAAGTCCCAGATCGTGGGCAAACACGATGCGCTCAAAATACTTTTCCAACTCCAGATGTCCCAGCGCGGTGCGGCAGTGGGCGGGCACACTGCTGGTGACCACTGCCATCCGCCGTCCCTCCGCTTTGCACTGGCGCAGATATGCCCGGACGCCGGGTTTAATGGGGACATGCTCATAGAGATTTCCGGCCAGCGCCATCCACTCCGCGATGATCTCGTCGACGGGCTCGCTGAGATGGCAGTACTCCTTTGTGAATACCGCCGCTTTGGGCATGATGGTATGGGACACGCCCTCATAATAGGCGTGGGTGTAAGGCAGCCCCCTCCGGGCCAGAAACTCTCGGTCCACATCCTTCCAGATGCGGTTAGACTCGATCAGCGTACCGTCCATATCGAATAAAAACATTCTTATTCCTCCGTTTTCAGCCAGAATCGCCAGGGAAAATCCCTCGCTTCTTCCGCATAATCAATGCCCACCCGCGGCCCCGCGCAAATTTGCTCCCGCTTAGGGGATGGGCAAGGGAGGCCCAGATCACTGGGACTTTCGCAAAGAAACAGGGCGTCTTCCGTGAGATCCAAGCCGTTTTCTGCGGTGGTAAGCGATAGACCTTTACAGAGCTTGCCCGGTCCGTTCAGGAAATTTTTCTTCTGATAGGCGTTGAACTTCCCGCCGTCCCTATCTCCAAACCGCAGGCGGCGGATGATCTCCTCACCGGAGAGAGCCTCCAGCCCGCGAATCAGGACCGCCGACGGTTCACCCTCCGGCTCCGTTACAAGGTTCAAACAGTGATACATTCCATAAATGGAGTAGATATAGGCGTGGCCCGGCGGGCCGAACATAACAGTGTTCCGGGCGGTGCGGTGATAGCCGTAGGCATGGCAGGCCTTGTCACAACGGCCCACATACGCCTCTGTCTCCGTAATGCGGCAGACGAGAGGCTGACCGTTATAGACCCGTACCAGCGTCTTGCCCAGCAAACTGCGGGCGATATCCACCGTGTCACCCATATAATATTCCCGGGAAAAGCTTGCCATTTTCTTACCTCAATGTTAAACTATAATTTCATGGCGCATTTTGTAAAGAGATAAATACGCTGCGTCAGCAGATACGGCTATTCTATCATTTTTAGAGAGTGGGAGCAAGTATTATGCAGAAAACCAAATTCGTCCGCCAGAACGTTCTGCCGGTGCTGGCGGCCTTCATCTGGGGAACGGGTTTCGTGGCGCAGAGTGTGGGTGCGAATTATGTGGGGCCATTCACCTTCAATGCGGCCAGGTCGGCTATCGCGTTCGTATTTTTACTGATTTTATGTATTGCGTTCCGCGCCCGGCGAAAAAAGGATTTTCACGCTCAGGCGAAGCCCCGTCCCAATCATCGCAGGGATCTGCTGCTGGGCGGACTGTGCTGCGGCGTGGTGCTGACCTTGGGGACCAATCTTCAGCAAAAAGGCCTTGAGACCACCACCTCAGGAAAAGCGGGTTTCATCACGGCGCTGTATATCGTGATTGTTCCCATTCTGGGCGTTTTCTTGAAAAAGAAAGCGGGAAAAACAGTCTGGGCCGGTGTGACTCTGGCGGTAGTTGGGCTATACTGCCTGTGTATCCAGGAGGATTTCTCCATTTCCAAGGGTGATTTTTATATCTTTTTGTGCTCCCTCTGCTTCTCGGCCCACATTCTGATCATCGACCATTTCACGAAGCGGGTGGACGGCGTGGAGCTGTCCTGCGCACAGTTTTTGATGCTTACGATTTTTTCCTCCGTCGGAATGCTTGCATGGGAGCAGCCCTCGTGGGAGGCGCTGCGCCAGTGCGCGTGGCCCATCCTGTACGTTGGCATTTTTTCCAGCGGCGTCGCGTATACGCTGCAAATCCTGGCGCAGAGGGACTCAAATCCCACGGTGGTGTCATTGCTTCTGAGTCTGGAGTCCGTGTTTGCCACGCTGGCGGGGGCCCTGCTCCTGGGGGACCGCATGAGCGGCAGAGAGGATTTGGGCTGCATTTTGATGCTGGCAGCAGTGGTGCTGGCGCAGATTCCGACGCGGAAGGAAGGGGTTGCCCCGGATATGGCAGAAGGGGAGAGCGGAAAGACGGCTTTTCTAAAAAGCTAAGCAGAATCTGAACAAGAGGCCTGCGTTTTCTGATTCTCTGCTTCTACGGATGGGCCGGCCAAACACCATGGCCGGCGTGTTCGATTACCGTTGAAAAAGGCAGGACCGGGGCGTCGGAGTCTCGCTTTACAATCCTTCGGAGATATGATATGATGCACCCGCTGCAGCTTGCGGCACATGGGGCCTTGAAGGAGGATCTATTTTTACTATGAGCAATCGAAAAGCAAAGAAAAACCAACAGACCGCAGCGGAGCGGGAGGCGGAGATTGCCGGTGCGAAGCTCTTCGGCAGGCAGGTCTCAAAAGAAAAGGCACTGGCGCTGCTGATTGCGACACTGATCGCCTGCGCCCTGCCTATGATTCTGGGTGCGCGATTGTGGAACGACATTCCGGAGATTGTGTCCAGCGGCCTGATCGGCAGCAACGGAAAGGACGACTCCATTCCCCGCTGGGTGGTGGCCTTTGGCCTGCCGGGGTTCATGTGCTTGATGGACCTGATTGCCCACGGGCAGCTTATGGCGAACCAGAAGCGCATGACCATCCCAAAGCCTGCCGTCCGGCTGATGGGCAGGTGGGGCTTTTCCATAATATCCGTTCTCTTTTGCAGCGGTATGATTCTGCAGTCCTCCGGAGGAGACCTGACGCTGCCCTTTGTTACCCCCTGCGTTCTGGGTCTGCTTTTGATGATGCTGGGCGGTCATATGTGGGACTGTCCCAGGGACTCCCGGATCGCCCTGCGTTTTTCCTCAATCGAGCACAGCGCCGCCGCGTGGAAAGCTGTTCACCTGCTTGCAAGCCGCGTCTGGATGGCGGCGGGTCTGCTGGTAATCGCCGGTGTCATGGTGACCTCCACCTCTACCGTATTCACCGCCGTTCTGATCGTGGCGGCGCTGCTGGCCCCTATGGCTTATGCCGCGCGGCGCACAGATGCGGATGACCTATGAATACCTGTAGAAAGCGCCGTTCAAAGGAACGGCGCTTTTATCGTTTCATAACGGATTTTTGACAGGTATTCCAAAAAAAGCATCGCTTTTTCTCTAAATAGTTTAATTGACGGTCAAAATAGACAATGGTAATATGGTATTACCAAGTAAGGGAGGCACAGCTATGCAGCTGGAGAAGATTCAATACGCACCACCAAAGATTCCGGAGCTTGTCATGAAGGCCTTAATTGACGCCATTGACAGCGGCCATATTCAGGTGGGAGAGGAGTTGCCCTCGGAACGTGATTTGGCAGAGACCCTGGGCGTGGGACGTGGTTCTCTGCGTGAGTGCCTCGCCATTTTGGAGTTTTTAGGCGCAATAGAAAACCGGAGTAATCGGAAGGTAGTCGTGCGGGATGCGGATTACATTCAAAAGGCGATTTCTTTTGTCCGCGTGTCCAATCAGTCCGACACTCAAAGGGATTTTAATGAGTTCCGCCGTATCAACGAGGTGGCAATTGTAGAGCTGGCTTGCCAGCGGGCCACGGCGGACGACCTGTCTGCCATCTATGAGGCGATTCAGCATCTGGAGGCCACGCCGGACGACTACATGACCGACGTGGAGTTTCACGACGCGCTGGCTGTCGCCAGTCACAATGTCATGCTGGCTGCGACCATCCATCTGGTGAACAGCATGATTGCTGACGTGCGGCGGCGGTTCTTTGGTTTGCAGGATTATCAACAACGGACTCAGGATTCCCACCGCGCTATCTATCAGGCGGTGATGGATCGAGATGCAGCCCGCGCGAAACGCGAGATGGTCCTCCATCTGGCCATTGTTGAGGAGTTTTCGGAAAAATTCCCAGAGCGGGATTGAGTGACGTTCGACACTTTGTGCATTTAGACAATAAATAGGGAAAAAGTTTGGCATGTAGTCCGCATGTATGAACTTGACTATGGAGGATTGAAATGGTATGGTGTTGTTATGACCTACATGGTAGGACCAACATACCATTAGACCGGTAACCGGCAGTTGGTCAGACCAAATTGTGATGAGGGGTGTGGATGTGCCATTAGCAGCCTGACAAATTATCTGGAAACAGGATCACAAAATCCCTGTTACAATCTGGCGTTTGAAGAGACCGTGCTGGCCCGCAGAGCGGTGGGGGACTATCTGCTCTTGTGGCAGAACGACAATACTATCGTCATCGGCCAGAATCAGAATGCCGAGGCGGAGATCAACCGCACCTTTGTTGAGGAACACCATATCCATGTGGTTCGCCGCACCACCGGCGGCGGCGCAGTGTATCACGATCTTGGAAATCTAAACTATTCCTTCATCACCGACGCCGGGAATGCCGAGCGCCTGGCTATGGAGCGGTTTACAAAGCCCGTTGTGGAAGCGCTGAAGGGCTTGGGCCTGAATGCAGAAGCCTCCGGTCGGAACGATATATTGGTGGAGGGGCGTAAGGTTTCCGGAACTGCCCAGCGCCTGATGAAGGACCGCATCCTTCACCATGGGACGCTGCTGTTTGATGCGAATCCCGGTATGGTGGCCGGAGCGCTGAACGCGGACCCGGCAAAATTTCAGTCCAAGGGCGCCAAATCTGTCCGAAGCCGGATCGGGAACATTCGGGAGTTTCTGTCCGAGGAAATGAGCATAACGGATTTCTGGAACTATTTGAAGACTGCGTTGGCAGGCGGTGGTCTTACAGCCGATTCCCTCACGCAGGAAGAGCTGGCCGCCGTGGAGGAATTGAAGCGCACAAAGTACGACACATGGGAGTGGAACTTCGGACGTTCTCCCAGATATAATTTTACCGATAAGCGCCGGTTTGACAGTGGAACGCTGGAACCAAGGATTGCCGTGGAGAAGGGCTGCATTGCGAATATCGTGTTTTACGGTGATTTTCTTTCGGTCTGCCCGCTGGACGAGCTCACGGAGGCGCTGAAGGGCTGCGCCTTCCGGCGGGAGGATGTGGCGGCGGTGCTTGACCGTTTCTCATTGGCGGAGCTGTTCGGCGGAATTCAGAAGGATGAGATTCTGGATACGATATTCCGTGCGGAATGAGCGAGAAAGGGGCTATTCATTGAAAACGGAAGAAGCAGTCTGCGCAGCGGGCTGGTACCGTGAGGCTTATCGGCGGATGGCGCTGATCCGGGCCTTTGAAACGAGGGCCGCCGAGTGCTTTACCCGCAGCGAACTGGCAGGCAATATTCACCTGTATATGGGTCAGGAGGCCAGCGGCGTGGGTGCATGTCTGGCACTGAAGGATACGGACTATATCACATCCACCCACCGCGGACACGGACACTGCCTGGCGAAAGGAGCCAGCGTGGACCGGTCCATGGCGGAGCTGTTCGGAAAGGAAACCGGCTATTGCCGGGGCCGGGGCGGGTCCATGCATATTGTGGATGTGAACCTGGGTATTCTGGGGGCCAACGGCATTGTGGGCGCGGGGATCCCGCTGGCAGCGGGCAGCGCGCTGGCGTCGAAGATCAAAGGCGACGGCGCGGTGACGGTGGCATTCTTTGGGGATGGGGCCTCCAATCAAGGGACCTTTCATGAGACGCTGAACATGGCGGCCACATGGAAGCTGCCCATCGTGTTCCTGCTTGAAAACAACTGCTACGGGGTCTCCACGGAGATTCACCGTATTACCAATACCGACCGTCTTGCGATCCGGGCGAAGGCCTATGGCATCCCCGGAGTCACCGTGGACGGCACGGATGTTGAAGCGGTTTTCCACACCGTCGCCGGGGCGGTGGAACGCGCCCGTTCCGGCGACGGACCCTCTCTTGTGGAGACAATGGTCTATCGATATCAGGGCCACTATTGCGGAGATCCTGCGGCATACCGTCCTAAGGAGTACCTGATTGAAGGAAAGTCCAGGGACCCCATCGACAAGGCCCGGACCCGGCTTTTGGAGCTGGGCGTGAAAGAGACGGAGATCGGGAGTATCGATCGGAGCGTAGCGGAGGAGATCGAAAGCGCATATCGGTTTGCGAAAAGCTCTCCCGACCCCGACCCTGCGGCGGTCATTGACAACGTCTATTCCTCCGACAACGAAAGGAGCGTGCTGCGATGAAGCTCACCGTCAGTAAGGCCATCGGCCAGGCGCTTCACGAGGAGATGGAACGGGACGAAAATGTAATTCTTCTGGGTGAGGACGTCGGCGTTATGGGCAACGTGTTCGCTATTACCAAGGGCTTTCGGGATGAGTTCGGTTCCGACCGGGTGATCGACACACCCATCAGCGAGTCCAGTTTCACCGGCATTGCCGTGGGCGCGGCAATGAGAGGTCTGCGGCCCGTGGTGGAGTGGATGTACGACGACTTTATCACGGTGTGCCTCGACCCGGTGATGAACCAGGCGGCAAAGCTGCGGTACATGACCGGCGGACAGGTAAAAATTCCTGTGGTTTTTCGAGCGCCTATGGGTGCGGGACGGCGAAATGCCGGACAGCATTCCCAGTGCCTGGAAGCGCTGTTTACCCATATTCCCGGACTGAAGGTGGTCTGCCCGTCCACGGCGGCGGACGCCAAGGGCCTTTTAAAGGCTGCTATCCGGGACGACGACCCCGTGGTATTTCTGGAACACAAGCTGCTCTACGCAAGGAAGGAAGAGATTCCGGACGGCGAGTATCTCATCCCTCTTGGCAAGGCCGATATCAAGCGCCCCGGCAAAGACGTGACCATCCTCACCTGGTCCCGGCAGGTCTTTTTCGCATTGGAGGCGGCTGAGACTTTGGCGGCGGAGGGCATCGACGCGGAGGTTGTTGATCTTCGGACACTGGTGCCTCTGGACTGGGAGACCGTGAAAGCCTCCGTCTGCAAGACGCACAACGTGATTGTTGTGGAAGAGGGCGTAAAGCGCGGCGGCGTGGGCGCGGAGCTGTCCGCACAGATCACGGAGGAACTGTTTGACGAATTGGATTCTCCCGTGGGCCGCGTGGCGGGACTGAACGTGGTCTCTCCGTTCTCTCCGGTGCTGGAGGACGCGGAATTTCCCCATCCGGCGGACATCGTATCCTGCGTCAAAAAAACGCTGGGCCGCTGAGGGAGGCGCGTATGGCAGAGAAAGCAAGACTTCACGTGTCGCCCTACGCCCGGAAAACGGCGAGAGAGCTGGGCGTGATGCTGGAGTCCTTGACCGGTACCGGCCCTAACGGGCGGATTGTCTGGCGGGACGTGGAGGCGGCGTCAAAGACGGAGGAAAAGCCATCCTGCGGCGTGATGGCCGGATATTATACCACGGCGGACATAAGCGAGCTGCTGGCGGCCCTGAAAACTCTGGACGGCGCGCTGACTTTCCCGGTGTTCACGGAGCGGGCCGCGGCCCGGCTGAACGTGCCGGTTCGGTTTGCCGGAAACGGCATGGAGGGCGTGTTGCCCACGCTGAAATCCGATGAAACCGCCGCCATGGCGGTAGGGGACCCCACGGACGGACATGTGCGCATACATTTGGCATACGACCCCGGCGCGGTGAGCGATGAAAAGGCGGCAGATCTGCTGCGGTCCATGAGACGGCTGCTGGAAAAGCCGCTGACCATGTTGGTGTGAACAAAAGGGAACGCGCAAAGCGCGTCCCCGGAGATCTATCCAAAGGTTTCTCGCTGAAGCGGCTCCAGAAACAGCCGCAGGTCCTCCACCTGGACCTGTTCCGCAGCCTTGAAGATTGCCCGGCGATAGCCGAAAATGTCATCCGCCGCAAAGGGCAGATGATATACCGCCAGACAGCGTGGCCGGATGAACTGCTCAATGAACCGTCTCCCCTTACTTAACGCGATCCATGGGAAGTCCAGCAGAGCCAGGTCCACTGGGCCGGACTCCTGCAGGAACTCCCGCAGGGCGGGACTGGCCACGGCGCAGTCCCCGGGGATCAAAACCCGAAAACCACTCCCGTCAAGAAGGCACCCGTAGTGAGCTACGTTTGCGTACTGTTCTCCCTCGTGTGGCAGGCGGATGAATTGAACGGACAACTCGGGCAGAAATAGCTGCTCCCGGGGACGGGAGAGAAGAAGCTGATTTTCAAACTGCCGTTCCGGCAGGATTGCCTTTGCGAAAGGCCACTGTTCAATCGCCAGCTGGGTCAGACGCTGAGAGAAATGGTCCGGGTGGCAGTGGGTATAAAAGATCAGGTTCGGCTCCGCAAAATCCGGATGAACTGCCACGGCGGCCTGAAGCTCTGGAGAGAGCGTGGAAAATCCGGAGACGGCTTTATCGTGCAGGGCGTCCACCCATAGGCGGATGCCGCCGAGCTGCAGGGCCACGCCGGCGTTGGCACTGAGTGTGATCTGGCATATAGGCATATTACAGGTGCTCCTTTGTATAAAAAATCGCATGAATTTTCATTTTAGGACGAGGCTAAGCTACTGCCAGTATAGCACGATATTTAGAAAATGCCAAGAAAAATTAAAAAAACGCAATTTGTGCAAAGTACTTTTTTTGACTAAAAATTATATGTAAAGTGCTGAAATAAACAAATAAAATAAGGATTAAGTTGATATTTTTACGTAATAATGTTATACTTGTCCACGTTAGCAGAAAATTCAAAATTTTCTGTGGAGCGGATCTGACTGAAGAATAGTTTCCTGCGCCGCATTTAGAGCATATGACCGACTATCCGAAAATGGTGCATAAATATTCTGATAGAAAGACCGCAGCATCAACAGGAGGGATTGATCAAATGAGTGTCTACAAAAAGATCATGGATGTCATTGCTGGAATTGAGAAGGTCGTTCTCAGTGTGGTTTTGGCTTTCGTAACCATGATCACCTTCGCAAATGTCCTGGTCCGAAAGCTGAGCAACAGTCAGTTTGCCTGGACCGAGGAGCTGGTTATCAACCTGTTTATTCTGATGATCATGCTTGGCTGCGCGCTGTGCGCACGGGAGGGCAGCCTGATTAGTCTGTCCCTGATTTTTGACCGGATGAAGGTTGGAGGGAAAAAGGTATTTGTGCTGATCATCACAGTGGCCAACACCCTGTTCTGGGTCCTACTGCTGAAGACCGGCATCGACAAGGTCCTGACCCAGATGGCCAACGGCAAGCACACCTTTTCCCTTGGCTGGCCCGAGTGGGTATTCACCATTTTCCTGCCCATCGGCTGCGTATTCTTGATCCTGCACACCATTGAATTCTGTGTCGATGTACTGGCCGGAAACGCGCCTTGCGTAAAATCTGATGAGGAAGGAGGAAACGACTGATGATCAACCTGATTTTGTTTGGTTCCTTTTTCATTATGCTGTTTCTGAACATCCCCATCTGCGCAAGTCTCGGCCTTTCGTCCATTCTGGCGATGATATACTCCGGAGACAAGCTCTCCGTGGTCCCCACCAATGTTTATAACGGCATGGCAAAATTCCTGCTGCTGGCAATCCCGTTCTTTGTCCTCTCCGGCAACATCATGGCAAAGGCCGGAATCTCCACGCGTCTGGTCCAGTTCATTGACGACTGCATTGGACACCGCCGCGGCGGTATCGCCATTGTGTGCGTTGTGGTGGCCTGCTTCTTCGGCGCGATTTCCGGTTCCGGTCCGGCCACCGTGGCGGCACTGGGTATCATCCTGATCCCCGCCATGATTAACCGCGGCGGTTTCTCCGCGCCTTTCTCTTCCGCCATGATGGCGACGGCCTCTTCGATTGCCATTGTCATTCCGCCCTCTATCGCGTTCGTGGTGTACGCCTCCATTACCGGTGTTTCCGTGGGCGACATGTTCATGGGCGGTATCCTTCCCGGCATTATGATGGGTATTGCACTGGTGGTGGTCATCATGATCGAAGTCCGCCGCAAGGGACTGAAGGCCTCCCGCGAAAGAGCTTCCTGGGGTGCGCGCTGGAAATCTTTCCTCTCTGCGTTCTGGGGCTTTTTGATGCCTGTGATCATTCTGGGCGGTATTTACGGCGGTATCTTCACCCCCACCGAGGCCGCTGCCGTCTCCGTGGTATACGGCCTGATCGTCGGTGTGTTCATCTACCATGAGGTCAAGCTTCGGGATCTGTACGACCTGCTGGTCGACTCCGGCAAGACCACCGGCGGCATCATGCTCATCATCGGCGGTGCGACGCTGTTTTCCTACATCTGCACGGTCCACGGTATTTCCGGAGCGGCCCAGGATCTGCTGTTGAATATCGCCGGCAACAAGTATGTGTTTCTGCTGATTGTCAACGTGATCTTCCTGATCGCCGGCTGCTTCGTAGACGCCAACTCCGCCATGTACATCTTTATCCCCATCATGTTCCCCGTGGCGCAGCAACTGGGCATCGACCCGATTCACTTTGGCGTTCTGTCTACCGTGAACCTGGCGATCGGTCAGGTGACTCCGCCCGTAGGCGTGAATCTGTTCGTGGCCATCGGAGTCAGCGACAAGCTGAGGGATGTCAAGGATAAGACGAAGGTCACGATTGAGACGATTGCCAGAGCGGTGTGGCCTATGATTATCGCCTGCGTCGTCACGCTGCTGATCGTTACCTATGTTCCTTTCTTCTCCACTGTGTTCCTGGGTGCTGCGGCCTGATTCCAAGGATCTGCCATCACATGAGTGATTTCAGATAACGCAACTTGATTACGCGACCAAAATTTTAAGGAGGAAAAACCATGAAAAAGTTTCTTGCACTGGCTATGGCTCTGTCTATGACCGCCACGCTGCTGGCTGGCTGCGGCGGCGGCACTCCCGCTGCCTCCACTCCCGCTGCTTCCGGCAGTTCCTCTTCCAGCGCTGCCTCCAGCGGCACCAAATTTGAGAAGGCGACTTGGAAGTTTGCCTGCTCTGCCACGGAGAACACCTGCTGGGCGGACATGGGCCGTGACTTCGGTCAGATGGTGTCGGACGCCACCGGTGGCGCCATCACGGTTGAGGTTTATGCTGCCGACCAGCTGACTGCCGGCAACCAGTCCGAGGGCATTCAGGCCGTTATCGACGGCACCACGGAGCTGTCCGCTCACTCCAACCTGATCTATTCCGCGTTCGATCCGCGTCTGAACGTGGTCTCCCTGCCTTTCCTGTTTGATTCCGTTGACGATGTTGATGCGAAGATGGACGGCGCTGGCGGCAAGGCCCTTGGCGAGGTCGTCGAGAGCAAGGGCCTGCACCTGCTGGGTATTGGTGAAAACGGCTTCCGTCATCCCACCAACAGCGTGCGTCCCATCACCTGCCTGGCTGACATGAAGGGCCTGAAGCTCCGTGTCGCCGGTTCTGAGCTGCTGAACGCCGAGTACACAAAGTGGGGCGCCAACTGGGCCAATGCCAACTGGTCCGAGGTTTATACCGGCCTGCAGACCGGCACCTATGACGGACAGGAGAACCCCCTGCCCACCGCCGACGGCGCCTCTATCTCCGAGGTCCAGAAGTATGTCACCTATTGGACGGGCGTGTATGACTGCATCTTCTTCTGCATGAACGGCGATCTGTACAATTCTCTGTCTCCTGAACTGCAGGCGATCGTTGATGAGTGCGGCCAGAAGGCTGCCAAGAATCAGCGCGCGCTGGAGCGTGAGCAGGATCAGACTATCCTGAAGAAGTGGGAAGCCGCCGGTATCACCGTTACTGAGCTGACTCCTGAGGCCACCGCAGAGTTCAAGAAAGCCGCTCAGCCCTGCTATGACGACTTCGCCAGCGTGCTGACTCCTGAGCTGATCGCTGCCTTCACGAAGTAAGTATCCAATCTCTGGAAAATAGTTACGAATATTTTTAAGTTGCGTTAATTGGAAGAGCGTGGCTACAGGCGACTGTCGCCACGCTTTTTCAGAATCGCACGAGTGAAAAATTTGACAATTTGGTGAAATTTAGCTCAAGAAATTTACATTTTTTACAAAAAACCGATAAAAGTCGGCAGAAGGGAGTTTTTCCTATGGCAACCACCAAGGCTGCACAGGCAGCATATACCCAGGAACAGGCCGGGAAATTTTACGAGACCATGTCTACGATTCGCCATTTCGAGGAGAGCATCAAGCATGACTCTTTGGCCGGCGAGATCCCCGGTTTCGTACATCTGTACATCGGTGAGGAGGCCATTGCCACCGGCGTGTGCGCCGCCCTGCGGCAGGACGACATGATCGAATCCACCCACCGCGGCCATGGCCACTGCATTGCCAAGGGCGCGGATGTGAACCGCATGATGGCCGAGATTTTCGGAAAGAAGACCGGCATGTGCCAGGGCCGCGGCGGCTCCATGCACATCGCGGACTTCTCCATTGGTATGCTGGGCGCCAACGGCGTGGTGGGCGGCGGCTATAACCTGGCCACCGGAGCTGCGCTTGCTAACATGAAGGTTTTGAAGAACGACAAGGTTTCCGTGGTCTTCTTTGGCGACGGCGCCTCCAACCGCGGCACCTTCCACGAGGCCATGAACGTGGCTTCCGCGTGGCACCTGCCCGTCATTTTCGTCAATGAGATGAACTGCTGGGCGTCCACCACACCCTATCGTACCACCTGTAACACTGAAAATATCTCCGATCGTGCGGTGGGCTATCATGTTCCCGGCGTGATCGTGGACGGCCAGGATGTCTTCGCTGTCTATGATGCGGCTGTGGAAGCGGTTGCCCGCGCACGGAAGGGTGAGGGTCCCACCTTTATCGAGGCCAAGACCTACCGCATCGAGGGTCACTATGTGGGCGACCCCGAATTGTACCGCGAAAAGGAAGAGACTCAGAAGATATTCCACGACACCGATCCTCTGAAGATGTTCCGCCTGAAGGCCGCCAAGCTGAAGCTGATGACTGCCAAGGACTGCGATGCCATCGACGAAGCCTGCGCGGAGAAGATCAAGGCGGCCAAGAAGTTCGCCATGGAGTCCGAATACCCCGATTCCAGCGAGTACTTGAAGTACGTCTATGTGGACTAAGAACTGAGGAGGATGACGACAATGCGTAAACTTACATTTTCTCAGGCCACCTGCGAGGCAATGGCCGAGACCATGGCGAAAGACGACAGCATTTTTGTAATGGGCGAGGATCTGGCCCGTCAGGGCGGCATCTTCGGTCAGTTCAAGGGCCTGCCTGAGCAGTTCCCCGGACGGATCCTGGATACCCCCATTTCCGAGACCTTCATCATCGGCGGCGGCGTGGGTGCGGCCTTGGCCGGCGCTCGTCCCGTGGTGGATATGCACTTTGCCGACTTTATCGGCGTGCCGATGGATGAGATTTTCAACCAGATGGCAAAGGCCCGCTACATGTTCGGCGGTCAGGCCAAGGTACCTCTGGTGCTCCGCGCGCCGGACGGCATGACCTTCCAGGGTGCGGCCCAGCATTCCCAGTGTGTGGAGGCATGGTTCCCTCACATCCCCGGCATCAAGGTCGTGGCTCCTTCCAATCCCTATGACGCCAAGATGGTGCTGATTGCCGCCATCGAGTCCGATGACCCCGTGCTGTATTTCGAGAATAAGATTCTCTATAAGGAAAAGGGCGAGCTGCCCGAGATCGCCGATCAGGTTCCCTATACGCTGGGCAAGGCCCGCGTGGAGCGGGAGGGCAGCGATGTGACCATCGTGTCCTATTCCATCGGGATGAAGAACGCCAGGGGCGCGGCAGATCTGCTGGCCAAGGACGGAATCAAGGCCGAGGTCATCGACCTCATTACCCTGTCTCCTTGGGATAAGGAGACGGTGCTGAACTCCGTGAAGAAGACCCACCGGCTGTGCGTGGTGCACGAGGCGGTGAAGCAGAGCGGCTTTGGCGCCGAGATTGCCGCAACCGTTGCCGAGGAGGCTATGGAGTATATGGATGCACCCATCCTGCGGTATGGCGCTCCGTTCTGCCCCATTCCCTTCGCCCCCACGCTGGAGAAAATGGTGCGCGTGTATCCGGAGGACCTGTACAAGGGCATCAAGGGCATGTTTTAATGCCTGTTGAAAAGGAGATTTTCAAATATGGCAACTGAAGTATTGATGCCGAAGATGGGTCTGACCATGACCGAAGGCACCATTGAAGAATGGAAAAAGAAGGAGGGCGACGCCGTCAAGGTGGGCGACGTGCTGCTCTCCGTGGCTACCGATAAGCTGACCAACGACGTGGAGTGCGATACCGACGGAACTTTGCTGAAGATTCTCTTCGGTGAGGGCGAGACCGTGGCTTGCAAAACCGTGATTGCCTGGATTGGCTCCGCCGGCGAGGCCGTTCCCGGCGTTTCCACGGCGTCCGCTCCCGCTGCGGCCTCTGCCGCGCCTGCTGTGACCGCAGCTCCTGCCGCCGCCCCTGCTGCGACTGTCGCCGCCAACCGCGCGCCGGGCGGGTTTGTTTTGGCGACTCCCTACGCCCGCAAGCTGGCAAAGGACAAGGGCTATGACCTGTCCCAGGTTCCCGGGACCGGCCCCAATGGAACGGTGGTGGCGAAGGACGTGGAATCCTTCGTGGCCGGACCCAAGACCAGCCCCATGGCCGCCAAGCTGGCCGCCGAGCTGGGCGTGGACCTCAACAGCCTGAACGCAAACGGTCGGGTGATGAAGTCCGATGTGCTGGCCGCCGCCGGAAAGACTGCCGCTGCTCCCACCGCTGTCCCTGCCGCTGCGGCGCCCGTTTTGGGCAGCAACGATGAAGCGCCCAAGAAGGTCAATCCGCTGCGCCGCAGCATTGCCGCCAATATGGCAAACTCCTGGCATACCTCTCCCCGGGTGACCTACACGCATCCTGTGGATGCCACCGCCATGAAGGACCTGCGCGCCAAGCTGAAGGACGGATTGAAGGAACAGGGCATCAAGCTGACCTACAACCACATTCTGATGAAGGTGGTCGCAAAGGCGCTGACCGAGTTCCCGGATATCAACTCCAGCTTTGCGGACAACATGCTGACTCATCACACGCACGTGAACATGGGCCTGGCTGTGTCCAAGGGCGACGGGCTGATCGTTCCCAACGTAAAGAGCGCCGACAGCAAGTCTCTGGCGGAGATCGCAAAGGAGACCGAGAAACTGATCGCCTCCACCCGCGACGGCAAAATTGCCATGGAGGATATGACCGGCGGCACCTTTACCATCTCCTCTCTGGGGCCTTATGGGATCACCAATTTCTCCCCCATCATCAACCAGCCTGAGCTGGCGATTCTTGGCGTATGCGACATGGTGGATACCCCTGTGGTCCGGAGCGGTGAAATTGTCATCCGTCCCATGATGAACCTGTGCCTCACCGCCGATCACCGCGTGGTGGACGGCGTGATGGCCTCCAAGTTCCTTAAGCGCATCTGCGAGCTTTTGGAGAATCCGTACATGCTGCTGGTCTGACGATCTCGAAGGGGAGCAGGCTCCCCCTCAATCTGTCCCATCGCCAGTCTGCGGACTGGCGTGTGCGCCCAAGGCGCACGGGGCGGAGAATTTCCGGCAGGCGCATGTCCTGACAAAAAGGATTCGATTTGTTTTCCGCGGAGCGGAAAAATCGGGGGGCCTGGCTGAGGCCGGGCCCTCGCCTTATTTAAGAAAGAAGGACAATTTACTATGGCAACTGAAGTTCTGATGCCGAAAATGGGCCTGACCATGACGGAGGGTACCATTGAGGAATGGAAGAAGAAGGAGGGAGACGCCGTCAAAGCGGGCGACGTTCTGTTCTCCGTGGCCACGGATAAGCTGACCAACGACGTGGAGTGCGACACCGATGGAACCCTACTGAAGATTCTGTTCGGCGAGGGTGAGACCGTGGATTGCAAGACCGTGGTGGCCTATATCGGACAGTCCGGCGAGGTAGTTTCCGCCGGCGGAGCCGCCGCTCCCGCCGCGGCTGCTGCTGCGGCCCCTGCGGCACCGGCTGCCGCTGCTCCCGCCGCAGCCGGCAGTAAGACTGTCTTGGTAGTGGGCGGCGGCCCCGGCGGTTATGTTGCCGCTATCCGGGCTGCGCAGCTGGGTGCCAAGGTCACTGTGATCGAGAAAGAGCATCTGGGCGGCACCTGCCTGAACATCGGCTGCATTCCCACCAAGTGTCTGCTGCACAGCGCCGAGCTGATTTCTCAGATCAAGGAACAGGGTGCTGATATCGGCGTGAAGGTCTCTGGCGTGGAGGTGGACTTTCCCCAGATTATCGCCCATAAAAACGCCATCTCTAAGCAGCTTACTTCCGGTGTTGCGGGCCTGTTGAAGATCAACAAGGTCACCAAGGTCGACGGCGAGGCCGCGTTTACCTCCCCCAAGACCCTGAGCGTGAAGAAGTCCGACGGTTCCACAGAGACCATGACCGCCGACGCCGTCATCGTGGCCACCGGCTCCGTCAATTTTGCGCCTCCCATCCCCGGTCTGAAAGAGAACCCCAACTGCATTGATTCCACCGGCGCATTGAGCCTTTCCGAGCTGCCCAAGTCCATGGTGGTCATCGGAGGTGGTGTCATCGGTCTGGAACTGGCTTGCGCCTATGCGGCATTCGGCACGAAGATCACCGTTGTGGAGGCGTTGGACCATATGCTGCCCATGCTGGACGGCGACCTCACCGCCATCGGCGTGGCCCACATGAAGAAGATGGGAATGGAGTTCTATCTGGAATGCCCCGTGCAGGCTGTGGAGTCCTCCCCCGTGGGCGCAAAGGTGGTCTGCAAGAACAAGGCGGGCGAGACCGTCAGCTTTGAGGCGGAGAAGGTTTTGGTGGCAATCGGCCGCCGCGCCAACACCGCGTCCCTGAATTTGGAGGCCGGCGGTCTGAACAACGACCGGGGCCGTATTCTTGTCAACGATCAGATGGAGACCAGCGTTCCCGGCGTGTACGCCATCGGCGACTGCGTCATGGGTTATGCCCAGCTGGCGCACACCGCCTCCGCCATGGGCGAGGTGGCCGCCGAGAACATCTGCGGCGTTCCCGCCGTGTACGACGAGAAGACGAACCCCACCTGCGTGTATATGGAGCCGGAAGCTGCCGGCGTGGGTCTCACGGAGGAGCAGTGCAAGGCCAAGGGCGTTGCTTACAAGGTCGGCAAGTTCCCCATGAGCGCCAACGGCAAGGCTCTGATCCTCAACGGCGGCGAAGGTCTGGTCAAGATCATTGCCGATGCGAAGTACGGCGAGGTGCTGGGTATGCACATCATCGGGCCCCGTGCCACGGATCTGATCGCCGAGGGCGCGCTGGCCATCCGTCTGGAGGCCACGGTGGAGGAGTTGATCTCCACCATCCACTCTCATCCCACCGTCACCGAAACCATGCGTGAGGCAGCTTTGAATGTGGAGAAAAGATCCATCCATACGAAAAACTGAAATTATCCCTCTAAGAAAACACCGCAGCCCGCCGTGCAAAAGTACGGCGGGCCGCGGCAGTCTGCTATAAAGCCTGAGGAATGATTGCGTTGACTTTTTCGGAATTCCAAAAATAGGGCGGAAAAGCTTATTTATTCGGCTTTACTGTCGGTTTGCCGTTAGGGAGAATAAATCGCTCATTCGGGGAAAGTGAGTCCTGCTTGAAATCCATCCGCACCGGTAACGATGATATCCCCCGCCGCCGGGATCCCCTCGCAAAGATACAGGTTCACCTGTACGCCGTCAGGATGCCCCGGATAGTTCAAAACGGTATAGGTGTAGCGGGTGACCTGCCGGCCTTTCAGGTCCTCCAGGTCAAATCCCTGCCCTTTTTGGAGCTTATTATAAGCGACATAATCCGCCGTCAGAGGGTCGGGCAGCTGAAGCTGCAGGGTTGCCACCGGATCGGGGGAGATCTCCCAGCCCAGATCCTTTAAATAGTCCGCCCGGGATTCCTCCGTGTCCAGCCGCCCTACACCGTTCTCGGCAGATTTATGGAGGAAGCCGCCCAAAATTACCAGCAGGATTACTAGTGCGGCGATCAGTACCACTGCCAAAAACGTCTTTTTCTTCCGCAGGCGTGCCGTCCAGATGAACATGAAAAACCATCCCTTTCTCCCTGTGCGGCGCCGTTCCCGGCGGCGCAAAACCATAACTTTTTGGACAAACTTTTTGACCCTTCCGCCATTTCCTTATTCCATTTGCCCTTCAGATATGCTAAAATTAAAAAAATACAGTGTGAGAGGTGATGGTGCGCCGTGACGACACAGAGACTGGACAAACTGCTTTCCGGGACTGGCAGATGGTCCCGGCGGGAAGTAAAGCTGCTGGTGAAGCAGGGACGGGTCCTGGCGAACGGCGCGCCCGTGCCGTCGCCGGAGTCGAAGTACGACCCAGAGGCCGTGATGCTGACGGTGGATGGGGAGACCGTTTTCTGGCGGGAGAACACATGGGTAATGATGAACAAGCCCGCAGGCGTTCTCTCTGCAACGGAGGATGGGAAAGGGAAAACCGTTCTGGACCTTTTGCCGCCGGAGCTGCAAAAGCTGGAGCTGTTTCCGGTGGGACGGTTGGACAAGGACACGGAGGGGCTCTTGCTCCTGACGAACGACGGACAGACCGCCCACCGCCTTCTTTCCCCTAAATACCACGTTGACAAGGTGTATTATGCCAGGGTGAACGGACATCTGGAGGAATCGGATTGCCGGGCGTTCGAGGCGGGCATGTCGCTTGCGGACGGCCTTGTTTGCCAGCCTGCCGGATTGGAGATATTGTCTTCCGGATCGGAGAGCGAATGCCTTGTGACGGTGCGGGAGGGTAAGTTTCATCAGGTGAAGCGGATGCTGGCGGCGCAGGGAAAGCCCGTGACTTATCTGAAACGGGTGTCCATGGGCAAATTGTCGCTGGATGCGGCGTTGGGTATCGGCAATTTTCGATATTTGACAGAGGAAGAACTGGATGTACTGCGAAACAGTTTGGCAGGAGCTTCATGAAATCTTAATATTTTACAAAAAGCCACTGATTTTTTTGTTGAAAAAAGAAAAAATGTCTTGCATTTTCACAAAAATATCGATATAATGTAGTCATTGACAAAATGCACAAAGCAAAATGACGAGTGTGCGTTAGGAGGGCCGGCAATGTCGGGAAGAATTTTTCAGAACGTAGTCCTGCAGCTCAAGGAAAATACGGACCGGACGGTGGGCGTGATCGACGGTGAGGGAATTGTGATTGCGTGCAGCGAACTTTCCATGATCGGACAGCGGTGGGCGGAATTTGTGCCTGCGATCAACACTGCCGGAGGAAGCATGCTGGCTTCATCCGGGAAGACCTTTAAGGCGCTGAACGGCTGGGGCAACCAGTTTGACTATGCCGCTTTCGCTTTCGGCGACAACGATATCAGCAAAACGGTTTGCGCACTGGCGACGGTGGCGCTGAACTCTGCCAAATCCTATTATGAGGAAAAGCATGACCGTGGCTCCTTTATCAAAGACATTATCACAGACAATATCATGCTGGGTGACATTTATATGCGGGCGAAGGAATTGCGGGTTGTCAGCGATGTGGCCCGGGGTGTGTTCGTCATTCGTTCCATCAAGAAGACGGAGTCCGTCCCTACGGACTCCATACAGACCCTGTACCCCGACCGGCAGAACGATTTCGTTCTCTCTGTGGGGGAGGGAAACGTGGTTTTGATCTGCCAGCTGCCCGAGGGAACTGGCGTTCGGGAGTTGAATAAGATTGCGACTTCCATTGAAGAGGCCCTTCGTTCCAACGGCGAGTCCACCGTGGTGGTGGGCATCGGCACCGTGGCCACGCACCTGCGCGATCTTGCCAAATCCTATAAGGAAGCGCAGATCGCCATCGAGGTGGGCAAGGTCTTCGACACGGAGAAGTATGTCATCAACTACGAGAATCTGGGCATCGGCCGCCTGATTTATCAGCTGCCCACTACCCTTTGCGAGATGTTTTTGCAGGAGGTTTTCAAGAAGAACCCCATCGACGCGCTGGATAAGGAGACGCTGTTTACCATCCATAAGTTTTTCGAGAATAATCTGAACGTTTCCGAGACGGCCAGAAAGCTGTTCGTCCACCGGAATACGCTGGTGTATCGTCTTGAAAAGATTAAGAAGCTCACGGGCCTCGACCTCCGGGAGTTTGACGATGCCATTACCTTCAAGGTGGCGCTGATGGTCAAGAAATATCTGACCTCCCGCGGCATTGACGCCTGATAGAAAATCAAGAGGGGAGCGGACGAAGGTCCGCTCCCTTTTTTTGCCCGGTACGAAGACGGTTCCTTGGGAAGACGTGTTTTTTGCGCACGGGAGGAAGCTGGGCGGAGGACAATTTGAGATATTCCGGCTGCGTTTCTGCGCTGGCTGGGGCCCCGGGGAATTTTAGGGTTGGACAAAGCCAAGCGGATATGGTATAATAAAACTGTATGAGTTGCGAAAGGTACGAGGTGTTTCCATGCGGATTGATGTGCTTGGCGTTGGCTTTGACAATGTGACCATGGCGGAGGCTGTGGCGGAGGGGCAGCGCCTTTTGAATACAGAAGGGGTGCATTATGTTGCGACCCCAAACCCCGAGATTGTGGAGGTCTGCCGGGAGGACCCGGAGGCGCGGGCTGCCGTCAACGGTGCGAATCTGGTTTTGCCGGACGGCATCGGCGTGATCAAGGGCGCGGCAATACTGGGGACTCCGCTGAAAGAAAAAACGCCGGGTATTGAATTTGCCGGGCGCTTGATGGAGAAAATGGCCGTTGAGGGGAAGTCCCTTTATTTGTTGGGGGCCAAACCCGGCGTGGCGGAAGAGGCTGGAGCCCGGCTGGCCGCGAAATATCCCGGATTGAGGATTGCCGGGACCCACGACGGGTATTTCAAGGAGGATGCTCCTGTGGTGGAGGCCATCCGACTCAGCGGGGCAGACTGCGTGTTCGTGTGTCTGGGAGCACCGAAGCAGGAACTGTGGATGGCGAAAAACGGAAAGTCCACCGAAGCGCGTCTGCTGTGCGGTTTGGGCGGCAGTCTGGACGTATTTGCGGGAAGAGTGGAACGGGCGCCGGAGTTTTGGTCGCGTCACGGGCTGGAGTGGTTTTACCGGCTGTGCAGGGAGCCTCGCCGCATCGGACGGATGATGAAGCTGCCGCTGTTTCTGATCCATGTGAAGCAGGAGAGGGGACGGCGGAAATGAGCGGAAAACTGATCGTGTTCGAGGGAACCGACGGCTCCGGCAAGGCTACCCAGGCCGGAATGCTGGGGATAAAGTTGAAAGAGCAGGGAGTTCCATTTCAGGAAATTGACTTTCCGCGGTACGGAAACCCCTTTGCGGAACCGGCCAGACTGTATTTAGATGGGGCACTGGGGAAAAAGCCCGGCGACGTCAGCGCCTACGCCGCCTCCACGCTGTACGCGGTGGACCGATATGCTTCCTACAAACAGGACTGGGGCGCGGCCTATGAGGCCGGTATGTTGATTCTTGCGAATCGCTATACGACTTCCAATGCGGTGCATCAGGCATCAAAGCTTCAGCCTGCCGAGCGGGAGGAATTTCTGAATTGGCTTTTTGATTTGGAATATTGCCGCCTGAGCCTTCCTCAGCCTGATTTGGTGCTCTATCTGGATCTCCCCACGGAACTTTCAGAACAGATGCTCCGTCAAAGAGAACTTAGTACCGGCGTCAAAGCAGATATCCATGAGCAGGACGACACTTATCTGCGCAACTGTCGGATGAATGCCCGGCAGGTTGCCCGGGATCTGGGCTGGGCCATGGTGAACTGCGCCCGAGACGGACAGATTCGTTCCGTGCAGGATATTCACAGCGAGGTTTGGCGGAAGGTGAAAAAATATCTGTAAAGCCAGTCCACTTTTCATATCGGCAAAACGGGACGTCTCGCGTCCCGTCTGCCCGTGGAGGTGGATCAGCAGCAGCCGTTTCCGCAGCCGTTTCCGCAGCCGTTTCCGCAGCCGTTTCCGCAGCTGTTGCCGTTGTTGCCGCACAAGCCGCTTCCGCCGCAGCAGCACAGAATCAGAATGACAATGATGATGAGCCACAGGCAGGAGCAGTTGCTATTCCCCGAGTTAAAGCACATGAATTTGTCACCTCACTTAAAGTCTTTAAGATAATCTATGCGCCGATGAACCGCGGGGAAACTTGGCCCATTAAAAATTTTGAACACAGCAGGATCGCAGGAGGTATAACAAGGTATGTCCGAATACAACAATCAGGAAACCGCCAACTGGGACGCGAATCAGGTTCGCCGGGATAGCGTACGTCAATCCCAGGCAGAAGAGAAAGCAGGCCGGGGACCGCACCGCCGCCGTCGCCGCAGACGGTTTCTCAGCGGGTGGAAATATGTGCTGTTTGTCCTGCTGACCTCCGTGCTGGTGGCAGGCGTGGGCTGGCTGCTCATCAATGACTTTTGCGCGTTCAGCAAGGCGGATGTCACCACCACGATTCAGGTCACGGCGGATGACAATCTGAAGAGCATTGCCGGCAAGCTCCACGATGCTGGTCTGATTCAGTATAAGTGGTTTTTCAGATTCTTCGGGGGCATTGCCGGTGCCAATGACAAAATTGGGATCGGAAGCTATGAGCTGAACAGTGAGATGGACTATATGGCGCTGATCAACGCGATGCACAACTCCTCCGGCGGCATGAATACGGACACTGTCCGCATTACGATTCCGGAAGGCTATACTGTCAAGCAGATTATTGCGCTGCTTGCGAAAAACGGCGTCAATACCGAGGCAAATCTGACCCAGGCTGCTCAGACCGGCACGTTCAGCTATGATTTTATCGACAATTCCTCCAACGACATTTCTCGCCTGGAGGGTTATCTGTTCCCGGACACCTATGATTTTTATGTGAATGAAAAGCCCGAAAGCGCCCTGCGCCGCCTGATCTCCAACTTTACAACGAAGATGGACGACGACATGATGGCACAGGTGGAAGCATCCGGCCACAGCCTGAAGGAGATCGTCACCGTGGCATCCCTGATCGAAAAGGAGACGGCAGGCAGCGACCAGAAGACCATTGCCTCCGTCATCTACAACCGGATGGCGGACACCGGGAGCCACGGCACCTATGGGATGCTGCAGGTGGACGCGTCCTTGCTGTACGCGCTGCCGGATCACGCGGGCGCCATCACCAACGACGACAAAAAGGTGGATTCCAAGTATAATCTTTACAAGTACAAGGGTCTGCCGCCCACGCCTATTGCCAACCCGGGCCTCACCTCGCTGGAGGCGGCGCTGGAACCAGAGTCCACCGACTATTATTTCTATGCTCTCGGGAAGGACGGAACCCACCACTTCTCCTCTACGCTTAAGGAACACAACGACTTTATCAACAGTGATCAGTATGCTGGAAACTAAGCTGCCGGAGCTGCTTTGCCCCGCGGGAGACATGGAGCGGTTGAAAATGGCGGTGGCCTACGGCGCAGATGCGGTGTATTTGGCGGGGACCAGCTTTGGAATGCGCTCCTTTGCCGGAAACTTCTCCGACGAGGAGCTGCCCAAGGCGGTGGAATACGCCCACAGCCGCGGCGTCACGGTCCACTGCACGGTGAACACCATGCCCCGGAACGACGAGGCCGCCCGCCTTCCGGCGCATCTGGAAAAACTCCAGAGCGCCGGGGTGGACGCGCTGATCATGGCGGACCTGGGGGTTTTTACACTGGCGGGAAAATACGCTCCCTGCTGCCAGCGCCACATTTCTACCCAGGCCAGTATTGCCAACTATGAGTGTGCCCGGGCCTGGCACGATCAGGGGGCGCGGCGGGTGATTTTGGCCCGGGAACTGAGTCTGGACGAGATTCGGGAGATTCGGGCCAAAACCCCCGCGTCCCTTGAAATCGAGTGCTTTGTCCATGGGGCGATGTGCGTCAGCTATTCGGGCCGCTGCCTTCTCAGCAGCTATATGACCGGGCGGGACTCCAATCGGGGCGCCTGCGCCCAGCCCTGCCGGTATCAGTACGCCCTGATGGAAGAAAAGCGCCCCGGGGAATACTTCCCGGTGTTCGAGGATGAAAAGGGTACGTATATCATGAACTCCCGGGACATGTGCATGATCGACCATCTGGACGAGCTGTGCACCGCCGGAATCAGCAGCCTGAAAATCGAGGGGCGCGCAAAGTCCGCCTATTACGCGGCAATTGTCACAGGAGCTTACCGCCACTGTCTGGATGCCGCAGCGGCTGGAAAACCGCTTGACCCCGTGTGGCGGGACGAGGTGGAGCACGTCAGTCACCGTCGTTATTCCACTGGCTTTTTTTACGGCCAGCCGGGGCAGTACCTTGAGAATTCTCGCTATATCAGAAACTGGCAAGTGGTAGCACTTGTCGTTGATTGCGACGAAAACGGAAATGCCACTTTGTCCTTGCGGAACAAGGTGTACACCGGAGAGGAAGTGGAAGTCGTTGGGCCGGACTGCCGTCCCTTTGCCATGACTGTCCCGGAGCTGCGGGAACCGGACGGTACGGCGGTGGAAGAGATCAAAACACCTCAGACCGTATTTCAGATGAAACTGCCCCGCCCGGTGCCGCCGCTGTCGCTGGTGCGGCACGACGTGGAGCTGTCAGCCAAGTAACAGGACCCAGATAAGTGAGGAGAAAGAGAATGAACGCAGACGTTGTGATTATAGGCGCAGGCCCCGCCGGTATTTTTACCGCGCTTGAAATGCTGAAAAAAGGCAGCAAGCAGAAAATCGTGATGGTAGAGAAGGGCCAGAGCGTAGAGAAGCGCCACTGTCCCAAGGACAAAACGGGGTACTGCATGAACTGCAAGCCTTACTGCCACATTACTACCGGCTTTTCCGGCGCGGGGGCTTTTTCCGACGGAAAACTGTCTCTTTCCTATGAGGTGGGCGGCGATCTGCCGACCCTGATCGGGGAGAATCTGGCTCAGGAGACCATCAACTACGCCGATCGGATCTACCTGGACTTCGGCGCCGACGAGCATATTGAGGGCCTTGGCAACGACCCCGAGCGCAAGGAGATCCGCAAGCACGCCATTCAAGCCGGCTTGAAGCTGGTGGACTGCCCCATCCGCCATCTTGGTACGGAGAAGGCGCAGAGCCTGTACCTTGCCATCGAAAAGTATCTGCTGGAGCAGGGTGTGGAGATTCTGTTCGGTTACGAATGCTCCAACATTATTTTGGAAGATGACGTATGCAAAGGCGTCTCCATTTCCAACGGAAAGACCGACCAGGAGGTCTTTGCGAAGCATACCGTGGTGGCCACCGGCCGCCGCGGCGCGGACTGGCTGGAAAAACTCTGTGCTGAACACAACATTGCTCACGCGCCGGGCACGGTGGACATCGGCGTTCGGGTAGAGGTGCGCAACGAGGTCATGGAGATGGTGAACCGGGTTCTCTATGAGTCTAAGCTGGTTGGCTATCCCCGGCCGTTCAAGAACAAGGTCCGGACCTTCTGTCAGAACCCAGGAGGCTTTGTCTCACAGGAGAACTACGACAACAATCTGGCGGTGGTCAACGGTCATAGCTATAAGGACCTGAAGACCGACAATACGAATCTGGCGATTCTGTGCTCCCACAATTTCAGCGTCCCCTTCAACCAGCCCATCGCTTATGCCCAAAAGGTGGGAGAACTGACCAACATGTTGGGCGACGGGCACATTATGGTCCAGCGCTTCGGCGACATTCTGGACGGCAAACGGACTTGGCAGAAGGAACTGGCTCAGTCCAACATCCGTCCCACACTGCCGGATGCCGTGGCAGGGGACATTACCGCCGCCATGCCTTACCGCTCCATGGTGAACATCATCGGTTTCATTCAGGCCATGGACCACGTGGTTCCCGGCTTTGCCTCCACGGAGACGCTGCTGTACTCTCCAGAGCTGAAGTTTTACTCCAACCGGGTGAAAATGGATACCGACTTCAATACCAGCCTTAAGGGACTCCACTGCCTGGGTGATTCCTCCGGTTGGACCCGCGGATTGATGATGGCCTCCGTTATGGGGACACTCATGGGCCGGAAAATCGCGGAAGAGGGCTGAAGCCACGCAGGGAACTGTACTTTTTCAGGGCCTTTTTTGGGCGATTTCCTCCATTGTATGGAGATAAAAATCGATACGGTCAGAATACACAAAATGTCTCAGAAAGAAGGGAGGTCATTATGAAACTGAAAAATATCAAAGACGTGAAGAAATTTATCAACGTACTGGACGACTGCAAACGCGATGTATATCTGAAATCTCCTCAGGGTGACGTGTTCAATTTGAAATCCTCTCTGTCTCAGTATATCGCCATCGGGCGGCTGCTGGAGGAGAACGGCGACAATCTGGAGATGTTTGCCGACGATCAGGCGGATGAGGCTCTGCTGATCGGTTTTCTTATGGAACTGGCGAAAGAGGATTCGCAGAGCGGGAAGTAACGTGTTCGGCCCAGAAGGAAACAAGAAGCTGAATAAGCTGGAAATATGCAGAAAAAGGCACGGAACAAGTCGTTCCGTGCCTTTTTCTGCATGAAAAATTTAATGACCGTATGTAGCTGATTTTTTCCACTGTCAAGTCTGATTTTCACTTTGATTGCGACCTGATTTTTGCACCGGCTGTCCTATAATGGTGACTGCTTAGTAATCCGCAAGGCGAGTTCAACCTGCGCCTCCGCGGGCTGCGGTCAGAATTCGGAGAAGGGGGCGGCGGAAATGACGGTGGTATACATAGACAGCGTGTTTGTGCTGAACGCACTGGCGGATTATCTGCTGGTGTACGCCGCCGCCCAACTGGCGGGGGCCAGACTCCAAAGGCTCCGGTTCCTTCTGGCGGCACTGCTGGGGGGAGCCTATGCCGTGGCGGTGTTCCTGCCGGGATTGGGGTGGCTGTCCACGCCGCTGGTGAAGGTGGCGGCGGGAGTATTGATGGCGCTGGCGGCTTACGGCGGTGAACCCCGGTTCCTTCGATTGACGCTGCTGCTGTTTCTGGTGTCCTGCGGCTTTGCGGGGTGCGTGCTGGCGCTGGGATTGGCCGCTGGGCAGGGGATACCCATGGAAAATGGCGTTTTCTATACAAATGTGGACGCAAAGATTCTGCTAATCTCTGCCGCTGCGGCGTACATCGTGCTGACGGTGGTATTCCGCGCCAGTGCTCGAAGCAGCGGGGCAGGGGGGTTCCTGATCCCGGTGACGGTTGCAATTTACGGTCGCCGCACAGCCCTGACAGCCCTGTGCGACACAGGCAATACCCTCCGGGACCCGGCGACGGGGAGGTCAGTGTTGGTAGCCTCAGCGGAAAAACTTCAGACGCTCTGGCCGCCGGAACTGGGTCCGTTGCTGTCGCCGTCCGCCTTGCGCGCTCCCTCCGAGATCATGGAGCGCCTGGCGTCGTCCGGCTGGGCGGCGGCGCGGTTTCGTCTGCTGCCATACAGTGCGGTAGGGGTAGAGAGCGGATTGCTGCTGGCGGTCCGTCTGGATTGGGCCAGCGTCAACGGAAAGAAACGGGAACGATTGTTGCTGGCACTGTCGCCCACTCCTGTGGGAGATGGCTGCGATGCCCTTTGGGGCGAACTTGAAACATGAAAAACGTGCCGGTAAAGACGAAAGGGAGGACCGAGAACATGCCTCATTGGTTGGAAAAACTTCGAAAGCTGCTCTGCCGTCTGGGTCTTCTGCCCCGGACGCCCGTCCACTATATCGGCGGCAGCGATACCCTGCCGCCGCCACTGACCCGTGAGCGGGAGGCAGAGTTGCTAATTCGCATCGGCGAGACCGACGCCCGTCAGGAGCTCATCGAACACAATCTCCGCCTTGTGGTGTACATAGCCCGCCGCTTTGAGAATACCAAGATTAACATTGAAGACCTGATTTCCATTGGCACCATCGGCTTAATCAAAGCGGTTGAGACCTACAGGCCTGATAAAAATATTAAGTTGGCAACCTACGCCAGTCGCTGTATTGAAAACGAGATCTTAATGTACCTTCGCAAAAACGCAGGCCGAAAAGGGGAGGTCTCCTTTGACGAGCCGTTAAATACCGACTGGGACGGTAACGAACTTCTCCTCTCCGACGTTCTGGGCACCGACGCCGATGTGGTCATGCGCCCGATCGAGGACGACGTGGACCGAAGTCTCCTGACCGCCGCTTTAAAAATCCTTTCTCCCCGCGAAAAAGAGATTATCACACTGCGCTTCGGGCTGAACGGGGGACAGGAGCGCACCCAAAAAGAGGTGGCCGACCATCTCGGTATTTCCCAGTCCTATATCTCCCGTCTGGAAAAGCGCATCATCCAACGGCTGAAAAAAGAAATTCTTCGACTCAGCTAGCAAAATTTATAATACTTACAGCGCCCGACTATTCCATGGCCGGGCGCAATCATTTACAAAAAAAGAGGACTGCCTTACAGCAGTCCCAAATCGCTATGCTCCTCGTCTCGCAGGCGAAAGATCTCCGCCCTTTAAATGAGCGAGGAATTAAGAACTTGTATAACGACGGCCCCGCTCGGCCGTGTAGACCCCGTTATAACCTGCACCTTTACGGACAGGTGGGTCGCCTGCAGCACGCTTTATCGCTTCCAACTTCCAGCCGCAAACAGCAGCCGGGAGGCCTGCGAACCACGGACTGATCCGGCATCCCTTATAACGAAATGTGGGTTAAAAAAGGTCTATCACGCACCGCGCAGGGTCTTCAAGACGTCAGGGGTTTTCGTCCTCCTCGTCCTCAAACAGCGATTCCATGAACAAGTCGTACACTGCGTCCAGCTCCTCGTCGGAGTCCAGCGTGGAGAGCATTTCTTCGCCGTTTTCCGTCACGGCTTTCAGAATCACCAGCCCGGTGTCCGCGTTCTCCTCGTCGGAGTCCTCCGTCTCGGCGGGGAAGAAAGCCATATACTTTTGGCCGTTGTGCTCCAATGCGTCCACGAACTCCAATTCAATATCGTTTCCATCCTCATCGGTGATTGTGACAAATGTGGGGCTAAGATCTTCGCTCATGGGAACGCCTCCTTACGGTTTTCTTTGATCATATTGTATCCGCTTCAGAGGGAAAATGCAAGTGTATCAGGCTAGGAAAACATGGAAAATTGAAATTATAGGCATGCATATTCTTGAGCATTAAAAAAAATTTTTAAAAATTTGGAACTTTTTAGAAGGGAAAGACGACAATTTAAGAGTTGACAGGAATGGTAGAATATAAAATATGATGGTGCACTATGACAGTTGTTCCACCGTAGATAGCGGAACGACTGATGCCCCAAATTTTGGAAAAGGAGGTGCCCTGCATTGGAACAGCATGGCAGACACGAGCAGAATCCGCAGCCCCATGAACACCGACGTCGTCAGAGCACCAGAACACACACCGCAAGTACGATTTGGTTCGCAGTCCGGACCCTTCTTCTGATTGGCGTTCTATCCGGCGCCATGATTGCCGGCATTTTCATGTATTTTGTCAAGACGACGCTGACCCCGACGCTGAATGTCAACGCCGACGACTATACCATGAATCTCAGTTCCGTCATTATGTATCAGGACAAGAGCACGGGCGCATGGAACAATCTTCAGACGATTTACGGTGACGAAAACCGCATCTGGGTGGACTATGATCAGATCCCGGACGCCATGTGGCAGGCGGCGGTGTCCATCGAGGACGAACGCTTTTTTAAGCACCACGGCGTGGACTGGAAACGAACCGCCGGAGCAGCCGCAAACTTGTTTCTGCACACCAGCAGTACCTATGGCGGGTCCACCATTACCCAGCAGCTGCTGAAAAACATGACCGGCGACAATGACGGTACGGTAAATCGCAAGGTCCGGGAAATTTTTCGGGCGCTGGAGTTTGAGAAAAAGTATTCCAAACAGGAAATACTGGAGCTCTATCTCAATACGATCTATCTGGGCCAGACGTGCTACGGTGTTGAGACTGCCGCACAGTATTATTTCGGCAAGGATGTGTCGGAGCTGTCGGTGGCGGAATGCGCCAGCATCATCGCGATTACCAACAACCCCTCGCTGTATGGCCCCATGTCCACCGTTACCCTTAAAGATTCGGATACCGGCGCGAAAAAGACGGCGCGGGAGATGAACAAGACCCGCCAGAAGAACATTCTGGACAAAATGCTGGAGCAGGGGTATATCGACCAGGATACCTATCAGAAAGCAATTGATGAGGAGCTGAAGTTTACCGACGGCTCCGTCTCTGCCCAAGAGCTGGTGGCCGCCGACAACGCCGACAAGAGCAACGGCGCAGCCACCGGAATCAATTCCTATTTCGTGGATCAGGTGATTCTGGACGTCTCCAACGATCTTGCAAAGCAGCTGGGCATTTCGGCGAAAGAGGCGCGTATTAAGCTGTATAACGGCGGATACACGATTTATTCCACCGAGGACCCACATATTCAGGAGATTGCAGAGTCCATTTATGAGGACCGTTCCAATCTGAATGTGACTTCCTCCAGTGGACAACAGCTGCAGTCAGGTATCACGATCGTGGACCCCTCCACAGGAAATGTGGTGGCCATGGTGGGCAAGGTGGGCGTGAAGGATCGGAATCTAGGTTGGAACTATGCCACCGGTAGCCGCCAGTGCGGTTCCGCCATCAAGCCTATCACGGTCTATTCGCCGGCGCTGGACGCTGGAGTGATTACAATGGCGTCCACCTTTGACGATTATCCTGTCCGGCTTCTGAACGATAGGCCGTGGCCAAAGAACTCACCTCAGGGGTATAAAGGCTGGACAACCCTAGCTAGCGGTGTCGCGAATTCCGTCAACACCGTGGCCGTGCAAGTCATTGAAAAACTGGGCATCTCCAACTCCTTTACCTTTGCCACGGAGAAGATGAATCTGGATCTGGTGGCGGACGACATCAACACGGCGTCCCTGGGGTTGGGCGGTTTGACCAACGGCGTTTCCACCGAGGAGATGGCCGCCGCCTTTGCGACGTTCCCCAACGGCGGCGTTTATAACTCGCCCCGGCTCTATTCGAAGGTGGAGGACGCTGACGGCAACACGGTTCTGGACAACCAGACGGATACCCATGTAGCTGTGAAGGAGACCACTGCGTATTTCATGAACCAGCTCCTGCAGGGCGTTACAAGCAGCGGTACCGCCTCCCGGTACAAGCTCTCCGGTATGGCCAGCGCCGGTAAAACCGGTACTACCAGCGAAAACTATGACCGTTATTTTGTTGGCTACACGCCCTATTATTGCGCGGCGGTCTGGTGTGGTTACGATAATAATGAGCGTATCAGCTATTCCGGTAACCCCGCTGCCGCCATGTGGAATAAGGTCATGCAGAAGATCGCGAAGGAGCAGGAGAATAAATCCTTCTCCAAGCCAACCAGCGGCCTTGTTTCCGTGCAGGTTTGCGCCGACAGTGGTCTTCTGGCAACGGATGCCTGTGCCGCTGACCTGCGGGGCAGCCGTGTCCGTACGGTGGAGGTCGCCGTCGGTACCGCTCCGACCGAGAGCTGCAACCTGCATAAGCTCTTTGATTACTGCACGGAGGGAAAGTGTCTGGCTACGGAGTTCTGCCCCGCGTCAACCGTAAAGAAAGTGGGGCTGCTGGACTATACCCGCACGGACTACGGCCCGAATATTGTGGCGGACGATAATGCCTATCTGGTCAAATCTTTCCGGACGGTGTTGGCGGACGGAACGATCCAGCTTCCGCCCTGTTCCGTCCACAAGGACGGCTCCGCACTGCCTCCCGATACGGGCGGCGGTGAGGGAGAACCGGTTACTCCCGGCGAGGGAGGCGAAACGGGTCCTACTCCCAATCAGCCCCCGACCGACCCCAATGACGGCTATGGCGGCTCGGGCAATTCCGGGAATTCGGGGAACAGCGGTGGAGATACCACCACGCCGACTACTCCAACAACTCCCACGGAGCCCACGACTCCATCGGACAACGGCACGGGGAACTGGTGGAACACCGTTTGGGACACCGGGACCTGAGCAATTCTATGAAAACCGCCGCACAACAGTGCGGCGGTTTTTTCTGCCCACTCGGAGGGGGAAAACTGCTGTATGTGAAACGGCGTTTGTGCGGCGAGTAGACCATCCTAATAGGGCTGAAAGCGGAGGCACTTCTCAAAGAAGACCACCCCATATGGACATTTTACCGAAAAACTGTTCTGCCAAACCGAAAAATTCTTGAGTTTTTTCATTGCAACCTGTCAAATTCTATGGTACACTGAACCAAGTGTAAGGACAAATGACCATGGGAGGCGGACGAAATGAGCAGAGAGATCAAGTATCATATCGTGGCGGCGGATGCTCTGCCGGAGATTTTTGTCAAGGTGGCGGAGGCAAAGCGCATGATGCAGACCGGTGAAGCGAACACGGTCGGCGCCGCTACCCGGATGGCGGGTATCAGCCGCAGCGCATTCTACAAGTACAAGGATTCCGTGCAGCCCTTCAATGACATGAAGGCGGAGCACATCATCACGTTTTATGGGATGCTGAAGGATGCTCCCGGCGTATTGAGCCGTGTGCTTTCGGATTTCGCCGGCGCGGGGGCAAATATCTTGACCATCAACCAGAGCATTCCGACCAACGGCTGCGCCGCGGTCACCGTGTCGGCTGAGACCTCGGACATGGAGATGACGCTGGAGGCGTTCCTGGAAGAGGTCGCCGCTGTCGATGGCGTGATCCGGTTTGAGATTCTGGCCGGTTAAGGTAAAAAAGCGAAAGGATTAATCCATGAGTAAAATCGCAATTTTGGGCCTTGGCACGGTGGGGACCGGCGTCGCCAAGGTGGTGGCGGAGAATGCCCGGCAGATCGAGCGGAAGCTGGGCGAGCCGCTGACCGTGAAGTCCATTCTGGTCCGCCATTTTAAGGACAGTCCCTATCGTCAGCTGATGATCGACGATTTCAGCCGCATCGAACGGGACAGTGAGATTCGCGTTGTGGTGGAGACGATCGGCGGCGTGGACGCAGCCTATGAGTACACAAGGCGGGCTCTGGAGGCGGGGAAGCATGTGGTCACCGCCAACAAGCAGCTGGTGGCCGAAAAGGGCTGTGAGCTGTTGGAGCTGGCCCGGAAGAAAAAAGTGAACTACCTCTTTGAGGCCAGCGTGGGCGGCGGTATCCCGGTGCTGCACCCCCTGACGGAGTGCCTGTGCGCCAACCGCGTGGATGAGATTTACGGGATTTTGAACGGTACTACCAACTACATCCTCTCCCGCATGGTCCGCACCGGCGCCTTCTTTTCCGATGCTCTGCGGGAGGCCCAGGCCAAGGGCTACGCCGAGGCAGACCCCACCGCCGACGTGCAGGGCATCGACGCGGGGCGCAAAATCTGCATTCTGGCGGATTTGGCCTTTGGCGCGCAGGTACGGCCCCAAGACGTCCCCATGGAAGGAATCAAGAAGCTGTCCCTCCGCGATGTGAAGGTGGCCCAGAGAGCGGGTTACCGCATCAAGCTGCTGGGCCGGTGCCTTCGGATGCCCGGCGGAGGGCGGACGGCCTATGTCGCGCCCCATCTGGTGCCGGAGGAACACCCCCTTGCCAATGTGGAGGACGTGTTCAACGCCGTGGTGGTCAAGGGCAACGCCGTGGGCGAGGTCATGTTTTACGGCAGGGGCGCGGGCGAACTGCCGACGGCATCAGCCTGCGTGTCCGATGTGCTGGAGTGCCTGCGCCGCAGTCCCCGGCAGGAGGAAATCGGATGGAGCGCAGACTTTGACGGCTTTATCGACCCCATGGAGGTCGCCACCCGCTTTTATTTTCGCATTGAGGGCAGCCTGACGGACGCCGCTATGGCTTTCGGACAGGTGGAGGTCCTCAGCGAGGACGGCGAGACCGGCTTTCTGACGGACCGCATCACGGGACGGGAGGCGCTGGAGCAGTCCAGAAGCCTGAACGTGCTTGCCTGCCTGCGGGTACTTGGCTGAGAATTGAACCGCGAATCCAGATATCAAGGAAGGGTAGATCAATGAGTTTGATTGTGCAGAAATTTGGCGGAAGTTCGGTGAAGGACGCCGAACGTATCCGCCATGTGGCCGGTATTATTGAAAAGACCTATAAGGCCGGAAACGATGTGATCGTGGTGCTGTCCGCTCAGGGCGACACCACCGACGACCTGATTGCCAAGGCGCAGGAGATCAATCCCCGCGCCTCCCGCCGGGAGATGGATATGCTGTTGTCCACCGGTGAGCAAATCTCCATTTCTCTGTGCGCCATGGAGCTGGAGCGGCGCGGTCTGCGCTGCGTGTCTCTGGCCGGATGGCAGGCGGGCGTGCAGACCTCGTCCGTATACAGCGACGCCCGTATCAAACGAATAGACCCAGAGCGCATCCTGTCTGAGCTGGACCAGCACCGCATCGTCCTGGTGGCGGGCTTTCAGGGCATTGACCGCACCGGAGACATCACGACGCTGGGCCGGGGCGGCTCGGACACCAGCGCCGTGGCGCTGGCGGCATCGTTCCACGCCGAGCTGTGCCAGATCTTCACGGACGTGGACGGCGTCTATACCACCGATCCCCGCATCGTGTCCAACGCCCGGAAGCTCAGCGAGATCACCTATGACGAAATGCTGGAGCTTGCCAGTCAGGGAGCCCAGGTGCTCCATAACCGCAGCGTGGAACTGGCGAAAAAATTTCATGTGAATTTGGAGGTCGTGTCCAGCCTGGAGGATAAACCTGGCACGACGGTGAAGGAGGCTACAAAAGTGGAAAAGACGAATATTGCGGGGGTGGCGAAAGATACCAGCATCGCCCGTATTGCTCTGGTGGGCCTGCAGCACAATCCCGGCGTGGCGTTTCAGGTTTTTGACCTGCTGAGCAAGAGTAACATCAACGTGGACGTGATTTTGCAGTCCATTGGACGCGATGACAAAAAGGATATTACTTTCACGGTCCACAAAAAGGACGTGAACGAGTCCGTGGAGCTTCTGGAGGAGCACAGGGAGGCTTTGAAGTTCGACCACATCGCTACCGACGAGCGGATCGGCAAGGTCTCCATTGTGGGTATGGGCCTTATGAGCAACTGCGGAGTGGCCGCCAGAATGTTCGAGGCACTGTACGATGCCGGTATCAACATCCAAATGATCAACACCTCCGAGATCCGCGTTTCCGTGCTGTTGGACGAGGATGACGTGGATAAGGCGGTCCGCGCCATCCACGCGAAATTCTTTGACGAGAACTGATTTTTTCGGATAACCGGGCCGGCAGAAGTCTTTGCCGGTTCTGTTCCTGCCTCCCGGCGCATAGAGTCGCAGGGAGGTGAGTTGTCCGATGAAAAACCGTTTTGCGCATTTTTCCATCCGCTTTTTATCCGTCCTGCTCGCGGGGGTTTTTCTGCTGCTGCTCCGCACCGTGACACAGAATCCGGTCTGTGCCCTCTTGGCGCCGCAGTTTGCCAGCCCATGGGAGCTCAGCAAGCTGGTATTTTGGCCGTTCCTGCTGGCTGCGGCCATTCCGCTGCAGGACGGCGGGAAGTTTTTATCCAGACTGCCCTGGCTGACAATGGCGCCGGTGGCAGCGGTTCTGATCTTCTGGGCGCTGGCCGCCCTGAAACCAGGGCCAGGCGTGTACCTGTTGATATGGGTCGTGCTCTCCGCCGCCGCGCTGGCGTTGGCTCAACGGGGCGTTCTGGCAGGAGGTGACCGTTCCGTCTGGCTGGTTCTGGCGGCGGCGATGGGAATTTTGTATATTGTGCTGACCTTTCTGCCGCCTACGATCGGTCCCTTTTTGGACCCGTCGGATGTGGCGGCCATGGCTACGATTCCATGCTGAAAACACAGGGGAAAAGGGCCGCCGGTGGGCGTCCCTTTCCTTTTTCACAGATGAATGACACGCGGGCTTCCGCGTAAAATAACCGAGGAGGAAGATATTATGAACGCGATCGTAACGGTGATTGGAGAGGACAAGGTCGGCATCATTGCCGGCGTATGTACGCTTCTGGCCGAGAACAACGTCAATATTCTGGATATCACCCAGACCATTTTGCAGGGCAAATTCACCATGGTCATGGCGGTGGATGTGGGCAAGTCCAGCGCGCCCATCGGAGAGCTGAGCACGAAGCTGGAGGCTCTGGGCGAAAAGCTGGACATCTCTATCCGCCTCCAGCGGGAAGAAATTTTCGACGCCATGCACCGTATTTAAGGGGGGAGACCATGCTGAATCAAAAGGACGTTCTCTCCACGATCGAAATGATCGATCAGCAGCACCTCGATATTCGGACCATCACCATGGGCATTTCACTTTTGGACTGCTGCGACCCGGACCCGAAGCGGGCGTGTGAGAAAATCTATGATAAAATTACAAAATACGCGGAAAATCTGGTGAAGACCGGAGAGGATATTGAACGGGAATTCGGTATTCCCATCGTGCATAAGCGGATTTCCGTTACTCCCATGGCTTTGGTGGCCGGTAGCTCCAATACGGAGGACTACGCTCCTTTCGCCCTGGCTATGGACCGGGCTGCAAGGACCTGCGGCGTCAATTTCATCGGCGGCTATTCCGCGCTGGTCCAAAAGGGGATGACCGGGGCGGACGAAAAGCTCATCCGCTCCATCCCGGAAGCACTGGCCTCCACGGAGTTTGTCTGCTCCTCCGTCAACGTGGGGTCCACAAGGGCGGGTATCAACATGGATGCCGTGGCTCTGATGGGCCGCATCGTGAAGGAAACTGCGGCAAAGACCGCTGCGCAGGATGGCCTTGGCTGTGCGAAGCTGGTGATATTCTGCAACGCGGTAGAGGACAACCCCTTTATGGCCGGCGCGTTCCACGGCGTAGGCGAGGCCGAGCGGGTCATCAACGTGGGCGTCTCCGGTCCCGGCGTTGTGTGCAGCGCGCTGAAGGCAGTCCGGGGACAACCCTTCGATGTGGTGGCGGAAACGGTAAAAAAGACCGCGTTCCGCGTGACCCGCATGGGCCAGCTGGTGGCGCAGGAGGCGTCCCGCCGTCTGGACACGCCCTTTGGTATTGTGGATCTGAGTCTGGCGCCCACCCCCGCCATCGGAGATTCCGTTGCCCGCATCTTGGAGGAAATGGGTCTTGAAACCTGCGGTACTCATGGGACCACGGCAGCGCTGGCTTTGCTGAACGACGCGGTGAAGAAGGGTGGCGTCATGGCGTCCTCATCTGTTGGAGGACTCTCCGGCGCGTTCATCCCCGTCAGTGAGGATGAGGGCATGATCGCCGCCGCCCGGAGCGGGACGCTGACCGTGGACAAGCTGGAGGCCATGACCTGCGTGTGCTCCGTGGGCCTCGACATGATCGCCGTCCCCGGTGATACCAGCGCGGATACGATCTCCGCCATCATCGCCGATGAGGCCGCCATCGGCATGGTGAACTGCAAGACCACCGCCGTGCGGCTGCTGCCCGCCCCCGGCAAGAAGGTGGGGGATACCATTGAGATGGGCGGATTGCTTGGCAGCGCGCCGGTAATGCCGGTGCATACGGAGTCCAGCGCGGACTTCATCGCCCGTGGCGGGCGTATTCCTGCTCCGCTCCACAGCCTGAAAAACTGAGAATACCGCTCTTCCTATGCACCATCCGGCGCGGTTGCCGTATTGACTCTCCGGGGCGATATCACCGGGCGGAAATTTATGACGGTTTTCATCGAGGTCATCAGCTTTTACTTTGGAACGCAGGTCCAAAAATGGGATGACGCGGAGAAGCATGGACAAATAAAAAAAGCCGGACGGAAGCAAAGCATTCCGTCCGGCTTTTTTGCATTCGGCTCCGGCGCGCCGGGGCCTCTGTTTAGGGTTGGGCGAGTTCTGCATGGCCCCGCGATCCGCAAACCGATTCATCGCATACCGAGTTGCGGTCTGCTGCGCAGTTGATGGAGCCGTATCCGATACCGGATTCTTTCATGCAGCGGATCAGCTCTTCAAAAGCCTCCGGATTCTGCGACGGGTCGCCGTCCAACTCCACATAGCTGATGTGCCCGCCATTGGTCAAAGCGTGATAGGGAGCCTCCAGCTCAATTTTTTTTCTTGCGCTGATGGGAAAGTAGATGGGAATATGAAAGCTGTCGGTATAATACGCCCGGTCGGTAATGCCCGGCAAAATGCCGTACCGCTCCTGATCCAACTCCGCAAACCGACACGTCGGCCCCGCAGATGGAGTGCCCAGCAGGGTAAAGTTCAGCTTTCGCTTTTCCGATTCCGCATCCGTCCGCGCCTGCATATGGCTGATGATTTCAAGGCCCAAGGCCTGACTTTCCGCACGCTCTCCGTGGTGTTTCCCAACGAGGGCCACCAGCGCCTCGGCAAGGCCGACAAAGCCGATGGAAAGCGTCCCGTGTTTCAGAGCCTCCCGAACCTCGTCATCCGGCTTTAAATACTCACTGTCAAGCCAAATTCCTTGTCCCATGAGAAACGGAAAGTTCCGGGCCAGGCGTCGCCCTTGAATCTCAAACCGCTCCAAAAGCTGC
Source organism: Oscillibacter sp. (assembly GCF_040505565.1). Lineage (GTDB taxonomy): Bacteria > Bacillota > Clostridia > Oscillospirales > Oscillospiraceae > Oscillibacter. Next base: position 34,999 of record NZ_JBEUWZ010000012.1, on the reverse strand, counting down.
GCCACGCACAGATCCAGCATCCGGTCCAGTCCCGTGTAAAATGCTCCCAGATCGCCGTGCGCCTCAATGGCCAGCCGGGGCAGGTTGACGGATGTGGAGCTCAGATTGCCCCGTTGGAAGGGGATCTCCCGGCTCGGATCGTGAATATTGGAAATTACCCGTATCCCGCAGCCCATGGTGGCGATCTCCGTTTCCGGGTGCCCGGGCTTATAGTAGGGCAGGTTGAACGGCGCGTCCTGAAATACAAAATTGGGAAACAGCCTCTCTGCGGAGCAGCGGCAGGCCAATTGAAACAGGTCGTAGTTGGGTTCGCCGGGGTCAAAGTTGATTCCTTCTTTCACCCGGAAAATCTGAGCGGGGAAGACAGGTGTCTCTCTGTCGCCCAAGCCCGCCTGCGTGGCCAGCAGTAGATTCCTGACCGCCATCCGCCCCTCCGGGGAGGTGTCCATGCCGTAATTCAGGGAGGAGAAGGGAACCTGCCCACCGCCCCGGGATTCCACTATGTTCAGATTGCGGAGCAGCGCCTCCATGGCCTGATAAGTGGCCCGGTCGGTCTCCGCTTCCGCACGGAGATGGGCGAATGACTGCAACAGAACGGCCCGCTCCTCACAAATCCCGTATCGAGCCATCAGCACCGCCCGTTCCAACGTCAGATAATCCCGGTCACCTTCAAGGGATGGCGTAAGATGGTTGTCCATTACAATCTTTGCGGACAGAGACTTCACAGAGTCATCCGCCCTTGCGTCGTCCAACTCCAGCTCCAGCGCTCGGGCAAGATTTTCCCGATAGCACCTCACGAAGGTTTTGCCCACACCCTCCGCCATACCATAGTCGAAGTTGGCAATGGACTGTCCGCCGTGCTGGTCGTTCTGGTTGGATTGTAGGGCGATACAGGTCAGCGCGGAGTAGGCGGCGATGTCGCTGGGCTCCCGCAGATGGCCCAGTGCGCCGGAGAAGCCGTTATGGAACAGCTTTAGAATGTCAATTTGAGAGCAGGAGGTGGCGAAGGTGTAAAAGTCCAGGCTGTGGATGTGGATATCTCCGGCGGCATGGGCCGCAGCGAACTCCGGTCTCAGGACATAAGCCTGAAAGTAGGCTTTGGCACTTTCACTGCCATATTTTAAAAGGCTGCCCATGGCAGTGTCGTTGTGAATGTCGGCGTTTTCCCACTCCCTGCCGGAGGATTTCGCGGGGCGCCATGTGATGTCCTCATAAATCTTTTTCAGCCGTTCGCCAAGAGCCCGGGCTCGGGCCCGCTCACTGCGGTAGAGGATGTAGGCTTTGGCGGTCTCTGGGTAGTCTTCCTCCATCAGCACCAGCTCCACCAGATCCTGAACATGTTCTACCTCGGGGAGCTCCACACCCTCCACCTCCAAAATGGAGGTGACCTTTGCAGCCAGCCGATCTGCAGTCTCCGCCATGTCGGGCTGGAAGGCGGCGTCAAACGCTTTCAGAAGGGCGGTGGAGATTTTGCGCTGATCGAAGGCAACGACGCGGCCATCCCGTTTTTTAATGGATTTGATACTCATATGGATTCCTCCTGCTTTTTTCGGAATCAGGCGCGGTATCCGGCAGCTATTTTCTGGGCAGAGAGACTTACGGTGGCAATTTTAACTCTTTTATAACCGTAGCACGGCGAGGAGGGCCTGTCAAGGTAAAGAAGGGGAAAAAGCCCTCGCAGAAAAGCCCCCGCACCTATGGGTGCGGGGGCTTTTGGGGCAGTATGAAAAGCTAGTGAGGGGATTAGCAGCAGGGAGTGCGATCGCATCCGCAGTTGTTGCCGCATCCGCAGTTGTTGTTACCGCAGCCGCCCCAGCCGCCATTGCCGCAGCAGCAGCAGATCAGGATGACAAGGATAATGATCCAGCAGCAGCTGCCGCCACCAAAGAAGCCGTTATTACCACACATAATGGGACCTCCTATGAAATCGTAGACCGACGTGCATCAGTCTCAATCCATAGTATGCCGCCCTCGGGCAGGTGTTACGGAATCCGGGGGCCGGAGATGAGCGCCGTGGCGGAAAAATTTTCATTTTCCGTAAAAATACCCTTGGAGAGCAGCGTCTGCCGGAGGGTCTGCCCTGTGCCGGAGACCGGAGCGTCCAGCGCATACCAAGAGACATAGACAAGCTCCGCCCGCAAAAACGCGTCCCGGGACAGCATGGATTCCTCTCCTGCGGTCAGAATTCCGCAGCTTACAGCCCGGTCCAGCGTTCCGGTCAGATCTGTGGTACCGATAGAGCTGTATCCCAGAGCGCGCAGGACAAATTCCACATATTGATAGGCGTTCACTTTCTGACTGGGGCGGAATGTGGTCTTTGTATAGCCGTTGGTATAGCCCTGACTGTAAGCGTAACCGACATACCGCGCCGGTTCGGACCCAGCTGCGATGTCGGTGAAAGGAGTGGTGCCGGTATAGGCCAGCGCCTCGTCCTCCTCACCCATAAGGCGGATGAACATAATGAGGGCCTGCAGCCGGGTGGGGGATACCTCCAGATCAAAGCCGTTGCCATATCCGGTGAGGCTGCCTCGGAACAGGTGAATGGTTTTCAGAGCCTCCGCCATGGCGTTGTAGTCTGCGGCAGAGGAATAGGACAGGCTGTACGGTCCCTGGTAGTCCAACACGGCGGTCTTGCCGGCAACAGTGAAGCTGGCCGCTGTATTCTCCGCCACTAGGTAACGGTGCCGGACGGTCAAAGTGGAACCAGACGAGACCTCTGTGCCGGAAGTGGCGTCCACAACCGTGCCGGAGGAAAAGGAAACGGCTATTTCACCCGCCAGCGGCAGCACACAGGTGCCTGTGGAGCCGGACAGCATGTCGCCTGATATCAGGCGGGTCTCCGTCCAGGCGTCCGCGTTAGCGGAGACGGGGACGGAAGCGGACGCGCCGGAACGCTGCGCGTCTATTCGATGGAGAACTGTGTCCGTAAAGGTACCGTTCAAATAGGAGAGGGAAATCAGCGGGTCGTCGGAACTGCCGCCGGACGCGGCGGCATAGTAGATACACATACCGGACAGCAGCATAAAGAGCACGGGAAGCAGTGCCCGTTTTTTCATAGGGACTCCTTTCATGCGTCCAAAAGAGAAAGGCTCAGCGGTTTGCGATGCGATAGCTCAGCGTCAGCAGACTGTCCGCAAAGTGAATGTTTTCAAATTGAACCGTTGGGTCAGAGCTGGACAATTCGATGTTTGTAAAATTCCAGAAGCCGCGGATGCCCAGCGCGATCAGACGGTTGGCAACTTCCTGCGCCACATGCTGGGGAATGGTCAGAGCTACCACATCCACCGTGTGGATGCGGATAAATTCCTCCAGTTCATCCATGGAGCGAATGGGTATGCCGTTGATATACGTTCCCACAACGGAGGGGGATACGTCAAAGGCGGCGCCTACGGTAAAACCGGTCTGCGAGAAAGGAAAATTTTGCAAAATGGCATGGCCCAGATTGCCGGCACCGATCATGATGAGGTGGTGGTTCTTATCCACGCCGAGAATATGACCGATCTCCGTGCGCAGTTCCTCAACATTATATCCGTAGCCCTGTTGTCCGAACTCGCCGAAGCAGCTAAAATCCTGCCGGATCTGAGAAGCCGTGATTTTCATTTCCTGACCGAGAGAGTGGGATGAGATGCGTACCACCCCGCTGCTGTACAGGCTGTTCAGCTGACGATAGTATCGGGGAAGACGGCGAATTACGGCGTCGGATATATTTTCCTTTTTCAAAGGGGGTTCCTCCTTCGACAGCACTTGTTAAATATTTCTCAAATATAGTTTAGACCAAAACCATAATGTTGTCAATTTTATTAACAATCATTTTCTAAAAAAATTTTTTTGTCAGGGGTTTACTTTTGGGGGGTTTCCTGCTATACTAACTTTCGCTGTCCAGCATATTTCGATTTGTATATCTGCGCCCGTAGCTCAGTTGGATAGAGCGTTAGACTCCGACTCTAAAGGCCACTGGTTCGAATCCAGCCGGGCGTACCAAAGGAAGAAAGTTCTTGAAGCCATTGGATTTCAAGAACTTTCTTCCTTTCAAATGCTGAAGACGATTGCAAAAGTTGATCGTATTTTAATGTTTTGTACTTAGTTTTACAACAGGGAATGTGGTACACGTGTGGTACAAAACGGGGTTCGCCGGGTTACCCACCTTGATTAAGACATAAAAAATGACCTGTGTACCCAAAACCTTTTAGTCATTACAGTGCGAGGATCATGAAAAAAGCTTGCAATCGGGGGAAAGTTGTGATATTCTATTCAAGCTACAAAGGGCGGTCCTCTGCCGTGCATGCGCGGAATAGCGCCTTATTGCCATTGAAAAGCGGCATGAACACCTATAATTTAGGAGGATAATCCATGGATCTCATTAAGGAATTGAACAAGGAAACGCTGGAGCACGAGCAGCTCCAGGTGAAGGTGGGCGATACCGTTCGCGTTCACGTGAAGGTCAAGGAAGGCTCTCGTGAGCGTATCCAGATCTTCGAGGGTACCGTTATCGCCAAGAAGCACGGAGGCATTGAGGAGACGTTCACCGTCCGCCGCATCTCTTATGGTGTGGGCGTGGAGAAGGTGTTCCCCGTTCACTCTCCCTCCATCGAAACGGTGGAGATTGTCCGCAACGGCAAGGTACGCCGGGCGAAGCTCTATTACCTGCGCGAGCGCGTGGGCAGAGGCGCCAAGGTCAAGGAGAAACTTTGATCCATAGAAAAGAGAGGCGAAAGCCTCTCTTTTTTGTACCCTTCCGTGCATGCTTACGAACGGCTTTTGCTATGCGGGTATGTTCGAGACTGCCCGGTGATCATGCGGTATTCTGCCGGAAGCATATGCGATGTCACGGAAAAAATCGTGCATTGCCGTACTTGTTCTTTTTCTTTGAGTTTGATATACTGATAAAGTTGACCAGCATTTCCATCAATAGCCGCGCCCGATGGGAGAACGGCCTCGGTGCGCGGCCGTTTCAGCGGGTAATTTTGCCGGAGCCCGGACGAGGTATTAAATGAAGAACAATCAGACAGAATTAGCAAATGTGCCTGCCGAAACGGCGGGGGAGAGCCTGTATGAATGGGTGCGGGCGCTGGTGTCCTCCGTAATGGCGGTGGTGCTGATTTTTACCTTCGCTGTCCGGCTGATCGGGGTGGACGGACATTCTATGGTGCCGACGCTTCAGGACGGCGACCGTCTGGCGGTGGCCGTGGGCGTACTGGCGGGGAAGTATAGGACCGGAGACATCGTGGTGCTGCGCAAGCAAAGCTTTTTGGACGAACCCATTGTCAAGCGTGTAATCGCCATGGAGGGGCAGACCGTGGACATTGACTTTTCCACCGGCAGCGTCGAGGTGGACGGAAAGGTTTTGAACGAGCCGTACATCAACGAGCTGACCTTCCGGTCGGACGGAACGGAGTTTCCCCTGACGGTGCCGAAGGGGTCCGTCTTCGTCATGGGGGATAACCGCAACCACTCCAACGACAGCCGGGATGTCCGGCTGGGCACGGTGGATACGGGCTACATTATCGGAAAAGCAGTGCTTCTGCTGTATCCCGGCGCGGATTCGGAGACCGGAAAGCGGGACTACTCCCGCATTGGCTTCCTCCGTTGACGGGAAATTTCTTTGCAAAGCGGCAAAATACAAGCGAGCGTACGCCAAAGGCAATAGCCGTGAATCGTGCGGCTCTGCCTTAAAGGAGGACGACCCGTGGAAAACGGACAGAACCTGAAAATTCAATGGTATCCGGGCCATATGACCAAGACCCGGCGGATGATTGCGGACCAGCTGAAAAATGTGGATGCGGTGTGCGAGCTGCTGGACGCGCGGATTCCCGTTTCCAGCCGGAATCCGGACGTGGACGAGCTGACGGCGGGAAAGCCCCGGCTGGTGGTGCTGAACCGTGCGGACCAGGCGGACCCAGACCTGACGAAGCGGTGGGCGGAGTACTTTCGGGATAAGGGATACGCAGTGCTGGCATGCAGCGCCAAGGACGGGGATGGCGTAGACCGGTTCCCCGCCGCCGTGCGGACCCTGCTTGCGGACAAGCTGCGCTCATACGCCGAAAAAGGGCAGGCGGGACGCACCATGCGGGTGATGATTCTGGGTATCCCCAACGTGGGAAAATCCACTTTTATCAACCGGGTGTCAAAGCGGAAGACCACCAAGACGGAGGACCGGCCCGGCGTCACCCGAGCGAAACAATGGGTCCCCGTCGACCAGGGACTGGACCTGCTGGATACTCCGGGAATCCTGTGGCCGAAGTTTGAAGACCAAAGCGTGGGACTGAATCTGGCCTTCACCGGCGCGGTCCGGGACGAGGTGATGGACTTGGAGGCCCTTGCCTGCAATCTGATGGCCTATCTCGCAGGGCGTTATCCCGCGGCGCTGGCGGAGCGGTATAAATTCCAGCCGAAGCCGGAGGATTCCGGCTACGATCTGCTGCAAAGGGCGGGGCAGATGCGGGGCTTTGTCATGCGGGGCGGCGAGATCGACACGGAACGGATGGCAAAGATTCTGCTGGACGAGTTTCGTGGAGGCAAGCTTGGACGCTTTACACTTGAAATGCCGGAGGAGGTCCGCCATGTCTGAGATGGAGCATCCCTGGAGCATCGAGGAGCGGTGCTTTACTGCCGGACACGAAACGGTGTGCGGTGCGGATGAGGCCGGGGCCGGTCCTTTGGCGGGACCGGTGTACGCCGCGGCGGTGATTTTGCCACGGGGCCTTGTGATCGACGGGCTGAATGATTCCAAAAAACTGAGCCCGAAAAAGCGCGAGGCGCTGTTTGATACCATCTGCGCGGAGGCGGAGGACTTCTGCGTCGCGTGGGTGGAGGCGGAGGAGATTGACTGCACTGATATTCTCAGCGCCCGGATAAAAGCCATGCAGCTGGCCATCGACGGCCTGAAGAAAAGGCCGGATTTCGCGCTGATTGACGGAAACCGGGACTGTGGAAGCTGCTGTGCCATTAGGACGCCCCATGAAACCGTCATCGGTGGGGACGGATTGAGCGCGTCCATCGCGGCTGCGTCGATTCTGGCGAAGGTCAGCCGGGATCGGTATGTGACGGAAGTTTTGGACCGGGAGTACCCGTGCTACCAGTTCGCAAAGCACAAGGGATACGGCACGAAGCTGCACTATGAGATGCTGGACGCCTACGGTCCCTGCCCAGCCCACCGGAAAAGCTTTCTGAAAAAATGGGAGCAGAGGCGGCCATGACGACGAAAGATGCCGGGAACCGGGGCGAGGCGGCGGTGGCCAGATATCTGCGGGAGCGGGGTTACGGCCTGCTGGCTAGCCAGTGGCGCTGCCGGTTTGGGGAGATCGACCTGATCGCCCGGGACCCAGAAGGGCAGCTGTGCTTTGTGGAGGTCAAGCTGCGGAGTAATCTCTGCGCGGGACTCCCACGGGAGTACGTGGACGGGCGCAAGCAGGCGCGGCTTCGGACGACCGCCGCGCTGTACATGAGCATTAGGAAGCTGGATGAACCCGCCCGGTTCGATGTGGCGGAAGTTTACGACGAAAACGGCGCGCTCCGGGTGGAGTATCTGGAAAACGCATTTGAATAAGGCGCTGAGGCGGCCTGTATCCATACAGAGCAGGAGGAACGAATATGAAGTATTACAGCACACGGGACACCGCGGTGTCGCTTAGCGCGGCGCAGGCCGTGAAGCAGGGACTGAGCCGGGACGGGGGCCTGCTGACCCCCATGGAATTTCCGAAACTTTCCGAGGGAGACTTGAACGCTATGCTGCCCATGACCTATCAGCAGCGGGCTGCCGCGATCATGGGCCTGTATCTGACGGATTATAGCGCAAAGGAACTGCTGGCCTTTGCGGAGAAAGCCTACGGTCCCGCCCGATTTGACACGTCCGCCGTGGCCCCGGTGCGGACGCTGGATGAAACCACCCACTGCCTGGAGCTGTGGCATGGACCCACCTCCGCATTCAAGGATTTGGCGCTCCAGATGCTGCCCCAGCTGTTGTCCGCCGCCCTGAAAAAGACGGGGGAGACCCGGACGGCCTGTATTCTGGCGGCTACCTCCGGGGACACCGGTAAGGCTGCCATGGAGGGCTTTGCCGATGTGGAGCAGACGAAGATTCTGGTGTTCTACCCCAAAGACGGCGTCTCCGCCGTTCAGGAGGCCCAGATGCTTACCCAGCGGGGAGAGAACGTGAGTGTCTGCTCCGTGGTAGGGAATTTTGACGACACTCAGAGCGGCGTGAAGCGTATTTTCTCCGACGGGGCGCTCCGGGATGAGCTGGACAGGCGGGGCTATTTCCTCTCCTCCGCCAACTCCATCAACTGGGGACGCATTCTGCCGCAGGTGGTCTACTATATCTCCGCTTACTGCGATCTTGTGCGGGACGGAAACCTGAAGCTGGGGGAGAAGGTCAACTTCTGCGTTCCCACCGGCAACTTCGGCGACATTCTGGCGGGATACTACGCCAGAAAGATGGGCCTGCCCGTGGGCAGACTGATCTGCGCCTCCAACAAAAACGACGTGCTGACGGAATTCCTGACCACCGGAACCTATGATCGCAACCGGACGTTTTACAATACCATGAGTCCCTCCATGGACATCCTGATTTCCTCCAATCTGGAGCGGCTGCTGTTCGATCTTGCCGGACAGGACGGCGAAAAGGTGAAGGCCTACATGGACCAGCTCGCCATGAGCGGCAGCTACCGGGTGGAGGACGGCGTTTTGGAGCAGATCAGGGATTTGTTCTGGGCCGGCTCCTGCGGCGAGGAAGGTACAGCCGCAGCCATTGCCCACTATTATAAGGACTGCGGTTATCTGATAGATACCCACACCGCCGTGGCGGCGGATGCGATGGCGCAATACCGCGCCGCCACCGGCGACGCCGCACCCACGGTATTCGTTTCCACCGCGTCTCCCTTCAAGTTCTGCGACAGTGTGCTCAAAGCCCTCGGCGAGACGCCGAAGGGGGAGGGCATCGATCTGATCGACCAGCTTCAGTACGCCACCGGAAGATCCGCCCCATGGCGGCTGGCGGCCCTGCGGGAGAAGGAACGGCGGTTCGACCTCTCCCGAAAGAAAGAGGAAATGCCGGAGGTCGTGCGGGCGTTTCTAAAGTAAGCGTCATCTCTGCTTTGCGCGACAAGCATTCAGGCGGGACCGCCCAATATCGGCGATCCCGCTGCGAAAAAATGAAAAGGAGGGCTTTGATGGCCCTTTATGCAATTGGAGACCTGCATCTGTCCCTGACGGCCAATAAATCCATGGAGGTATTCGGCGAGGCATGGAAAAATTATGTGGACCGAATTGCCGAGTCCCTCTCCGTTCTGACGGCGGACGATACGCTGATTTTGGACGGCGACACTTCCTGGGGCATCGACATGGCGGAGGCAGAGGCGGATTTCCGCTTTTTGGACCAATTTCCCGGGAAAAAGCTGCTGGTAAAGGGAAATCACGACTACTGGTGGTCCACCGTCAATAAAATGAGCGGCTTTTTTGCGGAGAGGGGATTGACCTCCTTTGAATTTCTCCACAACAACTGCCAGTTTTACGGGCAATACGCCCTGTGCGGAACCCGGGGGTGGTTTCTGGAGGAAAATCAGAAGGCCCCAGACGCAAAGGTGCTGAACCGGGAGGTCATGAGGCTGGAAACATCCCTGAAGGCGGCGGGGGACAGGCCCATTTTCTGCTTTCTCCACTATCCGCCGCTGTACCAGGGCTACCGGTGTCCGGAGATCCTGGGGCTTCTGGAGAAGTACCGTGTGAAGGCGTGCTTTTACGGGCATCTTCACGGGCCGGTGATCCGCCGCCGCTTCGAGGAGGAGCGGAGCGGGACTGCTTTTTTCCTTATTTCCGCAGACCATTTGGGGTTCGTTCCAAAAAAAATCTGCGAATAGCGGAAAAAAGTGTGGATTTTTTGATATTTATCTGATATTATAGAAAACTGGACCGGCCTGTACCGGTCATGAACGGAGGAGTAAACAATATGAACGTGAAAAACTGCGAAAATCAGGAGAAAAGTACCGTCGCTCTGACTGTAGAGGTCAGCGCGGAGGAGTTTGAGGCCGCTATTGTAAAAGCATATCAGAAGATGCGCAGGAAGATCAATGTGCCGGGCTTTCGTCCGGGCAAGGCTCCCCGCAAGATCATTGAGGGGATGTACGGCGCAGAGGTGTTTTTCGAGGAAGCGGTCAATATCGCCATGCCCGACGCCTATGAGGCTGCCGTGGCTGAAAAGGGACTGAACGTCGTGGGCTATCCTCAGGTGGAGCTGGAGGGCGAGGTCACCAAGGAGGGCTTTACCTTCAAGGCAGTCGTTCCCGTCTACCCCGAGGTGAAGCTGGGCGAGTACAAGGGCTTGAAGGCCCCCAAGGCCGCCGTGAAGGTTGCCGCCGCCGATGTGGATGACCGACTGAAGGAAATGGCCGACCGCAACACCCGTCTGGTGTCCGCGGATCGGGAGGCGAAGAACGGCGACATGGCCGTCATCGATTTTGAGGGGTTCTTGGGCGGCAAGTCCTTTGACGGCGGCAAGGGCGAGAACCACAGCCTGGAGCTGGGTTCCGGCAGCTTTGTCCCCGGCTTTGAAGAGCAGGTGGTCGGCATGAAAGCCGGCGACGAAAAGGACATCAACATCACTTTCCCGACGGACTACGCGCCGGAGCTTGCCGGCAAGGACGTTGTCTTCAAGGTGAAGCTCCACGAGGTCAAGGAGAAGGATGTCCCCACCATGGACGACGAATTTGCCAAGGATGTCAGCGAGTTCGATACGCTGGAGGACCTGAAGGCCGATATTGAGAAGAAGATCGCCGACGAGAGGGAACAGGCTGCACAGCAGACATTTGAGGACAATCTGATGCAGCAGGTGGCGGAGAATATCACCGCCGATGTGCCCGACGCCATGGTAGAGGCGCAGGCCCGCCGTTTCCTGGACAATTTCAAAAACCAGATTCAGCAGCAGGGGATTCCCTATGACCAGTATCTGAAGATGGCTGGCATGGACGAGGCCAAGCTGCTGGAGGATGCCAGAGAGCCCGCTCTGCGGCAGGTCCGTCTGGATCTGGCTCTGGCTGCCATTATCAAGGATGAGAAGATCGAAGTCTCCGACGAAGAAGTGGAGAGCGAGTATAAGACCATGGCGGAGAAGTACTCGATCGAGCTGGAGAACGTCAAAAAGTATCTGCCCGCCGAGCAGATCAAGGATCAGCTCAGCACCCGCAAGGCCATCGAAATCGTGCGGGACAGCGCCACCGCCACCGAGCCCGAGGAGAAGAAGGCGGAGGACGGCGAGGAGAAGCCCGCCAAGAAGTCTGCCGCTAAGAAGACCACCAAAGCGGAGGATGACGAGGAAAAGCCCGCGAAGAAGCCTGCCGCCAGAAAGACCACCAAGAAAGCGGAGGAATAATCCGAGTAGCCGCTACATTTTACAGATTCGACACATTCTCTCATGGTGCCTGTGGTATCATGGGAGAATGTTTCTAGGCGGACGTACTTCGGCATATGATACCGAAAACTCCGTAAGCCAGTATTGAATTGGAGGTTTTACCAATGAGTTTAGTGCCTTATGTAGTAGAACAGACCAACCGTGGCGAAAGGTCCTATGATATTTTTTCACGGCTGCTGAACGATCGTATCGTCTTTTTGGGCGAGGAGGTCAACGCCACTACGGCCAGCCTCGTCGTGGCCCAGCTTCTGTATTTGGAGGCCCAGGACCCGGACAAGGACATCCAGCTGTATATCAACAGCCCCGGCGGCTCCGTTACCGACGGCATGGCCATCTATGATACCATGCAGTACGTCAAGTGCGACGTATCCACCGTATGTGTGGGCATGTGCGCGTCCATGGGTGCGTTCCTGCTGTCCTCCGGCACAAAGGGCAAGCGCATTGCCCTGCCCAATGCCGAGATCATGATTCACCAGCCTTCCGCCGGGACTCAGGGCCAGATCACCGACATGGCCATCCATCTGAAGCGTCTGGAGATCATCAAAAAGCGTATGAACCATATTCTGGCCGGCAACACCGGCAAGTCCCTCGAAGAAGTCACCGCCGCCTGCGAACGGGATAACTTCATGTCCGCAGAGGAGGCCAAAGACTTTGGACTGATCGACAAGATCATTTTGAATCACTGATTGCTCTTATATCAGAAAGACAACGGAAAGACAGAACTGAGGTAATACCATGAATGAAGACGCCAAGAAAACCCTTCGCTGTTCCTTCTGCGGTAAACACGAGCAGCAGGTCCACCGGATGATTCAGGGACCGGGCGTACGTATCTGCGACGAGTGCGTCCAGCTGTGCATGAGTATTCTGAACGACGGGTTCGAGGACCCCGGCGTCTCCGGCCTGGAGGAGATTCCGGATAAGCTGCCCACGCCCCAGGAGATCAAAGGTGTTCTGGACCAGTATGTGATCGGACAGGATGAGGCGAAGATCGCCCTCTCTGTGGCGGTTTATAACCACTATAAGCGGATCTACTTCGGCGGCGACGAGGAAGTGGAGCTGCAAAAGAGCAACATCCTCATGCTGGGACCCACCGGTTCCGGCAAGACACTGTTTGCCCAGACCCTGGCCCGCATTCTGAAGGTGCCGTTTGCCATTGCGGACGCCACCACGTTGACCGAGGCCGGCTATGTGGGAGACGATGTGGAAAACATCCTTCTGCGCCTTTTGCAGGCCGCCGACTTCGATGTGGAGCGGGCCGAGCGGGGCATCATCTACGTGGACGAGATCGACAAGATTGCCCGCAAGAGCGAAAATGTCTCCATCACACGGGACGTTTCCGGCGAGGGCGTGCAGCAGGCGCTTTTGAAAATTGTGGAGGGGACCGTGGCCAACGTTCCGCCGCAGGGCGGACGCAAGCACCCTCATCAGGAGTTTATTCAGGTCAATACCAAGAACATCCTGTTTATCTGCGGCGGCGCTTTCGACGGCCTGGACAAGATCATTGAGCAGCGCATGGATCAAAAGAGCATCGGTTTCGGTGCGAAGATCGAGGGGAAGAAGGACCGGAACCTGAGCCGTATTCTTGCCAGCGTCCAGCCCCATGATGTTTTGAAGTATGGCCTGATTCCGGAGCTGGTGGGCCGGCTGCCGGTGATTACCACGCTGAATGCCCTGAGCCGCGACGATCTGGTACGGATTCTGACAGAGCCGAAAAATGCGCTGGTCAAGCAGTATCAAAAGCTTTTGGGCTATGACAATGTGGAGCTGGTCTTTGAACAGGAGGCGTTGGGAGCCGTGGCTGACAAGGCCATTGAGCGGAATATCGGCGCCCGTGGCCTGCGGGCGGTGATGGAGTCCATCCTGACACAGATCATGTATGACGTGCCCTCCGACCCCACTATTGAAAAGGTGAGTATTACCAAGGGATGCGTGGAGGGAACGGAGAAGCCCGCGCTGATTTATGACAAGCGTCGCGTGAACCATGCGGTGAAGCTGAGCAACGGCAAAACCGAAAAGTCGGAGCTGTCCGGCAGTACGCCTGCCTCCGCATCCTGAGTAGCCGCAAGCCTGACATACGAGGAGGGACGCGAGCTGCGTCCCTCTTTTTTAATCAAAGAAAGGAACCCGATCATGGAGCTGACAACTTGGAATATTCCCGTTCTGGCCCTGCGGGGCCTGACGGTTTTTCCTCATATGAGTCTGACCTTCGACGTGGAGAGACCGATCTCCATTGCCGCTCTGAGCCGGGCTATGGAGACGGACCAGGAGATTTTTCTGGCGACTCAGAAGGAACTGGGGACCGCGGTACCGGGAGAAAAGGATCTGTACCGGGTGGGTACCGTATCACACATCTCTCAGGTCCTCCGCGTGTCCGAGGGGAGTGTCCGCGTGATGGTGGAGGGCGGCCGCAGGGCACGGATGAAGCGCTTGTGGCAGTCTGAGCCGTTTTTACAGGCCAATGTGGAGGCGCTGCCGGAGCAAAAGGACTCTGAGGCGTTTTTGCACAGTGCTCGGACGGAGGCGCTTTTGCGCCAGACCGCAGTGCTGTTTGAAGAGTATGCTGGACGGGTCTCCGGCTTGCCGGACGGTGTAAAAGCGCAGGTGCTGGAAAGCAGGGACCCCGGGTATCTTGCGGACTTTCTGGCACAGAACGTCCAGCTGCGGACGGAGGAGCGGCAGAGCATTTTGGAGGAGCCGTCCTCCTATATCCGCCTGCGGAAGCTGAATGAATTTCTGGCGCGGGAGAACGATGTGCTGGCCTTCGAAGGGGAGATGGAGGACAAGGTGCGCTCCCAGCTTGCCCGGACCCAGAGGGAGCAGATCCTGCGCACACAGATTCGGGTGATGCAGGGTGAGCTGGGCGAGAGCGACGACGGCGACGACGAGCTGGAGGAGTACCGCTTGCGCATCATTCAGCTGGAGCTTCCGGAGGACACGGAAGCCCACCTGATGAAAGAGGTGGATAAGCTGGCGAAGCAGCCCTATTCCAGTGCTGAGAGTGCGGTCATCCGCAACTATCTGGATGTGTGTCTGGAAATGCCTTGGAACACCACCACCAAGGAGCGGCTGAGCGTGGAGACCGCCAAAAAGATTTTGGATAGGGACCACTTTGGATTGGACAAGGTGAAGCAGCGGATCGTGGAGACCATCGCCGTCCGGCAGATGAACCCGGAGGGAAAGGGGCAGATTCTCTGTCTGGTGGGTCCTCCCGGTGTGGGCAAGACCTCCATTGCCATCAGCGTTGCCAAGGCGCTGAATCGGAAGCTGGCCCGGTTAAGTCTGGGCGGCGTTCGGGACGAGGCGGACATCCGGGGCCACAGGAAGACCTACATAGGCTCCATGCCCGGCCGTATCATCGAGGCCATCAGCCGCAGCAAGTCTATGAACCCTCTGCTGCTGCTGGACGAGATCGACAAGCTGGGCAGCGACTACCGGGGCGACCCGGCCTCGGCTCTTCTGGAGGTGCTGGACGGGGAACAGAACAGCGCCTTCCGGGACCACTTCTTGGAGATTCCCGTGGACTTGAGCAAGGTCATGTTCATTACCACCGCCAATACTACCGATACTATCCCCCGGCCCTTACTGGACCGAATGGAGGTGATCGAGCTTGGCAGCTATACCGACGAGGAAAAGCTGCAGATTGCCAAAAACCACTTGCTTCCCAAGCAGCTGAAGGAGCATGGACTGAAAAAGTCCCAGCTCCGGGTGGAGGACGGGGCTATCCGCGCCCTCATTCGGGATTACACGCGGGAGTCCGGCGTCCGCATTTTGGAACGGCGGATCGCGGCGCTGTGCCGCAAGGCGGACGTCTGTTTGCTAACCACCGATGCAAAGCGCATTACTGTGGCGGAAAAGGACCTGCACGAGCTGCTGGATATGTCCCCCTATCCTCCTGCGCTCCATACGGAGCGGGAGGAGGTCGGCGTGGTCAATGGTCTTGCGTGGACCGAGGTCGGCGGCGAGATCCTCGAGGTCGAGGTAAACGTGATGGACGGTACCGGAAAGCTGGAGTTAACCGGCAACCTGGGTGACGTGATGAAGGAATCTGTTCAGGCGGCGCTGAGCTGTCTTCGCAGCCGGGTGGAAACCTATGAAATCGACCCGGAGTTTTACAAAAACAGGGATATCCACGTCCACTTCCCGGAGGGGGCCGTTCCCAAGGACGGACCCTCCGCGGGCATCGCCATTGCCACCGCGCTGTGCTCCGCTCTTACCGGGCGGAAGGTTCGGGCGGGATTGGCCATGACAGGGGAGATTACCCTGCGGGGCCGAGTGTTGCCCATCGGCGGATTGAAGGAAAAGACCATGGCTGCGCTTCGTAGTGGGATCAGGACCGTTCTGATTCCGGTGGACAACGTGCGGGATCTGGAGCAAATTGACCAGACCGTCCGCGCCGCGCTGAAGTTCGTCCCCGTGAGCAATGTGGACGAAGTGCTGAGCCGGGCGCTGTGTCCGTCCCAGGCCCCCAAAAAGATTCGGGCGGAAAAGGCGCCCGAGTCCCAGGATCAGCTTCCGGTGGCGGCGTTTGCACCCGTCCGGGAAAGCGGCGGGGACGCGATGCGGCAGTGAGGCCGGCGCATAAAAAAACAAATGAAAGCAAGGAGGTGATTGCCCGGTGAATTTTACAAAGGCCGAGTTTATCCGCTCTGCGGCGGACCCAAAGGATTTCCTGCGGGACGGTCTGCCCCAGATGGCCTTTGCGGGCCGGTCAAATGTGGGAAAATCCTCGGTTATTAACCGTCTGGCGAGCCGGAGGAATCTGGCCTACGTGGGCGCGACGCCGGGGAAGACCGCCCAGATCAACTATTTCAAGGTGGACGGAAAGGCCTGGCTGGTGGACCTTCCGGGGTATGGCTATGCAAAGGTGAGCCGGTCGGAAAAAGAGCGGTGGAGCCGCCTGATGGAGCAGTATTTTATGGACGAGGGCGACATCCTCACCGTGGGAGTCCTGATCGTGGACGCCCGCCACAAACCAACCGCCGACGACGTGATCATGCACAACTGGTTCCGGGAGAGCGGATGCCCGGAGATCGTGGCGGCCAACAAGCTGGATAAGCTGAAGGCCCGGGAGGTAGAGCCCAATCTGGCCCTCATCCGTCAGACCTTGGAAATGGCGGACGACGAGCCGCTGGTGCCTTTCTCTGCGGAAAAGGGCACAGGTCGGGAGCAGCTGATCGCGCTGCTGGAAGCGGCCTGTGGAAAATAAGAAAATTAAATACGCTGCAAGGATAAAAAAACATCCCGTGAAACCAAGGCCCAGCAGGCGCTGAACCTCCAACGGGAGCAGAGAAAGCTGGAGCGAAGGATCTGTTCCCGGGAGCAGCGGGAGGTCGGAAAAGAGCGGGAGCTTGCCCTGCGGGAGGAAAAACACAGAAAAAAGCACAGGGGGCATTGAGCCCTCTGTGCTTTTTTCTGGCGACAGGGATGCCTCTATGCCGACGGTGAGACCGGGAGACCGAAGGCGGCCGTTTTACAGCGCGTCTTGGTTATTGCGTGAGTTAAACAGCGTTTTGCCTGTTTGGCAGGCATTAAAAACAGCGGATAAATCAGAGTATGACAGGAAAGTGGTTCAGAATCGGCCAATTTTTATAATCCACCACCTTTTCTTTGAAAAAACTTTGTTTTCCCCTTTCCAAAGGCCGTGAAATTTGGTAGAATAGCACCATATGAATTCGATGGAGGTTTGCGAGATGGCAAAACCTGTATACAAGCGTGTCCTGCTGAAGATCAGTGGGGAAGCGCTGGCCGGAGACAAGCATACCGGTCTGGATTTCGAGGTGATCGGCAGAGTCTGCGAGGTCATCGGGCGGTGCATTTCCATGGGCGTTCAGGTGGGCGTCGTGGTGGGCGGCGGCAACTTCTGGCGCGGCGTGAAGGACGGCGGCGGAAAGATGGAGCGCACCCGGGCCGACCACATGGGGATGCTAGCCACGGTATTAAACTGCCTGGCGGTGGCCGATGTGATGGAGCAAAGGGGCATGGAGGTCCGCGTGCAGACTGCAGTTGAGATGCGGTCCTTTGCCGAACCCTATATCCGCTCCAAGGCCATCCGGCATATGGAAAAGGGCCGGGTCGTAATTTTCGGCTGCGGCACCGGCAACCCGTTTTTCTCTACAGATACTGCCGCAGTTTTGCGGGCGGCTGAGATCGACGCGGATGTGATCCTGCTTGCCAAGAATGTGGACGGCGTGTATTCAGCCGACCCGGCAAAGGACCCCGCCGCCGTAAAATACGACTCCATCACCTATGACGATGTGCTGGCTCAGCACCTGATGGTAATGGACTCTACGGCCACGTCGCTGTCCATGGACAACCATATTCCCGTGCTTCTGTTCGCCCTGAAGGACCCTGAGAATATTATCCGCGCCGTGTGCGGGGAAAAAATCGGAACAATTGTAAAGGAGTGACCATTATGCAGAAAGAGGATTACAAACTCTACGAGGACAAGATGAAAAAGAGCATCGAATCCGTGGCCGCGGATTTTGCCGCCGTACGGGCGGGCCGGTCCAACGCCGCCGTGTTGGACCGCATTTCCGTGGATTATTACGGGACGCCCACGCCCATCCAGCAGATTGCATCCATCGCCTCTCCGGATCCCCGTTCCCTGGTGATCCAACCCTGGGATGCCACGGCGGTGAAGTCCATAGAAAAAGCCATCCAGAACTCGGATCTGGGCATTAACCCCCAGAACGACGGAAAGAGCCTGCGTCTCAGCTTTCCCCAGCTGACGGAGGAGCGCCGCAAGGAACTGGTGAAGCAGATCCATAAGTACGCGGAAAACGGCAAGGTGGCCGTCCGCAATATCCGCCGGGATGCGATGGAGGCTTTTAAAAAGGCTGAAAAGTCCACGGATATCACCGAGGACGATTTGAAGCAGGCGGAGAAGGAGCTTCAGAAGATGACGGACGACAGCTGCAAGAAACTGGAAGAGATGCTGGCGTCCAAGGAAAAGGAATTGATGGCGGTCTGATGGCGAATGAACTTTCCGGCAAGCTGGCGGGGCAGGTGGACAAAAGCCGCCTGCCTCGTCATATTGCCATTATTATGGACGGTAACGGTCGCTGGGCGACAAAGCGTGGCCTGCCCCGCTCTGCCGGACACAAGGCCGGAGCGGAGACTTTTCGGAAGATTGCGACCTACTGCAAGAATCTGGGTGTTCAATACCTGACGGTGTATGCTTTCTCCACGGAAAACTGGAAGCGGTCGGAGACAGAAGTGGGCGCTATCATGATTCTTCTGAAGAAGTATCTACTGGAGGCCATCGACTCCATGGAAAAAGACAGCATCCGGCTGAAATTTTTTGGCGATATGTCACTTATCTCTCCTGAGCTTCGGGCGCTGGCCCGCGAGACGGATGAGATCACCGAACATTTGGATCAGCGGGATTTTCAGGCGAATATCTGCCTAAACTATGGTGGGCGGGACGAGATTTTGCGTGCAGTCCGCCGCTTTGCCGCCGATTGCGCCGAGGGGAAACGGAGACCGGAGGACTTGGACGAGGCTGGGTTTTCCAACTATCTGGACAGCGCGGGCATCCCGGACCCGGAGCTGATCATCCGTCCCAGCGGAGAGATGCGGCTGAGCAATTTTTTGCTGTGGCAATGCGCCTATTCAGAGTTCCATTATACGGATACCCTCTGGCCGGACTTTGATGAGGCGGAGATCGACCGGGCCATCGCGGCCTATCAGAAAAGAGACCGCCGGTTTGGCGGCGTGAAGTAAAATAACTTTACAGATAAGGACTTATCGTATGTTCAAACGAGTGATGGTGGCCGTAATCGGTATTCCTGCACTGATTTTGATTTTGGGCTTCGCATCGCCGGGGGCAACTGTACTGCTGACCATGGCTTTGTGCGGTGTAGGCGCCCGGGAGCTGATGCACGCCGCGGCGGGCAAGGGCGGTGAAAAGCTGCTGCGGATGACGGTACTGGTTGCGGCGGTTATACCGGCCATGATCTATGAGGAGGCTGGCCGCGACAAGGTGCAGCAGGTCCAGTTGGCCGTTTTGTCGAATCTTCCGCTGACGGCCACGCTGGTTCTGGCATTTGTGCTGCTGCTGTTCCTCAGCGCGATTCTGGACTATACTGACCAGCACCGCATCACCTTCTCCGACGTGACTGCCGCCATGTTTGCCGGGGTGGTGTTTCCACTGATGCTCTCTTGTCTGCTGCTGCTACGGCTGGAGGAGTACGGCCAACTGCTGGTGTTTGTTCCACTGGGAATCTCCTTTGGCAGCGACACCTTCGCCCTGTTTGCGGGGCTTTTGTGCGGAAAGCACAAACTGACTCCCGTCAGCCCAAAGAAAACGGTGGAGGGGGCCGTTGGTGGCTTGCTAGGCGGCGTGATCGGTCTTTCTCTGGTGAAGGGAATTGGGCTGTGGCTGCTGGGCCTGCCATTTATGACCTGGTGGCAGGTGGTTTTGGTCGGCCTTGCGGGCAGTGTGGTCAGCCAAATCGGCGACTTGAGCTTTTCGGTCATCAAGCGGGAATTCGGCGTCAAGGATTACGGAAAGATTTTGCCGGGACACGGTGGCGTGTTGGACCGGTTTGACAGCGTGACGTTTGTCGCACCGTTTATTTGGCTTGTTTTAAACATACTGTGACGGGATGGTGTCATGACAAAGACGATTTCTCTTTTAGGCTCTACCGGCTCCATCGGGCGACAGACGTTGGACGTGGCGGAGCAATTGGGACTCTCCGTGGCGGCTCTGACTGCCCGCGGTGGAAACCTGGACTTGTTGGAGCGACAGACGCGGCAGTATCTGCCGCGTCTCGTGGCGTTGTACGAACCTGCTGCCGCAGAGGAATTTACCCGACGGATCAGGGACCTGAACGTAAAGATCGTTTCCGGCCCGGAGGGGCTGCTGGAGGCTGCGGTGATCGGGGACGCGGACACGGTGGTCACCGCCGTGGTGGGCATGGTGGGCCTTCGGCCCACGTTGGCCGCTATCAAACAGGGAAAACGAATCGCACTGGCCAATAAGGAGACGCTGGTGTGTGCGGGGGAACTGGTGATGGATGCGGCAGATCGATATGGGGCAGAGATCGTCCCTGTGGATTCGGAACACTCCGCCATCTTTCAGTGCCTGAGGGGTTGTGGGGATCGCGGGGAAATCAGACGGCTTTTGCTGACCTGCTCCGGCGGACCGTTTTACGGCATGAAATTTGAGGGACTGGAATGCATGACAAGGAAAGACGCATTACAGCATCCCAACTGGAAAATGGGCCCCAAGATCACAGTGGATTGCGCCACGCTCATGAACAAGGGCCTGGAGGTCATTGAGGCCATGCGGCTCTACTGCCTGCCGCTTTCACAGGTGGATGTACTGATCCACCGGCAGAGCATCGTCCACTCCATGGTGGAGTACCGGGATGGGGCGGTGCTGGCCCAGCTGGGTACGCCGGACATGCGGCTCCCCATTCGGTATGCGTTCACGTATCCCCGGCGGGGGGAGAATCCGGCGGAGCCGCTGGACCTTTTGAACTGTCCGCCGCTAACCTTTGCCGCGCCCGACCGAGAGGCGTTCCCCTGCTTTGCGCTGGCGGAAGCTGCCGCGGAAGAGGGCGGCACCGCCTGCGCCGTTCTGAACGGGGCCAACGAGGCAGCGGTGGGTCTGTTCTTGCAGGAGAAGATCGGCTTTAACGATATTTCCCGGCTGGTAAAAAAGGCGCGGGAGGCCGTCCCAGTGGTATATCATCCAACCCTTGCGGATATTCTGGAAGCAGATGCCGCCGCACGGCGGGCCGTTCTTCCGGAGTGATGCCTGACTGCGCTTCGTCTCCCACAGGGCGCGGGATTGAGATATTTTAGTTAGGAGCATTTATGACGATTGTCTATATTCTCGCGGCAATTCTCATGTTCGGCGTGCTGATCGCACTCCACGAGCTGGGGCATTTTCTGGCCGCAAAAGCCTGCGGTGTAAAGGTCAACGAGTTTTCCATCGGCATGGGTCCGGCGCTGTTCAGCCGAAAAAAAGGGGAGACCCAATACTCCCTGCGGGCGTTTCCCGTGGGGGGCTACTGCGCAATGGAGGGGGAGGAAGAGGACTCCGACAGTCCCCGGGCCATCAACCGCCAAGGGTATTGGAGGCAGCTTGTTATTTTTGTAGCCGGGTCCTTTTCAAACTTTTTGACGGGATTTGTGATCCTGCTGATTCTCTATTCCGGTGCGGGAGGGTTCTATGTCCCAACCGTCACCGGCATTGCACCGGAATTCGCCGCCGACAGCGGCCAGACGCTTCGCTCCGGCGACATTCTCTGGGCCATCAACGGTGAACGGGTATATGTCAGCAGTGACGTGACGCTGCTGATGCAGCTGAGCGGGACGGATAGAGAACTGGAGCTGACGGTGCTGCGGGACGGGGAAAAGGTCGATTTGACCGGCATCCCCTATCAGACCTGCACGTCTCAGGACGGAAAGACCTATCAGGGTTACGGGCTCTATTATGTCAATGAAGTGGAGCCTGCCACAGCAGTTGGCAAGGTGAAAACGGCGTGGTATAATACCGTTGATTTTGTGCGGACCGTGCGCATCAGTCTCCAGATGCTGGCGCGGGGCGATGCGGGGATCAAGGACCTCAGCGGGCCGGTGGGTATTGTGTCCACTATCACCCAGGTGGGGCAGGAGTCGGAAAGCGCCCGGGACGCATTGGAGAATATTCTCTATTTTGCGGCGCTGATCGCCGTGAATCTGGCGGTGATGAATCTGCTGCCGCTTCCGGCATTGGACGGCGGGCGGGTGCTGTTTCTGACGGTGGATGCCGTCGCCATGGCCCTGTTTAAAAGGCGCATCCCGGAGAAGTACGAATCCGCTGTCAATTTCGGGGGGCTGGTGGTTCTGCTGGGGTTCATGCTGCTGGTGACGCTTCAGGACGTGTCGAAGCTGTTTCGGTAAGGGAGGTTTACCAATGACGAAGCGATTGCTGGTGGGCGCCGTCCCAGTGGGAGGTGGCGCGCCGGTCTCCATTCAGTCCATGTGTAATACGAAGACGGACGATGTGGCCGCCACCGTGGCTCAGATCAAAGAGCTGGAGGCTGCCGGGTGCGAAATTATCCGGGTGGCCATTCCGGATCAAGCAGCGGCGGAGGCTGTGGACAAAATCAGGGAGCAAATCTCAATCCCCCTGATCGCGGATATCCACTTCAATTATAAATACGCGCTGGAATGCGCGGAGCGGGGCATCGACGCCATCCGCATCAATCCCGGCAACATCGGCGGAGAGGAAAAGGTGAAGGCTGTGGCGGATATCTGCCGCCGCAAGCGCATCCCCATCCGCATCGGCGTCAATGGTGGATCTTTGGAAAAGAACCTGCGGGCAAAGTACGGCGGCGTGACGGCGGAGGCACTGGTGGAGAGCGCTATGGGTCACGCGGCGCTGTTGAATCAATTTGACTTTGACGACATCTGCATCTCCGTCAAGTCCTCTGATGTACCAGTGACCATGGCGGCGTACCGGCTGCTCTCCCAGCGTACGGATTATCCTCTTCACCTGGGCGTCACTGAAGCGGGAACGCCGTCTATGGGACTTGTGAAGTCAGCCATGGGCATTGGGGGACTCTTATGTCTGGGCATCGGGGACACGATTCGGGTAACGCTGACGGCGGACCCGGTTGAGGAAATCTACGCGGCGAAAAAAATTCTGAAAGCTGCGGGACTGCGCGCTGACGGCGTGAATCTGATCGCCTGTCCTACCTGCGGCCGGACCAGGATTGACTTGATTCCCATGGCGGAGGAAGTGGAGCGGCGGCTTGCAAACTGCCAAAAAAATATCACGGTGGCGGTGATGGGCTGTGCCGTCAACGGTCCCGGAGAGGCCGCCGCCGCCGATATCGGCATCGCGGGAGGCAATGGGGAAGGATTGATTTTTCGGAAAGGAGAAATCCTTTACAAGGTTCCTCAGGAGCAGCTTGTGGACGCATTGATGGCAGAGATCGAGAAGCTCTAATACAAGCGGATTTAGGATTGAAAAAAGCTATGTCAAAGATCGCATTTTCCAGTATGTTTACAGATGTAACTCCGTCTCCGGCCCTGCGGGGAAAGGTGGACGGAGCCATGATTACCGGTGCGGCCATCGACAAGACCCTGCGGACCATCGATTTGCAGATGGAGATCCGAACGGAGATGAGCGAGGGAGACTTGAAGGAACTGAGCCGGGAAATCTGCACGATATATGGGTTCTCCGACGCGCGGATCAAGGCTGTCTGCTGCGCGCCGGAACCGACGCGGGAGGCGGATCACTATGCCCCACAGGGCGCGGCGGAAAAGAAGCGTGACGGCGCTGTGAAGGACGTGATCTACGGCGAGAAGAAGCTCAGCGGCAAAACCGTGCCGGTGGGATCGCTGGATCTGAAGACCGGAAAAGCCACGGTCATGGGCAAAATTTTCGCCTTCGACTGCCATGAGACCCGCCGCCCCGGCCTGTGGCGCATGAGTTTCGATATCACGGATTACACCGGGTCCGTCACGGTTCAGAAAAATCTTACCGCCGCCGAGGCGAATAAGCTGGACGGCAAGCTGAAGCCCGGCATGTGGGTGGCGGTGCAGGGGAAGATGGAGCCCACCTGGGACGGCAAGGACGTACAGATGGCTCCTTATATCATCAACTCTGTCGCCCATCAGGAGCGCGAGGATACCGCTGAGGTGAAGCGGGTAGAACTGCATCTCCACACCCGCATGAGCAACATGGACGCCCTCACCGATACACAGGAGGTGGTGAAGGAGGCGATTCGATGGGGCCATCCCGCAATCGCCATCACGGACCACGGTGTGGCGCAGTCCTTCCCGGACGCATGGCACGCCTCCGGGGACAAGATTAAAATTCTGTATGGGATGGAGGGCTACTTCATCAACAATCTGGACGACCGAGTGGCCGTCCACGGGACGCAGGACTGCGATCTGGACGGCGAGTTCGTCTGCTTCGACATCGAGACCACGGGGCTCAAGGTCATGCAGGAGGCGATCACGGAGATCGGCGCGGTGGTGCTGAAGAACGGAGAGATCACGGATACCTTTCAGACCTTTGTGGACCCGGAAAGGCGGTTGACGCCGGAGATCATCGGACTCACCGGTATTACCGATGAGATGCTCAAAGGCGCGCCCAAGCTGAAGGACGCCCTGACTGACTTTCTGAAATTCGTAAATGGACGCCCGCTGGCGGCTCACAACGCGGAGTTCGACATCAGCTTTATCCGGGAGGGGTGCAAAAAAACGGGCCTTTCGTTTCACCCCACCTATGTGGACTCCCTGATTCTGGCCCAGAACCTGCTGCCGAAGCTGAGCAAGTACAAGCTGGATATCGTGGCGGAGGAACTGGACCTGCCGGCCTTCAACCACCACCGGGCCAGCGACGACGGCGCGACGGTAGGTTATATGCTGATTCCGTTCTGGAGGATGCTGAAGGACAAGGGCGTGACCAGATTGCAGCAGGTCAACGCCGAGATGGAAAAGCTGCGGCCTCTGGGCAGCAAGTCCAACCGCTTTCCCAAGCACATTATCCTGCTGGCGAGAAACCGGGTGGGCCTGAAAAATCTCTATAAGATCATCACAGCGTCCAATCTCAAGTACTTTAAGCGTGTCCCCACGGTGCCCAAGACGCTGCTCAACCAGTATCGGGAGGGGATTATCGTGGGTGCGGCCTGCGAGGCTGGGGAGCTGTTCCGGGCCGTGGCGGACCATAAGGACTGGGACGAGTTGAAGCGTATCGCGTCCTATTACGATTATCTGGAGATCCAGCCTGTCTGCAACAATATGTTTATGCTGCGCAGCGGCGACGTGCAGTCGGAGGAGGGTCTGCGGGAGTTGAACCGGACCATCGTGCGGCTGGGAGAGGAGATGGGAAAGCCTGTCTGCGCCACCGGTGACGTCCACTTCCGGGAGCCGGAGGACGAGGTATACCGCCACATTCTGCTGGCGTCGAAAAAGTTTCCGGACGCTGACGCGAGTCTTCCCATCTATTTTAAGACCACGGACGAAATGCTGAAGGAATTCTCTTATCTGGGAAAGGAAAAGGCGTACGAGGTGGTGGTGACCAACACCCGGGCCGTGGCGGACAGCGTGGAGAGCTTTGAGCTGCTGCCGCCGGATCTGTATCCGCCGCGCCTCGAAAACTCCGAGGAGGACCTGAACCGTATGGTCTGGGAAAAGGCCCATGAGCTTTACGGCGAAGAGTTGCCCCAGTTGGTGGTGGACCGGCTGAACGTGGAGCTGGGGAGCATACTGGGCAAGTACGACGTGGTCTATATGTCCGCCCAAAAGCTCGTTCAGCGGTCTTTGGAGAACGGTTATCTGGTGGGCTCCCGGGGAAGCGTGGGTTCATCCTTGGTCGCCTATATGTCCGGCATCACGGAGGTCAACTCCCTGCCGCCCCACTACCGCTGCCCAAAGTGCAAGAATGTGGAGTTCATTCAGGATGGGTCCTACGGCTGCGGTGCGGACATGCCGGACAAGCTGTGTCCCGTGTGTGGTGAAAAGTGCATGAAGGACGGGTTCGACATCCCCTTCGAGACGTTTCTTGGCTTTGGCGGCGGAAAAGTTCCCGATATTGACCTGAACTTCTCAGGCGAGTATCAGGCCAAGGCTCACCGCCACGCCATCGAGATGTTCGGCGAGACCCAGGTGTTCCGTGCGGGCACCATCGGCACTCTGGCGGAGAAGACCGCTTACGGCATGGTGAAAAAATATCTGGAGGAGAACGGAACGACCGCGGGCCGGGCAGAGGAGAACCGTCTGACCCTGGGTTGCGTGGGCGTTCGGCGCACCACCGGCCAGCACCCCGGAGGCCTTGTGGTGGTGCCTGACGATATGGAGATGGAAGATTTTTGCCCCGTCCAGCACCCGGCGGACGATGCGGAGAGCGACATCATCACCACCCATTTTGAATATCACTCCATGGAGGCAAATCTTCTGAAACTGGATATGCTGGGACACGATGACCCCACTATGGTCCGCATGATGGAGGACCTGACCGGCGTGGACCCCCATTCCATCCCGCTGGACGACCCGGACACCATGTCCATCTTTACCTCCAGCAAGGTGCTGGGTTATGAGCACGACGACGTGGTGGGGGAGACCGGAGCTGTGGCCATCCCGGAATTCAACACCCGATTTACCCGGGGGATGCTGATGGACACCAAGCCAAAGGATTTCAATACGCTGGTGCGTCTGTCCGGCTTTTCCCATGGAACGGATGTATGGATGGGCAACGCCCGGGAACTGATAGTGGGCGGCGTGGCCTCCGTTTTGGAGACGGTGGGCTGCCGCGATGACATCATGCTGTATCTGATCTCCAAGGATCTGGACGCCAAGATGAGCTTTAAGATCATGGAGGCCGTCCGTAAGGGCAAGGTGAAAAAAGGCGGGTTCCAGGACGGCTGGGTGGAGGCCATGCGTGCGCACGACGTGCCCGACTGGTACATCGACTCTTTGGCCAAGATCGGTTATCTGTTCCCCAAGGCCCACGCCGTGGCCTACGTCACCATGGCGTTCCGCATTGCATGGTACAAGGTTCATGAGCCTCTGGCGTTTTACGCCACATTTTTCTCTGTCCGGGCCAAGGCCTTCGACGCAGAATACTGCTGTGCAGGTAAAGATGCGGTGAAGCGGAAAATCCGGGAGATCGAAAACAACAAGGACGCATCGGCGGTGGAGCAGGACCTGATGACCACGCTGGAGGTGTGCTATGAGTTCTACATCCGTGGCTTTCACTTCGATACCATCAGCATCTACGAATCAGAGGCCACGAAATTCAAGGTGACGAAAAACGGCCTCCTGCCGCCCTTCACCGCGGTCCACGGACTGGGTGAGACGGCGGCCATCGACACGGTGGAGAAACGGAGAGGGAAGTCTTTTATCTCCATTGAGGAATTTTCCATGTGCTGCAATAAACTATCCAAGACCCACATCGAACAGCTGAAGAAGCTGGGGGCTTTTGCTGGCATGGCCGAGACCAGCCAGATCACCTTGTTTTAAGACGGGAGCAATATAATGGAGGCAATAAAAAAACACGTGTCGCCTGCGCAGGTGGTTCTGCTGGGCTTTTTAGCGCTGATCATTTTTGGAGCAGTTTTGCTGATGCTGCCCTTTGCCGCCCGCAGCGGCCACGCCACGCCATTTCTGGATGCGCTGTTCACTGCCACCTCAGCTACCTGTGTGACGGGACTCGTGGTGCTGGATACGTACACCTACTGGGCGCCGTTTGGTCAGGTGGTGATTTTGCTGCTGATCCAGTTCGGCGGCATGGGTGTGATCACCATGGCGGTGGCGGCGGCAATCCTCTCCGGGCGGCGGATCGGTCTGCGGCAGCGTTGGTTGATGCAGGAGTCCATCGACGCGCCGCAGATGGGCGGCATCGTTCGGCTCACCAGCTTTATCCTGAAGACCACGCTGGCGGTGGAAGGCGTGGGCTCCGTGCTGCTGGCGCTGCGGTTTGTGCCGGAGTATCATTTGGCCAAGGGCCTATGGTTTGCTGTGTTCCACGCGGTCTCCGCGTTTTGCAACGCGGGTTTCGACCTAATGGGGGAGCGGGGACCGTTTTCTTCCCTGACCGGGTACGCGTCAGATCCACTGGTATGCCTGACCATCATGGCGTTGATTTTCGTGGGCGGTATCGGTTTTCTCACCTGGGAGGATTTCAGCCGAAACCATTTTCATCTGCACGCTTACCGACTGCAAAGCAAGCTGATTTTGACTGTCACACTGATCCTGCTGGTTGTCCCTGCGGTCTTCTTTTTTGCCGGGGAGTTCAGTGCACCCCAATGGCAGGGAATGCCGATGGAGCAGCGGGCGCTGGCGGCGGCATTTCAGGCGGTGACGCCCCGGACGGCGGGCTTCAACACGGTTGATTATTCCCAGATGACGGAGCCATCCGTTTTAATCACAATCTTGCTGATGCTGACCGGCGGCGCGCCGGGGTCCACAGCGGGCGGCTTCAAGGTTACGACGCTGGCGACTCTGGTCATGTGCGTCCGATCGGTATACAGCCGCAAGGCAGACGTCCGTTGCTTCGGAAAACGCCTGACGGCGGAGACACCTCGCACCGCGGCGGCGCTGTTCTTTCTGTTTGTTGCGTTGTTCACGCTGGGAGCCGGTTTACTGAGTCTGTTTGACCACGTACCACTGACGGCGGCGTTGTTTGAAACTGCCTCCGCAATCGGTACCGTGGGCCTCTCTTTGGGGGTGACGCCTACACTGGGTGCCGCTTCCCGGCTGGTCCTGATCGCTTTGATGTACTTCGGCCGTGTCGGCGGGCTGACGCTGATCTATGCCGCGGCGGGTAGCCATGTGCCTACCCCCAGCCAGCTTCCCCAAGAAAAAATAACCATAGGATAAGGAGAACACTATGAAATCGATTCTCATTATCGGCCTGGGCCGATTCGGAAAACACATGGCCATGAAGCTGACAGAACTGCATCACGAAGTGCTGGCGGTGGACCAAAACGAAAGCCGGGTCAATGAAGTCCTGCCCTATGTTACCAATGCCCAGATCGGAGACAGCACAAACGAGCAGTTTATCCGGTCATTGGGAGTGCGAAATTTTGACGTATGTGTGGTCGCCATTGGGGACGACTTTCAAAGCTCTCTGGAGACCACGGCTCTGCTGAAGGACTGCGGCGCGCCGCGGGTAGTGGCACGGGCCGCCCGGGACGTACATGCCAAGTTCCTGCTGCGCAACGGTGCGGACGAAGTGGTTTATCCCGAAAAGGAGACCGCTATCCGGGCCGCGGTGAAGTACAGCTCCGAACACATTTTCGACTATGTGGAACTTGCCACGGGTTTTTCTATTTACGAGACGGATGTGCCGCCCGAATGGATCGGCAAGACCGTGGTTCAGCTGGCGGTACGGCAGAAGAGCCATGTCAGCATCCTGGCTGTGCGGAAGGACGGAGTTCTCTCGCCCCTGCCGGGTCCGGATCATATCTTCGCGGCTGACGAGCGCGTTTTTATGCTGGGCGCGGATCAAGATGTCATGCGGCTGCTGAAACGTTGAAACAGGAGGGAACCCCGCCACCGGCCTTTGGCCGGAGGCGGGGTTCCCTCCTTGTACTACTTTTTCGCCGCCTTCTTTTCTGACTTTCTCAGATCGCAGTCCCGTTGCAGCGGGCAGTCCTCGCACCTGGGGGACCGGGCGGTGCAGGTGTCCCGGCCAAACAGCACGATTCGGTGACAGAAGTCGGAGGACTCCGCGGGCGGGAGAACCTGCCGGAGCTGCTGTTCCACCTGCATGGGGTCTTTGCTGCCGTTCGTCAGACCCAGACGGCCCGCGATGCGTATGCAGTGGGTGTCGCAGACGTAGGCAGGCTGGCCGTAGACGTCCCCCAGAATCAGATTCGCCGTCTTCCGTCCCACGCCGGGCAGAGCCGTCAACTCATCCATGGTGGCGGGGACCTTTCCGCCGTGGTCAGCCAGTAATTTCCCGGCACAGGCCACCAGATCCCGGGCCTTTCCGTTGAAGAACCCGCAGGAGTGAATGTACTGCCCCACCTCTGCCACGTCCGCCTCCGCGAAGCTCTGAAGGGTGGGGAACCGGGCAAACAGAGCGGGAGTCACCTGATTTACCCGCGCGTCGGTACACTGGGCGGAGAGCCGTACGGCAAACAGAAGCTCATAGTCTTTCGCGTATTGCAGGGAGCAAAGCGCATCTGGGTAGACGTCCTTCAGCGTTTCGATGATGCGCTTAACCGCCGCCTTTGCTTTCATACCGTTTCCTCCTTTTATCCCGAAAATCGGTTTATTTCGTCTCAGTATAGCGTTTTTGCCGATGCTTGGCAACTGCTTTTCCGCTGCCGTGTTTGTTCAGACCGCATAAAAGGAGCGAATACAACGATCAGGTGTTTCCTTCGCCGATTTCCGCGTAATTGATTTCCTGTTGCAGTTTTCTGAAGAGATGTGCTATAATAGACGCAGTACATATGTACATCCGGCCGTTGTGCGGTCGGGTGCTGGACAGCAACTTTACAGGATGTTTTTGATGCTGAACCGCTCCATTTCCACTAGGAGCCATAATTGGTGCTTGAGGCCCGTCAGTTCTGCCCGGAACTCGGACGGCTCTTTCTCGGCGGCAAATGCGGCGCAGCGGCGATACATAGCGTCCGCACTGTCCACCGCGTCGTGCTCCGTCGTGATGTGGAGATAAGTCTGACGGCTGGACCAGTCGTCATAGCTTTGGGAGAGGGCGACTTTCGCACCGTCCCAGTTTCCTGCGGCGGCTTCTGCTTCCGCCGTCTCCAGTTGTCCCTGCCAGCGGGTCACATTCTGCTTTGTGGCATGGCAGTTCAGCGCGGAGGCAGCCAGAATCGCCGCCAGCAGGAAAACAGGCGTCAACCATGATTTCATGTGGATTTCTCCTTTGGAAGACAATAGATTTTATCGCCGCTGTCAAGGGTCAGCAAAAATACCTCGCGGCAGCTGGCGAGGCCCTGCTTTTGCACTTGCTTTTGGAGCCATTCCTCTGATTTCCCGCACTGCTCCAGATTCCGGGCGATGACTCGCCCGTCGTTTATCAGGATGATGGGAAGGGAGACGCTGTCTGCAACTTCCGTACCCAAATCTTTTGCCGTCGGCGGCTGGACTTCGGGCCAGGGGAGGATCGAGAGCTGACCGGAATTTTCCAAAATTGCGTATTTCACGTCATTTAGATTGCTGATACCCTGTCCCCGCAGTTCCTCCAGCAGCTCGTCGATGGTGAAGCGATTTTTCCGCATGGCGTCCTGCCGGAGTTTGCCGTGGTCGATCAGCACCGTGGGGGACCCGCACAGCAGCCGTCGGAACCGGATGGAACAAAGGGACAGCTGGCTCAATAACATGGAGAGGGAAAGCAGCGTCAAAATCGGGATGACCCCCGAGAGCAAGGGAATTCCAAAATCCTGCATGGGTACGGTTGCAAGGTCCGAAAGCATCATGGTCAGCACCAACTCGCTGGGCTCCAGCTCACCGATCTGCCGCTTGCCCATGAGCCGGAGTCCGGCCATAATGAGAAAATAGAGAATGATGGTTCGCAGAAATGCGGTGGCCATATGCACACGCCCCCTTTCCACCAGTATTTGCCGGGAGAATCAGGCGTATACGGCGAAAAGTTTTCCGGGGGGACCAGGGCCGCAAATTGGATTTAAGCAGCTGTTTGGAAAGGCCGGATCACAAGCGTTTAAAATGTGGATAAGGCTCCGCCATCAAGGACGGGGATTATCATAGATAGTTTCCAGTCGCAGAATGAGAAAGGAGGATCACGGGAAAACCCGTCACCAGCGCCATGTGCCCGCGAGGCGTCCGCCTTGCGGGATAACGAGGAGAGGGGAGTATCGAGAATTCGGCGGATGCCCCTCCGCGTCCACGGACGTGTCACGCAGTCCTTAAATATGCGGGTAACCGCAAAACAGAGAGGCTGCGACTGTGGGAAAAGAGACAAATCTTCTGCGCGTTTGTCCTTTTGATAGCCGGGCCCGGAAACCGGGGCCGGTCTGTATCTCATGGGCTTTTTGAGCCTGTGGGAGACAAATTAATTATCAGGAGGATTTTATTTTATGTGTGGAATTATCGGTTATTCGGGCCGCGAACAGGCAGCCCCGATTTTGCTGGACAGTCTGGAGCGGATGGAGTACCGGGGTTACGATTCTGCGGGCGTTGCGATCCGGTCTGAAACAAAAGGCCTTCAGGTGAAGAAATCAAAAGGCCGCCTGAAGGTTCTCAGCGATATGATCCATGGCGGCGCGGACTTGGAGGGGACGCTGGGCATTGGCCACACCCGTTGGGCAACCCACGGCGAGCCCAGTGATGTGAATGCCCACCCCCACGTCAGCGAAAGCGGTAATATTGCGCTGGTCCACAACGGCATCATTGAAAACTACATGGAGATCAAGGAGCATCTTCTGAAGCTGGGCGTGAAATTTACCTCCGACACCGACTCGGAGGTGGTAGCACAGCTGCTGGAGTTCCACTATAACGAGTGCCACAACATGTTGGAGTCCGTTGGCCGTGTCCTGCGGCGCATCGAGGGGTCCTATGCCTTCGGCATCATCTGCTCCGACTATCCGGATGCCCTGATCGCCGCGCGAAAGGACAGTCCGCTGATTCTGGGCTACGGCAAGGACTGCAATTTCATCGCCTCCGACGTGACGGCGGTCATCAAGTACACCCGGGAAGTGGCCTACATGGACGACGGGGAGATCGCGGTGGTCACCTCAGAGGGCATTGACGTGTTCGACAGCGAACTGGTCCCGGTGGAGAAGACCCGCCGGACCGTGGATTGGGACGTCTCCGCAGCGGAAAAGGGCGGTTACCCCCACTTCATGCTCAAGGAGATCATGGAGCAGCCGGATGCCATTCGCCGCACCATTTCTCCCCGTATTCGGGCGAGCAGAGTTGTACTGGATGACGTGAAGCTGACGCAGGAGTATGTGAAAAATGTCTCCCGCATTTTCGTGATCGCCTGCGGGTCCAGCTACCATGTGGGTATGGTCAGCAAGTATAACTGGGAAAAGCTGTTGCGCCGTCCTGTGGAAGTGGTGCTGGCCAGCGAGTTCCGGTACTGTGACCCGTTGGTGGATGAACATTCTCTGGTGGTAGTCATCAGCCAGTCCGGCGAGACGCTGGATACCATGGCCGCCATGCGGGAGGCCAAGCGCCGGGGAGGCCGAACCCTGGCCATTGTCAACGTGGTGGGATCCTCCATCGCCCGGGATGCGGACGACGTGCTGTACACCTGGGCCGGGCCGGAGATCGCCGTGGCCACCACCAAGGCGTATTCCACCCAGCTGGCTCTGATGGATCTGGTGGGGCTGTATCTTGGCGACCTGCTGGGGACGGTTTCCGGGGAGGAATACGCTGCCATTGTGGAGGGTATCCAGCGTCTGCCGGAGCAGATGTCCGCGTTTTTGAAGAATACGGAGGATATTAAATATTTTGCTTCCCGGTATTTCAATCATGACTCTATTTTCTTCATCGGGCGGAATCTGGACTATGCCATGGGCATGGAGGGGTCCCTGAAGCTGAAGGAGATCAGCTATATCCACTCCGAGGCATACGCCTCCGGTGAGTTGAAGCACGGCACCATCTCCCTGATTGAGCCGGGAACGCTGGTGATTGCCCTGGGGAGCTATACGCCTTTGTTTGACAAGGCCATGAGCAATGTGATAGAGGTAAAGGCCCGGGGCGCGGAGGTGATGGCTCTGACCACCGTCAGTCACAAGGAGAAGATGGAGAAGACGGCGGATTCCGTGATTGCCGTGTCGGACGCGGTTGCGATGCTTCAGCCCTCTTTGGGTGTGGTGCCCCTCCAGCTGTTTGCCTATTATGTGGCGTTGCAGCGGGGCTGCGACATTGATAAGCCCCGGAATCTTGCAAAGTCCGTCACCGTGGAGTGATCGGCTCCTATCATAAGGCACAAAGAAGCGCTTCCCGCATAAGCGGGAAGCGCTTCTTAATGTTTGATTTTACATCAGTCCCAATGTCCGCAGCAAAAATGTCCAGCAGAAAATAGTAAAAATGGAGACCACCGTTGTACTGCACACCAGCTGTCCGGCCAGGGGGCCATCAGCACCCATAGCCACGGCCATGGGATAGGAAGCCACGGCCGTTGGAGCCGCGAAAAAAATCATCATAGCGCACAGCGTCCCGTCCCGGAAACCCAGCGCGATGCTAAGGGGCATGAAGATCAGCGGCATCAGCACCATTCGTGCCAGCACTGCTAAAATCAATGTACGGCGGTTGGAAAGTGCCTGCCCCAGATCCAGGCTGACGCCCAGGGAGATGAAGGCGATGGTAGTGGTAACGCCTGCCACATCCTTGATGACGGAGTAGAGCAGGTCCGGGATACGGATGTGCAGGACCATCAAAGCCAGTGCCAAAAGTGTAGCGATAATCATTGGGTTTTTCAAAACGGAAAGAAACAGCTTTCTCAGATTGGCACTGCCCGAGCGGTTCAATTCCAGAATTAGTGTGGAGAAGATATTGACTAGCGGTACGATCAGCGCGCCGAATAGAGCCACGGTGCCGGCACCGCCCTTGCCATAAATGGATTCTGCCACCGCGATGCCAAATAATATATAGTTGGGCCGAATCAATGCCTGCCCCACCGAGGCTGCACTGCCGCTGTCCGCCAGCAGTTTGCGGGGAAGGAAGACGCCCACTACAAAAAAGAGTATCAGCATACAGACCAGTACATAGAAAAAGCCCCAACCATCAATGCTATGGAGCAGATCGGACTCGTAGATATTTGTGAACAGCAGCGTGGGCATGAACAGTCGGAAGCAAAGAGTGTCCACTTTCCGCATGGTAGGTCGGTCAACCACCTTGGCTTTTCGGACCAGAACGCCGATTCCCATCAAAAGAGCGAGGGGGACAACCACGCGCAGCGCGGTCATAAAACTTTCAAACATGGTACAGTTTCTCCATTCATGCAGCATATCCTGCGCCGCATCGAAAAATTTACATTAAATCCATCATAACACCTTCGCTGCTGTACCGCAACTGCCCTTTGCAAAAAAAGAAGAAACAAGTCGATGCGGCTGACAGCTTTGGACGCGTGGTCAGAAGAGTACAGCTTAAGGGCCCATTATAAGGGAAAAAGATAGTAAATATCAAAAAAAGTAAAAAAGAAGGTAAAAAGGG
>NZ_JBEUWZ010000011.1:0-186321 GCF_040505565.1 Oscillibacter sp. | reverse complement strand
GAGGCGGTTTCGGCGCGCTTATATCATGCAAAAATCAGGCGACACCGCTGATGGTGACATTCAGATAACTGAAATCATCCTTCAGCGAGATTTCAAAAGGCTTCACAGCCACACCGTCCTGCTGATAGACCCGAACCTTGGGACGCAGGCAATAGGAGGCGTAATTTCGGATGACCAGGCCGACCCAGCCATTACTTAAGGCCACAGAAGTACCCACGGGATATGGAGCGATCTTTTTGGTGAAAGCGTTGACAGCCTCCGGATCAAACAAAGTTCCGGCGCTGGCCATAACATATTCCACTCCCTCGTTGGGCGGCAGGGCTTTTCGGTAGGGACGCTCGGAGATCAGCGCATCGTACACGTCTGCCACGGCGGTGATCCGTCCATATAGGGAAATCTCAGTACCGCGCTTTTTTGCGGGATAGCCCGAGCCATCATACCGCTCGTGGTGTTCCAGAATGGGTCTGCAATTCCGCGGGGGGAGCCGGTATTCCGCCATGATATAGTCATACCCCACACGGGAATGAGTTTTCACCTGTTCAAATTCTTCCTGCGTCAGTGGACCGGCCTTTTGGATGATCCCTTTGCTGATAAATACCTTTCCGATGTCATGCAGCAGAGCGCCGCAGCCAAGAGCCACCAAATCGCCGACAGAAAAATTCATGGCGATCCCCAAGACGATGGACAATACCGCCACATTGAGAGAATGAGAGTAGGTATAGCTGTCAAAGCTACATAGGTCAAGTATGTTCACCATCACGTCCCGAGACCCGGAAAGTTCTTGCACAATGCGCTCTACCTGCGCGGAGATGTTGACCGGGTTGGCGCTCTTGCCGCTCTGCTGGGCGGTGGTGATGATTTTGCGGATTCCCTTCATGGTTTCCATGCGTAGTTCATCACTGATTATATCGATGACCTCAATGTCCTGCGACAGGTCGTCGTCGATGTAAGCACCGGAATATCCGCTACGTTGGATTCCGTCAATATACATTTCATTCAGCGTGACTCCACTGGACAGCATGGTATTAGAACCTCGATACAAAGGCTTTGCCAGCCGCATACCTTCACGCAGACAATTTGCCGCTACGAATCTCATCGTGACTCCTTTACAATATGGCCGCGACCAGTAAGTGCGCCAAAATTTTACTGTGGTATTGTGATAAAATGCTGCCCCGCAGAACCACCCCGAAGAACTCGGGATAGAGAGGCTAGACCGACAAAAACAATTGACGCTTATACTATTAATCGACAAGATTATATATTTATTTCTATGAAATGTCAAATAAAACTAAAATCAACAAATTAACTTAAAATTTGTATCTTCATCCTTTACGAAAGAGCTGAAAGGGGTTTTGCGGCGGGATCTATCCGCCTTCCAGGTCTGCACCGACACTGCTTCGCATGTCCAGTCCCGCATTCGCATAAATATGAAGCAGGCTGATGAAAGGGGGCGGCGCATGAGCGAAGCGGAACGGAACGACAGGGTGGAGGAAGACCCCGTCGATGGGATGCAGATTGTCCGCAGGTATGAGGGCGAGACCACAGCAGAAGCTTTGGTCCTGAATCTCATCCGGGCGCACCAGCAGCGTACTTGAGCAGGATGCGCGCCGCAGAAGGGAAGGATTGCCTGTGGAAAGAGACGGAACCTCCAAAAAAATCTGGAAAGCGGCGCTGTATTGCCGTCTGTCGCGGGAGGACGGCGACCGGGCTGAGAGCGACAGCATCGGCAATCAGCGCCGCCTGCTGACGGAATACGCGCAGGCCCGACCGGAGCTTGCGGTGCACGAGTGCTACATAGACGACGGCTACACGGGTACCAACTTTAACCGACCCGCTTTCCAGCAGATGCTGCGGGATATTGAGGCCGGAAAAGTAGACTGTGTTCTGGTAAAGGATCTGTCTCGCTTTGGCCGGGATTATATCGACGCCGGTCAGTATTTGGAGCGCTGGCTGCCGGCGCACGGCGCACGGTTTGTGGCAGTGACAGACGACATCGACAGCAGCCGTGGCGCCTATGACATGACGGTGCCGCTGAAAAACCTGTTTAACGCGCAGTACGCCAGAGACATCTCCGTGAAAGTGAAGAGTGCCCTGCATACCAAGCAGCGCAGGGGCGAGTTTATCGGTGCGTTCCCCAGCTACGGGTATCTGAAGGACCCGGAAAACCACAGTCATCTGGTGGTCGATCCGGTGGCTGCGGAGGTGGTGCGGCAAATATTTACCCTGTTTGAGAAGGGGCACGGCAAAATCGGAATTGCAAAGATCCTGAACGGAGAAGGGGTTCCGTGCCCCAGCGTATACAAGCGGCTGATGGGGGAGCGGTACCGCAACAGCAGCAGACTGGAGCGCACCACCTATTGGACTTACGCCACCATCCACCGAATCCTCCAAAGCGAGGTTTATATCGGCAATCTGGAACAGGGACGCGACGACCGTGCCCAACTCCACGGTACGGCAAGGCGGAAGAAAAAGGCGGACTGGATCGTTGTCAGAGGGACTCACGAGCCGATCATTTCCATGGGGCAGTGGAAGCGGGTGCAGGCGCTTTTGCGCGGGAACGTCAAAGCACCTGACTTTACGGCGCGGGTCAGTCTCTTTGCCGGATTTTTAAAGTGCGGGGACTGCGGGCGCGCCATGGTGAGAACACAGCGAAGGGGCGGTACGTATTACACCTGTGGGTCCTATAAGCGCTATGGGCCTACGATCTGTACCCGGCATGAGATTGCCGGAGCCGCGCTGGAAGCGGTTGTGCTGAGAGATCTGAACCGGATTGTGGCCGGCGTGAAGAACCTGCGACAGCTGGCAGAGCGCGGGCAGAGAGAGGCATTGAAGACGGATGCCGCCTGCGGGGAGCGGGAGCGCCTGAGTGCGGCGCTGGACCGGGTGAGAAAGCTGGGTCAGGGTGCTTACGAGGATTACAGGGAATGCCTGCTTTCAAGGGAGGAGTACCTCCGTTACCGACGGGACTACGCCGCCCAGGAAGAGACGCTGACGCAGCAGATGGAGCGGCTTGATGAGACGGTGGACGCGCCCGACAGGCTCTGGGCGGAGAAACTGGTGCGTTCCGGTCAACTGACGGAACTGGATCGGGCCACGCTGGCGGAGACTGTTCGGGAAATCCGTGTGTTTGAGGGGGGCCGAATTGAAATCACCTACCTCTTTTCCAAAGAACTCCGCACCCTGCTGGAGGACGGAAAGATAGAGCCGTGAATTCCAAAATATCGGAAAGCCCCGGGGCCCCGTTACCGCAGATTTTCATTCCCCCAGGCGGCAT
Source organism: Oscillibacter sp. (assembly GCF_040505565.1). Lineage (GTDB taxonomy): Bacteria > Bacillota > Clostridia > Oscillospirales > Oscillospiraceae > Oscillibacter. The sequence goes on along the minus strand of NZ_JBEUWZ010000011.1, from coordinate 183,047 downwards.
CGAAGCTGATCGAGCAAATTTTCTGCTGATCCTTATCCACGCAGTAGATTGGAAGCTGGCGGTCAGTGGTGTAGGCTGTGGCTGGGTATGTGGCCACGTATCCTGCCATTCCTGTCGCCAGCACCGCCGCCAGCAGGGCGGCGGCTTTTTTTCTCCATACGATAATTTTCATAAAATCCCTCCTCAGATGAAAGAGTATATGAGCGGATAGATCATAAATTGCGCCTGAAGGAAAATGATGGCGGCAAAACAAGCAGAAAATCTCATAATTCGAAAAACAAAACGGGCGACGTGCCCGGAAAAAATTTCCTGAAAAAGCAGGCATCTGAGAATTGACAAACTGGAAAAAATCTGTTACAATTTGGTTACAAACTTTTTTAAAGGAGTATACCGATGGCTGAAATTATGGAACAGGCGGAGCAGGCCGCCGGCCTGACTTATAAGGGTCACCCCCTCCGCCGAGTCGACAATCTGATTTACTACGGCACGATGGCTGAGAAATATATTGTCATGATGCAGGTGCTGAATTCCAAAAAGGTGCAGGATATGGACGTTGCTACCAAGGTTTCTGTCCAGTTACAATTGACGGACCCGGATCTGAAGTCCCGGGACCGCGTGGTGAAAAAAAGTGAGAAGGAGAACCTTTACGAGGCTATGGACATCTCCACCATCTGGCTGGAGCGCGCATTGTCCGGTAAGCTGTAAAGCAGACGGCTCCCCACTTCCCAACAGTCGACAAACATGAAAGGAAGCGTACACTTTATGACATATCACGCAGGTAGGGCGGTAGGGTTCGTTGCTTTCTCCGCCGCGATGACGATGCTGCTGGCCGCGATGGCCACTGTTTCCGCAGCCGATGATGTCTCGGTCGGCGGTGGAAGTAACACCGGTTCCAGTTTACTGCTGAGTACTGAGGTAACCAATTCTTCCTCCGCTGCTGTGCAGCTCAAAAGTGCAGCAGCCCCCGATAACATTGCGATTGGAGTTGGCTGCACGACCGGCTCCGGTTTGCGGCTGAGATCTGAGGCTTCTACTTCTTCTTCCGTTGTTACGCAGATAGAAAAAAGCGTTGCAGTCGCCATTCTGGGCGAGCAGGACGGCTGGTATTATGTCAGCTACGACGGTAAGTCCGGCTATGTTTCCGCTGACTATGTGATCGAAGATCAGGACGGTATTTTTACCACCAATGGCCGTGTGAACGGCGAAAGTGTGAATGTCCGCGCCTCTGGCGCTGCCGATGCAGAATCCGTCGCCACGGTAGATAGCGGCAGTTTGGTAACTGTAAACGGCTTTTCCGACGGGTGGTATGCTGTAACCTGTCAGTACGGTACGACCGGCTATATCCGCAGCGATTTCGTGGATCTTACTTCTGCGGCTTCCACATCCGCTTCCGTTTCCGGAGTTGTTTCCATTGCCAAGCAGTATCTGGGCACTCGGTATACTTATGGCGGCGCGGCTCCCGGCGGATTTGACTGTTCCGGTTTTACCATGTACGTTTTCAAGCAAATGGGTGTCAGCCTGCCCCACAGCGCTACCAGTCAGTGGCAGAGCGGGGCCGGTCAGAAGATTACCTCGACCTCCGCGCTGCAGGCCGGTGATCTGGTGTTTTTCTGCGATCCCAGTCGCTCCTTGGGGAAGGCCTGTTCTCACGCCGGCATATATATTGGCGACGGGCGGTTTATTCACGCCTCCTCCGCCAACAGCGGCGGCGTGATAATCAGCGGCCTGACCAGCGGCTATTACAATACCTACTTTGTTGGCGGTATGCGTATCTGAGTCCGATTTTACATATTTAGATCGGGGAGTAAGGCGGGCGACTAAGCATAGATGAGGCGGACAGTTTCGACTGTCCGCCTCTTTTTGCTTTGTGCGTTTGGGCTTCCAGCTTGGTTGCTGATTGTACGGAAAGACGGCGGACTCGATGCGGCACCATGGTGAGAACAGTCAAACAAAAACAATTCACAAAAAACAGGCTGTTTTTTTGTCAATTTGGAATCTTGACAAAAATTATCAAGATTGATAGAGTATGTATGAAAACAAAAAGGGGGAATTGGCAGATTGTTTATAACAAAGGAAACTGATTACGCGCTGAGAATCCTGCGAGCGTTGGCTGATGGGGAACAGCACACGGCGGTGAGCCTGGCGGAAGATGAGCAGATTCCGCTGCAATTCGCCTACAAAATCCTGAAGAAACTTGAAAAGGGGGGCATCCTCAGGATTGTGCGGGGGGCGGATGGCGGCTGCCTTTTAATTACCGGGCTGGATCAGATCACTTTGTATCGGCTGATGCAGACCATGGGGGAGGACGCCTTTGTAAGCTCCTGCATGAGGCCGGGGTATCAGTGTCAGTGGTGTCAGGCTCATGATGGCACCGTGTGCCGGGCACACCTTCATCTGCTGGAGATCCAGCAGACGCTGGACCGGGAGTTGGACACCCATAGCCTGCAAGAAATTTTCTTTGGTAATTGAGCAATTCAAGAACTGCAAAAAAAGCGCAATTGCAAGATTGAATATTATTAAGGAGGAAGCGGTATGTTATTTCAGACCACACAACAACAGGAAGAGCTGCGGGCCAAAATCCGCGCATTCGCGGAGGAAGAGATCAAGCCCCTGGCATTTCTGCTGGACAAGGAAAACGAGTTCCCGGAGGACGCAGTGGCCAAGCTGGGAAGCATGGGCTTTATGGGAATTCCGTATCCCAAAGAATACGGCGGCATGGGACTGGATGTTCTCAGCTATGCCATCGCTGTTGAGGAGTTGGCCAGAGTGGACGGGGGCAGCGGCGTCATTTTGTCGGCCCACACTTCGCTGGGAACCTGGCCGATTTTCGCCTTTGGAACGGAGACACAAAAACAGAAGTACCTGATTCCTCTGTGCAAGGGCGAAAAGCTGGGCGCTTTTGGGCTGACCGAGCCAAACGCGGGTTCCGATGCCGGCGGTACCGAGACCACGGCTGTGGACAAAGGAGACTACTATTTGCTGAACGGGGGAAAGATATTTATTACCAATGCCCCCAAGGCGGACACTTATGTGGTCTTTGCCGTGACCACGCCTGACATCGGAACCCGGGGCATTTCCGCGTTCATTGTGGAAAAGGGCTGGAAGGGCTTTGAGTTTGGCGACCATTACGACAAGATGGGAATTCGTTCCTCTGCGACGGCCGAGTTGATCTTTAACGACGTGAAGGTTCCGAAAGAAAACCTGCTGGGCAAAGAGGGTCAGGGCTTTAAAATTGCAATGGCGACGCTGGACGGCGGGCGCATCGGCATCGCCGCACAGGCGCTGGGCATCGCGCAGGGAGCCTTTGAGCAGGCGGTCAGCTATGCCAAGGAGCGCGTCCAGTTTGGAAAGCCCATCGGATTCCAGCAGGCTATCTCGTTTAAAATCGCGGACATGGCAACCAAGCTGCGCACCGCGCGTCTGCTGGTGTATTCCGCGGCGGATTTGAAAGAAAACCACGAGCCTTACGGCATGGAGTCAGCCATGGCCAAGCAGTACGCCTCAGACATCGCTCTGGAGGTAACCAACGATGCGCTCCAGATTTTCGGCGGAACCGGATACTTAAAGGGGATGGAGGTGGAACGGATGTACCGTGACGCCAAAATCACCACCATTTACGAGGGAACCAACGAAATTCAGCGGATTGTCATTGCCTCGCATGTGCTGGGCAAGGAGCCCAGAACCGAGGGAACTTCCGCTAGCCGCGCCCATAAGCCCGCGCCCGCGACTGGAATCCGGAAGAAAATTTTGTTTCGGGACGGCGGAGCACAGGATCAAGTGGCCGCGCTGGTGGAGGCTCTGAAAAAGGACGGCTACGACTTTACTGTGGGAATTGCACCGGACGTCCCCATCGCATTGGCCGAACGGGTGGTTTCCGCCGGAAAGGGCATCGGGGAGAAAAAGAATATGAAGCTGATTGAGCAGCTGGCCAAGGCTGCCGGTGCTGCCATCGGCTCCTCCCGCCCGGTGGCGGAGACTCTGAAGTACATTCCTTTGAACCGCTATGTAGGTATGTCCGGGCAAAAGTTCACCGGCAATTTGTACATCGCCTGCGGCGTTTCCGGCGCTATCCAGCACCTGAAGGGAATCAAGGATGCCTCCACGATTGTGGCAATCAACAAAAACCCCAATGCGCCCATCTTTAAAAACTGCGATTACGGCATTGTGGGCGATCTCATGGAAGTGCTGCCCCTGCTGACCGAGGCACTGAATACCGGAGAAAAGCAGCCGGCGCCTCCTATGATCAAGATCAAGCGGCCCGTGATGCCGAAGCCCGAGCCGATTGGACCCCGATGTGTGTGCGGCGGCTGCGGCTATGAGTATGTACCGGAGCTTGGGGACGAGGATAGCGAGATCGCGCCCGGTACCCTGTTCCGGGATCTGCCGGACGACTGGATCTGCCCTGAGTGTGCCGAGGGCAAGGATCAGTTTATTGAAGCGTAACGCGGAAAGAAGGAGCAGATTATGTATTGTGTAAGAAATGTGACGGAAGATCTGTATTGGGTCGGGGCCAACGATCACCGGCTGACTCTGTTCGAAAACGCCTATCCGATTCCCAGGGGCGTCAGTTATAATTCATATCTTCTGCTGGATGAGAAAACGGTTCTGTTTGACACGGTGGACTTTGGAAGCTGCCGCCAGCTGATTGAGAACATGACCCATGTGCTGGACGGAAGACCCCTGGACTATCTGGTTATCAACCACTTGGAGCCGGATCACGCTGGCAGTATCGAGGAGGTACTGCTGCGCTGGCCCAAGGTGAAGATCATCAGCAATGAAAAGGCGTTCATGCTGATGCGGCAGTTTGGCTTCCGCGTGGACACCCATGACCAGATCGAGGTGAAGGAAGGGGATACCTTCTCCTTCGGAACCCACACGGTCACCTTTGTGTTTGCACCCATGGTTCACTGGCCCGAGGTGATGGTCACCTTCGACGTGACCAACGGTGTCCTCTTCTCCGCCGACGCCTTCGGAACCTTCGGTGCGCTGGATGGAAAGCTGTTTGCCGACGAAGTCAATTTCGACCGGGACTGGCTGGACGATGCCCGCCGGTATCTGACCAACATTGTGGGGAAATACGGTCCCCACATTCAGCTGATCCTGAAAAAAGCCGGGACCATTCTGAATCAGATCAAGTACATCTGCCCTCTGCACGGTCCGGTGTGGCGCAAGGATCTGATGTATTTTATCCAGAAATACGACACATGGAGCCGGTACTTGCCGGAGGAAAAAGGCGTTCTGATTGTCTACGCCTCCATGTACGGCAACACGGAGGCGGCCGCCCAGGCGCTGGCGGCGCGGCTGTGTGAAAAGGGACAGACCAACGTAGCGGTCTATGACGTGTCCAGCACCGACGTATCCCAGCTGATTTCCGAAAGCTTTAAGTATAGCCATCTGGTGCTGGCTTCCGTGACCTATAATCTGGGCATCTATCCGGCGATGCACAATTTCCTGATTGACATGAAGGCTCTAAATGTCCAAAATCGGACCGTTGCTCTGATAGAAAACGGTTCCTGGGCCTGTAAGTCCGGCGATTTGATGCAGAAATTCATCAATGACGAGCTGAAGAATATGACCGTTCTCAATGAGCGGGTGAGCATGGCCTCGTCACTGGGCTCGGACAAGGTGCCGGAACTGGACCATCTGGTAGACGCAATTTTGGAATCCATGGCATAATTGAAAATAAGGGACGGGCCTCTCAAAAAGAGGCCCGTCCCTTATTTTCACGAAGAGAACTTTTATTTGGTGCCGAAGATCCGGTCTCCGGCGTCTCCGAGACCGGGTACGATATAGCCGTGTTCATTCAGGTGGTCGTCCAGTCCTGCGATGTAGACCTCCACGTCCGGATGGTCCCTCTCAATGCGGGCAATGCCCTCCGGCGCGGCCAGCACATCCATCAGCTTGATATGCTTGCAGCCGTATTCCTTCATAAACCCGATGGCGGCAGAGGCGGAGCCGCCGGTAGCCAGCATGGGGTCCACGATGATGACGTCCCGTTCCGCGATGTCGGGGGGCATCTTGCAGTAGTATTTCACCGGCTCCAGCGTCTCCGGATCCCGAAACAGACCGATGTGACCCACCCGGGCGGCGGGAATCATTTTCAGCACGCCGTCCACCATGCCAAGGCCCGCCCGCAGGATGGGAACAATGGCCAGCTTCTTTCCGGCGATGGTCTTGAAGGTGCCAGGGGCCACGGGGGTCTCTACCTCTACATCCTCCAGCGGAAGGTCGCGGGTGGCCTCATAGGTCATCAGCATGGCGATTTCACTGACCAGCTCCCGAAAATCCTTTGTGCTGGTTTCCTTATTGCGCAGAATGGTCAGCTTATGCTGGAGCAGGGGGTGGTTCAGGATGTGGATGTTGTCGTTCATTTTCCGTTCTCCTTTTTTATTCGGTCTCGCAGCCGCTCCGCCTGTGCGGGGCGCAGATATACGGGAGAGAGTTCCTGCGCCGTCGTCAATTTTCCTTCCGCGGCAAGCTCCTCGGCGGCCAGGGCCACACCCACGGCATTCTGGTGCAGCAGCCGGGCAGGGGCCAATTCGCAGGGAATGCCGGATTCCTCCAGCGCCTTTTGACACAGTGCGCCGCCGTCGCCCACGGCAATTTTGGGCCGGGGGTCGCTTTTCAGCTCCTCCGCCAATTCGGGAAGACCGATGGCCCGGTCCCCGCAAAGACGAGTAAGGTTTCCGTTTTTCGCTTCAAACAGCGCGTTATATACCTGATTGCGTCGGGCGTCCATGGCGCAGACAATCAGCGCATCCATATGGCTCAGACCCAGGGCCATGGCTTCCAATGTGGAGACTCCGGCGGCGGGAAGGCCGGCGGCGAACGCCAGTCCCTTCGCGGCCGCCACGCCGATACGGATGCCGGTGAAGGACCCCGGCCCAACAGACACTGCCACCGCGCTCAGATCGCCCATGGTCAGCTCCGCGTTTTTCAGCATGGATTCCACCATGGGCATCAGCGTCCGGCTGTGGGTCAGCCCGGTGTTCTGATAGCAGGAGGCCAGAACCTGCCCACCCTCCGTCACCGCGGCAGAGCAGGCTTTCGCGGAGGTCTCCATCGCTAAAATTTTCAAAAAATATCCACTCCCTCCACCGTGATGGTTCGCCAGTCGTTGCTTTCCGGGCGGCGGGCGATGGTCACCCACACCGTATCCTCCGGCAGGGCATCGCCCACCCGCTCACTCCACTCCACGGCGCACACGCCGTCCCGGCCCAGATAATCCTCCCAGCCGATGTCAAACAGCGCGTCCGAGTCCGGCAGACGGTACATGTCGAAGTGGAACAGAGGAATTTTTCCCTCGTACTCGTTGACTATCGTAAAGGTAGGGCTGGTGACCCGGCCCGTGCAGCCAAGCCCTCGGGCAAGTCCTCGGGTGAAGGCCGTCTTCCCCATGCCCAGATCGCCCCGAAAGGCTAGCACCGTCCCCGGACGCAGCCGCTTGCCAAGCGCCTCGCCGATGGACTCTGTCTCCGCCTCGCTGTGAGACAGGTGTTCCATGCCCACGCCTCCCCTCTTAAAAATTGCCTGAAATAGTATAGCACAGTTTTTCCTACATGTAAAAACAAATTTCATCAGTTTACATGCCGCCCCGCCTGTGGTATACTATAGAATCTGAAAAACGACAGGTTTTCTGATAGGAGATGCCATGTTCAACCGTCTTCACGATACTCTCTCCGACTTTTTCCAGCAGGCCGATCTGGTGCTGCTGGGCCTTTGCTGCGGGTGTACTCTGTTTGGAATGGTACTGATTGCCAGTGCCACCCACTACATGGGGACAGGCAGTATGATTCGATCTGTAGGTATTCAGGGTGCGGCGATGCTGATTGGTCTGGCGGCCTATATCCTGCTTTCCGTGGTGGATGTGGAGCTGCTGGTGAAGCACTGGAAGATCATTCTGGCGGTCAGCATCCTTCTGATTCTCCTTTTGCGCACGCCTTTGGGCGTCAGCCGCCACGGAAATCGGGCTTGGCTGGAGATTCCCCATGTGCCTTTTTCCATCCAACCGTCCGAGGTTGTGAAGATTGCGTTTATCATTCTGCTTTCTAAACAGTTTGAGTGGATCAAGGAGCAGAGGCGGGAACTGAAGAGCTTTGGCAGTGTGGTGATGCCCACGGTGCACCTTCTGTTTATGGTGGGGCTGATCTATGCGGTGTCCAGCGATATGGGCAGCGCGCTTGTCTATGTGTTTATATTTATTTGCATCGCGCTGGTGGCCGGTATCGCGTGGCGGTGGTTCATCCTTGGCGGCGGCGGTATGGCGGCGGCGGTTCTGGCACTTTATTATCTGAACAAGCTGCCCTCACATATGGCGGATCGGTTCCACGTTCTGTTTGACCACAGTTTTCAACCGCAGGGCGTGGGCTGGCAGCAGACGCGGGGACTGCTAGCGCTGGGCAGCGGCGGCTGGTTTGGACAGGGTCTGTTTAACGGTACCCAGACCCAGGCGGGGTCAGGCTCTCTGCCGGCGCGGCACACGGACTTCATTTTTGCAATGATTGGGGAGGAACTGGGCTTTTTCGGTTGCCTTCTCGTGATCCTGCTGCTGACGGCCATCATTCTTCGCTGCCTCTGGGTGGCGCGGCAGGCCTCGTCGGACTACGCGAGACTGGTCTGCGTGGGCATGGCGGGAATGCTGATCTTCCAGACGGTGGAAAACATCGGCATGTGCCTGTTTGTCATGCCCGTCATCGGTTTGACGCTGCCTTTTTTCAGCTACGGCGGCTCGTCCGTGGTTACCCTATACGCCGCCATGGGCATTGTCTCCGGAATCAAGAAACGGGCGCTGATGAATTGGAGCCGGTAGAAAAACGAAAAGTTCCACTCCCTGTCCGTAACAGGGAGTGGAACTTTTTTTGCCAAAGTGGGCAGCCGCTTTGCGCACTACCCTACACATCCTCCACAAACAGGATTCCGGGAACCCTGTACAGCGTTTCAAGCAGATGCTCGCCGTCGCTCTCCCGCCCAGTGCGCTGGAGGTCAAGAATGGACCCCGCGCCGTCGCGGCCCTCCTGCCCCAGATATTCCATATGTGTCACGTGCCAGCCCTCTGTGCGGATGGCCTGCAAGATCGCAGAGAAGGGCAGTTCCGCCGTATGTTCCACGTAGATCCGCATGACGGTGGAGGCTTTCAGAAACCGCTGATCCAGATTGTTCAAAGCGGCAATCACGCAGAACAGAAACAGACACATAATTGCGGCGGCTTCGTAAAACCCGATCCCGATGGCAAGTCCCATGCAGGCGGAGGCCCACAAGCCTGCCGCGGTGGTCAGACCCTTGACCTGCTGGCCCCGCTGATGTCCGGTGATGACGATGGTACCCGCACCCAGAAAGCCAATGCCGCTGATGACCTGCGCACCCAGACGGGCGGGGTCGGCGTTGGGATTGAAGTAGAGCGTTAGATACTGGTTCAAAAGCATTACCGAGGCGGCTCCGATGCATACTACCACGTGGGTGCGAAGTCCGGCGGAATGTCGCGTTTTACCCCGCTCAAAGCCGATCACCGCGCCGCAAATCACGGACATCGTAAAGCGGAAGATAATGGAGGAGAGCGTCAGGCTCCGCAGGGGGTCCAAAAATGCGAACAGCGAGGTGGACATAGAAAAGCCTCCTTCCACGAAAAGGTGATTCTTTAAGGTATGCAGATAGCCGAGCCTCTCCTTTTTAAAGCCGTAACTGTCAAAATTCGATCACTGTAATACAAGAGGCTTATATATCTGCTTCTGATGAAAAGAATATACCATGAGCGCAAAAAATTCAATCGGAACTGTTGGCGAAGCCGCCGCCGGTTTTTTTGCTTGTGGCGGCGCGGCTAACTTTTGTCTTGTAATTCCACACGTTGTGTGCTATACTTCAAAAATATGATAAACATTCTCAATTTTAAGGAGACCTAACTTGAAAAAGCACATGTTACGGTTACTTGCGGCGCTGTCCGCCGCTGCTTTGCTGTCCGGCTGCGGCAGCACAGCCGGATCTTCCACCTCCTCCGCTTCAGAGGACAAATTGCTGGTGACAGCCACTGTTTTTCCCGCCTACGATTTTGCCCGGGCCGTTTGCGGCGATCTGGCAGAGGTAAAGCTGCTGCTTCCCCCCGGTGCGGAAAGCCACAGCTATGAACCCACGCCAAAGGATATTCTGGAGGTGGAGGGAAGCGATCTGTTTGTGTATCTGGGCGGAGACTCGGACGCATGGGTGGAGACCTTGCTGAAGTCCATCGACGGCGGCGTCAACGGCATGAAGATGATGGACTGCGTTAAGTTAAAGGAGGAGGCCCACACCGAGGGTATGACCGCCGAAAAGGAAAGTGATCATGGCGCGGGCGAGGTGCTGGAGTACGACGAGCACGTCTGGACCTCCCCGGTCAACGCTGCCGTCATTACCTCTGCCATCGGCGAGCAGATGGCACTGCTGGACCCGGATCATGCGGCGGACTATCGGGCCAACGCGGCGGACTACGCCGATAAACTCATGGGGCTCGACAAAGAGTTCCACGATTTTTTTGAAACGGTCAACAATAAAACAATGGTGTTTGGAGATCGATTTCCTCTGCGGTACTTTGCAGACGAATACGGATTGGACTGCTATGCGGCGTTTCCGGGATGCAGTACCCAGACGGAGCCCTCCGCCGCCACCATCGCGTTTCTGACACAGAAGGTAAAGCAGGAGAAGTTGGGGACGGTGTATTACATCGAATTCTCCAACCATCTGGTGGCGGACAGCATCGCGGAGGCCACCGGGGCGCAGACCGCGCTGTTCCACAGCTGCCATAATGTGTCGCAGGCGGACATGGACGCGGGAGCGACCTACCTTACCTTGATGGAGGGAAATCTGGAGACGCTGAAAGCCACGATGAAGTGAGAAAAGACAGGCGCGGGGAGACGGTTTCGTCTCTCCGCGCCTGTGTAATTCGGAAATCAATCATTTGCAGCGTCAATCCCGCAGAAGGCGGGCCATGTCTTCCGGCAGCTTTGCGTGAAATTCCAGGGGTTCCCCGGTAATAGGGTGAACCAACGCCATTCGGCAGGAGTGGAGAGCCGGACGGGCAATCAGGGAAGGGTCCTCCGTTCCGTACAGCCAGTCCCCCGCAAGGGGGCAGCCCACGGCTGCCATGTGAACCCGGAGCTGATGGGTACGGCCCGTTTCGGGAATCAGGCGCAAAAGGGAGAGACCGCCGCGATCCTCCAGAACCTGATACCGGCTGACGGCGGGCTGGCCGTCGGGGCAGACCATGCGCTTGATCGCGGAGGCCTGATCCCGCCCGATGGGCAGATCGATCACCCCCTCAGTCGGATGAGGGAGGCCTACGCAAACGGCCCGGTATTCCCGATGGAACCGGTCGGAGTGGAGGGCTTTGCGCAAAAGATCGTGGACGTGTCCGCTTTTGGCAATTGCCATCAATCCTGTGGTGCCCTTATCCAAGCGGTTTACCGCGTGGAAGATGAACTCCGTCCCCCGGCTGTAGGCCAGGGCCCCCGCCACGGTAGGGGTATCCGGCAGAAAATTGGACACGTGGGCGGTCATACCTGCAGGCTTGTTGACAATCAGAAGATGCTCGTCCTCCCAGACGACGGGCAGGGGCCACGGCCCCGGTACCGGGGCCTCCCGCTGAGCCCGGACGTCTCCGCTCTCGGCGGAAACTGTGTCGCCGGGGGAGAGGATGAAGGTGGTGCGGGCGGGCTGACCGTTCACCAGAATACCGCCATCGGCGCGGGTCAGGCGGGAGATGGCATGGGAGGAAAAGTGCAGCAGCTGCTTCAAAACGCAGCGGACGGTGAGGCCGGATTCCGCCGGGGAAACGCGGTGGGAAACATATGGCATGAGTCCGCCTCCTTCTTTTTTGCGCGAGGAGTTTAAAAAGCTGCCTAGAAAGATTGCAGGGGGCTCCAACAGCCTGAAAACAGCGCCTGATGCGTTGCGGGTGCGTCAATCAAATCATTCTTAACCATTTTATCACACGGCCTGATGGATGGCAAGCCGCTCCCGCCTTGCGGAATGGAGCTGAATGTAGTAAAATAGAAGACAATACGAACGGCGCGGTCGGACCTGTGGCGCGCACAGACTTGAAGGAGGCCCCCATGCTCTTATCGGCGGAACATCTGTCCATCAACTTTGGCAGCAGACAGCTGCTGGAGGATGTGAATTTTTATTTGAACGACGGCGACAAGGTGGGCGTCATCGGTATCAACGGGACCGGAAAATCCACCTTCCTGCGGGTCCTGTCCCAGGATCTTGAGCCGGACGGCGGCATCGTGCGCCGGGACCCCAATGTGCAGGTGAGCTTCCTGGCCCAAAATCCGGACATGGACGACGGAGCCACCGTGCTGGAACAGGTTTTCCTGAGCTTTCCCAAGGAGTTCCGGGCACTGAACGAGTATGAGGCGAAGACCATGCTGAACCGGCTTGGCATCCCGGACTCGGAGAAGAAGATCGGCGCGCTCTCCGGTGGGCAGCGCAAGCGGGTGGCTTTGGCCGCGGCGCTGATCCATCCGGCGGATGTGCTGATTCTCGACGAGCCGACGAACCATCTGGACGCGGAAATGGTGGCATGGCTGGAGGACCGCCTGCGGAGGTGGACCGGGGGTTTGATCATGGTAACCCATGACCGCTACTTTTTGGAGCGAGTGGCAAACCATATCACGGAGTTGGACCACGCGAAGCTCTATCACTATGAGGCGAACTACTCAAAGTATCTGGAGCTGAAGGATCAGAGGGCTGAGGTGGCCCAGGCCGGTGAACGGAAGCGCCAGTCCATCCTGCGGGTGGAGCGGGAGTGGATCATGCGGGGCTGCCGCGCCCGGAGCACCAAAAGCCGGGATCGGATTGAGCGGTATGAGAATCTAAAAGACCAGACCGCGCCGGAGGCGGACGACTCGGTCCAGCTGGCGGCGGCTTCCAGCCGCCTGGGAAAGAAAATCATTGAGATTGACGATATCTCCAAGGCGTTTGACGGCAGGACGGTCCTTTCCCACTTTTCCTACGGCGTCCTGCGGGATGACCGCATCGGCATTGTGGGTCGTAATGGGGCGGGAAAATCCACGCTGCTGAATATCATTGCCGGACTGCTGGCGCCGGACAGCGGCAGCGTGGATGTGGGGGCCACGGTAAAGATCGGCTATTTCTCTCAGGAGGGACGGGAGCTGGACCTCACCCAGCGGGTATACGACTTCATCTGGGGAATTTCCGACGAGGTGAAAACGGAGGAGGGATCTCTCTCTGCGAAGGACATGATGGAGCGGTTCCTGTTTCCGCCGGATTTGCAGTCTGTACCCATCGGGCGTCTTTCCGGCGGGGAGCGGCGAAGGCTGTATCTGCTGAGTATTCTGATGTCTGCGCCTAACGTGCTGTTGCTGGACGAACCCACCAACGATCTGGACGTGACCACTTTGTCCATTCTGGAGGATTACCTGGATTCCTTCCCCGGCCCGATTCTGACGGTGTCTCACGACCGATTTTTTCTGGACAAGCTGGTGGGGCAGATTTTTGCCGTGGGCGAGGAGGGCCGGGTGGAGCGGTACACCGGCAACTGGTCGGATTATACGCAGAAGCGGAAAGAGGAGGAGTGGCCCGCTCCTTCGGAGAAGTCTGCCCGGGAGGATACCCGCAGGCCTCGGGAAAGGAAGCTGAAGTTCACCTTTAAGGAGCAGCACGAGTTTGAAACCATTGACGGAGACATCGCCGCGCTGGAGACGGAGCTGAAGTTGGCGGCCGCTCAGATGAACGCCTGCGGAAGCAATTACGTCAAGCTTCAGGAGCTGACAGAGCGGCAAGAGTCCCTGCGGGCGGCGCTGGATGAAAAGACTGACCGGTGGGTCTATCTCAATGAACTCAAGGAGCGGATTGACGCGCAGGACTGAAGCGCGCCGAAAAACGGCCCGCTATCCCGACGGGATTCGGAAAATAATTGAAATGGGGGCCACGGCGCAATGCGCCGCGGCCCCCTGCATTCATCACAGCATAAAGAAAAGGCTCAAACAATTTTTTGTAATTGAGGTGCGGTCAGAAAATCCGTGCTTCGGGAAAGGTGACGCAGGATATCCTTTCGGGTGACGATCCCGATGAATTTTTCCAGATCGTCCACCACCGGGATAAAATTCTGGTTCAGGGCGTTGGAAAGCAGCTGTTCCATAGAGGCAGTGATACGGACGGGAGGATATGCAGTGTCCCGGAGAATGTCCAATATACGAAGCCTTTCCGTGTCCTTCATGGTAAGGGTTGCGTCCTGCTCTTTTTCTGCGTCCAGCAGATGCCAGAGAAAATCACCTTCGCTGACGGTGCCCATGTAGGTCCCATCCCGCGCAATGACGGGAATGGAGGAGTATCCATGCCGCCGCATTTTTTCCAGACCCTGACGAAACGTGGAATCGTCGTACAGGTAGGCCACGCTGTTCTTGGGCGTCAGGAAATAAGCGATGTTCACACGCATACCTCTTTTCATTTTTTCATTCTAGGATGCCGGTGTGACGAAACCTTATATTTACTATAACCGATTCCTTCCGGAGAATGATGAACAAATTCTTAAATTGTGCCTGCAAGCGAAAATGGGCTTTACATTTACAAAAAATTCTGCTAAAATGTGATAAATGCAACAGAGGGGGCGTTTTTATGCTATCGCCGGAGGAACTCAAGGCAAGCCCGATATTTGAGGGGATCAGCTACCAGAACTATCTTTTGATGATCGACTGTTTTCAGGCAATTCAAAAGACCTACCGTCCCGAGGATGTGGCCTATAATTTTGAGCAGGGCGGAGAACAGGTCGGGATTCTGGAAAGAGGAGAGGCGTCTTTGATCCGTATTGACGAGGACGGCGTTTCCACCGTTCTGGAGAATCTGACGGTTGGCAGTGTTTTCGGCCGCAGCCTCGCTTTTTACGGGGGCAGCGGAGACAGCATGGAGGTAGTCTGCCGGACGGCCTGCGACGTGCTGTACATAGATTTTCCGCACATATTGAAAAGGTGTGAGAAGGCCTGCGTCCACCACAGTCTGCTGGTCCAGAACATGCTGATGCTCATTACCGGCAAGGCTCAGGTGCTGGCGGAACGAATCGACGTGCTCTCCCGCCGCTCCATCCGGGAAAAACTCCTGTGCTTTTTCCACCAGCAGGTGGAGAAGACCGGAAAAAACTCATTTATGCTGCCGTTTTCCCTGAGTATGCTGGCGGATTACATTGCCACCGACCGAAGTGCCATGATGCGGGAGATGAAGCATCTGCGGGAGGAGGACCTCATTCGGACGGATGGGCGGGAAATCACCCTGTTGGGCTGAGAAGCGTTTCGTAAAAACGGAGAAAAAAGAAACCCGCCGACATGGGAAAGTTATCATTTTTGCATGAAGGATTGGAAGAAAATCGGTTTCTTTTCCTGAATCTACGAATGTTACAAAAATATTGTCAAAATTTTGACACAAAAATAGAGGAATTGATTTGACGCGCCGGAACCCGTGTGTTAACATGGGAAAAGTATGTTATCCCTGTGCGCAGCAATATGAGGAAAGAAGGAGAACTATGTTTCGTATTGTGAGAAAAGAGGCGCTCAAACCCACCGTCGTGCTGTTTGAGATTGAAGCTCCCATGATCGCCAAAAAAGCCCAGCCCGGCCAGTTTATCATCCTGCGCGTGGATGAGAACGGCGAGCGCGTCCCCCTGACGATCCATGATTACGACCGCGAGAAGGGTACTGTCAGCATCATTGTCCAGATCGTCGGTGCTACCACGGAAAAGCTGAACCATCTGAACGAGGGCGACTGCCTGCAGGACCTCGTTGGTCCTTTGGGCAAAGCCACCGAGACAGAGGGCAAAAAAAAGGTCTGCGTGGTCGGCGGCGGTGTGGGCTGCGCCATCGCGTATCCCGTTTTGAAGAAGTTCCATGACGACGGCGCGGAGGTCCACGCAGTCATCGGCTTTAAGAACAAGGATCTGGTGATTTTGGAGGACAAGTTCAAGGCCGCATCCTCCATCCTGAAGGTCTGCACCGACGACGGGTCCTACGGCCAGAAGGGTATGGTTACCGACGCTGTAAAGGAACTCATCGACGCCGGCAACCAGTATGATGAAATCTTTGCCATCGGCCCCATGATTATGATGAAATTTGTCTGCAAGACCACCCAGCCTTACGGCGTCCCCACCACCGTTTCCATGAGCCCCATCATGATCGACGGTACGGGTATGTGCGGCGGCTGTCGGTTGAGCGTGGGCGGCGAGATGAAATTCGCCTGCGTGGACGGCCCCGATTTCGACGGGTTTAAGGTTGACTGGGATCTGGCTGTCAAGCGCAACCAGATGTACCGTGACTTCGAGACGCACAAGCATGAAGAAGTCTGCAACCTGTTCAAAAAGGAGGTCAACTGATCATGGCTAATATGAGTTTAAAGAAGAATCCCATGCCCGCTCAGGACCCCAACGTCCGCAATAAGAATTTTGAAGAGGTCACCCTGGGCTATACGAAGGAAATGGCACTGGACGAGGCGCAGCGCTGCCTGAACTGCAAAAACCATCCTTGTATTCAGGGCTGCCCCGTCATGATTCACATTCCCGAATTCATCGCTGAGGTTGCCAAGGGCGATTTCGAGGCAGCTTATCAGATTATCTCCCAGACCAGCTCCCTGCCTGCGGTGTGCGGCCGCGTCTGCCCGCAGGAGAGCCAGTGCGAAAAGTACTGCGTCCGCGGCGTGAAGGGCGAACCCGTGGGCATCGGCCGACTGGAGCGCTTTGTGGCCGACTGGCACAACGCCAATGTCTCTGCCACTCCCGAAAAACCCAAGTCCAACGGTCACAAGGTTGCCGTCGTTGGCTCCGGTCCCTCGGGCCTTACCTGCGCGGGTGACCTTGCCAAGAAGGGCTACGACGTGACCGTGTTTGAGGCCCTGCATTTGGCGGGTGGCGTGCTGGTATACGGCATTCCCGAGTTCCGTCTGCCCAAGGCCATCGTTCAGAAGGAAGTGGACGGGCTGAAGGCGCTGGGGGTCACTGTGTCCACCGACACCGTTGTGGGCCGCACAATCTCCGTCGACGAACTGATGGAGCAGGAGGGCTTCGAGGCCGTGTTCATCGGCTCCGGCGCGGGCTTGCCCATGTTCATGGATATCCCCGGCATCAACTACAAGGGTGTTCTCTCCGCCAACGAGTTCCTGACCCGTATCAATCTGATGAAGGCCTACCTTCCCGACTCCGACACGCCCATCATTCACCCCAAGAAGGTGGCGGTCATCGGCGGCGGCAACGTGGCCATGGATGCGGCCCGCTGCTCCAAGCGCCTGGGCGCCGAGGTACATATTGTCTATCGCCGCGGTATGGAAGAGCTTCCCGCACGTCATGAGGAAGTGGAACATGCCGAGGAAGAGGGAATTATCTTCAATACCCTCAATAATCCCATTGAAATTCTGGCGGACGGGGACGACAACGTCCGTGCCATCCGCTGCATCAAGATGGAACTGGGCGAGCCGGACGCTTCCGGCCGCCGCCGTCCCGTGGAGGTTGTCGGCAGCGAGTTCGACATGGAGGTGGACTGTGTCATCATGGCGCTTGGCACCAGCCCCAACCCGCTGATTAAGACCACCACCAACGGTCTGGAGGTCAACAAGAAGGGCGGCATTGTCGTCAATGAAGAGGGTCTGACCTCCCGCAAGAGCGTCTACGCCGGCGGAGACGCCGTTACCGGCGCGGCCACTGTTATCCTGGCCATGGGCGCCGGTAAGACCGCCGCTAAGGCCATCGACGAAGAACTCAGTAAGCAGTAATTTTTCCAATTTTCAAACGCCCGCGGGAATTTTTCCTGCGGGCGTTTTTCCTGCCCCTGACCTGAGTGCGACAAAAGAAACAGATAAACTAACCAAAAAGGCTGTAATTTTTTTGAGAACTTTGACATATGTTTGCTTGAATCACAAAAATAAACCACAATATTTTGTGGAAACAGATGACTCTTGTACAAAATAACCATGAGGGTCTTGACAGTCGGACTTGAAATGATATAATAACCTCAGAAAATCTTTCAGTAGGGTAATGTGATACATGGAAAATAAGGAAACGCTGTACATTATTGGCGAGTCTCGGACCAACAGCGACAATGCCATTACGAAGATTTACGGCTCATTCTACATGGCACTGGAAATTGAACCGGAGAGCGGAAAAATTTTGAATTTCAGCTGTACGCACTCTCTGGACCTGACGGAGGAGTTCCTGCGGCGCATTTTTATGGGAAGGTCCCTGCTGGAACAATATGCCCAGATTGAGGACGAGGTAGCCCGCCGGTATCACGGTTCTTCCGCAAAAGCAGTGCTGGCGGCCATGAAGGACGCGGAAAAACGGTATCGGGCCGCAGCGGAAAAGAGCGAGTAAATCATCAACTTCATAGACTGCTTCCCTTTGTGTGATATATCTTCCAATATATCAATCAGCAGGGGAAACCCAGTGAAGATCGAAGAATTTCTTCGGTCCTTGCTGGGCTTTTATTTTTTTTCTGGCAGACAATAGAACCTAATTTGTGCCCTATGCCGCTGCCTCGGCAGCGGGGCAGAGAATGGAGAGGAACGCGCAATGGAACTGAAAGACCTTGTGGAGGGGCAGCGGGATGCACTGCTGGGGACCTTGCGGGAGAGTATCCGCATCCCAAGCGTACGGGAGGAGGACAGCAGCGGCTATCCCTACGGCGCAAATATTCAAAAATGTCTGGAGTTTATGCTGGAAACGGGGAAGCGTCTGGGTTTCACGGTGGGGAACCTTGACAATCAGGTCGGCTGGTGTGAGTACGGGGCAGGGGCGGAAATGGTGGCTGTGCTGGGTCATCTGGACGTGGTCCCCGCCGGAGAGAGCTGGAGCGGCGACCCGTTTTCCGGCGAGATCCGGGACGGAAAGGTGTTTGGCAGAGGCTCCATGGACGACAAGGGCCCCACGGTGGCCGCGCTTTATGCGCTCAAGGCATTGAAGGAATCCGGACTTCCCCTGCGGCGGCGTATCCGCATCCTGATGGGCACAAACGAGGAGACCGGTTCCGCCGATATGAAATATTACCTCGCCAACGGCGGCGAAAAACCGGTGATGGGTTTCACGCCGGATGGGGAATACCCCCTGATCAACGGGGAGAAGGGCATTGTCAACGTGACATTTTCCCATCGCCTGCACCAGCCCGGCCCAGTGCGGCTGAAAAAAATATTCGGAGGGACCGCACCCAATGTGGTGCCTGCCTTCGCGGCTGCGGAGCTGGAATGCCCCGGTGAAATGCTGGGTCAGATCCGCGCGGCGCTGCCGCAAAAGACGGTCTGCGTCCCCATTTCCGGCGGCGCGCGGATCGAGGCTCAGGGCGTGGGCGCCCACGGCAGTGCCCCGGAGCAGGGGGAAAACGCGATCGGACGCCTTCTGCTGGCACTGAACGACCTGCCGCTGGAGGGAGAACTGAAAGAGACAATCCGCTTCCTTGCGGTGAAAATCGGAATGGAAACCGGCGGAGAGTCTCTGGGGATTGCACTGCAAGATGAGATCTCCGGCAGGCTGACCTTCAATCTCGGTACGATCGAGGGGGATGAGACCGGCCTGTCCTGCTGCGTGAACTATCGCTATCCTGTGACAAAGACGCTGGCCGACTGTGACCCCAAATTCCAGGCGGAGCTTGAGGCGGGCGGTTTCTGGGTGGAAAAGCAGACCCACAAGGCAAGTCTTTACGTATCACCGGAGAGCGAATTGGTGACCAAGCTGCTGCGGGTGTACAGGGAGGAAACGGGCCTGCCTGCGGTTCCCAAAAGCATCGGCGGAGGAACCTATGCCAAGACCATGCCCAACGTTGTGGCCTTTGGCCCTGTTTTTCCCGGAGATGAGGTCCGGGAGCACAAGCCGGATGAGTTTATCGAGGTGGACCGGCTGATGAAGAATGCGCAGATCATCGCGCGGGCGATGTATGAACTTGCGATTTAAAAAACGAGGAGGAGCGGTATGAAGATCACAGAAGTCCGGCTGGGACGCATCTCCGTGCCCCTGCGGGTGCCATTTAAGACGGCGCTGCGGCAGGTGAACAGCGTGGAGGACATCATCGTGGAGGTACACACTGATACCGGCGCGGTGGGCTATGGCGAGGCGCCCCCCACCGGCGTTATCACCGGCGACACCACCGGAGCGATTATTGGAGCATTGAAGGACCACATCATCAAGACGGTGGTGGGCCGGGACGTGGATGAGTTCGAGGATTTGATGACGGCCCTGAACGGCTGCATCGTGAAGAACACCAGCGCAAAGGCCGCCATGGACATGGCGCTGTGGGATCTCTACGGCCAGCTTTATAGGATTCCGGTCTACAAACTGATGGGCGGCGCACGGAAGAAGATCGTCACCGACATCACCATCAGCGTGAACGATCCGGAGGAGATGGCCCGGGATGCGGTGAATGCCGTTGAGCGGGGCTATGACTGCCTGAAGGTTAAGGTCGGGGCCAATCCCGAACTGGACGTGGCCCGACTGGCCGCCGTGCGGAAGGCAGCAGGGAACAGCATGTGCATCCGAATCGACGCAAACCAGGCATGGTCTCCCAAGCAGGCGGTAAAGCTGCTGAACCAGATGCAGGAAAAGGGACTGGATATCGAGTTTGTGGAGCAGCCGGTGAAGGCCCATGACTTTGAGGGCTTGAAATACGTCACCGAGCGGAGCTATGTCCCCGTCCTGGCGGACGAGAGCGTGTTTTCTCCGGAGGACGCCATGAAGATCATGCAGATGGGCGCGGCTGATCTTGTGAACATCAAGCTGATGAAGTGCGGCGGTCTCTGGAACGCGTTGAAGATTGCCTCCGCTGCCGAGGTTTACGGAGTGGAGTGCATGATCGGCTGTATGCTGGAGGCTAAGGTCAGCGTCAATGCGGCGGTGCATCTGGCCTGCGGCAAGAAGATTATCACACGGGTGGATCTGGACGGTCCGGTGCTGTGCAGCGAGGACCCCATCGACGGCGGTGCGGTGTTCAATGAGAAGGAGATTACCGTCTCCGACGAGCCGGGACTTGGCATCAAGGGCATCCGGGGCCTGACCTATCTGGATTGAGCAAATCCGCGGACGGTCCTATATACCATTGAAAAAAGAGTTGAAGGAGGCGGTGTGTTTAGGTATGGGGCGCCGCGCGCGCTTTACCCAAGCGGGCCGGGCAGTATGGGAACTGCGGAAAACCGGCCAATCTGAATAAAAAAGGGAGAGACGACTATGATTACCAACGGATTTACTTACATTGCGTTTCTGATGTTCCTGGCCGGCGGGTTGTTAGCTTTGGAAAAATACGCCAAGTGGAAGGTCTTTGGCTATGTTCCGCCCCTGGTCTGGATTTACGTGCTGAACATGGTGTTCTGCACCATGGGACTGTATGCCTCGGACGAGTGCTCCGCTACATATAGCGGATTAAAGAACAACCTGCTGTATGCCATGATCTTTGTCATGCTGCTGCGCTGCGACTTCCGGAAGCTTGCAAAGCTGGGTGGCCGCATGGTGGCTATTTTCCTGGGCTGCTCTGTGACGCTGGCCGTCGGCTTCATCATCGGCTATCCCATTTTTAAGGGTATGCTCGGAACAGACACCTGGGCCGCCACAGCCGCGCTGTATGCCTCTTGGGTGGGCGGTTCCGCCAACATGGCCGCCATGCAGGATGCACTGCCTGTGAATCCCGGTGCGTATAGCTGCGCGCTGGCACTGGATACCGTGTGCTATTCCGTGTGGATCGCGCTGCTGCTGTTTATGGTCAGGTACTCCGGCAAGTGGGATAAGTCTGTGAAGGCCGATACCTCCAAGCTGGCCGCTGTGGCCGCGGCCGCCAATGCTGAGGTTGCGAAAGAAAAGCAGCAGGCTAAGGCCGCCGACTGGATCTGGCTGATCGGTCTTGCACTGTTTGTCTCTGCGGCTTCTCAAAAGATTGGACTGCTGATGAATACCGGCCTAAAGGCTGTCGGTCTTAGTATGTTCGATAAGGGTACCTGCACGACCCTGTTCGTTACCGTTCTGGGCCTTGTGTGCGCATTGACTCCCATCGGGAAGCTCCCCGCCGTGGAAGAACTCTCCAACATCCTGTTGTACGCAGTTGTGTCTCTGCTGGCAACACAGGCTCCGCTAAACGACCTGCTGTCCGCTCCCATGTGGGTGGTCTACGGCGTCTTCATTCTTGCTGTCCATGTCGTGCTGATGTTCGTGTTGTCCAAGGCGTTCCACTGGGACCTGTGCATGGTCTCCACAGCGTCGGTTGCCAATATCGGCGGCAGCGCCTCAGCGCCAATCATTGCGGTTTCCTATCATGAGTCCTATGCCGGCATCGGCGTTTTGATGGGCGTTCTGGGTGCGGCCATCGGAAACTTTGCGGGCCTTGGCATGGGCGTCATTCTCAAAATGCTCGCTTGAGATCAGTCTAAAAACGATTCTGCGGAGATAAGGAGGAGTCATGGGCATCAACGACAATTTTAAATACCTGCATATCGGTCTTCCGGAGGATGTTTTGCGCCTGAAATACTTCGGGGACTTCACCGGGGCGGATCGCGCCATCGGGCGGTATTTACATGCGCCCAATACACCTGAGGCGCTGAAGAGCTGTCTGACCGTTCAGCGGGAGATGATGGCCCGGCTTCCGGCGGACTATCCGCTGACGCGTGCCGAGGCGATTGCTCTGGCGCAGTCCGCCGCCCCGGACTTTACGGCGGCGGAATTCGATGCGCTGGTGGATGCGGGGCGGATAGACTGGATCTACATGCAGGGCGTGCCCCACTATTTTAACCGTTTTTTTGACTCCCTGTGCAAAACCGATGCCTCCTACGCCGCGCGGGCGGGAGTCTCTCAGCTGGGTGCGGACGGCTCCAGTGCCGCCGGGGAAAACGGAGAGCCCCGTCTGGACCGGGCGGCGCGGTTGCTCAGGGAGAATGGGCGGATGTCTGCCCGGATTCGCTGCCGCGCGTCCTTATGTCTGAAAGACGGAGCATTTCAAAAGGGGGAACTGGTTCGGGCATATTTGCCGCTGCCCTGTGCCTGCGGCGCGCAGAGTGACATCCGTATTGAGCGGATATCGCCGGAGCCTACCCACATCTCCCAGGAAGACGCGCCCCAGCGGGTGGTGTTCTGGGAGGAGCGCATGGAGGAAAACCATGCGTTTTCTGTGGAATTTTCCTATGTGCGCACGGCGCGGTATACGGATCTGAGCCGCCCGGAATACGGCTTGGAGCGGCCGGATTTCTTTCTGGAGGAGCAGCCGCCCCACATTCTGTTCACACCCTATCTCCGCGCCCTGGCCGAGGAACTGACGGAGGGCACGGAGGAGCCTCTTGAAAAGGCACGCAAGCTCTACGATTTCGTAACGCTGAATGTGAAATATTCCTATGTTCGCGCCTATTTTGGGCTGGAGAACATCGCGGAAAACTGCGCCCGGAATCTGGTGGGTGACTGCGGCATCATGGCGCTGCTGTTCATCACCCTTTGCCGCTGCGCGGGAGTTCCCGCCCGATGGGAGAGCGGATGGAAGGCGGAGCCGGGCTTTTGCGGAGCCCATGACTGGGCGCAGTTTTACGCCGCGCCCTACGGCTGGCTGTACGCCGACCCGTCGTTCGGAGCCGGAGCCGTCCGGGATGGGAACGAGGCACGCCGCAGATTTTACTTTGGGAATCTGGACTGCTATCGCATGGCGGCCAACACGGCGTTTCAGGCAGATTTCGATGTTCCCATGGACCATTGGCGGGCTGACCCCTACGACAATCAGGTGGGGGAGATGGAACTCAAGGACCGCGGCCTTCGGTACGACGAGTTTGAACGGACGAAGGAAGTTCTGGAATTCACGGAGCTGTGAGCGGCTTCAAAAGTAATTGAAACAGAGAGGGTGGAGGAAGCTGCAAAGCAGCTTCCTCCACCCTTTTAATTTTCTAGTGCGGGTGCTCCTTCAGCGAGGAACCTACAGCCCGTTTCCTATTTTTCGGAGATCACCTGATAGCATTCGGGTCGGCGATCCCGGAAGATTCCCCAATTGAGACGCTCCTCTTCAAGAACGTCCAAATCGAAGGAAGCCGTGAGAACCGTCTCTTCCTCTCTCCCGGCTGAAGCCGCTAAATCGCCGGTTCCGTCGGTAATGAAGGAAGACCCGTAAAATAAAAGCGCGGAGGACTGACCGCCGTTTTCCCGGCAAGGTTCTACCGTCTCCAGCCCAACCCGGTTGGCGGCAGCCAGCGGCATCAGATTTGCCGCCGCATGCCCCTGCATAACGCGCCGCCAGTGCGGCATGCTGTCGCAGGTCAGGATGGGTTCACTGCCGATGGCGGTGGGGTAGAGCAGCATTTCCGCCCCGTTTACTGCGAATGCCCGGGCCGTCTCAGGGAACCACTGGTCCCAGCAGATTCCCACACCGACCCGCCCATAGGCGGTGTTCCACACACGAAAACCGGTATCGCCCGGTGTGAAGTAGAATTTTTCCTGATAATAATGGTCGTCGGGTATGTGAGTCTTCCGATAAACTCCAAGGAGACTCCCGTCCGCATCCAAAACAGCCACGGAGTTAAACAGCCGGTTTCCGTCCTTTTCAAAAAAACTCACCGGCAGTACGGTGCCCAATTCCCTTGCCACGGAAGCAAACCGGATCACGGCGGGATTTTTCTCTGCCGGGGCGGCATAATCATAATAGTCATAGCGGCGCTCCTGGCAAAAGTAAGGGTGTTCAAACAGCTCCGGCAGTAAAACGACCGTCGCGCCCTGCGCAGCGGCTTGGCGAACCAGCGCTTCCGCCTGATTCAGATTTTCGTTTGGATTCTTCGAACAGCGCATCTGCACGGCCGCCAGAGTTACCTTACGCACGGACAGGACCTCCTTTTGGAATTTGCTGCGTAATACAGTGGATATTGCCGCCGCCCACCAAAATATCCCGGGCGGGGATGGGGATGACGGTACGGTTCGGGAACAGGTTCCCCAGCCGCTGGGCGGCTGTCAGATCGTTGGGATCCCCAAACTGCGGAAGAATCACGCCGCCGTTTGAGAGATAGAAGTTCACATAACTTGCGGCCAGACGTTCGCCATTTTCCCGGACATCCTCTCCCTCCTCGAAGGAAAAGCCGGATACCTCTTCGGCGGTCAGGCAAACCGGATGGGATGGAAGCGGCAGCTTGTGAACGGTGATGGACCGCCCCCTGGCATCCACCGCACGGGACAGTGCGTCCAGACAGGCGGCGCTGTAAGCGTACTGTGAATCGTCCTGATCGTCCGTCCAGGCCAGCACGACCTCCCCAGGGCGGACAAACGCGCAGATATTATCCACATGCTCATTGGTCTCGTCTCCCCGGATACCGTGGGGCAGCCACAGAATCTTTTCTATTCCCAGATACTCCCGCAGCCGCTCCTCAATCTGCTCCCGGCTCAGTTCCGGGTTCCGCCCGGGGCTTAAGAGACAGGCCTGCGTGACCAGCGCCGTGCCTTCGCCGTCGGAGTGGATGGAACCGCCCTCCAGCACAAAAGGGTGGGCGTCGTAGCAGTCAAATCCAAGAAGGCCGCAAAGTGCTTTCGCCACGGCATCGTCCTGCTCCCAATGGGCATACAGCCCGTCGTACGTGCCTCCCCAGGCGTTGAACCGCCAGTCCACGCCCCGGACACCGCCCTGATCGTTCACCACAAACGTGGGGCCGACATCCCGGGCCCAGGCGTCGTCGCTCTCCATGGGCAGAATCCGGACGCTTTCCGGCAGCATCTCCCGGGCGCTTTCCATGCCGTCCTTCCCCGCCAGCATATAGACCGTTTCACTCTGTGCAATCGCGGAAGCCACGGCAGTAAACGCTTTCCGCGCCGCCTGCGCGCCAAAGGGCCAGGAGCCGGGCCGGGACGGCCAGATCATCAGGCAGCCCTGGTGAGCCTCAAACTCACCGGGCATCCGAAACCCATCTCGGCGTGGTGTGGAAGAACAGTTCATAAGGCACCTCAGGAAAGCCGGGATTTAAAATCCTCATAGCTGAATTTCTTGATGATACGGCAGCTGCCGTCTGGATCCATGGCGGCGATGGCAGGCAGCGGAATCCCGTTGAAGGTATTGTTTTTCACCATGGAGTAGATCGCCATGTCCTCAAAGCACAGCCTTTGACCAATCTCAACAGGCCGGTCAAAGGAGTAGTCGCCGATCACGTCACCCGCCAGACAGGTACAGGAGGAGAGCCGGTAAGAATAAGCTTTTTCCCCGGGCTTCCCCGAGTCCCGCAGCGGCGGCCGGTAGGGCATCTCCAGCACATCCGGCATATGACAGGCGGCGGAGGTATCCAGAATCAGCGTCGTAACGCCGCCGTTTTCCACGATGTCCAGCACCTCGGTGATCAGGTATCCGGCATTGAGGGCAACGGCCTCTCCCGGCTCCAGATAGACCTGCACTCCGTAGGTATCCTGTACATGACGGATGCACTTCTTCAGCAGATCGATCTGATAGCCCGGACGGGTGATATGATGCCCGCCGCCCAGATTCAGCCAGTTCATCCGGTGGAGAGCCGTTCCAAATTTTTGCTCCACCGCCTCCAGTGTCACGGCCAGCGCATCGGCATCCTGCTCGCAAAGAGTATGAAAATGAAGTCCATCCACCCCATCCAGCTTGTCCGGACTGATTTGATCGGCGGTGACGCCCAGCCGAGAGCCGGGCGCGCAGGGGTCATAGATGGCATGGGATTCCTGCGTAGAACATTCCGGGTTAATACGAAGCCCAATGCTGACGCCGCAGCAGCGGGAACGGTACTTTTCCAGCTGAGCAAAGGAATTGAAGACGATGTGGCTGCAAAGATCCGCAACTTCGTCAAAGTCCCCCTCCCGATAGGCGGGAGAGAAAATGTGGGTCTCCCCGCCCATCTCGGTGGCGCCCAGCCGGGCTTCAAAAAGGCTGCTGGCAGTGGTCCCGGCGAGGTATCGGCGGATGAGGGGGTACTCGGCGTACATGGAAAACGCCTTTTGGGCCAGCAGAATCTTACAGCCCGTATCCCGCTGAACGGTTTGCAGCAGCTCCAGATTTCGACGCAGCTGCCCTTCGTCCACCACATAGCAGGGCGTGGGCAATTGATCGAATCCGCTCACTCGACCGTCTCCGGATGCTCGTCCACGACCCAGGGAAGTCCCCACTGGGTCAGGGCGTCCATAAAGGGATCGGGGTCAAACTCCTCCACATTGAACACGCCGGGCTTCCTCCATTGGCCGTCCGCCACCAGCATCGCGCCGATCATAGCGGGTACGCCGGTGGTATAGGAGATGGCCTGACTGCCCACCTCCCGGTAGCACGCCTGATGGTCGCAGACATTGTAAATATAGATCGTCTTTTCTTTTCCGTCCTTCACACCGGTAAAAATGCAGCCGATGTTGGTCTTGCCAACAGTGCGGGGGCCAAGAGAGGCGGGGTCCGGCAGCAATACCTTCAAAAACTGGATAGGCACAATCTGCTGTCCCTGAAAGTCCACCGGAGTTGTGGACAGCATGCCCACATTTTCAAGGCACTTCATGTGGGTCAGATAGCTCTGGCCAAACGTCATGAAAAATCGGATGCGGCGGACACCCGGGATATTCTTTGCCAGGGATTCGATTTCCTCGTGATGGAGCAGATACATATCCTTTTTGCCCACCTCAGGGAAGCTGTACTCCCGCTTAATGGACACCGCCGGAACTTCCACCCACTTTCCGTTTTCCCAATAGGAGCCGGGGGCGGAAACCTCCCGCAGGTTGATCTCCGGGTTAAAGTTGGTGGCAAAGGGGTAGCCATGGTCGCCGCCGTTGCAGTCCAGAATGTCAATGGTGTGGATCTCGTCAAAGTAGTGCTTCAGGGCATAGGCGGTGAATACACTGGTGACGCCGGGATCAAAGCCGGAGCCCAGTAGGGCGGTGAGGCCGGCCTGCTGGAATTTTTCCTGATAGTCCCACTGCCAGGAGTAGTCAAAATAGGCAGAAAAGCCCAACTCCTTGCAGCGCTTTTCATATACGGCCCGCCATTCGGGGTCATCCGTATTCTCTGCCTCAAAGTTGGCGGTATCGATATAGTGCACACCTGCGGCAAGGCAGGCGTCCATAATGGTGAGGTCCTGATACGGCAGGGCTACGTTCAAAACGGCGTCCGGCTGATATTCCCGGATGAGGGCCGTCAGGGCGGGGACATCCGCCGCGTCCACCTGAGCCGTGGTGATCCTTGTGGCAGTCTTGCCGGTGAGCTTTTCTTTCAGCTCGTTGCATTTGGAAATGGTGCGGCTGGCAATGCATAACTCGGTGAATACCTCGCTATTTTGGCAGCATTTGTGAATGGCGACGGACGCAACGCCGCCGCAGCCGATGACTAAGAGTCTGGACATCGAAAGTCCCTCCTATCAAAATTCTTTTAAATTTAACGGGCCTTATCGACCGCGTTTTCCGCCTCGACCAGCAGGTCCTCCACATATTTTGGCAACAGAAAGGCGCCCAGGTGCAGATTGGTGGTATAGTACCAGGTCTTAATGCCGCGGGCATTCCAGCGGGCAGGATCAAAGTCATTAATCGGATGATACTTCTTGGAGGCAAAACCGAACATCCAGTAACCCGAAGGGCAGGTCGGAATGTGGGCCTGATAAACGCGGCTGATGGGAAAGCTCTGGTATACTTTTCGGTGCATTGCCCGGAAAGCGGTCTCGTCCTCGTCGAAAAACGGGCTTCCGTGCTGATAGATCATGATCCCGTCATCCCGCAGGACACGGTAGCAGCTTCCGTAAAACTCCTTGGTGAACAGCCCTTCCGTATGGCCAAACGGGTCGGTGGAGTCGTTGATGATGATGTCATACTCTGACTTCCGCCCGCGCAGAAAACGAAGACCGTCCTGATAGATAATGTTGACTTTCGGATTTTCAAAGCTCCTGGCGGCCTCCGGGAAAAATTCCCGGCTGACCTGAACAAACATCTCGTCCGGCTCCACCACGTCGATGGTCTCGATTTCGGGGTATGCCGTAAACTCCCGGGCCACACCGCCGTCTCCGCCGCCGATGATTAGAACATTTTTGACATGGGGATGCACCGCCATGGGTACATGAGCCACCATTTCGTTATAAATGAACTCGTCCGCGGAGGAAAAAATCACATCTCCGTCCAGAGCAAGCAGCCGGCCGTAATCCGGAGACTCAAAGACCTCGATCTTCTGGTATTCGCTCTCCGCAGAATAGAGCTCCCGGCTGACCCGCATGCTGATCTGACCGTTTGCGGTATAAATCCACATATCCATCGCGCTGTCACTCCTTAATCACTTGGAGATAATCCACTCCGGGATCGGCAGTTCCCTGAAGCGAGCAGCCCTTCTCACGGGCAAAAAGGATGTGCTCAATGATCTCTTCGGTGACCCGTTCGCCGGGTGCCAGGATCGGGATTCCCGGCGGATAGCACATGACGAACTCGCCGGTAACCCGGCCCGCCGTCCGGCGAATGGGCAGAGGTTCCTTTTCGGCATAAAAGGGTTTCTGCGGGGAATAGACCACTTCCGGCTGAACAAAATCTCCGAAATACAGGCTGGAGCCCTCTTTTGCATACAGCCGTTCGATGTCCTCCAAGGCGCCCACAAGCCGCTCAATATCCTGAATGCGGTCACCAATGGAAATATAGGCCAGAATGTTCCCGATATCGCCAAATTCAATCTGAATATCATACTCGTCCCGGAGCAGGTCGTAGACTTCAATGCCTGTCAGTCCGATACCCTGAGTAAAGACGGATAATTTGGTCACATCGTAGTCACAGACGCTGACACCGTCAATTAGCTCCCGCCCATAGGCGTAATATCCGCTGATCCCGTTGATTT
Organism: Oscillibacter sp.; assembly: GCF_040505565.1. GTDB lineage: Bacteria > Bacillota > Clostridia > Oscillospirales > Oscillospiraceae > Oscillibacter. The sequence goes on along the minus strand of NZ_JBEUWZ010000011.1, from coordinate 153,321 downwards.
CGGATCGGGCATATTCGGCCATCCGGACTACCTTGGCAAAGGATTCCCGGCCCCGAAGCGCCAGGTTTCGGCGGGAGATATCCAGACTGGAGAGAAGCAGATAGGATGCGCTGGTGGTCTGGGTGAGATTGATGATCTTGCGGACGTGGCCGACATCCATCTCTTTGCCAAGGAGGAGAAGAGAGCTTTGAGTCAGGCTTCCGCCGGACTTGTGCATGGATACGGCAGCCATATCCGCCCCCACCGACATAGCGGAGGCAGGCAGATCGTCGCCGAAACTGAGATGCGTGCCATGCGCTTCATCGACCAGCATCTTCATCCCGTGGGCATGGGCTAGCTGCGTAATGGCTTTCAGGTCAGAACAGATGCCATAATAGGTGGGATTATTGACCAATACCGCTACCGCGTCCGGGTTTTCCCGGATGGCAGCTTCCACGGAGGCAACTTCCATTCCCAGCGCCACCCCGATATGGGGATGAATCTCCGGTTTTACATAGACAGGAATCCCGCCGCAGAGAATCAGCGCGTTGATAACGCTCTTGTGAACATTGCGGGGCAGGATGATCTTCTCTCCCGCCCTGCATACTGAGAGGACCATGCTCTGTACCGAACTGGTGGTGCCGCCCACCATAAAAAAAGCGTGAGCCGCGCCGAAAGCATCGGCAGCCAATTCCTCTGCCTCCCGGATCACAGACACCGGATTGCAGAGATTGTCCAGCGGCTTCATAGAGTTTACATCCAACCCCACACACTTTTGCCCCAGCAGTTCGGCAAGCTCCGGGTTGCCTCGGCCTCTCTTATGGCCTGGCACATCGAAAGGAACAACCCGCCGCCGCTGGAATTGCTCCAAAGCCTGGCAGATGGGGGCTGATTTCTGACGTTCCAAATCCATGGTTTTCTCCTTTCTGACGCCCGGCACAAAACAAAACCGCAGATGACAATGTCATCTGCGGTCAAAACAATCAATAGAAAAGCCTAACGAATAAGATCGCATAGTAACATGCGACCAAGTTTCGTATGGCAAAGATTTGAGCGGTTCCGCAAAGAATCGGCTGCTACTCTTTTATTGACCGTTTCACAAGATGATTGCCCGCAGGCTCGATTATAAAGTAATCAACTTATAAAATTTGAGCTTCTAACTCAATCAATAATGCGGATTATACCGCCCGGCAACCGACCCGCCTGTCCGTAAGGGCTTATCTTCAGCTTAGCAGAAGATTGGTCTGCTTCTTTTTGCGAGAATTCACAAAAAGATCTTGCTGAGAATTTTAACATTTTTGTTCTCTTCTGTCAAGAAAAAACAGAATTCCCCTTTGCATTCCGGATGCCTCTGTTCCCGGCGGCTTACTCATTTGATTCCCACCGCGATGCCTATTTTGAAAGCTGCTCCGCATTGCTCAGATCAGCCTGCAAAAATTCGCCCTCTTTAAATTTAAAATGCCCGGATGAATAGGGGCTGCCCTCAATTGTCAATATCACTTTATCCGTATGATAGTAATCCCCAAAGGTATTTGCCAGGCATTTAAGAATCGCGGACTCATACCCGGACCCGGCATTCATCTCTGTTAAAAACGCCTGGTTCAGGTCCAGAGAGACGCTGCCGTCGTCATTCAGGAACAAGCTGTTGATCTCTGTGTTTTCGGAAAAGACGTTTGCGGCCCCGTTGGGAACTTCCCGATAAGCCTTCGCAATTACGTCTTTTGTGACATCATTTGTATAAAAATTGATCTTTTTTTCCTTATAATAAATCTTATCCTGGTCAACATTGGGGTAGAAAAACCGAACGTTTTGCGTCAGAGGCACATCTTTTTCAACGGAACTGAGCGTGGAGGAAATCTGAGATTCTCCCGACCCATAGACAATTTTAATCAGGCCAATCGCCTTGGCGTAATACTGAATGGTTGTGCCGTTTGCTCCTTGGGTTGTAACTTCAAGCGCGTCATAATCTACGGAAGGGGTGGAAACGGAAGCGGAAGTGTCGGTGATCGTTCGGGTACTCCCGTCTTTCAATGTCCAGGCAGTGCCCCTGACGATCGGTTCTGCCAGCAGGACCTCTTCTTCACCGGTCTTATTTAAGTCATTTTCCCGATCATATGTCTCGCCGCTTGAATAGGTCTGAACCAGTTTTCCGTCAGAGAGAGCAATCACCATTGTTAGAATGGTGCCGCCGTTGTCAATCCTCAGCTGTATCTGATTTTTCGAAGTGAAATCAGGATAAGCGTCATAGAAGGCGTACTCGTTTCCCTCGCCCTGATATACGTATCTTGTGTTCTCCACCATTGGAAAATAGTCGCTTGCTTTCAATTCCTCGGGCTTATTCGTATTCGACGATGTGTTTGGCGCAGAAGTAGATCCGCTTCGACAGCCGGACAAAGCAAGTAAAAGACAAAAGACAGCGAAAAATTTTGCTGCATGTTTCATCGGTGACCCCCTATTCCGTGCACACAATCAATTCTACATTAATAAGAAAAATATGGTTCTCGATTATTCTGTGTGGCAATTCTGTTTTTATGTATAGTGCATATAGAACGAAAAAACTGTTTGGCTGCAGAGGTACTGACCGTTAACAAAGCGGAGGATGTGCCACTGATCGGAGGTGCAAATTTATTTCCGGCCCGAATCAATCCTGACAAATATGCAATATAAATTGCGCAACATTGCGTAATAATAATTTTACTTTTGCGTATTGTGTGATATAATAGCACTGGGGCAAACCGAAATTCGATCCCAGCAAAAACAAGAATATGTCGGGAGGTAAACAATCATGAGCTATCCGCAAACGGGCAAAGAGGTATTTGTCAGCTTTTCCCTGTCCAATACGATGTTCTCCGGAATTGGAAAGGGGACCATTACCAGAGAGGAAGTGTCGGTCGACTACTTAAAGGAGCTGTTTGAAAAATACGGCGTGATTGTCTCGGCCAAGCCGGAACAGCGCAAGCTGCTGAAAGAGATCAACGAAATTTACGATTTGAAGCTGGAAATTCCGGAAAACCTGAAGATCATTCATCTCTCGGAAAAGAACCGACGTCTCGTGGTGATCTCCGTGCAGGGACTTAAGCGGTTCAACGGCTCCCTCCTGCCGCAGTATACGGAAGAAGAGTTTCAGGAGGCCACCTTCAGTTTTGTCAAATATTACGTACAGAGCCGCCATTATGACGACCTCGTCGCAGAGAACGCCAAGTTGAAAAGAGATCTGGAGGTCGAGATCGCTTGGCGTACAAGGGAGTGCGACATCTAATCGCCTACGGCAGCGTTTCGCCTGCGGCTGCTGTACCGGACTTGCGGCAAAGAGTCATACAGGAAGCATCGTCTTTGACCCAAGGATTAAAAAGGAAAGAAACACGCGTGTGTTTCTTTCCTTTTTGCTGTATAATTGCCTGCCCTAACCGAGAGCGAAGAAGACAGGTCCGGCTCGGAGTAGGGAATTTTGCGGAGCGGCAGACCATATCGCAGCGGAGAGCCGCCGAAGAAGACTTATCGCGTCTCCCGGGGGCCGGGACGGAAGTCCTCGCCCCGTTTTGCCATGGACAGAGCCCCGGCTGAGAGTTCTGTCAGACGGGGGGCGAACAGCTCCGCGCCGCCCTGGGGGAATGCGGCAAGAAGCGAGATGTCAGCGCCGTAGTCCGCGCGTTCAACAACGCCTCCGATAGCTGCCAATTCTAGCTTAACCCGCTCCAGCAGGGGATAGGTGCAGGGCACGTCCCACAGCGTCCACAGGCTCACACGGCTGACTCCGGAGGCATCCAGTGCATCCTTCGCACCTCTGGCATAGGCCCGGGTCAGCCCACCGGCTCCCAGCAGCACACCGCCGAAATAGCGGGTGACCACGCAGCACACATGGGTGACTTCCTCCCGCTGAAACACATTCAGCATGGGCTGACCCGCTGTGCCCTGAGGCTCGCCGTCGTCGGCGTAACGCACCGCGCCGCCCTCCCGGAGCAAATAGCACCAACAGTTGTGACGGGCGTCGTAGTATTGCTTTTTTGTTTCCTCAATGCGGGCGCGGGCCTCTGCCTCGTTTTCCACCCGCCAGATATGGCTGATGAAGCGGGAGCGTTTTTCCGTGAATTCGCTTTCGGCGTCCTCAAAGGGTACCAAGTATCCGCTCATGCCACTCCTCTAATTGTCATGGGGGCTCTCCGCCTCCCGCACGTAAGGAGCTACCTGCCCCAGAACCCGGGGAGCGCACACGGCGGTGACGTCGATGGTCTGCGCGTAGTCCACCTTTTCCACCTTTGCATCCCGATATAAAATGTCCAGGAGCCCGCCCTTGTCATAAGGCAGGTGGATGATCACCCGTCGGGCGCCCTTATCAAGCCGCTGGTCAATCAGCTGCAAAAGCTCCGGCACGCCCTCGCCGGTTTTGGCGGAGATGGTTACCATATCCGCCCCGCGGGGCAGGATTTCGCCGCCCGATAGGTCGCTCTTGTTAAAAACCTCAATGCGTGGAAGGTCACTGGCCCCCAGTTCCGCAATCAGGTCCTCCACCACCTGAGCCTGCTGCTGCCATTCGGGGTTGGACACGTCGATGACATGGAGCAGAAGGTCCGCGTATTCCAGCTCCTCCAGCGTTGCCTTGAACGCTTCCACCAGATGGTGGGGGAGCTTGCGGATAAAGCCGACGGTGTCGCTGAGAATCACGTCCAGTGTATCGCTGACCGTCAAAAGCCGGCTGGTGGTGTCCAGCGTGTCAAACAGGCGGTTGTTGGCGGGAATGGACGCGCCGGTGAGTTGATTCAGCAGCGTGGATTTGCCGGCGTTGGTGTAGCCCACGATCGCCACTACGGGAATCTCATTTTTTCGCCGCTGCTGGCGTTGGGTACCACGGACCCGGCGTACGTCGTCCAGGTCGGCACGGAGCTTGTCGATCTTTTTGTGGATCAGCCGCCGGTCTGTTTCCAGTTGCGTCTCGCCGGGGCCCTTGGAACCGATGGCGCCATTGCCGCTGGTGCCGCCCTGCCGCTCCAGATGGGTCCACATGCCGGTCAGGCGGGGGAGAAGGTACTGATATTCCGCCAGCTCCACCTGTAAGCGGCCTTCCTTTGTCTTGGCACGCTGGGCAAAAATGTCCAGAATCAACCCGCAGCGGTCCAGAACCTGAATACCCAGAATCTCTGTCAGAACCCGCTGCTGAGAGGGGGACAGGTCGTTGTCGAAGATGACCATGGTGGCTCCCACATTTTCACAGTAGAGCTGCACCTCAGCCACCTTACCCTCGCCGATAAAGGTACGGGGGTCGGGCTTTTCCCGGTTTTGAATGATGATGCCCTCTGTTTCTCCACCGGCGGTCTCCACCAGAGCGGACAGCTCCTCCATGGTGGACTCGTCGGCATTACCTTCCTTATTTAGTACCGGTGAGTTCAGCCCCACCAGTACCACTTTGTCTCGAATTTCGTTTGTTTCCTGCATAAATCTCCTTCACCGCTTCAGGCGGTCATGCGTGATAAGCCTCCACGATCTCGCCAATATACATCCGATGCCAGTCGCCTTCCTTGTAAAAGGGGGCTGCCGCGCCGTGATCGATCACACAATCCTGATTCATGTCCTGTGTGTACAGCTTGCGGCACACCAGCACCAGCTCCGCCTCGTCGAAAAAGGGGGCATTGCCGGCGCCATAGCATACCGTGAGGCCGCAGGATGAAATCTTGTCCGTATCCCGGCCACTTTTGGTTCCGCACAGGAGCAGAACGTCTCGGTGGCTTTCCGGAAGGACGGACACGGTGAAATAGTCGTGTGACTCCATAAATTGAAAGGTATAACGCGACTGCCGCACGTACACCGTACAGACTGGCTTCTGCCAGAGTTCCCCCAGACCGCCCCAACCGATGGTCATGGTGTTGCAGGCAGTCCGGTCCCCTGCGGTCAGCAGAGGAGTCCTCCCGGTGAACAGGCGGAGCGTTTCCAAAGAAAGGTCCTTGGGATTAACAGCTTTCAGGCGCATGGCAATCGTCTCCTTTTATGTTGAACATAGCGGTATTATTATATCCGCTCCGCCGGAAATTGTAAAGCGGGCGAATACGCAAAAAACCCCCGTATCCTCACGGATACGGGGGTTCGTGAACGTGTCAGTGGACTTACTTGTCCAGACCGAACTTCTTATTGAACTTGGCCACGCGTCCGCCGGTATCTACCAGCTTCTGCTTGCCCGTAAAGAAGGGGTGACACTTAGAGCAGACTTCCACCTTGATATTCTTCTTGGTAGAACCTGTCTCAATCACATTACCGCAGGCGCAAGTAATAGTAGTCTGCTGATAATCGGGATGGATTCCTTCCTTCATTGCTCGTGTTCACCTCTTTCGATCCTGTTGATTCTGATAAAAGCCTTCTCACAAAGGCACAAGTTAGTCTAACACAGTTTTTTGAGTATTGCAAGGATTATTTAAGAATATTTGTAAAAAACAGATACTCGCCGCTATTTCAGGATGTTCCGGATGGCCCGCAGGCAGAGTTCCACTTCCTCCACCGTATTTTCCGGACCGAAGGAGAATCGGACCGTGCCTTGAGGAAAGGTACCCAGCGTTTTGTGGGCACGGGGAGCACAGTGCAGCCCCACCCGGGTCATGACTCCGGCCTCCTGCTCCAGGGCATAGGCCAGCTCTGCGTTGTCCGATGGAGAAAAGTCCACACTGACGACCCCCAGCCGCTCTGCCAGTCGGGCTTGGTCGGAAATGCCTGCGACTTTTGCACTTGGAATTCCAGAAAGTCCATGCAAGAATTGAGAAGTCAGCTCCATCTCATACCGATAGACCGCCTGCGTACCGTTTTCAAGCGCCAGCAGCGCCTGCCTTAAGCCGATGATGGCGGGGAGGGGAAGGGTACCACCCTCAAACTTGTCCGGTAGGAATTCGGGCTGTTCCTCGGAGTCTGAACGGGAGCCGGTACCGCCCTCAATCACCGGACGCATGGCCGCCGCCAACTGCGGCGTGACCAGAAAACCGCCCACGCCCTGAGGTCCCCGCAGACTTTTGTGACCGGGGAAGGCCAGAAAATCAATGCTCATGCGTTCCATGTCGATGGGATAGATCCCGGCGGTTTGAGCCGCGTCCAACGCGAACCAGACGCCCTTTTCCCGGCAGAGCGTACCGATCTCGTCCACGGGCAGGATTGTGCCGCAGACGTTGGAGGCATGGGTACAGAGCACCGCCTTTGTGTTGCTCTTAAAGCAGGCCCGGACCGTCTCCAGATCCAGCGTTCCATCCGGTGCGCACTGGGCCGCGCTGACCTCCACGCCTGCCTGAGCCAGCGTATACAGAGGACGCATCACTGCATTGTGCTCCATGGAGGAGACGATCACGTGGTCTCCGGGAGAGAGTGTTCCCTTCAAAAACTGGTTCAGCGCGGCGGTGACTCCACCGGTAAAGCAGACGCAAGTTTCCTTTGGCGCGGAAAACAGCCGTTTCAGCCGATCCCGAACGTCCAGCACCTGGGCCAGCAGTTCATAGGACCGCTCGTATCCGCCCCGGCTGATATTGAAGGCTCCCTTTTCAATCAGGTCGGCCATTGCCCGCCCCACGCCGGGGGCCTTGGGAAACGAAGTGGCGGCGTTATCAAAATAAATTGTATCCATGTCGTTCCTCCATAAATTATCGTTATTGTTATCTTAGTATGAATGGGGGAAGGGTTCAATCGGCGAATAAAATTGTTGAGTGGTATGTATTGAAAAGACCGATGGATGTTGAGGAACGAAGCCTCACCTTTATGACATGGCTCCGCCCCTTTTTATGCGATTTTACAGGGCACATAAGCCTTCCCCAGCTGAAGCAGATACTGGACCGCGGAACGAAGCTGGTCCTCACTTTATACCGCAATGCTCTCCTGCGACGCTGTGCTGAATGTGTGGAAAAGGGTCCCGTTGTCTGCGCGTCATTCTCCGGGACCTCGAAAAGGATAAACGGGGCTTATTCCAGAAGGAGTCGCTGCTCCATGGCAGGCTGCGCCTGTTCCCGGCATTCGCCCAGCTGAGAGATGGACGCGGCCCTTTCACTGATACTGAAAAACAGATCAATACGCTCGCAGGCGTGGATTTCCAAGCGCAGTTCCTTGATGACCCGGGTCAGTGCAGCCTGAAGCTGCTCATAATTCAGGGGAAGGTAATTCAGAATACCGAAAATCTGGCGACTCGGGCAATCGTATTGAATTTATGGCAGAGAGGGCGGATTAGTTCTCTCATGTCGGTTTCCACCAGAAGGAGAGGCAGATCGAAGACCAACTGCGCGTAAGGATGTCGACGGTCTGAAAATCCTTAAAGGCCCCCTGAACGCAGAAAATTTTAAAAATGCCAGACTGAAATTGAGCATACTAATTTTTATTGACCTTCGCCTAACCATTTTTTAATTGTACCACGTAAGGACAAAAAAGCGAAGCATCCCGCAGAATAAGCCGAAAATTTAGATCAATTGATTTTAAAGATTATTGGAAGCATACAGCCCAAAATAACGGTGTACATGCAAATCTCAGCGAATTTTGCGGCAGGGCATCATTCATTACCTGAGCTTTTACAAAATATTACCGGCAAAATTCCGGCATATTCTTAATTTTTCGAGTCAAACTATGCTTGCGATACCCAGATAACCCACAAATAAAATAAATTTAAGATTGAGAAAAGGAGAAACGATTATGTATTCCAATAGTAACAGCAAGATCAACGTGCCCGAGGCTCGTGCGGCCATGGATAAGTTCAAGATGGAGGCTGCTTCTGAGGTTGGCGTCAACCTGAAGGAAGGTTACAATGGCGATCTGACCTCTCGTGAGGCTGGTTCTGTCGGCGGCCAGATGGTCAAGAAGATGATTGAGTCCTACGAGAAGTCTCTGTAACTTCTCCACTGGACCAAGAAGCGCGGCTCCCGGCAAAAGCCGGGAGCCGCGCTGTTCAAACAGAATTGTGCGCTCAGCCCGGATAAAAACAAAAGCCCGCCTGTTTGCTTTATCCAAACAGGCGCGCTTTTTAAGCTGTGAATTTTAAACTCAGGCGGCCTTAGAGGCGGTCAGAGTGGAGGCAAAGCGATAGATGATCGCCGCGGACTGACCGCGGGTGGCAGTGCCGAAAGGACGAACCGTGTTGTCACTGAAACCGTTTACCAGACTGTTCCCGTTGGCCCAGACCATGGCTTTTGTGGCGTAGGAAGAGACCTGACTGGCGTCTGTGAAAGCGCCCAGACTGCCGCCGACGCTGACACTATAACCCAGGGCCTCCGCATAACGGAACATAAACGACGCGAACTGTTGACGGTTTACGGAATCGCCGGAGACAAAGGTAGTCGCCGTCTTACCGTTGACGATGCTGTTCTCATTGGCCCAGGCCACAGCCTTGCCCAGATCGGTGGTAAAGTCCACGTCGGTAAAGGCGGGAGTCGCTTTGGCGGCGGGCTTTCCGGCAAGATTCCACAGAGCCAGGACCACATCGCCGCGGGTCATGGTGACGTTGGGACTGAAGGTGGTGGCGCTGGTGCCGGGAATCAGGCTGTTCTTCTCGGAGAAAAGGACTGCGTCATAGTAATAGGAACCGGAGACCACGTCGGTGTAAGGCATAACCACGCCGGTAATGGTGATACGGCCCTGAGCTTTCGTGTACTCAGCGGGGACCGTGCCCTTCAGCGTACCGGTGATAAAGTTGATCAGGATTTGGTTATCCAGCATAGCGGGAACGGCCAGAAACTTATCCTTCTGGAACATGTTCAGACCGTCGCCCGCGCTCTCCAGCATGTAGTTGTGAGAGGCCAGCTTATAGGTTTTGGTGGCCACGATGGCCACGCCGCCGACCTTGACGTCCTTGACGCGGCGCGCACCGGTGACGGAGACAAACATCTTGTTGTCGTCGGTCTTGACGGTAGAGGGGATGGAGGTGTCGATGGTGTAGGTCAAGCCAGAAACCTGGAGGAAGCCGCCGTTTTCATCAGGAGTGCTGCGGGCGGACATTTCCAGTGCGTCCAGAATCTGCTGGCCGGTGGCTTCTACCATCCGCAGCTCGTTGCCAAAGGGATGGACGGCGATGATCTGCCCATAGGTGATGTCGCCGGCTTTGATGTCGGCCCGGATGCCGCCGCCGTTGACAATGGCGATATCGGCGCCTGCGACGTCACGGTAAGCGTCGGCCACCAGATCGCCCAAATTGGTTTCCTGATTGCGGATGGCGCGGGTCTTGCCGTCGGCTTCTATGGTGGTCAGGTCAACGGAGGTCTTGGCCACGACCTTATTCAGCAGGGCTTCGTTCTTGGACTGAATGCCCTTGACGAAGGTATCCATTGCGGGGTTCTTGGCTGTGTAATCCGTGACCAGTTCGGTGGTGACAGCGCCGCTGGACTTCAGAACCAGCTTGCCGATGGCAGCCAGCTTGGTGCCGGTGGAGGTCAGGAGAACAGTCTTGCCGTCCTTGCCAGAGACCTTCTGTGAGGGAATGGTGCTGTGGGAATGGCCGTCCAGGAAGGCGGTCAGACCGGAGACGTTGGCGATAATGTCCGTGGAACGCCAGGGAGCGCTCTGCTCATCAATGCCGCAGTGGCCCACGGCGATGACGTAATTGGCGCCTGCGGCCTTGGCGGAGTCCACAGCGGACTGCACGGCGTTGTACAGCTCCTTGCCATTGTTGCCATTGCAGAAGCCATAGATATACTTGCCGGTATTATCCTGGAAATAGGTGGGGGTGGATTTGGTGATGGACTCGGGAGTGTCGATGCCCACATAAGCCACCTTGGTATTGCCATAAGTAATCATCTTGTAGGCGTCGAACACGGGCTTATTGGTCCGCAGGTCCATAAAGTTGCAGCAGACGTAGCCACACTTCATTTCCTTGGAGAGGTTCAGGAACTGATCCATGCCATAGTCAAATTCGTGGTTGCCGGGGACAGCCACGTCATAGCCCATCTGATTCATGATGTCCACAATGTACTCGCCCTTGGACAACGTGCCCAGAGCCGCGCCCTGCACGGCATCGCCCACATCGGCCAGAGTCACATAGTCGGTGGCCTTCTGCATTTCGGCTTTGTAGGCGGCAAGGCCCGCGTAGCCGATGTTGTCATCCACGCCGCAGTGGACGTCGTTGGTGTACAGAACCACGATGTCGCCCTTGTCCACCGCCGTAGTATCGGCGGCAAAACTGACCGTGGTCAGAGACATCGCCATGACCGCAGCCAGCAACAGGGAAATTACCTTTTTCATCTTCTACCTCCTTCAAAATCAAAAGCACGGCGCTTTCCGTACTTTATAGTATTTTTAGTATAAACTGCTCTGCATAAAAAATAAAGAAGATAACATAAAAATAGTGTAAAATTTTCCAAAATTAAACTGTTTTGGGAAATGGACAAAAATACAAAAAATATCTATATCAAAAATTTTGCCATTTTTAATAAAACGGAAGGGCCGCACCGCAAAAATATTTCTCTTCGGCGGGCGTTTGACAGCTGGAAATCCGGGGAGAACTGTGCTATGCTGAACCTGCATAAACGCAAGGATGCAAGGGAGGATTTGCGATGAGAACATTACTAAAGGGCGGCAGCGTGGTGTCTGGCCGGGGTGTGCGCAGGGCGGACGTGCTGATCGACGGGGAGAAGATTGCACAGGTGGGCCGCGGACTGTCTGCCGCGGGCGGAAATGTGATGGATGTAACGGGGATGCTCCTGTTTCCTGGGTTTATCGACGCCCACACCCATTTCGATCTGGACGTGTGCAACACCACTACCGCCGACGATTTCACATCCGGCAGTCGCGCGGCTATCCGGGGCGGCACTACTACGGTGATCGATTTTGCCTGCCCAAACAAGGGGGAATCCCTTCAATACGGCTTGGATCTCTGGCACAGGAAGGCCGACGGGCGAGCCTTTTGTGACTATGGTTTCCACATGACCATCGATGATTGGAACCCTGCCATCGAGGCAGAGCTTCCGGCCATGTTTGCTGCGGGGATTTCATCTTTTAAAATGTATCTGACCTACCCCGCCATGATGATCGGCGACGGGGCGGTTTACAGCGCTCTGAAATCCATCAGGCGAATGGGCGGGATCTGCGGCGTCCACTGCGAGAACGCCGGAGTGATCGATGCCATGATTGCCGAGAGAAAAGCCGCCGGGGAACTGTCACCCGCCTCCCATCCCCGGACCCGCCCCGCGTGTCTGGAGGCGGAGGCGGTGGGCCGACTGCTGCGCATTGCTCAGGCAGCGGACTGCCCGGTGGTGATCGTCCACCTGACGAACCACCAGGCACTGAACGAGGTAGAGGCCGCCCGGAAGCGGGGACAGAAGGTCTATGTGGAGACCTGCCCTCAGTATCTGCTGCTGGACGAGAGCGTTTACTTCAATCAGGACTATTCCGCCGCCGCACGGTATGTCTGTGCTCCGCCCATCAGGGAGAGAACGGAGCAGGCGTATTTGTGGCGGGGACTGAAGCGCGGTCAGATCCAGACCGTTTCCACCGACCACTGCTCCTTCACGCTGGAGCAAAAGGACGCCGGACGGGAGGATTTCACGAAGATTCCCGGCGGGCTTCCCGGTGTGGAGACCCGGGGAGAGCTGATCTATTCCTATGGCGTGGAGAAGAAGAAAATCGCCCTGCCGACGATGTGCCAGGTGCTCAGCGAGAATGTCGCGAAGCTGTACGGCCTGTATCCCCGCAAGGGCGTGATTCGTCAGGGGAGCGACGCGGACATTGTGGTTTACGACCCGGGAGCCAGCCATGTGATCCGGGCGGAAGACTGCGTTGGCGCGGCGGGATACAGTCCTTACGAGGGCTTCGTTACCTCCGGCGGGATCGCACAGGTATATCTGCGGGGCAGACTGATGGCGGAGCTTGGCAGGATTCTGGTGGCGGAACCCAGCGGGAAATACATGGTTCGGGGAAAGAACAGCCTTTGATGCCGCAAGGATACTCCACAAGGTACGTTGCTTAAAAAGCGCTTCAGGGCGCCGTCGTGATGAACGACGGCGCCCTGTTTTTGTTAGGAAAGTAATCTGCGCTGACATTGACCTCTAAAGGCGGGCCTCAGCCGCTCAGATCACGCGAAATGCTCGATGATATCTACCAGCTCGGCGCCGATGCGCTTCTGGGCCTCTTTGGTGCCCGCGCCGATGTGGGGCGCGCAGGCTACCGACGGGTGAGCGGCCAGCGCCCAGTTGGGCTCCTTTTCGCTCAGCCACACGTCCAGGCCCGCGGCTTTTACCTTCCCGGAATTCAACGCGTCCAACAAAGCGGCCTCGTCGATATTGGTCCCCCGGGAGGTATTAAGGATGACCACGCCGTCCTTCATCTTGGCGAGGCTCTGCGCATCCACCATGGGCTTCTCCCCGGCGGGAGCGCTGAGGGCGATGATATCGGACTGGGCCAGCAGCTCATCCATGGAGACAAAGTGCATCGTTTCGCACTCGCAGCCCTCGGGCTTGGTGCGGTGGACACAGGACAGCACGTTCATGCCCAGCGCCTGAGCCTTGTCGCCAATCAGGCGGCCGATACGGCCATAGCCCACCACGCCGATGGTCTTTCCCTGAAGTTCAAAACCTTTGGAATAGGCCTTCTTTTCCCATTTCTGCTCCCGCATGGTGTGGCCCGCGATGGAGAGATTCCGAGCGCAGGCGAACAGCAGCGCGATGGCCAGCTCCGCCACGGCGTTGGAGGAGGCCCGGGGCGTGTTCGTGACCTGAATGCCCGCCGCCTCCGCGTATTTCACCGCGATGTTGTCCACGCCGACGCCGGCCCGGATGATGAGCTTCAGACTGCTGCCCTTGGCGGCATCGATCTGCGGCTCCTTGATCTTGGTGGCGCTGCGGATGACCACGATGTCAAAATCCCGCAGGGCCGCACCCAGCTGGTCGGGCTCATAAAACTGCTCGACGACCTCATAGCCGTCCAGCCGCAGTTTCTCTATTGCACCGGCATCCATGCCGTCAGTAACTAAAATTCTCATATCAGGTTCCCCTTTTCATCGATTTTCCGGCGCACCCCAGGGACGCCATTCCGTCGGAAAAACTACCCATTGGGGGATGGGTACGCATGGAAGGTTTCAACCGTTCCAATATGGCTCAGGCATGCTCCTTCTCGTACTTCGCCAGGAAGTCCACCAGTGCCTCAACGCCTTCCTTGGGCATGGCGTTGTAGATGGAGGCGCGCAGACCGCCCACGGATTTGTGTCCCTTCAGATTATCAAAGCCCGCAGCCTTGCTGGCGGCCACAACTTCGGCGTCCTGCTCCTTGCTGGGGGTGACGAACGGCACGTTCATCAAAGAGCGGTCTTCTTTCACCACCGCGCCGGTGAAGAACTTGCTCTGGTCCAGGAAATCATACAGCACCTTGGCCTTTTCCTCGTTGCGCTGGTTCATGGCCGCAAGGCCGCCGTTTTTCAGCAGGTACTTGAAGACCTTGCCGCAGCAGTAGATTGCCCAGCAGTTGGGGGTGTTGTACAGGGAGTCGGCGTCGGCGTGGGTATTGTAGCTCAGATAGATCGGCAGCTTGTCATCCAGATCGTCCCGGATCAGATCTTCCCGGATGATGACGATGGACATGCCCGCAGGTCCCACGTTCTTTTGTACGCCGCCCCAGATCAGTCCGTAATCAGATACGTTGCAGGGCCGGGACAGGAACATGGAGGACTGGTCGGACACCAGCACATGGCCCTTGGTGTCAGGCAGCTTGTGATAGGTCAGGCCGTGGATGGTCTCATTTTCACAGATGTAGACATAGTCCGCGTTATCGGGAATGTCCAGATTGGAGCAGTCCGGGATATAAGAGAAATTTTTGTCGGCGGAGGAGGCCACAACCTTTACCTCGCCAAACTTTTTAGCCTCCTTGATGGCCTTCTTGGACCATGCGCCGGTCTCCACATAGCAAGCCACGCCGCCTTTCAGCAGATTCATGGGCACCATGGAGAACTGTACCGTGCCGCCGCCCTGCACGAACAGAATCTTATAATTGTCGGGAATGCCCATCAGCTCCTTCAGATCGGCCTTAGCCTCGTCAAAGATCGTCTGGAAGGTCTTGGACCGGTGGCTCATCTCCATGACGCACATGCCGCTGCCGCGGTAGTTCATCATTTCGGCTGCAATCTCCTCCAGAACCTCCTCAGGCATCATGGCCGGGCCGGCGGAGAAGTTATAGGTACGTCCGTATTTCATCATCTGATCCTCCATTGTTCAATAAATTTGTCAGGTTCCCAAATGTTTTGTTTGCATTCTCACATTCAGTATACGACATCTCAAGGGGATATTCAACCGTAAAGAGGGAGTTGACGTAAGCCAAATATAGATCATGTTTTTATTTAAAAAGACCAAAAACGTTTACGTATTCGTATACATAAAGACGGCTTCCACGCAGAATGTGCGTCATCTCCGGAAAATAAAGCTCCAACGGACAGGCGTATCCTGTTTTAAAGCACTTTTGACCAAATCCTTGAAATTTTCTGAACATTCCTGTATACTATAAGTCATATTGGCACCGACCTATCGCGGCGCGACCGCGGGAAAGGAACGTGTGAGCGATATGAGAGCGGACGGCACTCGCGTCAGGGACCTGACGTCCATCATGCAGGCTCTGCCCTACATCATGCCGCGCCGGTACGACGCCCAGAACTGGGCCAGCGACATGATTGACGAGGATATTGTGAAGGCATATATCCGCCGGAAGCGGCGGGAGGGATGCCGCGTGACCCACATGAGCGTGTTGGTGGCGGCGTATTACAAGGCCGCGCTGGAAAATCCTAAGATCAATTATTTTATCATGAACCGGAGAATTTACAGACGGAACCATTTTTGCTTTTCTTTTGTGCTGCTGAAAAAGCGGGCTGACGGAACGCCGGACGAGACGACGCTAAAGGTCTTTCTGAAGCCGGAGGATACGGTGTTCACCATCAGCTCCCGTGTTCAGGAACTGATTGACCGAAACAGCGAGTCCGCGCACAGCAACAGCACGGACAAATTCGCCAATCTGGCCTTTGCCGTTCCGGCTCTGCCGCGGTTTATTTTTTGGCTGATTTATCATCTGGACCTCCACGGGCTGCTGCCAAGAAAGATTATTGACCTGAGTCCGTTCCACACCAGCCTGTTCGTTACAAATCTGGCGTCCATCAACACCAGCTGCATCTACCACCACTGCTATGAGTTTGGCACCACCGGCGTCTTCATCTGCATGGGCAAGCCGGTGCGCAAGCCGGATGCCCTCCCCGGCGAAAAGGGGAGAGTTATGCCGCTTGGCGTGGTGATGGATGAACGGATTGCCACTGGCATCGAATACTCCCGCTTTTTCGCGGCGTTCAGCCGCAACATGAGGAATCCGGAGACGCTGGAGACCCGGCTGGACGGATTGGACGCCGGTGAAACGTTCCGCGGACCGGATGAAATCCCGGAGGTCATTACGCCTACTGCGAAATAACCCTTCTCCCACGCGGCGGACCGTGTTTCACAGGCGGTAGACAGCGAAACGCTGTCTGCCGCTTTTATTCTGAAATGAAACAACGAGTTTCTCAAAAGCTTTTTGATTACTCTTGTTTATTTCTTATAAATTTTTCCGGGAGACTTGTTAAGATATCTTAACGTGTGCTATACTGCAAATGTATGCAGTCTTTTTGAATTATTAATTCAAGTACAGAGGTTTTTTAAATGAGTGAACAGAGAGCAAAAATTTACCGGTTTCTATCCGACTTCAATCGACTAAAATGGAGCATTGCGTTCAAGGCGATTCTCACCGGCGCGGTGGCGGGGCTGCTGGCGGTTTTGTACCGATTGGTTATCCAACGCGGAACCGCCACGGCCGTGGCTTGCTACGGCTACTTCAAGGACCACCCCGTGTTGTTGATTCCCTGGGCGCTGGGCGCGGTAATTGTAGGGCTTTTGGTGGCTTGGCTTGTGAAGCTGGAACCGGCGGCCGCCGGAAGCGGCATCCCTCGGGTGGAGGGTGTGGTGCTGTTTGGTATGAAAATGAAGTGGTACACGATTCTGGCTGTGCGCTTCGTGACCGGCGGACTGTGCAGCATCTTCGGACTCTCTCTGGGACGGGAAGGTCCCTCCATTCAGATCGGCGCCGCGGGCGCCCAAGCGGTGTCACGGCTGCTGGGTAAAAGCAAGGTGGAGGAGAACTACCTCATCACCGGCGGCGCCGCCGCCGGCCTGGCCGCTGCGTTCAACGCGCCCTTGTCCGGCGTGATTTTCGCGCTGGAGGAGGTTCACCGCAACTTCTCTCCCGCAATTATGCTTACGGCCACGGCTGCGTCCTTGGTGGCGGACTTCGTATCGAAGTACTTTTTAGGCCTGACGCCGGAACTGCAATTCACAAAGATCCCCCAGCTGCCCATCCACATGTACTTCTGGATGATTCCACTGGGTATGCTGACTGGGTTTGTGGGATCCCTGCTCAACCGGGCGCTGCTTGCCGCCGGACCTCTTTACGGGAAAATGTCCGCTCGGTGGGCGCCTACCGTGGCACTGCTGCTGGCCATCCCCTGCGGCATGTATCTGCCCTTGACCCTGGGCAGTGGCCGGGATTTGATTGAATTTGCGGAAAACGCCACGGGTGGTATTTTGCTGCTTCTGCTTTTGCTGGCGGTTAAATTCCTGTTCACCTGCACCAGTTTCGGCAGCGGCGTCCCTGGCGGTATTTTTATGCCTATTCTGGCGGTGGGCACTCTGACGGGCAGCATCTTCGGTATCGTCTCGGTAAACCTGGGTCTATTCCCCGCTCAGTACATCCCGGATTTTGCGGTGTGCGCCATGGCGGCGGCTATGGCTGCGTCGGTGAAGGCTCCCATTACCGCCATTTTGCTCACGGTTGAGATGTCCGGCTCTCTGGTACATATGCTTCCGGTGGCAACCTGCGCATTCTCCGCGTTGCTGATTTCCGACTTTATGAAGATCGACCCGATTTACGAGGTGCTGCTGGATCGCTCCATTAAACAAGAGAAGGATATCGCCACGTCCCAAGAGAAGAAAAATTTGATGGAGATTCCCGTGGAGCTGGGAAGCTGCGCGGCGGGTCGGCGAGTCGACGAGATTAACTGGCCTGCGGGCACGCTGATCGTTAGCCTGCGTCGGGGCAACAAGGACATCATCCCCCACGGTGAAACTACGCTGATGCCAGGGGATTATATTGTGGTTTTCTATCCCCAGGGGCAGGAAGAAGAGATCCGCAGGTCCATCACAGATCTATGTCACGAAAAATTCTGATGTGTCCGCCTTGCGCGGGGCAGCGGGAATAAATTCCACTTTTATGGCAACACTCCTTCCGTACGCTTATACGGAAGGAGTGTTTTTTCATGAAAGAGGCCATGGCCGACATCGGTCCCACGGTACTGACTTCAATGTTATCTCTGGTGGCGTTATTTGCCCTGACCAAGCTGATGGGCTGTAAGCAGGTATCTCAGTTGACGCTGTTCGATTATATCATCGGTATTACCATCGGCTCCATCGCCGCAGAGCTGGCCACGGAGTTGGAAGAACCGCTACAGCCGCTGACGGCCCTGATCATTTATGGTCTGGTGGCTTTCGGCATTTCAGAACTGGCCACCAAGTCTGTCCGGGCGCGCAACTTCATTAACGGTAAGCCCTTGGTACTGCTGGACGCGGGGCAGATCTACCGACAAAATCTGCGCAAGGCCCGGCTGGACCTGAACGAATTTCTGACACAGTGCCGGGCAGCGGGGTACTTTGACCTCAGTCAGGTTCAGACCGCGCTGATGGAACATAACGGCTCCGTCAGCTTCCTGCCGAAGGAGCCCTATCGTCCCGCGACGCCCTCGGATATGGATCTGAAGCCGAAACAGAGCCATGTGCAGATACCCTTCGTCATAGATGGAAAGCTCCTGCCAAAGAACTTAACCGAGGCGGGTAAGGAGGAAACTTGGGTTCGCAGGGAGCTGATGAAACAGGGCTATCGGGACGAAAGCAAGGCGTTTCTGGCCCTGTGGGATGGGGAGACAAAATTGATCGTGTTTCCGATGGAGACCGGAAAGACGCCCTCCTGACGCGGCGCGTCAGGGCTCATTATTACAGATATGCCTCTGCACCGCGATGGTGGTCAGCGTACCTCCCAGTTGAGAAATCACCGCAATCAGAAGATCCAACTCATCATCGCTGAGATTTTTGGCCAGCGCCACAGACAGAGAGTTGATTGCCATGGTCAGAGCCAGAGGGTCGCAGCAGAAGTTATCCATAAAATCACCCTATTTAGGGTATGAGGGAAATGCAGCTTCAAGCACCGAAAATAAGGCGGCTCGCATTTACCGCGTGTTTCTCAGCCGCCTGAATTCCCCATCAGGCGCTTTGCGGTTTCGACGTTTCTGCGCTCCATCTCCTGAAGCCGTGCCACGGCGGCCTCCTGCTCCTCGGGGCGCTCCGTGCGCTCCACAGCCAGGTCGATCATGGCGCACAGCTGCTTTGCGGTGACGTCCGCCAGACTCACGAACAGATCCTGTCCGATGTAGCGCAGAAAGGCGGAGACTTTAGGGTCGTAAACCACGCCGATCAGAGGAATTCCCTGCCCGGCGGCGAAAATCAGCGCATGAAGCCGCATGGAGACCACCACTTGCATCCGGGAGAGGGCGCCGATGATGGTGCCGGCCTTGCCCGCGTCATTGAGAAAGTAGTGGGGGACGGAGACACCCTGAGCGGCGATGGCTGCCGCCAAAGGGTCCTGGCGGTTCTCCACCGCCAAAAACACCGGCGTCAGGCCGTGACGGTTATAGGCGTATTCCGCCGCCGCGGCAAAGACCGGGGCCTTTTCCTCAAATCCCTTCCACTTGCGCAGCGCAAAGCAGAGATACCGCCCGTCCGTGGGAATACCCGCCTGTAAAAGCACGCTGTCCGTTTTCTCCAGAGGAGCGCAGTCCAGCGTCAGGGCCGGGTCGGCGGTCAGGAGAATTTCGGGTTTGGTTACGCCCATGGACTTCAGTTCTGCCTGAGAGTCCGGCTCCCGGAGGGTGATGACGTCCACGGAGGCGTTGAGAACCCGGGCGGCCATTTTCCGGTGACTGGGGCGGGAGACGGGGCCAATGCCGCAGCCGTACATTTGAACCTTGCAGCCTAAATGCTTCGCAGTGGATATATTGTGCAGGTAGAACCAGAGGGACCGGCGGGAGGTCACATCCTGAATGAGACTGCCGCCGCCGTTGATGTAGAGTTTGCCGCGGCACATGGCATTTCGCCATGCGGGATAGTTGAATCGGTGGACTGCCCGGACCCGGTAGGTGAGGCGGGTCTCTTTGGGGCTTTTACTGAGAACCAGCACCGGCATATCCGGATCGATGCCTCGCATCTCCTGCAAAATGGCTTCCAGGATCGCGTCGTCTCCCGCGTTGCCCCGGCCGTAGGCACCGCAGATCACCACGCCGTCCCGATCCGCTTTGGGACGGTTGTGGCGGCGGACGATCTCTTTATAAATATGCAGCTGGGTGTCCACCGTGTGCTGGATGGAAAACTGAGCGGACGCCTTTTCATAGAGCCGTTCTCCCATGGCGCGGCGCCGTTCGTCGTTCTGCGCCAGAGAGACCAGAGCGTTTCCCAGCGCCGTGTCGTCGCCGGGGGCGAACAGATAGCCGTTCACGTCCGTGTCGATGAGGGCGGGGATGCCGCCCACGGCGGTGGCCACGGTGGCCAAATGAAACCGCGCGCCCTCCGTCAGGGCATAGGGAAATGTCTCGGACACGGAGGTCAGGGCGTTCACGTCCAGAGCGCTGTAAAACCGGTCCATACCCCCGGAGATCCATCCGGCAAAGCAGACCTTGCCGCCAACGCCCAGCTCGTCTGCAAGTGATTCCAGCTTCTGCCGCTCCTCACCATCCCCGGCGATCAGAAGGCGGAGGCGGCCGCACTTGGCATAGGCCTTCGCAAAGCCACGGACCAGAGTGGAAATGTCCTTCACCGGGTTCAGCCGGGCGGCAATGCCCACCACCACGCTGTTCTCGTCCACCTCCAGACCCAGATCCCGCAGATAGGGGAGCCGTTCGCCCTGAGGCGGGGCGGGAGTAAAATCAATACCGTTATAAATGGTGAAGAACCGGTCGGGCGGGAAGCCCCGGTCGATCAAAAGGTCCACCATGGCATCGGACACGCCGATGCGGTAGTCCAGCGCCCGCAGAGCGTGGGCGTTGATACTGCCAAAGGTGAGGCGGCTGAAGGGGCGGCCCATGTAATCCAGCTTGTAGTCGCTGTGGACTGTGGAGCAGACCGGAAGGCCGGTGGTCTTGCGGAGCATGGAGCCGATCATGTTGGCCCGGGCTCCGTGACAGTGGATGACCTCATAGCCGCCGTCCCGGATATACTGCGTCAGCTGTTTGCGGATGCGGAAAATGTGGTTCCCGGACATAATCTCCGTGGGAATGCCCAGCTGGCGGGCCTCTTCGGCGAAGGGACCGTCCCGGAAGCAGACCAGCTGGGCGGTAATGGTTTCGTTCAGATGCTGGAGGAGGCTCAGGACGTGAGTCTTGGCTCCGCCGGAGTCGCCTCCGCTGATGAGATGGATAACTTTCATAGTGTGCCCTCTTTTGAAAAACGCGCTTTTGCGCGAAATCCCTCTTGTACAAACTCAAAAAATATTATACAATAGCAAAAGTCTGAAAGCAAGGACCAACGGACAGACCGGAGGCGGTTTGATGGAAAAAGACTGTACTGTGAGGGTTGCGTCGCCGCGGGATGCGGAGGCGCTGCTGCGCATATACGCGCCCTATGTGGAGAAGACGGCGATCACCTTTGAATATGAGGTCCCCTCGATCCGGGAATTCGTGGGACGGATTGAGCGGACTCTGGAGAGGTATCCCTATCTGGTGGCCGAGGCGGACGGTGTGCCTGTGGGATACGCTTACGCGGGCCCCTTCAAGACGCGGGCGGCCTATGACTGGGCGGTGGAGACGACGGTCTATGTGGGCGGCGACAGGAAGCGGCGGGGCATTGGAAGAAAGCTCTATGAAGTGCTGGAAAATGCTCTGGCGTTGCAAAACATCCTGAATCTCAACGCCTGCATCGCCTATCCGGCGGAGGAGGACCCGTTTCTGACAAGAGACAGCGCGAATTTTCACCAGCGCATGGGGTATCACACGGCGGGACGGTTTTCCCAGTGCGGCTATAAGTTTGACCGCTGGTACGACATGGTGTGGATGGAAAAGCATATCGGCGCGCACATCGCGCAGCAGCCGGCGGTAAAGCCGTTCGGCGCGATTGCGGGAGATCTCTTCCTATGAGAACCACCGGGAGTCTGGGGGTGCGAATCAGTCCCCAAGACTCCGCAAAGTTGAAAAAACCCTATTACTTGGAGGTTAAATGATGGAACAGCAGTCCAAAAAGAAATTCAACGTGATTGACGTGATCGCGGTAATCCTAATTCTGGCGGTGGTCGCTTTCGTGGGGTTCAAACTGATGAACCGCGGCGGAGGGTCCGGCGAGGCGAAGATGATCCATGTTACTTATGTTGCCAAGGCGGAGGGGGTGGACAAGTCTCTCTATGATAACTGCACGAAGCACCTGCCCTCGCCCCTGATGGCTTCCGGTGCAATTCTGAGCGGGCAGATTGAGTCTGTAAAACAGGAGCCATACTACGTTGTGGATGAAAACGGTGACTGGGTGGAGGACCCCTATCATGTGAATCTGTATTTTACCGCCAGCATCGACGTGCCAGACGCCGCCGTTCAGACCACCAAGGTGGGCGATCAGGAAGTCCGCGTGGGGAAGACGGATTACGTTCTGAAAAGTGAGTACATCGAATTCAGCAATGTCACCATCGTGGACGTGCAGTGGGGCGAGTAAACGCTTATTCCACAAAAACGATTTATTCAGCAAAAAAGCGCACCGGAGGAAAGCTCCGGTGCGCTTCTTTGCGCGGCAGCGAAAAAAGTTCATATTTTTTAACTGACGCTTCTATTTACTTTTTGAAGTTGTCAGTGTATAATAATCAATACGAGCAAATTGCATTGTATGAGCCAAAAGAGGAAGGAGAGGCTTTTCCAAGCGGAAAAACAGAGCTGTTTTGACCAAAATTAGAAATCAGAGGTGAAAGATGTGCGGCAAATGACCGTACCTGCACAGTATTTGCAGATTGCGGTGGACGTGGCCTCGCGGGTGTCCGGCGGAGACTTGCGGGAGGGTGACCGGCTGTATGGCCGGTCGGTGATGGCATCGGAATACGGCGTATCGCCGGAGACCATCCGCCGGGCGCTGCGGCTGCTGGCGGACATGAAGGTCATCGATGTGAAGCCCCAAAGCGGTGCGGTGGTCCTGTCTCGGGACAACGCAAAGCGCTACGTCGAGGGATTCAGCGAGGGGGCGGAGACCCGGTCTCTCCGCCAACAGATGAAGGAGATATTGGGGGAGTACGAGGGTTTGAACCGGAGGCTGGTGGAAGTATCCGCTGCTCTGATCCAGAGCCAGGAGATGTATTCCTCCGCAACAGAGCCTCTGCCTAATTATGAAGTGTCGGTGCCGTCCGGTTCCCCCCTAATCGGAAAGAGCATCGGAGAGCTGAAGTTCTGGCAGTCCACCGGCGGCACCATCGTGGCTATCCGCCGCAAGCAGAGGGTGATTCTGTCTCCCGGGCCATACGCGGAGCTGTATGATGGGGACATGATCATTTTGGTGGGCCCGCCCGCCGCCGCAGAGGCGGCGCGAAAGCTACTGGCAGGTCCCATAGAGGAGTAGGAAACAGGCGGGCGCAGCCCGCCGCGGTGAAAGGAGCTGGCTGACGAATGATCCAGTTTGAACATGTTTGTAAGCGATATGGAAAGACGACGATTCTTGAGGACTTGAGCTTTACTATACCGGATGGGCAGTTTGTGGTGCTGATTGGACCTTCCGGCTGCGGAAAGACCACCACGATGAAAATGATCAACCGGCTGCTGGAGCCGGACGGCGGCAAGGTGCTGATTGATGGAAAGGACGCCGCTTCCATGGACCGGGTGGAACTGCGCCGCCACATCGGCTATGTGATTCAGCAGATCGGACTGTTTCCCAACATGACGGTGGCTCAGAATATCAGCGTGGTGCCCCGACTGCTGAAATATGACAGGGAGCGCTGCGACCAGATCGTCCACGAACTCCTTGAGATGGTGGAGATGCCCTATGACCGGTATGCGGGCAAGTACCCCAACGAGCTCTCCGGCGGACAGCAGCAGCGCATCGGCGTGCTGCGGGCGCTGGCGGCGTCGCCACCCGTGGTGCTGATGGACGAACCCTTTGGCGCGCTGGACCCCATGACCCGGGAGGTTTTACAGGACGAGGTGAAGAAGCTCCAGATGAAGCTCCACAAGACCATCGTTTTTGTGACGCACGACATGGGCGAGGCACTGAAGATGGCGGATACCATTCTCTTCATGAGCGGCGGCGGCATCGAGCAGATGGCGTCCCCGGAGAAGATGCTGGAAAATCCCGCCAGCGATCTGGTGCGCAGCTTCCTTGGAAAGCATGTCCCCGGCAGCGGAGCCGCCGCCAGAATCGAGACGTTCATGCGCCCCAATGCCTACCGCGTTCGAAAGGACCGGGGCGTTTTGGAGTGCGCGGAGATGATGGCCCGCAACAGTGTGGATACCCTTCTGGTGACGGACGAGGCGGAGCATTATCTGGGCGTGGTCACTATCCGAGGAATCAAGCTCTGGGGCAAGGGCCTGCCCAATATTGAGACCCTGATTGTCCAGACGCCCCATGTCGCGCGGATTGGGGACGAGGCCAAGGAGAGCGTGGACTATCTGCTGGAATCCGGGGACGACTATGTGGTGGTGCTCAACGCAGACGACACCATCGCCGGAATCGTCACCAAGACCAGCGTCGCCAAGTCTGTGGCCACGACGTTGTGGGGGGATGAGCGATGAGGGCTTTCTTTGCAACTTACGGGTCCATGCTGGCGGAGGCCATCGGCGTCCACATGCTCTACGTACTGGCCAGCGTGGCGATCGGGTTTGTTCTGGGACTGGCGCTGGGTGTCCTTTTGAGCCGGGTGCCCCGGTGGTCCGCGGTTCTGATCCCGGTTATATCCATTTTCCAAACTATTCCGGGTCTGGTGTTCATCGGTGTGCTGTTCATCTGGATCGGGATGCGACCGGCCACGGTCATCATCGCCCTGTCCATCTACGCCATGTTCCCTGTGCTCAAAAATACATACACCGGAATCTTAGGCGTGGAGCCGAAATACGTGGAGGCAGCGAAGGGCTGCGGCATGTCCCCGCTTCAAACGCTGTGGCGGGTGGAGCTGCCACTGGCCATGCCCACCATCATCGCGGGATTGCGAATGGCGGCCATTTATACCGTCAGCTGGACGGTGCTGGCGGCCATGATCGGGCTGGGCGGTCTTGGGAACTTTGTGTATCAGGGTGTCAGCTCCAACAATAACACGCTGATCATCGCCGGCGCCGTTCCGGCGGCGGTCCTTGCCATTGTCATCGGGGCGCTGATCGATCTGCTGCAAAGGAAGGTCACACCCCGTGCGATGAAAAAGGAGGTGGGCAGATGACTTGGGACCTGATTCTCCAACATTTGTTCATTGTGCTGGCCTCGGCGCTGCTGTCCATTGTGGCTGGCCTGCCGCTGGGCGTACTGGCCTATCTTTACCCCAGGGCCCGGACGGCGATTTTATGGGTGGCGGATCTATTGCAGACAATCCCGTCCCTGGCGTTGCTGGGCATCATCATGGTGGTGGCGGGACCGGGTAAGCTGACTGTCATCATCGGCATCACGCTGTACTCGCTGCTCCCAATCGTCCGCAACACCTGCCTGGGGCTTCAGGAGGTGGACCCCGGTGTCAAGGAAGCGGCCCGGGGCATGGGCATGGGGCAGATTTACCGTCTGCTCCATGTGGAATTTCCCCTGGCGTTCCCCATGGTGTTCACCGGGGTCCGCATCGCGGTGGTGAACGCCATCGGCTCCGCCGTATTCGCGGCGTTCGTGGGCGGCGGGGGCTTAGGCAGCGTTATCAACCGGGGCATTCGGATTTCCAACATGGGCATGATCCTCTCCGCCACCGGGGCGCTGATGGTCATTGCCGTGCTGCTGGACCTTGCCATGGGCTGGTTTGAAGGACATTTAAAAAAGATGCACGGCGTCAGCCGTCGGTCCGGCATCATTCTGGCCTGCCTCATGGCGGCTGTTGCCATCTCTATCCCCTTTGGCCTGAGGGATACCACCGACGCCAAGGAGCTGATTCTCTATGACGGGGATTACTCCGAGACCCAGATCATGGATCGCATCATCCAGCAGTTGGTGGAGAGCAAAACGGATTTGACCGTCACAATCAAGGATCAGATGTCTCAGGTGAATAATTTTAACGCCCTGAAGGGCGACAGTCACAGCTGCGACATGATGATCTCCTACGACGGAACGCTGCTGACCACCTTTTTGAAGAAGGACCCAAACGACGTGCCGGAAGGGGAGTCGCTGTACGACTTCACAAACGCTTTGTCGCTGGAGCAGCACGATATGCGGCTTCTCAATAAGCTGGGCTTCAACAATACCTATGCCATTGCGGTCCCACAGGAGATCGCGGACCAATATAACCTTGAGACCGTCAGCGACCTGGTCCCGGTGGCGGATCAGCTGACCTTCGGCGCGGAGCAGGAGTTCTTTACGCTGGAGGGTAGTATGAAATACGGACCTTTCACGGATTTCTACGGCCTGAAATTTAAAGAGGCCGTCCCGGTGGACGCGGGGCTCAAGTATACCGCCGTTGAAAACGGAAGCTTTAACGTCACCGAGGTCTTTGCCACCGACGGCCTGAATCGCAAAGCGAAATTGAAAATTTTGAAAGACGATCTGAACTTTTTCCCGGAGTACAACGGAGCGTTTTTGGTCCGGGAGGATACGTTTAAAAAATTCGCGGACGCGGCCCCCAATTTGGAGGACGTTTTGAATCTGCTGACGGGAAAGATTTCCAACGAGGATATGACGGAAATGACCTATCAGGTGGATGTGCTCGGCCGCAGCGCCGACGATGTGGCACGGGAATTTTTACAGAGTCTGAATCTGTAAGATTTTCGCGGCGGGAAAAATGAATAATCGTGCGGCTTGCATAGTTTTATTCCTGCGAGTGTGGTATTCTATCTGAAGAGTGCGCAGCCGCGCACCGGGAATCGTGCGGCGCCGCCCCAAGTAAAAGGAGAATTGCCGGGACCGGCCAAAACACATGACAGGAGGGCGTTTCCATGCTTCAGGAGATTGTGCCGCACATCTTGCACAATGAATTTAAAAATCCACCTCCGTCCCCGCGGGATACCGATTTAGTGGCCGTGTTCGACGGCGGCTCCGCGCTGCTGGCCCAGGAGGGCGGATTTCCCACGGTGGCGGCGGTCCGGGCGTTGGGTGCGGCGGACGGTGAGCTGATCTACCTCTTCGCCGTGGATGAGATCGGCTTTTTCCTGCTGGAGCGGCCGTCAAAGACCGTGAAGGCTGCGCTGCAGCCCGCACCGACGACGGCGTTTCGGACGATGGAGCCGCGTTTTATGCGCCTGGCGGCGCCGACGGCGCTGCATCTTATGAACTGGTATCGGACCAATCGTTTCTGCGGCTGCTGCGGCGCGCCCACTGTTCGAGAAGACAAGGAGCGGGCCATGCGCTGCACCTCCTGCGGTGCGCTGGTCTATCCCCGGATCAACCCCGCCGTCGTGGCGGCGGTGAGGGACGGGGACCGCCTGCTGCTGATCCGTTACGCCGACCGGCCAATGACCACGGCGCGGTACGCGCTGATCGCCGGGTTTACGGAGATCGGAGAGACGATGGAGCAGACCGTCCGCCGGGAAGTCCTGGAGGAGGTGGGCCTCCATGTGAAAAACGTCCGGTATCACGCAGACCAGCCATGGGGCTTTGTGGGTAATCAGATGGTGGGTTTCTGGACGGATTTGGACGGAGACGGGACCGTCACGCTGGATACCCGTGAATTAAAGGAGGCGGTCTGGCTGCGCCGGGAGGAGATACCGGAGGTACATGACCCCGTGGACCTGACTCACACCATGACGGAGCTTTTCCGGCTGGGCAGGGACCCCCGCTGACACGGCTTTTTAAATAGGCGCAGGAACGGCTCTCCCCAGAGGGAAGAGCCGTTCCTGCGTTTTTTAAGTTATCAGGCCAGCTCCGCCTGACCGGTATAGAGCTGATAATAGCGTCCTCTCTGGTTGAGCAGCTCCTCGTGGTCACCCCGTTCGATGACCTCGCCCTGTTCCAGAACGAGAATCGCGTGGGAGTTGCGGACGGTGGAAAGCCGATGGGCGATGACGAAGACCGTGCGGTCTGCCATCAGCTGGTCCATGCCCCGCTCAATGAGCTTTTCCGTCCGGGTATCAATGGAGCTGGTGGCTTCGTCCAGAATCAGCACCGGAGGATTGGAGAGGGCCGCGCGGGCGATGTTCAAAAGCTGACGCTCTCCCTGACTGAGACTGCCGCCGTCGCCGGAGAGAACCGTTTGATACCCCAGAGGCAGGTGCCGGATGAAATTATCCGCGTTGGCAAGCTTTGCCGCCGCCTCCACCTCCTCGTCCGTTGCGTCTAGCTTGCCGTATCGGATGTTGTCCGCAACGGTTCCACTGAACAGGTGGGTGTCCTGCAGAACAACGCCGAGAGATCGGCGGAGGGAGTCCTTTTCGATGTCCTGAACGTTGATGCCGTCATAGGTGATGACGCCGCTGTCGATGTCATAGAACCGGTTGATGAGGTTCGTGATGGTGGTCTTGCCTGCGCCGGTGGAGCCGACGAGGGCAATTTTCTGACCGGGCTTGGCGAAAAGAGAAATACCGTTCAGAACCGTCTTCTTCCCATCGTAGCTGAAGACCACGTGATCGAACCGCACGTCGCCCTTCACGGGAATCAGCGTACCGTCAGTCTGTTTCCATGCCCACGCGCCGGTATCCAGGTCGGTCTCCTCCAGCTTATCGCCGGGGAGGAACTTCACGCGGACCAGAGTGACCTTGCCCAAATTGGTCTCCGGTTCGGTCTCCATGACCTCAAAGATGCGCTCCGCGCCGGCCACGGCGGCCAAAATGGTATTCACCTGCTGGGCAATTTGGTTTACGGGCTGAGATACCTGACGGGTGTACTGCAAAAAGGTGGCGAGGCCGCCCAGATCGCCGCTGCGGATGGCGAGGATAGCGCCCACCATGCAGGTGAAAGCGTAGTTGATATAGCTGAGGTTACCCATGACGGGCATCATGGCCCCGGCAAAGGTCTGAGCGCTGGTAGCCGCCTGCCGGTAGACTTCGTTCCGCTCTCGGAAACCGTCAATGGCGGCGGGCTCATGGTTGAAGACCTTGATGACCTTTTGCCCCTCGGTCATCTCTTCAATATAGCCGTTCACCGCGCCAATGGCTTTTTGCTGGGCTGCGAAGCTGCTGCGGCTGCGGCCGCCGATGCCCTTCACCGCCGCAAACATGACCGCCAGCACCGCGAAGGTGATGAGGGACAGCAAGGGACTGATATAGAGCATCATGGCAATCGTGCCCACAATTGTGGCGGAGCAGGAGATCAGGGAGGCGAAGGAGTTGTTGATAGCCTCGCTGACGTTATCGAGATCGTTGGTAAAGCGGCTCATCAGTTCGCCGTGGGTGTGGGCGTCGAAGTACTTCAGGGGCAGACTCTGCAATTTTGCAAACAGGTCCCGGCGCAGGGCGGCCACGGTATTCTGGGAGATATGGACCATGGTTCGGGCATAGGCAAAGCTCATGAGGGAGCCCAGAATATAGACTCCCGCCATGACCGCCAGCATTTTGGCAAGGCCCGGAAAGTCACCGGGAAGGATATAGTCGTTGATGAGGGGGCGCAGCAGATAAGACCCGCCCACGCTGCACGCCGAGCTGATAAGAATGCAGATCGCCACCAGAATCAGCTGGAGCTTATAGCGGCCCAGATAATTCATCAGCTTGCCGACCGTGCCGCGGAGATTCTTGGGTTTTTGATAACCGCCGCGGTTAGGACCATGCCGGGGCATGGGCATGTTATTTTCGCGTTCAGCCACCGATGCTCACTCCTTCCTGCTGGGACTGATAGACGTCCCGATAGATTTCACAGGTTTTCATCAATTCCTCATGGGTTCCCTGCGCCGCCACATGTCCCCGGTCGATCACCAGAATCAGATCCGCATCGGCAATCGAGGAGACACGTTGGGCAATAATCAGCTTGGTGGCGCCCTTCAGGTCCGCGCGGAACGCCTGCCGGATTTTAGCGTCGGTGGCGGTGTCAACGGCGCTGGTGGAGTCGTCCAGAATCAAAATTTGTGGCTGCTTCAAAATAGCCCGGGCGATGCACAGCCGCTGCTTCTGCCCGCCGGAGACATTGACGCCGCCCTGACCCAGATCAGTGTCCAGGCCGTCTGGCATACGGGACAGAAATTCATCCGCGCAAGCGGCGCGGCAGGCGGATTGAAGCTGTTCCTCCGTGGCGCCGGGATTGCCCCAGAGCAGGTTCTCCCGGATCGTACCGGAGAACAGGGTGTTTTTTTGCAGCACCACGGAAACCGCATCCCGCAGGTGCTCCATGGTGTAATCCGACACGGGGCGGCCGCCCACGGAGACGGTGCCCTCCTGAGCCTCATACAGCCTGGGAATCAAGGATACCAGCGTGGATTTGCCGCTGCCGGTTCCGCCCAGAATGCCCACGGTGGAGCCCGCGGGGATATGGAGGTTTACATCCTCCAGAACCCACTCGGTCCCGTTCGCGTTATACTTGAAACTTACATGATCGAAGTCGATGGAGCCGGTTTCCACCCTCGCACCGGGCAGGGCGCGGTCGTTGGTGATGGCGGGCGCCTCATCCAGCACCTCGCAGATGCGTTTGGCGCAGGCGATAGACCGGGACATCATCATAAAGATCATGGACACCATCATGAGGGATATCAGAATCTCCGTAATATAGGAGAAGAAGGCGGTGAGGTTGCCCACCTCCAAAGTCCCGGCATAGACCATTTTTCCACCGAACCACATGACGGCGATGATGGTGCCGAACACGATCAGCATCATGACGGGCATATTCACCACGACCGCGCCGAAGGCCTTTTCGGAGGTGGAACGCAAATCGTTGTTTCGCTTTGCAAATTTCTCCTTTTCATGGTTTTCCCGAACAAAGGATTTCACCACTCGGATGCCGGTCAGGTTCTCCTGAACCACCAGATTCAGGGAGTCGGTCTTTTCCTGAAGAATTCGGAACAGGGGGCCCACCTTCACCATCAGGATGCAGATGAACACCAGCAGCAGCGGGATGGCCACCAGAAATACCCGGGAGAGCTGTCTGCTCAGCCCAATGGCCAGAACCAGAGCCGCCACCAGCATCACCGGTGCGCGGACCAGCAGCCGCATGCCCATCATCAGGGTCATCTGCATGGAGTTGACGTCGCTGGTCAGCCGGGTCACCAGCGATGCGGTGGAGAACTTTTCAATGTTGGAAAAGGAGAAGCTCTGCACGCGTGCGTACTCCGCCGCCCGGAGGTTTGCGCCGAAGCCCATGCCGGCACGGGAGGAAGACGCTGCGCTGCCCAGACCGAACGCCAGCGCAATCAGTGCCATTGCCACCATTAGTACGCCCTTGCGTACGATGAAATTTGTGTCGGCGTTTGCAATGCCGATATCCACGATGTCCGCCATCACCAGCGGGATCAGCAGCTGAAAAATGGCGTCCATGGCGGAGCAGATAACGCCCAGTGCAATCCATTTTCGATATCCTCTGGTATACGGGGAGAGTTTTTTCAGCATTTTTTCCGGTCCTCCTCTAAGTTCTGAATCACGCGATTCAGCAGTGAATGAAACTGGGTCAGTTCCTCCGGCGTAAATTCGGATTCGAACAGACGTTCCGTCTCCCGCATCTCCCGGCGGAACAGATCCAGCTGCGCCTGCCCGGTCTGTGTCAACGCAATGCGGCGGCGGCGGGCGTCCGACTCGTCCGCGCTGCGTGCCACAAGCCCCCGCTCCTCCATGCGGTCCACGATGCCGTTGACGGTGGAGGGCTTTACCCGCAGGTGTCCGCCCAGCGCCTGCTGGGTCGTTTGGCCGCCCCAGTGGGACAAATACAAAATGACATGGGCCTGAACAGGCGTTACATCGTATTTGGTCATTCGCGCGTCCGCTCGCTCCCGAAACAGATGCGCGGCGCAGGCAATGGACTGTCCAAGGGATCTGGTATCATCCATAGCGACAGCTCCTTCCAAAAAATTCTTCGTTCGCTAAACATTAGCGTGCTAAATAATAACACCTGGCAGGTAAGTTGTCAATGAGCAATTTACCATTTTATTTGAACGAATTGTGAACAAATTCTGGAAAATCAATGCGTTTGTAAACAAATTGTGAAAGGTCACCCCAATCTGTTGACTTTTTACTGGAGGGCCGCTATCATAAAACCATCAAGCAGAACACTTGATACATTTCTCCAAGTTTTCCCTCTCCTTTCTCTATACCATACAGGCAAAGCGGACGGCTGGCAGGCCGTCCGCTTTGCCATTCCGGAGAAGAGGGATAATAGCAGGGAGAGGCACATTGGATGCCTCTCCCTGCTATTTTAACAAAAAGAATTTATTTGTTTCCCTTCTTCGGCTGCTCTCCCTCCGTAAGGCGGGAAATGATCCGGGCATAGCCATCTGCGCCGTAAACAAGACATTTGCGGACGCGAGTGATTGTGGCGGAGGAGACACCGGTCTTTTCGTTGATGGCGTTGAAGGTCTCTCCCTCTTGGAGCATCCGGGCCACCATCCATCGCTGAGCCATGACCTGGATCTCTCCGACAGTGCACAGGTCGTCAAAAAAGCGGTAGCAGTCCTCCTGGTCCTTCAGGGAGAGGACTGCCTGATACAGATGATCTACCATCTCAGATTTCATTCTGCTTTCATACATCTTGTAGCCCCACTTTCAAACTCAGGTGTCATCGGATGCTGATCCCGACGGCAGCTTGCTTTCATACAATAATGAGGTATCTTACAGTCAACAGGATAGCAGACTTTTCAATTGCTGTCAATCTACTTTGCTTTTTATGGCAGGCAGTTCCAAGAAGGTTGTACTATATTTTTTTCGCTGCCGTGATATCGTGTTAGTGCTTTATCAGAACACCGTGATAATGCACAAAAAGTAATATTAAATTTTAAATATTATGTTGATTTTACACAAAAACGGTGTTACTATAACTATAAGCAAAAAATCAACCGACAAGCGCACAATACAGACAGGATCGTGAGGGCTCACCCCTGGGCAGGGTGAAGGCGCTTCCGGCGCGGGCCGCGCCGGAAGCGCGCTTTGGCTTCCGCGTTCCAGACACATTTCTCATAAAACTTGGAGCTGCCGCTGGGGTATGCCCCTTTCCGAACGCTGTCCGCGCAAACGGACGGGCGCCGCTGAGAGACTGACCGTTCAGGGCAAAAATTGAAACGAGGTACGAGTAAATGATTATGAAGCCTTCCGAGATAAAACATGTGATTGTCGATGGACACAGTCTGACACTGGAGTCCTTTGTGGCTGTCGCCCGTTACGGCGCGACGGTAGAGCTGGCCGATTCCGCGCTGGAGGCCATGCGGAAGTCCCGCGCGCTGGCAGAGAAAATTGTCGCCGAGAACCGCGTTGCTTACGGAATCACCACGGGCTTTGGCGATTTTCAAAAGGTTGCCGTCCCCGAGGAGATGAGCAATCAGCTCTCCACCAACCTGATCCTCAGCCACTGCACCGGCACTGGCGATCCCTATGCCGAAGAAGTGGTCCGCGGTATGCTGCTGCTGCGCGCCAATGCCCTGAGTGGAGGCGTATCCGGCATCCGGCCCATTCTGGTGGAAATGATGCTGGCAATGCTGAACGCAGGCGTTACCCCCGTGGTTCCTCAGAAGGGCTCTCTGGGTTCCTCCGGTGATCTGGCGCCTTTGGCGCACATGACTCTGCCCATGCTGGGTAAGGGTCTTGCTACCTACAAGGGCGAGAAGCTGTCCGGCGCCGAGGCCATGGACAAGGCCGGCATTAAAACGCTGGACACACTGGTGTGCAAGGAAGGTCTCGGCATGACCAACGGTACCTGCGCCATGACCTCCGTGGGCTCCTTGGCACTGTATGACACCATTTGCGCCGCTCAGTTGGCCGACACCATCAGCTCTCTGGACTTCGAGGCGCTCACCGGCCTTCGCAACGCGTTTGATCCCCGCGTTCACGCCGTCCGCGGTCAAAAGGGCCAGATGCTGGTGGCCGCCAATATGCGCAAGCTTCTGGCCGATTCCGAGATTCTGGACAACTGCCAGAAGGACCGTGTGCAGGATGCTTACGCTCTGCGCTGCATTCCCCAGCTCCACGGCGCTGTCCGCGATGCGCTGGAGTATGTGCGGAGCAAGGTTGAGATCGAGCTGAATGCCGTCACCGACAACCCGCTGCTGTTTTTGGATGATGAGGCGGTCATTTCCGGCGGAAACTTCCACGGCGAGCCCATGGCGATTCCCTTTGACACGCTGGGCATCGCGTGCAGCGAGATCGCCAATGCCTCCGAGCGCCGTACCGAGCGCATGGTGAATGCGGCGCTGTCCAACGGCCTCACCCCGTTTTTGACCACGAAGCCCGGCGTGAATTCCGGCTTCATGATTGTGCAGTACGCCGCAGCTTCCATGGTGTCCGAGAACAAGGTCCTGGCTCATCCTGCATCCGTGGATTCCATCCCCTCCTCTGCAAATCAGGAGGATATCGTCTCCATGGGTACCACCGCAGGCCGCAAGGCGGGTTGGATTGTGCAGAACACTCTGTCCGTGCTGGCGGACGAACTGCTGACCGCCTGCCAGGCCGTCGATATCCGCCGCAACCTGAATACCCACGGTCAGGGTATCGCTCCTGTACACGAGGCTCTTTACAAGCATGTGCGCGAGAAAGTTGACTTCTACGAGATCGACCGCGAGATTTGGCCGGACATCGCGGAGGTGGAAAAGATGGTCCGCAGCGGCGAGCTGCTGGATATCGTCAAGGAGCACATCCCCGACTTTGAATAAGCCGTACATCAAGCGGAAAAGCCGCCGTGCCGGGAAACCGGCGCGGCGGCTTTTAACAGCCCAAAGTCGTGAGTGTGAATGTTGGGAGGAGCCTACGCCGCGTTGAATTTTCCGCCGCAGCGCGTTCCCAGGGCAGAATTTGCGGCGATGCTCTCTCTGCTATCCCCGCGCCCTGCACCGCCAACAGAGACGGCGGAGATTGATAGCTGCCTCACAGCGTACGGGGAGGACGATTCTTTCGCCTCGCGAAGAGAGAACGCGGCCCCCGGAGAGTTCTCCGGGGGCCGCGCTTTCAGGCTTTTTTCTTCCGCTTTGCGGCTGGATTTGTTTTTTCACTGATATCGCTGACTTTGATGCCGGAGTTCCGCTTCGCTGCCAGCTCCATAATCTTTTTCGCGTCGCTCTTGGTAAAAAACAGTCGTTTACTTTTGATGTCGTTGGCAAAGTAGAGCGCCACTAAATCGGGGTAGCCTCGATCCTCCCGGGTAACCGCGCGAATCTCGTCCCAGCTCAGAAAATCGTAGTGGGTGGTGATTTTCATCTGGTAGTAAATTTCCACGCCGCGGCTGGTTACTGCAGTGGTTTTCACCATCATCAGCGCCAGCAGGTACAGAAGGCCAAAGACAGCCGCCACATGATACTGCGTCACAAGTCCGCCCACAACCAGCAGACCGGCCATAAACCAGCTACCGACTTTTACCCACTTTTTCAAAGGCTTCAATTCTTTTGCATAATATTTGGGCCCCTCGACGGATTCCCATGGGAGATGTTCGATCATCACGCAGCGGTTCCTTTCTTTACGGAGAGTCAGGAGAGAACGGTATCCTTACACGGATGGCTCAGGCCTGAATGGAAGGCGCCTTGCCAGCGGCGCGGCGATCCTCCAGATTCTTCACAGCGCGCTCGTGCGCTTCCTCGGGAGCGCCGGCGGGCTTTCCTGCCCGGGTCTTGCCGAAAAGGTTAGTGTAAGAGCCGTCAGCCCAGAAAATGTTGCGGCCCAAGGCAGCTGTGACGGCGGCGTAGATGGGGTTCAGCAGGTTCAGGAAGGCGTACGGGAAATAGACGAAGGGGTGGACGCCCAGCACGCCGTACTGATAAGCGCCGCAGCCGGTCCACGGGAACATAACGGCCCACAGCGTGCCGCAATCCTCCAGCGTACGGGAGAGCATATTGCGGCCAAGACCCATCTCATCGTATTTATCCTCGTACAGCGGAGCGGGAACGCCGATTCCCAGGAACTGGTCGCACATAGTGGCGTCGCAGAACAGGGAGGTCAGCAGAGTTGCCAGAATCAGACTGCCCACAGAGTGCAGGTGGTTCTTCAGCTTGCCAAACAGCGCTTCCACGCAGCCGCAGCGGGCCAGAGCGCCGCCGTATGCAACCGCCAGCAGAATCAGATTGATAGTCCACATCTGATGATCCATGCCGCCGCGGCTGAGCAGGTTGTCCGCCAGCTCGTTGCCGGACTCAAAGCCCGTGCCGTAATGCAGGGTATCAAAGATGGTGCTGATGTCGGTCATGCCCTGGAAAATGGCTGCAAACAGAACGCCGCAGCCAACTGAAATGGCAATACCCACGAGACCGGGGAGCTTCATGACGCAAGCTATGATAATGACGAGAATGGGAACCAGCAGGAAGGGATTGATATTGAACCCATTATAAATAGCGGCCTGCAGATCCGTGGCTACGGTGCTATCATAGCCGGCGCTGTCAATATTAAGACCCAGAATGGTATAGAGAATCAAAGCGATGACAAATGTAGGAGCCGTGGTGGAGACCATGGCGGCCACATGGTCAAAAAGTCCTGTTTTCGCAACTGCGGCAGCCAGGTTGGTGGTATCGCTCAGAGGAGAGAACTTGTCGCCCACATACGCGCCGGAGATGATCATACCGGCGGTGATGGCGGGGTTGATGCCAAGGCCCGCGCCGATGCCGAGGAACGCAATACCGATGGTGGCAGTGGCGGTCCAGGAGGAGCCGCAGGCCAGACCCACGACGGCGCACATAATGCAGCCAACCGGCAGGAACAGCTTCGGGGTCAGCAGATCCAGACCGTAATAAATCAGAGCCGGAATGGTTCCGGACATGATAAAGGAGGCCACGAGAATACCCACGGTGCAAAGAATCAAAATGGCTTCCATCGTGGCGTTCAGCTGGTCCAGCATACCGGCCAGCATATCGGAAAAGCTGTGTCCGCAGGCAAAGCCCACGATGCAGGCCACCACGATGGCTACCATCAATGGCATGTGGGCATCACGATAACGATCGGGGCCCATAAAGCCGTAAATCATCAGGCCCATCATGACGACGATGGGCAGCAGCGCCTCAAAAATGTTGGGAAGTCGGACAGTACGTACCTTTTTCTGCTTGGTTTCAGGCATTTGAAATCCCTCTTTCCTTATGATAGTTGATTTTTGCAGTTTTTACGGGAAACCTTGTACAGCGGGCTGCCGATTTTCATCCGGCTTGCCGCCTTTCACATTCTCCGTAAATGCCCTCCTTTCCGGACAGATTCGCTGCAACAATACAGACACAGGAAATACCGCCCGCGCCTTAGAGCGGACGTTGAGCGCCGGAGAATACCAGAAGCGGACAAACGCTGTTTGGGCAAAACAGCGCTTTCTCATGCTGCCGTTTCAGACCTTCCCCGACGGGACTTCACGGACAAACGATTTCCTCGCTGAGAACTTTCTCCATTCCCTCTCCGTGATTAGATACATTTTACATGATGGAGCGTCTATAAAACGTCTATTTTTGTGAGATTCGCAGGACAAGAGAGAGTGAGAATTTCTAACGCTCCCGTAACTCGGCAGTTTTCGCTGGCATTTGCCGTAATACTCCAGAAAACGGGGAGTCATTGCGTATTCCGCCGCTTGGTGAGAAACTCCTCCGCCACCTGAGGAAATAGAGTCAGGGAGAGCACGTCCTCCTCACTCTGGGCCAGATCCCTGTATTTTTCCCGATTTTCAGGCAGCTCCGGCTGCAGAAGATCCGCCGGGCGGCAGAAGATACGGTCTTCTTCCCGGATGCCGGCTTTTTGAAGAACCTCCGGGTTGACCTTGCCGGGAAGCTTCCCATACTCTCCCTTTAGCATGGCTTTGGATTCTTTGGAGAACATCTGATAGCGCTTCCCTGTGATTACATTCAAAACTGCCTGAGAGCCGACGATCTGACTGGAGGGAGTCACCAGCGGAGGATAACCAAAATCCCGGCGGATATTTGGAATTTCCGCCAGAACGGTTTCATACAGGTTCTCCCGTCCAATCTGCCGAAGCTGGGCGATGAGATTGGACAACATCCCGCCGGGAACCTGCCAGAGTAGGGCGTTGGAGTCCACCCGCAGAACGCGGGGATCAAGAAAGCCCTCCTGTTCCAAAGAGTTTGCCACGGTCTTGAAGTGAGCCGCCGCCGCACCAAGGCGGGAGAGATCCAGTCCGGTGTCCCGGGGCGTGCCGCGCAGCGCGGAAACCATGGACTCGGTGGCGGGTTGGGAGGTACCGCCCGCCAGAGGAGACAGGGCAGTATCAACGATGTCCGCTCCGGCAAATGCCGCCATCAGATTCACCATGGCACCGGTCCCCGCGGAATCGTGGGTGTGCAGGTGTATGGGAAGCGTGACGGACTCCTTTAGCCGCTTGATCAGGGAATAGGCTGCCATGGGGGACAGCAGGTCTGCCATGTCCTTGACGCAGATGGAATCAGCGCCCATTTGCGCAAGCTCCTGGGCCAGACAGACGAAATAAGCCTCGTCGTGGATGGGAGAGACTGTATAGGAGATGGCGGCCTCTGCAAGGCCGCCGTATTTTTTTACGGAGCGGATGGCTTGCTCCATATTCCGAGTGTCGTTCAGCGCGTCGAAGACCCGGACGATGTCAATGCCGTTTTCGATGGATTTTGCGCAGAAGGAGTCAACCACGTCGTCGGCGTAGTTTCGGTAACCCAAAATGCTCTGCCCACGAAGCAGCATTTGAAGTTTCGTGTGGGGCAAGTGCTGGCGAAGTGCGCGGAGCCGTTCCCACGGGTCCTCGTCCAGATAGCGCATACACGCGTCAAAGGTCGCGCCGCCCCAGCACTCCAGAGAATAGTAACCGATTGAGTCCAAAATTTCACAGGCGGGCAGCATGTCCTGGAGCCGCATCCGCGTGGCAGCCTGAGACTGGTGGGCATCCCGCAGGATCGTATCGGTGATAAGAAGAGGCCTGTCACTCAGAAATTTCATATTAATTCTCTCCGTTTCTAAATCCACTGTACCGTTATTCGTCAATTTCAACATGGGAAATCCTTAGTTGCACTTATGATTTATTTATAATATACTTGTTCCGTGAAAGCAAACGCGGAGACTAATTCCATGAAAAGAAAAGCTCCACCGGCTTTTTGCTTTGCAAAAGAAATTGTAATCGTATACCTACTGATTTATACGAAACGCATCTAAAGAAAACAAAGGAGTATTTATATGGATGACATTGATCACAGAATTCTGCAATGCCTCCAAAAAGACGGCAGAATGTCTTTGAAGAAGATTGCGGAGATTGTGCCGCTGACGCCGCCGGCCATCGCGGAGCGTATCCGCAAGCTGGAGGAAAGCGGAGTCATTACCGGCTATACTGCCATTGTCAACACCCTGAAACTGGAGGAAAACGTGCGGGCTATCATCAACGTAACGCTCCCGCCGGAACGTCAGGACGCGTTTGTCGAATGTGTGCGGGAGCTGGAGGGCGTGCAGTGGATGCATCACGTGACCGGTGCATTCTCCATGAGTATTTTTGCCGCTTTTCGGAATACCGGTGAGTTGGAGCGGATGGTGAAGACGCTTCAGAAGTTTGGAAGGACTCAGACACTGATCGTCATGTCGACGCCAATTCCTTATGCACTTGGAGGGGCATAGAACGGAAAATAAAAAAAGCAGCCGCAGCCCGAAGACGGGCTGCGGCTGTTTGATTTTCAGGACCGGCATCCAGGCTGCAAAGGGGAAAAACGAAAGGGACTGGGCGGTTTTTCTCCGCTTTGCACCGACAAGAACCGTCGATTTTCAGCCTTTCGCATCCGGATACGGCCCGAAATACCCCTCCGGCTGATTTTTGTCATCGAACAGGTGATTATAGGCCATGATGCGGTAATCGTTATAAAGCTGTTCCTCGCTCTTTGAGAGGGCGCTCTCGTCGGTTTCGCTGAGAAGCGTGCCGTCGGGCCTGCCGAAGCCGATGGTGGTGTTCACCGGCAGCGCGTCCAGCAGCTTGGCGTGGAGCTGTTCATAGTCGGTCAGCTGAATGCCCGCCAGCTCCATGGTCAGTGTTCCCAGCATGTTGGAGCTGATGGTCACGCCGTCTTGCGCCGGAATATCGTAGTTTGCCCAGATGAAAAACGGGACCTCGTACTGCTGGAAGACCTCTTTTGTGGTGCGGTCATCCAGTTTTTTGCCGTATAGCTTTTCATAAAAATCGTTGCCCAGCGGCGGTTGATGATCGCCAAAGAAGACGATCATGGTCCGCTCGTCCGTGTTTTGATAGTGTTCGATCAACTGACGGATGGCATTGTCACTTTCCTTGATGAGTGAGAAATACTGAGCCGCCACGGCGGACGATCCCCGGCTGCTGCCCGCCAATTCCACGGACCGCTCCAGATTGTTCCAGCCCTGCGCGTAGCCGCTGTGGTTCTGTATGGTGACGTTAAACGTGAACAGAGGGCCCTTCGTCTCGTCGGTCAGGCGGTAGAGCTGCTCATAGTCCGAAGCGTCGCTGATATAGTTGCGTATGTACTGGGGATTAACCACGTCCTCCTCATACAGCTGTTGGTCAAAGCCCATCCAGCTGTAGACGGACGTTCTGTTCCAGCCGGAGGATAGGTAGGGGTGGAAGGATGCGGTGTGATAGCCCAGAGCGCTCATCTGAGACACCAGAGAGGG
Source organism: Oscillibacter sp. (assembly GCF_040505565.1). GTDB lineage: Bacteria > Bacillota > Clostridia > Oscillospirales > Oscillospiraceae > Oscillibacter. Next base: position 112,574 of record NZ_JBEUWZ010000011.1, on the reverse strand, counting down.
CATCCCATTGTAGCAGTACAGCTGATAGGCTACGGTAGAAGAGGGCAGAAACGCCAGAGAATCCCCCGTCAGGTACTCGAATTCCACGTTGGCGGTGCCGCCGCCGGTGACGGGGGAAACCATCATGCCCTTTACCGTATTCTTCGTCAGGGAGTGATAAAAGGGCAGAGGGTCTTCCGTCAGCTCCAGGTTGGGGAAACTGGCTTGCAGATCGGAGAAGGACTCGTTCATGATGACCAGCAGATTTTCCGGCGGCTGCGTGTCCGTCGCCGTCCCGCCGCCGGCACCGTCGGCGATCCCCTGAGCCGCGTCTGGGGAGTAGCCGTCCGGTGCGGAGACAAAGCTGTACCGCAGGGCGGTCATAAAGTTCAGCAAAAAGCCGTTGGCCTGTGTTTTCCACTGCTGCGCCCAGATGCCCACCGTGGGCAGCAGCGGCGTATAGAAAAAGGCGTACAGGAACACAGCGATTGCGGCCCAGGAGCCGACTGCCGTAATCTTTTTCAGCTTTTGCCGCCCTTTGACCTGCTTGGGCGGCAGGGCCAGCAAAAGAAGATATACAGCGAGAATGCCCACCGCGATCCAGACGTTTTTGTCCGGTGTATAGTCGTAGCTGTCGGCCACGTTGGCGGCGGTCCTCAGAGTCATCAGGTCAACCGGAAAGATAATGCGCCCCCGGAACTCCAAAACATAGTGATTCGCAAGGCCCAGCAAGAAGCAGAGAATCACGGCAATCCGCGCCCCGGCCTTGGGCCGCCCCGTCACCATCCGGGCTACCCAGAAGATCAGGTAGTACCAAAGAGCCGAAAACAGCAGCTGGGTGTGGTTCAGCGCGGTGAAGGGATCGTTTTCATTCAGATACTCCACGCACAGATATGCCGCCCACGGCCCCATCAAAAAGAGAAACCGAGCGGGGGTCCGGGCGTCATGCAGCACCCCCCGCAGCCACAGGCGCAGACGGGAAACCTTTTTTTGCGGCGCGGCGGCGATTTCTTCCGTCACTGCCGGTTCGGTCTGGGGGATCAGAGTTTGGTCGTTCAAGAGAGAACGCTCCTTTCAGAATGCGACATGGCAGGCGACAACAAGTCACCTGCCATGCGGATAAACTGCCTTACTTGTGCAGAAGGGGAGACAGCGGCTTGTAGATCAAAAAGCACAGCGCCACATCCAGAATGCCCTTCAGGAATGTAAACGGCATGTTAAAGGTGACCAGACAGTCCAAAAGGCCGTTGGTGGAAGGCCGGATTGCCTGATACATCCCCACAATGGTGTCGATGGGCATGAACTGGGTGTAAATGGGATAAGTAACGTAGTAATTCACGGGCACAGACAGCACCGCCATGGCCGCGGCACCGATCAGTGCACCGAGAAGCGCGCCCCTACGGCTCTTGTGATGGTGGAACCGCTGATAAACAGCACCCGCGGTCCCCACGAAGATAGCTCCCAGCAGGAAGTTGCAAAGTTCACCCACGCCGCCGGTGGAAGTCCGCAGACAGTTGATGACGTTTTTCACAAGGCAGACAGCCACGCCGTACCAAGGTCCGATGCTGAACGAGGCCAGCAGAGCGGGGAGCTCCGAAATGTCCAGCTTGATGAATGAAGGCATGAACGGAACGGAGAAGTCCACAAACATCAGCACCGTTGAAACGGCGCTAAGCATGGCGGCGACGGTGAGCCGATGGGTGCGGGACTTTGCAGAGGAGCGGCTGTTAGCCGCGGTTTCCAGTTGAGACATAAAAATACACTCCTTTAATTAGCTTGAAAACACCTCAGTACGGAGTCTCCCCAAGGTGAAACAAGCAACAAAGAAGCGCGCCGAAAGCGCGGCTCTGCCGCAGGAATCTTCTTCCATCCAGACTGCTGCCCTCGCATTAGAAGGCATCACTGTCGGTCCCGGAGTCACACCGGGTCAGCGGACACCCTTTCGGATGACCGGTCGCGGACTATACCGCCGGTGGGGAATCACACCCCGCCCTGAAGACACGTATTCAGTTGCTTTCTGTGGTGAAGTATACGACTTCTAAAACAAAAAAGCAAGAGGAAAATTCAGCCGAAGGCAAAGAATTGGGCATATGGTCGGTTTCGTAATCGCTTGGCAAATTGTACTTTACAAACAAGAACGCATGTTCTATAATAGAAATTGACAAGTTCGTAGATTGCAAAAGTGAGCATCCGATTTTCAGGAAAAAATGAGTCTTAGACCGGTTGATTACCTTTGCAATAGAAATGTGCTAGTATGGATTCGGTCACAATCTGTGGGAGGTGGGAATGAGCCGAATCACATTATCGGAAAGCTAACTTTGGCTGAAAGCGGAAAGAAAATTAACAAGAACAGAAGTGAATTAAAGCGAATTGGAGAGATTGAATTCACAGTTGCCGTCGAGCGCCGAACAAGGGTATGCTACTGTGATCCGCAAGCTTCGTGGCAAAAACCACACATAGAGAAAAATCATGAATACACCAGATACGTACGGCCCATAGGCAAGAGTTTTAATCCATATACACAGGAAGACATGGTGCTTTTAATGAACCATATCAACAACACTAAGCGAAAAAGCCCTGGTGGTGGGGCTCCTTATGAACTGGCCACAACAGGCGAGTTTAAAAAGCTTATGCAGGTACTGAATTTTCACTTATTACCGGCTGACGATGTTAATCTGAATTCCAAGTTACTGAAACGCAAGACGGAAAACGGAAATATCTCGTATTGAAAAGCAGAAAGTGACCGATATATTTCCACTTGATGGGGCGATGTTCACTTCTGCAAAAAGGGCAGCGTCCTGTCCACTTCATTATGCAAAAATTGCGTGGAATGTGCCAATTTAGGCATCTTTTTACTCTGAATTTGGCGTTTAAATGGCCCAGATTAACTTGAAATTTGGTAAGCCGTTGTTTTATATTACGTTCACTATTTTATTCAACAATTACAGCTCATCTGCGGTTGCTGCGCAATGCTGAAAAATGACTGCCCGCGGCCGGGCGGATGAGGAAAGAGAGGGGATGCGTGTGCGGGGAAGACAGTCGGCCTGCTGCTTCACCGGCCATCGGCCGGGAAAGCTGCCCTGGGGTTATGAAGAGAGTAACCCCCGCTGTGCGGATTTGAAGCGACGGCTTTGCGACGCGGTGGAGGCGGCCTATGCCGAGGGGTATTGCCATTTCCTCTGCGGCATGGCCCAGGGGTGCGATTTGTACGCCTGCGAGTGTGTGCTGGAATTAAAGGCCCGTCATCCCGAGGTGACAGTGGAGGCCGCGATTCCCTGCCCCACGCAGGCGGATGCCTGGCCGGAGGAGGAGCGGACGCGGTATCGGCGGCTTTTGGAGCGGTGCGACTATGAGACCATGGTTTCCGCTGCATACAGCCCCAGCTGTATGCAGCGCCGGGACCGGTATATGGTGGACCATGCGTCGCTTCTGATTGCCATGTTTGACGGCAGCTCCGGCGGCACCCGTTATACCATGGAATACGCCATGCGGCAGGGGCTGGATGTGGTGGACCTGCCCATTATGGAGGAAACTCAATGAACGAACTGAAACTGACTGCCCCGGCAAAGCTGAATCTGACGCTGGATATTCTCCGCCGGAGGGAGGACGGCTATCACGATTTGAAAATGGTGATGACCTCGGTGGACCTGTGCGACTATTTGACGGTACGTCTGCGGGATGACGGAAAGATCCATGTCCGAGTCCCCGGTACGAACCTGCCGGAGGGTGAGGATAATCTGGCGGGAAAAGCAGCCCGGACGTTTTTCAACGAGACCGGATTGGCGCCGGGGGCGGAGGTCACAATTGAAAAACACATTCCGTCTCAGGCGGGTATGGCCGGCGGCAGTTCCGACGCGGCGGCGGTGCTGCGGGCGCTGCGGAAACTGCTTTGTCCCGAGCTGACGGTTCGCCATTTGGAGGCCATGGGGGAGCGGGTCGGCAGCGACGTACCCTACTGCGTCCGGGGAGGTACGGTTCTGGCGGAAGGCAGGGGAGAACGGCTGACGGACTGGCCCGCGATGCCGCCCTGTCAGATTGTGGTGTGCAAGCCGGAGTTCGGACTATCCACGCCGGAGCTGTTCGGGCGGGTGCAAGCGGAGAAGCTGCGCTTGCACCCGGACCACACCGCCATGTACGCCGCCCTGCTCAGCGGGAATTTGAGCGCGGTGGCCGCCAAAATGGCCAACGTGTTTGAAGAGGTGCTGACGCTGCGAGAGGCGGAGACAGTCCGGGACATCAAAACGCGGCTGTGCCGTTGCGGTGCGGAGAACGCGCTGATGACCGGTTCCGGCCCCACGGTGTTCGGGCTGTTCCAAAGCCCCGAAGATGCCCGGCGGGCCTTTGAGGAGCTGCGTCCGCATTATCCCCGGACGTTTTTGACCCGTCCCTTGTCGAAGGTATGAATTTTTTCGTTTCTGTCTAAACTTTTCCCAGAGGCCAATTGGCCCGTACATCTCCCGCTCTTGGGCGGGAACGGAAAAGGACGGAAACGACATGGAACAGACAAAGGAGCGGCGCACCAACAGAGCGCGCCGTGTTTTGGAGATCGCGCTGGGAATCGGACTGGCCGTTGCGCTGGTCTGGGGGACGACCGCGCTTCACCGCCAGCAGGAGCTGGCGGACCGGGTGGTGCGGCTGCACATTCTGGCAAACTCGGATTCGGAGGAGGACCAGGCGCTGAAGCTGCAGGTACGGGACAGGATTCTGGACCGGGCCACGGAAATTTTGGAGCAGTCGAAAAACCGAACAGAGGCGGAAGCTGCGCTGCGCTCCGAACTGCCGGAGCTTCAGCATCTTGCGGCAGAGGAAATTGCCGCCCGGGGGTACGACTATACTGTCACGGCGGAGTTGGCTGAGACCGCTTTTCCCACTCGGGAATACGACGATTTTACCCTCCCCGCCGGAGATTACCTGGCGCTGCGGGTGGTCATCGGTGCGGGAGAAGGGCACAACTGGTGGTGCGTGGTGTTTCCGCCGCTGTGTACCGCCTCGACAACCGACTTGACGGAAACCGCCATGTCCGCCGGACTGAGCGGTGACGATGTAAAACTTATCACGGAGGATGGAAGCGGCTATGTGTTGAAATTCAAATCCATCGAGCTTTGGGAAGCACTGAAAGAAAAATTTTCGTGACGCACGGGGAAACTTGGGAGGGTGAGGACAGGATGCAATATAAAGGTCCGCTGTTGGTGGTGAAGGACCTGCCAAGGTCGCTGGAATTCTATCAAAAGGTGTTGGGATTGCGCAAAACCGTCGATTTTGGAGCCAATGTGACGCTTACGGGCGGCATTTCCCTTCAGACGGAGGAGAGCTGGCTGGACTTTATTGACCGGGAACCGTCTGATCTGACGTACGGAGGCAACGTCTCCGAGCTCTATTTCGAGGCGGAGGACTATGATGCGTTTCTGAAAGAACTGGAGGGCGCGGAGCTGGTACACCCGCCAATTGAACACCGCTGGGGACAGCGGGCCGTGCGGCTTTACGACCCGGACCGACATTTGATTGAGGTTGCGGAGCCTCTGACGGCGGTCGCCCACCGCTTCCGGGATGCGGGATTGACGGAGGAGGGTATAGCAAAGAGGATGGACGTGCCGCCGGCAATGATTCACCGCCTGCTGAAGTGAACAGATCGAAAACGCCGTCGGAACTTTCGTTCCGACGGCGTTTTTAGATGTTGAAAAATGAATCAATTATCCTTCAACTGAAAGCGATTCACCAAATCCCGGAGCGTTTGAGCCTGAGCGGACAGCTCCTCGCTGGATGCGGCGGTTTCCTCAGCTGTGGCGCTGTTGGTCTGCACCACCCGGGAAATTTGTTCGACACCGTGAGCGACCTGGTCAATGGAGTGGGATTGCCTGTCGGATGACTGTGCGATCTGATCCACAGCCTGCGTGACGGATTTGATGTCTTCCACCGTCGAACGAAGGGAAGCGGCGGTTTCGTCCGCCAGAGCGCTGCCGCGCTGAACAGCTTCTGTGGAGGCCTGAATCAGGTCCGCCGTACCCTTGGCGGCCTCAGCAGATTTAGAGGCCAGATTTCGCACTTCATCCGCCACCACGGCGAAGCCGCGCCCAGCGTTTCCGGCACGGGCAGCTTCAATGGCGGCGTTCAGGGCCAGAATGTTAGTCTGGAAGGCTATGTCGTCGATAGACTTGATAATCCGGCTGATCTGCTGGGACTGCTCGTTGATATCGCTCATGGCGGAAATCAGCTGCTGCATACGCTCGTTGCTTTCAGAGACGCGCCCTGCCGCGGCGTCCACATCGCCGCTGGTCTTACGGCAGTCGGTGGCATTGGCGCGAACCTGCTGAGACAGATCATCGATGGTAGCAGATAACTCCTCCACGGAGGAGGCCTGCTCCGATGCACCCTGAGAGAGGGTCTGGGCTCCGGCAGAGAGCTGGTCTGCACCCACGGAGACTTGGTCCGAAGCCTGGTTGATCTGAGCCATCGTTTGATTCAGAGAGACGGAGATATTTTCAAGCGCCGCCTTGATTCGGGCAAACTCGCCCACATACTCGCGGGTGAGGGTAAAGGTGAGATTGCCTTTGGCGATCTCGCCCAGCACGGCGGCGATTTCGTTGATGTAGTCCACATAATTGTGGAGCCGGTCCACGGTTTTGCCGAAGTTGGCAGCCAGAGCACCAAACTCGTCGCTGGACCGGTATTCCAGCTTGGCTGTCAGATCGCCGTCCGCAATGCGGCGGGCAACGCCGTCCAATTTCTTCACAGGGACGACGACCATCCGGCGGATTAAAATGAAGAATAGCCCAGCCATGACCGCAATGGCAATGACGGCTATGATGGAAAGCAGGGTGGTCAATGCAGTCAGATCCTGCACAATTTCCGTTTTTGGAACATAGGACACCGCGACCCACCCGCACCCGGGGACCTGCTGCAGATCCAGGCACATCTGCCCGTTACTGGACGCACAGGTCTGCAGGCCGTATGTTTCGCTGCCGATCCACTGGGCTAACTGGGAATAGAAGGGATCATCGGCGTGGTCGGTCAAAAGCGTGCCCGTCACAGTGTCGTCCTTGTGCCCGATGATCATGCCGGTACTGCTGTCCACCAGCAGGGTGCCGCCAGTCTGTTCAATCTGTACCTGCTTGACAATGTCGGAGATTGTGGTCAACTGGATGTCCGCTGCGGCTACGCCGCGGGTGCCGCCGTTTTTATAGTGCAAGGCGGCGGAGGCGAAAACCACGTTGTTCCCCGTGATGACGTCCAGATAGGGAGAGCCGAAGACAAAGCTGTTGGAGTTCAGTCCTGCCTGATACCAGACTCTCTCGCGGGGATCATAGCTGGCATCGGGGACATAGCTGCTGTGAAGAAATCCACCGGCGGTGGTACCATAATAGATACCGTCCGGAATGGCGCTGTTGACACCGGCGGTGTGCCGGATATAGGCAAGCTCTTCTTCCGGCGTCATGGACATGTACTCCAGCGTGTCTCGCTCTGCGTCCAGTGTGGAGGTAATGCTGTTCATCCAAGCCTGAACCGTGCTGACCACGCTGTTGGTGTTGGCTTCCAGCAGGGAGTTGCCTTTTTCCAACAGGATTTTGGAGGTGGCCGACTGGACCGCTATCACGATACCGCCAATCACCACGATTATGATGGGAATCAGGGCTACCAGCAACTTCGCCTGAATGCCCAACCCCTTTTTCCCGCTGGAGGATCTGACTGCCAAATTTCCGGTGGACTTTTTTTGGTCGGCTGCCATGGTGCTTTTGAGATTGAAATTCTCTACAGGTTCTTTTTCTTGCAAATCCTTCATCTCTTCTACGCCCTTTCTTAGTGAAACATACCCGCTTATCCATGTATGCGCCGCGTTTCCTTCAGGTAGCCACGGAGCCGAGGGTGAGAACTTTAAAAATCACATAGAAAAACAGGGCAATTCCAATTTTCTCTGCGCGCCGCCGCGAAAACAGTCCCTCCACCATTTGTGCGGCAACAGTACGGAATATGGAGAACTGACCGTTGTTTATTATAGCAGTCTGCCGCTGATTTTACAAGATAAATTTGGAAATGTTTTCAAATCCGGCATAAAAGTGTAACCATAACTTGTGAAACTATTATTCGGCGGCTCAGCGGTAAAAAACCTTAGACGCCAATGCTGATAGACTTGCTCTCCGTGGAATCCGTCCAGTCGTTAGAGTTGATGACCTTGAATTTCAGTTCCACGCCAGTGATATTGGTGATGTTGTTCTGATCCAGCGCGCTCCTATAAAGCTTGATGTCGCTGTTGGCCTTTTTTCCCGCGGCAACCTCGCAGGAAAAGACGCTGTCAGTCATGAAGCCGTTGACAGAGAAGTCCCGTACCTGTACCATAATGCCCTTGCTGGAATTGTTTTCAATCCGCAGATTGATATTGGAGCCGCCCAGAGACGAAGATCCGGCAGTGATGCCCAGATAGTAGATCTTTACGCTGTTCTGATCGTACACCAGCTTTTCCGTCGCAGGTGTCTCCTCTGCTTTCGTCCCGGAGGTCTTCAACACCACCGTGTTGGTACTTCCATCCCAGGCGACGTCCAGCCCTAACGCCTCAGCCAACGCCCGGGCGGGGAGATAATTGGTCCCGTCCAACATGAACGGCTCCACGGCGTTACCCGCTGCGTCCTTCAAATCCAACTTTTTGCCGTCCAGCGAAACCTGAATGTTTTTATATTCCAACGTTTTCTGACTCTTAGCCACTGAGGCTCCCACCATACAAATGGAGGAGACCAGCAGGAGCGTGGTAAGTACTCCGGCAATAAAACCCTTTAAACCGTTTGTTTTCATCATAAAAAATCTCCTTTCTTTTTTGCGCTCCCGCATCTTGGATATTTGGACGCTATGTTGTTGTAAACTGCGGGTGCAGGTTGATTTTACCACTACGTCGAAAAAAAACAAATCTTCAAAGCAAAAAAGGATATAAAATTATTTTCCGTCATAAGGCGCGAAAAGGTAGCCGATGCGGCGCTGGGCACACGTACAACAGCCCTGACTTTTAAGTCAGGGCTGTTGCGAACCGCTGTTTTGAGGATGCCCATAAATTAAAGGGCGGAACTCAGCTGTGAAACAAAGGATTCCATGCTGTCTACGGGGACGCTTTGAATTTTAAGGAGGAGTCGCTGCTTCTGCTGGGGGGTGCAAGTGTCGTAGATGTGAGCGGCCTCAGGGTTTTCCCGCAGGAGCGCTCCGAAGGCCATGGCGGAGGAAATGCCGCTGTCCATTAAAATCACCTCTTAAAGCAGTATACCGTTTTAGAAAAAAATTTATACCGTGAAGAGCTTTCCCCGGAATATAAGAATGTCTGTCTGGGGCCTTGGTTCCGGCCTGCACGGGGCCTCAAAAATTTTTTCTTAAATGCGCTGTATGATGCAGTTATCTTTTGGCTCTGTGGGGATCTGCAAAAATCGGATTATAGCAGAGATGAACTGTGGTGCATAGCATTGGTCTGATATTTATTGTGGTAGACGTAAAAGACAGTGAAAACATTTTTTTAAAGAAAAAATTTGGATTTAACTGTTGACAAAGCAATCTTTCTTTGCTATACTGACAACTGTTCTAAGCGCCGCATGGTGCTGCGGGGCAATGGTTTTGGGGTTCGGAACGGGTTTTGTATTATTTTTTCAGCAAGGTGTTTTTTATAATTTCGGTTGTATTCTTTTCTATCTGGGGGATTAGTTCAGCCGGGCGTCCAACACAAGCGTGTCCTCCGTTCTTGTAAGTTCAAAAAGTTCATATTCGCACTCTCTACTATCTGGGGGATTAGCTCAGCTGGGAGCGCAAGCGCTCAGGTATGCGACCCCTCAAAAATGAGAAAAAGCAAAAAACTGAATAGCCGGGAAATCCAGTGAAATCAAGGGTTTCCGAACACATGGGGGTATAGCTCAGCTGGGAGAGCGCTTGAATGGCATTCAAGAGGTCAGCGGTTCGATCCCGCTTATCTCCACCAAAAACAATAAGCCACAAGGCCAAAACCTTGTGGCTTTCGTTTTACCTATCAGACCGGGCACTTGATAAAGAGCAAAGCATAAAAAGAGACGCCGTTGCACATTACTGCACACGACCGCGCCTCTTTTTTGCATATCATCCTTACCCCCTTCACGTATAGAAGCGGAAGCACTTGATTTGGCAGAAAAAAGTAATTATACTGAACCTATACTTTATAGAGAAGGGTGATTAAAATGCCGCGCGGATCACGTAAAAAGCCCATTGAAGAACAGATTGCGGATGTTGAATCCAAGATTCAGGAACTCCAGACGAAAAAGAAAGAACTGCTGGAGGCAAAAGAACAGGAAGATATCCGTCGACTTCTGGATGCCGTAAAAGAAGCCGGCACAACTCCCGAAGAACTTGTAAAGCAGCTTCTCTCTCAAAATGAAAATCAGTGATCTTTGATCGATAAAAACGAAGGCATGAGGGGAATTCCTGATGCCTTTGCTTTTTTATAAAGTGAGCGCAAGCATAAATAAATTTGGACAGAGCCATGTTTTCCGATTTGGAGAGCATGGCTCTTTTTTATACCCCGATATAAAATTCAGAAAAGAAAGGCGGAATGCTCCATGGTCTATGCAACCCTATCAAATTCAAACCGGCCCGGCTCACCTGCCGTGACAGTCGGCTTCCCCATCACGGAAAATGTATACGCGGATTTGGAGTCCATTGGTATCGGCAGCGCTACGGAGCGTGACTGTTATGCTGCTTCGGTCGGCGGTGACGTTCCGATCCTCAAGCGTCTTGAAAAGACTGCCGTGAACGTCGACGAGCTGGACTATCTCGTCAAACGGCTGGACAGCTTTGACCGGCGCGAGCTCGCACAGTTTCAGGGTGTGGCTGTCAGCCGCGGCTATTTTGACATGACCGATCTCATCAATCTGACCTTTTGTTGTCAGAGCGCAACGGTGGTGCAGAATTTTTCCGACCTCGCCTCCATTGGCCGCGCGCATTATCTGGACATCCATGGCGGCGCAACGGCAGAAGAACTGCAGTCAGTCGACGCCCGAAAGCTGGCCCTGTCCCTTCTGCTCAACGAGGACGGTAAGGTCACGCCTTACGGCGTCGTCTATGACAACGGCATGCAGCTGGAACAACTCTACGATGGACAGTACTATCCCGACTACCTGTACAGCGGCAATACCGTGCTGACTGTGGCGATGACGGATCGCAGATTTTCTGAAGATGCCACGCCGATCACCTGGCTGCACTTTCCTATAAACGACTGGCAGATAGAACGATCTGTCATTCGAACCGGGATCTCTGTTCCCGAAGACATGCGGCTGCGGTATTCCGACAGCGAGCTACCGAAGGAATTAACTGCGTTGCTGGGCGGCGAGAACCTCCATGACGTCAATGATCTATGCGCCGTCTTTGTAGAATTGGATCAGGGCTACCGGCAAAAGCTTGGCGCCGTCCTTCAGATGGTTCAGCCCGATGATCTTGTCCAAGCGCGGAACCTCCTGAAACAGCTCGACCTGTTCGATTTCATTCCGAAGGTCTCCACTCCCGCGGAATACGGGCGGTACATGATCGCGGAATCTGGTCGATTTGAATACGATGAAAATTTGGATGAGTTCTATGACTATCAAAAGTATGGAAAACAGCGCATGAGTCAGGAGCAGGGCCAGTATGTCGGCGGCGGCTATGTCAGCTACCACGGCTTCATTTCCATTGAGGAAGTGCTGGCGGGCAGTGAAACGGAACGGATGGAACAGACGCTGGGAGGAATGTGACATGCTCAAGCTGCAGTTGACCCGAGACGGTGCCTATGACGACGAATATCTGGAGCTTCCGGCAACTCTGGCCGATGTCGGTGAGGTAATGTCACAACTGGATGAAACAAGCAGCAATGTTGCTTCCACCCGCATCTACGGCACCATCAGCGACGTCTGGAATATCGGACGCTACTTGAAGCGTGCAAACGTGAATGATCCCGATCAGCTAAAAAAGCTGAACCGCATCGCGGAGATCGTCAACACGCTGGGCCGCGAGCAGTGCTTCGTATTCGAGGGTGCGTTGGATGCCGAGTCTGTAAATGGCCTGGATGATGTGATCGACATTGGAGAACGGCTGGAAGATTATATTCTCGTTCCCGAAATTACTACTGACCGGGAGCTGGGCGTTTGTCTTGTGGAATCCGGCGTCAAGCCTTTCAGTGAAAGCGTCCGACCTTATCTGGACTACGGGAAGATCGGCACCGAGTATTACGCCGATCACGGCGGCGCGTATATTTCCTGCGGCTATGTTCTCAGAAAAGACAGCGCGGATCAGGCCCTGCTGGATTTTACCCAGCCCCACCAGGCTCAGGAGTTCGGCGGAATGAATATGGGATAGCTATTCCCGCCGCTTCATGGTATCCTGTGTGCTTGACAAATATAAAGGAGATGAAAATTACACATGAGCGTAAACGCCAGAGAGGAACAGTATGAACATGTGGAGCTTTTCGGAAAACCCGCCCTCTTTACGAATTCCCGCATTGACCGCGCCACGATACCCGAAGGCTTCCACTGCTACGACCTGCGCGGCTCCGACTACGATCCCGGCAAGCCGGTGACAGTGGAAAATCAGGTTGCGGTCAATCACGCCGGCACGGTGCTGACTGCTGAGCCGGTGACCATTCCCAAGGAGGGCTTCCGCCGATTGCGCGGCAAGCTTAATTTTCTCGGTGAATGCCTGACGCTGCCGGAATTCTGCGAGGAACACGGCATCGCGCTCCCGCCCGACCACCGGAAATTCATTCTGCGCCCCGCCTCTCCTAATGAGGCGGGATTTTTTTATGCCCTGCCGGAGGAACAGGACGCGGAGCTGGGCGCCATCGGCCATGTCCGCATTGATTTTGGGCACGACGGCAATGAGTTCTGGCACACCTGGCATCCTCGCGGCGACGAGTCGCTGAACAGCCCCGAGTTCAAGACGGAACTGACAGAGCTGGTCAACGAGCTCAGGGAAACCGGCCCTCTGAAAAATCTCAGTGCCATGTACGGCTATTGCGGCAATCGCGGCGGAGAGATCGAGGGCGGCTGGCGGCAGAACTACGGCTATGTGATTGAAACCGGGCGGTACCGTTACTGCCTGCGGTGCAATCCCGGCTCCGGAGATTACCACGCCTATCTCACCGCCTTCGACCTGCGGGCGCAACGGATGAACATGAAGCAGGAATCTCCAGAACAAAAACATGGCCTCACGGAGGCTGGAAAGGAACTGCTCCGGAACGCCGCGGACAATACGCTGCCTCACAGCTACAGCTGGTTCATTTTTCAGGATTATAACACGCCCAGTGAAAAGCTCACCAGCGACCTGACGCTTCCGGAGGCGATCCAGTTATATAACGACATAGGCAGCGGCAACAAGCGGCTCGGCGTGACCAAGGACGGGATCGCCACCGTGGATCTCGCAATCACGCTGAACGGCGAACAACAGCTGTCGGAGGACTACACCCGACTCGCCAGCTTCTCCGGCGATCCGGTCATCGCGGAGGCGGCGGAAACGCTGCGCGGGGCAATCATAGAACAGACGCCCGAGCAGGGCATCACGATGGGAGGTTTATGAAATGAGACAGAACTCCGAATGGGTGAAATTCATAAAGGAACAGTATCCGCCCGGCACCCGCATCCGGCTCACGGAAATGCGCGATCCCTACGCTCCGGTGCCACCCGGCACTGAGGGAACCGTTGATTTTGTTGACGATGCCTGCGGGATACACATGCAATGGGACAACGGCCGCACCCTCGCGCTCATCCCCGGTGAGGATCGCTTTTCCGTCATTCCGCAGCCGCTTCAGACGCTGAAGCTGTACATGCCGCTCACCGTCAGAAGCTATGAGCGCAACGAATACGGCGACATGGACGATGATCCCATTGAGCTTGACGGCCGGACGGCCCTTTCCTATGAGGATCACATTCTCGCCGCCCTTCTGAAAGAACGCAGGCCGGAGGAAACGGAGCGCGGCCTTATGAAATACTACGGCGCGGACGACAGCGTAAACAGAAAGGTACGGTCTTACGTTTTCACAATAGAACGTGTTCAGGGCCAATTGATGGGGGTTGCCGAGTGCCACGTGCAGGGCGATCTGATGGCGGAGGAACTCGACCGGCTCAAGGAAACCATCATCGGTCAGGCAGCAGACGGCTTCGGGGAAGGGTTCGAGCAGCGCCCAATCAAAACCGGGGACGGCGAAATTTATGTCAGCCTGTGGAGCAGTGATAAAAGCTGGAGCATCATGACACGGGACGAGTTGGAGCAGGGCCAGCAGATGGGAGGAATGACGCTTGAATAATAAAACTATGGAGCTGGAGATCAGCCGCCCCGGCCCGTTCGGGGCAAACACTTCCGCAACCCTCGTTCTGCCTGCCATGCCCTATGAAATTCTGGACGCGCTGGACAGGGCGCGCGTGACGGATGAGCGCGTCATTTACTCCACGGAGATCCTGAGCTGTGAGCTGGACTACCTGCCGCAGTTTCTCAGCCCGAGCTCCAACCTTTATGAACTCAACCACCTGTGCAATCGTCTGGCTTCCCTCAGCGATTGGGAGTTGGACTGCTTCGAGGGCATGGTCATGATGGACGCTGTGCAAACCAGCTACGCACCCATCCCCTTGGACCGGCTCATCAACATGACCGCCAGCATGGAGCACTGCCAGATCGCCTATGAAGCGCACGACGACGAATCCCTCGGCAAATTCTACGCGGAAAACGGGTTTGTCCCGCAGCTCGACAGTGTGCCGGACAATATCTACGCCTGGCTGGACTTTGAAAAGATCGGTAAGGAGATGCGCGAGGGCGAGGGCGGCGTCTTCACTCCCCACGGTTATGTGGTACAGAACGGCATCATCGCACGGCTGTACCAAAGCGGAGAGGCCGTTCCCGCCGAGAAGCCGGATTATACCGTACTCCTTCACGTGACTAAGGGACGCTTCAACGATCCCGAATATGACAACGACCTTTCAACGCTCCTGAAGCTGCCCACCGGCGATCAGGAACTTTTTCACGCGGTGAAGGAGGTTGACGCAGCCTCCCCGGAGGAATGCGCGTTCACCGCCGTGGACTGCACCGTCCCCCGGCTGATGGAAAAGATCACTGACGAGCTGGAAGCCACGAACGGCGACTGTTACGGGCTGGTTAATGAGCTGGCCGGACAGCTCCGACACCTCGACCGGGAGGGCGGCATCCCGGTCTGCAAGGCCATGATCGCAGCGGCGCCCGATGACATCTCACTGGACGAGGCGCTCGACCTCGCGTATCAGGCCGACGAGTTTTCTCTTCTGCGGGAAGCCGCCACCCCCGCGGACTACGCGAAAACGGAGCTTGCGAAATGCTCAATCCCTCTGAAAGAAGAACTGTTTTCCGGCGATGCGGCTCTCCATCATTACGGCGAAAAGCTCATGGAGCACAACCTCGCCTCCGCCACCGATTATGGCATCCTCGTCTCCCGAAACGGCCGGACGGTGGAGCAGTGCCTGAACCGGCCCGGGCCGCAGATGGAAATGAGGTGAAAAAGATGAAAGCATATCCGTATCCCTACCCGTGGAAAGATCTTTCCGGCAGCATGGATGAAACGGCATATCTGGAACGCCGCTTTGCCGAAATGTCCGTCCGGGAACGGTATTTGCTGGAGGGTGCCGCCCGGCTTCAATCCATCGACACCGCCGCGGACATGATTAATCTGACGGAGCAGCTCGACAGCTTTTCCCTCTGCCTTGGCGCGACGGATGACGCCGCGCTCGGCGCTTATGTCGCCCGTTGCCGGGAAAGAATTCCCGAAAAACAGATACCCCTTCTTGATACGGCGCGCTGGGGACGCGACCTGCGGGAGCAGCATGACGGGGTTTTCACATCGGGCGGCTTCGTGGAGCAGACCTCTCCCCTCCGGCAGATCTACGCCGCCGGGGACTCTCTCAGCAAGCTGACGGCCGGAGACGCCGCCATGCGGCTGAAGGTTGCGTCCGCTCACTGTCCGGACGGCGTGTGGCTCATGCTCCCCGACCACGAACCCATCACCGGCGAGCCGGACGAGCGGGCCGCCGCGCGGGAAGTGCTCGGCGTGACGGGATGGGACGGCGCGGTCTTGCTGGAGGCGAAATGCTGCCTCTGGAACATCACGAACCCCGCGCGTCAGTACGCGACTCTCGAACAGCTCATCGACGCCGGAAATAACCTCGGTTACGTGCTGGAGGAACAAGAACAGGGAATGACCTGCTTCGACGAATATTTCCGGGCGGCAATGGAGCTGGAGGGCTGTACCCGGCTCGACGAGGCGCTGGACATCTCCCAAAATCTGAACTGCTATGATTTCATTCCTTCCGAGGAACATTGGAAAAAGTTCGGGCGCCGGATTGCTGAACGGGCAGGAATTATCGCTCCCAACAGCACCGCGGCCCTGTATTTCGACTATGCCTCCTACTGCAAGTCCGAGATCGAACGGCTTGGACTCAAGCGCTGCGCGGACGGATATATTGCCCGGAACGACCAAGCGTTCATCCATGAATTCAGCGAACCTGCCCCACAGGAACAGAGTTTGAGCCTGAACCTATGAAGGAGGCTGGCGACATGAGTATGATATTTTCTCTCGTCGGTCTGGAAACCAACACCGGCATCCGGGATATCGGGATCATGGGTGGCATACCGGAACTGGAGGACATCCAGAACTCCAAGGTGTACCGGGAGCTGGTGGAGGACTGCGGCGAATCGGAATACATCGCCGTCGTTGTCAAGTCCTTCCGTTATGGGCAGGGCCCACCCGAGCCCGCCTCCTCGGAAGACCTGAGCTGGATCGGGATGCATCCTGAGATTGTGAAAAACGGCGACGCGGCGGAGCTTCAGACCTCACGCTTCGCCATCCTTTATCCCGACCAGGGGATGCAGTTTCATATGTAGCGCCTTCTGATTTTAAAAGAATCGGAAGGCGCTTTTTGCGTTTCAGGGAAAAAAGCAGGTCGTCGTCAAATCGATACACAATCGCATACGGAAAACGAGAGGCGCTGTCTTTGTAAAAAGGCGGCGCCTTTTTTGTTTTCCGGGAAAGGAGCGCGCCATGCGCCAGGAAACCAAAGCAGAAGAAAAAACAGGAGCCGGAGCGACCGGCCCTCCGGAGAAACACACCGTGCCCCCTCCGCGGGATCTCCCACGCTGTGAGGGCTGCCCATATCCCCGCGTCGGCTTTATCTGCTGGAGTCCGGACGGTTCCTGCATGAAAACCGACATGGACAGATTCAGCCGCAGCCGGAAAGGCGGGTGACGCGATGAACAGCATCATCAGCTGGGTGGGCGGCAAGAAAGCGCTGCGGGATCTCATCTATCAGAAAATGCCGAAGGAGTTCGGACGGTATATCGAAGTCTTCGGCGGCGGAGGCTGGGTGCTGTTCGGACGAACACCCGACGCCGCCATGGAGGTCTACAACGACTTCAATTCCGACCTTGCCAACCTGTTCCGCTGCGTCCGCGACCAGCCGATGGCGTTCCTGAAGGAGTTGGGTTTCCTGCCGCTGAACGGCCGGGATGAATTCTTTGTGCTGAGAAAATTTCTGGAGCAGGAGGAATTCACCGACGCGTTTATGCGCCAGGAGCTGGAGCTTGCCCAGCGGGAGCTGACGCCCGTCCAGTTCGACGAGATCAAGGCGATTCTTTTGGAAAGAGCCGAGATGAACAATATCCGGCGGGCCGCCGCGTTTTTCAAGGTGATCCGCTACAGCTACGGAAGCGGCTGCACCAGCTACGGCTGTCAGCCTTTCGATATCCGTAAGACTTTCGATCTCATTTGGCAGGGCAGCCGGAGGCTAAAAGATACGGTCATAGAGAACAAGGATTTTGAAGAACTCATCAAGCAGTACGACCGGGAAAACGCTTTCATCTATTGCGACCCGCCGTACTATCTGACGGAAGGCCACTACGCCGTGGAATTCCGCAGAGAGGATCACTTCCGGCTGCGGGACACCCTGAAGGGCTGCCAAGGCAAATTTTTAGTCAGCTACAACGACTGCGAATTCATCCGGGAGCTGTACCAGGATTTCCGGATCGAAACGGTCAGCCGCCTGAACAATTTGGCGCAGCGGTACGACAGCGGCTGCGAGTACGCCGAAGTCCTGATCTCCAACTACGACACCGGCGAACGCCTGCGGGACTTGCCGATCCAGCTGGGGCTTTTCGATACCGCCGGGCTTACCGCGTGAAATCGACCCAAATATATTTTAGGAGGAAACCAATATGAAGCTTTTGAAAGTGTCCGCAAATGTGGACAAGGAGGGCCGCCTGGTTCTGCCCATGGAGTCCGTGAAACTCGAAGGGTTCCGGCCCGGCGACGAGGTGTTCGCTCTTCTGGCCGTCCCGGAGGACGAAGAATTTCCCGGCCTGATGATGCTGGCCGCGCCGAAGGATTCGGCCATGTCTTTCTTCACACAGGACTGCGGCGGCGATGAGGACGGAGAAAGCGCTGAGGAAGCGGACGATTTCGCCCTGCCGCACGATCTCCTGCGGGCCGCGGGCATCCCCATCGACGGGGATCTGGACGTCACCTGCGTCCCCGGCGCCATTATCATCCGGGAATCGGACGTCCTCGACCGCCTGCCGGACGGTCTCCGGGAGATATTCCGGTCCTTCGGCATCCATCCCGACACCGTGCGGGAGGTTATGAAAAAGGAGGGTTACTTCGCATGAAAGCAAAGCAGATGTATAAGGTCGTGGACGGCAAGGGCCGTGTCCTCATTCCAAGAGAGCTCCGCGCCGCATCCGGTATGGATTACGGCGACATCGTCCGGCTTGGCGTCAGCCAGGGAGCCGTCAACGTGAAAAAGGTGGATCTCATCGAGGTTGGCGACCAGTCTCCGGAGGCGGTGGAAGCCTTCATCTACGCCGCGATCCGGGACATGCCAGAGGAAAAAAAGATCGCCATAGCCGCGAAGCTGCTGGAACAGCTTCAGGGCGGGAAGGAGCCGCTTCGTGTCAACTGAAAAATCGCGGTACGGGCCCGAGGACTGCGTCCGGACCGGAACCGGCATGTTTATCGCCGGTTTCGTGGCCGTCATCGATCCGGATGCTCTGCCGGAAGACCAGCGCGGCGTCCGCCAGCTCCTGTTCTGCGAAGGCGGGGCAGGCAGCTTCCCAAACGCGGCCGACGACGCCGTGCGCGCCGTGTCCCTCTCAAACGGAGAATGCGTCATCAGAAAGCGCGGTGAGCTTCTCGGCCTGTTAAAGCCCGAACTGCTTCCCGACCGCGCGCGGCTCCAGCTCTCGCAGATTCGTCCTCTGGATTCGGAGATTCCGAAGAAACCGGAGTTTTTCGGCTACTGCTTCCTGCCGGACGGCCGGTACGCTTCAGGTGTCCCACTTGCGAATGATCTGGAGGTCCGGGAGTACATCGATATCCAGAGCCGCTACCAGCACCGCCTCATGATCTGTGACCGGGAGGATTGCTGCGTTTTTGATATGCGGGAGGGCAAGCTCATTTTCCCGACGAGGGAAGCTCTGGACGTACAGCGTCCGGAGTCTGACAGCGGCATGGAACTGAAATTATGAACCATATGCCGGGAAAGGAGGAACCCCCATGGACGGCATTCAGGTGAAAAACAACCGCATCCTGTACTATGGCAACACCGCGGGATATCTTGACGCAAAGCGGAACAAGGCGGTCGTCGACCCCATGTTCCGCACCGACGAAATGGAGTCTTATCTCTCGGAACAGAAAGGGCTCTCGGTGGAATGGGCGTCCGGTACCTATGACCGTCTCACGTCCGGCATCTCCGATACGGAGGGCAACCCGCAAGTGCTGAAAAAGTGCCGGATTCATCAGCTGAAGCCAGACGCCGACGTCATGATGAAATTCATCGGCTACGACGAGCTAACGGAACGCTTCGGGGAGCCGGACCCGGAAAATTATGAGGTAGTATACGACGGTGAGGTAAGTACCAACGATCTCGAAGCGCTCTATGAGAAATTCAACATCGACCACCCGCCCGGCTATAAGGGCCACAGCCTCTCGATCTCGGACGTGGTGGAGTTGTACGACGTGTCCGGCAGCACCTTTCACTATGTAGATCGCTTCGGGTTTAAAGAGATTGGCTTTCAACAACCTGGACAGGAAATGTGTCAGGGGCCCGCCATGAGCCCTTAAAAGATTCTCAAGGATTTTATCACATATGGAGGTGTGATATGCAAAAAAGGATTTTGATGATTGTCCTATTCATTCTTTTGCTCGTGGCAATCGGTATCACTTTTTCTTTTTGCCATGCCGGGACACCGAATGGCAGCCCATCCCCATCCAGCCAATCGGCCCCTTCTTCGCTCGATGATAACGGCAATGCCTTACCGGGCGGGTACGTTCCCAAATCCCGGCAGGAGATCCTATCCGAGCTGCGGGAGAAGGAGGTCGTAGTCACCGACAAAGTAAGCGAACAGATCGCTTTTTCAAGCGGTGGAAAGGGCACAGTCGGGACATGGACGGTGGAAAACCCGGCATCCAACAAGGTAATTGAGCAGTGCGCTGTCATACTGAACGGGCAGACTGTCGCAACGTCGGTGCCAATTTATCCAGGTCAGCACATTGAACAGATTACGCTCTCCCAGAAGGTGGCCCCCGGTACTTACGACGTCATCGCAAATATCAAATATTACAGCACGGATACCAAGTCACTGCTCGGCCAGGCGGATTACCGCCTTAAGCTCACCGTTTCATAATGAGTCGGAATTTCGGCTTACAATCAGATTTATAAGGAGGATTCCCCATGAAAAAAGGTATCAAGAAACTGCTGGCGGGTATTGTCACCCTTACTATGCTCACCCTCGCGGCGGTTCCGGCGTTTGCTGCGACCACCACAACCGATTCGGGCACCGGCAGCGTCACCGGCAACGTGACGATCAACGGCTCCATTTCACCGCTGACTATCAGCGTGACGCATCCGATCAACGTGGCATACGCCATCAGCCCCGACGCCGGCACGTTCACCTCGCCGGACATTGGGATCACCAATAATACCAAAACGGCGGTCAATGTTACCGTTCAGTCCCTCACCGCAGCATCCGGCGGTACACTGACCTTTACCGATGTCGATCCTGCGGCGAAAAGCTGGAATACGCTGAACAACGCAGATTCCAAGAAATACATCGCGCTCGGCGTGAAGGCAAAGGACTCCATCGGCTGGAACTCCGGTTACAGCACCGCCACCCATTGGGCGACCACCCCGTCGTCGCTGCTGGTCGGATCGCTGAACCCTGCCACGACCGGAACCTTGACGCTTACGGCGGATTACGGCCTTGCCTTTGACGCGGCCTACACCGCAAACCACAGCCTCGTGTTCCTGTTCCAGCTCACATAACCGATAACGGACAGGCTGCCGGAAGCACATCGCTTCCGGCTATCTGCCCCCCGGAAAGGAGGTCAAACTCTTCATGCATCACTTAAAGCGCCTGCTCTTCGTCCCGTTTCTTTCGCTCGCGCTGCTGTTTTCCTTCGCCGCGCCCGGCGTGACGGCTTCGGCCGCGACAGCGTTGACCCTTTCCGCTTCGCCCAACGCGTCCGGCAACTATGTCGCGCTCAGCTGGACCAACAGCGACAAAAACCAGCCGTACAGCTATATGCTCTACAGCAAGTCCTCCCACGAATCCACGTTTCAGAGCATCCCCTCCAAAAGCAGCGTGAAGGTGCTGAACATTTACCCCGACGTGACGTCCACCGTAACTTTTACAACATGGACGGGACAAAACTACACCCTGCCGAAGTCGGCGTCACTTAAAATGTGGATGGAGACTCCAAACCAATACGACTCCAAAGGTTACGGCAAGGGTTTAATTTCAGTCGATACCGTGTCCATCACCAGTTATAACGCCAATCCGAACGCATACCTGAAGAATTCGGGTGGCTCGTATAAGTACGATACCCTCTATTTTGGAGCATGGGATGCCTTTGCCAGCGAGGATCTTTCGGCTGCGGCGGAAACCGCTACCGACACTTTCATCAAAACCGGCAGAGGTGTGCTGTTCGGGCACGATACTATGGTAGACAACAGTGGCATCTCCATGCCGAATTTCTTTAAATTGGCCCATTACTGCGACATTCAGACCATCAGCAATTACACAGTGCTTGGCAACACGCAGATCAAGGTTTTGAAAAAAGGCTTGCTCACCAACTATCCATGGCAGATCGGAGACGTCGGCACGGTGCTGAATGTACCGCTTTCTCACTCCAACCAGATGGCCTTCGGCGATATATGGATGACCTACCAGCAGCCTTTTACTTATCCAAACAGCGCTCTGGTCACCTCGGGCATGGGCACCAACAATTTCTACCTCACCAGCTGGAGCAATGCCGCCATGATCCAGACGGGGCACAGCAATGGCGATGCCACCCCTGACGAGCAAAAAGTGACGGCTAACACGCTCTTCTATTTGAGCCAGATCACTACGGATACTTCGTGGAACGATCACAAGGGGCAGGATCTGGATTCACCGGACGCACCGGCGATATTGGGTGTCACCCACAATGCTGGCCGGACGCAGTACACGATCAGCTATTCATCGCAGGACAATGCCACTGGTTATCAGTATTATGTGGAAAGCACAGGCGAAAACGATGGTGCGAAATACAGTTCGTCCACCATCAGCACCAGTATAGAAAGCGGCATGCGGGGATATTCAGTTTCCGTAGACAATAACCCTTCAGGCATTCCAAACGGTATGGTTACCACTACGATGGGAAGTTACACTTTTGCACGGCCCTCCGGCAGCGGCTTCTATATTCACGTCGAGGCAATTGATGCGTCCGGAAACATCTCTCCGGTGACGACCTACCATGTGGACGAGTTAGTTTCCATTACGCACCCGGTCAGCGTCGGCTATGTGATCGATCCCAACAGCGTGGCTCCTTTTACGGCACCGGATGTCCAGATTATCAATAATTCCACGATTCCCATCCGGGTCTCGGTTCAGAACCTTTCCGCGACCGCAGGCGGTTCGCTCACGCTGAACGATGTGCCGCCGTCCAAGTATGCGGACTGGAGCAAGCTGACATCCGCGCAGACCAAGTCGGATATCGCCTTCGGGCTGGTGATCAGGGAAACCGTAACCGGAAGCGGCACATGGTCGGAGATCAACCGGACAACCCCGCTTTATGCCTCAGATATAACAGGCAAAACTCCAATTGGCATATTGAACCCCAATGGTGCCACAGGGACACTGGTGCTTACGGCGAAATACGGGCTTGCCTGGGATAAAGCATACACCTCGGTTCATGCTCTTACGCTATTTTTTGACCTTACAGACTGAAAATACTTCTCGGCTGTTTGGCCGCATCCATCTTGGACGTGGTGGAGCTGTACGATGCGTCAGGCAGCGCCTTTCACTATGTCGACCGCTTCGGCTTCAAGGAAATTGCGTTTCAGGCGCCGGAGCAGGAACAGCGGCAGGGCCCGCAGATGAGCCTGTGACCCACGGCAGCCGAACGGCTGCTTTTTTATTTCACAGCAAGGAGGATTTACCAATGTCAGATGAGTTTCCGATTATCTACCCCTATTCTTGCGAGGAAGCAAGAAGCCGGAACCAGATCTCCCAGTGGCGTGAGAGCCACAGGGAGAATATCGCGTGCAAAAACGCCATTGAGGAAGCGATCCGCAGGGATTTTGACGGGATGCACCTCAAGGCTGAATGCGCACAGAGCGTGATCGAACAATACGGCTTCAAACGCGTTCAGCGGGTGCTGGCAAACACCGTACAGCAGAAATCATGGGACGGGCGCTTTTCCCATGACAACAAAGCCTGGGCAAAAAGCGTGTACATCCCGCCCGATAAGAACAGCCTTACAGACCACAATCTGGAGTATGTGGCGGAAAGCCACCCCGCCGTGCTGGATGGCTTCATCAATCAGTACCGCCGCGCGTATCAGGCGCTGGAACTGTTCGGCCCCGGCCAATGCGAGCCGGACTCCGATAAGCTGAGCTACGAAGGCCGCGTTCTGGTGCTGTCGCCGGACATTTTGAAGGAGAACAGCTGGAGCCAGCAGAATCAGCTCTGGCTGGCGACCGGCGGCTTCGGCTGCGCCCCCAATTCTTCCGGCCGGGCGGTGTTCGCCACCTGCCTGAACGATGGAGAAAAAACGCGCTGGAACCGCGCTGACTTTACCGGCGTTCTGCAAGAGCAGCTTCTGCCCGATTGGGCGAAGGAAAAGTTCTCGGAGCTTCAGGAGCAGCAACCGTCCGAAGGCATGGGCGGCATGAAGATGGAATGATCACAGACACAAAAATCTGAAGGAGGAAACGATCATGAGTAAAAACCAGGCAGCCGAAAAAGCCCCGCAGACGGCGCAGAGCGCCGCGGAACAGCCCATGCCGATGAAAGTAGACGTGAAAATCGGCTCCATCCGGCCGGAGGGCAGCGTCCGGGCCTTCGCGTCCATCAACCTGAACGACTGCTTCGCCATCCGGAACGTCAAGGTCGTGGACAGCACCAAGGGCCTGTTCGTCGCCATGCCCAGCTACAAAGCGGGCAACGGCGAGTACAAGGACATCTGTTTTCCGGTGACCAAGGAATTCCGGGAGCAGCTCAATCAGGCGGTGCTGGACGCCTATCATCAGGTTCTCACGCAGAGCCAGAACCAGGGACAGACCCAGCAGAGGGCGGCAACGCCCCCTTTTGAACAGGCACCGGAGCAGGGTTCCGGTATGAAGATGGCGGGGCTGTGAGGCCCCGCTTTTGCTATGAAAAAACATATTGGAGGTAAAGCGAAATGAAGAAATTTCTGAGCAACACAAAGAACGGCCTGGTTTCCATGGCGAGGCGCGCGAAACGCGGCCTTAAAAGTATGGCAGACAAGGCCAGATATGAGCTGACCATGTTCTACCTGAATTCCCGCGGCCTGCTTCGCTCCCAGAGCGGCGAAGGCTACGTGGACACGGCCATCAAAATCCTCATCGCGGTCGTCATCGGGGCGTTGCTGCTGGCGGGCCTCTACGCTCTGTTCGGGGAAACGGTGCTGCCGACCCTGAAGAAACGCATTCAGGACATGTTCAACTATGGCGGTTAACGGTCCGCTTCTTCTGCAGGCGGTCAGCTTCACCATTCTGCTGACCGCCGCGGCGGTGTGCGATATCCGCAGGCGAATCGTTCCGAATCTGCTCTGCGCGGGGATCGCCCTGACGAGCCTTCTCGCGTTTGAACCGGAAAATCTCGCCGGAGCGCTCATCGCAGTGATCCCGCTGGTGATCGCCCGGTTTTTCGGCGGTATTGAGGGCGGGGACATCAAGCTCATGGCGGTGTCCGGGTTGGTGCTGGGTTTCCGACAGAGCCTTGCCGCCGCCATTCTCGGCTTCACCGCGTTTGCGGTGATTTCCGGCATTTACACGTTAATCGGGAAGGTGCGCGGAAGGGATACGGAAAGAATGCCGCATCCCCTCGCGCCCTTTCTCTCTCTCGGCTGTCTTGCAGCCTATTTTCTTTTCTGATGGGAGGAAATACTCATGAAATTTTTAAAAAACCGCACGGTGCTGGGCGCTGTCTGCATCGTGCTTTCCTTGCTGATCTGTTTCGCGCTGACGCCGCTTTTCAATCAGAGCGTGTCGCGAAAGACCACCGTGGTAAGAGTGGTTAAGGACATCCAGAGCGGAGAGCAGATCACCAAGGACATGGTCCAGACTGTGGAGGTGGGCGGCTACAACCTGCCTGAAGCCGTCATGAAAAAAGCCGATTCCGTGGTCGGCAAATACGCCAAAGCCGACCTTGCTCCCGGCGATTATGTCCTTTCCGCCAAGCTGTCGGATGCTCCGGCAGTGGAAAACGCCTATCTGTCCAGCCTGAACGGGACAAAGGAGGCCATCTCCGTCAGCATCAAGAACCTTGCGGAGGGGCTGTCCGGAAAGCTGGCGTCGGGCGACATCGTCAGCGTCATCGCCCCGGACTACAAAAAGCAGGGCTCCACGGTCATCCCGCCCGAGCTGACCTATGTGGAGGTCATCGGCGTGACAGCCAGTTCCGGCAATGACACCGATCAGACCAAGACTGAGTCCGGCAAATCCGACAGCGAGGACGAGGAAAAGCAGCTCCCCGCCACCGTGACCCTGCTGGCAACCTCGGATCAGGCGAAGATCCTGGCGGAGCTGGAGTCGGAGGGCAGCATCCATCTATCCCTTGTCTACCGGGGCAGCAAAGACAAGGCCGATGAATTTCTAGCGACGCAGGACAAGCTGCTGGATGCGTTATATCCGAAAAGCGCAGGCAGTTCCAGCGGAACAGGCACCGGTACGAATGCCCCCGCCGCGAGCTCCGAGGCGCCGGAAAGCGAGGGGAAATAAATGCTCAATTTCATGAAGGGGAGCATCTTCACCCGAAATAAACCGGCCCCTCCCCAGGAGGAAGCGGAGCCGGACATCCGGATGCTGGCGGTCTGGGGCAGCCCCGGCAGCGGCAAAACCACCGTCAGCGTGCGCCTCGCCAAATATCTGGCCGACCACAAGCGCGACGTGGCGCTGCTTCTGTGCGACATGACGGCTCCCATGCTGCCCTGCGTCTGTCCGCCCGCCGAGCTGGAGTGTGAACGCTCCCTCGGCAGTATTCTCGCGGCAGCCCATATCACCGACACCCTCGTCAGGCAGAACTGCGTCACCTTGAAAAAGACGAGCCACCTGACCATCATCGGCATGCTCAAGGGCGAAAATGTGTTCACCTATCCGCCCTATACCCAAGAGCTGGCGGCCGAGCTTCTGGACCACCTGCGCGACGTCGCCCCGACCGTCATCGTCGACTGCGGCAGCTATATCGCCCACGACGTCCTCTCGGCGGTGGCCCTGCTGTCGGCCGACTCCGTTCTCCGGCTGGTGAACTGCGACTTGAAGTCCGTCAGCTACCTTTCCAGCCAGCTTCCGCTCCTGAAAGAGCAGAAATGGGACGCTGACAAGCAATACAAGGCGGCCTCCGACATCAAATCCAATCAGGCCGGGGAGCACATCGAGCAGGTGCTGGGCAGCGTGGCGTTTCAGATTCCGCATTCCTCCGAGCTGGAAAATCTGGCGCTGGAGGGGAACCTGCTGGGTGAGCTGGCCCTCAAGGACAGCCGGGGGTTCCGCTCGGAGATTGCCAAAATCGCAAAGGAGGTGTTCGGCGTATGAGCAGAAGGCCCGATCTTTTAGCTTCCCAAAACATGACGGACAGCCAGGATCTGTTCTTCTCCTCCGGGGAAACAGTTCGGGATTTCCGTTCGGTGCTGCGCGACGTGCAGGAGTACATTTCCAGTAAATACGCGACGCTGATCACGGACGGCGGAACCGAGGAAGTCAAGGCGCAGGTCAAGCGGTATATCGCAAAATATGTGCAGGATTACCGCCTGACGGTGCAGGGCATGACACAGGAGCAGCTTGTGGATGCGCTTTATACCGAGATGGCGGAGTTCTCGTTTCTGACCAAATACATCTTCGGAACGGGCATCGAGGAAATTGATGTGAACGCCTGGAACGACGTGGAGGTGCAGTACAGCAGCGGCATCACGAAAAAGCTGGACGAGCGATTCGACAGCCCGGAACACGCCGTCAACGTCGTTCGCCGGATGCTCCATGTGTCCGGCATGGTGCTGGATAACGCCAGCCCCGCCGTGCTGGGACATCTGTCGAAGAACATCCGCATCGCGGCGCTGAAAACGCCGCTTGTGGACGAGGACGTGGGCGTATCGGCGTCCATCCGTATCGTCAACCCGCAGTCCATGAAAAAACAGGACTTCATAAACGGCGGCACCGCCACTGGGCCGATGCTGGATTTTCTCTCAGAATGCCTGCGTTACGGCGTTTCCACCTGCGTCGCCGGGGCCACCAGCTCCGGCAAGACCACGCTGGCGGGCTGGCTTCTGACCACCGTGCCGGACAACAAACGAATCTTTACCATTGAAAACGGCTCCCGCGAGCTGTCTCTGGTGCGGCAGGAAAATGGGAAGGTGGTCAACAGCGTCATCCACACCCTGACCCGCGACAGCGAGAACGAGCGTCAGCGGATCACGCAGACCAGCCTGCTGGATATGTCTCTCCGCTTCAACCCAGATTTGATCGTGGTTGGCGAGATGCGCGGCTCCGAGGCTTACGCGGCGCTGGAAGCCGCCCTGACCGGCATCGGCGTTCTGACCACCATCCACGCAACCTCCTGCGACGCGGCCTACCGCAGAATGGTCGCGCTGTGCAAGCGCGCCGTGGACATGTCGGATGAAACGCTCATGGCCTACGTCACGGAAGCCTATCCGCTGGTGGCCTTCTGCAAGCAGCTGGAGAACAAACAGCGCCGCATCATGGAGATCATGGAGTGCGAGATCCTGCCGGACGGCACAAGAAGCTTCCGCCCGCTTTTCCGGTACCATATTTCCGAGAACCGCATGGAGCAGGGCAAATTCATCATTACCGGCGAGCACGGCAGCGTGCAGCCGATCTCGGAAAGCCTGCAGAGGCGGCTCCTCGAAAACGGGATGCCGCAGGCTACCCTGAACCGCATCCTTTCCATGGGAGGTGAGGCGGCGTGAACGCCATTCTTCTGATTGCCTGCGTCGGCATGATCGCCGGCGCTTTTTTACTGCTCGGAATCTCTCCGCTGGGGTTTGCCGACGGGCTGTTCGGGTTTCTGACCCGGAGGAACAAAAGTCTCCGCGCGGAGATCGACGAGGCCGCGCGGCGCAAAAAGGCGTCCTTTTTCCGCAGGGAAATCTCGGAGGTACAGGAAATCCTCAAGATCACCGGCCGGAGCGGACGGTTTTCCCTTGTCTGCGCGGCGTCCCTGCTGTGCTTTGCCGTGGGCGCGGCCTTCGCCATCCTGCTCGGAAACGTGTTCCTTCTGCCGGTGATGGCCATAGGGATGATGTTTATTCCGCTCTGGTATGTCCGCCTGACCGCAGGCCACTACAAAAAGGCCGTCGCGTCTGAGCTGGAAACGGCTCTGTCGATCATTACCACGGCCTACCTGCGCAATGAGGACATCGTGTCGGCGGTGGAGGAAAGCATCGCATATCTGAACCCACCCGTGAAAAGCGTGTTTGCAGGTTTTCTCACGCAGGTGAAGCTTATCAGCCCGGATGTGGAGGCGGCGCTTCATGACATGAAGCCGAAAATCGAAAACGACGTCTTTCACGAATGGTGCGACGCGCTTGCCGCCTGCCAGTATGACCGGAGCCTGAAGACCACTCTGACGCCCATCGTCAGTAAGCTGTCCGACATGCGCATCGTCAATGCCGAGCTGGAATATCTGGTGTTTGAGCCGAGGAAGGAATTCATTGTCATGGCGATGCTGGTGGCCGGAAACATTCCTATCATGCGCCTGTTAAATAAGGATTGGTACTATACCCTGATGCACACGCCGGCGGGACAGATCACTCTTGCGGTGTGCGCGGCCGCCATTTTTATCTCCACGGCTTTTGTCATTAAGCTGACGAAGCCCATCGAGTACAGAAGATAAGGTGCGCACAATTTCTGCGGAAATTGCATGGTTCGCTGTGCTCACGGCGCACCTCACGGGCGGGACCAGTCCCCCCGTGTGCCCCCTTGCTCTCCGAGGGGGATTTTTACAGTAAAGGAGGTTCTATTTTGAATTTACTCTTTGTAGTTGGCGGTCTTCTGGTAATTGGACTGTTCTTTATTTTGGCGGATGTGCTAAAGCTCCCCACGCTGAAAGCGGCGAAAGCCATGCTGGGTGCGGGCAAGGAAAGCAAAAAAGCCTCCAAAACGTTGGAGGCCTGGCTGATGTCCGGCGCCGTGAAGCTGGCAAGGCACATCCGCATGGACGAGTACAAAAGGGCGCGGATGGCGAATGTGCTGAAGGCGGCCGGTTATTCCATGACCCCGGAGGTGTACACAGCCTACGCCCTGACAAAATCCGGCGCCATCCTGCTGGGCGTGATCCCATGCCTGCTTCTGCTGCCTCTGTTGACCCCGCTGGTGGTTATCCTCGCCGTCCTGTCGTATTTTAAGGAAGCGCGCAAGGCGGACGAGCAGCTTAAAACAAAGCGGGATCAGATCGAAGGCGAGCTGCCCCGGTTCGTAGCGACCGTGGAGCAGAGCCTGAAGGCCAGCCGGGACGTGCTGGCAATGCTGGAAGCCTACAAGAAAAACGCGGGCCCCGCCTTCGCCCATGAGCTGGACGTGCTGACGGCCGACATGCGCTCCTCCTCCTACGAGGCGGCGCTCACCCGGTTCGAGGCAAGGTTCAATTCCCCTATGCTTTCCGACGTGGTGCGCGGGTTGATCGGCGTCCTGCGCGGCGACGACAGCGCCGTGTATTTTCAGATGCTGTCCCACGATTTCAAGGCGCTGGAGCTTCAGCGCTTAAAAGGCCGGGCACAGAAAATCCCGCCAAAAATCCGCGTGTTTTCCTTCGTGATGCTGATGTGTTTTCTTTTGACTTATATGGTCATCATCGCGGTGCAGATCATGGATTCTCTCGGCACCATGTTTTAACAAGGAGGGTTTTGTATGGATCAAAATGAAAAACAATTGGAGAAAAAACTGCGTGACCGGATCGAGGCCAACTACCGCTCCTATATCCAGCAGCTCCAAAGCAGGCCCGCTCCCGACCTGATCGAACAGGCCGCGGAAATCGCCTCGGTAAAGCTGGTGTATGACGAACTTATGGATTGCTGCAATCCCGGTGACGCGGAATACCTGCTCCGGTTTGAAAACCCGCTGCGGCTGGTGAGTGACCAGTGGCTGGCTGAGCAGAACGTGTCGCACAGCGACGAGCTCGGGCATGTGCTCTGGAGCATCACCGACAAGGGGCTTGGCGAGGGCGAATACGCCATGCTGGATGCGGTGCAGGATGGCCCGGAAACGGCCGGGCTTGATCAGGGGGTACAGCTATGCTGAAGCTCCTCCGCTCCCGGCGCGGCGAGGGATATATCGACACAGCGGTGATGATTCTCTGCGCCATGCTGGTGATCGCGGTGGCGATGAGCGTCCTGCCGGTGTTTGTCACCAAAAACAGGCTGGACACCTATGCCTCCGAGCTGTGCCGTGAAGCGGAAATTCAAGGATGCGTCGGAACGGAAACAGCACGTCGGGCGCAGGTGCTGACCGAGCAGACCGGCCTCGAGCCGGACATCTCATGGTCGAAGACCGGAAAGATTCAACTCAACGAGGAATTCACCGTTACCGTCTCCGTGCGGGCCGATATCGGGCTGTTCGGCGGGTTCGGGAGCTTTCCCGTTACGCTGACGTCGAAAGCGTCGGGCAAAAGCGAGGTGTACTGGAAGTGACATCCAAAAAATTCTGTGCTATACTCAAAAGCAATAGAGGATCGGCCTTTCCGCTCACCATCGCGGTGACGCTGGCGCTTTTGCTGCTTCTCTGCGTCGCTTCCGAGGGCATACGACTGATGATCATCGCCCAGGGCGTGCGGGACGCGGTGCAGTCCGCCGTGATCTCAACCGTAAATGACAGCTATGACAATGTATATCACGGCGTGCGGGAGGGCTATTCCGGCGCTTACCAACTCTCGGCGGACGACTTCGAGGAAAGCCTCGATTACGGCGATATTTACGGACGGCTGGACAATCTGCTGGAACTCCGGCAGGAGAATGGATATCATGTGAAATACGCCGGGGACGAAGCCGAGTTTCGGTTGTCAAACCTGTCCGTCAATCTCAGGAACATGCCGCTGGCACCGTCCGATCCGGACAACGCGAACGGTTATCTGGCCGACGCGGTGATCCGATTGGAGGTTCCCGTGCGGTTTGGAGGGAATATCCTGCCGCCCATGACGATCAGCCTCAAGGTACAGGCAAAATATATGCCTTTATTCTGACTATTTCACGCGTGCCCCATAGACTTTCGAAACCGTCTGTGGTACTGTGTGATACTGAAAAAAGTCGATGAATCAACAACATGAAAAAGGAGGGTATCTCATATGAAACTGACAGATAAAACAAAAAAACGGCTCACGCTTGCCGGGCTCGGCGTTTTGAGCATTGTGCTGGTCGTCGCTATCGCCGCGCAGTTCAGAACGGGGACGCCCATGGATGGGAAAGGGAACGCCTCCTCCGCCGCGTCGGATGCCTCGGTTCCTTCAATCTCCGCTCCAGAAACCACGGGCTCTTCACCGGACGTCAGCGTCCCGGTTGTTTCCGCGCCGGACACGGCTTCTCAGAATGGCGGCGCCGAAGATACCGGGGATTCCAGCGGCACGGACCAGAGCATTCAGGCACCGGTGACCAAACCGTCCGAGCCTTCGTCGGAAGCGAAAACGAACCCCAATCAGACGCCGGACGGTAAAAAGACAACGAAAACCGATGGCGGAACGCCGACCGCGAATTCCTCCTCCGAACCATCGACACCGAAGGCCGGAGATAAGAACAGCAAAGGTCAAGTTTATTTCCCCGGCTTTGGATGGGTTGATGACGAAGGCGGCGGTACATCGGGAACAACCGCCGGTGATATGTACGAAAACGGCAATAAGATCGGCAACATGAATTAGCTCGATATCACGATATTACGGAAAGCACGGCTTCGGCCGTGCTTTTTCGTTTGGAAGGAGGATTTCATGAAACGAATCATCAGCCTTTTTTTAGCGTTTGTACTGATGATTTCCGTATTCCTGCCGATGAACGCCTATGCCATCGGAGACGGGAATGTGGATGGCGGCGGAGGTGGGATGGGAGACGGAACTAACACGGATTTCTGGAACACCGGCGACGAGGGAGTACGGGTAACGGTCATCCGGGCCAACGATCATGCGGTTGTGACAACGCCGGTCGATTTAACGAACAGGACCCCAGCCGGAACAATATGGCACTTTGGAAAGGTGTGCAAAATCTCTTATAATAGAGGGCAAACTTTAACACCAAGGACCGGAAACTATTCTTATGTAAACCCGTCTCAGGCTCTGCCCAAGATCATCAGCACATCCGGAGGAAACGGTAACATCGCCGCGATCAAGAGCTATTTCACTGACGAGCAGGTAATTCGGAGTATCGCGAACCTAACCGGAATGAACTTTAATGTCCTGATCAACGGGCAGTACAAGCTGCTTCTGGAGCCCATCGCATATATGACGTTCGGCGGTGTCAAATACGCCATGACCGCCACGGAGGCCGCGCTGTTCGATCAGCAGCTCGGGGGCGGCCTGCGGAGCAAGATGGTCTCTCTCAGCCACAAAAACCTGCCGCTAGCGATGTTCTTGGAAACCCCGGATCTCGGCTACCCGGCGTGGGGCGGTTCCACGACCAGGGCGGCGTCGGACACGGATATCATCTCATCACTTGGCCTTGGCATCGTGCGGTTCAGCGAAGCGGAACCGCCTACGATCAGTACAACAAATTATGAATACCGCGTCAACACGGAGGTCATCACATCCGTGACGGTGCGGGGCGGGCAGTCCGATCCGAACAATCCCGTCACAGTGCGTTTCACTATTGGGGGCCAGACTTACACCGTAGGCGGCGTCTACTACCCAGATGGCGACAGCCAGCTGGCGTGGGTGCGCTGGACAACCCCATCCACTCCGCAGACCATGACCATCCGCGTGTCGGTGAACGGCGGCGGCTCGGCAAGCGAGGGAACCATCACCGCAAAAATTACGGATCTCTCCGGACACGATCCACCCGATCCGGTGGCGGATGACCGGAACGACTCCTACGCCGCGTCACCTGTCCCCAATAATACGCAGAAAACTTCGGCGTCCTGGGGAGTCTGGTGCCCGTCATGGCACGCGAATTGGGTCTGGATTTCCACAGGAGAGGACTCCGGCTATTGGGAAGACACTGGATGGTGGGACTTTAACTGGACTTCTTATTCCGCGAGCCTGACCGCTTCCATGAGCATTACGCCGGATGCGAAAGATCCCACGGCATCGGGCAAAGTCCTGAAAAGCGGCTATGGGATCAACCAGACAACGACTGCCAGAGTAAGCACCGGCCAGTCTTCGGCGGTGACGGACGCGCAGACCGCCGTCACGTACTTTCCGGAATTCGGGTACCAATCATTCTGGCGGCTACTGGAACAGACGCGCTCCGGATATAACGCAGAATTTGAGTTTGCATCAAACAAATATTCGACTTACAAACGCCGGACGCACTTCACGCCGATTTGGATGCCGGACGGCAGCTACACGCCCTATACCTATCTGGAGGACTGCTGGACGCCCGCGGGGATGCTCAGCATGAACCTCACCGACTCGGTAACGATACGGGGCAGCCTTTGGAGCGACTGGCACATCACGCCTGTAAAGCCATAGCAACAGAAAAGAAAAAGGATCGCGGAGCAGGAGCTTCAGCGGTCTTTTTTCTTGCACAAAATTATTTGAAAGGTGGAAAATCCATGAAAACGAAACGTATTTTCGCGGTTCTGTGTGTGGTTCTCATCCTGACCTGCCTCTTTGGAACGACCGCGTATGCTGCGGGAAGCGGCGATGTGGCGGGAGCCGTGGAAGGCACTTGGAAAACAGCGTCACAGCAGATAAAGACTGTTGTCAACAGCGTGGTATTCCCAGCAATCGACCTGATTCTGGCCGTGTTTTTCTTCGCCAAATTAGGCACGGCTTATTTCGACTATAGAAAACACGGGCAATTTGAGTGGGCGGCGCCGGCAATCCTATTCGCCTGTCTGGTGTTTACATTGACGGCGCCGCTATATATTTGGAGCGTAGTTGGGATGTGATATATGAAAGCAGTCCGGCTCCAAGAAAGCCGGACTGCTTAAAATGGTATTGAATTTCAATTGGTCACTTTAATTTTGAAAGAAAATCCTGCAATTCAGGTCCGTTGTGAACAGGTGAACCATGCGAAGGACATAACCATTCAAATTCCAAGTTTTTGAGCATGGAGAGTGATTTTATTACTTCATCCTGATTCCAGTTCATAAATCCAGGGAAAAGTGCAAAGCGGCCATGGATAAATTTAAACAGATCGCCTGTAAAAACAATGTCCCGAACCTGAAAAATAGTATGTCCCGGCGTATGCCCGGGCGCACGCAGAATATGTATATCGCTGTAAGGCCAACCGGCGCTATAAGTTCCGCTGACGGCAGATTTTCGCGGCCTTATGATGGTTTCAATCAGATGCTTTACACCTGGACGCCTTTTCTCACCAATGATGTAGGGAATGTCTTCCGAAGGTGCCCACAGCTCGGCACCGGTGGCTTCCTGCAATTGCTTTGCATTTCCGATATGGTCTACGTCATGATGTGTGAGCAGAATCATGCGAATATCGTCGGGGCAAGTGCCGAGGCTTCGGATTTCTTCCAATATTTTTTTTGAAAGCCCCGGCATTCCCGTATCGATTAAAAACGTTTCATCCGTCCTGACTAAAAAAACATGGCTGCGTTTAGCAGCTTCCAGTTGAAAAACATTCTCGGTAATTTTCAAAGATATTCCTCCAATCAGCATGCGAACAATATTCCGATCGTTCATATACACTATTTAAACATCAGCATACCGCCCATGACAACGATCATTATGAAAAGCACCGGCTGGAGAACCTTCTCCAGCTTTTTCTTGTCCGCCCGTTTCAGGAGGAACGGCCCGGCGAGCGCGCCGCACATGGTGCCGATGGCCAGAAGCCCGACAAGCTGCCAGTCGATATTCCCAACGCTGAGATGCGCGAGAAAACCTGTCACCGCGATTCCGAACAGCACCAGAACCGAGGTGCCAACGGTCTCCAGTGCCGGACAGCCCAGGATCATCAGGCCCGCGACAATCGGACCGCCGCCGCTTAAACCCACCAGTCCGGACATGATTCCGCCGAGCAGTCCGAAGCAAACAGCCTTTATGGTGTTAGCCTTTTTTATTTGGGCAGAGTCCTGTTCCGCTGTTTTGCCGTGCTTTTTTCGCAGGAAGGAGATTAGCATCTGCAGGGCAAGCAGAAGTAGGATGATTCCGGTTAGTTTGTTATAAAGGCCCTGCGGCAGAAAACCGGAACACAGCGAACCGATGACGGAGCCGACCGCGCCGCTTACGAGCATTGTAATGCCGAACCGCAGATTCATGTTTCCGGCCTTCCAATGGGAAAACGCCCCCACCGCCGTGGTAGGGATCGTGGTAGCAAGCGAGGTTGATGCCGCAATAGCAGGCGAAATGTGAAAGAACACCGTCAGAATCCCAACATAGACGGCTCCGCCGCCTCCGCCGAGAGAAACAATCAGCAAGCCTACGACAAACCCAACAATGGGTAAGGCAATATAAGTACCCATATCAATCACTCTTTTCCATACTTAAAGATGAAATCAACCGAAAAGCAAGCTGTCGATAACTTTCGTCGACGTCCGCACCATTTCCACGGAAAAATCCAGCCGCTTCCAGAGAAACAAACCCATGGAGCGCACTGCGGAAACCACGGACAAAATGGATCGTTTCCTCTTCCCCTAAGTGATACGGCTCCATCACCTGATACAGAATCCGGACAACGGTGTGCCCCTTCTCCTGAACATCGCTGTCGCCGCAGTCCGGGAAGCGCAGGATTGCCTTGTAAAGCTCCGGATTTTCTTTCGCGTAGCTCCGATATGCCAGGGCGATTGCCAGTAACGCGTCGCCCTCGGACCGGCCGACCGCCGCGCCGCGGATTGCTTCTTCCAGCCTGCCGAGGGCAAGCTTCGCAATTCCTGTGGAGAGCTCCTGAACTCCGCTCAGATGGTTATAAAGGGACGGCGATTTGACCCCCAGCTTTTCCGCTACCTGAAGCAGAGAGACATTTTCAAGCCCCTTTTCTTCCGCGAGCTCCGCCGCAGTATTCAGGATTGTCTGCGAGTCCAGATTTCTTCTTGTGCCCATTGTGACCACTTCCATAAACTATAATATGCTTATTATAAACTAATGTAATTAGTTTATCAATACCCAATAATAAAAAAGGAGGCGATGTCCGATTGTTCTATCTCTAAGCGCCCGCAATCGTTTTGCATTGGAGCCTGCGAAAGCGGGCTCCATATTTTTTGAAGGAGGTGACCTCCCATGTTCATATGGGACTTTGTGGCAAACACCGTGCTGGGGCAGATTCTGGACTGGATCTACAGCCAGATGATCGGATTCCTCGGCAACTTTTTCGCGGCCATGGGCAACATGGGCGCGGACCTGTTCGACATGACATGGGTAAAATCCATCGTCCTGTTTTTTACTTACCTTGGCTGGGCGCTCTACGGGACCGGGCTGGTGGTTTCGGTCTTTGAGTGCGGCATTGAGTACCAGTCCGGCCGGGGAAGCATCAAGGACACCGCGCTCAACAACATCAAGGGTTTTCTCGCGGTCGGCCTTTTCTCCACGGTGCCGGTGGAGCTGTATAAGCTCTCAGTCTCCCTGCAGAGCAGCTTCACGGCTGGCATAACCGGGCTTGGAACCGGCATTGACACCGTAGCCGGAAACATTATCAGCCAGCTGTCCTCCGCGGGGGCGCTGGAGCAGGCCGCGAATGCCGGAGTGTTCGGCGGGATCGGAGGCACGCTCAATCCCATCATGCTGATCTTTATCCTCATCATGATGGGCTACGCCGTGATCAAGGTGTTTTTCGCCAACCTGAAGCGCGGCGGTATCCTGCTCATCCAGATCGCGGTGGGCAGCCTGTACATGTTCAGCGTCCCGAGAGGATATCTGGACGGATTCGTGAGCTGGTGCAAGCAGATCATCGGGCTGTGCCTGACCGCATTTTTACAATCTACCATCCTCATTGCGGGGCTGATGGTGCTGAAGGATCACGTCCTGCTGGGGCTTGGCCTGATGCTGGCGGCCGGGGAAATTCCGCGCATCGCTGGAGCGTTCGGATTGGACACCAGCACCAGAGCCAACTTCATGAGCGCCGTCTACGCCGGTCAGACCGCGATGAACATCACCCGCACCATTGTGAAGGCGGTGGCGAAATGAGGCTGGTATATATCTGCTCTCCCTACGCGGGGGATGTTGAAAGCAACGTCCGGTTTGCCAAAGCCGCCTGCCGATATGCGATGAAACAGGGCTGCGCGCCTGTCGCCGTTCATCTGCTGTATCCGCAGATTCTGAACGATGCCGTTCCCTCCGAGAGAAAAGCCGGTATCCGGATGGGGCTGCGGGTGCTGGTTTCCTGTGAGGAACTGTGGGTTTGCGGCGGCACCGTCAGCCATGGAATGAGCTGTGAGATCGCAAAAGCCGCACGATTGGGAATCCCCGTTCGATACCTGTCTGCGGAGCAGATTCAAAGCGAAGCTCCCGTAAGGCAATACGGCGTTCTGGCGCGCCGGAGCGCCGCGTCAATCTGCGGAGCGGCGGAAAACTGGCTCCAGCAGGACGGAAGGCCCATGACATTCGGCACTTATGAAGAAGCTGCGGCGGAAGCCGAGCGGCTGAACGACCGAATGGGGCCTGTCAACCGAACCGTCGAGTATTTTCCAAAAGAAACGGAGGCTGTGCCGGAGGAAACGCCTTCCTTCGGCATGGAACTGCGCCTGTGACCGCGCCGCTGACCCTTGGCAGCCTGTTTGACGGGATCGGCGGATTTCCGCTGGCAGGCGTCCGGCAGGGGTTCACTCCTGTGTGGGCCAGCGAGATCGAACCGTTCCCGATGAAAGTTACAAAAATACGGTTTCCGGATATGCTCCCTGTCGGCGACATCATGAAGCTGAAGGGCTCGGAGCTGACCCCCGTGGATGTGGTCTGCGGCGGGAGCCCGTGCCAGGATCTCAGCGTGGCAAACGGCAGGCGTCTCGGACTTCAGGGCGAACGCTCCGGCCTGTTCATGGAGCAAATTCGGATCATCAAGGAGATGAGAGCGCATGACAAAGCAAACGGAAGGCCAGCTGACGCTGTTCGACCTCGGTATATGGTCTGGGAAAATGTGCCTGGAGCCTTCTCCTGCTCAGGAGGCGAGGATTTCCGGGCGGTTCTCGAAGAAACCTGCCGAGTTGCTGACAACACCGTATCTGTACCTCGACCTCCGGGAGGGGTATGGCAATCTGCTGGGGCCATATTGGGAGATCAATTCTCCGTTGCTTGGAGAGTATACGACGCTCAATACTGGAATGTCCCGCAACGGCGCAGGCGCATCTTCCTTGTCGCGGATTTTGGAGGCCGAACCGCCCCAAAAGTACTATTTGAGCAGGACCGCCTGCCTGGGAATTCTGCGGCGGGCGAGAAAGCGCGGCAAGGAGTTGCCCCCGGTGCTGAAGCAGGCGCTGGAGCTTCAGGCGGGAATCCGGTCGGAGGATGCCTGACATCATGGGATGTACAAAGCCACCGGATATATGAAAGCGAGGGCGTCTGGCCCTCCCTGTACAGCGGCGGCGGTGGCGGGCACGGCTATGTATCCACAGAAAAAGAAAAAACGGAACCTTCGGAGGGCGGACCCATGGCTTTTGCGTGCAATCAGCGCGATGAGGCTCGGAACTTGCACGATGTGTCCGGGGCAATACAGGCCCAGCCCGGTATGAAGCAGCAGACTTTTATAGCCGAGACACCGCAGCAGGAGAATGCGAACTGCCTAACGCCATGGGATACCCAGCAGGGCCGAGTTTTTACAGAAAAAAGCGTTGCGCCTACGCTGGCCGGCGCCGATGGAGGCGGCGGCAGAAATCCGGGCGGGCTTTTGTTTACGGCGGCGTTCAGCGCGGGGGCCGGTTCGTCCGCAGGAGGGATCGGCTATCAGGAGGAATGTGCGCCGACCTTGAAGGCGACGGCAAGCGGAAGCATGATGCCCTCCGTGCTGTGCCTGAACGACCAGGGCGGCAACCGCATGGATGTTTCCGAAGACGTCGCCGCGACGCTCCGCTCGCAGGAACACGGCCATTCGCCGCTTGTCATGGGAAACCAGCCGGAGCTGTTTGAGAATTATGGGATCGACTCGCGTTACACGGGACCGCACAAGGTAGCGCCCACCATGTCCGCGAGATACGGGACCGGCGGGAACAACGTCCCTTTAATCTCCCAGCCGTCTGCGTTTCTGGCGGACTCGGGCGAAGACTCGGCGCCTGCCGAAACCTACTGCATTGCCGGAAATATCATCGACCGCCAGGACAAAAACGGCGGGAACGGTATCGGCGTCCAGCCGGATATCAGCTATACCGTCACGGCCACCGACCGGCACTGCGTGTTTTCCCAGCAGCGCAGCGACGAGTACGCGCCGAACGAGGTGGTAAGCACCGAGAGCGCCCGGCAGTATAAGGACGCCACCGACCTCGTGTGTGAAACGAGCCAAGCCGGGGCGCCTGAACCTCGCGGTGCGCCAGCCGAACCACATGTGCATCCCTATCGCATCCGCAAGCTGATCCGAAGGCTAACCCCGTTGGAATGCGAACGGCTACAGGGTTTTCCGGATCACTGGACGGACATCCCCGGCGCTTCGGACAGCGCCAGATATAAAGCTCTTGGTAACAGCGTGGCGATACCCTGCGTGGAGCATGTGCTCCGGGGAGTCGCTTATTTTTTACGCAAATTCAAGGAGGAATCATCATGTACATCTATCCGGACAACCTGAAATCCAAGGCGACGCTGTGGCTGTGGCAGCTCCGGGACATCGGGATCATCGGCGTGGGCCTGCTGCTCTCTGTGTTTGCGCTGGCACAGCTCCGGTTCCTGCCGCCCATTGTCATCACGGCTCTCTACGCGTTTCTGACGATCCGTTTTGATGATACCAGCATCCTCGACTTTATCAAAAACGCCTGCTCTTTCTTCTTCGCAAGGCAGCAGGTCTACGAATGGGGGTATGGAAAACATGAATAAGGCAGAAAAGAAAAACGCAAGGCAAAAACAATATACCCGTCAGCTCATCAACACGAAGGCCGTCACCGATTACAGTCTTGCGACCAGCCGCGGCGACGAGCTGGTGTATTTTATTATCAAGCCCACCAACATCTCCGTGCTTTCCGAGGAAAGCGTCTCGGCCCGAATTTATGCTTTGATGACCGTGCTCAAGGGCATCGCGGAGCTGGAATTTCTGTGCCTGAACAGTCGGGAAAACTTTGAAGACAACAAGCAGTTTCTCCGGACACGGCTGGAGCAGGAGAACCATCCCGCTGTGCGGCAGCTTCTGGAGCAGGATCTCTCCCAGCTCGACCGGATGCAGGTACAGATGGCGACGTCCAGAGAATTTCTGGTGGTGATCCGGCTCCGGAATGAAAAGCAGAGCGAAGTGTTCTCCTACCTGAACCGCATAGAAAAAACCCTGCGTGAGCAGGGCTTTTCCACAAAACGCGCCGGCAAGGAGGACATCAAGCGTATTCTCGCCATTTATTTCGAGCAGAATGTTACAACGGAAAAATTTGAGGACTACGACGGAGAGCGCTGGATCGTGCCGGAGGACTGACAGCTTATTTCAGCTTTTCGGAACAATCATCCATCAGAAGCTGAAACACCTGTTTCCCCGTCTCGCTGTCCTCATAAACCAGGCTGTCCAGCAAGGCGCAGGAGAGCCCATAGGAAAATCCCATGGAAGCAGGGACGGCAAGAAATTGCTCCTTCAGCATCCGGTTAATCCGCTCCATCGGGGGCTCTCCGACGACAGCGGAAATTCTGTCATACAGCATGTTCAGATCAGCGTTTTGGAGAACTTCGCTGATGCTATCCCTTTTATCCGACAGGAACCGGGACATGGCGTATTGGAGGAATTTCTCCGCCAGCAGCGCGTAATGCCGGTTCACGACAG
Source organism: Oscillibacter sp. (assembly GCF_040505565.1). GTDB lineage: Bacteria > Bacillota > Clostridia > Oscillospirales > Oscillospiraceae > Oscillibacter. Next base: position 71,095 of record NZ_JBEUWZ010000011.1, on the reverse strand, counting down.
TAAACCGCTGTGCAGATTGATCCGAATGTTCCTCAAAATTCTGCTTTACCTCCGGGTAAAAGGGATGTTCCTCTGCCTCTGCGCCGGTGTTGGTCAGTTGGAACGGGCGGTGCTTGTGCTCAGACGAATTTCCTGAGACTGCATCCAGAGCATAAAAGCACAGGTCTCTCAGCTCCGATGACACCTCATACCCGTCTGACACAGCCTCCTGACTGGAGGAAGCGATGACCGCTTGAAAGAAATGGGACAGGTAGCTCTCCACCAGATATCCCTCCCCGCCGAGCTTCGTCCGGATATCCGTGGTAAGCAGCAGGAGATCCGTGATGGAACTGGGCTGTTCAGTTTCCTTGGAAACCAGCAGATCCTCAGGATTCTGAAAAATGTTCATTTTTACCCCGACCTTTCTTTGAAGTCGGGAATCTCCGGCGCTTAAAAGTGCGGGCAAAGGCGGGGCTTCTCTGCCCGCTACCCTTGCACGCGCGAAAGATTCTTCTTGTGCCGCCACAAAAAACAAGGTACAATAGCCTTGTCGTGGTGCCGTTTACGGTTGTGCAGGGTGGTATGTTCACCTTTGCGCAGGGCTGATATGTTCTCAGCATATCAGCCTGCCATGACGCTTTTATTTTTCCGGGCAACTCCCGTTGGTGTCTATATCAACTCTGATCAAAAGAAAAGTCAAGGGCCTTGTGAGAGACGGCAAAAAAATTGGGAAGTCAAGAGCATAAGCTCTCAGCTTCTCATTTTGCTCCATAATGATCAGTTGGGCTTATACTAAATTACATGAGTTGGGCGCATAATGCTATCATTTTCATCCACAATTAATTTTCCTTCTAAATATTTATCAAATATTGATAAGCAAGGAAAACTAACCACTCCATCATCATCTTGAAACTCTATATCTAAAGGCTTTGAAGAAACAAAAAGAAAATGCGCTTTTACTGATTTTTGAGCCCCAATAAAAGTTTCCATCTTTTGTGGTTCACTAAGCACTAAGTCATATCTTCTTCTACAGTGGTCATAATATCCATCAGTTTTATAGAGCTTTTCATAGTCAGATATAATCCCGCTATTATTTAATGAATCAGAGAAAAATTTGGCTTCAATCAGGAATAACTCATTTGTTTCCTTTGTATAAAAAATTAAATCAAAATCACCGTAATTGATGGGCTTGCTTCCGAAAATTCTGTCATATTGAACATCAATCTCATCAAAGTAAGCTGTGTAATGATTTCTCAGCTTTTCTCTGAGAATATCAACTAACTTTACTGACAGTTCTTCATTACGCTTTTCAATAGTTGCAGTTAATTTGTCTTTGCAATTCGAGTAACTCATTCCACCATTATTAAAAATTGATACCCAAAGTTGCTTGGCCTGCTCAATAGCACAATACGAAATATTAACCCGGTCATTATCTAAACAAATAAATGGTCTTAACTCGTGTCTATACTTATTTGAATTCATCACCCAAATAATAGGGTCATTCTTTCTCACTTGATCTTTAACGTTCTCCTTTGTTAAAACAAATGTATTAAAAAATGCATTTCCGTCAACCAAGTTATTAGAATACTGTCCCACTTCGCCTATGAACTGGTCTTTATCAATAATTGTCATAGCTATTTTTCCATCTGATAACATATATTTTTGAAAAGAACTCATTACTTTTAATGAGTTAATAAACTTAATATTATACTCTTCGAAAAATCCTTTGCCAAATACTGATTGATCAGCATTTTTTAGTTCGCCATTTGTGTCGAAAACATTTTGATTTCCCGTCAACAAAGTATTGAAATAAATTATGGGGTGATATTTTATTACCTCCGCAGGAACATCCCTATTTGGAGTAATAGATATTCCATAAAACATTTCCTTATCGCCAAATTTTTGGCTCATTGAGAGTAAGGATAAAGCTTGGGATGCAAGACCATAGATATACATATCCAAAAACAACTCAAAATCAACATCAAACGACTTTGTATCATATTCTTTAGTCAAATCAGTCTGATAAAGAGCACAGTTTTCTAACCATAAATTAACCGCATCAATAACATTGCGAGACATATTACGGTTTTGCTCAAAAGTATCTCCTATTGATGCAGTGCTGACATTTAGTCCAGACATTTCGTGTCGTGCGTTTTTTTGCCGAATATAGAAATGAAAACACTCGTCTAATATTTTGTATAAGTCCTTTATTGTCAGATTAATATTTTCGCACTTCATCCGAATCATCATCTTATCCTGAATACTTCCTGTGATTGTAGATAGTAAAGCAATAGCTTCTGCTCTATTCTCGATGGAGTAGTCATTTCCTCCAAAGTATTCTTTATATTTCGCTCTAACTATTGAATTTGGTACATTAAGCTCAAACCAGAATGGCCTTGTCATAAATATGTAATCCATTGGCTATCTCCTTTTCTCCAAATACGCAAATAATCATCAATTGAGCTATATCATGTTTCGATTATTTCCACGATTAAAATTGCCGATCATATAAAATAACACGAACTTTTGCATTGAGACTATTATACCATATTTTGTTTCAAGAGTGTTCAGCGCCGTCACAGGAATGTGGCGGCTTTTCTTATATTCAGAATCAACTCAGAAAGGAAGAATGCCCTATGGCAAAACAGCCGAAAACCAACGCGCCTGCGCAGGAGGATGCCCGTATTCAGGAATTCCTCGATATGATATCGCCCTCCATCATCAAATTTAGCACCGATTACTTCATCTGCGGCAATACTTTCCGCTGTGTGTGGGCCCTGCGGGAATACCCAACCTCCACGGAAGAACAGGCGATCCTGCGTTATCTTGGGGAAAAAGACGGCGTGACGTTGCACATCTATACCCGTCATGTAACCCCGATTGAAGAAAAGAAAATCATCAGCAACGCGGCCAACAAGAACAGGATGCAGCGCAGTAGCACTCAGGACCTCCAGCAAACCGTCACGGCCGAAAGCAACCTGCAGGACGTCGCTACCATCGTGGCGCAAATGCACCGGAGCAAGGAGCCGCTGGTTCACACGGCGGTGTACATCGAGCTGTCCGCCCACGACCTCGACCAGCTCAAGCTCCTGCAGACGGAGGTTCTGACCGAGTTGGTGCGCTCCAAGCTCAATGTGGACCGTCTTTTACTGCGGCAGCAACAGGGCTTCCTGTCTGTGATGCCCTCCGGATGGAATGTGTTCGGGGATCAGTTCGAACGGGTTCTGCCCGCCAGCTCCGCCGCCAACCTGTACCCGTTCAACTATTCCGGCAAGACCGACCCGAAGGGCTTCTGCTTAGGCCGGGACAAATTTGGCAGCAATATCCTCGTCGATTTCAACCGCCGCTCCGACGACAAGACCAACGCCAATATTCTCATTCTCGGCAACTCCGGCCAAGGCAAAAGCTATCTGCTGAAGCTGATCCTGTGCAGCCTGCGGGAATCCGGCATGCACATTCTGGCCTTAGATCCCGAGATGGAATATGAGGATCTGACCCTGAACCTCGGCGGCTGCTTCATCGACCTGATGAGCGGCGAATTCATCATTAATGTGCTGGAGCCGAAAAGCTGGGACGAGCAGACGGAGCCAGTGCTCAATCCGCACGCGAAAACGTCGCCGGATCAGAGCGCCGACGACGGCGGGTTTGTGCCGGAAGCCTTTCGCAAAAGCAGCAAACTCAGCCAGCATATCAGCTTTCTCAAGGACTTTTTTCGCGCTTACAAGGATTTCACTGACAGGGAAATCGACACCATCGAAATCATGCTGGGCAAGCTCTACGACAAATGGGGTATCACCGACCACAGCAATTTCGACCGCCTCAAGCCGGAGGATTATCCCATCCTGTCCGATCTGTACGATCTCATCGAAGCGGAATATAAGGATTTCGACGAGAGCCGACGCCAGCTTTATACAGCGGACTCCCTGCGGGAAATCTGCCTCGGGCTCCACTCCATGTGCAAAGGAGCGGAGTCCAAATTTTTTAACGGCCACACGAATATCACCAGCAGCGAATTTGTGACCTTCGGTGTGAAGGGTGTGCTCAACGCCAGCAAAAATCTGCGCAACGCCCTGCTATTCAACGTTTTGTCCTACATGAGCAACGAGCTTCTGACCATCGGCAATACAGCGGCCAGCATCGACGAGCTGTACCTGTTTCTCACCAACCTGACCGCCATCGAATATATCCGGAACTGCATGAAACGCGTCCGCAAAAAAGAAAGCGCAGTCATCCTCGCGTCGCAGAATCTGGAGGATTTCAACGTGGAGCACGTCCGCGAATTGACGAAGCCTTTGTTCTCGATTCCTACTCATCAGTTCCTGTTTAACGCCGGTTCCATCGACGCGCGGTTCTACATGGATACGCTCCAGCTGGAGAAATCCGAATACGAGCTGATCCGCTACCCCCAACGCGGCGTGTGCCTCTACAAGTGCGGCAACGAACGGTACAACCTCATGGTTCAGGCGCCGGAGTATAAGGCGGCGCTGTTCGGAAAGGCGGGCGGACGGTGATAAAGCATGGACATGAAGGATCAGCGCTTCGGTATTGAGGTGGAGATGACCGGCCTCACCCGGCAGCAGGCCGCACAGGTGGCCGCTGAGCATTTCGGCTCGTCCGTCCATTTTGACGGTACCTATTACGGGATTTATTCCACGCTGGACAGCGAGGGGCGTCAATGGAAATTCATGAGCGACGGCAGCATCGACACGCAGAAAAAAAGCGGACGGCAGATCGTTTCCGCCGACAGCGACTACAGCGTGGAGATGGTCAGCCCCATCTGTCGCTACGGGGATATCGAAACGATACAGGAGCTCGTGCGGAAGTTGCGTGGGGCCGGGATGTTGGTCAACAGCTCCACCGGCATCCACGTTCATGTGGACGCGTCGCCTCACGACGCGAAGACGCTCCGGAACATTACCAACATCATGGCTTCCAAGGAGGATCTGATTTACAAGGCCCTGCAGGTGGAGGTGGCGCGGGAGCGGCAGTATTGCAAAAAGGTAGATCAGAGCTTCCTCGATGAAATCAACCGGAAGAAACCTAAAACGCTGGACGAGGTCAGCCGCATCTGGTACGGCGGTGAATCCCGCAGCAGCCAGCATTATGACAACAGCCGCTACCACTGCCTGAACCTGCATTCCGTGTTCCAGAAGGGTACGATTGAGTTTCGCCTCTTCAATTCCACCACCCACGCCGGAAAAATCAAGGCGTACATTCAGCTCTGCCTCGCCATCTCCACACAGGCCCTGAACCAGAAGTGCGCCAGTCGGCAGAAAACCCACAGTACCAATGAAAAATACACCTTCCGCACCTGGCTTCTGCGGCTGGGGCTGATCGGGGACGAATTCAAGACCGCCAGGCTTCACCTGCTGGAGCATCTGGACGGGTGCATCGCGTGGAAAGATCCGGAGCAGGCCCTGCGGCAGAAGGAACGGTTAAGGCAGAAAAAAGAAAAAGAGCTGGCCGAGGCCGCGCAGACGGTATCGGGACAGCCGGAACCTACAACTGAAAACGGACAGGAACAGGCCGGGGAGGAAGAAAGCCCCGGCTTTTCTCTGTCCATGTAGAAGGAGGAACCATTTCGATGAAATCCGAAACCCTGTACATCGCCTACGGCAGCAATCTCAACCTGCCGCAGATGGCGTTCCGCTGCCCCACCGCCAAAGTGGTCGGCGTCAGCGAAATCAAGGACTACGAGCTACTGTTCCGCGGCAGCCGGAGCAGCGCGGTTGCTACGGTGGAGCCGTTCCAGGGCTCCAGTGTCCCTGTTCTTCTGTGGAAGTTGAAGGATCAGGATCTGCAGGCCCTTGACCATTATGAAGGCTATCCGAGTTTTTATCGCAAGGAGCTTCTGCCGGTGGAGCTGAACGGAAGAACAGCCTCCGCGATGGTTTACATCATGAACGACGGGCATCACTTCGGGACTCCCTCCGATTATTACCTGAACACTATTCTAGAGGGCTACCGCACCTCTGGCTTCAATACGGATTTTCTGGAACAAGCCGTGGAGAAATCCGTCCGGCTGGCACAGGAGCAGCAGGAAACGGAACCGGAGCAAGGTACGCTGTTCGGACCGAAATGGTGGTAAAGAAACGAGCCATACCATCCGGTACAGCTCGTTTCTCAGCTGTCTCTTAACATCGCCTCAATGGTCGCGTAAAGAATCTGAAGCTGTTTCTCATTGCATTGCCGCATCAGCCGTTCGGTTTTGCGGTAGGTCTCCAGCCCATCCGCCCGTTCCGGAAAGAACAACGTGTCCAGCGACAGGTTCAATGTCCGCACCAGCCGGTACAGAAGCTCTATCGACGGCTTGCGGTGTTCGCTTTCAATATGCTTGACATGCGTCGGCGTAATCCCGACCAGCTCTGCCAATTCCTCCTGCGAAAGGTGTTTTTCCAGACGCGCGGCGCGGATAGCCGATCCAAGCTCACCCTTTTCCAATTCGGTTTTCATAACTATCAGCTCCTTTATATATTAGCTTACAGAGTCTATTTACGGTTGAAAATTAGCTAATAGAGATTTATAATATCTCTTATAGCTAACTATACAAGAATTTATACAGAAGGAGTAAAAAGTATGGGAAATCGATCAGGGAATAGCGAGCTGGATCTTTACCGCACCTGTTGCTTTACGGGGCTACGGCCGCAGAAGCTGCCCTTCGGCTTCGACGAGGGCAACAGGCTGTGCCTGCAAATCAAAGAACGGCTGAAGCAGGAAATAATCCGTCTGATTACGGAGCAGCATGTGACCCATTTCATCAGCGGGATGGCTCTCGGTGTGGACCAATGGACAGCCGAGGTTATCTTGTGTCTGCAGGAGCAGTATCCGGATATCACGCTGGAGTGCGCGCTTCCTTGCGAAACACAGGCGGCCAAGTGGTCGGTAAACCAGCGGGAACGCTATTTTTCCATCGTGGAAAGGTGTTCAAAGGAAACTATGCTGCAGACCAGCTATACGCGCGACTGCATGATAAAACGCAACCGTTACATGGTCGACCGCAGCCGGTATGTGCTGGCTGTTTGGGACGGCTCCAACGGCGGGACGGGCTATACGGTCCGATACGCCCGGAGCCAAAACCGGATCGTACAGATCATCAACCCAACTGAATTATAAAAAAACATACCGCAGAAACAGGGTGCTTCCGGTTGTTCGGAAAACATCCTGTTTCGTGCTGAAAGGGGGAAAATCACTTGGCAGCTCCCGCAATTGCCTTGGCGGTCAAGGCCGCCATCGCCGCCGCCACCGACAAACGAACGTGGAAGGCGGCCGGAATCCTGATCGCCGCCATTCTGACGCCCGTCATTCTGGCAATCGTCCTGATTCTCAGCCTTCTCTCCGGCACCTCCCAGCATAACAACGCCGCCGTTGACCTGTGTTTCAACGGCGGCGCTTTCTCGTCCTCCGCGCCCGCCGAGTATACCGCTCACATCGAGGATATGAGGAACTGTTTTTCTGCGCTGGATCAGGCGATCTCCGGCGCGGAGGCGGAGATGGACGGCGGCACGCTCGACAGCGTCCGGATCAAATCCATTTTTTACGCTCTGAATTTCGGCGCCGACCACTTGTCCCTGTCCGGCGCGGAGGCCAGATCCTTTGTGGACTGCTTCGTCAGATATGAGGAAAGGACCAAAACTGTGAAGGATGAGGCGACCGGCGAGGAAAAAACGGAAACCGAAACGGTCGCCGTTCCGGTCGGTCTGGACACGGCCTACGCGAACCTCTCGACGTCGGGAATCCCGGCTGGCAGCGACGACAGGACCAACGCGCAGAAGATCTATGAAAAGGTTGCCTGTGGCGGATCAGGATCGTATTCCGGCGGAATCGATCGAGGCGGCGGAAACGGAATCGCGCTGGACGGGCTTACCCTGCTCCACCCAGAAACCAAAAACAACCTGGACCTGGTTATCTACGCGAAGAACGCCTATGACTCCGGCTGGGGATATGTGTGGGGCACCTACGGCGATGTCCTGACGGATTCGCTGTTCGCGTCCAAGCTGAAGCAGTACCCGGACGGCGTGGGCAGCTACGCGGATTTCATTCGTGAAAACTGGCTGGGCGGCAGGACAACAGACTGTGTCGGGCTCATCAAAGGCTACGGCTGGTTTGATCCCGGCACGAAAGCCATTGAATACGGGACCAACGGCATGAAGGACGTGGGCGCGGACGGCATGCACAGCGCCGCCATCGTCAAAGGCTCCATGGACACCATGCCCGACACGCCCGGCCTCGCCGTCTGGAAGTCGGGGCACATCGGCGTCTACATCGGAAACGGCGAGGTGGTCGAGGCGATGGGCACGAAATACGGCGTGGTAAAAACAAAGCTGGCGGGCCGCGGCTGGAGCGCGTGGCTGCAGATCCCGTACATCAGCTACATTACGAAATAGGAGGAAAAACAAATGAGCATAACGGAACTGAATCTGTCCTTCCCCACGGAGAAGCTGGACGCTCTCCGCTTTTTTATGGATAAAAAGCAGCAGAGCATTGAGCATGAACTGCAGGATTATCTGGACAAAACCTATGAAAAGCTGGTTCCCGCGCAGGTACGGGAGTATGTGGAGAGCCGCATGGAGCCGGTGTCCGCACAGCGGCAGGAATCCCCGGCGCCAGCCAGAGAGCGCCCCGCGCGCCAGCCCCGCCGTTCCCGGCAGGCGGCATCCGAGGCGGCGTCGGTGCCGGAAGCTCCGCCCGAGCCTGAGGGCCCTGACGAGCAGGAGGGTCAGGGCATGACCTTGAACATGTGATCCACAGAAGAAGGAGGTGCGAGCTATGATCAAGCTCGGTGTGGACAACGGAAACTACAACACTAAATCCTCAGAGGGGATGCTCTATGCCTCCGGCTATGCGGTGAGCGACAAGGAATTCATCACGCCGGAGATGCAGCTTTTCTACGAGGGAAAATATTATGCTGTCGGAGAACGCCGCCTGCGCTTTCAGCAGGATAAAACCAAAGAGCCGGATACCTTCATCCTGACGCTCCCGGCCATCGCGGAAGCGATGAAAAGGACAGGAGCCGTCAATGCGGAAATCATCCTCGGTGTGGGGCTTCCCATCGACAGCTATGGAACGCAGAAGGACGCATTCCGCCGGTATTTTCTGCATGACAATCTCTCGTTTATGTTCGAGGGTACAACTTACCGCTGCCGTATCGCGGACTGTAAAGTGTTCGCCCAGGGGCACGCGGCGCTTTGCCGGTACTATCAACAGCTGAAGGAATACCGGAGTATCACGCTGGTGGATATCGGCGGGTACACCGTGGACGTTCTCACTGTTCACAATTTCAGATTAGACAGATCCAGCTGCGCCAGTCTGCGCATGGGAACCATCACGCTTTACAGCCGGATTCAGGACGCGCTCCAGAAAAACGACATTCTGCTCTCAGACGAGCTCATCACCGACGCCATCCGCGGGCAGATTCAGCACGCCGACCGCGGGCGGATCGATACAGTAGTGAAACAGTCTGTCGCAGTCTACTGCAAGGAGCTGTTCAACGCTCTTCGTGAAAGAGGGCTCGACCTGAAGCTCCCCACCGTGTTCGCGGGTGGCGGCGCGGAGCTGCTGGAATCCCGATTGCGCGGCGAGGGCATCAATACAGTGGCGGTCCTGAACCGATTTGCCAACGCGGACGGGTACCGCCTCCTGATGGGGTGAGCCTATGAGAAAGCGGTACTATCTTTCGTTTGACATGGATGATCCCAGGCATCGGGAAGCCGAAGCCCTTCTTGCCGATCAGGGCAGCCGCCAGCGCACCGAGTGTGTGGTTTCCGGCCTACTGGCGGCGAAGCAGGCAGATCACATAGAGCGGATTATCCGGCAGGCAGTCAGTGAGGAACTAAAAATCCTCCAATGTCGGTCATCCCCTCTACTGGCGGATGCGGCCGATAAAACGCAGTTGGCCGATCTCCCAGACAGCCTCATCCACGCGCTGGACGAAATATAAACCAAGTTGGCTCAACTATTTCGTGCCTTCCGGAAGTCGCATGGAAAGTTGCACCAACCTGGCTCACTTCTGAGAAATCGATATGGAAAGGAAGCAATCATCTATGAAAATGTCAACTGTTCAGATCCGGTATGACAGCGAAAAGTTGAGCGCCCTTCGGGAACACATGAGCGAAGCTGAGCTTCGCGCCGGACTGGAGGAACACCTGCAGGAACTCTATGAGCGGAATGTTACGGCGGAGCTGCGAAAAGCTCCCGGCCGCCGGGATGAAAGCGCCGCTGTCTGAGAGATACGGCGGTCTCGCTTTTTTTCTCTCTGCCGTTCGCGCTGCAGGCGCCATGGCATCCCGCTGAATGCGTACTGCGGCAGCATCCAAGCTGAATCGGAGAATCTGACGGGCCAAATGACACAGCAGATATGAAAGCCCGCGTCACCGCCCGTGTGCCCCTGTGCCGCGTTTTCCCCACGGGATGGCACGTTTACACCATCAAAAACGGTTGCGCCCCGTGTCGGAGCCTTGCACGGAAATTTGGCAGACAGCCGACCGGCAAGACTCCGGAGCCCGAGGTGAACCATGGGGTCGAAAACGATGCGGGTTAAAGAAGCGGGGTCGTAAAACGCCCCCGCTTCGGCTTACACCGCCCCGCAACGCGGGTCGGGGACGTTTCTCACCGGGGTCAGAATCCGGCCCGTGGAGTCGCTTCCGGGGTCGTGAGAAAAGCGGAATGTCGAAAACACAAGCTAAATCAAGAATTTCTTAGGGGTTGTGACCGGTGTTGCGGCCCCTTTTCGCGTGAATGGAGGTTTTTGCATGCCGGAAGAAACAATGAACAAAAAGAAGTTTCCGCTTTGGATGTATCCGGAAACCAGGAAGCTGGTTTCGGATTGGTATGAACGGGACAATTGCCAGAGCCAGAGCGAATTTATTGAAAAAGCAATCAAATTTTACTGTGGTTATATCTCCGCGGAGGAGGGCGTGCGCTATCTTCCAGCCGCTATCACCTCGGCCATGACCGGCATGGTGGACGGCATGGAGAATCGCATGGCCCGCCTGATCTTCAAGCTGGCGGTAGAAATGAGTATGATGATGAACGTCCTCGCCTCCACCGCCGATGTGGACGAAGCCACCCTTCGCCGTCTGCGGGGCAAGTGCGTCAGCGATGTGAAGAAATCAGTCGGCGCCGTGACCTTCGAGGATGTGGCGAGATTCCAGAAGGGTGAATGATTATGCCCCGGATTATCTTCAAGTGCCGGTATCTGAAAAACGCGGCGGCGCACGCGGAAAATCTGGTGACCTATGTTGCGACACGGGAGGGCGTCGAAAAAATTCCGCAGAATAGGCGGAGCCTCCCGGCCACAATTAAACAGAAGCAGCTCATCGCGGATATCCTCGCACGGTTTTCCGACTCCGACCGGCTGTTTGAGTACGAGGACTATCAAAACAGCCCGACCGTGGAGAACGCCTCGGAGCTGATTTCCGCGGCGCTGGATCAGAATTTCGATCAGCTGTCGCATCAGGAGGTCTACGTCAACTATATCGCCACCCGCCCCCGCGCCGAGAAGCTTGGCGCCCACGGCCTGTTCTCCGATGAGAATACGCCGCTGGTGCTGTCGCGGGTGGCGGAGGAAGCGGCCCGGTACACGGGCAACATCTGGACGCCGATCATTTCCCTGCGGCGGGAGGACGCCGCCCGGCTCGGTTACGACAACGCCGCCGCTTGGATGGCGCTCCTGCGCAAGCAGCGGAACATGTTTGCGGAGCAGATGAAGATCGCACCGGAAAATCTCCGCTGGTACGCCGCTTTTCACAACGAGGGTCATCATCCGCACTGCCACATGATCGTCTATTCCGCCGATCCCCGTGAGGGCTACGTCACCAAACCGGCCATCGAAACAATGCGGAGCAGCCTCGCGCGGGAAATCTTTCAGCAGGATCTGCTCCAAATTTATTCCGAACAGACTGTGTTGCGTGATTCCCTGACCGCGGAGAGCCGGGATACCCTGCAGGAGCTGCTGGAGCGGATGCGGACCGGTACCTGCGCAAACCCGGTCATTGAGGATCTGATGTCCCGGCTGGCGGAGCGGCTGAAGTACACGGCCGGGAAAAAACAGTACGGCTACATGAAGGCTCCGCTCAAGGAGTTGGTCAATCAGATTGTGGACGAGCTGACGAAGGACGAACGGGTGGCGGCGGCCTATGCCAAATGGCAGGAGCTCCGCAACGAGGTTCTGCGCACCTATAAGGATAAACTGCCCGAACCCTTGCCACTTTCCCAGCAGAAGGAATTCAAGCAGATTAAAAACATGGTGATTGCAGAAGCGGTCAGCCTCGGCAGTCACCATGTTACGTTTGAGGGAGATGAGAATGCCGGGCCGTCTTCTGAAGAAGAAAACGCCACAGAGGAAACGGAACCCGAACTGCCTCTATCGGAGCTGCCTGAAACAGTCATGGATCAGGATGGTTCCCCGGATTACGGCGTTTCGGACGATGCCCCGTCTTCGGATTCCGATAGGGCTGCGTCCGACAGGCCCCATATCGCATGGAATGACCGTTATAAGGAGGCCCGTACGTTCCTCTTCGGCAATGATGAGACTGAGCCGGACTTTGAGCAGGCCCTCCGGCTGTTCCGGGAGGAAGCGGAAGATGGTAACGCCCTCGCCATGCACGACCTTGGCCGAATGTATGCGGACGGGCTAGGTGTGGAGATCGACACTGACACGGCTTTCAGCTGGTACGCCAAGGCCCTCTCAACTTTTGAGGACATCGAATCACAAAAGGAAAACCGGTATGTGGAATACCGGATCGGCAAAATGTACGCGGCGGGACTCGGCACGGAACAGGATTATGAGGCTGCTGCCGGATGGTTTAGCGAAGCGGTCGCTAAGCGCCACAAATACGCGCAGTATTCCCTCGCCGGGCTGTACTTCCACGGGCAGGGTGTGAAGCAGAGCTATGAAACCGCATTCAGCCTGTACCTGCGCGCCGCAGTGCAGCACATGCCCTACGCCGATTACGAGCTGGCAAAAATGTACCGGGACGGAGTCGGCACAGCCGTCAACATCGCGGAAGCCGCGCGGCATTTCAAAATCGCCTTCCAGGGATTTCAGCAGATGGAAAAACAAAGCCGCGACGATAAGCTCCAGTACCGCCTCGGTCAGATGCTTTACACCGGAACCGGGACAGAAAAGGATGTGGAGGCAGCCCTCGGTTACTTTGAGAAATCCGCTCGGCTTGGTAATGTCCACGCACAGTACATGCTCGGCAGAATCTATCTGGACGCGGACGGCGGCCATGAAAATGCGGAGCAGGCCGTCCGGTGGCTGACGAAATCCGCGGATGGCGGTAATGCCCTCGCACAGTATGCGCTTGGAAAGCTCTACCGGGACGGAAACCATGTGGAAAAGGACATTCAGAAAGCTATTGCCTTTTTTACATCCGCCGCGGAACAGGACAATTCCTACGCGGCCTATGCCCTCGGCAGGCTCTATCTGCAGAACGAAGATATCCCAAAGGATGTGGACACCGCCGTAAAATGGCTGGAGAAATCCGCAGACCTCGGAAATCAGTTCGCCCAGTATACACTGGCAAAGCTATACCTCTCCGGAGAAGATGTCCCGAAGGATATTCCGAAAGCGCTGGAGCTGTTTCAGAAATCGGCGGCGCAGGGCAACTCATTCGCACAGTATCAGCTCGGCAGACTCTATCTGCTGGGTGAGGATATCTCAAAAAATGTGGATGCGGCCATTCGGTGGCTAACTGCCTCTGCGGAACAAGGCAACCAGTACGCCCAATACGCTCTTGGCAAACTCTATCTGCTGGGCGAAGACGTTCCAAAAGACGTGGACACCGCCGTCCGGCGGCTGACCGCCTCCGCGGAACAGGGCAACCAATATGCTCAATATGCGCTCGGCAAGCTATATCTGGCGGGGCGTGACATTCCCCGCGACCGGAAAGCCGCCATTCGCTGGCTGACACTATCTGCGGAGCAGGGCAACATTTACGCGCGGTTTTTTCTCGATCATCCGGACTCCTTCCGAGATCCGTCGCTTTTCCTCGCGGCGACAAGGCTCCTGCACCATCTGAGCCGAATTTTCCGGGAGGAACAGGAGTGGCTTCCCGGAGGCCCGCGCATGCAGGTGGAAAGCAAACTGCGGCGGAAGATCCGTCAGAAAAAGATCGCCCAGGGTCACGCTCCGGACGATCATGAGCAGAAATTTACCACTTACTAAACAGGATAGGGGGATTATCATGCACAGGCCGTTTGAAAAACCGTGGCAGAAAAAAGAAAACCTGATCATGAAAAAAGCATATCAGCAGGCCGCCTATTCGCCAACGGGCGGCCTTTTTCCGTCGCTGCGGAAAGCGCAAGCGCTGACGAGGGAGGGATTCCGGTATGGACTATGTGTATTTCACGGACGAACAGAAGCAGCGAGCCAACTCCGTGGATCTGGTGGATTTTTTGGAGCGTCAGGGCGAAAAGCTCGTCCGCTCCGGACACGAGTGGCGATGGAAGCGCTATGACAGCGTTACCGTCCGCGGGAACGAATGGTTCCGGCACAGCCGCAAGGAGGGTGGCCATGCTATCGACTTCGTGCAGGAGTTTTACGACATGAGCTTTCCCGAAGCGGTGCAGTGGCTTCTGGGCGGCGAGAGCGGCGTGGAATGGAACCAGACGGGCAAGAACGCTCCGACGCCGGAAAAAGAGTTCGCTCTTCCGGATGCCAATCCAGACATGCGGCGTGTATTCGCCTATCTCATCAAACAGCGTTTTATTGATCGCGAGGTGCTGTCCCGGTTCGCCCATGCAAAGCTTATCTATGAGGATAAGCAGTATCACAATGCCGTTTTCGTGGGACTGGATGAAAACGGGATTGCCCGTCACGCCCACAAGCGCGGCACTTATACCCAGGGAGAACCATATAAGGGAAACACGGAGGGCAGCGATCCCCGGTACAGCTTTCACTGGATCGGCAAAAGCGACAGGTTGTACGTCTTTGAGGCACCGGTGGATATGCTGTCCTTTATCACTCTACACCCAAAAGATTGGATGAATCACAGCTATGTCACGCTGGACGGCGTGTCGGAACACGCCATGCTCCGGCAGTTGGAGCTCCACCCGAATCTGAAAAAAGTTATTCTCTGCCTGGATCACGATGAGGCGGGCATCGAAGCCACTGGTCGGCTCCGGGGCATTTTAGCTGAACGAGGATATATGGATACCGAAGTCCTGCAATCTGTCTGGAAGGACTGGAACGAGGACGTGAAGGCCCTGCATGGGGTTACCCCCATCCCGGCGTCGGAGCATCCCAAACTGGAACTTTTACCGAAGGTATGCGAAGGAATTTCCAGCCTGTGCGAAGCGCTTTCCACGCAGAGGGATCTGCGCGCTTTTCTGGCTGACTGCGCGCGGGAGCTGGAACCGCTGACCGCGTCCGGGAAGGTGACGTCTGAGAATACGGGCATGGCCGTGGACAGTTTGGAGTGCATGGCGGCGGGCTCCCTGCTGCTTTTGAAAGACCTGTGCCGACAGATGGAACGGCCCGTGACCGCGGAGCAGCTGGTGCGTAAACTCCAGTCGGAATACAAGCCCCATGAGGACAGAGGCTGGCTGCGTTCCAGAATGGAGAACATCCGGCGTGATTTCGCGGACATCGGCAAGCAGGTAGACACACCCGGCATCCGCAGCGAGGACGATATGCGGCAGCTCTGCCGGTCTTACCTGAACTTCGCCCTGGACTGCGTCAAGGCCCGGATGTTTGTGGAGCTGGAATCACCGGAGTTGATTCCAGAGCAGGAGCAGGCCGTAAATTTTACGATGAGCATGTAGGACGCGCTCCCTCCTAAATTATATTTTTTTCCTTGATTGATTTCATGCTAAAATAGCGTATAATATTAGCATGAAACGAAATTGGGGGGAGGTGATCCCGCATGTACGCGGAAACCCTGCAATCCCTTTGTGAACAGAGCGGAGGCATCCTGCTCACGAAGGATATTGTTAACGCCGGCGTTCCCAGCAGTTATCTGACAGCATTTTTGAGAGATGGCAAGCTGGAACGTGTCGGGCATGGCGTGTATATCACGCCGGATGTGCTGGAAGATAAGATGTTCACCCTGCAGGCCCGAAAAAACCGGCTGATTTATTCTCACGATACTGCCCTGTTCCTGCACGACCTGACTGACCGTGATCCGCTGACATACAGCGTAACGGTGCCGACCGGCTACAACACCAAGCGGCTGACGGAGGAAGGGCTCAGCGTGTTTTCCATCAAGCCTGATTTATACGGGATGGGAATCACGACGGCGCAGTCACCCTTTGGCAGACCAATCCGGGCTTACGACGCGGAGCGCACTCTGTGCGACATGCTGCGCAGTCGGCATCAGATGGACGGCGCGCTTTTCCCGGAAGCCCTGAAGCGGTATGTCCGAAGAAAGAATAAAAACATTCCCCTGCTGATGCGGTATGCGGAATCGCTCCGCGTTAACAAACTGCTCCGGCAGTATTTGGAGGTATTGCTATGAAAACATCCCGGCAGCTTAACGCCCTAATCCGGAACATGGCGAAAGACAAAAGCATCAATGCGCAGATCATTCTCCGGAACTTCATGCTGGAGCGTCTGCTGGAACGGATTTCTCTGTCCCCTTACCGGGAGAACCTGATCCTGAAGGGCGCGGCATGCTGGTCGCGGCCATGGTGGGACTGGACACCCGTGCTACCATGGACATGGACACCACGCTGAAGGGATACCCACTGACTGAGGAATCCGTCCGCTCCGTTTTTACGGATATTCTCGCCGTCCCGGTTGAGGATCACGTGACCCTCACGCTGAAAAAGCTGGAGGAAATCCACGACGAAGCGGAATATTCCGGCATTCGCGTCATGCTGGAAATGCTCCTGGACGAAACAAGGCAGACCCTCAAGGTTGACATTACAACCGGCGACCCCATCACACCGGCCGCGGTCGATTATTCCTTTAGGCTGCTGTTCGAAGATCGGAGCATTCAAATCAAGGCATACAATCTGGAAACAGTGCTTGCAGAAAAGCTGGAAACCATCTTCTCCAGAAGTACCGCCAACACCCGCATGAGAGATTTTATGACGTGTACGTTTTATGGCACACGCGAAGAAGCGATATCAGTCTTCCTGTCCTGAAAGAAGCGTTTGAGCGAACGGTCAGGAAAAGAGGAAGCGATTTTCTACTACGTGGCGGCATTCGGGAAGGGACGGAGGCGCTGTCCGGCAGCAAGGAAATGCAGGAGCTATGGACACGCTATCAGAAAAAGTATTCCTATGCCGACGACATTGCCTAGGAGGATGCCGTTGCCGCGGCAAAGGAACTGTATGAGAACGCCATGGCTGTGACAGAAAAGTAAGAAACAGAAATTATACATAAGGAAACCGCCGAAGAGCCTGAAAAAACTCTCCGGCGGTTTTCTTATGGACATACAGGCTTTCTAAGGTCTCCATCCTACGAAAACGCAGGTGATTTTATTATCCTTGTCCGCGTCCGAGTAAAAAAGCACGGTGTATTGCTTGGTATAGACGTAATAATGGGAGAGCTTCGAGTCCGTCAAATCCGTATACCACTCGTCGCCGAAGGTATGGTCCTTCGCGTCCTCCGACCAGCCGTCACCGATCATGCCGTCAAAATCGGCGGCATCCACAGTAAACAGCATATGAACGCTGAAATCCTGCCCCGGCTCGTAATACCCCTTCAGGTAGGCTGCGGATTTCGGAATGGTGATGCTGTACTCATCGTTTAGGGTCTTGAGCCATTTATCGCTGAACCCATCCTTGATCTCGGACGGAGAGAATGCTTTATCGATAATGTCTGTGCAGCCGCAGAGCGAGAAAAGGATACCTGCGCTCAGTATCATAACCAATATTTTAGTCAGTCTTTTCATCGCACCCGTTCCTCCTGTATTCCAAAATGTCTCCGGGCTGGCAGTCAAGCGCGGCGCACAACTTTACCAGAGTTGAAATCTTCAACGCCTTTGCTTTTCCGTTTTTAAGAATGGAAATATTAGTGATCGTGATGCCGACACGGTCCGCCAGCTCCGTAACGCTCATTTTTCGCTTGGCAAGCATGACGTCGATATTGAAAATGATCTCGTCCTCCATGTGCCCTCCTTATATCGTCAGGTCGCTTTCTTCCTGAAGGTCCGCGGCTTTTCTTACGAGATGGGACAGAGCGGCCGAAACAGCGGAAATGGCGATTCCGATGACCAGTACGATCAGGGACATCAGCACGATTCCCGGATGGTTCATATCAAGGAGCCAATACACGATGTTCATGACAAAGAAAAAACCGGTGTCTGCCACAGTTAATACCGCGATCCGTTTCAGCAATTTAGCGTTTTCTACGGAAAAAGAGCGATTTCTCCCAATGTTCCCGGCAATCCTCCATCCGAAAGCCAGCACGATATAGCAGGGAATGCCCGTAACCCATATCAAAATCATCCAGGACAGATAGCAATGCGCAAATTCGGGATAGCTTGCCACCAGTGACTGCCCAAGGGACGGGATTACCCATGCGTAAACAAGCAAACCGCATAAGCCGACGACGATAATAATGCATTTCAACCATTTTGACAAAGAGGACTGATTCACAGGTAATACCTTCTTTCCGACGCTTCCTTGTACTGATATCCACAATTATAGTCATCCATTATTCGCATGTCAACCATTATTTGTCGTAACACGATAAATAATGGTATGGATTCTCACTTTACAATTTAGGCTTTTATAAAAAATACGGAGGTGATCTCATTGCAAGCATCCCAAATTATCACCCTGATCGCAGCCGGACTCACCATGTTCGGCGTGATCGGCTTTTTATCCTTTCTGGCCCATTACTACACCCTGAACGGCATCAAGTCCAAGACCGTGGGCGACGGCCAGCACGGTACGGCGCGCTGGGCAACCAAACAGGAAATTAAAAAGACCTATACGGAAGTCAGATTTGAGCCGGAAAAATGGCGCAAGGGAGAAAACCGGCCCACAGCGCAGGGATTGGTGGTCGGCTGGCGAAAAGCGTCCCTGTTCGATAAAACGGCTCCCCATGGCTACGCGCTGGTGGATGACGATGATATCCACTGTCTGATGATCGGTGCGGCAGGTGTCGGCAAGACCGCGAATTTCCTCTATCCGAACCTCGAATACGCCTGTGCCTGCGGCATGTCTTTCATCACCACCGATACGAAAGGCGACCTCTACCGCAATTACGCGGGAATCGCAAAGGATGATTACGGTTACCATGTGGCGGTCATCGACCTGCGCAACCCCACCCGCTCGGACGGCAACAATCTGCTCCATCTGGTCAACCGGTACATGGATCTGTATCTTAAAAACCCGGAGAACTTGGCGTATAAAGCCAGAGCGGAGAAATATGCCAAAATCACAGCAAAGACTATCATCAACTCCGGAGGTTTCGACACTGCTTCGGCCGGACAGAACGCTTTCTTCTACGATGCGGCCGAGGGGCTTCTGACCTCTGTCATCCTGCTGATTGCCGAATACTGCGAGCCGAAGCAGCGGCACATCGTGTCGGTGTTCAAGCTCATTCAGGATCTGCTGGCGCCTAGCGGCGTGAAGGGCCGGACGCTTTTCCAGATGCTTCTGGCGCATCTGCCCGACGAGCACAAGACCAAATGGTTCGCCGGCGCCGCGCTCAACACGGCGGAGCAGGCCATGCAGAGCGTCCTGTCCACGGCGCTCTCCCGGCTTAACGCTTTTCTGGATTCCGAGCTGGAGCAGGTGCTGTGCTTCGACACCGCCATTGACGCGGAAAAATTCTGCACGGAGAAAAGCGCCGTCTTCCTCGTCATGCCGGAGGAAGACAACACGAAGTATTTCATCATTTCGCTGATCGTTCAGCAGCTCTATCGGGAAATTCTTTCGGTGGCCGACGAGTACGGCGGCAAGCTGCCGAACCGGGTGATGATGTTCCTCGACGAGATAGGAACCATCCCAAAAATTGAGTCGGCCGAGATGATGTTCTCCGCCAGCCGGTCGCGCCGCGTGTCTATCGTCGCCATCATCCAGAGCTTTGCGCAGCTGGAGAAAAATTACGGCAAAGAGGGCGCCTCCATAATAATTGACAACTGCCAGGACACCGTGTTCGGCGGCTTCGCCCCCAACAGCGAGTCGGCGCAGATTCTCTCGAAAGCCCTTGGTAATCAGACCGTCATGAGCGGCTCCATCAGCCGCGGGAAGAACGATCCCAGCCAGTCCCTGCAGATGATCGAGCGGCCGCTGATGACGCCCGACGAGCTGAAATCCATGCCCAAGGGCCGGTTTATCGTCACAAAGACAGGGGTTTACCCGATGCGTACCCGGCTGAAGCTGTTCCTCGAATGGGGCATCACCTTCGGCAAACCATATGAGATCGCGGAGCAATCCGCCCGAAAGGTGGAGTACGCGAACCGGCACTCACTTGAGGAAGAAATCATCCGGCGCAACGCCGCGTGCGAAGCCGATCCGGAGGAAAAGGTGGAACCCGATTCTTCTGCCTCCGCCGGTATCCAGCATACCCCCGCACTGGAGCATAAGGTGCCGGAGCAGCAAAAGCCCTCGATACGGATATAGCGGGAGGCGATTCAATGAGCTATTTTTCCTCGCTTTATTCCTCGGTGCTGCCCCACCGGGCAAGGGCGGTGTATATGTATCTGCGCGATCGGGCCGACCAGGACGGCAAATGCTATCCGGCGATTGGTACCATCGCCAGGGAACTGAAGCTGTCCCGCAGCACCGTTAAACGCGCGATTGCCGACCTTGAAAAAAGCGGTTACCTGCGCAGGGAGCAGCGCTGGCGGGAAAACGGCGGCAAGAGCAGCAACATGTTTTATCTGACGAAGGCTGATTCCAGTTAGCGCCGAAAAACGGACGTTCCTCCAAGGGGGAGGTCTGTCCATACGCTGGACTGTGGTACGGTTCATGGTGAACCGTCAGTGAAGGTCCCACTCTAACAGAAAGCTAACGTCAGAGAAAAACAATCTACTCTACGGGAAAGGGCCATCTCCCCGTAAGAAGATGACCCTTTGCTCATTTCGTGTCCAGCAACGCCTTGACGGTTGCTGTAACAACCTGAAGATCCCGCTCGTCACACAGCTGAATCATGTGAATGATGTGTTCCTTTTTCTTATCTGTGTGTTTAATTTCAGGATAGAAGATGGTATCCGCGGATATTTTCAAGGCGCGAATGAGCTTAAACAGCACTTTTACTCTCGGCAATTTATTCTCATTTTCAATTGCCATGATATACCGCGTCGTGATCCCGGTTTGTTCGGCAAGAGCGTCCTGTGTCATTCCAGTAGCCAGTCTTGCGTCTTTGATCGTCTGGCCAAAGTTATTCAGTAGTTCCTCCACTGTCAGTTCACCTCCAAGGAAATTTTACCGTGGAGGAAGAAAAAAGAGAACGAACTGATGATGACGGTTATGGCGAATTATTTATCAAGGACTTGCTTCCCTTTGCTCTCCCGCACATACTTAATGGGAGTATTTATTGCAGCTAGACCATGTGTATGAGCGATTCCATGTCTTACCGACATTGTGTACCTTTGATGTTGCTTTTTAACTTTATAAAATCGTAATAGCAAAAGCTTTAGGCCATTACACCGCTGACAATATCGCATCAATCTGCGACAGAGCCTTATAGGCGTTCTTATATGCTGGGCAAGCATCTGATGGAATTGCATAGTTTCTTGTGAGGCTTCTGAGTTTTTCCAATAAGGCCGTTGCTCTGCCAGTATCCATACCATCTTCAAGTACGGCCTGCAGTTCGTCTGTTACCTGTTTAACTTCCATCAACTCCGGATGTTTCGCCCCATGTATTTTCTGCACTTTCGGTAGAAACATATTCAGTGTCTTAAACGATTTCTGTACAGATTTCGAGCAGTTCTTTAAATGATTTGATCTTCCAAACATCTATTGTCCTTCTTTTCCTTTTTTCTCATTATACTGGAGACTTTCGCCGCTTACCTTGATTTATATCAAGTTTATAATTTTTAAAAGAAGAGGCAGAAGCCATAAACATTCGTGGCTTCTGCCTCGAAACCATGTTGCTCCTGTTTGCCAGATAGGTATAATCCGCCTATTATAAGACGTTTTCCAATGCATCTTTCTGTAAGAGGCGTATGTTTTTCCCCGACCGTCCCAGAAATCCATCATCTTCAAACTGTCGCATTCGTCTTGAAAGGGTCTCGGGTGTGGTAGCTAAAAATGCTGCTAACTCCTTCATAGACAGTGGAAGTACAAATGTATCCGCCCCGGCGACCTTTGACAGGTCAATTAGGTAGGAAGCTAGTCTTAACGCGACACTTTCCGTCGCTGTGCGGGTAGTCAACTGGTCCGCCTCTGCCAGCTTGCGGCTGTATTCTTCCAGCAGCTTGACACTGATAGCAGGATATTGTATGAGCAGCTCCATGAATTCCTCACGCCCTATGACACACGCCTCAATATCTGTCAGTGCTTCCCCAAAACTGTTCGGATTGCTGGAGCCAAATAAGGTGTCTTCTCCTATAACACTTCCAGGCTCCAGTACACGAAGCAACTGTTCCTTCCCAGAACCCGAAAGCTGATAAACTTTGATCCTGCCTTTTGCAAGGATAAATAATCCACATGATTTATTGGGAGAATAGATAATTTCTCCTTTTGCATAACAGCGGTGTTGCATGATTCCGCTGATTTTCTCCAGGTTTTCGTGACTTAAGTGATTGAAAATCGGCACATTCTCTGCACATACGTGTCCTGACATTTTTTCCCTCCATTCCGAAAACGTTTTGGCGAGGTTCTTTTAAGCAGCTTTGCTTATATTTTCTGTAAGCTTTGCCAAAAGCTCATAGGTTCTACAAAAAGTAGCACATGCATCTGCGGGAACCATAAAACTTCCTGTTATGGATTTCAGTTCATCTAACAGCTTAGCCATTTCTTCACTGCTTTTACCGGATTTTGCGCCTTTAAGAATGTCTGAATAAATTTCTCCCACTCTGGAAAGCTCCGGATGGTTTCCAGAGTGAACGCGCTGTACGACTGGTAAGATCTTGTTTAATTCCTTTACATCGCTGCTATTTACAATTTCCTGATATGTCATGTTAACTCTCTCTTATCTTTTATTCTTATGAAAGTTTCAATACTTCATAGCCGATACTTCTGACAACCTCGGCGAGCTTTTCAGGTTCCGTTGTCTGTTCATCGTACTGCACCTTGGCTTTACTGGAGTTGAACAAGATGGACACGGAATCCACTCCCGGAGCATTCTTCAGTACGGCCTCGATTTTCTGTGCACACATAGGACAGACCAGTTCGCCCAACTGCATGGTACATTTTTTCATATTAAATTCGCTCCTTTTTCATTGATATCATGATTTTAACATGGGTTGCTTATCAAATACTTGATGCAGATCAACTTTTTACAATCCATGATTTAAACTGCGCTTTTTCCATGGACTCATAACCCTTCATGATTTCTTTGTTCTATGAAGAAGCCGCATAGCATTCAGGATGACCACCAGGATACTTGCTTCATGTATAAACATGCCGCTTGCCATGCGGATATATCCGGCAAAAAGTCCCGCTAAAAGCAACAGCACCGTACCGACGGCAATCACGATATTCTGTTGCAGGACACTGACTGTTCTTTTTGCCAGCTTTATCGCCACCGGGATGCTCTCAAGGTTGGAGCGCATCAGAACCACATCCGAGGTTTCCACAGCCACATCTGTTCCGCCTCCCATGGCAATTCCTGTGTCAGCTGCAGCAAGTGCCGGGCTGTCATTAACGCCGTCCCCTACGAATGCAACGATTCTGCCTTCTCTTTGCATCTTCTGTATTACAGAAAGCTTGTTCTCCGGCAGAAGTTCTGCCTGCACTTCATCTATTCCAATCTCTGCTGCAACTGCTTCTGCTGTCTTACGATTATCTCCCGTGAGCATCACTGTCTTTTTGATGCCCAGACGCTTTAGATTTGCAATCGTTTCTGCTGCGCCATCCTTAATCTTGTCAGAAATAGCAAACAATAATAAAATCTTTTCATTCTCAGAAATCAGAACTGTGGATGCGCCATTCCTTTGTGCCTCTTGTAAATCTCGCTGCTGTTCCTTTGTCAGGGTGATTCCCTGTTCCGTCATCATCCGTTTGCTGCCTGCTATTATGACATTTCCATCTATGTCAGCACGAACTCCAAATCCTTTCAATGTCTCACTGGCAACCGCTTTTTCCACTGTAACATCCTGCTTCTTTACATAATTCACAATTGCCTTTGCCAGCGGATGATCGCTTGTACTTTCTAAGGCTGCCGCCAACTTCATAGCACCTGGAATATCTTCTGTGTAGCTGTAAACATTTGTCACATCAGGATGACCTGTAGTAAGTGTTCCTGTCTTATCAAACAGGAAGGTATCCACCTTGGCGAAGGTTGTCACGCTGTCACCGCCTTTTAACAACACACTGTCTCTCGCACCGCGGCCGATACCAGCCACGTTGGCTACCGGTGCCCCAATGACCAGGGCTCCCGGACATGCAAGGACAAGAACGGTGATCGCTGTATCCAGGTTACGGGTAATGAGCAGAACAAGTGCTGCAATTACAACGACTGCGGGTGTATACCATTTGGCAAACCTGTCAATAAATCGTTCCACCGGGGATTTCGCATCCTGTGCCTCCTCCACCAGTGCAATAATCTTGGAAAAGGTGGTATCCTCCCCCACACGGGTTGCACGCATCTGTAAGATTCCACTGTCAAGGATGGTTCCGGCATAGACCTGATCTCCAACCACCTTATGAATTGGAACGGATTCGCCGTTGATGCTTGCCTCATTCAGATACCCTTCTCCGAATTCGATGATACCATCAACGGCTACCTTTCCACCAGTCTTGACCAGCAGCAGGGTATCCTCTTTCACCTCATCTGCATCAATCTCCTCTGGTTCAGCTGTCTGGCTCTCCAATCTCCATGCAGTGGCGGGTGCCATCTCTGTAAGCATCCGGATGGCACTGCGGGTCTTCTGCAACGTACGCTGTTCCAGGTATGTTCCGAATTGGAAAAGAAATGTCACGATAGCTGCTTCGCTGTACTCTCCGATAAACAGTGCGCCAAATACTGCAATGCTCACTAAAACTTCAATGCCAATGGCTTTCATCCTCAGTCCTGTGATTGCCCGGAAGAAGATTGGCAATCCTGCTAGCACTGTGGCAACGAGATAACAAATGATTGTGGCTGTTCTCATATTTGTCAGTCGTTCTGCCAGATACCCTAAGACTGTCAGTATGCCTGCTGCAAATGTAAAAGGTGTCGTATACTTTTTAAGGAATTGATTCAGTTTTCGATTCCATTTACTCATGTGTATCTACCTCCTAACTGTCTGAATCGTAGCAGATCCTGTCAGGGAAGTAATTGACGTGTGTCAAAAAACTTATCTTCTTTGTGTCATGAGTCGATATGCAGTTGGCTCAGCGAATCAACATCAATGATTGTAATCTGTGTGGGATCATAGGTGATTAGGCCGTCTTTCCTCATTTTATTCAGTTCTCTTGACAGAGATGGCCTTTGAACCCCTATTTTTTCAGCCAGTTCTTTTTTGGTCATATTCAATTTAATTGTTGCGGATTTTTGAGCGTGGTATTCGTAAAGCAAAAACTCAATAATGCATTGTCGAATTGTCTTTAACGTTAATACTTTAATTTTGCCTGTTAAAATAAGCGTTTTGTCGGATACGGACTGGAGAAAACCCTTCAGAAACTTACTGTTATCCTGGCATAGCTTTAAAATCAATTCTTTCTTGATCTGGAGAATTTCCGCGTCACATTTGGCGGTGATTGTCATGGGATAAAAATTCCTGTGTGAAAACAAAAGGTTTTCTCCCATAACCTCGCCGGCAGAAAAACTGCAAATCGTGAGCAGATCCCCATTCGAATCAATTTTTTGTACCGAAACAGCCCCATTTAAAATGATGTCGAGGTTTTCACATTTTTCGTTCTGAAGATGTACCACGGAATCTTTGGAATAAGTTCTGATATGGTAAAGATTGTTTTGAAACAATTTATCCAACTCATCAGTAGAGAAGCAGTTAAACAGATCAACCGTTTCAAGTATCGAAAATAAATTATCCAAAATAGCACACCTTTCTTCAAAGGAGTAACCGTGGTTACTCCTTTCACTTTTGTTTTTGATTATAATACATAAGTATCAAAGATGAAAGGGGCCTTAAATGTTTTGGATAAAAAATATGAGAATCAGATTCTGAAATCGATGGATGCCGTGCGCGAAAAAGCACCAGATATCCCGCTTGATTATTTTTTTGATATCTGGAAGGGATTCTGGTTTGGTGAACAAAAGGCAGAAATGCCGTCCATAGCGGTATTGGGGACCGGTATTCCCGAATTATATATCCGAGCTGCCGGTGCGAACCCGCAATTTCTGCTTGGCGGTAATTACTTTACGGATCAATATGCGGAACAGGTGTTTCCGCAGATTTCGGACCCTGTATTGAAATCTGCAAGCAGCATTCTCTTTTCCGGGCAGCTTGCCCGCATGAGGGATATCATCGCCATGGTCGTGCCGGTGAGCAACGCCGACACGCGCAAAGTCCTGCCTTATTTAAAGGATTTGGGGCATCCGGTGATCGTGGTGGAGGAGGAGCCGTTTCTGAATTCAAAAGCCACCCTGCGGTTTCAGTCGTCACAAATGGATTTTGTTATGGAGCTGCAAAAGCTCACACATCGGCCGGTCACCGCCAAGAGCATACGAACTGCCGCGAAGCAGATCACCAGCGCGCATCATGCCCTCCGTTGCCTGAAGGCTATGGACATTCCGCAAATCGCAAAGGATTTTATCAATCAGACCTATTATCTTGCTCCTGACATTCATGAATGGACTGACCACGTGAATGGATTGGCCAAAGAAAATTTGAAACCGATGTCCGAAAACCGGTCTCGTCTGCTTCTGATCGGATCGCCGATCTTTTTCCCTAATGCCAAAATTCCGTCCGTACTACATAATGTTGGTATCCGCGATTATGAGAATCTCTGCGGAATCCCCGATCCGGAGGATTATACGGAGCTTATGAAGCGTGATCCTTCCTCACTGAATTCAATGTTCAGGGAGCTACATGAAATTCATTACAGATCGGCACGAAACGATATTGCCCGCGTGCTGTGTTCTGATACCTCTTTCCTGCAAAACACTGGAGGCGTAATCTACCATCTTCTCAAGGGACAGCTCATGTATGCTTATGAAGCGGAGCGGATCGAAAAAGCCGCGATCAGAGCGGGGATTCCGTTTGTCTGCATTGAAACGGATTATACGAATGCCGATACCGAACAGATCAGAATTCGCCTGGAAGCGTTTTCTGAACTGCTGATGCAGACCGGAAGACTGTCCGCGGTAGTATAAAAATGAATATTCATCAGCTTAAAAACTCAAAACGATCAAGGAGGAACTTATGTCATTCAGCTTTCTTTTACAAGAACTGCATCAAAAGACTGTGGAAAAGAAAAAAGCGGCAAAAGCGCACCGCGGAATTATGACCGTCGTGATAGCAGCCGCTCTTGTCACAATCGTATTTTTCGCTGTCAAAACAAATCTTGCGCGGAGCCCGGCAGTCGGAACCTCAGCGCACGCAAGCAATATAACACAAAACGCCGGGAGTGCGGCCCAGCCAAACGGCGGTAATCAAACCGAAACCGCTATGCAGGCAAAAACACTTAAGCGCATCGAAAATGTTGCCTCTATTTTTGGTATTGCTGTATTGACATCGGGAGGCATGATAATCTATTACAAAAAAAAGAAAAACCGCATTGAACCGCTTCCGGTACTGCAGAGTGAGGGGGAGACACATTGAAACAGCGTAAAATTACGGCTTTCCGTATCATGTGTCTACTGATTGCCGTTGTCGCACTCGTTTTTCTGGGAAGCGGATACCGGATTATTATTTTGTTGCTCAGCATCTTCAGCGCTCTGGTTTTTGGGCGTCTCTGGTGCGGCTATGTCTGCCCGCTGGGCTTTTATCAGGAACTGCTGTCAATGCTTCGGAAAAGGCTGCATATCCCAACATTCCATGTGTCATTAAAAGCAAAGTCCTATTTGCGTCCGCTGAAATGGATCATACTTGTGTATTTTCTGGCTAGTGTTTTGTTTTTTGGAATGCGCCCGGTTATGTACATACGGCCCGACCTTTCCTTCAGCAGCGCGGATATGAGTATTTATAAAATCATCATCGTAGGCGTCGTGACGGGAATTTGCTTTTTGAAAGAACGGGCGTTCTGTAAATACTGCCCGTTAGGGACACTCCGAGGCTTTGTCAATAAAATCAGTTTCGGAAAAATAAAAAAAGACAGCACTGCGTGTACACACTGCCGTGCTTGTCTTGAATGCTGCCCCATGGATATCCGTTCCATTTATGAGGAACGCAGCAAATCCGATATCACTCACTCAGACTGTATTTACTGTATGAAGTGCATTGAGGCATGCCCGGAACAGGATGTGCTTTCCTTTACCTTGTTCGGGAAAACGGTATTGTCATCCAAACGGAATATAAAGCAGGTGAAATAATGGAAGATCGTACATTGGAACGTTATAAGAGAAATATTTCGCGCGTGTCCGCAGGCTCCCTGAAACAGTTGACATCCTCGCGGGATATTCCTGAGGGGCTTGGATATTTCACTGATGTCCTCAGAAAAACATTTGTCGATTTTGAGAAGGATGACAACGAGTACATTGGCAGCTACTGCGTGATGGTGCCGGATGAAATGATATACGCGTTTGGTTACAGGCCGCTTCGCTTATGCGCTGGGCACAGCGTTGCGGCAATGATCGGAGACGAGATTGTCCCGCGTGACGCCTGCCCGGTTTTGAAAGCAACCGCCGGTTTTCACGCAATGCGCGTCATGCCAATCTATCAGCAGTGCAAGTTTGCGGTGCTGCCGATGACCTGCGATGGCAAACGAAAGAGCGCGGCGCTTTTGTCGCAGTACCTTCCGGTTATCCCTTTGCCGCTTGAGATGGATAAGTCGGAGGATCGTTTTGCGCAGAATTTGCAAAACATGCACGCGCTCATGAAAAGTATTTCCAAAGAAACGGGCCGCAGGTTTTCCAACCGAAAACTGATCGAATCATGCAAAAGCATTAATGCGGCACAGCAAGAAGCATACAAACTATACGCTCTGCTCTCATCTGACAATCCGTCTGTCATGGGTTCACAGGTTATGGCTGTGCTTAACAGCTATTGCTATGATACACCGGAAAGCTGGACGCAGCATGCGAAAATGCTGAATGCCGGACTCTCTCACAAAGCGGCTGTAATGCAACCGCTTAAGAGGAAAAAACCGCGTATCTTTATTGCGGGCTCTCCCATTACATTTCCAAACTATAAACTGCCGTTTTTGATGGAAAGTCTGGGGGCGCAGATCGTCGGAGACGAGACGTGTATGGCGGGGCGGCTTTTATATGACCCGGTTGTTCCTGACGATTACAGTACGGATGGTATCTTGCGTGCGCTTACGGCACGATATGTCTGCGCATGTACGTGCCCGGTATTCGAGCAGACGGATGACCGTCTCAGCAGTCTCACAGAAAAGTTGCGTCAGACGAAGGCGGAGGGCGTTATCTATCATATCCTGCGCGGCTGTACGCCTTACGATTTCGAGCTGTCAATGGTGGAACAGCTGGCGGAAAAATTGAATATTCCGGTTCTGCGTGTTGAAACTGATTTTTCCGCCGAAGATGCCGAACAGGTGAAAATCCGTCTGGAAGCGTTTGTTGAATTGATAGAGCAAAGGAGATAAATACATGGGAAACTATTATGTGGGACTGGATGCCGGTTCAACTTACCTGAAAGCGGCATTAATAAAGGATAACCGTGTTTTAGGTGCGGAACTCCTTCCGACGGGCATCGACTGCGAAGAAACCGCGGCGAAGCTGCTTGAAAAAATCTATATGGATGAAGGTATCACACGCGATAATATCGCCGTAATCACCGCAACCGGATACAGCAGGCGCAGTATCGGCCTTGCGGACGCTACGATTTCAGAAATCACCGCTCATGCCTGCGGTGTACAGCTGACGGCCCCCGAAAATGTGCACCCGCGTCTGATTATTGATATCGGAGGCCAGGACAGCAAGATCATCAGCCTTGGTCTCGATGGACATATCGTGAATTTTACAATGAACGATAAATGCGCCGCTGGAACAGGAAAATTTCTGGAGGTTGTGGCTGATCTTTTGGAAACCACAATCGATCAGATTGCTTCACTTGCGAAAGAGAGTACTGACCCCTGCCAAATCAACAGCACCTGCGCCGTTTTTGCCCAGACGGAAGTGATCTCTCTCCTTGCTCAAAAGAAGAGCCGGAATGACATCCTTGCCGGTATGCACATCTCCATGGCAAACCGTATTGCCAAACTGGCACGCAAATATAAATCGGACGGTGATGTGTTGATGACCGGAGGCGGCGCTAACAATGACGCTCTTCGATCAGCTCTGGAAGATGAACTGATGTGCGATATTTACAAGGCAAATTATCCACAGTTCAACGGTGCAATCGGGGCTGCTTTAATTGGCATGCAGAACGCTGAAAAGGAATTTAAAAGTTATGAGGAAACTGAAAATCATAAGGGCACTATCCAGAAGTTTACTGGTAGGTGATGTAAAGGCAGCGCTCCATGTACTAGAATGTACCGGGGCAAGCCGGTGATATTCAGTAACAAAATAATGATAAGGGCAAACTTGTCGAAAGACTGGGACGCAAAGCCAAGGATCTAAAGCGTTTAAATAACGCTATGACAGCCTGGTTGCAAA
Organism: Oscillibacter sp.; assembly: GCF_040505565.1. Taxonomy (GTDB): domain Bacteria; phylum Bacillota; class Clostridia; order Oscillospirales; family Oscillospiraceae; genus Oscillibacter. The sequence goes on along the minus strand of NZ_JBEUWZ010000011.1, from coordinate 40,389 downwards.
GAATGTCCTGAGTCTGTCCTTTTGACAGGATCAGGGCATTCTTTGCAATGTACATTGGAACGGAAAAATTAAGAACATGGCGCTACCCGCCAACAAAAAAAACGTGAGTTTGGCGGGTCTATTCTTATGCCTGAATAAACACGTACCCTCCAGACTTGCAGGTTTGGAGGGCTTTTCTATGCGCATTCGATATGCTCTGAACTTCAGGCGGCCGCTCGGTAACAGCGGCCGAGCGTGATGTAGCGGACTACAATCTGCTGCACATCGCTTTTCTAACCGGTAGCTTGTCAAAAAAAGCCTGTGCTTTTCAAGGGAGCAACGCGGGCAGCAATACGAACCACCAGAGCAGGTAGAATATGAAATAATTTACAGGGGCGAACCTGTGGGCAACCATGCTCACAAGTACGCTCCTGTTTTGTTGTTTGCAGCTATACCGCGCTGCCGGGCTCCGCCGCTTGTTCTTCATTTCCGGATTTCAACAATCACGAAATGGAGGACAAGCCTTATGGCAAAGTATCAGAAAAGAACGGATTACCATGCGAAATATCCCGGTGTGAGCAAAGAAATCATTGAGGTCTTGGAGAAAAGCGACCGACAGATGGAATATTTGCAGTATGACATCAAAGTCGAGCGATGCCGGATCGATTCTGTGAGCGGCGCCGTTACATATCTCCCCAGCAGGGAGGACTCCTATGAACGGCTTCTGGAGGAAAACAAGCAGTTTATCGCCGCTGGCGAGGGCGTGGACGATGCCGCAATCAAGACCGTGATGATCGAAAAAATGCTGACCTGCCTCAAGCAGCTCAGCACGGAGGAACAGAAATTGATCACTGCTCTGTTTTTCAAAGGCAAAAGTGAGCATCAGGTGTCCAGAGAAATCGGCATCGCCCAACGAACCATTCATGACCGGAAGATAAAAATTCTGGCGAAGTTAAAAAAACTTATGGAAAAGTAAAAAAAATTTTCTGCTTGTCCCCCTTGCTCAACATAGAAATGAGTGAGGGGGACATCTCCACAATTCCATAGGCTCATATGAATACTGACTGTGACATCATCTCGGATTTTTCTTTGATTTCTCCCAAATATATTTGAGAATTCGACAGTTACGTTGTATAATGTGAATATCCAAATTTAGGGGGATGTCTATGTCTGTTAGCTATAAAAAATTATGGAAACTGCTCATCGATCGTGATATTAAAAAGAAAGATCTGTGTGTTTCGGCCGGCATCAGCCCATCCTCGCTTGCCAAGCTGGGGAAAAGCGAAAATGTCAATACGGATATTCTCGTAAAAATCTGCAACGCGTTAAATTGCGATGTGTCCGATATCATGGAGGTCAAGCCAGTATCCACAGAAAAGGAGGAATCCGAGAATGAAAAGCACAGCTCCTAAGCTGCCCGGAAAGTTCTGCAGGGTGCTCTCCTTTATTCCCTGGATCAATTGGCTTTCCGTGCTTTATATCGGCATCGTGAATACTAACGCACTGCATATTATCTGCGGGATTGTTTATGCGGTTGTAACCTTCGCGGTCCCATCCACAGCGCCGTTCCTTTGGATTGTCGGGATCGTTCAGTATATTTTTGCTTACAGGAGCATCAGAAAGCGGATGGCTTCGGCCGGGGTGTCTTCCGCCAGTCCGCAAGAAAAGGCCAATATCCATTCCCCATCACCGACGGCCCCCGGCTTTTCCGACATGGTGCTCCAGGGGGAGCCGGAGAAAAAACAAGCCGTTCCCGCAAGGCCGCAGTATTCCGCTTCTACAGTCCGGGTTTCGATCCATGATCCGCATGAAAAGTTCTTTGCGGATATGAAAAGGTTTGCACAGAAGGATGGAAAAGAAGTCCCATTTGTGCCGTTTATGTCTTATTGGCCGACTTACGACAGTATGAACAAAAGCCAGCAGGCATGGTACTTCTACTGGCGTTCTCAGGTCCGCCAGAGAAATTACATTGACACGGATCTGTCGTACATTTTCGTACTGATTTATGAGCTGCTCAGCGGAACCGGATGGGAATCCCCGCGGGACGGCTATGAAAAGCTCAAGCGGGTATGGAACGCCTACCGGGAGAGATTTCCCGCGCTGGACCGTTATCTGGGAGATTGGATATTTGACTTCGCCCGACAGTATGAACTTACAGACTTTTCCCTTTCAGAGCAGGAGAACCCTCACGCATCGCCCTCGGCTAAAACGGATCTGATGATTGCCCGGCATGCGTCCGAGGTTCCATTGAAGCTCTCTTTTTCTCTCATTGACGCGCTGTGCGACTATTCCATCGTCAGCAGCAAGTTCTATAAAGACGGCAATCAGGAACTGATGCGGGAGGCTATCCCTCGGGTTGTGGCTCTTGCCGACGCCGCTCTTCAAAAGAAGACGGGAAAGGGCATCCTGGATACCTATGGTCCGACCCGAGCAAAAAAGCAGGAATACTATGCGTTTGCAAGCGCGGTATGCCCCCAGGCAAATCAAAAAATAGCCTTCACGGTTAAGGGCTATTCCGCTTATCCAAAGTTGCGCGCTTACATCAACGAGCTGGTTCGCTACGGCGAAAACTCGCTGAGAAACCTATGCGGATGCCGGGGCCGTCTTCGCGGGATTACGCTGGACCCGGAAACCTCAAAACTGATCGACAGTTTCCTGACAAAAGAGTATGGCAATCGACAGAGAACCGATTTATCAGAGGAAAAGCCCACGAAGGTCGTCTTGAATTTTGAAAATATTAACACGCTGCGGGAAGAATCGGATGCCGTGCGGGAAGCACTCTCAGTGGAAGAACCAGAATCCAAAGCAGAAAAGGCTTTACTGACCGATGTGAAAGAGGTCACCTCGATTTATCTGGCGCTGTCGCCTGAGACGCGAGGCCTTCTGGACCTCTTGCAGAAAAGCGCATGGGAGGCTCCTTCCCAGCCGGGGGACGAAGCTTTGATTCAGGAGATCAACCGGCAGTCGGAACGATATCTGGGGCGCGCGCTTCTGGTCGTGGAAAATGCCGATATTATCGCAGAGGACGATTACCGGGACGAGCTTGCCTACATTTATGAAAATCCGCCCGCGATACCGGCGGAGGAAGCCCGGACAAAGTGCTTCGACGCATCTCTCCTGCCGGAAGAATTCCGTGACTTTATGGAAGCGCTCTCGCCGGAGCAGGAAAAGGCTCTATTCGCTGTGACCGCGTCCGTTGACTCGCAGCCGGAACTGGAAAAAATCGCAGAGGAAGCGCTGACCATGCCGCAGATTCTTCTGGACGACATTAATGCGGCGGCCATGCAATATCTGGGGGATATTCTGATTGATACCGCCGAGGAATCGCCGCATATTCTGGACGAATACGCGCCGGCTTTGAAAAAATCAATTGCTTAGGGGGAACGTTATCATGCAGACCGTAAAGATCAGCCGCCGGGAATCCGGCGCGCTTCTCAATTCTCTGATTGCCGGAGTCGTGCCGCGCGTCGGGCTTCGGCACATCGCTGTCGGACGGCAGAAAGAGGTAGGCGCTTTTTTACAGGATTTATCCACAATTGAAGACGGAGGCGCGTCTTTCCGCCTTGTGACTGGCCAGTACGGCAGCGGCAAAAGCTTTCTGCTTCAGATGATCCGAAATAATGCCATGGAACGGAATTTCGTTGTCGCGGATGCGGATCTTTCCCCTGAACGCAGGCTGACCGGCACGAAGGGACAGGGCCTGGCAACCTATCGTGAGCTGATGCAGCATCTTTCGATTCTGACACGACCGGAGGGCGGGGCGCTGGAGGCGATTCTGCAGAAATGGATCAGTTCCCTGCAGGCGGCCGTCATTCAGGAAAGCGGCTTGCATCCCGGCGATCCGGGAATGGTTGACGCCGTCAGCGGCAAAATCGCGGCGGTCATGGCGGAGCTTTCCGAAATGGCCTATGGCTTTGCTTTTTCCACGGTGATCGAAGCCTACTGGCGCGCAATGAAAACCGGGCAGGAGGAACAGAAGCAGTCGGCGCTCCGCTGGCTGAGAGGCGAGTACACAACAAAAACGGAAGCGCGGCAGAACCTTTCGGTGGACTGCATCATCGACGACCAGAGCTGGTATGATTTTCTGAAGCTGTTCGCACTGTTCGCGGTAAAGGCGGGCTATCAGGGACTGCTCGTCTTTCTGGACGAGGGCGTCAACCTCTATAAGATTACCAATAAGCAGGCCAGAGACAGCAACTATGAAAAGATCCTGACGATCTTCAACGACACCATGCAAGGCAAAGCTCGGTACATTGGCGTTTTCATGAGCGGAACGCCGCAGTTTGTCTATGACGAACGCAGAGGCTTGTTCAATTATGAAGCACTGCGTTCCCGCCTGGCGGACAATCAGTTCAGTGCAAGCGGCTATACCGATTATTCCGGACCGGTGATCAAGCTCAACCAGCTGACCCCCGAGGAAATCTATCTTCTGCTGGAACGCCTTTGCGAGCTTCACAGCTGCCATTACAATTATACCTGCCCGCTTGGGCAGCGGGAGCTTACCACGTTTCTGAATGCGGTCGTTTCCCGTATGGGAGCGGATCAGCTCCTGACGCCCCGTGAGGTGACAAGGGACTTTCTCGGCCTTTTGAATATCCTCCATCAGAATCCGGAGCTGAGCTTCGATACATTGGTGAATGAGAAGGGCTTTTCCGTCCAGAGCGCCGAGCAGAACCCGGAAGAAGTGCCGGACAAAGAGGACAAGCTTTTTGCGGAATTTGACATATGAGCGGGACCGCGTTCGAGCGCTACGCGCCGTTTATTCAGGAATACATCTACCGGAAACGCTGGACGGACCTGCGCGAGGTACAGACGGAGGCCTGCTCCGCGATTCTTGACACGGACGATCACGTTATTATTGCTTCCGGCACGGCGTCGGGCAAGACGGAAGCTGCTTTTTTCCCCATCCTGACCACTCTGTACCATCACCCGTCGAACTCCGTTGGCGTTTTGTATATTGGGCCGCTGAAAGCCCTGATCAATGACCAGTTCGAGCGGCTGAGCGGTCTATTGGAGGACAGCGGTATCCCGGTCTGGCCGTGGCACGGGGATGTTTCGCAGTCCATGAAGCAGCGCGCACTGAAAGAGGCACAGGGCGTCTTGCAGATTACGCCGGAATCGCTGGAAGCCCTGCTTATGCTTCGTCCGGCAGAGACGGCCCGCCTTTTTGGGGACCTGCGCTTTGTTGTCATCGATGAGATTCACGCCTTTATGGGAACGGATCGCGGACTGCAGGTGCTGTGTCTGCTGGCCAGACTGGAGAAAATCGCGGGCTGCCACCCGAGACGCATCGGCCTGTCCGCCACGCTGAACGACTATGAACCCGCGCTCCGGTATCTGGCGGCTGGGACGAACCGCCATGCGCAAGCCGTTGGTATCAAACATCATGGACGCACGATCTCCCTCTGTGCCGATAGCTTCCTCTTGCCTCACGACCCGGAAGAAGCGGAAAAGGTCATGGAGGAATACAATTCTTTTCTCTATGATAACTGCCATGACAAAAAGTGCCTGATTTTCACGAACAGTAGGGGCAGCGCCGAAAAGGTCATCGCCGACATGAAGGAGATTGCGCGCAAAAAGCATAAAAAAGACGTTTTCTTTGTGCATCACGGCAGCGTTTCCGCCGCGCTGCGGCAGGAAGCGGAAGCCGCCCTGCGTGACCGGGAGGGCCCGACCGTCGCCGCCGCCACGCTGACGCTGGAGTTGGGTATCGACATCGGAGATTTGGATTCCACCATACAGATCGGCGCGCCTTACTCCTGCACCAGCTTTGTCCAGCGTCTGGGACGTTCCGGACGGCGCAGCGGAAAGTCGCAGATGATGTTTCTGGAACTGCTGGAACCGTCGGAACGGAATATTTTTGAACAGCTGCCATGGACGCTTCTGCGGGCGATTGCCATCATCCAGCTTTACCTTGAGGAAAGCTGGGTGGAGCCGTTCACCCTGAAGCCAAAGCCGTTCAGCCTTCTTGCGCATCAGACGCTGAGCACCCTGATGACCTACGGAGAGCTCAGTCCGCCGGAACTAGCCCGGCGCGTCCTGCTTCTTCCCGCCTTCCAGAAGACGATCACCCAGGAGGAATACAGGCTGATTCTTCGCTATATGATTGCTGAGGATTACCTGCAGCGTGTGGAAAACGGGGCAATTATCGTAGGTATCCGTGGCGAGCGGATTACCAACCATTATTCATTCTACGCTGTTTTTCAGGATGAACAGGCTTACCATGTGCAAAGCAAGGAAGGAGAAATCGGCACTCTGGACAGCTGCCCGACAGCGGGAGAGGTTTTCGTTTTGGCCGGACGAACTTGGAAAACGCTTGATGTCGATATGGAGCGGAAAATCGTATATGTCACCCCGGTGAGAAATAACCGGATTCCCAGCTGGAACGGAAGCGGAGGGCATATCCACACCAAGATCGTTCAGAGAATGAAAAAAGTTTTGGAAGAAGACGTCTGCTATCCGTACCTGACACCCAGGGCGCAAAAGGTTTTGGAAGCTGCCCGCTCTATGGCAAGAGAGTCCGGGATGCTGGAAAGCAGCATTCTCCCGTGCGGGGAAAACTCCTTCTATTTCTGCCCATGGGTAGGCTCAATGACAATGAAAACCATCAAGTGCCTGCTCAACTGCGGACTCAAGGAGCCGCTTCAGATCTACTCCGTTTTTGGGGGCGACCATTACCTGCAGATCACCAGCGGCTTTTCAGGGACCGAACTGTTCCGGAGAATGGCGGAGCTGTCCATTGACATGGACGACCCGGACATGGTTTTGCCGGAGAATCAAATCCCACAGGTAGATAAATACGACGCCATGATTCCGGGAGAACTGCTTCGCAGCGCTTTTTTGCATAATGAGCTGGATCTGGAGTCGGCAATTGATGTTTTAAAAGATGTGAAAACCGACAGTTAGTACCGAGGTGATAAAAACAATATGAAATCGGCAATTACTCAGAATACCTATGATGAAGTTTCACGCCTGGTGGAATGCGCCTTAAGCGCTGACACAAAAAAGCAGGCGGAACAATATACAAAGCGGCTGGAGTTTTTACGTTCCTCCGACGGATATGGTGGATACGTAAATTGTGTTTTGGGCGACTTGATCGCGTCGACAAAACGCGCGTCCGGGAAAGTGGCTGACAAGGAAAGATTGAGCAGTTTCGCACGTACTGATCTTTATAAATTGGAAGGTCAGATCAACAATTCTGCCGATAGCGAAAATGCGAACGGCGGGAATTGACGTACAGGCAAAAAGGGAAGCAGTACCATTGTGTGCTGCTTCCCTTTTTACAAGAAATTGATTATGGCTTTTTACTCGCCGCACTCGTCATGGTGCTGGTGTTCATGGCATACGCTGCCGGTGGATTTCAGATCACCCTTCAGGTAGCGCTCCGCCGCCGTCCTCGCGTCCCCGGAAGCGCCGGTGACAACCTCGACATCCCGCTCGTTGAAAATATCCACCGCACCCTGTCCCATACCGCCGCTGATAATGACCCTCACGCCCTTATCTGCAAGGAAGTTGGGCAGAAAACCGGGCTTGTGGCCGGGATTGTCCACGGATTCCTCTTTTGTAATCTTGTTGTTTTCCACATCATATAGCATAAAATTGACACAGTGACCGAAATGCTCCGTCACATTTTTGCCTTCGGCGGCAACCGCAATTCTCATCATCATTTTTTCCTCCGATTCATTTAATTTAGATAATTGTAAAGTCTTAACGCTTCTGTAAATACTAATGGGTATAATCGAAATACCTTATAGATTCAGGTAGATCTTTTTGGATCAGATCTTTCATCTTTTTTGCGAAAGGGCAGGGATAGCCAATTGGGTTGCCGCGCTGAATGCATGAGGCAAACACAATTGTATCGGCACCCCGTTTTACGAGTTCCCGTGCACGTAAAACGGCTTTTTTTCCGGGACATCCTCCACAATTGATAAAGCCGATGATTTCAAGTTCCTCTTCTGTGTTCTCAAATGCACCTTTCTTTTCCCGAATAAACTTAAAATCTGTCGTTCCGGGGCAAAAGTCCTCAGTTTGCATGCATCTGATGATTCCAAGTTTCATACGATACCTCCTTTCTCAAACGGCTCATTTTAAAATACTGGCCAGCAGCTCGCCAGCGGCGTCAAACCAGCTTCCGTCAAACAGCTCGATCATTCCGGCGTCACAGGCGGCAGAGATTTTCGGGTCGATTGGCAGCTTTGCCAGCACTTTCAGGCTGTGCTTTTCGGCAATCTCGTCAACATGACTTTCACCGAAAATATGGTAGTCCTTTCCGTTATCCGGGCACCGGAAATAGGACATGTTTTCTACCAGCCCCAGCACGGGAATTTTCATCATCTCCGCCATTTTCAGCGCTTTGGAGACGATCATGGACACCAGCTCCTGCGGCGAGGTTACGATAACAATGCCGTCCACGGGGATGGACTGGAAAACCGTCAGGGGAACGTCGCCGGTTCCGGGCGGCATATCAATAAAGAGAAAATCCAAATCGCCCCAAATCACATCTGTCCAGAACTGTTTCACGGTATTGCCGAGAATCGGGCCGCGCCAGATTACCGGATCGGTGTCGTTATCCAAAAGCAGATTGACGGACATAATTGCAATGCCGGTTTTGCTCTGCCTGGGGTACAGCCCTAAATCGCTTCCCTCGGCTTTTCCACGGATGCCAAAGGCTTTGGGAATAGACGGCCCTGTCACGTCCGCGTCCAGTACGCCTACCCGGTATCCCAGCCGCTGCATGGTGACCGCCAGCATCGCGCTGACCGAGGATTTTCCGACGCCGCCCTTTCCGCTGACAATGCCGATTACTTTTTCGACATGGCTCAGCTCATTAAGCGCCGCCCGAAAATCATGCTTTTCTTCCTTGCGGTCAGCGCAGTCCTCGCCGCAGTTTCCGCAGTTGTTGTCACAATTTTCACTCATATTCTTCACCTCTTACAGATTAATTTCCAATCGGCTTCCTGCCGATAAGTAGCCGATCTGATTCCCCATCACAGCCTTTAGCCGCAGATAAGCCTCCCGACCGGTACAGTGACAGGTGTAGTACCGCGCGCCGGTTTGCAGAAGCTCCCGCGCCAATGCGTCCACAGACTCCGGTGCTTCGCTTTTCCCGGAACCGCGGCTGTGAAGATGAAAACCGCCGACCACAATGTCGGGAAAGCGCCCGTGATCCGATTCAAACTGCCGGACAATATTGAGAATCCCACGATGGGCGCATCCTGCAATCAGAAGCGCGCGCCCGTTTTGCCAGATCACGAGATTGTGTTCATGGGAAAAATCGTCCGGCAAAAATGCTTCACCCGCTTTCCGGTACAGCTCCGCATTGCCGGAGGGGGCGGGCGTTACCTCCCGAACCACCGAGAACAGCTCCAATTCCTCGTCGATCTTCTGACGCTGCCCGCAGAACACGAAACGTTCATTGGGCAGGAGCGTCGTGTCAAGGCCGATATATGCCTTGTTTCCGTCCGGTCGGTCAGCATAATGCGGCTCAAAGGCCTGTTCCCGTACGTACACCTTGGCACGGCTGTTTTTATCCAAAAAGGTTTTCAGCCCCCCGCCGTGGTCATAGTGCCCGTGGGATAAAACGGCAGTGTCCACCACCGAAAGCTTCACGCCCAGCCGGGCAGCATTTTCCGCAAACAGGCCACTGGCTCCGGTATCAAACAGCAGACGGTGCTTTCCCGTTTCCACATACAGACTCAAGCCATGCTCACATCCGAATTCATCCGATGCCGCCGTGTTCTCCGACAGCACTTTTATGATCATGCTGTTTCGCCTCCTTCCAAAGCAGTTCCATCACATTTTCATAGACCTTTCTTACCGCCCGGCCGGAGGGAATGTCCAGCTCCGCGATGCTTTTGCCGCTGTTAATCGCTTTCACCGCCTCTGCGTCAAAGGGGATTACCCCGGCAAAGGGAATCCCCCTTGCCCGGCAAAATGAGAGTATCTCCTCCGTTTTAGCAGGATTGACATCGGCCTTGTTGACGCACACCGCTGTTATTACGTGAAAGGACTCCGCCGTTTTCACAATGCGCTCCATATCACTGATGCCGGAGAGGGACGGCTCCGCCACGATCAGCACCATGTCTACGCCGCTGATGGAGGCGATCACCGGGCAGCCGATGCCGGGGGAACCGTCGATCACCGCCAGCTCCACGTCTTCGGCGGCAGAACCCATCCGGCGCTTCACCTCAGTTACCAGCTTTCCCGAGGTGCCGCTGCCCATACTTAGCTTTGCCGTAGAGAAAACATGCATATCACCCCTGTACAGTGCCAGTTCTCCCGCTATGGCAGGCTCCATGAAAACAGCGCCTGCCGGACAGACCGCCGCGCAGACCCCGCAGCCCTCGCAAGCAAAGGGTTTCACCCGAAACGGGGTTCCGGCTTTGATCGCGTCAAAACGGCAATGTGAAAGGCACTCGCCGCAGCCGATACATTTGGCGGTATTAATACGGGCTTTGGGCATTCCAAAGTAGTCGGATCGCTGGGGGGCACTGCTCCAATGGGAAATCAGATGCAGGTTCGGCGCGTCCACATCGCAGTCGGCATAGGCTTTTGCCTTTGAAAGAGAAATAAATGCCCCGGCGACGGTGGTTTTCCCCGTGCCGCCCTTACCGCTAAGAATCAGAAGCTGCTTCATGCTGTGCCTCCTTTCCGATCCGCTCAAGCAGGGAGCCAAAGAGTTCCCGGTACCGTTGGTTTTCCCGCGCGGCAATGTTTCCTTCCGAGTTCAGCGCGCCCAGCTCGGGATCAAACGGGATGCGACCGAGAATGGGAACTTGATGCTCCAGACAGAATGCCTCCGAAGGATTTTCGCCTTCCTGACATTTGTTCAGCACCGCACCGAAGGGCTTATGAAACAACGTCACCAGCTCATAAACCATCGCCAGATTGTGCGCGCCGAACACGGTTGGCTCCGCCACCAGAACACAGAAGTCCGCATCTCGGATACTCTCCATCACGGCGCAGGCGCTGCCGGGCGGGCAGTCGATGAAAACAGGGCTTTCTCCGCCGCTTGGAATTTTCCCCAGCAGGCGCTTAATTACCGGAATGCCGGAGGCTTCCCCAATGTTCAGCCGCCCGGTAAACACGTCTACATGGCCCGATCTGCCAGAGGAAACCGTTCCCACCGCCTTGTCCATCTCCCGGATCGCCCCGGCGGGACAGAGCAGGGCGCACCCGCCGCAGGAATGGCATACCTCGTCAAACAGCATCGGATGATTGTCTGCAAAGGCCAGCGCGTGAAACGCGCAGAACTCCACGCATTTCCGGCAGCCGGTGCAAAGGTCCGTATCAATTTGGGGGATTTTGACCGCAACAGTTTCTTCCCCCGGCTTCTCGGGCTTAAAAAACAGATGGCCGTTGGGTTCTTCCACGTCGCAGTCTAGATACACCGCTTCACCGGCCGCCGCCGCGAGGTTGACCGACACCAGCGTTTTTCCCGTGCCGCCCTTACCGCTGAGCACCGCGACGGTCAGAGGCTTATCCGCCATGACCGTGAAAGCCCGCGTGGAACTCCGAAAGCGGCGAAAGCTTTCCCTCAATCAGTGCATCAATATTTTTCTTCGCCGTTCCGTCCACGGAGCGGTAAACTTTTATATTTGCGCTGCTTAGTACCTTTTCCGCGTTTTCCCCGCACCGGGGCGTGATTAAAGTATCCGCGCCGCTGTCCGCCAGAAGCTGAGCCGCAGCAATCCCCGCCCCGCCGGAGCTTTCCGCCGCGCTGTTGGGGAGCCATTTGCTCTCATTCGTATTTGTATCATAGAGCAGGAAATACGGCGCGCGTCCAAAAGACGGACATACACCGGATTCCAGCTTCTGCTCATTCATGGGAATCGTGATTTTCATGAGTGTCCTCCGTTTCGTTTTCCATATTTTCAAAGTGCCTGCCGCACCGGTGACGACGGCATCCGGCTCCGCCGCAGCCGTGCCCCTGCCCATCGCAAAGGCGATATTCGCCGCCCTCGATCAACAGCACCTTGCCGTTCACCAGCGATTGCGCCAGCTTTTTTCGAGCGCTGTCGTAAATTCCCTGCACCGTGGTGCGGGAAATATCCATCTGCACCGCGCATTGCTCCTGCGTAAATCCGTCCACATCAATCAGCCGTATAGACTCAAATTCATCGACCGTCATAATAACGGTATCGTTCGACGGAACGTCCAACGGACCAAACCGGCTGCTTTCAGGGAGGCAGCAGACCTTTCTCCACTTTCTTGGTCTTGGCATCGTTTCACCTCGTTTCAAAGCAGAAATGACCGGAGCGTCCCCCGGTTGTTTCTGCTTGCCTTACAGACTTTCCAGCTGCCTGTCAATGTCCGCAAGACGGTTCTTTAGCGTGTTCTTCTGCAACTGAAGAAGTTCTTTGCGATGATTCGCCGTCATTTCCTCATCGGCAGAAAACATCCGAAAGCCGCGGCCAAAGCCTCTCCTGCAGGCCATACCGAGTCCAAGACCAAGTCTGGCACCTCGGGCGAGATTTCCAGCCCCGGAGCAGAGGCCAAGGCCCCTTCCGGTCATTGCGCCGGCACCCATAGGGCCGGTTCCGTTTCTTCCTGGCATTTTGTTCACCTCCTTATAGTTTCGGACATATGTCGCTTACAAAACTATTATAACCAGTTTCGGGCATATGTCAACAATAAGGACGAAAATTTTGAAGCGGGCGGCAGAATTCAGAATTCATGCAATGCACATTACGCTTACATGGAGAAGTGTAGAAAGAATAACAGTAAAAACCATGATGCGTGGTATGCACAAGCCCTGAAAAGGCATAGTACTAGCATCGTCTCAAGACGTCGAACGACTGTCAACCTCATTACACGTCTTACAGCCGATTAACGGGCAACCTTCGCGAGTCCTATTCCTACGCAAGTAATGTGATTGTCAGTTTCTCCGTTTCGATACGAAATAACGAAAATACTGTAAGCGTTTGGTTTCACCAGCAAAGCAGGTGGTTTTATGCGCTGAAGCCACAATCAAAAGGTCGACAGTTCTTTATAAGCTGTCGACCTTCTAATTCTATCTCTATTCTAACGATTCGGCTAATTTCAAAATCTTAGTTTCAATTGACTGAATTTCAGAAAGAAATTCTTCATCACTTTTCCCTGTCGGATCGGGCAGTCCCCAATCCTCACGGCGCTTACACGGCAGATACGGACATTCCACACTGCAGCCCATTGTAACAACCACATCCACGGGAGGGAGTGCCTTAAGCAGCTTCGGACGCTGATTTTGTTCCATATCAATTCCATAGAGTTGCTTCATAAGGCGAACCGCATCGGGGTTTATGCGGTCTTTAAGTTCCGTGCCAGCGGAATAGCTTTCAAAGATATCGGCGGCAAGGTGCTTTCCCAGTGCCTCGGCGATCTGACTTCGACAAGAGTTATGGACGCAGATAAAGGCTACCTTTGATTTACTCATCTAAAACCGTCCTACTAAAATTCATCTGACTTTTTGCAGAATCTTCACAACTTCCTCGGTCTTTAATACCTTGCCGTAAGAAACTACCTTTTCGTCTATCACAAGGGCGGGTGTTGACATTACGCCATAGGCTGCGATCTGTGAGAAATCGGTCACATGGTCAATCGTCGTATCCATGCCGAGTTGCTCCAGCGCTGCTTTGGTAGCCGCTTCAAGCTGGTTGCATTTTGCGCATCCGCTTCCAAGTACCTTCACGCTCGCACCCTCGGTTTTAGCGTTTTCAGCCTTTGTCATGCTTTCCGCATCGCAGTTTCCTCCGCAGCAGCAAGAGGACGTTTCTTCCTTTTTCTTTCCAAACAGTGACATATTCATTACGCTCCTTTATCAATTGATGTTACTGGTTAGCAGCAATTGCTCCCGCAGGAACATGCTGATTTACTGGCTTTCCCCTCATAAAAAGTTTTCAGATTGTCCGGCAGTTTATAGTCGCCGCAGGAACAATCACCTGTTGTTCCAAATATGGTTTTCAGAATTGCCTCGGCAAGCATCTCTTTGGGAGGCACTTCATAACTTTCCCTATTGTATTCAAATATTCGGCAGTCAACATCAGTTCCGCTGATTTCGCTGCAGCATCCGCAACTGTTCTCTTTCACAAACCCGCAAATATCCTGACCGTTTACACGGATCGTCGGAGAGGAAAGAAACCTAAACCGTTCGGCAAACTCCGCCGTCTTCATCTCGATCTTGTTATACTCAATATCAAAACCGGCAAGCCGCAGCGCGGGGGTAAGCGTCTCCATTACTTCATCAAGCACAGTGTCCGTTCCGATGCAGCGGTTACAGGTATGCAAATCAAGATAGAGATACTCAACGACAATCTTCTTTTCAGAAGATGTGTCGCATCCGCAGGAACAGCCGTCTCCCTCAGATTCCTGTGCGCCGTTCGGCGGTGTCCAGCCGGTATCGTCGCCAACAAAGGTAATCGCACCAACCGGACAGCTGTTCCCGCAGCCGTGACAATGGTCAATGCAGGCCTCCGGATTTTTTATGACGGGTGACGGAGCCTTTGAGGGATCATAGACACCGTGAGGACACGTTGCACTACAGGTGCCGCACTCCGCGCAGGTGAGATAATCAATAACTGGATACCATGTCTTTGCCATAATACTTTCCTCCCTATATGATAAATGCCTGAATCGTGTTAAAGAAGTAGCCTACAAGAATAATGCCTATGGTACAGATACCGATGAACAGCGCCAGCAGCTTCGGCTTGACTGCTTTGCGGAGCATGATCATGGACGGCAGTGACAGCGTGGTAACGGCCATCATAAATGAAAGTATCGTGCCAAGCTGCGCCCCTTTGTATAACAGTGCCTCCGCAATCGGAATGGTGCCAAAGATGTCGGCGTACATTGGAACACCGATCAGGGTTGCCAGAACAACGCCAAAGGGATTTTTGCTTCCCAGAACAAGTGAAACCCATTCTTCAGGAATCCAGTTGTGGATAATTGCACCGATGCCCACGCCTATTAAAATATAGGGAAACACCTTTTTGAAGGTGGACAACATCTGCTCCTTAGCATAAACCAACCGGTCTTTTTTGGTCAGGTCCGGCGATTCAATGTCCACGCTGCCCGCTGACAGGATAAAGCTCTCAACATACCGTTCCATATGCAGCTTCTCAATAATCGTGCCTCCGACGACTGCGACGATTAGACCAACAATTACATAAATAATTGCTACCTTTGCGCCGAAAATGCTCATCAGCAGAAGCAGCGATCCGAGATCCACCATTGGGGAAGATATCAGGAACGAAAACGTTACCCCAACCGGAAGCCCTGCGGATGTAAACCCAATGAACAGCGGTATAGAGGAACAAGAGCAGAATGGTGTTACCGTACCAAGGAGCGCCGAAATGCAGTTTGCCCAAACACCATGGAAACGACCGAGAATCCGTTTACTGCGCTCCGGTGGGAAGTAACTTTGGATATAACTGATGAGAAAAATCAGCGAGCACAGAAGTATCGTAATTTTAATAACATCGTACAAGAAAAATTCAATGCTCCCGCCCAGCCGTGCCGACGTATCAAGTCCAATAGCGGATAGGCCTCTTCCAATCAGCCCATCCAGCCACTTCATGGCAAGGATCTGATACTGGAAGAAATCCCAAATTGCTTTTAGCATTTGCACTGGATAAAAACCTCACTTTCGATAAAAGGACAATCACATCAAATTATTTTGATGTATTCAGTTCTTAAAAAGCCATCGTCAGGATGGCTTTTTCGATGCGCAACAGATTTTTTCTTCTGTAACTGCGTTCGGCTTTGTCAGTTTTTTGAGTAGAGTACCGGCATAGGCGCTGCCTTTTTCACTAATTTTGTAATGCGTCCACTTGCCTTCCTGCCGACTCTCCACAATACCCGATTCAACCAGAATCTTCATGTGATAGGAAAGCCCCGACTGCCCCAAGTCTAACTGTTCCAACAGAACGCAAGCGCATTTTTCCCCTTCGCGCAAAAGCTCAAGTATTCTAAGGCGTTTTTCGTCGCAAAATGCTTTGAACACTTTTGCTTGTTCTTCATAAATGGTTGCCAAATTATCGCCTCATATCAAAATTATTTGATATGTTATTAGTATATGCGTCAAATCAAGTTTTGTCAATATAAAGATGTTCCTTTTTGATTAATACCATCTTTTTACAAACTTGTAAGCAATTATGCACAAGGTATTCTCTACTGTAGTTCGTCAAAAAGGCCTATGCTTCTTATGGGCAACGACGCCAACTACAACTACAGGTAAAATATAAAATAATTTACAGGGGTATATCTGTGGACAACCATGCTCACAGGTACGATTCTGTTTTATTGTTTGCGGCTATACCACGCTGTCGGGCTCCGCCGCTTGTTCTTCATTTCTGGATTTCAACAATTACGTAATGAAGGACAGGCCCTATGGCGAAGTATCCGCAGCGGAAACGTAATTACCATGAACACTGAAAAAGACGATACGGATACATTTGCCGCCGCGCGTAAAGGGATTAAAAGGGGCTACCGCATTTTCCACATTTATTGCGGGACGGGCGGTAGGCTGGAGCATACGGTTGCCAATATGCAGTTGCTGGCATATCTGGCGCAGAGCAACAGGAAAGGCTTCCTATTTGATCAGGACAGAATCATCACCGCGATTACGAATAGCAGCATGAAATTCCACCAGCACCCTACCGGCTACGTTTCCGTGTTCTCACATTCGGAAAATTCGACGGGGGTATTTCTCAAAGGGCTGAAATATGAGCTTGATAATGCTACTTTGACAAACACCTCCCCCATTGGCGTGAGTAACGAGTTTATCGGAAAAGAAAGCATAATCACCGTAGAAACCGGCACATTGCTTATTGTGTTTCCACGCGAAATAAAGACTAACTATTAAAAGTCAAGTCCCAAAATGAGGAGGGATGCAAAAAGGCCAGATAGTTCAAAAAGGATATAGCAAAGCAGACGTCCGTCAAGCCGCCATGCAGGCTATTGAGAGAAAATTATGCTGCCAGATGGTAAGGCTCTCCGGATTTCTCCAAGGCGTAAATGAGCCGCACCAGTTTCTTGGCGGCGTGAGAGATGGCAACATTGTAGTGCTTGCCCTCGGCGCGTTTTTTAGCGAGATAAGCAGCAAAGGTCGGATCCCAGTGGCAAACATACTTGGTGGCATTGAAAATGGCAAATCGCAGGTACCTGGAGCCGCGCTTCTCCATATGGGCATAGCAGTTTGTGAGCTGCCCGGATTGGTATGTGGATGGCGACAGTCCGGCATAGGCCAGCACTTTGTCGGGGGAATCGAAACGGGAGAAGTCGCCCACCTCGGCAAGTATCATGGCCCCCATTTGAGTACCAATGCCGGGTATGGTGACAATGGGTGAGGAAATTTCATCCATAATGGTCTGGATTGCGGTTTCAACTTCTTCAATCTCAGCGTCCAGTTCCCGAATGAGGTGGATGGTATGCCGAAGCTCCAGCGACTTTGCCGGCAGTACGGAACCAATCGACGCTTTGGCAGCCTCACGGATTTCCACAGCTACATCCCGCTTGTAACGCCCTTTGGACGCTTCAAGCAGGAGAGCTTTCAACCGTGTAAGGTGCGCTTCGGCAACCTGCTTGGCCCCCGGAAACTCAGCCAACAAAGCGTAGACAGAGGCCATATGGAGTGACGGCACCAGCTTTTCCAACTCTGGGAACAGAATGCATACCAGCCTGGCAATGGAGGATTTCAGCTTAACCTCGGTCATCCTTCTGCTCGCGGAATTCTGCCCTCCGGAGAAGCGCCATATCGTCTCCGTCTTCAAGCTGATTCAAGACCTGCTCGCACCGAGCGGCGTGAAGGGCAGGACTCTGTTCCAGCTGCTGATGGCGCATCTTCCGGACGACCACAAGACAAAATGGTTCGCGGGCGCGGCACTCAACAGCGCGGATATGGCGATGCAGAGCGTCCTTTCCACGGCACTTTCCAGGCTCAACGCATTCCTGGATTCCGAACTGGAGCAGGTCCTGTGTTTTGACACTGCGATCGACGCGGAAAAGTTCTGCAACACTAAGTCCGCGATATTTTTGGTGATGCCTGAAGAGGATTCCACCAAATACTTCATCATCAGCCTGATCGTCCAGCAGCTCTACCGCGAAATCCTTGCCGTGGCCGACGAACACGGCGGCAAACTGCCCAACCGTGTCATGATGTACCTTGATGAGATAGGGACCATTCCCAAAATATCGGTTGGATGCTGGACAACGGGAAACGGAAAGCGATCTTGGTTGTCGGTATCTGCGGACTAATCCTTATGCCTGTGGGATATATGTGTGTTTCTGTGCTCTTCCTCGCGTTCGTTTGCAGAATGGTACACGGGGCCTCCTTAGCCTGCTCCAATACATCCACCAGTACCATTGCCACCGATATCATTCCAAAACAGCGCTTTGCCGAGGGCATGGGCATGTTCGGCATGGCTACGGCACTGGCGACCTCTTGCGCTCCTGCTTTGGGGTTATATCTGATGGACAATATGGGTTTTACCACACTGTTTCTCTGCTCTGCAGGTTCCGCGGTTATTGCGCTAATCATATTTCTGCTTCTTAAGGTACCCCGAGTCGAGGCTGTAAAGAAGCCTTTGAGCTTCAAGGCACTGATTGACAAAGATGCGCTTCCGGCATCAAGTGTAATGCTGGTATTTCTGCTCACTTTTGGCGCACTTGAGAACTTTCTTGCCAAGTATGCCCGTGATAACGGCCTCCCGACCGGCGGTATTTATTTTGCGATAATGTCCTGTATGCTTTTGCTGGTACGTATCACGGTCGGAAAAGTGGCGGACCGGAAAGGGGAAGGCCTTTTCGTCTACTCTTGTAACGCCGCCATGTTTGCCGCTTTTCTGTTGCTGGCCTTTCATCCAAATACCGTCGCCTTTATCCTGTCTGCCGTATTGGCCGGTTATGGTTTCGGCGGGCTCGAACCCGCACTACAGTCTATGGCCGTACACATTGCTCCTCCTGAGAGGCGCGGCTCAGCTAACTCCACCTTCCTCTGCGCTTATGATATTGGAATTGGCATAGGCGGCGGTATTGCAGGGTTCTTAATTACCTACTGTGGCTATAATCAAATGTTCGCTATTCTTTCTTTATCCAACATTATGTCAGTTATTTTGTACGTCGTTTGGGGAAGAAAGCATCCCTCTTCCTTCTCATATGTAAAACATTGCAAATAACTGGATGACGCTTATGGCGGTGATCTCATTTTTACTTTGATAATATTAGCAAAGGTATGTAAACACAATGACAGTCTGGTTGCCGTGAAGTGCGTGTCAGACCTGCCCTTTTTGCGGCAGATCTTTTCGTAAACAAGTAAAAAAAGAAAGGCGCTACCGTCCCAATAAAAAAAGCGTGAGTTTGGCTGGGCTGTTTTCCATGCTTGAATAAGGCGATATCTTAACCATCCAAGCTCACCAGTTTGGAGGGCTTTTCTATGCGCATTCAACATGCCTTGAACTTCAGGCGGCCGCTCGGTAACAGCGGTCGAGCGTGATGAAGCGGACTACAATCTGCTACACATCGCTTTTCTAACCGGTAGCTCGTCAAAAAAAGCCTGTGCTTTTCATGGGAACAGCGCAGGCAGCAACACGAACCATCAGAGCAGATAAAATATGAAATAATTTACAGGAGCATACCTGTGGGCAGCCATGCTTACAGATACGCTCCTGTTTTGTTGTTTGCAGCTATACCACGCTGCCGGTCCCCGCCGCTTGTTCTTCATTTCCGGATCTCAACAATCACGAAATGGAGGACAAGCCCTATGGCGAAGTATCAGAAAAAGACAAATTACCAAGAGAAGTATCCCGGCGTGAGCAAAGAAATTATTGAGATTTTAGAAAAAAGCGACCGTCAGATGGAATACCTGCAGTATGACATCAAAGTCGAGCGATGCCGGATCAATCCTGTCAGCAGAACTATTACTTATCTCCCCAGCCGGGAGGATTCCTACGAACGGCTTCTGGAGGAAAACAAACAGTTTCCCTCTGCTGAAGAAGATGTAGACGATGCCGCGATTAAGGCCGTGATGATCGAAAAAATGCTAACCTGCCTCAAGCGTCTCAGCCCGGAAAAACAGAAGTTGATTACCGCTCTGTTTTTTGATAATAAAAGCGAGCATCAGGTGTCCAGAGAAACTGGTGTTCCACAGCGGACCATTCACGACCGAAAGATAAAAATCTTGGCGAAATTAAAAAGACTCATGAATGAATGAAGCTCTCGGCTCCCCCTCGCTGCATAAAGGCGAGGGGGAGCTATCCTTTGGAGGTGATAGTAAAATAGGAACAATGACAATTAGTATTGTTCGTATGGTAATGTAGAACGTGGCGAGTGCGGCACAACTCCGAGGAACACCTGAACATGACGTGGGGTCAAAACGTTTGCTGGTTTGATTGGGAAATTACTTTTTTCATTAAGGAAAAAGTAATTATTTTTTTATGCTCACCATCTAAGATAACCCTATCGAATAAGCATTTTAAAACATGCCCTATCAGATTTTCGTCTTGACAACCGTTCGATTTTGAACTATAATTTTACATGTTCAAAATCGAACACTAAGGTGCGTGAGGTAATTACATATGAAAAACAATTTTTGGAACATGCTCAAAGAAGTTGAAAGCGCCTATAATTTTCACCGCAGAAAAGTTATGAGCAAATATTCTCTCTCGGCAATAGAAGTAGATGTTATGTTGTTTCTTGCAAACAACGGCGGCCTTAATACGGCTGCCGATATTGTATCTGTACGAAAAATATCCAAATCTCACGTCTCACTGGCGACAGACGAGCTTTATAAAAAAGGGTACATTTGCAAAAAAGTAGACTCGGCGAATAGAAAGCGGATTTGTTTGTTTATTACTCCAAAGGCCGACGAGGTAGTCCGTTATGGGCAAGAACAACAGGAAGAATTCATGAAAAAGATCGGTGACGGGTTTTCGGAAGATGAGAAAAGGCAGTTCTTCGACTCTTTTGATCGAATCATTGATAATGTCCACCGCTTCTACAACGTGAAGCCGAAAGAATCAACGGACTGATGGAAAGACAAAAGAAACGGAGGACAATTATGGAAAAGGCACATAATGAAGATAAGAGTTTTCTCGGTACAGAACCAATCAGGCCGCTTATGTTTCGCCTTTCTGTACCAGCAATTCTTGCCCAACTGATCAATGTTCTATACAACATTGTGGATCGTATCTACATCGGCCATATGCCAGAGGTTGGCGGGTTGGCGCTTACCGGTCTGGGCGTGTGCACACCGCTCATTATCATCGTGTCGGCTTTCGCCATGCTGGTTGCGATGGGAGGAGCGCCCAATGCTTCCATTGAGATGGGCAAAAAAAACGACGAGGGAGCCGAGCACATTATGGGCAGCTGTGTTGCCTTGCAGCTTGTAATCTCCGCTGTGCTTACCGCAGCCCTGCTAATTTGGAACCGACCCTTGCTTTTAATGTTTGGGGCCAGTGAAAACACCATCGGCTATGCATCCCAGTACATGAACATCTATGCGATTGGTACCGTCTTTGTACAATTAACCTTGGGCATGAATGCATTTATCACGGCGCAGGGTTATGCAAAAGTAAGCATGTACACGGTTTTGATCGGGGCAATCTGTAATATTATCCTTGACCCAATCATGATCTTCGGCATGAACATGGGGGTGCGCGGAGCAGCTCTGGCGACAATCATATCTCAAGGAATCAGTTGCGTGTGGGTAATTCATTTTCTCACTTCCCCGAAAAGCAGCATCAAGCTCCGGATGAAAAATATCAGATTTGACAATGTCCTTCTGTCCTGCGTAGCACTGGGTGCAGCTCCGTTTATAATGCAGGCAAGCGAAAGCATCATTTCTATCTGCTTCAATTCCTCCTTGCTGAAATATGGCGGAGATATTGCCGTGGGTGCCATGACGATTCTGAGCACTGTGATGCAGTTTGCCATGCTGCCGATGCAGGGTTTTGCGCAAGGTGCTCAGCCGATCTCCAGCTACAACTTTGGTGCTCACAATTCAGCTCGTGTCAAGCAGACCTTTCGACTGCTTTTGATCTGTTGCTGTACCTATTCCGTATTGCTGTGGGTTGCCGTGCAGATATTTCCGCAGGTTTTTGCCTCATTATTTACAAATGATACCGCAATGGTGGCGTATACTAAAAGTGCATTACGTATCTACGCCGGTGCCATGTTTATTATGGGCGTTCAGATAGCCTGCCAGATGACCTTTATCTCCCTCGGGAATGCCAAGACTTCAATTTTCGTAGCAGTATTCCGAAAATTTATCATGTTGGTCCCACTCATCTATCTTCTCCCCATGCTGCTACCTGATAAGACAGTAGCCGTGTATCTTGCCGAACCGATTTCAGATACTGCTGCGGTGATCTGTACTGGTATTGTGTTTGCGAAAGAATTCAGAAAAGCGATAAAAAAGTTGGATGAAGGCCCGCACGACAATTGAGATGAATTATGCCGACCTTCAATACTGAAAAAGGAACTGGACTTGGGCTGATCATTGCCAAGGGAGATATACAGCTATTAGATGGTGTTTTTTCACGCGGCGCAATTCGTTTGTTTCGATCAAATTAAAAAAAGCGCTACAAAAAAGCGTGAGTTTGGCGGGTCTATCTTCATGCCTGAATAAGCAATACCGTAACCCTTCAAGCTCACCAGTCTGGAGGGTTTCTATGTCTGCTCAATTTACCATGAATTTCAGGCGACCGCTATTAAGTAGCGGTCGAGCGTGATGCAACGGATCACAATCCGCTACACACCGCTTTTCTAACCGGTAGCTCGTCAAAAAAACCTGTGCTTTTCAAGGAAACAGCGCGGGCAGCAGCACGAACTATCAGAGCAGGTAAAAATGAAATAACTTACAGGGGCGAACCTGTGGGCAACCGTGCTCACAAGTACGTTCCTGTTTTTTTGCTTGCAGTTATATCATGCTGCCGAGTTCCGTCGCTTATTTTTCATTTTCAGATTTCAACAATCACGAGATGGATGACAGACACTATGGCAAAATATCAGAAAATAACGGATTATCAAGCAAAATATCTCGATGTGAGCAAAGGGATCATCGACGTTTTGGAGAAAAACGACCGCCAGATGGAGTACCTGCAGTATGACATCAAGGTCGAACGGCACCGAATCGATTCCACCAGCGGAACTTTACATATCTCCCCAGCCGGGAGGACTCTTATGAACGGCTTTTGGAGGAAAACAATCAGTTTGTCGCCGCTGGCGAGGGTGTGGATGATGCCGCAATCAAGACCGTGATGATCGAAAAAATGCTGATCTGCCTCAAGCAACTCAGCACGGAGGAACAGGAATTGATCACTGCTCTGTTTTTCAAAGGCAAAAGTGAGCATCAGGTGTCCAGAGAAGCTAGTATTCCGCAGCGGACCATTCATGACCGGAAGATAAAGATCCTGGCGAAGTTAAAAAAACTTATGGAAAAGTAAAAATTTTTCTGCTGGCCCCGTGCTCAACGTGGAAATAGGTGAGGGGGCCAACTTCTCAATTCCACAGGCTCATGTATATGCGGATTTGTGACATCATCTCGGATTTTTCTTTGATTTCTCCTAAATTTATTTGAGAATTCGACACTAACGTTGTATAATACGAATATCCAAATTTAGGAGGGTGCCTATGTCTGTTAGCTATAAAAAGCTGTGGAAACTGCTTATCGACCGTGATATAAAAAAGAAGGATCTGTGTGTTTCGGCCGGTATCAGCCCCTCCTCGCTTGCCAAGCTGGGGAAAAGCGAAAATGTCAATACGGATATTCTCGTGAAAATCTGCAACGCGTTAAATTGCGATGTGTCCGATATCATGGAGGTCAAGCCAGTATCCACAGAAAAGGAGGAATCCGAGAATGAAAAGCACAGCTCCTAAGCTGCCCGGAAAGTTCTGCAGGGTGCTCTCCTTTATTCCCTGGATCAATTGGCTTTCCGTGCTTTATATCGGCATCGTGAATACTAACGCACTGCATATTATCTGCGGGATTGTTTATGCGGTTGTAACCTTCGCGGTCCCATCCACAGCGCCGTTCCTTTGGATTGTCGGGATCGTTCAGTATATTTTTGCTTACAGGAGCATCAGAAAGCGGATGGCTTCGGCCGGGGTGTCTTCCGCCAGTCCGCAAGAAAAGGCCAATATCCATTCCCCATCACCGACGGCCCCCGGCTTTTCCGACATGGTGCTCCCGGGGGAGCCGGAGAAAAAACAGGCTGTTCCCGCAAGGCCGCAGTATTCCGCTCCCACAGTTCGGGTTTCAATCCATGATCCGCATGAGAAGTTCTTTGCGGATATGAAAAGGCTTACCCAGAAGGACGGGAAAGCAGTTCCCTTTGTTCCCTTCATGTCTTATTGGCCGACTTACGACAGTATGAACAAAGGCCAACAGGCGTGGTATTTCTACTGGCGTTCCCAGATCCGCCAGGGAAATTACATTGACACGGATCTGTCGTACATTTTCGTGCTGATTTATGAACTGCTCAGCGGAACCGGATGGGAAACCCCGCGGGACGGCTATGAAAAGCTCATGCGGGTTTGGAACGCTTACCGGGAAAGATTCCCCGCGCTGGACCGTTATCTGGCAGATTGGACCTTTGACTTTGCACAACAGTACGAACTCACGGACATTTCGCTTTCGGAAAAGGAGAACCCTCACGCCTCGCCTTCGGCTAAAACGGATCTGATGATTGCCCAACATGCGTCCGAGGTTCCATTGAAGCTCTCTTTTCCCATCATCGACGCGCTGTGCGACTATTCCATCGTCAGCAGCAAGTTCTATAAAGACGGCAATCAGGAACTGATGCGGGAGGCTATCCCTCGGGTTGTGGCTCTTGCCGACGCCGCTCTTCAAAAGAAGACGGGAAAGGGCATCCTGGATACCTATGGTCCGACCCGAGCAAAAAAGCAGGAATACTATGCGTTTGCAAGCGCAGTATGCCCCCAGGCGAATCAAAAAATAGCCTTCACGGTCAAGGGCTATTCCGCTTATCCAAAGCTGCGCGCTTACATCAACGAGCTGGTTCGCTACGGCGAAAACTCGCTGAGGGGTTTGTGTGGATGCCGGGGCCGTCTTCGCGGGATTACGCTGGACCCGGAAACCTCAAAACTAATCGACAGTTTCCTGGCAAAAGAGTATGGCAATCGGCAGAGAACCGATTTGTCAGAGGAAAAGCCCGCAAAGGTGGTTCTCAATTTTGAAAACATTAACACGCTGCGGGAAGAATCGGACGCCGTGCGGGAAGCGCTTTCTGTGGAAGAACCGAAAGGCAAAGCAGAAAAGGCTTTGCTGACCGATGTGAAAGAGGTCTCCTCGATTTATCTGGCACTGTCGCCTGAGTCGCGCGGTCTTCTGGATCGCTTGCAGAAAAGCGCTTGGGAGGCTCCTTCCCAGCCGGGGGACGAAACTCTGATTCAGGAGATCAACCGGCAGTCGGAACGGTATCTGGGGCGTGCGCTTCTGGCCGTGGAAAATGCCGATATTATCGCAGAGGACGATTACCAGGACGAGCTTGCCTATATTTATGAAAATCCGCCTGCGATACCGGCGGAGGAGGCCCGGACAAAACGCTTTGATGAATCTCTCCTGCCGGAAGAATTCCGTGACTTTATGGAAGCGCTCTCGCCGGAGCAGGAAAAGGCTCTATTCGCTGTGACCGCGTCCGTTGACTCGCAGCCGGAACTGGAAAAAATCGCAGAGGAAGCGCTGACCATGCCGCAGATTCTTCTGGACGACATTAATGCGGCGGCCATGCAATATCTGGGGGATATTCTGATTGATACCGCCGAGGAATCGCCGCATATTCTGGACGAATACGCGCCGGCTTTGAAAAAATCAATTGCTTAGGGGGAACGTTATCATGCAGACCGTAAAGATCAGCCGCCGGGAATCCGGCGCGCTTCTCAATTCTCTGATTGCCGGAGTCGTGCCGCGCGTCGGGCTTCGGCACATCGCTGTCGGACGGCAGAAAGAGGTAGGCGCTTTTTTACAGGATTTATCCACCATTGAAGACGGCGGCGCGTCTTTCCGCCTTGTGACCGGCCAGTACGGCAGCGGCAAAAGCTTCCTGCTGCAGATGATCCGCAATAACGCCATGGAACGGAATTTCGTTGTCGTGGACGCGGACCTTTCCCCGGAACGCAGACTGACCGGCACGAAGGGACAGGGCCTTGCAACCTACCGGGAGCTGATGCAACATCTTTCGATTCTGACCCGGCCGGAGGGCGGGGCTCTGGAGGCAATTCTGCAGAAATGGATCAGTTCTCTGCAGGCGACCGTCATTCAGGAAAGCGGCTTGCATCCCGGCGATCCGGGAATGGTTGACGCCGTCAGCGGCAAAATCGCGGCGGTCATGGCGGAGCTTTCCGAAATGGCCTATGGCTTTGCTTTTTCCACGGTGATCGAAGCCTACTGGCGCGCAATGAAAACCGGGCAGGAGGAACAGAAGCAGTCGGCGCTCCGCTGGCTGAGAGGCGAGTACACAACAAAAACGGAAGCGCGGCAGAACCTTTCGGTGGACTGCATCATCGACGACCAGAGCTGGTATGATTTTCTGAAGCTGTTCGCACTGTTCGCGGTAAAGGCGGGCTATCAGGGACTGCTCGTCTTTCTGGACGAGGGCGTCAACCTCTATAAGATTACCAATAAGCAGGCCAGAGACAGCAACTATGAAAAGATCCTGACGATCTTCAACGACACCATGCAAGGCAAAGCTCGGTACATTGGCGTTTTCATGAGCGGAACGCCGCAGTTTGTCTATGACGAACGCAGAGGCTTGTTCAATTATGAAGCACTGCGTTCCCGCCTGGCGGACAATCAGTTCAGTGCAAGCGGCTATACCGATTATTCCGGACCGGTGATCAAGCTCAACCAGCTGACCCCCGAGGAAATCTATCTTCTGCTGGAACGCCTTTGCGAGCTTCACAGCTGCCATTACAATTATACCTGCCCGCTTGGGCAGCGGGAGCTTACCACGTTTCTGAATGCGGTCGTTTCCCGTATGGGAGCGGATCAGCTCCTGACGCCCCGTGAGGTGACAAGGGACTTTCTCGGCCTTTTGAATATCCTCCATCAGAATCCGGAGCTGAGCTTCGATACTTTGGTGAATGAGAAGGGCTTTTCTGTCCAGAGCGCTGAGCAAAACCCGGAGGAAGTGCCGGACAAAGAGGATGAGCTCTTCGCGGAATTTGACATATGAGCGGGACAGCGTTTGAGCGCTACGCGCCGTTTATTCAGGAATACATCTACCGGAAACGCTGGACAGACCTGCGCGAGGTGCAGATGGAGGCCTGCTCCGCAATCCTTGACACAGACGATCACGTCATCATCGCTTCCGGCACGGCGTCGGGCAAGACGGAAGCCGCTTTTTTCCCCATCCTGACCACTCTGTACCATCACCCGTCGAACTCCGTTGGCGTTTTGTACATCGGGCCGCTGAAGGCCCTGATCAACGATCAGTTCGAACGGCTGAGCGGTCTGTTGGAGGACAGCGGTATCCCTGTTTGGCCGTGGCACGGGGATGTTTCGCAGTCCATGAAGCAGCACGCACTGAAAGAAGCACAGGGCGTTTTGCAGATTACGCCGGAATCGCTGGAAGCCCTGCTCATGCTTCGTTCGGCGGAGGCGGCCCGCCTTTTCGGGGATCTGCGGTTTGTTGTCATTGATGAGATTCATGCCTTCATGGGGACGGATCGTGGACTGCAGGTGTTGTGCCTGCTGGCCAGACTGGAGAAAATCGCGGGTTGCCGTCCGAGACGCATCGGCCTGTCCGCTACGCTGAACGACTATGAACCCGCGCTTCGGTATCTGGCGGCTGGGACGAACCGCCATGCACAGGCCGTTGGTATCCGTCATCATGGACGCACGATCTCCCTCTGTGCCGACAGCTTTCTTCTGCCTCACGACCCGGAAGAAGCGGAAAAGGTCATGGTGGAATACAATTCTTTTCTCTATGATAATTGCCATGACAAAAAGTGCCTGATCTTCACAAACAGCAGGGGCAGCGCCGAAAAGGTCATCGCCGACATGAAAGAGATCGCGCGCAAAAGGCAGGAAAAAGACATTTTCTTTGTACATCACGGCAGCGTTTCCGCCGCGCTGCGGCAGGAAGCGGAAGCCGCCCTGCGCGACCGGGAAGGCCCGACCGTCGCCGCAGCCACGCTGACGCTGGAGCTGGGCATCGACATCGGTGATTTGGATTCCACCATACAGATCGGCGCGCCTTACTCCTGCACCAGCTTTGTCCAGCGTCTGGGACGTTCCGGACGGCGCAGCGGAAAATCGCAGATGATGTTTTTGGAGCTGCTGGAGGCGTCGGAGCGGAATGCTTTTGAACAGCTGCCCTGGACGCTTCTGCGGGCGATTGCCATCATTCAACTTTACCTCGAGGAAAGCTGGGTGGAGCCGTTCACCCTGAAGCCGAAGCCGTTCAGCCTTCTTGCGCATCAGACGCTGAGCACTCTGATGACCTACGGAGAGCTCAGCCCACCGGAACTGGCACGGAGCTGCCTGCTTCTTCCCGCCTTCCGGAAGACGATCACACAAGATGAATACAGGCTGATTCTTCGCTATATGATCGCTGAGGATTACCTGCAGCGTGTGGAAAACGGGGCAATTATCGTAGGTATCCGTGGCGAGCGGATTACCAACCATTATTCATTCTACGCTGTTTTTCAGGATGAACAGGCTTACCATGTGCAAAGCAAGGAAGGAGAAATCGGCACTCTGGACACCTGCCCGACGGCTGGAGAGGTTTTCGTTTTGGCCGGACGAACATGGAAAACGCTTGATGTCGATATGGAGCGGAAAATCGTATATGTCGCTCCGGTGAGAAACAACCGGATTCCCAGCTGGAACGGAAGCGGAGGGCATATCCATACCAAGATCATTCAGAGAATGAAAAAAGCTCTGGAAGAAGACGTCTGTTATCCGTACCTGACACCCAGGGCGCAAAAGGTTCTGGAAGCCGCCCGCTCTCTGGCAAGAAAGTCCGGCATGCTGGAAAACAGCATCCTCCCGTGCGGGGAAAATTCCTTCTTCTTTTGCCCATGGGTTGGCTCAAAGACAATGAAAACCATCAAGTGTCTGCTCAGTTGCGGACTCAAGGAGCCGCTTCAGATCTATTCCGTTTTTGGGGGCGACCATTACCTGCAGATCACAAGCGGCTTTTCCGAAACCGAATTGTTCCGGAGAATGGCGGAACTGTGCATTGACATGGACGACCCGGACATGGTTTTGCCGGAGGATCAAATACCACATGTGGATAAATATGACGCCATGATTCCGGGAGAACTGCTTCGCATCGCTTTTTTGCATAACGAGCTGGATATAGAGTCGGCAACTGATGTTTTGAAAGATGTGGAAACCTGCAGTTAGTGCCGAGGTGATAAAAACAATATGAAAACGGCAATTACTCAGAATACCTATGATGAAGTTTCACGCCTGGTGGAATGTGCCTTAAGCGCTGACACAAAAAAGCAGGCGGAACCGTTTACAAAGCGGCTGGAGTTTTTACGTTCCTCCAGCGGATATGGAGGATATTTAAATTGTGTTTTTGGTGACTTAATCTCGTCGACAAAACACGCGTCAGGGAAAGTGGCAGACAAGGAAAGATTGAGCAGCTTCGCACGTACTGATCTTTATAAATTGGAAGGTCAGATCAGTAATGCCACTGATGAAGGAAACGATACATATTAGGACTGGCCATAAAGTCAAAAATGAGAAGCAGTACTGGTGCTGCTTCTCATTTTATAAGAAATTGATTATGGCTTTTTACTCGCCGCACTCGTCATGGTGCTGGTGCTCATGGCATACGCTGCCGGTGGATTTCAGCTCGCCCTTCAGGTAGCGCTCCGCCGCCGTCCTCGCGTCGCCGGAAGCACCGGTCACGACCTCGACATCCCGTTCGTTGAAAATATCCACCGCGCCCTGTCCCATGCCGCCGCTGATAATGACCTTCACGCCCTTATCCGCAAGGAAGTTGGGGAGAAATCCTGGCTTGTGGCCGGGATTGTCCACAGATTCCTCTTTCGTAATCTTGTTGTTCTCCACATCATACAGCATAAAGTTAACACAGTGACCGAAATGCTCCGTCACATTCTTGCCTTCGGCGGCAACTGCAATTCTCATCATCATTTTTTCCTCCGATTCATTTAATTTAGATAATTGTAAAGTCTTAACGCTTCTGTAAATACTAATGGGTATAATCGAAATACCTTATAGATTCAGGTAGATCTTTTTGGATCAGATCTTTCATCTTTTTTGCGAAAGGGCAGGGATAGCCAATTGGGTTGCCGCGCTGAATGCATGAGGCAAACACAATTGTATCGGCACCCCGTTTTACGAGTTCCCGTGCACGTAAAACGGCTTTTTTTCCGGGACATCCTCCACAATTGATAAAGCCGATGATTTCAAGTTCCTCTTCTGTGTTCTCAAATGCACCTTTCTTTTCCCGAATAAACTTAAAATCTGTCGTTCCGGGGCAAAAGTCCTCAGTTTGCATGCATCTGATGATTCCAAGTTTCATACGATACCTCCTTTCTCAAACGGCTCATTTTAAAATACTGGCCAGCAGCTCGCCAGCGGCGTCAAACCAGCTTCCGTCAAACAGCTCGATCATTCCGGCGTCACAGGCGGCAGAGATTTTCGGGTCGATTGGCAGCTTTGCCAGCACTTTCAGGCTGTGCTTTTCGGCAATCTCGTCAACATGACTTTCACCGAAAATATGGTAGTCCTTTCCGTTATCCGGGCACCGGAAATAGGACATGTTTTCTACCAGCCCCAGCACGGGAATTTTCATCATCTCCGCCATTTTCAGCGCTTTGGAGACGATCATGGACACCAGCTCCTGCGGCGAGGTTACGATAACAATGCCGTCCACGGGGATGGACTGGAAAACCGTCAGGGGAACGTCGCCGGTTCCGGGCGGCATATCAATAAAGAGAAAATCCAAATCGCCCCAAATCACATCTGTCCAGAACTGTTTCACGGTATTGCCGAGAATCGGGCCGCGCCAGATTACCGGATCGGTGTCGTTATCCAAAAGCAGATTGACGGACATAATTGCAATGCCGGTTTTGCTCTGCCTGGGGTACAGCCCTAAATCGCTTCCCTCGGCTTTTCCACGGATGCCAAAGGCTTTGGGAATAGACGGCCCTGTCACGTCCGCGTCCAGTACGCCTACCCGGTATCCCAGCCGCTGCATGGTGACCGCCAGCATCGCGCTGACCGAGGATTTTCCGACGCCGCCCTTTCCGCTGACAATGCCGATTACTTTTTCGACATGGCTCAGCTCATTAAGCGCCGCCCGAAAATCATGCTTTTCTTCCTTGCGGTCAGCGCAGTCCTCGCCGCAGTTTCCGCAGTTGTTGTCACAATTTTCACTCATATTCTTCACCTCTTACAGATTAATTTCCAATCGGCTTCCTGCCGATAAGTAGCCGATCTGATTCCCCATCACAGCCTTTAGCCGCAGATAAGCCTCCCGACCGGTACAGTGACAGGTGTAGTACCGCGCGCCGGTTTGCAGAAGCTCCCGCGCCAATGCGTCCACAGACTCCGGTGCTTCGCTTTTCCCGGAACCGCGGCTGTGAAGATGAAAACCGCCGACCACAATGTCGGGAAAGCGCCCGTGATCCGATTCAAACTGCCGGACAATATTGAGAATCCCACGATGGGCGCATCCTGCAATCAGAAGCGCGCGCCCGTTTTGCCAGATCACGAGATTGTGTTCATGGGAAAAATCGTCCGGCAAAAATGCTTCACCCGCTTTCCGGTACAGCTCCGCATTGCCGGAGGGGGCGGGCGTTACCTCCCGAACCACCGAGAACAGCTCCAATTCCTCGTCGATCTTCTGACGCTGCCCGCAGAACACGAAACGTTCATTGGGCAGGAGCGTCGTGTCAAGGCCGATATATGCCTTGTTTCCGTCCGGTCGGTCAGCATAATGCGGCTCAAAGGCCTGCTCCCGCGCGTACACCTTGGCACGGCTGCTTTTATCCAGGAAGGTTTTCAGCCCCCCGCCGTGGTCATAGTGCCCGTGTGATAAAACGGCAGTGTCCACCGCCGAAAGCTCCACGCCCAGCCGGGCAGCATTTTTCGCAAACAGGTCGCTGGCTCCGGTATCAAACAGCAGACGGTGCTTTCCCGTTTCCACATACAGACTTAAACCATGCTCACATCCGAATTCATCCGATGCCGCCGTGTTCTCCGACAGCACTTTGATGATCATGCTGTTTCGCCTCCTTCCAAAGCAGTTCCATCACTTTTTCATAGACA
Organism: Oscillibacter sp.; assembly: GCF_040505565.1. GTDB lineage: Bacteria > Bacillota > Clostridia > Oscillospirales > Oscillospiraceae > Oscillibacter. The sequence goes on along the minus strand of NZ_JBEUWZ010000011.1, from coordinate 8,165 downwards.
CTTCTCACCGCCCGGCCGGAGGGAATGTCCAGCTCCGCGATGTTTTTGCCCCTGTTGATCGCTTTTATCGCCTCTGCATCGAAAGGAATTGTGCCAGCGAACGGGAGGTTTCTCTCGCGGCAAAACGCCCGGATTTCTCCCGTCTTGGCAGGATTGACATCGGCCTTGTTGACACAAACCGCCGTTTTTGTCCGGAAGGTTTCCGCCGTTTTCACAATGCGTTCCATGTCGCTGATGCCGGAGAGGGACGGCTCCGCCACGATTAGCACCATGTCTACGCCGCTGATGGAGGCGATCACCGGGCAGCCGATGCCGGGGGAACCGTCGATCACCGCCAGCTCCACGTCTTCGGCGGCAGAACCCATCCGGCGCTTCACCTCAGTTACCAGCTTTCCCGAGGTGCCGCTGCCCATACTTAGCTTTGCCGTAGAGAAAACATGCATATCACCCCTGTACAGTGCCAGTTCTCCCGCTATGGCAGGCTCCATGAAAACAGCGCCTGCCGGACAGACCGCCGCGCAGACCCCGCAGCCCTCGCAAGCAAAGGGTTTCACCCGAAACGGGGTTCCGGCTTTGATCGCGTCAAAACGGCAATGTGAAAGGCACTCGCCGCAGCCGATACATTTGGCGGTATTAATACGGGCTTTGGGCATTCCAAAGTAGTCGGATCGCTGGGGGGCACTGCTCCAATGGGAAATCAGATGCAGGTTCGGCGCGTCCACATCGCAGTCGGCATAGGCTTTTGCTTTTGAAAGATAAATGAATGCCCCGGCGACGGTGGTTTTCCCCGTGCCTCCCTTACCGCTGAGAATCAGAAGTTGCTTCATGCCGTGCCTCCTTTCCGATCCGCTCCAGCAGGGAGCCAAAGAGTTTCCGGTACCGTTGGTTTTCCCGCGCGGCAATTTTGCCCTCCGAGTTCAGCGCGCCCAGCTCGGGATCAAACGGAATGCGCCCGAGAATGGGGATCTGATGCCCCAGACAGAATGCCTCCGAAGGATTTTCGCCTTCCTGACATTTGTTCAGCACCGCACCGAAGGGCTTATGAAACAACGTCACCAGCTCATAAACCATCGCCAGATTGTGCGCGCCGAACACGGTTGGCTCCGCCACCAGAACACAGAAGTCCGCATCTCGGATACTCTCCATCACGGCGCAGGCGCTGCCGGGCGGGCAGTCGATGAAAACAGGGCTTTCTCCGCCGCTTGGAATTTTCCCCAGCAGGCGCTTAATTACCGGAATGCCGGAGGCTTCCCCAATGTTCAGCCGCCCGGTAAACACGTCTACATGGCCCGATCTGCCAGAGGAAACCGTTCCCACCGCCTTGTCCATCTCCCGGATCGCCCCGGCGGGACAGAGCAGGGCGCACCCGCCGCAGGAATGGCATACCTCGTCAAACAGGATCGGATGACCTCCCACAAAGGCCAGCGCGTGAAACGCGCAGAATTCCACGCATTTACGACATCCGGTGCAAAACTCCGTATCAATTTGGGGGATTTTGACCGCAACGGTTTCTTCCTCTGGCTTCTCAGGTTTGAAAAACAAGTGGCCGTTAGGTTCCTCTACGTCGCAGTCCAGATACACCGCTTCACCGGCTGCTGCCGCGAGATTGACCGACACCAGTGTTTTTCCCGTACCGCCCTTGCCGCTGAGCACCGCGACGGTCAGAGGCTTATCCGCCATGACCGTGAAAGCCCGCGTGGAACTCCGAAAGCGGCGAAAGCTTTCCCTCAATCAGTGCATCAATATTTTTCTTCGCCGTTCCGTCCACGGAGCGGTAAACTTTTATATTTGCGCTGCTTAGTACCTTTTCCGCGTTTTCCCCGCACCGGGGCGTGATTAAAGTATCCGCGCCGCTGTCCGCCAGAAGCTGAGCCGCAGCAATCCCCGCCCCGCCGGAGCTTTCCGCCGCGCTGTTGGGGAGCCATTTGCTCTCATTCGTATTTGTATCATAGAGCAGGAAATACGGCGCGCGTCCAAAAGACGGACATACACCGGATTCCAGCTTCTGCTCATTCATGGGAATCGTGATTTTCATGAGTGTCCTCCGTTTCGTTTTCCATATTTTCAAAGTGCCTGCCGCACCGGTGACGACGGCATCCGGCTCCGCCGCAGCCGTGCCCCTGCCCATCGCAAAGGCGATATTCGCCGCCCTCGATCAACAGCACCTTGCCGTTCACCAGCGATTGCGCCAGCTTTTTTCGAGCGCTGTCGTAAATTCCCTGCACCGTGGTGCGGGAAATATCCATCTGCACCGCGCATTGCTCCTGCGTAAATCCGTCCACATCAATCAGCCGTATAGACTCAAATTCATCGACCGTCATAATAACGGTATCGTTCGACGGAACGTCCAACGGACCAAACCGGCTGCTTTCAGGGAGGCAGCAGACCTTTCTCCACTTTCTTGGTCTTGGCATCGTTTCACCTCGTTTCAAAGCAGAAATGACCGGAGCGTCCCCCGGTTGTTTCTGCTTGCCTTACAGACTTTCCAGCTGCCTGTCAATGTCCGCAAGACGGTTCTTTAGCGTGTTCTTCTGCAACTGAAGAAGTTCTTTGCGATGATTCGCCGTCATTTCCTCATTATTAGCAGAAAACCTCCGAAAGCCGCGGCCAAAGCCTCTCCCGCAGGCCATACCGAGCCCAAGGCCGAGTCTGGCGCCTCGGGCGAGATTTTCAGCCCCGGAGCAGAAGCCAAGTCCTCTTCCGGTCATTTCACCGGCACCCATAGGACCGGTTCCGTTTCTTCCTGGCATTTTGTTCACCTCCTTGTAGTTTCGGACATATGTCGCTTACGAATACTATTATAACCAGTTTCGGGCATATGTCAACAATAAACACGAAAATTTTGAAGCGGGCGGCAGAATTCATGCAATGCACATTACGCTTGTATGGAGAAGTGTAAAAAGAATAACAGTAAAAACCACGCGTTGAATGCGTGTGATATGCACAAGCCCTGAAAAGGCATAGTACTGCTCTGTTTTTCAATGATAGAAGTGAGCATCAGGTGTCCAGAGTAACCGGCGTTCCGCAGCGGACCATTCATGACCGGAAGATAAAAATCCTGGCGAAATTAAAAAAACTTATGGAAAAGTAAAAATTTTTCCGCTCAACCCCCTCGCTCAACGGGTAAGTAAGTGAGGGGGTTTTTCTATTCCCTCGTTGTTCCTTGAAAATTTTATATCCGGCAACATAAATACATGATCTGTCCGGCCGTGATGAGCGGCAGCGACAATGACGGGCGCGCCAAGACTACCTGCGGATGGGTGACAGACATCCGTCAAACCGATGGCATCGAAGGCGACGAGCGGCAAGGCCCGGTTATAAAGCAGCCCGTGGTGGGCTGTTTCGCAATGAAACGGACAGTGCTAACGCTACTTCCGTCCAGCCACAGACTCAAGCAATGGGGACGGCTCGGTGAGAACCACGGAGAGGTGAAATCCCTATGGCGTTTGCTTAACCGGCAAACCGTTTATGTTGCCGCCCTAGCTTCGGGAAGCAGTGCCGAATAGAAGCATTGAAATGAAGAACAAGCAGATTTTTTGATCTTAGAAACTGCGCGGCAGGACAAATGCCCTGCCGCGTCCTTGTGAGATCAAACCGCATTAACAAAGAACGGAGGTAAAATATAAATGGAACAGAAAAAAAGAGCATGGCTGTATTGCCGCATTGACGCGCCGGAGGATGCCCATGGTATGCTGAAGGGCCAACAGAAGGAACTCTATGGCTATGCGGAACAGTTGGGTCTCATCGTTGTCGGTTGTTCCGAAGATTTGGGAAGCGGCCTGAAATATGATCGTCCAGGCCTTATTGAAGTCCAGCATGCCGCCGAGCAAGGGAAAATGAACGCCTTGCTGGTAAAACAACCGACTCGTCTCAGGAAAGACTCGGCTCAAACGCTGGATTTTCTCCGTAAGCTGAAGCAGTTGGATATAAGGCTCTATTCGCCATTAGAAGGTGAAATCAGAATGTCCAAAGATATTGATGCGGTCCATGGGTTTACCCTGGACGTGGAATAGGAGGCTTCGCTATGAAAATAACTCAGCAGGATAAAAAAACAGAATCCATAAAAGTCCAAATAAACGGGATACCTGTCACATTGCTTTTTGCTCCGGAGCCGAACAGAGAAGCAGCTGACTTTATAAAAAAGGCATTGATAAATGCTTATGTAATTAGGACTGCGTAATTTCAAAACATAACTTAAAGGCGGTTTTTTCTAATGCTAATATGCGAAAAACCCAGCTATTTATATAGCTTTCTCCTGCTTTGTGTGAGATAATGTCGTTGGCGAAAAAGCCAACTGCTCCTTGACAATTGAATATATCAAGTGTCCGGTCTCTCACACAAAACACCAATTATATGAGAGGACGGATACAAAATGGCTGAAAGAGTTTATTGTTTATACAGAGTTTCTACTGCCAAACAGGTAGACCACGATGAGCAGAATCAGGCTGATATCCCTATGCAGAGGAAATCATGCCGTGAATTCGCAGAGCGTATGGGTTGGACCATCGTTCGTGAGGAACAGGAAACCGGCGTTTCCGGATATAAGGTCAGCGCAGCGGATCGCGATAAACTTCAACTTATTAAAGAGCATGCGGAAAAAGGTAAATTTGATATCCTGCTGGTATTTATGTTTGACAGACTCGGCAGAAAATCTGACGAAACGCCTTTTGTTGTGGAATGGTTTGTTAAAAAGGGCATCCGGGTATGGAGCGTTAACGAGGGTGAACAACGCTTTGAGTCCCATACGGATCGCTTAACAAACTATATCCGATTCTGGCAGGCCGACGGAGAAAGCCAGAAAACCTCCATAAGAACCAAGACTGCTCTTGGACAGATGGTTCAGGAGGGGCGCTTCCGCGGTGGTACAGCCCCATATGGCTATCACCTTGAGAAAAGCGGTATTCTAAACAAGCGCAAACACGAGGTCAACAAGCTGGTCATTGATGAGGAAGAAGCTGAAGTTGTACGCATGATGTTCAATCTATGCGTATCGGCCGGGTATGGTCGCTGGCGGCTTGCCATGTTCCTTAACGATAAAAGCATCAAAACCCGTAACGGAACCAACTGGCACGATGCTTCTGTAGGCGCAATTCTTCACAACGTAATGTATAAAGGCATTCTTCGCAGCGGATCGACTTACTCCGACCCTTTTCAGGAACTCCAAATCATTGATCCAAGCACTTTTGATCTCGCGCAGAAGCTTATGGCTGAACGCACAAATGAAAAAAATCAGGAAAGGACAGCTCCGCTGAATACTGCGGGTCAATCGCTTCTTTCCGGAAACGTATTCTGTGGGCATTGCGGAGGGCGCCTGGTTCTAACCACCAATGGGAAAGTGGTCAAGCTTGCAAACGGTGAAAGAAAGGGCGTCAAGCGCATTCGCTACGTCTGCTATAACAAGACGCGGCGCCGCCTTGACTGCGATGGTCAAACCGGTTATACTATGCATATTCTTGATGATGCAGTAACTCAGGTACTGCATCAGATTTTCGACCGCATGTCTTCCGCTTCTGACAACGTGATTCTCGGGAGCACAGAAGATCGCCGCATGGCTGAACTGCGGACAGAAGTTAAAAGGGCCAAAGCCGAGAGCAGCAAAGCAACCACGGAGTATGAATCTATAAAAGCCGAAATGGTGAAAGTTGTTCTTGGAAAAAGCAATATGCCCAAAGATGTTCTGACCGAGGTTGTAAATGAGTGCCGCGATAAGGTCATAGCCACCAGCGAACGGTTGACTGCGTTAACAACTGAGTTGGAACGTGGCAATGCAAGGGTCAGCGAAATGAAGTCTGAGCTTTCTCGCATCCGCACGTGGTCGGAGATTTTCGATGACAGCGATATGGAAGTCAAGAAGATGATTGCGAACTACATCATCAAGAGGGTTAACGTATTCAAAGGCTATAAACTGGATATTGAGCTGAACCTAAATGTGCAGCAGTTTTTAAATGGTCTTGATAGCATCAGCGACGATAAGGAATCGCGCCCTGCGGTGGCGTCGTAAAACGCTACGATTCAAATAAACTCTCTACAGCTGAGTAAATATATCCATATAAGTGGGGTTGGGTTTTGTGGTGGTGCATACCCGATACTTCGGGAGAGCGCTTGACTGGCAGTCAAGAGGTCAGCGGTTCGATCCCGCTATTCTCCACCATCATTCAAGAGAGTGCAATGAAAACTCGTTTCTGAAAAGAAACGAGTTTTTGCTTTATGCGGCAATCGAAATAATATCCATGCCGAGACTGAATTGTTCAAAGTCAATGTTGAAGTCGATATGTAGCTTCTAATTTCGGTATACGTCTATCCGCTTGATCAGACAGTTGACGATCATTGCATATTCGGCAACACTTGAACACCGCGCCGGGAGACTTGCCGCGAGAAGTCGGAGGAATTAAACTCTCGTTATAGAAATACCGGGAGGCACGGCAATGAGGAGGACGGACGTGGAAAGGACAAAAGAGATACTCAGACTACATGATGAGCTCGGGCTGAGCCAGCGGGAGATCGCCGCGGCAACGGGCTGCTCGCTTGGGACAGTGTCCAGTACTCTGTCGAAGGCGAAAGTGGCTGACATCACATATCCGGTTGAGATGACGGCAAAGCAGTTGGGCTCGGTCCTGTATCCGCCAAAGGACGGGACCGGCAAAGAAAAACATTCCGAGCCGGACCTGAAGAATATTTACCGCGAAATGCAGCGCAAGGGCGTGACGCTGCTTTGGGAGGAGTACAAGACAGCCCACCCGGACGGGCTCATGTACACACAGTTTTGCCAGTGGTACCGGGATTTTCGGAAGCAGAACGACGTTTATATGCGTAAGCAACACAAAGCCGGCGAACGGCTGGAAACAGACTGGGCCGGACTGACGCTGTCATACGGCGAGGGACAGAAAGCGTACTTCTTCGTGGCGGCCCTGCCGGCCAGCGCGTGCCTGTATGTGGAGCCGTTCCGAGACATGGAAATCCACGTCCCTCGCGAGAGGGACGACGCATCGGATCACGACCGCAGTGGCTACACGGGAATTTCAATCCACGTCCCTCGCGAGAGGGACGACCGCTATGCATGCTCTATGTCACTCTCAAAGAGTATTTCAATCCACGTCCCTCGCGAGAGGGACGACTCGGCGGAGGAATTACGGTAGCAAAAACTGTTAAGGATTTCAATCCACGTCCCTCGCGAGAGGGACGACGGCGGTACCACGCGCAAGACTCGTTTTTCTCATAGTTATTTCAATCCACGTCCCTCGCGAGAGGGACGACAAGATGGTTGGAGCCTGACGGCTTACTATTGCTTATTTCAATCCACGTCCCTCGCGAGAGGGACGACGTTTCCAAGGCATTTAAGTCTGTCCACCCGAGAGGATTTCAATCCACGTCCCTCGCGAGAGGGACGACGTTACGTTCAGCTCCGCCGGTACGGTATGCTGCATTTCAATCCACGTCCCTCGCGAGAGGGACGACAGAACATACCCATTTGGTTTTGCAGGATAAAATCATTTCAATCCACGTCCCTCGCGAGAGGGACGACAGGCTATCAGGATCAATGCCGCTCATTTCAGCCAATTTCAATCCACGTCCCTCGCGAGAGGGACGACGAGCACCGGCTACGGCAACGCAGGTTATCAGTGAATTTCAATCCACGTCCCTCGCGAGAGGGACGACAACAGGCCAGCAACAGCAATTAAAGAAAGATAAATTTCAATCCACGTCCCTCGCGAGAGGGACGACATCACAAGCTGGGCCTTTGGGATGTTGTACTTCTTATTTCAATCCACGTCCCTCGCGAGAGGGACGACAGAACTACTCGGCGCAGGTCCTGAAAGCCAACATATTTCAATCCACGTCCCTCGCGAGAGGGACGACGGAGATTTTGCAGAGATCGGGGAGGAAGACGGGATTTCAATCCACGTCCCTCGCGAGAGGGACGACTATCTGCTTCTTCATGAAGCAAAAAGTTTGGATATTTCAATCCACGTCCCTCGCGAGAGGGACGACCAAACGGTCAGCTTGAAGCCTTGATTGCTGAGTTATTTCAATCCACGTCCCTCGCGAGAGGGACGACTCTGATTCGGTAACGCCATATTCAACCAGAGGTATTTCAATCCACGTCCCTCGTGAGAGGGACGACACAAGCGCGGGAAACGGCGGCTTGACTTATGGCATTTCAATCC
>NZ_JBEUWZ010000010.1:0-191729 GCF_040505565.1 Oscillibacter sp. | reverse complement strand
TGATTCTATCACATTTTGGGTGTTTGCCCTCTGCACTTCTATGATATCCCTCCATCACGCTTGAGGGGGTTAAGGCCCTCTTTTTTCAGCATCTCACCCTTACCGGTAGGAGGTGAAATGCTTTAGCAACAGAAACGCATTTTAACTGCGAATAGAATCTGACAGCAAATAATAATCAGCCTTCAAACCATTAAAAACTAAAGGCTTTTCGGCTGATTATAGTTGGCGGCGGGTGAAGAATTCAAGTTGTTCAAAATGTAAGTTCAGGCAATGCTGACTCATATGAAAAAGTACCTGCTTTTAATACTTTGCGGCACATCGTCGTGCTAAACCGTATCACGCAAAAATATCGCGTTTTAACCTGCTAAGGGAAAAATAAAGTATCACCGCAGCAGGCTTGGACGAATTTGCCGATCCTGCTGTCATCTTATTTCTCCGTGGGCCTGATGGAGAAGGTGGCAAGTTCTATCGCACCTTAGACGTGAGTTTTACGCAGACATAATAGGACGCTAGGTCATACCCTCCTCGTCGTATAGAAATTCATTCAGAAACAGCGAAACAACTTTGGGATCAAATTGTGTTCCTGCATTCTGCTTTAATTCTGAGACTGCTTTTTCGATTGGAAGTGCTTTCCGGTATACCCGATCGTTTGTCATGGCATCATAGGAGTCTGCCACCGCCAGGATGCGGCAGAGCATAGGAATTTCCTCTCCTTTGAGTCTTCGCGGATAGCCCGTACCATCCCAACGTTCGTGGTGAGAAAGAATCAATTCCGCAACCACGGACAATTCAGGGGTACTTTGCGCAATTCGATATCCGATCTCAGAATGGCGTTTCATTTCTTCCCATTCGATGGAGGTCAGAGCACCCGGCTTCTGCAAAATATGCTGAGGAATTCCAACCTTTCCAATGTCATGTAAAATTGCAAGCAATGCAAGCTCGTTCAGCTCTTTCGCATTCATGTTCAGCCTCTTGCCGATTGCCTGACAATAATCCTTGAGCCGCTCCGCATGTGCCTCCGTTTCCATGCTTTTCTCATAAAGCGTTGCCAGCAAGGTATTAATGATAGAATTTCGGTAGCTGGAGCCTTCCAGCAGCTTTTGATGATACATCCACTCTTCTGCCTGCCGCATAATGAGTTCCAGACTTTGCTCAGGCGCCGTCTTAGTGGCACAGCCAAGAGACACACTGAGCTGCAGTGACTCCTCGCGGTTTTCTTCGAAAGCCTGTCTGGCCTGCTCAATCTTTTTTTCTGCCGTTTCCTGCAATGTGCGGGGCAGGATGATCAGGAATTCGTCTCCGCCCCATCTTGCAATGATATCTCCTTCGCGGCAGATACCTTTAAGCACACTTGCGACCCTTTTGAGAAGTCGATCTCCCGCACTGTGCCCAAAGACGTCATTTGTAATTTTAAGGCCGTTGACATCTCCCATAATGACTGATAAGGGCAGCTGACTTTGCGAATCCATCAGTTGAATTTGTTCTTCCAGGAATCTTCGGTTGTATAAACCGGTTAACGGATCGTGGTAACTTAAATATATGATCTGTTTTTGCTGCTCTTTATCATGGCTGACATCCCGGAACACCATCACTACGCCAAAAGTCTGGCCGCTATCATCCCGTATGGGCGCCGCACTGTCCGCAATCGGTACAGGGCGTCCGTCTTTTCGAATCAGCACGGTGTGGTTCGCCAAGCCAACGACTTTTCCGGATTTTAATACAATTTGAATGGGATTGTCAACTTCGCACCCGGTTTCCTCACTCCGAAGTCGGATAATTTCCGCAAAGGACTTACCTTGAGCTTCTGTTTTCTTCCAGCCGGTGATTTCAACGGCCGCTTGATTCAAAGAGGTCACATACCCATCGTTATCCGTGGTGATTACTCCATCTCCAATCGAATATAAGGTTATTTTCAGCCTCTCTTTTTCCATGCTGAGTGCTTGCCGGTAATGCTCACGGTCAGTTGCATCAAAAATAATGGAGAGCAGTTCTGTTTGATCACCATAGTTTACCGGGCATGAATATACGTCTACGAAGCGGATTTCTCCACTGTGCAATTTGTGCGGAAATAAAAAGTATTTCTGGCTTGCAGAACAAGCCAGCATGCGCCGGCGAAATACTTCCTCTTCCGGCAGCTGATTAATTTCCTGAATTTTCATGGACAGAAGTTCATTGCTCGTATATCCATAAAAAGCGCACGCAGCGGGATTTGCGTCCATAATCTGGCCTGTTTTTGGATGAATAACCAACATAACAGCATCATGCTCATTGAACATGGCTTGAAGGCGCTGCAAAAGCTCCTCTTTATCTTTTCTAAGGCGCTTTATTTCTGTAATATCGGTGCGGGATCCAACTACATAACTTATTTTTCCGTTCTTAAAAACCGGAGTGAGTTTGGTCAGCCAATCACGGGGTCCACTTCCAAAATCATGCGTTAGCTCAAATGAAATATCCGTTCCACGATCAATGCATTGCTGATAGCTTTTCTGAACTTCCCACCCAAGTTCTTTTCCTAATACTTCTTCCGGTGTTTTACCGGCAATTTCATCTAAACCAGTCAATTGACGATGCACGCGGTTGTTTCTGAGATATCGAAACGTGCCATTGCTATACTCGGCGAGAAACATAGCGTCATGAGTGCTGTTAAAAATCAACTCCAAATCTTCAAAAGCTGTGCCAATTTCTCTATCCTCACGCACTTGCCCCGTGACTAAGCGCTGTTCGTCTGTAGCATCTTGAAGAATCATGATCAGATGACTCACATCGAAAAAGCGAATGCTGACGGTTACCCGCCTGTTCTTGAGATCAATTTTCCATCTTTTTTCATCTTGCGCAGTTTCCTGAATCATCTCAGCATAAAAAGCGGCCCAGTTGAACGCATCTGAAGCATTTTGATCTGGGTCATTAAGCAAACTTTTCCCGTAGTGCTTGCTCATATCAAGCCCCGTAAACACATCAAATGTACTGCTCGCTTCCAGTAAGATAAGATCAATTGGCCGGCCATTGTCGTCAAAAATCAGTTGATAATAAGCGTAGGCGATTTGTAGTTGTTCAAATAGGCTTTTTAAAACTTTTTCGGTCATTTTCGATCCTCCTATACGGATGTGGTTTGTTTCGAAAAGTGAGCTGAAAATTACAGGGGTTTGCATTTTGCCTGCGCATTGCCTGGTCCAAATTGATTCGTACCCACATTTGACATTTCAATTATGGATAAGCGATCTCGCACTGCTCTATCCGGATCATGTAAATTTATCTGTTATTATAGGGCAAATGGTCGAAAGGGTCAATGTCAAAGGCGGTAAAATCAGGTAAATATTTGTAAAATGCGCCTGACGATCATCCTGCTGCCGCCTGTGACAAAACCGGCTTTGCGTGCATCAGCGCCAAGCTCTACTACTCGTTTTGGAGGCAGATCTTGAACAGCTGGGTGAGCCCGGCTGGAACGCCATGGTCAGTGACCGTGGATGGTGCACAGTGCGCCCGCAGGACAGCTGCGTTTTCTTGACTGGGACAAGACACAGCAGGGGAACGGTTATTCTGCCGGCGAGGCAGTAGAGCGCTTTGAGAGGACATTCGTCACCGCTGTGCGCAGAGAACCGGCAAAGGTATGGGTAAAAAGCAGACCGTTCCAACAAATCTTCTAACTTATATCTTAAATCCCATGATCACAATATTTGGATAATTGTTCATGGACCGGTGAAAATAGCCTCATCACAAATAGGAGGCTATGAACATGGATGAAACTGTTCGAGAAAAAACCCGGGGCCGAGTAAGCTACCATGATTCTGTTGAAGAGATGCTGCAAAAAATCAGAGAGGATGGGCTTTCAAACGCTTTTGACCGGTATGCGCTTCAGGAAAAAATCCGATGCAAATTCTGTCTTGAAGGACTTAGCTGCCAGCTTTGCTCCGACGGTCCCTGCCGCATCAGTGAAAAAAGCGGTCAGGAAAAGGGAGCTTGCGGAATAGGCCCGGACGCTATGGCGATGCGAACGCTGCTTCTCCATAATATCATGGGTGCGGGAACCTACAGCCACCACGCCTACGAAGCATACCGGACGCTTCGCGAGACTGCCCGCGGGAAAACTTGCTTTCAAATGAAGGATCCCGCAAAGCTGAAATGGATGTGCGGAATGGTCGGAATCAGCACAAATCAAAGCGATTCATCAATGGCGGAGAAACTTGCCGACCTCCTGGATCAGGAGATGGCAAAAGGACCGGGGGAACCCAACGTGATGGTGGAAGCCTTTGCCCCCAAAAAGCGAAAGGAAGTTTGGGAAAAGCTCAACATTTACCCGTCCGGCGTAATTCATGAAGAACAAAACTGCGTTGCCAGCTGCCTGACGAATGTGGACGGCGACTATGTTTCCCTTGCCAAAAAGGCTTTGCGGTTGGGACTCGCAACTATTTACACGGCGCAGATTGGTCTTGAAATGGTTCAGGATATCTTATACGGAACGCCAAAACCGCACGAAGTGAATACCGATCTTGGAATCATGGACGCAGACTATATTAATATAGTTTTTAACGGTCACCAGCCCTGGGTGGGTGTTGCCACATTGGAAAAAGCAAGAATGGAGCAGATTCAGCAAAAGGCGAGGGAAGCAGGCGCCAAGGGTTTGCGGGTTGTGGGTTCTATTGAGACGGGCCAGGAGCTTTTGCAAAGGTTTCCCGTAGACGATGTTTTTGCGGGATTGATGGGGGATTGGCTGACTATTGAGCCGCTGCTGTCCACCGGTACGGTGGACGTCTTTGCCATGGATGAGAACTGTTCGCCCCCGGCCATTGACCAATACGCTGAAAAATATCAGGCTACGCTCGTGAGCATCAGTACCATTATTGGCGTTCCCGGAGTCAGCCGACATATACCGTATAACCCGCAGGATGCGGATAAAATGGCGGATGAATTGATTGAGCTGGCGATTGAGAACTTTAAGAAAAGACATGGGAAAATCCGGTCAACTGTTCCGAAAAAAACGCAAAAAGCAATCGCAGGATTTTCCACCGAGGCAGTTTTTGGGGTGTTGGGAAACAAACTGGATCCATTGGTCGAGGTCATGAAGGCGGGTAAGATAAAAGGAATCGTCGCCCTTGCCAGCTGCTCAACGTTAAGAAATGGCCCTCAGGATTGGAACACGGTCAATCTTACAAAGGAATTGATCAAAAAAGATATTTTGGTCGTCAGTTGCGGATGCGGCAATCACGCGCTTGAAGTGGCGGGACTGTGCGATCTTCCCGCAAAGGAGCTTGCGGGTGCGGGCCTGTGTGAAGTCTGCGGCATGTTAAAGATCCCGCCGGTATTAAGTTTTGGAACATGCACCGATACCGGCAGAGTTTCCATGCTTGTTACCGCACTGGCAGATTTTCTTGACGTTGATGTTCCGCAGCTTCCAATCGCTGTCACAGCTCCCGAATGGATGGAGCAAAAGGCGACCATCGACGGTGTTTTTGCAGTTGCGTATGGAGCATACACGCATTTGTCACCTACGCCTTTTATTACCGGAGCGCCTCAGCTGGTAAAGCTATTGACGCAAGATGTTGAAACCCTTACGGGTGGAAAAGTAGCGCTGGGAGATGATCCGATACAGGTTGCAAATGACATGGAAGCTCATATAAATCGCAAGAGGAAGGCGTTAGGACTTAAATAAATAATCCATTCCCATACTGCTCCATCTGAAAATATGACATGAAAAAAGCTCTTGAAACCACTGACATACAATGGTTTCAAGAACTTTTCTTTTGGCAGCGGGTGAAGGATCCGAATTGTCCAAAATGTGATTTCAGGTAATACCGGCTTGTGTTAAAAAGTGCCTGTTTTCAATGCTTTTAAAGCACATCGCCGTGTTGAGTCGTATCATGTAAAATTGTTACGTTTTAACCTATTAAGGGAAAAAATAAGGGAAAAATTTTATACTGCGCTAAAGTATCACGCAGCAGGTTTCGACGAATTTGTCGAGCCTGCTGTTATCTTATTTCTCCGTGGGTCTAATGGAATAGGTAGCAAATTTTATCGTACCTTAGACGTGAGTTTTACGCAGACGAACTAGGACGTTGTATTATCCATATTACTTTTCTCGCTCACTGCATAACAACACCGAAAATCATACCTGAGACATAAGGAATTAACCAGATCAGCCAGACAAATATGCTGAATTTGTGAAAGTTTCGTTTGCTTTTTTCGGAACCGCGCAATAGCACGACAGTCGCCCATATTGCGTGAATTGCCATTAAAACAATGGCTGCAAGTCCCGTCACGCTGTGGAAGCTGACCGTTAGCACATCGCCAGCAAGTTTGCCCATCAGCGTGGTACCTGTTGTATCGCAAGCCAGACCGAACCAGAAGGTTAGAAGATTCCAAATTTTAAGCGAGCCGGAAAGCTTTTCACCAAAAACACCCGTTGTATAGAACACAAGCGCCAGAGAAATAAAAACTATCGCAATCAACAAAATCATAAAGCCTCCATTATATTTTTTTCACTATGTATAATGTCCCTTTTAAAATAAGTTTGTACATCATAATCATAACACGAAACCGCTGGTGCGGTGGTATCTAGGCTCCAAATTTTTCTTCTATAGAACCTGCTGCAGTTGCGGCAGTCTTTCTCTTTGCCCTTTACAATGGAAACATCACTGGAGGGATATCATAGAAGTGCAGAGGGCAAACACCCAAAATGTGATAGAATCAAAGAAAGAACAAGGTAGTGTTTGGCATGCGCAAATATGATAAGGAGTTCAAAGAAGAATCGGTCAAGCTGTCTGACGAAATCGGCGTGAAGCGGGCGGCGGCACAACTTGGCATTCCGTATTACTCTCTGGCGGAGTGGCGGCAGAAGCAAAAGGCCTTCGGAGATCACGCCTTCGTCGGCAGCGGTATTCGCCGCGACGCGCCGCTTTCCGAGAACGAGCGCCGACTGATCAAGGAAAACGCGGAGCTGCGGAAAGCCAATGAAATTCTCAAGGATGCGCTGTTTTTTTTCGCCAAAGACCGGAAACGGTAAAGCCGGAGCGGTTGTATGAGTATATCACGCTGCGCCGTGAGCGGTTCTGCATTCATACCATGTGCCGGGTTGTGAAAGTCAGTGAATCCGGGTACTACCGCTCTTTGCAGTCGGCTGGCAAGCCAAAACCGTGGCAGCTGCTTCTGGTCAAAATACGAGAGATTTATAAAGAAAACCCGGACAATGATAACTACGGTGTTGGCCGAATTCTTCTGGCGCTTACTCAGCGCGGTATCGCGGTAAGCCGAAGCAGCGTTCGGCGGGCTATGAAGCGTGGAATGAACGCCATTCTCAATTGCCGCACTGCCAGACTGGGAGGACACATGGATCACTGCCCGGAGTGTGGATACCAAAGACCATCCTACAACTCGTGCCGTAACCGGCACTGTCCGAAATGCCAGACACTCTCCAAAGAACGCTGGATTGACGCGCAAAAGGGAAACCTGCTCAACGTGGGCTACTTTCATATGGTATTCACCGTACCGCAGGAATTAATTTATGGATTTACCGGAACCAACAGGACGGTTACAATCTGCTTTTCCGCTGTGTAGCTGAGACGATACAGGAATTGTCTACCGACAAGAAATATCTTGGCGCCGCCACCGGCCACACTGCTGTGCTCCACACTTGGGGGCAGAATCTCAGCTTTCACCCACACATTCACTGCATTGTTCCGGGCGGCGGCCTTACCAAGCTGGGCAAATGGCTACCGTCCCGAAAAAAGTTCTTTCTGCCTGTGAAGGTGTTGTCCAGAAAATTTCGCGGCAAGTTTTTGGCGCTGCTTAAGCAACAGTTCCTCGGCATAGATCCGTCTTTGCTGAATGAGTGTTATAACAAAGAATGGGTCGTTTACTGCAAGCCGCCTTTCAAAGATGTGGCCTGCGTAGTGGAGTATCTTGGGCGCTACACGCACAGGGTGGCCATCTCCAATAACCGAATCTTAAAGTTGGAAGATGGACAGGTCTCTTTCAAATGGCGGGATTACCGCGACAGCAGCCGCTGGAAAGAGATGACGTTGAGAGCGGAAGAGTTTATTCGGCGCTTCCTGATGCACGTCCTGCCGTCCGGCTTCACAAAAATTCGGCACTATGGATTTCTATCCAGTCGCGGCAAGCAGAAGAAGCTGCACATCTGCAAGGTACAGACGGGCACATCACTGAAAAGAAGAGAAAAGCTCTCCACTGAGGCCCTCATCCAAAAGATCCTCGGCAGAAAGCCCTCTCAGTGCCCAAACTGCGGATGCTGCGGTCTGCTTCGAACCGGACTCGCACCGCCGACAGCCTGCTAAATTACAAAGCCTTTTTAAGTCTGCTCCAAGGGCAGGCTGGCTTTGCTGCACCCATTTTAGCATAGAAAGGAAAGAATTGATATGACTTCTTCGGGAAACTGTGCTTTACAGGTATCTGAGCAGCTGTAATTCTAAGGAACAAAAGCGAATGCTTTTCCCATAGCTGATGCAAGTCCGACCGCGGTTTCGAGCTATGGAATTATCCAAACATGGGCGACGTAGTTCCTGCTGTGTCGTTCTTTTTTGCGCCCATGCTCGGATAATTCTCTATCGAAACCGAAATTGACGCAAGAATCCCCGAAAACCTTCCGATGGATGAGGTTGCACTGGTTGGGATCCTTGCAAACTCAGTTGATAATGCCATAGAGGGTTGCCTGTGTACTCCTGACGGAGCAGAGAAATTTATCACCGCAAAGGTTGACTATTCCGTTTATAACGGAGCCGGAAAGCTTCGCATTGTCTTCGAAAACGCGTGTGCGGATAATATCATTTTTGATGGAGACTTCCCAAAATCGCAGAAGCCCGGCGGCGGCACGGGGACAAAGAGTATCACTTATACCGCCGAGCGGTACAACGGCATGGCGGAATTTGCAACGAAAAACAGCGTATTCAGGACGCGGATTCTTCTGCACCTATAGCGTTACCTCCCCCCAAAACTCTGACAAAATCCGACATTTACGCCAAATATCCTGCAATTACGCCACGGCCGGTTTTCGGCCGTGGTTTTTTGTATAATCCATTCTGAGAAATTAACCTTGAGGAGGTGGCTCTTATCATGGGCGAACCCCGTGACAGAACCGGGGAGGAAAAGACGGCGGCCAGCAGACTTGAAATTGCGCGCGGCGACTGCTGCGATGCGTTTGAGCAGGATGAAAGTCGGCTTTTTTCCAGTCGGGAGTGCTGGTACTGCAAGTATGGAGATTTCGGCATTTGCACCGAACATCCCACCGAAACCGGAGTATGCAAGCATAAAAAGGGCGCAAACGGCATTTTTGATTCGTCCGCAAAACGGTGCGCGTTTGATACGACCGTTCAGGTGGGAAAAAAACAGGAGGAAGAGACAAGATGAAAAAGAGATTTTTGAGTATTTTGCTGTCGGTATGTATGGTGCTGACTATGCTGCCCACCGTGGCATTTGCAGCTGACGACTATGGCATATGTGTGGGCACTACCAAAGTCACCAGCGACAACGCAAACAATGTGCTCGGCAACGGCACCGTCACCTACGATGCGGGTACCAACACCCTGACGCTAATCGGAGCGACTATTACAAGTGTAACGCAGCCGGGCTCCGGCACTGAGCAAAGCGGCAACGCATCCATAACGGGCGGCATCTTCAAGAATTCCGGCGACTTGAATATTGTCCTCCATGGGACCAACACCATTGGGCTCAGTACGAACAGCAGTTTTGGGGTCGCCGGGATTTACACCGGAGGTCAACTGAGCATTAAAGGCACATCGACATCGACCGATAGCCTTTCCGTCGTCAGCACCTTTACGACCCAAGGTGAGGCCATGGGCATTCGGGGTAATACAGGAGTGACAATCGACGGCTGCACAGTAACTGCCACGGCGGGCTCAAGTACAGGCAACAACCACAACACCGTCGGCATATATGTTGGAAATGGCAGTCTTTCTATCAAAAACGCCATCGTCACAGGCACCGGCGGAAGCTCGGATCGGGAAAGCTATGGCATAGGCGTTGATAGTGGCTCTCTTTCCATTGAAAACTCCACCGTTACGGCAAACGGCGGCGAAGGCACAGAGGGCAGCTATGGCATGAGTACCGCTACCACCACGATCGCGATTTCCTCTTCCACCGTTACCGCTACAGGAAACACGAACGCGCTCTATTTCGGCGGAGCGCCGACCGCCACAGGTCTTACGGCGACCGCCTCGACCAATAGAAGCGGCGACAGCGCGACCGCCGTCACCCTCGATTCAAGCGTTTATGGGCTGAGCAACACCTATAAGTACGTGCAAATCGCCCCGGCTAACGTGGCATCTCAAGCCCGGTGGGGCGTGGCGGGAAGCGGCGACACCGCACCCACAGCGTGGACATACGGTACGCTGACCGAGGCCATGAGCTACGCCAACAGTTTAGCAAGTGGAAAGGCATATATTCAGCTTCGGGAGGACGTAGATATCACCGAAGCGCTGACCTTTGCGTCGGGCAAGGCCACCATCCTCGATCTGAACGGCAAGGATATCGACAGGGGGTTGACGGAGGATACCGAGAGCGGCAATGTGATCAATGTCAGCGGCAGCCTGACCCTCAAGGACAGCAGCACAGATACTGTTGCAAGCCAAGGCAAAATCACCGGCGGTTTCTCCAAAGCCCCCGGTAATACCAAAAAATACTACGGCGGCTGTGTCGACATCAATGAATCCGCAAGCTTCACGATGCAGGGCGGCAATATCACCGGCAATAGGACTACATTCGACAGCGCAGGCGGCGGCGGCGTTTATGTCGATGAAGATGGCAGCTTTACCATGACGGGCGGCAGCATCGCGGACAACGAAGCGTTATACTGGGGCGGCGGCGTCTATGCAAAGGGCAGTTTTACCATGCTGGGAGGCAGCATCACCGGCAACAAAAGCGTAAATGGCGGCGTCTATTTAGCTTCGAACTTCACGGTAGGCGGTATGGCCGTGATTGATGATAACACGGTGTCCGGCTCCTCTACTGAGTGCAACGTGGTGCTGTTTGACAAGACGATTTTGGTGGATAGCACGCTTGCCAGCGGGGCATCCATCGGCGTGACCGCATACTCCGCGCCTTCAAAGGGCAGCCCGGGAAGCGTCACCGGCGCAAACTCCAACGATTACAGCGGCTATTTCCACAGCGATAACAGTAGCTACATCATCCAAAATGGAGCAGACAATGTGGTGCAGCTTGCGGTGGGCCCCTTCGTCATCGGCCCGCTGTCTATTCCCGGTTCTTTTACAGCGGGGCATAATCTCACGCTGAACGAGCTGAATAGCTATAAGCCAAGCATAACACAGAATGATGAGTCTGCTGTGAAGACAGACGAAGGCTGGCAGCAGTATAACCCCAACAGCGGAGGTTACTGGGAAACCCTAAACAGCGGCATTACTCCTGATACGGGGAGCACTTTTACGCTGCGCTATTATGTGGACTACACCTGCCCCGGTAGCCCCTCAACGGTTTACTCCAATGCAGTCACGCTGAACGTCGTCGGCAACACGACCGCCCTTGCGCTGGCGGCAGCGCCCGCAAGTCCGCAGGACACGGGAACCCCCATCACCCTGACCGCGACCCTCACGGGTTTCTTTTCCGGTCCCGGTGTAGACGGACAGACGATTACCATTAAAAACGGGGAGACGACCCTCGGCACGGCAAGCCTGAACTCCAGCGGCGTGGCTGCCTATACTTGGACGCCATCGGTCGCGGGCAGCTATTCCCTGACCGCCGCGTACGCCGCCACGGCTTACAACAAAGCCGCGACCTCAAGTGCCTTGAGCTATACCGTGAATGCCGTTCTCCCAACGGCTGCGGCGTACGCGGCGGGTGCAAGCAGTACCACCGACTATGTGCTGGACGGCACCAACAAAACCCTCACCATCAATACCGCCAAGGGCGCGGCGTTCTGGTCGGCAAGCGGCACAAGCTATCTGGATTACACCATTCTGCTGGCAAACGATGTGAATGTGAGCGGCTTTAGCTGGATGCGGGTGGGCGACCCCTCCCGCCCTTTCACCGGCAGCTTTGACGGGCAGGGGCATAGCATCACAGGGCTGACGGCAAGCGCCGAGTTCTTTTCCGGTCTGCTCGGTCGCGCAGAGGGCGCGACGATTAAAAACCTCTGCCTTTCGGGCAGCGTCCGGATCAGCAACAATGTGGGCAGCGACAGCTATGGCGGCGCGCTTGTGGCTTACGCAATGAATTGTACCATCACCAACTGCTGTAGCCACACAGATGTCACCGCGACGGGCAGCGGGACGGCATACATCGCCTATGCCGGAGGACTTGTGGGCATCGCAGATTCACAAACCGTTATCACCAACTGCTTTAACAACGGCAGCATCAGCGCAACCGCGTCAGGCGCAAGTGAAGACATGTCCTTTGCTTATGCCGGCGGCATTGCGGGTAATAACTATAACAGTAACACCATCAACTGTTACAGCGTCGGCAGTGTAACGGCAACCGCCGATGTGAACTATGCCGGCGGCGTGGCAGGCTATATCAATGGCGGTTCCGTCAAGTTTTGCTATTATTTAAACAGCGCGGCAAATAAAGGCATTGGCGGCTCGGTGGGAATGTACACTGTCGCCGGCTGCGGCATGATCGGCAGCGACAAAGCCACGCTGACGGCGGGCACGGCAGCACAGTTTGCGTCATCGGCGCAGACACTTGCATACACAGCTACCCTCATCGAAGCCCTGAATGGCTGGGTCAACGCGAAAGCCAGCACCGATTATCGTACATGGAAAGCCGACAGCGGAAACACAAACGGCGGCTATCCGCTGCTGGGCGCGGCGTGGGCTGCCACCGCCTCCCTTGATCTGATCGGCGTGGGCTGTGACGTTGCCGCTGGAAAGCTCACCGGCACGACGACTAATATGCAGTACAGTCTGGATGGCGGCACTTCCTGGCAGGACTGCGCCGCGCCCGACACCGCCGGACTGACCTTTTCCGCCAGTATCGTCAAGGTGCGCCAGAAGGACAAAACGACAAATGAACGCACGGTCATTACCATCGCCGCTCCGGCGCCCTCCGGCGCTCCGACACTGGAGAGCAAGACCAGCAGCAGCGTGACGCTGACCGCTGTGGCGGGCTATGAATACTCCAGGGACGGCGGCGTGACCTGGCAGGACAGCAACAGCTTCTCCGGACTGAGCAGCAGCACCGCGTACAGCTTTGTGGCCCGGATTAAGACCACCGCCGCGACGCTGCCCGGCACTGTCAGCACGGTGCTTTCCGTCACGACAAGCAGTGCGCCCTCCGGCGGCGGTACAGGCTCCGGCAGTTCAGCCGCCTCCACCGGCGCGCCGGTGATCGTGGACGGGAAAACCCAGAACATCGGCACGGAGAAAAAATCCGGCGACACGACCACCGTCACCGTCGATCAGTCGAAGCTCGGCACGAATATCGGCGGCGCGGCTGCTGGTTCCTCCGTGGTGGTGCCGGTGAGCGGAAACGGTTCGGCCACAGCTTCCCTCGTGGTGAAAAACATTGAGGACATGGCGGCTAAGAGTATGACCCTCACCGTACAGGCCGGCGGCGTGGCCTATAACCTGAACACTGCCGCCATCGACACGTCGGCGCTGGGAGCGGCTTTTCCCGGCGTGGATAGGAGTAAGGTTCCCTTCGATGTGGCCATCACGAACAGCTCTGTCAGCGTCACGGGCGAAACGCTGGTGCTCTCCCCAGTGGCGTTTACCGTCACCGCGACCTATGGCGGGAAAACCGTGGACGTGGATACCTTCTCGGCCTATATCGACCGCGTGATCGAGGTAACAAAGGAGCAGGCGGCGAAAATCACCACAGCGGTGGTGGTAAACGCCGACGGCAGCGTCCGCCATGTGCCGACGAACGTGATTGAAAAGAACGGCAAGTATTACGCCGTCATCAATTCCCGCACGAACAGCACCTACGCGCTCATTCAAAATAAAGTCACCTTTGCCGATGCGAAGGGCAAATGGTACGAGGCGGCAGTCAATGAAATGGGCAGTCGCAAAATCATCGCCGGACGCAGCGCATCCGTCTTTGACGGAGAGGCGAGCATTACAAGGGCCGAGTTTGCCGTCATCCTTGTCCGCGCCCTGGGCCTTCCCGCAGACGGTACCAGTACCTTCTCAGATATCCCCACTACCGCATGGTATACCGGCGCAGTAGCCACGGCGGTAAAGTACGGATTGACCAAAGGAAAAGACAAGAACCGCTTTGACCCCAACGCAAATATAACCCGGCAGGAGGCCATGCTTATGCTGCAACGGGCGGCGGCGCTCACGGAATTTACCGGAACAAGCGGTAATCTGGACAGCTTTGCGGACGCGAACAGCGTCGGCTCCTGGGCGAGGGACGCGGCGAAATGGAGCGTAGGAAGCGGTCTCATTCAAGGTACAGATGGAAAGCTGAACCCCACCGCCAAAATTACCCGGGCTCAGAGTGCCACTGTTATCCTCCGCCTGCTGCAAAAGGCCGGGCTGGTGGACGTGCGGAGTTAAGGCCTAAGATGAATTTGGTCTGACATAAGTAGGACGATTCCTGCATGTCAGGGAGAGTATCGCGACTTGCATTGAGACGGGTGTGTTATTCGGCAGACCAAATAACGCGATGCCATCGAGGGACTTCATCACAAGAGCTGAGTTTTCTGTCATCTTTGAGGGGTGCTCCAGAAGTCAAATCTCAGTAAAACATAGGATGTTTTAGAGCAGGCCTCGCTTAAGCGTGGCCTGCTCTTCGTGTGCACCCGATAAGCACAGACTTAATGGGATAACTTGGTTGTCTACCTGACCTGCGGGTTGGCGCACATAAAGGCCGCAATGGTTTTTTGCTCTTACTGATTCCGTCCGGACTGCTATCAGGTTTCTTACTGCCTTTGACGGCTGCAATCTCCTCCTTCATCTCCACAATCAGAACCTTTAGCTTTTCCTCACACTCCTCATGGGTGTGGGCGTAGACATTGCGGGAATGCTTCTTACCATCCGGCCAGACAGGCGAATAGCGCCCCTCAAACAGGTGGTTATTGATTTTACTGATGCAGCCGGTGCCGGGCTTGCGGTTGTGGCCCAGGTAAGGCTTGAAGTCGGTCATCCTCGGCGCTTCCTGCTGAGCGGGAGCAGTTTCCGGATCTCCTTGCCAATGCCACGGTCGATGTTGGCGGCGGCAGAGTGACGCATATCGTCCGTGATATGGATGTAAATGTCAAGTGTGGTAGCCGCCGACACATGACTCAGCATGGCGGAGAGCGTCTCTACATCCATAGACTAAAATCTGTTCAGAAAAAGGTTTATGGACAAGCCCGCAGCGCCGCAAAGGCTCATGACCAGAATCGGGTTCCACTTCCACTTTCTCAAAACGATAAATGCGACTAAAAACAGACCGCCTCCGATCCAATTGATATTTTGAAGCTGCAAGGAAGTACCCTGAAAAAGCACCAGATTCAGAATGGAAAGTCCGGCTGCGGCAATTAACGCCACAACAGCAGGTCTTAAGCTGGATAGGACGCTTTGGAACACGGACAGCCCCTTATACTTGTAATACAGATATGCCAGCAGCGAAACAATGAAGCAGGACGGCAAAATACATCCAAACGTAGCGACAATGGCTCCTCCGATTCCCGCAATGCGGATTCCCACAAATGTGGCGGAATTAACGGCAATGGGGCCCGGGGTCATCGCTGCAATGGTAATTAAATCCGTATACTCACTCATGGTAAGCCAGGCGTGCGTCTGAACCACTTGACTCTGAATCAGCGGCATCGCAGCATAGCCGCCTCCAATACTAAACAGGCCAACCTGCATAAAGCTGAGCAAAAGCTGCAGATAAATCATACTCCATGCCCCTTTCTGACCCGTATCAGTTCTTTGCAGATCCCGACGGCTGCAGAGACAAGGATGATATAGATGACATTGACATTAAAGAAAAATATGGCCGCGAAGGCCGCCGCCATAACCGCGATATTGCCGATGGACTTCTCCTTCAGAACATTCCCGCCAAGATCGCAGACCACATCCAGAATTACTGCGGCTACACCAGCCTGCATCCCCTTCAGCACAAGGGAAATATATAGATTACTTGAAAACGCACTGTAGAAGAACGAAATAACCGATAAAATAATCATTGGGGGCAGAATGGTACCCAGAACAGCGACAGCCACCCCTGTCAGCTTTGCAATGCGCCAGCCAACCAAAATAGAGGCGTTGACGGCAACCGCTCCCGGCGAGGATTGCGCCAGGGCGGCCAGATCAAGCATTTCCTGCTCATCAATCCAGTGTAGTTTATCCACAAACTTTCGCTTCATAAAGGTTATGATTACGAATCCTCCGCCAAAAGTAAATGAGCTGATATAAAAGGTGCTTAAAAAAAGCCTTGCCAATGTACTCAGTCTGCCGCCGAATTGTATCTGATTATCCATACAATGCCTCCCTTTTTTTTATCATACGGCTTGCAGAGACATGTGTAAAATGCTATTATTTTATAGTATTCATATCATTTTTGATATATAGTGAGGGTGAGCACCGTGACAATCCGACATATAAAAATATTTGTTCAGGTCTATCAGATGCGAAATATTACCCGAGCGGCCGAGAGTCTTCACATGACGCAGCCGGCTGTGACGCGTGCGATACACGAGATGGAAGATTATTATGGTGTCTGCCTGTTTGAGCGCATGAGCAGGCGCCTTTCTCCCACTGAAACGGCCAATCAACTTTATGCACAGGCACTGCACATTGTGGATTTATTTGACGCCATGGATCGAGAACTTCGGAACTGGGACAGCTTTGGTATTTTGCGGGTAGGTGCAAGCATCACTCTGGGAAATTTTTTACTTCCTCCGCTTGTTAGCCAATTTCAAAAAGATCATCCCAATACCACCGTACAGGTCACCATTTCAAACGGCGGAAGTCTGCAGCGAAAATTACTTGACAATCAATTGGATATTGCTCTGGTCGAGGGCTGGCTGGATGACGTAAATCTGCATACAGAAGAATTCCATCATGATCGCATGGTACTGATTGTTCCTCCCGGGCATCCGCTGCTTTCGCAGAAAGCGGTGAACTTGCAGGATATCCAACTGTACCCGCTTTTACTACGGGAAGAAGGAAGTGCCGGACGAAGGTTTCTGAACGAATTTTTTTCCGCGCACGGAATGGTACTTCATCCGACCTGGGAAAGCGTCAGCACGCAGGCTCTTGTCAAAGCTGTCACGTATGGAATTGGGATCTCTCTTTTGCCGGAGCAATTGGTCTGCCAGGATATCGCTGATGGACATGTGTGCACGCTTAAAATCGAAGATGCGAATCTGACCAGGCAGCACTATCTTGTGTGGCACAAAAACAAGTATTTAAACAGTTCTCTGCGCAGCTTTATCAATTTGTGCAGAACAAAGTAAATGCCTATGCCAAATACGGCAATGGACGTAACAGCAAAAAAAGGCGGCGCCAAATTGTCGCCGCCGTGTAAGGACTTTATACAAAATGGCAGCAGCAATTGGTATTTCACGTAAAGTGATCCAAATACTGCGGTCCATCCCATCGACTTTTAGCTTTACATTCGGATTGTCGCCAAGTCTTCACCTATTAGATGAATAGGAATACGACCTAATCTGCCGCGCCATCCAGGTGATGAATGCAGCGCAGACATCCATCTTATTAGGCCTGTGACAGCAGCCTCGGTTTGCCCGGTATACCGCCTGTCTGCGTTTGCGTTCTGACGATTCTGTGATATAATCATGGCATTCCGGCCCAAAGGATTGCCCCTTCTTTGGAGATTGAAAAGCGCTGCACCGCGTTGTTTACCCGCAGCAGTTTGCATTATTTGGAAGAATTAGTCTGATAGAAGGGAGTTGGGACACATGAAATTTAATAAATCATACATCGTCCGACTGTTTGTTTCTTTGCTGATTGTGTTTCTGCTGCTCTTGATTTCTATCGGTATTGGTGTGTACAAATATGCAAAACAGGCGGTAGGAAAAGAATTTGTTCGTTTGAACCAGGCGTCGTTAATGCAGCTTGCCGCTTCCTCCGGGCAAACCTTGTCAAATGTAATCAATTTTGGCGAGAGAGTCGCTTTCAACAGCAAAATACAGCAGCTCGCTTTAACAGCAGACGATTTTTCGGCAAAAGAAATTCACAGCATACTGTCAGAAATGCTGGGGGATTTTAACGATTCTCAGACAAACGGCCGTTCACTGATGGATGTTTACGTGCTTGGCTGTAACGGACTGACAGAATCGGCTTACAGTTCTAGAAAATTTACTCTGAAAAATCTTCAGAACGATACACGTTGCACACCGCTGTTTCAGAACGAATGCGCCATGGTTATGCTGCCGACCAGCTACAGTGCAGATGGTGGTGCTATGAATTATTCTTTTCAAATCGTCTATGTAATGCGCGATCTGCTGAATCAGGAACTGCGTGGTCTCGTGGTCCTGGATGTGTCTGAACTTCTGCTGTATAACACATATAAGAATTATATCAGCACATCTATTCAAATCACTGCGATCAATGAAGATGGCATTATCATATCAAATAATGACAAACGGCTGATTGGAATGGACTTCGAGTACAACAAAGAGATGCTGGAAGAACTGGCTTCTCATGATACGGTTGATAGGCGCATAGTGGAGAAACAGTTCCTGCTATATGAACGGATTCCTGGAAGTGACTGGCTTTTGATTGAACGGATGCCGGCAGAAACAGCGTTTGGATCGCTCACACGCGTTCGAAATATGATTTTGATGACGGTTACTGTCTGTACACTGCTGGCCATTTTTGCAGTTATATGTGTTTCACGTGGTATTTTGTTGCGCATAATGAGAATCAAACACAAAATGGAAATGGTGATTCATGGAGATTTGACGGTTCGCATTTCCGTGAAACAAAATGATGAATTAGGGAGCATTGAGTCTGCATTCAATTCCATGGTAAAAGAAATTGAGAACCTGATTGAAGAAGTCCGACAAAGCGAGCAGCAAAAGCGCGCAGCAGAAATGGATTTTCTTCACGCACAGATCAACTCGCATTTTATTCACAATACATTGACATCCATCCGGTTTATGCTTGAAATGGGGAAAACAAATGAAGCGGGAGAAATGATTTTTTATTTTTCCAAGCTTCTGCGGCAAACTCTTTCCAGATCCAGTGAATTTATTTCGCTCCGAGAGGAAATCGAAACACTGAAAAGTTATGTGAGTCTGCAGAATTATCGCTATCAGAATGCGTTTCAGGCGTCGTATCAGGTGGATGCGGATATAATGGAGGCCAGAGTGCCGACGTTGATTTTGCAGCCGGTTGTTGAAAATGCGATCTTCCACGGTGCGGGTCATGACTGTATCCATATTCTGATGTCTGGACACCGGGAACAGGACAAACTGATTCTAATTGTATCGGACGATGGAGTAGGAATGCCGGAATCCCTGCAGAAAACGGTCCTGCAAAGAGAAACACCGCTCAATAGAGTGGGACTTTGCAACGTGAATGACCGTATTCAGATGAATTATGGAAAAGCGTATGGCATTACAATTAGCAGTGAACTTGGTCAGGGAACACAGATTACGTTTACCCTGCCGCTGGATATACCGAATAAGGAGGATAACGGATGACACTCAATGTTGTTGTCGTGGATGACGAGACGCCTATTTGCGAATGGCTTGTTTACTGTATTCAACGCGCATCGTACGAGTGCCATGTAATGGATGCAAGAAACGGAGATGACGCATTCGCGTTGATTAAGAAACAAAAACCGGATTTAGTGGTTACTGATATTCGTATGCCTGGAATGGATGGTCTGGAGCTGATGCGGCGCACGTTGGAAATTCTCCCGTTTACTGTGTTCGTAATTTTAACGAATTATGCAGAGTTTTCTTATGCGAAAGAGGCCGTTTCCCTTGGTGCAAAAGAATATCTTCTTAAATCGGAGCTTCGTACAACGGATATCGAAGAACTTCTTTCTCAGGTGCTTGCGCAAAAAATAAAAGCAGGACAAGAAAAAACCGGTGATATGTATCAGAGCGGTTACATTGATCTTTACAACTTCTTCCAGACACAGGAGGAACCCGATTACGCGGATCGATTCTGGACAAAGCAGGGAATGCTGGACAATGTACCGTATCAGATACTCTGCCTACCAGGTAAAAAGACACAGGAAGAATGGAAAGAGCTTGTACAAATCGCAAATGACGAAAAAAAGAAATTTTCCGATCCTGTTTATACCGCAGTTGCCTGTGAAAAAGATTTTGATTATTGTGTGCTGCAGGCACAGCAGCTGAGCGAGCTGACTTCCGGTCTGATAAAGAGCATACAGACGCGCGATGCTGTTGGCATCAGTACAGTTTTTCACCGACGCTGTGAATTTCCACGTGCGCTGCATGAAGCAAATACCGCGCAAACGGCTACGTTTTTTACGCAGGAAGCACCCATTTATTATGCGTCCATCTGCCTTCGGCCAGCATTAGACAGAGATGCGCTAGGCTGCAAAAAGCAGGAAATCCTGGCGATGATTTTGCACAAGCGTTATGCTGCAGCTATAGACCTTGTGAATGAATGGTTTGCGGAGATTCACAGGGCAGGTGCAGTTGATCTTGCTTGGGCTGTGGACAGCTGCCGTCGAATCGTACTCTCCATTGAAGAACGATATTATTATGAAACCGAGTCCTCTTCACAGGCTATGGTGATTCAAACGGATGTACGGCAGTGTGAAAAACGCTGCAGGGAACTTTTGAATGATCTGGAGGCGCGGTATTGCAACCATTGCTCTCCGCTAATCTTGGCTTCTTTGGAATATATCCATCAACACTATGCAGATAACATTTCCATGGCGGAAGCTGCCCGGAGAGCCTATCGGTCAATGGAATATTTCTCCAGACAGTTCAAGGAAGAAGTTGGCGAGAACTTCAATACATATCTGACGCTGTATCGGTTAGTCCGCGCCCAGGAACTCCTTCTACAGACGGACTTGAGAATTTCAGAAGTGGCGGAAAAAGTCGGTTATTCAACGCCGGGTTATTTTTCTCGCATCTATAAGAGGTATAAAGGAATCACGCCTGAACAGGAGCGAATGTCAAGAAAGAGACAGTAAAAGTCAAAAATGTTTTATTTCGTTTATTCTCAACACACATAATGTCAATTCTGTCCGCAAACTAGTCAACCTTCTTTCTTGGCTAGTTTGTTTTTTTTATTAAAATAAAATGAAAGTGTGAAGTCTACGTTAAGCGGGCTTCTCCGATGAGATGTAATGAGATGAATGAGATGAATGAGATGAAGGAGTGTATATCATGAAATTACCAAAGATTACTGCATGGATGCTTGTCGTATTGCTGATATTTTCCCTCAGCGCCTGCGGTAAGCAAGCACAGACAACCTCCTCCGACGCAGCAGCAACGGGATCTGAGCCGGCAGGCAAACCGGCTAAAATCGGCCTCGTGCTTGGCACAGGCGGTCTTGGCGACAAGAACTTCAATGATATGGCTTATGATGGCATTGCCTCCGCGCAGAATGATCTGGGCATTGAATTTGATTACCTTGAACCCACAACCATCAGCGATTATGTCCCCGACCTTCGCAGCATGTGCGAATCCGAAGAGTATGCATTGATTATCGGTCTTGGCAGCGATATGACAGATGCCATTACAGAAGTGGCAGCAGACTTCCCGGATCAAAAATTCTCTCATATCGATTCTACCGTAGACATGGCGAATGTCAGTGCAATCAGCACTAAGTGGCAGGAGCAGACGTTCATTGCCGGCGTTGTTGCAGGTCTAGGGACGCTGAGTGACATGGAGTTTGCCAACGCGGATAATGTCATCGGTATTATCATTGGTCAGGAAAATCCGGCACTGCGCAAGGGCGTGGTTGGGTTTACTGCCGGCGCAAAATTTGTCAACCCAGATGTAACAGTGCTGGAAGGCAATGTGAACAGCTTCAATGACCCGGGCACAGGCAAGGAAATGGCGCTGAGCATGTACAATCAAGGTGCGGATTTTATCCAGGCAATTGCCGGCGCTTCCGGTATGGGCATTTACAATGCGTCAGATGAAGCAAATGCGTATAGCTTTGGTGTCGGCGCAAATGTCAACTATATCCAGCCCGATAACATTGTCGGCACATCCGCACGGACCGTCAACTTGATGGTCTACAATGAAATCAAGGCATTGACCCAGGATACATGGGAAGCAGGCCAGCACATTTCCGGTATCAAGGAAGGCGCAGTTGGCTATGACGCAACAGGTTCCAATGTCGTACTGCCGGATGATATACAGGCAGCTGTAGACGGAATCAAGAAGATGCTCGTCGACGGGACGCTGGTGCCGCCTGAAACCGCAGAAGAACTGAACGGCTGGGTTTCCGCTAACCAGTACAGCAAGTAACTGTATAAACATAAACTATCCCCTGCTTTGTCTGACCAAAGCAGGGGATAAACAGAAATTAACCTCGGGAGGGAGATACTCGCATGAATGCAGTTGAGATGCACGGTATCACAAAACGGTTTGGGACCGTCCGCGCGTTAGAACAAGTGAATTTTACCGTGAAGCAGGGAGAAATCCACTCCCTGCTGGGCGAAAACGGAGCGGGAAAGTCCACGCTTATGAACGTGCTATATGGTATGCTGCAGCCAGACAGCGGAGAAATTCGGATCAATGACCGGCTGGTGGAAATTAAAAATCCCGCACAGGCAATACGGCTTGGGATCGGCATGGTGCACCAGCACTTTATGCTTACACCGGTCATGAGTGTCACAGAAAATGTTGTGGTCGGCACGGAACCGGTCAAGGGACTTTTTGTAGATTATCGCACAGCAGTGCGGAACGTACAACGCATGATTGACCAATATCATTTTGACATCAATGCCAATGCGAAAGTACGGACACTTTCTGTCGGCGAACAGCAGCGTGTGGAGATCCTGAAGGCGCTTTATAAGGGAGCGAATATTTTGATCCTGGATGAACCGACTGCAGTTTTGACGCCGCAGGAGGTACAGGGGTTGTTTGTGGTTCTGCGAGATCTAAAAGCTTCCGGGAAAAGTATTATTATTATTACACATAAGCTGAAGGAGACGGCAGCGGTTGCAGATCGGGTCTCTGTACTTCGATCTGGTGTTATGATTGATGCGGGCCTTGCTACAGCGGACTGCAGCATCAACGATCTGGCACTCATGATGATTGGACGCAAGGTTGACTTGGCGTTCACCCGGCGCAGTACCTGCGCTGGTGAGGTCTCCTTTGAAGTACGGAACCTCAATCTGTCTGCAAACGGAATACCGGTGCTGCGGGATATCAGTCTGAAACTGCGCAAGGGCCAGATCCTTGGAATTGCGGGCATTGAAGGAAATGGTCAGACAGAACTGGCTGAAGTGCTGACCGGACTTCGAAAAGCGGATTCCCTAGAACTTTTTAAAGATGGAAAACCATTTTCAGGCGGTGCGGATACGTTCCTG
Organism: Oscillibacter sp.; assembly: GCF_040505565.1. Lineage (GTDB taxonomy): Bacteria > Bacillota > Clostridia > Oscillospirales > Oscillospiraceae > Oscillibacter. The sequence goes on along the minus strand of NZ_JBEUWZ010000010.1, from coordinate 168,320 downwards.
CGTGCGGGGGTCGGACATATTCCGGAGGATCGGCTGGATCGTGGGCTGGTCACACCCATGAGCATTGAAGACAATCTCATCCTTGGCTATCACAAGCGCTCTGAATTTGCAAAACGTGGCGTTCGGCGGACAAAAGAAATTCATAACTTTGCCATGGATAAGGCAACGAAATTTTCCATCAAAGCGGAAAATGTGTATGTGTCATGCAGTTCGCTTTCGGGCGGTAACCAGCAGAAGGTGATTGTTGCCCGCGTATTCAGCGAAGATCCCGATGTGCTGATTGTGGCACAGCCAACAAGAGGCGTGGATGTAGGAGCACAGGAGTTTATCCATAATCGCCTGTTGGATCTTCGGGATGAGGGGAAATCAATTCTGTTGATCTCAGCGGATCTGGATGAAGTGCGACGGCTTAGTGACAGGATCGCCGTACTCTATGGCGGAAAGATTGTGGCGGAAAGCGAGCATGACGTCTGGGATGAAATGGAACTTGGTCTGCTGATGACAGGCGGAAAAGGGATGGGGGTAAGCTCAGATGCGCAGTGAAAATCTGAAAAGCCCAAAGACCAGCACGCATACCGGTGCCGTGTCACAGTCTGTTGCGTCACTGGTGATTGCACTTATGATCAGTGCTGCAATCATGGGAGTTTGCGGTTATAATCCCATCGAGGCCTATGGCGCTATTTTCATGGGTTCCTTTGGCAGTTTACGTGGAATTGCCCAGACGTTGACACAGGCCACACCGCTCATCTTTACTGGTCTGGCATTTACCTTCGCAAAAAAAGCATCCCTGATCAATCTGGGCGTGGAGGGGCAGATGTATATGGGCGCACTGGGTGCTGCTCTGATCGGCTGCATGGATCTGGGTCTGCCGACTGCTCTCCATCTGATGCTGGCAATTATGAATGGCATGCTGTTTGGCGCTGCTTATGCGGGAATTATTGGTGTTCTGAAAGTTAAATTCGACTCCAACGAGGTTGTTGCCAGCTTCATGCTGAACTCAATTTCAACCTATATTGTGGGCTACCTGTTGAATGGACCTCTTCTGGCGGAGGGAAGCAGTGTTGCACAGACGGAACGGGTTTGCGCAACGGCTAAAATACCGCGAATATTCTCAAAATACCAGGTTACCATTGCTGTTTTCATCGCTGCTGCCGCCTGCATTTTTATCAAGTGGTTCATTGATCACACAGTGATGGGCTATGAAATCAGAAATGTCGGTATGAATCGGAGAGCTGCCCAAACCGCAGGCATTCATGTGGGGAAAACATTAATCGTGACAATGTGCATTTCGGGTGCGATTGCAGGCATGGCCGGCGTGAATCAGGTCCTTGGCGTGGATCGCAGACTGATCAACGATTTTTCGCCCGGCTATGGCTTTATCGGCATCGCAGTTTCTGCGCTGGCGGCGGAAAGCCCACTCGGTACCATTGCAGCCGGCGCAATTTTTGGTATTCTCCGTGCCGGTACAATGGAACTGAACCGCACGACCGGCATTCCAATCGAATTTGTGGATGTGATTCAGGCAATGGTGGTTATTGTGGTTTCGGCGCCACTTATGGTGCAGGGCTTTTTCCATACGCTTCGACACTTGAGAGATAGATTTCTGCACAAAGGCAAAAACACTGCGGCGAAAGGAGGATATGGGATATAATGTCATTGCTCGCTTATCTGATTCCCATTGTGGGGTCTACGATCTATATGGCAACACCACTGATTTTCGCGGCAGTGGGTGGCGCATTTTCGGTTCGGGGCGGCGTTATGGCTCTGGGACTGGAAAGCATGCTGATGTGCGGGGCTTTTTGCGGGGTTGCAGGTTCATATTATACAGGCAGCGTGGCATTCGGCTTTTTATGCGCCGTTCTGGGCGGTATGCTGATTGCCTTGCTGCATGCGATCCTGTGCGTACGTTATCGGGTAAACCAGGTCATTAGCGGCGTTGGGCTGAATCTGCTTGCAAGTGCGATTACAACACTTTTGATGCAGGTGATCTGGAAAAACAAAGGCAGCTCCGAAATGGTAGCAGACGTGAAACACCTGCTGGGCGGCCCAATTCCGATTTTAAGTGTACAATCGTTCAATTTCTTTGTAATGCTTGGTATTGTGATCATTGGCTGGATTGTACTTTTTAAAACAAAGTATGGTTTGCGTCTGCGTATGGTCGGTGAAAATCCGAAGGCAGCCAGTACAATGGGATTGAAAGTACATGAACTCAAATACTCCGGCGTCTTGATTTGTGGCGCATTGGCCGGCTATGGCGGTGCGTTCCTGTCATTGGATCAGTTGAATATGTTCGTTCGCGGTATGACTGCCGGACGCGGATATATTGCAGTAGCCATTGCAATTCTCGGCCGGTATAATCCGGCACAAATTGTCCCCTGTGCACTGCTGTTCGGTTTTTGCGATGCTGTCCAGATCTATCTGCAGGGGCAAGGTGTTCCTGCGCAGCTGATTCAGATGCTGCCCTATGTTGCAACCTTGCTTGTGCTGGCTTTTGGCGTCAAGCATATTCAGCCGCCGGCAGGTGTGGGAAAGCACGAAACAGACTGAACATTCCTTTCACAAAAACAATACGCAGTACGGCAGATTGCCGCGTTGCAACTATAATCAGCATTAGTAGCTATACTATAGGAGGTTTCTATGAGCCAATATCATATTCTGACCGCCCCTGAGGGCTGCATGGTAACGGATGATTACGCGTTCAGCGCACAATTTCCAGGTGCCGTCATGGACAACGGAAGCTTGCGTATTCATTATCAGAAATTTCTGAATCAGCATGATACTTTGGAAACCGGTGTCCTTGGGGCAGACGGTCTGGAAGAACGGGAAACAATCTCTGGTGAAGGCGATGTGCTGTATCCAGTCAGTATTTCCTATCAGGGAGTGGCATGGTACGCGTGGAGCGAGACAGATCATGGCGCATGGAAAATTTGCGTCCGCTTTGTAAAAAATAGCCGGTGGAGCGAAATTATGACCATTGATCGGGGAGCGGTGACGCTTTATCCGGCGCTTTGTGTCTGGAAAGATACGCTGTACCTGTTGTGGACGAGCCAGTCTGCAAACGGTGCTACAACATTGATGTGCGCGTTGCACGAGGACTGTGCGGGAAAGATCGAGAAAATTTCTGAAGCTATGGAAACCTACCGTGCCAATGCCTGTGAGGGTGGTGACGGCAACCTGTATGTCACATACGAAGCGTATTATGGCGGCGCCTACCATACGCTTTGCCGTGTGCGCACAGATGCAGGCTGGAGCAAGGAAGTACAGTTGGATAGCACCGATGAATGGACCTGCCAGCCTCGCGTGATTGCGGCGGCTGACGGCGCGACAGTGTGCTGGTATACGTTTGGCTATGAGGCAAACTTTGCGGTCTGCTCTGCGGACATTTCTGTTCAAAATGGAAAATTGACAGCAGAGGCTCCTGTCACAATTACCCGCAGTGTTGGCTGGTATATGGATCTGGCGGCAGCTTCCAAACCCGGTCTGCAGGTACTGGCCTACTCTTGGGGCCGTGATTATATTAATGTTCGGTTCCGGAAAGACGGCGGTAAATGGAGTGAGCCGGCTTTGATGTCTTATGAGGATATTCACTTTGCTGTACATCCTTCCCTGCTGTTGGGAGAAGGCGACACAATTCTGATGCCGTGGCAGTTTGCGCATCGCAACGGCCATTTTGGACGAAATGCAAGCGTGGTTATAACACAATTTACCACGCAGGATATTACCCGCTGCGGTGATGTCAGCAGGGAGACAGCAGATAATAATTTCTGCATTCCCATTGCGGCAGAAAAACACCTGGATGCACATGATGAAAAAGAAAAAGCCGCATGGCTCCAGAAGAACGGCTATGCCTGTAAACTGCTTTTTGGCGATATTCACGGCCAGAGTGGTATTTCAGACGGCATGGGCTCCATTGACCAGTATTACCGCCGAAGTCTTGCCAAGGCCAACCTGCAGTTTTCTTGCCTGACAGATCATGATTGCTATCCGGACTGGATCTCTCAGTCTGAATGGGAGCTGATGCGCACCACAGCCCATCTGATGAACAAGGATAACGAGTTAACCTGTCTGCTTTCCTTTGAATGGACGCCCAATGAGTATCAGTATGACTTTGGCCATAAGAACATCTACTACAGAGATGATAACGGTGATATTTTCCGCTCGGGTGATAAGGGCGGGCTCACCCCAACAGATCTTTATGCAAGCTTGAAGAAATATAAGGGCATGTGCATCCCGCACCATCCGGCAGCAGACTGGGGCTCGGTCAGCGCGGCGACGGACTGGTCTTTCCACGACGAGCAGGTGGAACGTCTGGTAGAAATTATGTCGCGCCATGCGCCTTATGAGGATTTTGAAAGTACCAGCAAGTATACAAAGAATATTAAAAAGATGCCGCACCACAGTGTGCAGGATGCACTGGCAAGAGGCTATCGTATGGGCTTCACGGCTGGCAGTGATTCCCACCAGATGGAGCATGGCGTGGAAGGCGGTATTGTCGCTGTTTATACAGAAACCCATGACCGGGAAGGTATCTGGGATGCCATGTATGACCGCCATACCTACGCCACAACCGGTGCGCGGATCCTTGTTTCCTTTCGGGCGGAGGGACATATGATGGGCAGTGAGTTGACAATGGAAAGAGGCAATTGCGTACACTTCAATATCAGCGTTTTCGGCACAAAGACAGTCAAGGTGGAATTGATTCGCAACAATACCGTTATGAAAACATGGACACCCAACAGCGCACATTGTGATGCTCATTTTGAAGATGTAGGAATTGACGAGACTGCCTGCTATTACCTGCGTGTTACACAGCCGGACGAGCATATGGCTTGGTCTAGCCCCATCTGGATCGACCGTTGCTAAGTAAAATCAGCCGTTATCGCCGTGAAGATAGGACGATGGGCTCCAGTGCGCATTGCTCTCGTTGCAAGAATAGAGTATAGAGCTATACGAAAGAGGTGAAATCGATTGGATGTAATTATGGAACGCATATTGGCTGCGGAAGCGTATATCCGCTCGAAAACGGAGATAAAGCCGATGCTGGGGATGATTCTCGGAAGCGGGCTTGGTGGATTTGCCGACCTGATGGAGGACGCGGTACGGATTTTGTTTCGGGAGATTCCCGGATTTCCCGTTCCCACGGTGGAAGGACATGCGGGTGAACTTGTCATCGGAAGATTCGGTGCAACACCCTCCGCTGTTCTGAGCGGTCGCGTGCATTTTTACGAAGGGCTGCCGCAAAACGAGATCACGATCCCGGTACGTGTACTGCAGCGCCTTGGCGTAAACACGTTGATTCTTACAAACGCAGCCGGCGGGATCAACCTCGATTATTCAGCTGGCTCATTGATGCTAATTCGCGACCACATCAACTATTCCGGGCAGAACCCGCTGATCGGGGCAAACCTGCCTGAGTTCGGCCCACGGTTTCCAGATATGACGGATATATACACAAAAAAATTGCGCGAAGAACTGAAAAAGCGCGCACAATCTGCAGGGATTCTCCTGCGGGAGGGCGTCTATGCGATGTACTCAGGGCCGAGCTATGAGACGCCCGCCGAAATACGCATGTTCAGGGTGCTCGGCGCGGATGCCGTCGGGATGTCTACGGTTCCAGAGGCGATCGTTGCAAGGCATGGCGGCATGAGAGTGGTCGGGATTTCATGTATCACAAACATGGCTGCGGGCGTGACAGGCGGGGTCATTCATCATGAAGAGGTGGTGGAAACGGCAAACCGTGTGAAACGCGAATTCAAAGAACTGCTTCAAATCGCGGTCAATCTTTGCGCGGAGAAATCAGCGCGGCAAGGTGTGAATTAACAATTCTCATCCTAGGAGCAGATGGAAAGAATAGGCAATTTTCTGTCAAACCAAATCCTTCACTGCGGCAGAACCTTCTCGCCGCTCTCAACGGCTAGATCGACAGCTACACCGCGCTGTACCGCATATGGCAGGCGGACGCGGAGAATACAAACGGCGGCAGCGGGAGGATGGCGAGTTAGACCCGTCTTGGCGGGAGTTAACGGGCGCCTGAACACAGGCACCTTTGTCCTCTTCCATGCTTTCGGCAGCACCCAAGACTTCGCGGTAGCCATCCTCGTTGACGGCGATTGCCACCAGAATGGCCACATTTTCGTACTCTCCACCCCAGTTGCGGCGCAGGTAGATGCCGTCCACATAGACGTACGGATATTTCCCGCCATGCAGCGGCCGGTTGCGCCAGTCCTCGATATGAACGTATGCTTTCTTGTTCAGCTCGCTAATCGTGGAAGGAGACACCTTGCTGCCCCAGAGAGCTTCTGTAATATCCTCTACGCGGCGCACAGAGACGCCGGCAAGGTACATCTCGATGAGCGCTTCCTCGACGCTGCTTTCTCTGCGGCGATACCGTTCGATGATTGCCGTTTCAAACGAAATTTCCTTGAGACGCGGTACGTTGAGCGTAACATCGCCGGAGGTGGTAGTAAGATTGCGGCTGTAATGGCCGCTGCGATAACCCAGCCGTTCTTCGCTGCGCTCGTATTTGGCTGCCTGGGTCAGCTTCTCCGCTTCAGCCTCCAGCAGGCCGTTGAGCGTCTCTTCCACGCTGCCCCGGACCAATTCCTTGATTTGCCCCTTGATTACTTCCTCATTAAACTGTACAATTTTTTCGGGCATGGTTTGTAGTCCCCCTTCAGAATGGTTATGTGGTTACTTTCATTCTATCAGAGGTCTGCAAACCGTGTCTCTTTTTGGATTTGCGCAACTTATTCTGCCTTATCTTAATCGAATACATATGGTTTATTTTCGTCAATTGGTTTTTCAGCTATGTGATAAACCGCGAGTAACAGATAAGATAGAGAAACCACTCGTCCTTGTAGGGCGAGTGGTTTCTCTATCTTATCTGTTATGCATCTAGCTCCAGTTGAAATGCAACCACATATTAATCGCGCAGCTGGAAGCAGCGCCTCTCAGGCGGGATCACGAAGCAGCCCGACTACTTCAACGGTCGGCGCTTTACCTGTGACCGCGCATCTCACCGAGCGCGCCTGATGAGGACCTCTGTTTTCCTTCGGTGATGTACGGTTATTGAGCGGTTACTTTTAATCTGGTACCTTCAGCTGTTCTCGTTACCTAATTAACCAAAAACTGAAATTCATTGTCCAAAAACAATTTTGCCAGCACTGGATCAAACTGTGTTCCTGCGTTCGCTTTTATTTCACTACAGGCATATTCATGGCTGCGCGCCCTCCGGTAGGACCGATCGCCTGTAATCGCATCATAAACATCACACACGGAGGTAATCCGAGCTATTAGGGGTATTCGTTCACATTTAATCCCATATGGATAGCCGTCTCCGTTCCACCACTCATGATGATAGACAGCGGAGTCATGCGCCAATTGCATTAGTTCGGAGGGTATGCCGGAAACAGAACCGTTCCGGATTAATTTGAAAAGCTCCTCGGCAAATAAGGGGTGTTTCCGCATGAGACTCATTTCTTCTGCTGTGAGTCGATCCGGCTTTGAGAGGATCTCCACTGGTACCCAGGCCTTGCCAATGTCATGATAATAGGCCGCTTTTCCAAAACACTTATATTCGCCCAACCTTTTGATTTCCGGATATGCACCGGCACGAACTATTAGTTCAGTTATAATATCTACGTAGTTTTTAACATGTGTTAAATGCCGGATCTGCTCACCCGGAAGAGAGCGAATGATCTCACTCACATTTGATTCACTGCAAAATGTTTGGTACATTTTCTCTTTTTCCTTCTGGTACAATGTGTCAGTATCGATATAAGCACAAAGGAATTAATCAAATGTCTATATACTCCACAAAATGTTTTACAGGCGTGGGGTGTTGGTGCAATCAGCATCCCACGCCTGCGTTTGTACCGATGTCCGGTTTTACTGTTAATATTTTTTCGCGCCGCTGCTCGCGAAAGGCATTGCCGCTTTGGATGACGCTGTTTGGTACGGGATTTTCCTCATTGACTCTTCGTCCAAAATCGACTCGTCTTTCCCAACGGTAGAATTTTTATTTAATTTGAATACACTGACATATTTTTTCAGGCTGTCGGCCTGGGCAGAAAGCTCTTCGCTGGCCGCCGCGCTTTCCTCGGAAGAGGCCGCGTTGCTCTGAACAACCTGCGATATCTGAACAATCCCTTGATTGATCTGCTCCAAAGCCGCCGCCTGTTCGTTTGTAGCAGTAGCGATTGCTCCGACAAGCTCCCCAGCCTGCGAAACTCCTTCCACAATTTTGCCCAACGCGCCCGCCGTCTCTTTTGCGATGTTCGTACCGGCATCCACTTTTTGTATGGAGGTTTCGATCAGCTCCGTCGTCTCTTTTGCAGCTTGTGCGGACTTGCCCGCGAGATTTCGGACTTCTTCGGCCACCACGGCAAAGCCCTTGCCCGCGCTTCCCGCTCTGGCCGCCTCTACCGCCGCATTGAGCGCCAGAATATTTGTCTGGAAAGCGATATCGTCGATTACCTTAATGATTTTACTGATACTAACAGAAGAAGTATTGATCTCATCCATAGCGCGAAGCATTTCCACCATTTGCGCGTTGCCGGAATTTGCGTCCTTTTGTATATTCATTGTCAGCACATTGGTTTTTTGCGCGTTCTCAGCATTTTGCGTCGTCTGCGAGGTGATTTCCTCCATAGATGCCGACAGTTCCTCAACGGAGCTGGCCTGCTCCGTCGCACCCTGAGAAAGTGCTGTACTGGAATCCGCCACCTGCTTTGCGCCTGCATCCACCTGATCGGCGGATGTGACAATGGATGCCGCGAGGTCATGGAATTTTGCCACAAGGTCGGAGAGCGCTTTGCCCATGACATCAAATTCAGATCTTACCGTTATGACAGTGGTAAGGTCACCCTCCGCAATTGCCGCAGTCTTATGAGCTTGCTCGGCGGTACTCTCCATCACTTTATTGAAGGCTAAGGCAAGCGTTCCAATCTCATCTTTCCTGTATTTCAACTGCAAGTCTTCTTTGTTCAGAACTTTGCTTGCATCAATGTCACCGACTGCCAGCAACTCGCCAAACGCCGCGAACTTTTGCATGGGCTTGCTGATCATGCCCGATATAAAACGGCTTAAGATAAAAGAAATGGCAAAGGATATCAAAATTACGGCGATCATCAGGCAGATTGATAAGATTGCAGACGTTTTGCTGGCCGCGATGTTTTCTTGAGCACGGGTGGCGTTATATTCCGTGAGGGAGTCGAACGCTTTGGCCGCGTCGTTGGCAACGGAAGCCGCCTGAGACATATTTTCCATCATATCATCAGATGTTCCACCGGATTTGGCGATGGACAGGTTTTTGTTTATTATTTCCAGGTAAGTAGCATATGCGGATTTAACAGCGTCCAGGTTCTTCTGGTCCGCATCACTGGAAACCGTGTTGCTATATGCCTTAAAATCTGATTCCATTGCATCAATATAGCCTTCGACTTTTTCAATGTACTGCTCTTTTGCATCCACGTTATTTAAGTTGATTTGTAGTCCGCTTGTTGCCTTCCCAAGAGCCATAAAATCCGTTTCTGCCTGGGAAGCGTATTTTATTCCCAAGGTACATTGATCATAGGTCACCTGCTGATCGTTAGAGAATTTGAGCAGGTTAAAAATGCCCACAATACCAATAACCGTTCCAAGAAGAGCGATAATCATAAATCCGGTTGACAGCTTTCGTGATACCTTCATATTTTCAAAACGCTTTTTCATTTTTTCATTTCCCTGTATTATTGAGTAGTAGTTTTTTAAGCCCCTCTCCAAGGGCTGAGTGTTACACTGTTCAGGAGACACAGTATGGTGCTTGAATCATTGTGTCTCAAACTTTGGACTGATCAATATAATCACAACTGTGCCGAGACAGTTTCAAGCTCAACTTCATTCAGCAGCTTTTCGCAGTCGAGCAGCAATATGATACGATTTTCGAATTTTCCAATGCTTCTTACATACCCCCGTCTGTCACCCGATTTGATTTCCGGCATCGCGGAGATCTCCTCATCCGGAATTGGTAGCACCTCAGATACACAATCCACAATCAATCCGGTTGACATACCGCCGATACGGATAACAATGACACAGGTTCTTTCTGTGTAGCCTGTTTCCGGCTTTTTGAAGCGCAGCCTTATGTCCATGGCCGGAACGATGCTGCCCCTTAGGTTGATAATCCCTTTGATATAATCCGGTATTTCGGGCATCTCCGTGATCGGCTGTATTCCGATGATTTCCATGACATTTTCAATCGCGATGCCATAAGTCTCATCGCCAATCAGAAATGTCAGAAACCTGCCCTTCATTGCGTCTTCACTGTCAGCTGAAATTTCCTTTAATACATTCAAGCTCTCACTTCCTCAGAATTATTTTTTAATTAAATTCAGGAGCACCAAATCCCTAAATTTACAAGCCTGATTAACGTTGAATAGAAGCTCCACATTGTGCCATAATATAATTGAATATAATTACAGCCCGCAGTTTGTTTAAGACTGCGCTATTTGATGAATATTTGTTGGTATTGCTTGACTTCATGAATTTATGACTGGAATGTTGACGGCGATCAAAGTGCTTGCCATATGCGTTATATGCAGTTCATTAAATCTACTCATTGCAACTTTTTTTTGGTCCATGAGGGAATGTGCATATATGTTAAGTGTAGTTGAGACACTCGAATGTCCCAATATTTCGCTGAGTGTTTTGATGTCAACGCCAAGTTCCATCGCACGCGTTGCGAAAGTGTGTCGGATTGCGTGAAATTTACGATCATTTACACCGGCGGTTGCCAACACTTTTTTATAGAGTGTTTGATACGCCCTGGGATCTTCCGGTTCAGTTGTTCCGGAAATAAGGTAACAATTTTCATTCATACGGAACTGCATATATTTCTTATACATGTCAACGAGAAATTCGGGCAAGGGGATTTTCCGTATGGAGCTCTGACTTTTCGGCGTTCCCACCAGCAATGTACCCCCGTGCCCCTCTGGCTGAAAGCGGTTCACACGGGCTACTGTTTTTGTGACGGACATGATACCGGCTTCATAATCAATATCACCCCATTTCAGAGCGCATAGTTCTCCCAGCCGTATGCCCGTGTAAAAAGTCAGGATAATACCGAGTGCACGTTTATCATTTGAACCATAGGCTGCGTTTTCAATTAACCTCTGCTCGTTGATTGAGAATGCCTGCACCTCTTTATTCCCCACTTTTGGGAGTTTAACAGTGTCCATTATTGCAGAAAGCTTAGGAGAGCCCCTCAGGATTTCTTTAAGAGCCGTTTTAAAAATTATCAGAATTTTCCGTTTGTAGGATTCGGAAAGCGCAGAATGGTCTTTTATGTGCTTTGTAAATCCGGCTGCCGTAATTTCCGACAGATTTTCGTTTCCGGCTGTTTTAAAAAAGGGAATCACGTAATTCTTCATGCAGCGGTAGTAGTTTTCATAAGTGGATGGTTTTACCTGATTCAGGATATCCCCGCTCAGCCAGCAGTCAAACAACCCGGCCGCAAATGCGGCCGGGCAGTCTATTTTGTCAGCTTGTGGCTTCCGATATTTCTCATAGTTTTTTTGTTTCTCCTTAATTTCCTTATATGTTTTCGCATAAACATATCGGTACTTTCCGTCCGGCCTAAGAATTCGCCCCTCCCAGCGGCCATCCTTACGCTTGTAAACATTTTCGCCCCTTCTTGGCATAATGTTTCTCCTTTCGTGCATGACTATAATTTTGACGGCGATTAGAACGCCAAACGCGTGAAAACGGTCCAGTGCTTTCTATAACCCAAGGGTAGAAAAAGACATTTTTAACGTCTTTTTAACGCTTTTTAAAATTTTGTGGACAATTCATACTTATCTGTTTGTCAAAATTGCCGATATGTAATATAATGTATTTGCGCAGTCTTAAACAAACTGCGGGGATTACAGCATAAAATCCGGGATGCTTTCCCCATAGTTACTACAATTTTAGATGTGGTTACTAGCTATATTTACAAACTACAATCGTCATGTCATAGAAAACACCTCACTCAATGCATACGGTAAAAGGCCTCTGGAAAGCATTGCACTGCTGTATAACGCAGAAAATGCCATAGCGTTGCAGGCTGCTAGATACGATCAGAACAGGGATACTCTGATTTGTGATTGTGCATGTATAAGCAAATTGGAAAGCACAAAATTGCAGTTGCAACATAATTTGCAACGATGAGCCGCGAACAGCGGTTGGGTCAGGACGTGCCCGTAACGTCATCCTCGCCAATATGTCTGTGTTCAGCACACAATGATGCTATAACAATGATCTGAAGGCCTGCAAATCAAGAGGTGACACATATAGTGCCACCTCTTATCTATGATAACGGTACATAATAATTGTTTGTGAACTTTTGGAGACAAGGTAAAACTGTGTCACTATGGGCAATCGTTTTTTACAGCCACTCCCTGTATCTTCTGATATAAATCGTCTTGAGCAAGGTGGCAAGCACCATGTAGCACGCAACCGTCAGTGCCAGCCAAGTAAAGTACGCTGCAGGAAGAGCGGTAAGGCCAATTGCCGCGCCGAACGGCGTAAAGGGAATTGCAGTCAGTACCGCGATTCCTGTAAAGGTAAGACCAATAACCGGAAGCGACGCCCTGCTCTGTATAAAGGGAATATTCGGCGTGCGAAGCATGTGAATGACCAGGGTCTGGCTCCACATGGACTCGACAAACCACCCCGATTGGAACAGGGCGATATAGTAATCCTGACTCGAAACGTTTGTGATGTGATGAAAAAGCTGTCCTCCGGACATCATGGGACAGATGATAAAGTACATGAGCAGGTAGGTCGTGATATCAAAAACGGAACTCGTCGGCCCAATCCAGACCATAAATTTGCTGATTGAAGAAGAATTCCACCTCCTGGGGACCTTGAGAAACTCTCGATCCACGCTATCCCAGGGGATTGCGGTGCAGGAGATATCATATATCAGGTTCAGCAAAATCAAGTGGATTGGCGCCATCGGGAGGAACGGTAAAAAAGCGCTCGCGGCGAGAACGGAAAACATATTTCCAAAGTTTGAGCTGGCCGTCATTTTAATATACTTGATCATGTTAGCGTAGGTTTTTCTGCCTTCAACGATTCCGTTTTCCAGTACCATTAAATCCTTTTCAAGCAGAATAACATGCGCTGATTCTTTCGCGATATCCACGGCTGTATCAACTGAGATACCCACATCGGACGCTTTCATTGCGGCGGCGTCGTTGATACCGTCGCCCATATACCCCACGACATGACCGTTTTCCCGAAGGGTTGACACGATATCCGCCTTTTGCTGTGGCGACAGCTTGGCAAAGACATTGGTGACTTCGACTGCTTTTTTCAGTTCATCAGTAGACATTCGTTCGATATCCGAACCGAGCAGAAGGTTGTCTACCTGCAGCCCCACCTGTCTGCAAATGCAGCGGGTGACGCGGTCATTGTCTCCGGTGAGGATTTTGACTGCAACGCCATGCTCGTTCAATGTCCGGATTGCTGCGGCCGTGGTCTCTTTCGGCGGGTCAAGAAACGCAAGGTATCCCATCAGAACCATATCCGCCTCATCCGCCACTGAAAATGCGTCGACCGGCGACGGATTGGTCTTTTGCGCCACGGCGATCACACGCATTCCCTCGTCGTTGAGACGGTCGACCGTTGATAAGATCTCGCTTTTAATCAAATCGGTCAACGGCTCGACTTTGCCCCTGTATTCCGCATAACTGCTGATCGAGAGCATTTCCTCAACGGCACCTTTTGTGATCATCTGCGTCTTTCCGCTTTTATCCGCCACGACAACGCTCATCCGGCGGCGCTCAAAGTCAAACGGGATTTCATCCACCTTCACATAGTTGGTCGAAAGTTCCTGAAGGCCGGCCTCTTCCGTGCTTTCCTGTTCCGCTCTTTCAATGATGGAGATATCCATCAGATTTTTGAGTCCGGTCTGATAATAGCTATTTAAAAAAGCGTGTCGAAGCACCCGGGTATCCGCATTGCCGTGCACATCAAGATGATACTCAAGGACGACCTTATCCAGCGTCAATGTGCCCGTCTTATCCGTACACAGCACATCCATAGAACCGAGATTCTGAATGGCGTTTAGATTTTTGATAATGGTTTTCTTCTTGGACATTGCCACCGCACCTTTTGCCAGGCAGGTAGTGACGATCATTGGCAGCATCTCAGGGGTCAAGCCCACCGCCACGGAAATGGCAAACAGGAACGCCCCCAGCCAGTCTCCTTTCGAAAAGCCGTTGATAAACAGCACGACGGGGACCATGACAAGCATAAAGCGGATCAATATCCAGGAAACGGAGTTAACGCCCTTTTCAAAACTCGTTTGGACAGGCTTTGCTGTCAGTCCTTTTGCAATCGCGCCAAAGAACGTATCATTGCCGGTGGCGACAACAACGCAGGTCGCCGAACCGCTGATGACGGTGCTGCCCATAAAAGCAAGATTATGATATTCCGTTACGGTATCATATTCTCCCCGCTTGACGACACCTGCTGTTTTCTCCACCGACTCACTCTCGCCTGTCAGGGCCGCCTGACTGACAAACAAGTCTTTCGCCCGGAGAATCCGTACATCAGCCGGTACCATATCCCCGGCCGCCAGGTAGACAATGTCTCCGACAACAACATCCTCCAGCAGTATTTCTTCCCGCCCATTTTCCTGCCGCTCCACGGCTGTGGTGGTTTTAACCATCTGGTTTAAACGATCGGCGGCATTGCCGCTGCGAAGTTCCTGCACAAAACGGAGAAGCCCGCTGATCATGACCATGGTAAGGATGATGATAACGGTCACCGGGTTTTTGCTGCCGGGTTCAGCCAGAAGCACATCCGTGACAAAGGAAACGGCAGCGAGAATAAATAGAATTGCCGTAAACGGATTCACAAAGGATTCGAAAAGCCTTTTTGCCAGAGGATTTTTCTTTCCGTGTGAGATTCTGTTTGCGCCGTAGAGGTCGCGCATTTCCTCTACCCAGTCCTCTCCAAGACCCCGAAAAGAAGTATTTAGTTCCTTTAAAACCTCGTTTTCTTCGATAAATGAGGTCTCATAAAGTCTTCTGTCTGTGTGGTCAGCTTTTTTTGCATTCGCCGCGCTCTTTGGCGCAGTAATTTTTTTGTTCTTCATCAGTCTATACCTCCTTCGCATTTTCGGCAAATTGCCGGGTAAATATGTGGAAGTAAGACATAAACCGGATGACAGTCTGATTTATCAGAAGGCGGCAGAAAAGTAGACGCAGAATAAACCTGCGCACTTGTCTGCTGAGGCACATCTGTGATTTTGACTTCGTCCTTCCGGGCTTATGCCGCTGCTACTCCCTGCGTCCACTTTTTTCACCTCCGTAAAATGAAATAGTCCTGCAAATCTTTCTGTAGGGACAAAAAATCTTGTCATTGCTCAAAGCAATGGCAAGATTTTCCAAAGAAGCGACGTGCCAATAACTCCTGATTGGACGCGCACTTAATCAGACGGCGAAACCGCTGATTTACCATCGTTCAAGCTTTAGCATCACAGGGCGTGGTGATCATTCACCTTGAAATTGCATTAGTCTATGCCTTGCTTCGACATAGACTGCTGACCTTCTCATAGTGTCTCCACTACTCCGCGGCAGCAATCCGTATCCCTGTGGTAGCCGCACCTACCGAATATTTACTTCGGATACATCATATGTCGGCGCTTAGATATTGTCAACTAAATTTTCTGTTATGCCTTATCAATCCCATGCCTAACCGCTTGGTAAAATACTTCTTGGCACAAAACGGCGAAAAGTAGGACAGGACCAGCAAACGCACCGATCTGGTCCAGAAATTTCAGAATGGCAAAGCTTTTCCCCGCACCCATCTGTGAGGAAACAAAGGAGAGGCTCGTGCCTTTTGCAGGCTTTTTGATCTCCCCGACCCGGATGCGAAGCAGATGGCCGCCGCTGAAGTGCCCACAAGGCTCAAAAAGTCGCCCGGGATGTTGGCGATTCCCTGGTGGGACATATCTGAAAAAAGGTTTACAATGCCAATCAATACAAAAATGAGCCTTTACACTTAAATGGTCTACTTTTTCACTTAAAGACTTATATTTAATGTTCACTGAATAATTCGGAGCTCATTGCAGCACAAGACTTTGATGCCCATCTATGATATACTATATGTAAGAAAAAAGGTCGGATGTGGCCAAAATACTTACACACGGAGTGATGGGAATGTACAAATACAGCAATGGTCAGATCAGTCTGGCGGATTTCAGGCAGCCGATGCCGTGCTCTTTGCTATATTAAGTATTCTACCATTCTTTATGCGAATACCTCATTCATGATATTGCGGAATGGAGTAAACTCATTTTCGCCCTCGTCGCTGTTCACACCGTCAGAAACGGCGATCAGCCGAATATCATGCTGCGGGAAAAACTCCTCGGTCAGCTTACCGACCTCAATGTAGTTGCGTCCAAGCCGGGACAAGCCTTTCACGAACATCGCCGAAATATAGCCCGCCTCGATTGCCTGGATCATGCGCTGGTAGTCGGGGCGTTCATCGTCGTGCCGGTGCGGCCCTTTTCCTTGGCGACCTTTTGGAGTGTCTTTTTCTGGTTTGAAATACTGTTGGATTCCGTGTCCATATTGTCGTCGTGGCTCAAGCGACAATAAAGTGCGGCGGTACCCTCTGCGTAATTTTTGTTGTCTGACTGTTTCAAAATATCTTCCTTCCCGGCAGTCAAATAAGAGGTTTTATCCTACCAATGTTTTACCTCTGTCTACCGCCTCTTTAAGAATGTCGATGGAATCGTTTAAGCTGGCTCTAAATCGGCCAGCATCAGTTTCAGAAGAATATCCCGCAGCAGCTTGCCCTTTTCCTTGTATACGGGCGTGACAAGGAGCTTGATTTTATCAACTTGATAAGGTGTATTCCTCGCTGCATTTGGTGTCGGCCATTGCACCCTCCCTTCGTAATTAAAAACACAACTATCAATTGTATTCCCCCTGTCCTATGGGGAAACGCCAAAGGGCGGCACCCTTGCGGATGCCGGCCTTTGGCTTATCCTCTTCTTGAGACAGAGTGTCTCAAAGCTAATAGGGGCTGTTTTGGAAATGCTCCTTGGCCTCCTCAGGCCCGCGCATATCAAAAACATAGTAAAGCTCACCGACCACACGCCGAATATCCTCGGGAGGAAAGCCGCAAGCCTCCATCGCATAGATGACATAATGCTCCTGGTTGCGCTTGACACGCCGCTGATGGGCCGTCTCATACAGTTTGTCCGAGCGTAGAGCCTCGGCCATTTCATCTGAAACCTCGATAGTCTGATCTTCTATGTAATAGTCCCGCAAGTTTATGGTTGTCATAAAAGCCTCCACAGATTTAGATTATTGTAAAAATCCAAATTGCGGAGGCCCTCTTGCGGTCGGTATTACGGCTAAAACGCATTTAAAAGGAAAGACGCTCAGGCTATATAGCCGGAGCGCCTTGTTCCCAGATAATTAAGCCCTCTGAGATGAGGTTGTAATTGTTCGGTAATCCGTATTTCCAAATACGGTGATTTCAGCGCGATAGACAGCGCCAGCTTCTCCATTATACAGGACATAGTTGGCATAAGAATAATCGTTTGTAGTAGAAAGTTCGGGATTCTTCGTATTATTGTACGTTTTCATAGGAACCCAGTAATTTCCGCTCTGCTTTTCCACAACGATTTGACTTACGCCAATTTCATCAATAACACGGGTGCCAATGACAGTAAAAGAAATTTTGATTGTCCCGCCACCTTCGCGGGTGACTATGCCGTCATATGAATTTAAATATCTGTTGGAACGAAGGACAGGCACACTGGCGCTTGCTGGGACGCAAAGACTGAATGTAAAGAGCAAAACCAGAAGCAGAGATAGATCTTTTGAATAAAGCTTTCTCAATTCAATCTACTCCTCATTAATAGAACTGATCATAGCCTCCATGTCCGATTCCGAAATCTCGCCCATAATGCTGCATTCCAAATTATCAGCAAACCAAGTAGCCGTTAGCACCTCGTTGTTTTCCATAATGTAATGATCTATACCGCCCGCGGTATATACAGTGACCTGACTGTCATCCTTTTCCTGCACAGAGGCTTGTGGCTTTTGATGCACATTTACAGATCCCACACCACCGGGGGCACGAAAGGAGCGGACCAATGCAGTCAGTATTATAGCAGAGACATTCTGCATATCTCTATTCCGGCAGATTCTTTATAAAATGAGAAAAGAGGTATAGCATGAAAAAAAATTATGAGTTTGGCTCTGGCACTGGTTATGTGCATAACGCTGTGTGTTCCCGCGTTTGCAGTGGATAATGAGGACACCTGTTCTAATCCGTGTACGCTTGAGAATGGTTCTATCATTTCGGTCGCAAATTGGTACTGATTTTTACTTCACTCCAACAGCTCAAGTTTTTGTCCGAGACAATACTCCCGGTGATTTAGTTAAACAAAAGGTAAACGTAGGTTTTCTTGGAGGCAGTGTGACGTAGGTTGTTTCCGGATTTTCTGTTGCACTTGGCTTGATTGCTCCGGAATTGAGCGCAGTGCAATCCATTTTGATTTCAATGGGTATTCTTGTGGGCGGAAAGATAGTCAGTAGTATTGACTATGTCTCTCTCGAAAGCCGCAGATACGGAGAAAGTATAAGAGCAATCTATAATAGTAATAGCGTTGATTACGATGAAGGTGCTCACATTGTTGCATCAGGAGATGCACATAATGGGAGTATAAGAATCAGACATTTTATGATGGTATGTGTCAGTGTAATATTCTCAATGGGAACCTTAGTCAGGGACGGCAAATTTTTAATAGCTTCTTTAAATCTTATGGAACATGCAGAAGCATGAGTGTCACCGCTGTCTAAGTCCAGTGACAACCATGCGTCTGCGGGATGAGGCAGATGATAAATGAGATTTATTCGTCGGTATTATTATCTGGTCATATTCTTTGCCGGAGTTTTGCTCTGTGTACTGATGATTCGGCCCGTTAATGAAAATAGTATTTCAAAAGACGCCTTTAGATGGGCTATGGAGCAGGCTGGGCACGATATTGATGCCTTTTCCGTAATTGATACGCGGCAATATGATGAATACTTCATTGTCCTCGGACATTATGGGGATGGGGAGTCGGTATGCTTGTCATCTTATAAAAAGGTGTTGATTCTTCCAATTTATAGGAGATACATATTTGTAAATAATAAAGAACATGAGGTGACAGGGATTGGTTTAAAACTGGACAATAACCGACATATGGAGTTGCTCCTTGCACCTCCTTATGAAGAGATATCAGTACGTGGAGAAGACGGTAACTTTTATTCCGCACCTTTGGTCCCTTAGCTTGGAAAATCGTAATTTTACAAAATACAGTTTTTCGGGGCTAGCATTGCCATCGGCAAGCAGGGCGAGGCGATGGCAGAGTTGGTTTTGGATTCCAGATTTAAGATCGCAAGAGTTATACGAACAATGGCGATAATACCTATGTTGGTTCTAAGTGGTTTGGACATGTGACTTATGATCGGCATTTTTCAAGTTATTCAGGGATTGCGACGGATTATTATGCTCATACATGGAATGGCCGTTTTCAATGGCGTGACTTTTAATGTAAATAGTTCCTGCCAGCCCCATCTTGGCTATGCAAAATTTCTAAATTTGATTAATCTCGTGCTGAGATGTGCCAGCTATCTGTTCATTACCTTCAAATGAGTTCGTCCCGATCAAGAAGTCTACAAACTTTAGTGGCGTTAGCAAAGATGAAATGTACGAGTTTATTGCAGCTGATATTGCTACGTGCAATCGTGCTGGCATCGTAAACGGAAATACTGCAATAATATTCAGTATGGATGACAATCTGACCCGCGCTAAAGCAGTTGTAATACTTGCACGCGTAATCAGACCTTCCTTGAGAATTGGCACGTGAAAGTAGATCATAGAAGAAGGGGATGTTTTGAATTATACAAAGACACAAGGCTAACCGTAAGCAATGGTGGAGCATTTGTTCCGCCATTGCTTCTCCCTTCTGCTATTGGCTTAATTCAATTCTTAGGATTGCAACTTTGGCAAGCAGAGCAGGTGCGACCACTCTTACTATTTTCGCCGCAAAGGACATTGCCAAAAAGCTTGATATTGACATTGAGGGATAATGAAAAAATGCGGGAGCCGACAGGCTCCCGCTTAAATCATAATAGAACTGATAGTTGCTTGCATTCATGTCTTATTATAGAGTGACCTTATTCTTTCGGTAATTTTTATGATCATACATCTTTTGATCAATTACTCTAAAGAATGATTCTGCGGTGTTCCCGATAGAAGGATGATATACTGCATAGCCCATGCTGAAACCGAGCTTGTATGGCTTTCCTTCACTCTGGTTAAAGGTGGAAAGATTTTTGCCAATTCGCTCTATTGTACCTTCAACTGATTTAATATCATTTTTTTGGAGGATAATACAGAATTCGTCTCCGCCGTATCTTGCTACAAGATCGTTACGTCCCACAGAATCACGTAGAACGCGAACAGCATTAATGAGTGCGATATCTCCTTCGAAGTGGCCAAAGCGGTCATTAATGGATTTGAAATCATCAATATCAAGCAGAATTGCTGAAAATGTTTCTTGCCGCGAAGCGGCATCAATCTTATGCTGCATATAGCTGTCAAGCATTTGCCGGTTAAATGCTCCGGTGAGATAATCCTTGTCCATAGTGCGGTTCTGAATATTAGTGAACAGGATCAACGCTGCAAAGGTAATACCGAGTAGTGAGAACGGAAGTCCGAATATGAAAAGCTGCAGCGCCCATCCGATCAGCGGAGCAACAAGAAACAGCATAAGAGCCCGGAAGTAATTTGCCTCAATTTTTTGCCTCTGACTGATCAAAAATCCCTCAACAATTACCATCATAACAAATTGCATGGACATCGGTATGAATAAAAGTGGGCCGCGGTGGTAAACACGGGCACTGTCAAAATAGAAGATCTGTCCTGTAAAAGCGGTAGACAAGACCGTCACCGCACACAGCAGGGAAAAAATCAAAAGAATGAAAACAAAAGGGTTTTAAAGATGCAAGAGAATGCTGACAGATGCAAACGGAACGATATTCTTTTAGTTTTTTGCTGGTGATTCCCGGCACTTTTACACTCTGTGCAGAAGACAAGGTGCATTTTGGACTGGCCCCGTAACGATCACACGGGCTTCTTACAACCCCTCTATGGTATCAGGGCTAGTGGTTTTCAAGTACGTTAACCCAAAGGCTTGGCCCGGTCGCATGGTTCATGTGGAGGCTGGCGGATGAGTATGAGGGTGAAAGTTATCACGAAGCCCGTCAGCACCGTCGTTACCCGGCTGGGCGTTGGAAAAAGTGGAGACGGCAGTATAATAAATGAAAATTCCCGGAGCTTACCAGACGGTAGGCTCCGGGGTTTTTTTGCGTTCGACTATATTCTAGTTGGACTGATATTGCATTAGATATCCTTGAAATCAATGTTCAAAATTTTTATATTCCCCAATTCAACGCTCTCAAAAGAATATGGGTTTTCAGACAGGTGCCCTCTTGCAATAACATCATAACTTATTACGATTTCAATGGGGACAAGCCTTCCGGAATAGGTATCAACTGCGTCGATATAAAGCGTTGAAATTCGACTGTTCTTTTTAAATAGTGCTGGCGGAATATAGTTTTTGGAGGTATCAGACAAAGCTACGTCCAAGAGTGTAAGGGTATCGGGAACTATATTATAGTTGAGAAGATCGAGCAATTTGCGTTCCGAACTTTGCGTCAGCGCAAAACGCGAGTGCCCCATGTATTCATCCGTCTCGCTGTCAAATACGTTAAAATAGATGTCCGCTATTTTGCTGTACATTGAACCACCCCCGATATAAGTATATTTAATTGGGTTGTGTTTTGACAACGACTTTGCAGACCGATCTGTCCGACGGGTTCCCGCGGCGCCTGCTTAAGAACCACAAAGGCCCTAATTGAATATAATGTTATTGCAATGGCTATACACCCGGAGTACGTCGCCGATGAAAGTCGACGCACTTTATGTGGTGTAAATGCTATTGCCGTTGCTGGCGCTGCGGCTGGGTTTGGGACAGAAATTCCTGGCATTGCTGGGACCCATCAGTTGGTAGTTTAAGAACGCCCCGTGGGAGTTGATTCTCTCACGGGGCGTTTTACCACAAAAAGTCCTGTAAAGGAAGGTATTTTAGGGCCGTTTCAGAGATTATTCCATGGATGCAATTTCCTGTATATTTGTTATAATAGAGCTTATCCGAAGCACAGGGAGGCGCATCAAATGAAACTCAATACACTGGCCATGGTGCATGAATTTTTGAAGCAAAATGTGCGGGAAGGCATGCTTTGCATTGATGCAACAGCGGGTAAAGGGCGGGATACCGCATTGCTCTGTCAATTGGTGGGGAAAAGCGGTCATGTGCTTGCCTTTGATATCCAGCAGGAGGCTGTCAGCCAGACGAATGCTTTGCTGGAGCAAGAGGGGCTGCAGGCCGATGTAATTCTGGACAGTCATGCCAACATGGAACGGTATGCCGAAGCGGGAACGGTAGACTGTATTGTGTTCAATCTCGGGCGGCTGCCTGGCGGAAATCGTTTGATTTTTACCGAAGCGGAATCATCGATTCTGGCAATTGATGCGGGGCTTGACCTTCTAAAGCCTCGCGGTGTAATGGCAATTGCGCTCTACTATGGAAAAGAAAACGGATATGAGGAGAAAAATGCGGTCCTACAGCATTTGAAAACCGTAGATGAGCGCGCCTATACGGTTTTGTGCTGTGAATGGAGCAACCGGCATGGCGAACCTCCGATGCCGATTTTTATCTGGAAAGAGGGTTAAGCTAACGGACGTCATGAGTAAGAATGAGGGATGTCTGCATCGGAATTTCAAAGGCGAACACGGCCATTATATTCCGAACCGGGACGATGGTCCTGCGGCTGGATCGGGATCAAACCTCCCTGCTTTCCGGCAGTGTGGGTAAAGAATGTATTCGGGCGTATCAGATTCCAGTCATCCTCCGCGCGACCATCGGCGAGATATTGGGCGATGGAAGAACTACAGGGGGTTACGGTACGGCATCTGGACACGGGGTATACACAGCGTCTGGTTTGTGATACGATGGGAACAGCGCTAAGGTTGACCCCGGAACAGGAACTGACAGATCCTCTGCGGCAGGCACACGGACTGCCGCAGTGACTTTCCCTGTGCGGAAGCTGCGAGCATATGCATGAAATTGTGGACAGTGTCACGATGCAGGCGGAAATTTTGGGCGCGTCCTGCGGGCAAGGAGAATCAATATGAAAGATCATTATGGGCGGGAGATTACCTATCTTCGCATCTCAGTCACCGACCGCTGCAATCTCCGGTGCGTATACTGTATGCCGGAAGAGGGCGTTGTCAAGCAGTCCCACTGCGACATTCTCTCTCTGGAGGAGATTGCTGAAATTGCCCGGGAGGCGGTGGGGCTGGGCATTCGGAAAATCCGCATCACCGGGGGAGAGCCCTTGGTGCGCAGGGGTATTCTCTCCCTCTTTCAGGAGCTGGCAAGCCTTCCCAATCTGTCTGAGTTGGCTTTTACCACCAACGGCACACTGCTGGCACCGATGGCGAAGGAAATAAAGGCCGCCGGTGTGGACCGGGTGAATATCAGTCTGGACACGCTGAACCCGGACAAATATCGCAGGATCACCCGGCTGGGCCGGTTGGAGGATGCGCTTTCCGGTATCCGAGCCGCCATGGAGGCGGGGCTGACCCCGCTCAAAATCAACACGGTCTTGATTGGCGGTTTCAATGACGATGAGATTCCCGATCTTGTCGCACTCACGCAGCAATATCCCATCGAACTGCGCTTTATCGAGTTGATGCCCATTGGGCACGTCAGCCCGTTCGGAGCGGAAGCTTATCTCCCGTGCGGAACCGTGCTGGAGCGAGTTCCTCAGCTGCAGAGCGTGGAGAAAAGCGGCGTAGCGGAGTTGTACCGTCTACCGGGTGCGGCGGGCAGCGTGGGGCTGATTCGCCCGATCAGTCATCTGTTCTGCGGCGAATGCAACCGCATCCGCCTGACATCCGACGGGTATTTGAAGCCCTGCCTGTTCTCCACCGAGGAAATTTCTCTGCGCGGTCTGCATGGGGAAGCACTTCGGAATCGGCTGGAAACCGCGATTGCCCATAAGCCCGCCCAGCACGGCGTCCTGACCGCGGAGGAGCACGCCGGGTCTGCCCGGGATATGAATCAGATCGGAGGTTAAATTTTGGAGGACTTTTCACATTTCAACGAACACGGCAGAGCCAGAATGGTGGATGTGTCGGAGAAAGCGGATACCGTCCGTATGGCTGTGGCCTATGGCCGGGTTCTGGTCAACGAGGAGACCTTTCGGCTGATTCAGTCTGGCGGCCTGAAGAAGGGAGATGTGCTCACCACTGCGCAGATCGGCGGCATCATGGGCGCCAAGCACACCGCGGACATCATCCCCATGTGCCATCCCATCTTTCTCTCGGGCGTGGATCTGGACTTTCAGATGGATGAGCAGCAGCTGGCCGTTGAGATTTATGCGACCACAAAATGCGCCGGTGCCACCGGCGTTGAAATGGAGGCGCTGACGGCTGTCTCGGTTGCGGCGCTAACGGTTTACGACATGTGCAAGGCTGTGCAGCGGGATATCGTCATCGAAAAAATCTGTTTACTGAAAAAAACCGGAGGCAAGTCCGGCGAATTTCTCAGAAAGGACGGCTGATTCCATGAAATATACGGCGGCGGTCATCACCATGAGCGATAAAGGCGCCCAGGGCCTGCGCAAAGATACCTCCGGTCCGGCCATCTGCGAAATGCTGCGGGCGGACGGCTGGGAGATTGTCTATACGGCGGTGATTCCGGACGACCTTGAAACGATTCAAAAAGAGCTGATCGATTGCTCCGATGAACGTGGCGTCTGTCTGGTCGCCACGACCGGCGGCACAGGTTTTTCTAAGAGGGACGTTACGCCCGAGGCGACCAGAGCGGTCATCGAACGGGAGACACCCGGCATTCCGGAAGCCATGCGTGCAAAGTCCCTGCAGATTACGCCCAGAGGCTGCCTGTCCAGAGAGGCGGCGGGTATTCGTGGGGATACGCTGATTCTCAACTGTCCCGGCAGTGAAAAGGCTGCCCGGGAATGTCTCGGCGCGGTACTGCCCGCGCTCAGGCACGGCGTGGAGATTCTGCGCGGCTGGTCTTCGGATTGCGGGGAGCACCAGCATCACCATGAAATGGGAGGAAAGCACAGTGGCTAAAATCATTGCGGTCTGCATTTCTGAGCACAAGGGAATTCAGAAGCATGAGGTGCCGGAAGTAACGATGAGGGCCGATCACGGCATTGTCGGCGACGCCCACGCGGGAAACTGGCACCGTCAGGTCAGCCTGTTGGGCGTGGAAAGCGTTCGGAAGGTGCAGGAAAAAATTTCATTTCCGCTCAAACACGGCGACTTTGCAGAGAACGTTCTAACCGAGGGAATCTGCCTGTACAAGCTTCCCGTGGGAACACAGCTGCGGCTTGGCAGTGACGTCGTCGGGGAAGTCACGCAGATCGGCAAGGAGTGTCACAACGACTGTGCCATCCGCAAAGCGGCGGGCGACTGCGTAATGCCCCGGGAAGGGATTTTTATTAAAATTTTAATTGGCGGAACCGTCAGGCCCGGTGATGATTTGAAGGTGATTCCGCAGGGGGCGGACTGATCGAACGGTTATCCCCTGCGCCGCAGCTGTCACAGATTTTCATAGCCAGATCGCTTTTTGCAGAACCGTTCCCAGTTTGTTTTCAAAAATTACGTGAGGTCTCTAATGGGCAACTTCCTGGTTGTATAAGCGATACCGCGATACCGTTTGGAATCTTATTATTTAAAATTTACAGGAGCATGCTTATAATTTTAACAGAAAGTGTGTATTATAAGTCTTGCAAGAGCTTTTTTCATCATTCTATCCTCCAATAGAACAAGCCGGGCGCCACATGGCGTCCGGCTTGTTCTGTTTTCAAGGACATGAAATGCCTATTTGTTTGTAGAATGGCTTAGCACTGATTTCTTCGTTACAATACATCAGTCCCGGCAATTTGTTACTTATAGCATAGATGTAGATATGTATATCCCCATTCATAAGTCATGAGGAGAACGGCATCTACCGAGGAGGCTATGGAGGAGTAGTTGTGGGCCTCATACAGAAGGCCGGGCTGATTGGAGGAGGTCTTGGGAGCCAGAGCAGCCCAGACGAAATAGCCCTGAGCGCCGAAGACGCGGTGGAGGCGGGCGAGAAATTCCGCGTAGGGTGTGGCAAGGGCGGCGGGGAGAAATTCAAAATCCACATCCACTCCTGCAAAGCCCTTATCCCGCATGAGCTTCTCGATACTGGCGATCAAACGGTTTTGAGCGGCTTCATCCGTCAGGACCATGGTGGCGCGGGCTGAGTCAAACTGTTCGTTTTCCGTATAGGAGGAAAGATGGAGGACCGGGCGGGCGCCGTGCTCCCGGGCGGAGAGAAGAAGCGCGTCGTCCTGCAGGGGAAGGAGCGTGCCCTCCGCCGTAATACCGTAAGTAAAGGGCGTGAGATAGGAGAGATACGGCGTAACCGAATCCAACAGCAGATGATTGATGAAGGGATAGGCGTAGCCGTTGAAAGCAGCAGAGCCGATGGGCGGTTCTTGATAGGAGATCACGATGTCCATCCCCACGTCCAGAGTGGGAAGACCACCCAGACTCCAATTGTTTTGATAGAGGGTGCGGACGGTAACGCCGTAGTCGGTGGCGATAGAGGTGAGCGTATCCCCCGCGCGGACAGAATGAACGAGCTTTGGAAAGCGGATGACCAGAGTTTGTCCCACAGCGAGAGCGCCCCCGGCGGGGACCTCGTTGTCCGCAGCGAGCCGGAAAGGATCGACACCGTACTTTGCGGCGATGGAATCAACCGATTCGCCGGCATTTACCACATGAATGGTCATTTAAACATTCCCCCTTGCGGGAAACCTATGCGGGACAAAAAGGGAATATGTGCAAAAGGAAGCCGCTGTGCGATAACAGCGGCTTCCTTTTGTGAGAGGGGTGGGCAAGCGCAAATTTCCGACCCTGTCAAAACCGGAAAAACGGCCTGCCCTGTATGAGAAAAACGAGCCGATACATCGGTTGCACGGCTTTCGTAGAAAGCTCTTGCATTTCTAGCATAGATACGATAACATAAGAATAGCCATTAGAGAATGTCTGATTTGTACTATGAAACATGAAAGGGCGGCATAGCGTGAATATCAAAAAGTACGAGGCGTTCGTCCGTGCCGTGGAACTGGGGAGCCTGTCAAAGGCGTCGGAGGAACTGGGATATACACAGTCCGGCATCAGCCATATGATGCAGTCGCTGGAGGACGAGGTGGGTTTTCCCCTGATGATTCGGACTTCATCCGGTATTTTTCCCAATTCCGAGGGGGAGATGCTGCTGCCCATTATCCGGCAGCTGCTGAATACCAACGAGAGTCTGGAACAGAGTATTGCAAAGATTAAGGGTGCGGATACCGGCCATATCCGGATTGCCTCTTTTTCCAGCATGGCCATTTACTGGCTTCCCAACATTATCAGCGCATTTCAAAAGGACTATCCAAATGTAGAGATTCAGATTATCGAGGGCGGAGCGGATCGCATCGACGCCATGATGGACAATCACGAGGCGGATATGTGCCTGTACACCGGCGGAGAAAACCGGCCCTTCGACTGGCTGCCGCTGTGCCGAGACGAGCTGCTGGCACTGTTGCCGCCGGGACACCCGCTGACGGAGCGGGACGCCGTACCCATCGAGGCATTTCAAAATGAGCAGTTTATTATGCCGCTGGCGGGCTATGACTACGAGGTCCATCACGTACTGGATCGGCTGGAGCACTATCCTCATATCCGATTTTCCGCCTGTAACGACTATGCCATTATCAGCCTGGTGACGGCGGGACTGGGGGTTTCCATTCTGCCCGAGCTGCTGCTGAGGAACTATCAGAACGACGCGGTGGCCATGCCTTTGGACCCGCCGCAGTACCGTATTCTGGGGATGGGTGTGCCGCAGTTGAAGTCCGTGTCCCCTGTAACGCGGAATTTTATGCGGTATGTGCAGGATTACGCGAAAAAAAAGCGCGGTGCGGACGCCATGCTGTGAGACTGACCGGCTTGAACGTTTGAGAGGGGGGGCGACGGCTTGCCAATTCTGCTGTTTGGCTTGTGGATTCTCCTGTCGGGGAGGATTGACCTTGAAATCTGTTTGATCGGGGCGGCGGTTTCCGCAGCGCTGTACTTATTGGCCTGCCGGACGCTGGGATACAGCCCTGCCGCGGACCTGCGAGCTTTCAAAAAGGTGGGAGGCGGAATCCTGTATCTGCTCTATCTTCTGAAGGAAATGCTCTGGGCGGGACTGGTTGTGATGCGTCTTATTTATACGAAAGGACGGAATATGGAGCCGCGGCTCATCTGGTTTCGGACGGATCTGAAG
Organism: Oscillibacter sp.; assembly: GCF_040505565.1. Taxonomy (GTDB): domain Bacteria; phylum Bacillota; class Clostridia; order Oscillospirales; family Oscillospiraceae; genus Oscillibacter. Next base: position 139,843 of record NZ_JBEUWZ010000010.1, on the reverse strand, counting down.
AGCGAGAGCGCCCGAGCCGCCCTCGGCGACGCCATCACTCTGACCGCGGGGACCATTACCGTATCGCAGGAGGGCAATCTGCTGTGCGTCCACGCGTTGGATGCATCTCTGGCCGAGGGCCTGGAGCACAGCGAGTTTGAACGGAAACTGCGGGAACTGGAGGGGGGCGTATGACCGACCTGAAAAACGCGGCGCTGACGGCGTCGGCGGTCCTGCTTGCGGTGCTGATTCTGGCAACGCTGGTGCGGGCCGTGATCGGACCCCGATTCACTGACCGGGTGATCGCCGTCAACATGATCAATACGATAGCAGTAGCGATCATCGCCATTTTGTCTGTTCGGCTGAAAGAGGATTTTCTGGTGGATGTGGCGCTGGTGTATGCCCTTTTGAGCTTTTTGACCGTGGTGGTGATGTCGCGGCTGGTGCTGGTCCGCCACTGGAGGAAGGCGAAATGCACGGGATCCAAGCCTGAAGAAAAGGAGACGGAGGAACATGGCGAATAGCATCCTGAGTGCTGCGGGACTGATATTTCTGGTGTTTGGCGTGTTCGTGTTCTTTACGGCGGTGCTGGGACTTTACCGGTTCGACTATGTGCTGAACCGGATGCACGCCGCCGCCGTGGGGGATGCGCTTGGAATTTTCTGCATACTGGTGGGCGTGATTCTGTTCCACGTGCCCACGCTGTCCTCGCTGAAAGCGCTGCTGATTCTGGTGTTTATGTGGATTACGAGTCCAGTGGCGAGTCATCTGATTGCCCAGGTAGAGACGGTGACCAGCCCCAATCTCAAGTCAGAATGTAAGGTGGAGAGACGATGACGGTATTGGAAAATATTCTGCTGGCGGGTCTTGTGATCTGCGCGGCGGCCGCTCCGCTTTGTAAGCGTCTGCTGGCGACGGTAATCGTGTATCTGGCGTTCTCAGTCATTTTAGCGGTGCTGTGGAGCATTCTGCAAAGCCCGGATCTGGCCATTACGGAGGCCGCGGTGGGGACGGGTATCAGCGGGATTCTCTTTTTCCTGACGCTGAAAAAAATCCGGGCACTGAAGGGGACACAGGATGAGTGACGGGAAGGAAAAGAGCCGGTGGAGGCGCTTTGCCGAATGGGTCAACGGCGACAGCGTAGCCAGAGACCCAACCACCCAGTATGTGATGGACCGGCGGCCGGCACGCGCCCATGCGCCGCAGGAACTCCATGAGGAGCGGGAACGGCTGCGGCTGAAAAAATTTCTTGGACTGTATCCGCTGGCGGCGAGCTTTCTCTGCCTGACGCTGATCGCTATCCTGTTTGCGACGGTGCTCTGCATCCCGCCCTTTGGGCAGCCGGGAAATCCCACCAACAACGAGGTGTCTCGGCACTATTTGGAATATACCGAGGAGGAAACCGGCGCAACAAACGCGGTGACAGGCATGATCCTGAGTTACCGCGGGTTTGATACGTTGGGCGAAAGCTGCGTTTTGTTTCTGGCAGTGAGCAGCGTGATGATGCTGCTGCAGCGGGACGGGAACAACACCGACGAGCAGACGCTGCTCAGACTCCGGAGGGAGGACGCCATCGAGCGGACCCACCCGGACAATATCCTGCGAAAGTCAGCGAAGCTGCTGTCCCCGTTTATTCTCCTGTTTTCGCTGTACGTGCTGTTCAACGGAGAAACCTCGCCGGGCGGCGGATTTTCCGGCGGCGCGGTTCTGGGCGGAGGACTCATTTTGTACTCTGCCGCCTATGGATCGGAGCAGTTGAGCCGGCTGCTGACCCGCAGGCTGTACGACGGAGTGCGGATCGCGGGATTAATGGCCTATGCGCTGACATACGGCATCTACATCTTCGCGGGGGCCAACGGAATCACGGTGGAGATGGAGTGGATGATGACGGTGATCGATCTGGCTGTGGGCCTGGTGGTGGCCTGCACCATTTACGGATTTTACACCATGTTTCAAAGGGGGAAGCTCTGATGCTGGAGGCAATCTCACAGAATCGATTCGCCGTGGTGGCGGTGATCCTGTTCGGTATTGGGCTATTGAACATAATGCTCCAGCAGAACCTCCTGAAAAAGGTCGTCGGGTTCAGCATTATGGACTCCGCAGTGTTTTTGCTGTTGGCTTCCCTCGGATACATCGAAGGACACGGCGCCCCCATCGTGGAAGAGGGGAGCGCCAACGCATCGCTGTACATCAACCCCATCCCCAGCGGTCTGGTTTTGACCGGAATTGTGGTTTCCGTCAGTGTGACGGCATTCTCTCTGGCGCTGATCCAACGCATATACCGGCACTATGGAACGATTGAATTGCGTGAGCTGCTGGAGCGGGCTAAAAAGGAGGAGGATTGATGCGGCCTTTCTATGAAAACCTCCCTTTTATCTGCATTTTTATTGCCATCATCTGCGGTGTGCTGTCCGCGGTCATTCAGGATGGGAGAAAGGTCTACCGGCTGGCACTGATGATGACGGCGGTAATTGCCGTACTGTCGGTGGTGCTTTTGTACTTTCTCTACACGGAAGATGTCAGCTTTGTGTACTCTATGGGGCGGTTTGCCGCACCCTACGGCAACGCCATCAAGGCAGGGCCCCTTCAGGCGCTGCTGGCAACGGCGTTTGCCATTGTGATGGGGCTGTCGCTGCTGGGTGGCGGCCATAGCCTGTTCCAGGATATTCTGCCGGAAAAGCAGGGACTGTACTTTGTCGTGACCGACCTTCTGATGGCGGGACTTTTGGCGCTGGTTTACACCAACGACATGTTTACCGGATACGTGTTCATTGAGATTACGACCATCGCGGCCTGCGCCATGGTGATGGCCAAGGACACGGGACCTAATCTTATCGCAACGATTCGCTACCTGTTCATGAGCCTACTGGGGTCCGGACTGTTCTTGATCGGACTGACGCTGCTCAACAGCGTCACGGGGTATCTGCTGATGGAGCCGCTGGCGAAGGCGGTGGCGATTCTGGCGGAGTTGGGGCAGTATCAAAGGCCGCTGGTCGTGTCCATCGGGCTGATGGTGGTGGGCCTGGGAATCAAGGGGGCCATGTTTCCCTTCCATCTGTGGCTGCCGGATGCTCACGGCGGGGCCACTACGTCGTCCTCCGCGATTTTGTCCGGACTGGTGCTGAAGGGGTACATTGTGCTGCTCATCACGCTGATAACCCGGGTGTTCGGACTGCAGCTGATGCGGAAGGTAGGTGTGAGCAATATTTTGCTGACGCTGGGCCTTTTGGGAATGATCTTCGGGTCACTTGCGGCTATGCGGGAGTATCATGTGAAACGGATGCTGGCAAACTCCTCGGTTGCCCAGATCGGGTATATTTTCATGGGACTGGGGCTTGGAACCGAGGCTGGCGTGGCGGCGGCATGCTTCCACATTCTGGTTCATGCGGCCTGTAAGCCTTTGCTGTTTATCTGTGCCGGACGACTCTCCACGGTCAGCGGACATCACCGGTCGCTGAAAAACCTGCGCGGCAGCGCCTATCGGGATGTGGCCGCAGGCGTGGGTTTCACCGTGGGAGCGTTGAGCATGATCGGTATTCCTCTGCTGGGAGGATTTGTGTCCAAGTTGTATCTCTCCGAAGCCGCTTTGGAGTCGCCCTTTATGGCGGTGGTGCTGCTGACAATCGCGGCATCTACCGTGCTGAATGCGCTGTACTATGTGCCGGCGATTCTGGCAATTTGGGTGCGGCCGGCGTGGGAGGAGGTCCGGTTTATCATGATGGACGTGAAACCGGAGGACACGCGATTTGACCGCCTGTTTTTTATCGCAGACGCGGTGTTCATCTTTCTGATTTTTCTGCTGGGCATCATTTACCACCCAATTTTGAACGTGATTCGGGCCGGAATCCGGCTGATGTGAGCCGGGGCTGAGAGCAGAGCCTGACTTGACTGTGAGGAGCTGAAGGGAACTAAAAATTTTGCGAGGGGAGAAACCGCATTGCTGCTGATACCAATTTTGCTGCCCATGATCGGAGGCGTGTTTGTCTTCCGGCAGAGGGACGAGAGGATCCGCAACCGACTGGTGCTGTGGCTGACCATCGCCACTGCCGCGGCTGCGGCGACTTTGTGCGTTCTTCCAGAGCGGTCCTTGCGGCTGATGACCATTGAGGGGGCGCTGTATCTGGCGGTGCAGAGCGACTCGCTGGCAAAGTTCTTTATGGTGCTGATCGTGGTAATCTGGCTGCCGGTGTCGGTGTTCGCCGGGGCTTATCTCCGCCATGCGGGACGTGGGCAGCAGTTTCAGGGATTCTACACAATGACGCTGGGCGTTTTGATGGGGCTGGCTCTGGCGGATAACTTCGTGACTCTGTATATGTTTTTTGAGATGATGTCTCTTTTAACAATGCCTCTGGTTTTGCACGGAGGGACCCCGGCGGCCAGAAGAGCGGGACTTAAATACCTGGGATACTCCGTGTTCGGCGCGGGCATGGCATTGGCGGGGTATTTCTTCTTGTCCCACTTCCTGACCGATCAGAGCTTTACCGGCGGCGGAGCGCTGAATCTGAGTCTGGCGGCGGAGCACAGGCCGCTGCTGCTGATCGTGTTTCTGGTGATGATGATTGGGTTTGGCGCAAAGGCGGGCATGATGCCCATGCAGGCGTGGCTGCCCACGGCCCATCCCGTGGCACCAGCCCCGGCGTCCGCCGTGCTGTCCGGCATAATCACCAAAGGCGGTGTGCTGGCGATGATCCGGGTGACGTACTATCTGTTTGGACCGGACTTTCTGCGGGGAAGCTGGGCACAGTACACGCTGATTGGTCTGGCGCTGTGCACGATGTTCACGGGGTCCATGCTTGCGCTGAAGGAGAAGGGCTTAAAGAAGCGGCTGGCCTATTCCACCATCAGCCAGGTGTCCTATGTGCAGTTTGGGCTGCTGCTGATGACCCCGGGAGGTATGCGGGGAGCATTTTTACAGATGGTGTTCCACGCGCTGGCAAAGGACGCTCTATTCCTGGCGGCCGGCGCTATCATCATCGCAACAAATTTCACGCTGGTGGACCAATTGGTAGGAATCGGAAAGCGGATGCCCCGGACCATGGTGTGCTTTTCCGCCGCAGCGCTGTCTATCATTGGGATCCCGCCTATGAGCGGATTTATCAGCAAGTGGTATCTGGCCTCCGCGGCGCTTAACAGCGAGTCCCGGATGGTTGGGTATCTGGGGATGGCAATGCTGATTTTGTCGGCGCTGATGACCGCCGGATATCTGCTGCCCATCGTGGTACGGGGATTTTTCCCAGGCAGGGACGTACTGGTAGAACGCAAAGAGGTGGGTCCGCAGATGACTGCGCCCATGATGGCGCTGGGCGCCGCGGTGCTGATTTTAGGGCTGTTTCCCAACGGCTTGCAGGCGTGGATTTCCGTGATTTTACCGCAGATATTCTGATTTGAACTTGGAATGAAAGGAGGCTGGCGGATGTACTGGCTTCAGGCGCTTCCCGTCCTCATTCCCGTGGTGTTGGGCATGGGATTGCTGATTTTGCAGCCCCAAAACCGGAAGGTACGCAATGGTTATATTATGATGTCGGTGCTGCTGACGGCAGGCCTCTCCTTTGCCTCCATTGCAGTGGCTGCGGCGGCGGATGTGACTCCGGCCTGCACACTGGTGCGGTTTTCCAGTGAGTTCTCCATTTCGCTGCGGATCGACGGGGCCTCCATGGTGTATGGGACCATCGTATCGGCACTGTGGCCGCTCATCACGCTGTACAGCCTTGACTATATGTCTCACGAGGGACATGAGAACCGTTTTTTTGCCTTTTGGATCGCCAGCTTCGGCGTGGTGCTCGGCGTGGCGTTTGCAGAGGACTTTTTGACGCTGTATTTATTCTATGAGCTGCTGACGCTGGCAACGCTGCCGCTGGTGATGCACTTCATGGACGAGAAGGCCCGGTATGCCGGCCGGAAATATCTGGTGTATTCCCTCTCGGGAGCGGCGTTCGCGTTTATCGGCATCGTGTTTTTACTGAGTTACGGGACGACGCTGGATTTTACCTACGGTGGAGTGCTGGACCTTGCAAAAGCTGCGGGACATGAGTCCGTGCTGCGGGCCGTGTTCGTGCTGGCGTTTTTCGGCTTTGGCGTGAAAGCGGCGATCTTTCCCTCCTGTGGATGGCTGCCGGATGCATCCGTGGCCCCTACGCCGGTGTCCGCGCTGCTCCATGCGGTGGCAGTGGTGAAGGCGGGGGCGTTCGCGGTTCTGCGGCTGATCTACTTCGGGTTCGGGGCAGACTTTCTGCGGGGAAGCACGGCTCAGGATGTGGTCATGACGGCGGCAATAGTCACCATTGTGTACGGCGCGGCGCGGGCACTGCGGACTCCGCATTTGAAGCGAAGACTGGCGTTTTCCACGGTGAGCAACCTCAGCTACATCCTTTTTTCATTGACTCTGATGCTGCCCGTGGGACTTACCGGCGCGCTCACCCATATGGTCTATCACGCGGTGGTTAAGATTACCATGTTCTGCTGTGCGGGTGCTATTATCCAGAAAAGTGGGCGGGAGTATATCTATGAGTTCGAAGGAATTGGGCGGCGGATGCCGGTGGTGTTTGGCACGTTTACCGTGTCGGCATTTGCACTGATCGGATTGCCGCCGCTGGGGGGCTTTGCGGGAAAATGGATGATCTGCTCCGCTGCCGTGATATCGAGGAACCCGCTGGCCTATGTCGGCATTGGGGCGCTGATCTTATCCACCCTTCTGACAACTCTTTATATGATGACGATTTTTGTCCGGGCGTGGTTCCCAGTGGGTGCAGTGGACACGGAGGCGCTTTTGAAGATCCACGATCCCAACAGGGCTATGACCATTCCGTTGATCGTACTGGCGGCGGCAGGCATTGTGCTGGCGCTGCTGTCCAGTCCACTGATCGACTTTTTGCGGGCGGTGGGTTCCAATATGCTATGAAAGGGGGAAGACGCTGAATGAGCACATTTTTACTGCTGTTTCTGGTGTTTTTCCCCTTTTTGGCGGCGTACTTCGTCTATCCGCTGCGAAGGAGGGGCCGGGAGTACCGCAATCTGTATATCCGTATAATTCCCGGCGTTGAGCTATTGGCGGCGGTGATGTTGCTGCTGTTTTCACCGGGGACGGCTGAGATGCCGCAGGTGTGCGGTCTTGGTCTGCGGTTCGAAGCGGGGAGCCTTCACACGATGCTGGCGCTGCTGTCCGCCTTTTTATGGCTGATGACGGCACTTCCCTGCAAAGAGTATTTTGCGGACCGCGAGGGCGTGAACCGCTATTATTGCTCCTGGCTGATGACGCTGGGGGCTTTGATGGGTGTGTTCCTGGCGGCGGATCTTTTCACGCTGTTCGTGTTTTTTGAAATCATGTCCTTCGCTTCCTATGTATGGGTGGCACAAAACGAGAACCCCAGTGCGTTGAGGGCCGGACAGACGTATCTGGCAGTGGCAGTGTTCGGGGGGATGATGCTGCTGGTGGGACTGCTGATGCTCTATCACCTGCTGGGAACGCTGATGATCCAACGCCTGCCGGGGCTGGTGACCGCGCTCAGAGGAGAACAATACGGCGAGCTGTTTACTGCGGGAATGTTCTGCCTGGTGGGATTCGGTGCCAAGGCGGGTATGTATCCACTGCACATATGGTTGCCCAAGGCTCATCCGGTGGCGCCGGCGCCGGCATCGGCCCTGCTCAGCGGAATTCTGACCAAGAGCGGGATTTTCGGTATTCTGGTGACGTCCCGGTATCTGTTCTTTTCCAGTGCGGATTGGAATAAGGTGATTTTGGTCTTGGGGACTATCACTATGGTGCTGGGGTCGGTGTTGGCTCTTTTCTCCATCAATCTCAAGCGGGCGCTGGCCTGTTCTTCCATGTCTCAAATTGGATTCATTCTGGTTGGCGTGGCGATGCAGGGGTTCCTGGGAGCGGAGAATGCGCTGGCGGCGTGGGGAACCGTGCTCCACATGCTGAACCACGGACTCATTAAGCTGGTGCTGTTTGTATCGGCGGGCGTGGTATACATGGGGACCCACTCGCTGGATCTAAACGAAATCCGGGGCTGGGGACGAAATAAGCCCATGCTGAAGGCTGTGTTCCTTATTGGCGCGGCGGCTATCGCGGGTGTTCCGGGGACCTCCGGATATATCAGCAAGACATTGCTGCATGAGAGCATTGTGGAGTATATTCACAAACTGGAGCATTTGGGGGCCTCTGTGACGGGGTTCCGGGCGGTGGAGTGGCTGTTTCTCATTTCCGGAGGGCTGACGGCGGCCTATATGACAAAGCTGTTTGTGGCCGTTTTTATAGAGGGCCGGGCGGGGAAGCAGAAGTTCGGTGTGCGGGAGTACATGGCCCCGGCTACCCAAATCGCGGTAGGGCTGACAGCGTTTTTGATGCTTGCGTTTGGTCTGGCACCCTGGGTTTCCATGCAAATCATCGCGGAAAAGTCCTCCGTGTTTCTGCGGGCAGGGGAGTATCACGGAATGTTCCGCTACTTTTCGTGGACGAATCTGCAGGGAGCGCTGATTTCCCTGGCGATCGGTACAGCGGTATATCTGCTGGTGGTGCGGACGGTTTTTTGCAGGAGGACGGCCGATGGAATCGCATACTTAGACCTATGGCCGGAGAAGCTGGACTTGGAAAATCTGGTGTACCGCCCCGCTGTGCGGGGACTGGCGTTTGCAGGGGCGCTGTGTGCCCGGGTGGCCGCTGGTATCGGTGACTTTTTGGTACTGTCGGGGGAAAAACTGCTGTATCTGAGGGCTCCCGGCGTATTCGTGCCGAAGCGGAATGAAAATTTCGGCGTATACGCTCGAAAACCAAAGCGGTTTTTGATCGGCGAGACATTTGCCTTCGACCTGACACTGGCGGGAGTCGGACTGATCGGGGCGCTGACCTATATCCTGTTTAAGTGACGGGAAGGAACACGGCGGAAAAACGAACGAAGGATAAGGGCAGGAAGTTGCTGTGCGGCTTCCTGCCCCTCTTATTTTGAAATAAAAGGAAGAGGCTCACGATGAGCGGCCGCACGACGGAAAAGATCAGCGGCTTGAAAGGGGGAAGGACGCTTGGGCGTTCTGTGGATGCTGGCAATCACAGCGCTGGCGGGAATGGGAGGCACGGGGCTGGGAGGTGCGGCGAGCTGCCTGTTCCGGCGGGATTCCAGCAGGACGGTGAGTCTGCTGCTGAGCTTCGCGGCGGGAGTCATGGTGGCGGTGGTATGCTTTGATTTGCTGACGGACGCCCTGACGCCGGAGGATGCCGGGGAGCAGATTCCGCTGGTACTGATCGTGGGGGGTGTACTGGCGGGATACGGGGTGGTCTGCGGCTTAAATGCCAGAATTGAGAAAAGACACGAGGAGCAGGGGCACGGAGGACTGCTTTTGGCGGGTGTGGTGATGGCGGCGGCTATTGCGCTGCACAACGTGCCCGAGGGAATGGTAATCGGGGCGTCGTTTGCCAGAGGTGCGGGGACCGAGGAACTGAGCCGGGGCGGACTTATGATGGCGGCGGTGATCGGGCTGCACAATATTCCAGAGGGAATGGCGGTGGCGGTGCCTCTGATCTCAGGAGGGATATCGAAGCCAAGAGCGGTAATGACGACCGCCGTTACGGGGGCACCCACGATTTTAGGGGCGGCTGTGGGGTACTTTCTGGGAACCATAGGGCCAAGGATGCTGGCGACGGCGCTGGGTGTTGCGTCGGGGGCGATGCTGTATGTGGTGTTCGGAGAATTGCTGCCGGAGGCCAGCAGCCTATGGCATTCCAAAGTGCCGGCGCTGGCGGCGGTGATTGGGATGATGGTAGGTATGATGATTATTTATATGTAGGCCTCCACAGGGCATTTGGCTGGGAGGCCGCTTACGAAATACCGCCCTTTGGGCAAATCCGCATTCTCCGCCGAAAGGCGGAGTTTTTTTTGAAATTTTTTTCAGAGGATGTACGCAAATGTGCAAGTAGGGGAAGAGGGGACCCTTTCATGTAAGAGCGAGGTGAAAACAATGCGAAAAAAATTGACCGGCGCGGAGCGAGACCGGTTTTGCCGGGAGTTTCTGCTCTCCATGGACCCAAACCGGGCGGCCAAACGTGTGGGAAGAGAAGACGGCTACGCGCTGCTGCGGCTGGAGGAGGTGGCGGAACGGTTGAAATGGATGCGGAGAATGGAGCTGCCCACCCGGCAGGACGTCCTGCGGCGGCTGGGACAGATGGCGTTCGGCCGGGTGTCCGACGCGGCAAAGCTGGCAAACCGGGAGATGGTGGAATCAGGAGAACTGGATCTGTCCGATGTGGCGGAGCTGAAAATTACGGACAAGGGGACGGAGATGAAGCTGATCGATCGAATACAGGCGCTGGAGACACTGTGGGGCCTGCTGGACGAAGAAGGAGAGGACGGCATGGAGCGATTTTTGCAGGCGCTGAAGACCGAGGATGAAAAGGAGGGGTCAAAGTGTGGAGGCGGTGCGGTTCTCTGAAAAGCAGCGGAGGGTGCTGCGGTGGTGGCAGACGGACGCAGAGCGATACGACGCGGTGATCTGCGACGGGGCCGTCCGCAGCGGAAAGACCTTTTCCATGGGGCTGTCCTTCTTTTTGTGGGCGCAGACCAGCTTTGACCAGCAGCAGTTCGGAGTGTGCGGAAAGACCATCCTCTCTCTGCGGCGAAACGTCTTGCAGGAGATTGTTCCGGTGCTGCGGGAGATGGGAATGAAATGTACGGAAAAGCGCTCCGAAAATCTGCTGGTGGTGCGCAGCGGGAAAAGTCGCAACCGGTTCTGGCTCTTTGGAGGGAAGGACGAGTCCAGTGCGGCACTGATCCAGGGAAGCACCTTCGCGGGGGTGCTGCTGGACGAGGCGGCGCTGATGCCCAGATCCTTCGTGGAGCAGGCCTGCGCACGGTGTTCCGTGGCGGGGAGCAAGCTCTGGCTGGACTGCAACCCGGATGGATTAACTAATTTAAGTAGAATTTTATATTAAAAAGAAAAATCAATGCGCCGGTCTGAAGAAACATTAATGCTGCTAATGCAAATAATCCAGAATTTCCGCTTTTCATCTCTGCTCATATCGGAATACATCTGCTGCCAATTCTCAACAAAAACATTTTTCAATGCATTCAAATCTGGCCCTAATTTTTTAGTAGCTTGTCTATTCACGAGTTCTGTGAGATTAGATGTCAGGTTAGTATAGTCACGCTTGTAGGCGTCAATCTCGATCAGATCATCTATATACAGGTCCTTCAGGCGGGACAATTTGCGTTTTAACTTTGATATTTCAAGTGCATCATTAGCACCGTCAGAGTTTTTATTTTTCTCCATATTACCGAGCTTGAGGATACGAAATTTTTCATCAATGTTATTTAGCAAGAATGTCTCAATATCATTCTCCGAGATGTTTACTTTGTTATCACACGATTTGTCCCTGTAATGGTACGTGCAACTATATTCGATATGTGTCCCGTGATGCGTTCTGGCTGCCATCCGGTGACCGCATTCACTGCAAAAGCAGATGCCGGAAAAAAGATATGTTCTGTTGCCAGATGCTTTCCTCGATACGTTGCGCCGATTAGCCACAATTTTTTCATGCTGCTCCTTGCTGATATATGCTGGACACATATCAACAACACCGCCAAATTCACCATAATAAGCAGGACTTCTTAAAAATTTATCCGCTGTCCAGTAAGACAGCTTAACTCCATGCGTGGTTTCCACGTATTCGATTGATTTTGAAATGGACCTCATAGCCAAATATTGCCGGAAAAAGTCCGACACAATATTCTCAGTTTGAAGGTCCTTTATAACTCTTTTCCCTTCAATGCAGTACCCATAGGGAACATGACCAGTGACCGGTTCTCTCCGCTGCCGCTTTCCATCGAACACCGATTTAATCCGTTCACTGGTTCGGTCTGCCTCATCCTGTGCCACTGACAACATAATGTTTACCTTTAAGCGCCCGGAAGCTGTTGTGGTGTCGTAATCCTCGTGTATGGCTTTCCACGCCACTTTATGATCGTCAAGAATTTCCTGCACCTTATAATACTCAGCGATGTTTCGGAACCAACGATCAAGCTTTGTGAATACAACTAGATCAATCTTTTCAGCACACACATCGGCTAAAAGCCGTTGCAAATCCGGGCGCTTTAATGCTTTTTTCCTAGCGGAGATGCCGGCATCTATATAGTGGTCTACAACTTTGACCTTACCCTTTTTGGCCCATAGGTCAAGAGCCTCTGTTTGAGCTTCAACGGACAGGCCGTGTAAAGCTTGCTCTTCCGTCGAGACACGGATATATAGTGCCACTCGCTGCATATTGTCATCTCCTAGCTTTTAATTCTTACGCCATTAAAGCTCCGGTAATGGGAACCGCTTTTTTGTCATAATTCTGCCTTGGCATACAAGAGACTGGTTACTGTCACGCGTTATCACCACGTCGCAGTCCGCCCGCTTCCGGTTCAGGGAAAACAGATACGTAATTCCCAAAACTCTGTCATAGTGGTACTGCTTGCAGACAGTTCCACCATCTACGCAGAAGACTCCGATATCTCCATCCACAAGCGCGTCGCGATTCACAAACGCAGTCGAACCATCTGGAAAATACGGCTCCATGGAGTCACCTTGAATGCGTATTGCAAACGCTGCTCCCGGGGGGTCACCCGGCTTTAACTCATATGGTTCATAGTCTTGGCCAACGAGCGGCGTTGCAATGCCTGCGGCGGCAGGCTCCAGAAACAGGTTGATGACTTTTGCTTCCTGTTCGGCGTCGGTGTTTTGGAAAAACCGCGATTCATCCTCCACGCGTGCCATCTCCGTGTCGGCTACGTCACGCACGGCTTGCTTTCCCCACTTATCCAACCCGTCATAGTCTTTCGCCAGTTTTAGCGCCTCTCCTGAATAGGGGGAGGCGCTTTCTTTTCCTGCCCCATTCTCCAATTCTTCAAGGCCCTTGCGTACTAAGTCAACCACTGCCTTACTACGTGTGGCAAAGCGATTTGAAAATTGGTAGTCATCCACTTGTTCCAACATAGCTTCTTCCAGTGTCACGGAAAACCTGGGTTTTTCTGTAGCCATGATTTTCGCACCCCTTCCTTATGTAAAAGTATAGCATGAGTGCACCACTTTGTAAAGCGGAAAGTGATGCACTTGCGACGAAAAGTGGTGAACTATTTTGTCTACTTTACCAGTTGAAGTGGTTCACTTTACATGGTATATTCTAGAAAGTGAATCACTTGTTCGGAGATGAAAAGAAAGTACACCACTTCAGAAAGGGGTTATCCCAATGACCACAATGCGACGCATTACAGTCTCACTTCCGGACGATCTGGAAACTGTCGTAGAAACGCTAAAGACTTCTGATCAGTTTAAGGGACGAACTTATTCCCAAATTATCCGGTATCTGTTAGAGCTTGGCATAAAGTCTGAGAAAAAAAGGGGTGTCGTATGAGCCGATAATCAGAGCTTAGATTAAAAACTCAATTTAATTTATTAGGAGGACTAAAAACATGAGCAAAGAGTTGAGTGAGGAAAAAGCAAAAGAGCTATATGCATTTATGGTCAAGTGCTACTGCGAGAAGCGCGGCATTGAGGTTACCAACATCAAGATTGTTAGAAGGGATGAATCAGAAATCAAACAAGCAGAGACGGTCAACTCTGCCAGTTGAAAGCAGTAAAGTGGATTCAAAAGGCGGAGAACCGTCATGAATGACTATGAAAAGGAATGTTTTAAGCGCATCGACCCGTCAATTGCAAACAGGCTACCGTATGAGATTGCTAGCCAGCTTAAGGGAAAAGGCCTCTTGTTTGAGCAGGCAGAAGCGGTGCTTGCTCGCGCAAAAGACCTTTTAAAAAAATCCGAAATTTAATTCAGAAGAGAGTATCTTCGTTTTCCGCGTCGATTGAAATAGGCTTGATTTGGAACCCATTACAAGAGTTAGATTCAGCGAAAATTTCCGGAACGCTTTTTACAGCATTAAACGCGTCAGCTATTTTATTAAAAGTGTCTTCCGGAATTTGTTGTCCGCAGTTGGGACAACAAAGAGAATCCTTGCAGCAATATTTCCCTGAATCAAGTTGAAATGTGCAATTACATGATTTACAGGTTATTTCGAGTTTCAGTATCAACTTATCCACCTCCTTTCGACCATATTTTACCACTTTGCAAAGGGACAAGCAACAGAAGAGAGGTCATATGAGAGACACGGTATTTAGAAAATAACATGGATAGGAGTTGTTCAACATGGTGTTTACCGAAAACAAGGAAGCACATACGGTTGCCGTCTATGACATCAAAGTATCAGATGGCAAAACCGTCAGAGTCTACATCGGGGACGAGGGGTACTGTGATGCTTCTCCCGAAGAGATCGAACGTAGACGAGCTAATGCCCGGCAGGTGGCATGGAACATTGAGTTGGCGGCGGCGAAACGGCGGGCGGAAATGTCGGCACCTTCCGCGGGATAAGCCCATGAGAGACGGAGACCGTGAAAGCGCGTCTCCGCGAGTCGGAGAGGACAAGCCATGATCTGTATTTGTTTTTTCGTTTTCGTCGGTGTGTGCGCCTGCACCAGCGAATTCTTCAAAATCATTGACCGCATTGAGTGGCCGAGGCGGGACAAACGAGTAAAGTGCGCCAATGCCACGGCCATCCAGAACCGCCGGCAGGGCTTGAACGCCTGGTGGGTATGGCCGGAGGTGAGCACAGATTGAACACAGCCTACAGTATAGACTGCATGGAAGCCATGCGGCAGATGTCGGATAACGCCTTTGATCTGGCTGTGGTGGATCCTATTTACGGAGATGTGACCAAAGGCGGCTATATAACTGGGAAATCTCAGGGTGGCGTGGGCCCGCACCCGAAGCATGACGCCGAAATGTGGACGCAGCCAAAGACCGGGCAGGAATACTTTGATGAATTGTTCCGTGTCTCAAGGAATCAGATTATTTTCGGAGGAAACTACTTCACCCGCGAGATTGCAAGAGACAGCCAGTGCTGGATAGTCTGGGACAAGTGCCATCCTGCGGGTATTAAATTTGCAGACGCGGAACTTGCGTGGACTTCTTTCGACCGGGCAACGCGTATTTTTCGCTTTATGTGGAACGGGATGTGTCAGGGGACTCCTGGGAATGGCACGAAGATGCAGGGTAACAAAGCCCTGAATGAAGTCAGAATACACACCGCGCAGAAGCCAGTGGAACTGTACCGTTGGATTTTCAGGGAATTTGCAAAACCCGGAAACAAGATTTTAGACACGCACCTCGGCAGCGGAAGCAGTCGGATAGCTGCCTATGACGCTGGGCTTGACTTTGTAGGCTATGAGATTGTGCCAAAAATTTATGACAAGCAGGAGCGGCGGTTTGAGGCCCATACGGCGCAGATTAATTTATTCACGGAGGTGGGGCCTGAAAATGAAGCCTTTTAAAGTCGGCCACAGCTATGCTTGCCAGTATTGCGGCGAGGAAAGCTGCTGGGGCTGTGAGATCGCCCGGAAGGAGTTAGACCCGGAATATACCGAAGATCATGAAAATGAATATGTGGAGGATGTAGAAAATGGGAACAAATATCGTTGAAATTCAGTACGTCAAGGAGGGCGGGAAATTGTCACTCGGTCGCTATACATACCTGACGACTATATCCCTCCAAGTTGGTGACATGGTGGTTTGCCCTACCTCCAGAGGCTCTATAAATGGCCGCGTGTTCGCGGTGGATGTGCCGGAGAGCAAAGTTGACGAGCGGATCATGCCCATGCTGAAAACCATCACGGAGCAGGCCGCAGATACGGAGGCGGACCATGAATGAGTCATTGATCGTTGTAAAGCAGCTCCCCGTGATCGAGGAACATTTGCTGAACCTCGCCGGGACCATAGATCAGCAAGTGGACGCGGCGTTGTCTCTGGTTTGCACGGAAGACACGGTAAAGGTTGTCAAGAAGACCAGGGCGGACCTGAATAAGCAGTTTGCCGAACTGGAAGAACAGCGTAAGGCGGTCAGGGCTGCCGTCCTCGACCCTTATGATCGGTTCCAGGCGGTCTATGACAAGTGCGTATCCAGCAAGTTCAAGCTGGCTGACTCCAACCTGAAGACCAAGATCGATGATGTGGAGGACGTTCTCAGGGACCAGAAGGAAGCGAATGTCCTCGAGTATTACATGGAAAAGGCAGCAAGCCTACATATCAGCGCGACGGAGATCCCGTTTGAGCGCGCCTGCATCAAGATCACCCTGTCTGCTTCTGAAAAGTCCTTGCGGGAAGCCTGCGACACATTCTTAAACCGCATTGCCGCCGACCTCGCCATGATCGAACAGCAGGAGTTTCGTGACGAGATTCTTGTGGAGTTCCGGCAGTCCCTTTCCGGCTCTCAGGCGGTGACGACGGTTTTGAACCATCACCGGCAGATCGAGGAAGAAAAGGAACGGGCCGCCAAACGCGCGGAGGCAGAGGCGGCCGCACAGCAGCATGCGCAGGAAGTACGCGCCGCAGTCGCCCAGCAGGAGGCCCTTTCCGCGCCCGTGGAGACGGCCCCGCAGGAAGCGCCGGCGCCTGTGAGCAGGGAAGTGGAGCCCACGCTCAAAGCAACGTTCACGGCCTACGGCACCCGCCAGCAGCTTGTCGGCCTGAAAAATTACATGAAGGAGAATTGTATTCGTTATGAATGAATTGAATGTGTTTTCCAGCGGAAATGAAGTTGGTTCTCCCGTTTCTTCCGCAACATCACAGATGATGATGAGCAGACAGGCCCAGGAAGTGCAGGCGGCAATGGTAGTCGCAAAGCGTTTTCCGAGAGATGAAAAGGCCAGTGCGGACAGGATTCTTTCTGCGTGTCAGCGCCCGACGCTTGCGTCGAATGCCATGTATGAATACCCGAGAGGCGGAACAACAGTGACAGGCCCCAGTATCCGGCTTGCAGAAGCCCTCGCTCAGAACTGGGGAAACATCGACTTCGGCATTATTGAGTTGGAGCAGAAGACGGGAGAAAGTCAGGTAATGTCCTACGCTTGGGACCTGGAAACCAATACCAGGCAGAGCAAGATTTTCTCTGTTCCCCACATTCGTCACACGCAAAAAGGAGATACACCGCTGACAGACCCCCGCGACATTTACGAGATGGTGGCGAACCAGGGCGCCCGCCGCCTCCGCGCCTGTATCCTTGGTGTTATTCCGGGAGATGTCATTGAAATGGCTCAACATCAGTGTGAAGTGACGCTGAAATCCAACAACAAGGACCCGCTTGATGTTCGTATCAAGAACATGGTTGAAGCATTTAAAACCGATTTCAACATCGCGGAGGATGGCCTCAAAAACTACATCGGCAAAAATGTCGAGGCGTTTTCAGAGGGTGATGTAATTCGACTCGGAAAGGTCTATCGGAGCCTGAAGGACGGCGTGATCGGCAGCGAGTATTTCACCGATAAAATGACCCCGCAGGAGTCCACTGTGAATGAGCCGCCCGTAAAAGAGAAAAAGGAGAGGCTCAAGGAAAACGATACGCCAGCCCCAAGAGAGGTGAATTTGGGTGACCTGTAATGTGATTGGAACCGGCAGCAGCGGGAACGCCGTTATTCTGGACAAGCATATCCTGATTGACTGCGGTGTTCCGTTCAAGCAGCTTCAGTCATTTGTAAAGGACCTGAGACTGGTTTTGCTGACGCACAAGCATGGGGATCACTTCCACGAGGCGACCATACGCCGCCTCGTGGAGACTCGCCCCACACTCCGATTTGCGATGTGCGATTGGATGGTTCCTCTGGCGGTCGGCATGATTCAGCCAAGCAACATCGATATCATGCACGGCGACAAAGAGTATCATTACAGCGGGTTTTCCGTCTCCCCATTCGATCTTGTCCATGACGTGCCGAACTGCGGATGGCGTATTCACTTCCGAGACCCTGATTATAAAGTCCTCTATGCAACAGACACGGGAACGATGGACGGCGTATCTGCCAACAATTACGACTACTACTTGGTTGAAGCGAACCACGACGAGGCGGAATTGGAGATCCGCGCACAAGAAAAACTTAGCCGCGGAGAGTTTTCTTATGAATCCCGCGCTGCTCTGAATCATCTGTCCCGGCAAAAAGTGGATAGATGGCTCATGGAAAACGCCGGGGATAGCAGCAGAGTTGTGTATCTCCATCAACACAAGGAGGAATAGCCATGTGGTTTGAGGCACATGACAGCCTGCCTCGCCATCCGAAGACGCTAAAGCTGGCCCGGCTGCTTTCGCTTAACCAACTGGAAGCGGTCGGGCTGCTTTGGATGCTGTTTGACTGGGGCCTGATTGCAGCGAAGAAAGACGGCAGCCTAAAAGGCATGGAGCCTCAAGACATTGCTATGGCGCTGGGCTACCCCGAAAAGAAAGCGGATAAGCTGGTTTCGGCCCTGGTGGATGCAGGCTACCTTGAATTCAACGACGGTACTTATGCAATTCACGACTGGTACGATTACGCAGGAAAGCTGATGGACAGGCGAGAGGCAGACCGCGAAAAAATGAAGCGTTACAGAAACGCCAAATCTTCATAACGGTTACTGGAACGTTACCGTTACATTACCGTTACAGAACGAAGAAGTTACCGGCACGTTCTAGGGTAACCGTACCTAACCTAACCGTATAGTAGTCCTAAGACAAGATAGTCTCTGCTTCTACAAGATGGTGCGGTGGTCGAATTAGATTAAACCTACCGATAGGAGATTTTACTTATGCAGAAGTCTGAGGTGGAGAGCCTGTTTAATCTGCTGGAGCAGTTCTATCCCAATGCGAAGCAGCTTTGCTCAAAAACGGTACAGGCAGCTTGGGTGCTTGCCTTGGAGCCGTATGCCTATGAAGACGCCAAGGCCGCCGCCATTGCCTATGCCAGAAAAAACAAGTTTTTCCCTGACGTTGCGGACATAACAGGGGGCCTTTCTCATGTTGAACCGGAGGCGGAGGAAGCAAAGTCTGATCCGGCGTTCGGAGATTATAGCTGCATGAAAAAGCATGTGGCGGCCCTCAGAGACGTAGTGACTGCCCTGGACGCGCGTTACCATGCAGCGGGTGTAGTTACACTCAGGGAGGCCAGGGCGCAGGGCATGGGATACGACAAGTGGGCAGAACTGTGCCGTAACGCGGGGGTGTGATAATGGCGCGGACAATGATGTGTCCTTTTTTCTCATATTTCAGGACCGGGCGATTACATTGCGAGGCCGCACAGCTTCAGCTTCCATCGCAGAAAGCATGGGATGATTTCATGCAGAAATATTGCGCCAGTCTCAACGGCTGGCAAGCCTGTCCAATTGCGAAAGCGTTGCAGGAAGAATACGAAAGAGGGAGCCAAAATGAAGAAGAGAAACATTGACCTGCTGCGGGATGAGCGCAAAAAGAACGCGGCCCTAAGGACCAACATCAAGGTCCTGGTCCGTGAGTGCGAGCTTCTCAAAAGCCGCCTGGACGCTGGCGCTGGGAACGGCGCGGCGAGGTATCAAGCCTCGCTTAGCCTCATGAAGCAGAAGGAAATGCAGCTAAAAAAGGCAAGTGATGTTTTGGACGCGATGGCGATCTACCTCGCCTCCAAGTATGGGGATGACGGGGAATTACGGATTCCCCGCCCCGATATGGACCTGCTCAAAAACAATATCCTTACGACGACGGCGGACCGCGATTCTATTATGATCAAGACCATGCGAAAAGGAGAGCCGCAATGATTCGGGCTGTATTTGTTGCCGACATTGACAATGACCATGATGTTCTTGCCACCCAAGAAGCCATTGCAATGCGGGTGGAAGATCTGGGGAATGTCAAGGTCCGGCAAGTGATTGTAGACGGGAAGGAGGAAAAATCCTATGGACGTAAGTGAGGTGGCCCGCCTGTCTCCTGCGGCGCAAAAACAGATCCTTGCCAAGATGGGGAAGCAGGCCAAGGAGAATAAGCTTCACAATGTACCGACATCTCGCTGCCTGCAAGGCGGAAAGCCGATTCGATTCCCTTCCCAGAGGGAGGCGAGGCGGTTTGACCAGCTTATGCTTCAGCTGCGGGCCGGGATGATCCGGGATCTCAAATTGCAGCAATGCTACACTTTGCAAGCGGCCTACATCACGCCGGAGGGCGAACATATCCGGGGAATTACATACAGGGCCGATTTTTCCTATGAACGCGCCACGGCGCCCGACGCGATTGGCGAAGTCTACTGGCTGCCGGTGGTCGAGGATGCAAAGGGAAAGCGGACCGACGTTTACATCATGAAGAAAAAGCTCATGAAAGAACGCCTGGGCATATCCATCGTGGAGGTGTAGGCGATGGAGAAACACATAAGTGTGCGGAAGCCCCGCGTGATGCTGGACCATGAGCGGGCCATGCACTGGTACAATATGGGCATGATTGACAGGGAGATTGCTGAAAAATGCGGCGTCGGGAGAAAAGCCGTTACGGACTGGCGCACGAGAACTTGCCTCCCGCCGAACGCGACGATACATGTCAAGAAGGTGTCAATGACGCTCCTTGATTGGGACGCGGTTCAGGCACGCAAGCATGGTGTTACATACGGGGAATGGAGATCCCCGGCGTTTGAAGCGGAAAGGGACAGGCTGCGTCGAAATTGATTTAAAGTATACTGCGTCGCAACTATGAACAATACCCGGAGAGCATTTCGCTCTCCGGGTGTCTTCTATTTCACCTATTTTCCTTTTGTAAAAAACCCCACCTCTGGGGGATAAAACCTTGGAGATGGGGGTTACATCTTCGGTGTTTATCGTCCACCTCTGCCACGTTGTCCGCCTCTACCAGGCCATCCATCTCTGTCATCATCCCTATCAGGCCGTCCATCTCTGTCAGGCCATCCATCCCTGTCAGGCCGTCCATCTCTGTCAGGCCATCCATCCCTGTCAGGCCATCCATCTCTGTCAGGCCATCCATCCCTGTCGGGCCGTCCGTCTCTGTCGGGCCGTCCGTCTCTGTCAGGCGGTCTGCCCGGCCACCGCCTCCTATCATTCCAATAACTCCGTGGGAAACGAATAAAATTGTATGGGTATAAATAGTACCAAGGGTAAGTCTGATATAGATATCTGCTGATCGGTATGCGAAGCAGTTGTCCGATATATAAATAGTTTGGATTTATGAAGGCGTTAGCAGCCAATATATCTTGAACACTGACATCAAAGTAGTCAGCAATTCTATAAAGGGTATCGCCCGGCTGTACAGTATAATTGAACATTTTCTTCACCTCATCCCATTTTATGATATTTCCATTGAAATGACAATTTCAGGTTGAGAAATGTTGCGAATTTTAAAAACTAGTTAACGGGGAAATTTACTTTTTTTAGAGCACCTGCTTTATATCAAGCAATTTTATGTTGCTCAATTCCATGCTATCATATTTGAACAGTGCCCCATACGCGCTTGCCCGTCCGCGTATATCGGAGTTTAGTCGTATTTCTATCGGAGGTTGAAAATCGGAGCCTGACATTTTAACATTCGCCCTTATGATAACTTCCGATGGATAGTTCTCAAATAGCGTAGGCGGGACATAATTTATTGGTATTTCATATGGGACCACGTTCAGTAATAGTAAAGAATCTGGAATTTTATTATAATTCAGTAAGTTTAATAGCTTTAACTCGTCCTGAGAAGACAATGAAAACTTGGACCTTCCGACATATTCTCTCGTTGGGGTTGCAAATACGTCTAAAGTCGTGTTTGTAATTCTGTCATACATTGTGAGACACCCCTGGTATTAATGTATGCCAAGGGATGATATCTGGTTTGTTCCGTATGCACTTTCCCACGTAGCCGACGGCTCCCGCGACGCCCCGTAGGGCGGAACGGGACCGGCTGCTGAAGGCGTTGAAAAAGATTTAAGATTTTTGTAATAGTCTGCACTTTTCTGGTTAACATATTATCAGTATCATTATACTTGCAAAAGACAAAATTCTTTTTCATGTTATCCTCTTTTCTTTTATTCTCCTAAAGAGCAAACCGGACGTCAAATGACGCCCGGTTTGTTCTGTTTATTAATATGCGGAACAATCTGTAGAACAAGCCCCTACTGGTTGCTAACTTTTATTCGGTGACTCTGGCTAACTCGAATGCTGTTGCTTCCAATACCAAGATGAGTCTGTCATTGTTAACATCCAGGAAACTTACAGGTATGCCGAATCCTGTAGAAGAGTCAGATACTTCTATTCCTTTTATTTCATCATCCATATTTATATCTGGCAGATCCATTTTAAAATTTCTATAAAAATCGTCTTCGTTATAGCATATTATAGTAATTTCGTAGAGTGAATTTTTAAGTTCATATTGATAATCACTATAGTTTTTTAGCCCTTTTGATGAAAAGAAATCCTCGTTGATTATAATTTCATCGCCAATGATCTTTTGCCCTGTTGGATATTCAGATGCATCATTATAAGAATTTGCGAATCCAAGTAGCTTATCTACTTTCCAAGTTCCATAGAAAAACTCGCTAGTTTCACTGTCCAAATCTGCTCTCCCTACAAAAGGTTCAGATGTATTGCTAGGAATACCACTGCTATCATCTTCTGAAGTATCCGCTGCACTACTGTCCACATGTTCATCCGGCTCTTTGGCAGCATCAGTTGATGAATTACCACTACAACCAAATAAACAGCCACACAATATGGACATTATTAAACATGACAGAATCTTTTTCCGCATCTTTTCCCTCCAAATTACTAATGCAAAGTGACCATCCGGACGAATTATTCTAAACGCTAAACACAAAGAATGTCAATATCCGGGGGCCTCTCTTTTCTTTCTTTATATTCTTTCTTTTCTCTGGGGGCCTCTACCTCCATGTATATGGTATTGATAAAGACTGTCTCTTACGCGCGAGTAGGAGACGGCCTTTATTTTTTTTCATTCGTGTCTTGCGAAAGTTACATCGTTTACCGGAGAATTAAAGATAGAATTTGAGCTTTTTATGGAAAGGCGGCGGAAAAAGTGTTGGATAAAGACGGTCTGACGCCAAAACAGGCAAGCTTCTGCGAAGAATACCTCATTGACTTGAATGCCTCGCAGGCCGCTATTAGAGCGGGGTACAGCACAAAGAACACAAGCAGCATCGCGGCACAGCTCATGAGCAAAACTAAGGTCAGGAACGCGATAGCACGCGAGATGGCAGCTCGTAGCCGCCGCACCGGCATCACGCAGGACCGGGTGTTGCGGGAACTTGCAAGGGTGGCCTTTGTCAATCCATCCGACGTGATTAACTTCGATACCGGCACGGTGAAAGAAAATGCGGGCGCGGACGATCTGGCCGCCGTGTCTAGCTGCAAGGTGAAAACCATGTCCATGGGCGATGACGGGGACATGGTGGAGCGTGAGATCAAGCTCAACGACAAGATCAAGGCGCTGGACCTGCTAGGTAAGCACCTGGGGATGTATCCCGATGGCAAGGGAACAATTCATGTCACGGTTCCCGGTGACGATGACGGAGATGGCGCACAGACAACCGGCGTGGTGCTGCTTCCGGCCACGATCACGCTCCCTGATAGCCCGCCGGAAGGCAGCGTGACGCAGGGAGACACCGGGGAGGCCCCCAATGCCAAAACAGATTAAGCCAGTCGTTGTTTGGGAGCCACAGCCACGGCAGGCGCTGTTTATGTCCCGCAGTGAGGACGAGGCGCTATATGGCGGCGCTGCAGGCGGGGGGAAGTCCGACGCGCTGGTGATGGAGGCCACGCGGCAAGTCCATATCCCATATTACCGCGGTCTGATCGTCCGGCGGACCTATCCGCAGTTGGAAGATTTGATTGGCAAGTCCCTTCGGCTGTATCCAAAGGCATTCCCCGGCGCGAAGTACAACGACAGCAAGCACATCTGGCACTTTCCCTCTGGCGCTGTGATTATCTTCGGCAGTATCCAGCACGAGAAGGACAAGTACAACTACCAGGGCAAGCCCTATGACTTCATAGGCTTCGACGAGCTGACACAGTTTACTTATTCGCTGTATGACTATCTGGCCCACTCCCGCTGCCGTCCCAATGGGCCGGGAACACGAACATACGTTCGGGCCACGGCAAACCCCGGCGGAATCGGCCACGGCTGGGTGAAGGAGCGGTTTATCACGGCTGCATCGCCCGGGGCGACGGTATGGCGCAAGGTCAAGGCAACGCTTCCCGGCGGGGTGCAGTACGAGAAGTGGGTGACGTCGGTCTTCATACCCGCGAAGCTGACGGACAATAAAATCCTGATGGACAACGACCCAAACTATCTCGCGCGGCTGGCTTCTATGCCGGAGGCGGAGCGGAATGCGCTGCTGTACGGTGATTGGAACAGCTTCAACGGGCAGGTGTTCACCGAGTGGCGCGATGACCGGGAGCATTATCTCGATCGGAAGAATACCCACGTAATCAGCCCGTTTACTATTCCGCCAGACTGGAAGATATGGCGGGGCTTTGACTGGGGCTACACGCATCCGTTCTCCGTCGGCTGGTACGCCGTGGATCATGATAGGCGGCTATACCGCATCCGAGAGCTATACGGCTGCACAGGAGAGCCAAACAAGGGCGTCCAATGGTATCCCAACCGCGTAGCCGAGAAAATCCGGGAGATCGAGGCGTCTGACGAAAATCTAAAGGGCCGGTACATCAACGGCATAGCGGACCCTGCCATCTTTGCACAGGATGGCGCCGAGAGTGTGGCCCAGAGCATGGAGCGGCTGTGCGTCAGCTGGCTGCCTGCCAAGAATGACCGGCTCAACGGCAAGATGCAGCTGCACAACCGCCTCGCCTTTGACGAGAACGGGATTCCGATGCTGTACGTCTTTTCCACCTGCAAGCACTTTATCCGCACCATGCCGAACCTCGTATACAGCGAGACGGACGTGGAGGACGTGGACACGGATTGCGAGGACCACATTTACGACGAGTGCCGGTACATCTGCATGGAAAATCCCATTGCAATGCGCATTAAGCCTGCGACAGTGCCGAAACCGTTCGACCCGCTGTCTGACGACGACAGCGCCGCGAACAATCGGCAGTACGCATGGTATCAAATCCACTAAGGAGGGGCATATATGTCCGTATTTTTAGGCAAGCGCCCAGATCCGCAGAGCAGCAACGGCGTACCGGAGGCCGGAGGCCCGCAGTTTGACCCGGATATCGGTCGGCGGTTGGTGGCGGCCACGCAGATGCAGGCCACAGATCAGCAGGTCATCACCGAGGAAGACGTGCGCAAGGCCATGAAGACCCTGACGCAGTACCGGGACGCGAAAGCCAACCTCACGGCCCGCCTGCTGGAGGATGAGAAGTGGTGGGAGCTGCGCCACTGGGAAGTGATCCGCAAGCAGCAGGACCCCAACGCACCGGAGCCGTCCTCTGCGTGGCTGTTCAACAGCCTGTGCGCCAAACACGCAGACGCCATGGACAACTACCCGGAAGGGCATGTGCTGCCGAGGGAGCAGAATGACGAGGGCGAGGCGAAAAAGCTATCCTCCATCCTCCCGTGCATCATGGAGCTGTGCGAGTTTGAAAAGACCTACTCCGACGAGTGGTGGGAAAAACTGAAGCACGGCACGGCGGCCTATTTCATCGGCTGGAACAACGACCTTGAAAACGGTCTGGGCGACATCGAGATCAGCGATATGGATTTGCTCAACTGCTACTGGGAGCCGGGGATCAGCGACATTCAGGACTCCCGGAACTTCTTCACAGTCGCTTTGCAGGATCGGGACATTCTGGAAGAGCAGTACCCGCAATTCAAGGGCCGATTCACCGCCGCGCTGGCCAACGATTTCAAGTATACTTACGATCCCAACGTCAAGCTGGAGGAAAAGGCGCTGGTGGTGGACTGGTACTACAAAGTCAAGGACCCGTCGGGCCGGACGCTGCTGCACTATGTCAAGTTTGCGGGCGACGCCTGCATCCTGTACGCCAGCGAAAACGACCCGGAGTGCAGGGACGCCGGATACTATCAGCACGGGCTGTATCCCTTCGATTTTGACCCGCTGTACCCGGAAAAGGGAACGCCGGTGGGCTTCGGGACCATTGCCATTACCAAGTCCCCGCAGCTGTACATCGACAAGCTGGGCGGCAACATTCTGGAACATAGCTACCTTGGGACTAAGACGCGGTATTTCGCTTCCCCGCAGGTCGGCGTGAACGAGGAGGAGCTAAAGGATTCCAGTCAGGTCCTTGTCCACGTCGAGTCCACCGATCTGAGCGACCAACGGCTGAAGCCCATCACCGTCCCGCCTCTGGAAACGAATTACCTCAACGTCCTGCAAATGAAGATCGACGAGCTGAAAGAGACGAGCGCCAACCGGGACTTTTCCAACGGCGGTACATCATCCGGCGTGACCGCTGCTTCCGCCATTGCCGCCTTGCAGGAGGCGGGCAATAAGATCAGCCGGGACATGATTCAGGCAAGCTACCGGTCCTACAAGCGGATTTGCAGCATGGTCATTGAGCTGATCCGGCAGTTCTACACGGAGTCGCGGGAATTCCGCATTACCGGCGAGGATGGCAGCACGCAGTTTACCGACTTCTCCAACGCCGGAATTCAGGAGCAGGTTTTGCAGGCGGCGGCGGACGGTACGGCGCAGTTGGTGCGCAAGCCGGTGTTCGATCTCAAAATCAAGGCCCAGAAGCGGTCCCCCTTCTCCATTGAGGCCCAGTATGAGCGGGCAAAGGAACTATACGGACTGGGCTTCTTCGATCCGGCAAAGGCCCAGCAGAGCATGATTGCTCTGGAAATGATGGACTTTGAGGGCAAAGACAAAGTTTTGCAGCAGGTCCAGCAGGGCCAGACGCTGTACAACCTAGTCATTCAGCTGACACAGCAGCTTGCCATGCTCACCGGCGCTCAAATGGGCGCTCCTGCCGGCCCCGGTCAGGGCGGACAGAACACCGGCGGTGGGAATGGGCAGACGATCTCACAGGGACGCCAGAACGCCACACAGGCGGCCATGCAGCCGTACGCCCAGAAGATGGCGGCACGGGCCAATCCGACGATGAACGGGCAGAACGGAGTGAGAGCGCAGTGATCACAGCAAAAATGACGCATTGCGGGAACTGCTACACCCTCGACGTGGACGGCCACGCAGGATTCAACCCCGGCAACGATGTGGTTTGTTCCGGCGTATCCACCCTTTGCCAATCCCTCATGTCCTGGTGCGCCAATTCGGACGAGGCCCACATCACGGAACTGGATGCTCGGAGCGGGAAGTTCCACATTACGGTTTTTGGTCGGACACACGATGTCTTTTCCATGACGGCTCTGGGCTTGAAGGGCATTGAAGCGAACTACCCGAAAAATATTTCCGTGGATATTGAAAAAGTTTTTAAAACGTGTCTAGCCAAAGTTA
This sequence comes from Oscillibacter sp., assembly GCF_040505565.1. GTDB lineage: Bacteria > Bacillota > Clostridia > Oscillospirales > Oscillospiraceae > Oscillibacter. Next base: position 112,636 of record NZ_JBEUWZ010000010.1, on the reverse strand, counting down.
CATTACCACTCGCAGAATAAGAGTAAGGGGATCTGTTCCATCCCCGTTCATCCTTTCCTCCTCCCACATCATCCCGCCCGCCTTTTTTGCATGGGCGGGCGGGCAACGTGGGAATGCAGGACAGCAGCGAACCGATGCACGGGGGCGATACTCCCGCGATATTTAGGAGGTCGAACGATGAAAAAGTTCAACATTTTCCCGATTTTCCTTGCACTGTTTGACGGCGGCGCGGCTTCCGGGGCTGGCGGCGCGTCTGCGGCAGGAACCGGGACGGGCGAGACAAATGGCGGCTCTGCCTCCACCCAGCAGAGCGATACGGGCGCAAAGGTTGTATTGGGTAAGCCTCCCAAGGCAGATACCAGCAAGGCGGAACCCAACACGGCTGAAAGCAATACACAGCTTCCCGCCGCCGGGGAAGGCGAAGACAGAAGCGCACAGTTTAAGGCCATGATTCAGGGCGACTACAAGGACCAGTACGACGCCGAGGTGCAGCGTATCATCAACCGGAGGTTCGCGGAAACCAAGGGCTTGCAGGATTCTCTTGCTGCCCAGTCTCCCATCATCCAGCAGCTATCCCAGAAATACGGGATTCAGGGCAACGACCTGACCGCTTTGCAGGCTGCAATCGACGATGACGACGCCATGTGGGCCGCACAGGCCGAAGAGGCCGGTATGACCGTCGAGCAGTACAAGCAGGTCCAGAAGATGGAGCGGGAGAACAAGCAGCTGCGCGAGGAAAAAGCGAATCAGCTTGCACAGCAGAATGCACATCAGCAGGTGCAGCGGTGGATGCAGGAGGCAGAGACGCTTAAAGCGGACCCTCGCTTTAAGGATTTTGACCTTGCAAAAGAGTGTCAGGAAAATCCTCAGTTCCTGAGCCTTCTGAAATCGAACAAGGAGTATCCGATCTCAGTTGCCGTCGCTTACAGTGCCACCCACATGGACGACATTCTGCACAATACGGCTTCCGCTGCGGCGCAGCAGACCGAAAAGGCCGTCACCGCCAACATCCGTGCCCGTGGTACACGTCCGGCAGAAAACAGTGCGTCTTCTCAGGCAGCCACCATTTACAAGAGCGACCCCAGCAAATGGACCGATGCGGAATTCGCGGAGGCCATTCGCAGGTCAAAGCGCGGAGAGAAGATTTTCCTGTAAACAGGTGTCTGATCTCCGACATACGAAAAGGAGATTGACAACATGAAAATGTCTAAGTACATGGTATACCCCATTTTCCTGGCCATGTTCGACGATCCTGCGCCGAACACGAACACCACCACCGACTCCGGCATGTCCGTCGAAATGCGGACGTTCTACGACAAGGTGCTGATTAAAAACGCGCAGCCGGAGCTGGTCCATGACCAGTTCGCCCAGAAGCGCAATATCCCCGCCAACAGCGGCGAGACGATCAAGTTCCGAAAATATACCAAGCTTCCCAAGGCCCTGACGCCGCTTACCGAGGGTGTCACGCCCAATGGACAGAAACTCTCCGTCACCGAGTTCGGCGCAACCGTACATCAGTACGGCGGCTATGTGACGCTCTCTGACCGTCTGCTGTTGGAAACCGTCGACAACAACATGGTCGAGGCCACGGAGCTGTTGGGCTCTCAGGCGGGCAGTACGCTGGATACCATCACCCGTGAGGTGCTGAACGGCGGCACGAACGTCCAGTACGGCGACGGTACGAAGGTTTCCCGGTGCAAGCTGGTGGGCGGCGAGTCTACTGGCAACGACTATCTGACCGTCCGCGCCTGCCGCATGGCGGCCCGGTCCCTGAAGCACGTCAACGCCAAGAAGCCCGACGGAAAGAACTGGGCCGGTATCATCAACCCCGATGTTGAGTTCGACATTATGGACGACCCCGACTGGAAGTACCCCCATCAGTATGTGGATACCCAAAATCTGTACGACAACGAGATCGGCGCGGTATCCGGGATCCGTTTCAGCGAGACCACTGAGGCAAAGGTCTTCCACGCCGAGGATTTGGCCTCCGATGTCCGGACGCTGCTGTGTAACGGCGCGGCCTCCACGACCACCGTCACCTTTGACGGCGGTGCGGTTGCGGCGAATGCCCTGGTCGGTCGGTACGTCCTGATTGGCACTCAGCGGGTGAAGGTCACCGCCAACACCGCAACCACCCTGACGGTGGACAGCGCTGTCACCGCCGCCGACAACACCGTGATTTATCCCGGTGAGGCAGGTGCAAAGGGCCGCGACGTGTATTCCACAATGATTTTCGGCGCGGAGGCCTACGGTACGACCGAGATTGAGGGCGGCGGCCTGCGCCACATCGTCAAGCAGCTGGGTTCTGGCGGCACTTCTGACCCTCTGGACCAGCGGGCGACGGTCGGCTGGAAAGCCATCAAGACGGCGGTCCGGCTTGTCGAGGAGAACATGGTTCGTATCGAAACCTGCTCCAACTTTGAATCCGGCGCCAACTAATAACCTGAAAAGGAGGAAAACACCGTGAGTAAGGAAAATACCCCTGATACTGATAATACCCCGGCCCCCACTGAGACTCCCACCGTTACCCCTGCACAGCCTCCGGTTGACATAGAGGCGCTCAAAGCACAGTTGCGGGCTGAGATTAAGGCCGAGGAGGCCCAGGAAAAGGCAAATACTGAGCGCAGCGCCGAAATGGCGCACCGAAAAGCCATGGAGGACGCCAAGAAGGACATCGTCACCATTGAGCTTTTCCAGGATGCCGGCGAGTATGCGGATGATGTTCGCGTGATTGTCAACGGCGTGGTCTACACCATCAAACGCGGCGTTCCCGTGCAGGTTCCCCGCTTCGTCGCCGAGGTGATCGAGGCGTCTGCTAGGCAGGATAAGGCGACTGTTAATCTCATTAGGACAAAGGAGAATGAGTACAACAGCCTCAAAGAGCAGAAGATTCTGTAAGATTCCGCGAGACACAAAAACCACCATGACACGGCATGGGGCAGCAGGGATTTTAGCCCGCGCTGCCCCTTTTTTCATTCAAACGAGGTGAGACAATGAGCAATCGCATCATCAACCTGAATATTTCGGACGCCTATATCAGTATGGCCGGTGACACAGTTGGAGCTTCTGGCGCTATGCGGGCAACCACCATGCGCATGACCTTTGACGAGCATTGGGCCGGAACATCCAAGACGGCTTATTTCACGGACGCGCTGGGAGAAACCAGCGTATCCGTATTGCTGCCTGCGGACGTGCTTGTGGACGGCATGGATGCAACCTATGACATTCCCATCCCCGCTGAGGCAATGGCCTCTGCTGGCCTTGCAAGCGTTACTGTGCGCGGCATTGTGCTTGCGGCGGACAATACGACGGTCACACGCACAATCACCACAAAGGCCGCAAAGTTCCGGGTGATGGACAGCGAAATCCCATCCAGCGCGGCCAATGAGGCGAAGGTGACTGCCACCGACAAGCAGCAGATGCAAGCGGCGCTTGATAAAGTCACAAACATGAGTGTTGAGGCTTCCACCATTGCCCCCGGCTCTGCCGCCACCGTTGCAAAAGGAACGGACGATTCCGGAAATGTGAAGCTGTCATTTGGGATTCCGGCGGGAGAAACTGGCGCAACCGGCCCGCAGGGAATAAAAGGTGATACTGGAGAGAAAGGTGATACCGGCGCGACCGGACCGCAGGGGCCAAAGGGGGAAACGGGCGCGACCGGTCCGAAAGGGGACAAAGGAGACACCGGGGAGATGGGAGCGACCGGCCCAAAAGGAGACAAAGGAGACACCGGCCCGCAGGGACCAGCAGGCGCCGGAACGGGAGATATGCTGTCCGCAACGTATGACCCGCAGGGGAAATGTCAGGACGTATTTTCTTATGCGGAAGCCAAGGCGAACGCGGCAAAAACAGATGCGAAGTCATACGCGGATTTAAAAATCTCTGAAATTCCCGCGACGGACCTCTCTGACTATTACACGAAGTCTCAGACAGATACAGCCCTATACGGCAAGGCGGCGGCAACTCACACCCACACGGCGGAGCAGGTAGGCGCAGACCCGGCTGGAAGTGCGGCGGCGGTACAGGCCAACCTTGCCGCCCATGCCGCACGGACGGACAATCCGCACAGTACCACAGCACCACAGATCGGGGCCGTGAGTTGGAAGAATCATGACGCTGGAATTTCTGCGGCGGATATGAACAACGCCAATTATCCGAACGCTTACGAATCTGCTATTGCAGATGGCACTCAGATTGGGCTTCCTGCTGGGTGGTGGCACATCAAGTATTTTCGCCATGGCGACAATAATGGATTTGGGGCTCAGCTGGCAATTGGTCTTAACATTGGAAATCAGATACGCTTCCGCACGAGCTATGGTACTACGTGGAGTCAATGGACTGATCTGAATGCCGAGGTTTTGTTTCGATTTAATGCTGGACTTTGCAGCGAATATTTGTGGGCAAAGACTCAGGTTACAGAGCAGGTTGCAATTGGAGATATTCAAAGTGCAGGTGTATCAACTGGGCAATCAATCATATTTAATAGCTATAACAAAACACAGTTGGAGGTCAGATATTCTGATAGTGTTACGGTTTCAGGTGGTGTGCTTTCTCTTTCTGGTAATGTTGTTACAGCCATTGTTACAAGTAATAGCTCTACTTGGCCTCCAATAGCTACTATGCGTGGCAAATATGTTTATTTGCCATTGTATAGATACTTTTACTATGTTGCATCTGATGCAGTCTACGGCTCTGGATCTTATGATGGCGATTATAACGTGTATCTGACTAGATATGCCCAGATTTCTGCCACGACGGTTAGCACAATACTTGGCTATGCTAATTCTCCAAATCCGAATGCCTATCCTATTTCTGATGGATACACTTATTTCCCATACGGAAAAATCGGTGATCTGGTTAAAGTCTTATCTGGCTCATATGTTGGAACGGGTACCTCTACTAAAACAATTGCCGTTCCATCAAAGCCAAAAGCGGTGATTATCAATAATGTTTTTGCCACTCAATCTTACTTTTCTGAAGCAGGTGGGGTTCTTACGCTGTCAAACGCATATACTGCTGCCGGTACAACGTTCAAGTATGTCATTATTTTGTAAGTGGGAGGAGACATGATGAGAACAGTAAAAATAGCTGCCGAGGAAAATGGGGCTCACGATAATAATGAAACAAGTAGCAGTTTTGTTCCTGATGGTTGGGCTGCTATTCCGTATAATCTTGCAACTCCCAATTTTCCGTTTGGCTCATTTGATGTTGAGGACATTGACGGAGTTAAGACTGTGAAAAGTTGGGTTGCAGGCGAAATACCGGGTCCTGCTATGCCGACTGCAAAAGAAGTGAAGGATGAACGGAGTGCTGCCATTAAAGCGGCCTGTGCTGAGGCCATCACCGGGGGCTTTGATGCAGACGTGTTGGGGCGGGGATCGTTGCACTATCCCCTGACGGAAATCCAGCAGCGCGACCTTCAGAGTCAGTATGCGGCCATTCAGGCGGGGGCAACGTCGGCCCTGTGGCACGATTCCAGCCGGGTCACGCACGAGGTTTATACGGCGGCGCAGTTCACGGCTCTGTTTAAGGCCGGTTATGCCTACATCATCTCATGCAAAATCCGGTCGGACTGGCTGGAGCAGCTGGCCCACGATCTGGCCGACGCAGGGAAGCTGACGGAGGCGGCTGCGGTGGACTGGGCCACGGTGCTGCCGGAGAGCTACCAGACGCAGTGCAACGCGCAGATCGCGGAGATGCTGGGAGGCGGAAATGCGTAAGATTGGCGACGTAATTCTAAGCGGGCTGATGGGGTGCTTTGTCGGGGTTACATACTTTTTACTGGAAGTCGCCTACAAGACCAGACAGGGTCACCCGGAGGGCATCAGCTGGACCATGCTGGTGCTGGCACTGCTGCTGGGTATCCTCATGGAGCGCATGGGTGCGGAATTGCCGTGGGCTTGTCCGATTTGGGCGCAGGCGCTCTTATGCGGCGCGGCCATTACGGCGGCGGAGTTTGTGACCGGGTGCATTTTGAACCTCTGGCTGGGCTGGGGGGTCTGGGACTACTCCGAATTTCCCGGTAATGTGTTGGGGCAAATTTGCCCGCAGTTTGCGGCGCTGTGGTGCCTTGTCAGCGGGCCGGTGATCGTCGGGCTTGACTGGATGCGGTACGAGGTCCGGGGCGGCGAGAAGCCGCGATATACATGGAGGTGCTTTACATGAAAGTGGGAGAGGCAATTGCCAAAATCCAAAAGCTGAAGCCGGATATTTACGGGGACGAAATCCTGACGTCGTGGCTTTCTGAGTTGGACGGGAAATACAGCGTGGAGCTGCTGAAGGGCGAGGAACCGGTATCCTATGAGTATCCCAGGGACGCAGAAACGGAATTGCTGGTTCTTGCGCCGTACACCAACGTGTACGAGCTTTATTTAATTGCCATGATCGACTGGCACAACCGGGAAATGCAATCCTATGAGAACGATAAGATTATGTTCGCTGAGGCGGACGCCGAATTCCGCTCCTGGTATCGCAGGACACACCGCCCTGCAAATACTGCAGGTTGGACTACATTCTAAGAAAGGGGCGGGGATATGCGACTTCCAAGCATGAAATACGCGGAGAACGCGGCACAAAAGCAGATTGTTGCTTTTCGCGGCCTGAACCTTTCCGACAAGACGCAGGACGGGGATATCGCTGCGGCGGAAAATCTGTCCGTCAGGAGATTCCCCCTGCTGTCTCCCCGTATGCAGCGGGAGCCAATCTCCGACTATACTGCTCCGACTGCGATTTTTGCGTGGGGTAAGCTGATCGTGGTGGACGGGACGAGCCTGATCTATGACGGGGAAACGGTTGGGACGGTGACAACCGGCGAGAAGCAATTCGCGGTCGTCAACACAAAGCTGTGCATCTGGCCGGACAAGATGTATCTGGATCTGAACAGCAAGGAATTCAAACCGCTGAATGCCTCCCTTTCCAGCGTTGCGGATTCTCAGGCGGCCTTCACGGCTAACTCGCTTACAATGTCTCCAAACGTCTACGCAACCAAAACACAGCGGCTGACATATGCCTACGGACTGAACAGTTACAGCATTACGACGCCCTACATTAAAACCTATACCGGTGCATCATGGTCTGCGGAGGGAGGCTGGACACTGACGGGTGAGGTGGAAGTATCGCCCACCAGCCAAGCCGCGTCCATCATTGGAAAGATCGTCATGCTGCGAAAAACAGACATTTCCGGTGATTGGCAGCTCAATTATAAATCGGTTCATGATTATAATTCCGGCGGCCAGGCACACCACGATATTGAAGTGGACTATTCCGAAAACAACCCGGACGGATTTTATGCCAGAGTTACAAGCTGCCCCATTTCTTCCTACAACGGATACGCCATGTATGTGTATGGCGACGTCACATTTGAAGTAGTTTCCGCAATTCATCCCGTGCCGGACTTTCGGTCTTATTTCAAAGTTGGGGACCGTGTAACGGTATCGGGTTCGGCAGATTCCGGGAGACGAGCGGACCGGGCAAAGGTGGTTGCGGTTGCCGCAAACTTCCTGACATTCCCGGATGGGACATTTTCAAGCGCCGGGACGGATACCGCCGCCATCACCATTGAGCGGACACTCCCGTCCCTTGACTATATTTGCGAGAGCGAGAACCGGCTATGGGGTGTCAGCAATGCGGATAAGACGATCTACGCGTCGTCGCTGGGCGACCCCGGCAATTTCTTTGCTTACGACAACGTTTCCACGGACAGCTATGCCGTGGCCGTTGGCAGCCACGGAAATTTCACCGGCATTTGCGCGCTGGGAGGAAATGTTCTCTGCTGGAAAGAAGAGTGCCTGCACAAGATTCTGGGCAGTTACCCGGCGGAATATCAGATGGCAACCTATCAATATGCGGGGGTTCTACACGGGTGCAGCAAATCCATGGTAAACATCAACGAAGTGCTGTTCTATCTGGGGACCGGAGGCGTTTACGCCTATTCAGGCGGAGCGCCGAGCCTGATTTCTTCGGCATTTGGAAATCACCGGTATTCCGCCGGGACCGCCGGGACAGTCGGGACCAAGTATTTCCTATCCGCCAAAGAGGGAGATACGCCATCCCTGCTGGTGTATGACACGCTTACCGGGTTCTGGATGCGGGAGGATGATGCGGACGCGGTGGACTTTGCGCGGCTGGACGGAAATCTCTATCTCCTATCCTCGGACGGCAGCGTATGGGCAGAGAGCGCGGGTGTTGGAAGTGAGTCGGTCACATGGTCGGCACAGCTGGCTCCATTCTTTGAAACGATTCAGGGGCGCAAGCGGTACAGCCGGGTGTTCGTTCGGGCAGAAGTTCCGAAGGGTTCAAGGCTGACCGTTGAGTACCGCTGCGACGGTGGAAAATGGGAGAGCGCCGGAACGTCTGTTGGACAGAAGGACGATACAATATTCTTCCCGGTAGTTCCTCGGCGGTGCGATAAATTTGAGATTAGGATTTCCGGCAGGGGTCCCTGCGCGGTGATGGAACTGCTGCGGGAATACCGCGTCGGTTCGGAGGTGTGATATGGCAGTCTTTTCAAGATCGGTTGGGGAACTTCCGGAGGACCCGAAAAAGGCCGTAAAAGTTCTTTTGGACTACATTGCCTATATGCAGGAACAGATTGAATTCAATGATTCCGGCGTCAAAAAGCGGCTCAAATCACTGGAATCCAAATGAGAGAGGGGTGAACCAACATGGCCAACGATAAAAATAGAAACTACGCGCAGGAGATCAAGGACGCGATTGCCAGCGGTGCAGACCAGTCTGTCGTAAACGACTTAAACAGCCAGCGGAATGAGAAGATTGCGGCAAATCAGGATTATTACGCCAGCAAGGGCATTTCATCCGATGACGGATACGCCGCTGACGCATACCTGTACGGCCAGAAGTTGTCCTCTAGTGGATCATCTGGAAACGCCGGCGGTTCATATAACAAGGGGGCTCCTTCCTACACAAGCAAGTACGCGGATCAGATCAATGCACTGACACAGCAGATTTTGAACAGTTCCTATGGTGGGTTTAAAACTGGGGATGAATATGCGGCCTTGCAGCAGAGCTATACCAAAAATGGGCAGAAGGCCATGCAGGATACGCTGGGGCAGATCAGCGCCCGCACCGGCGGCCTTGCCTCGTCCTATGCCGGTTCTGCGTCCCAGCAGTCCTACAACAATTATATGGACACGCTGGAGCAAGCCGCCCTGGAAATGTACCAGGACAAGCTATCTGGCGACAGGAGCAACCTCTCTATGCTATCTGGTCTTGAGAGCGGCGACTATGCCAAATACGCAGATCAGCTTTCCCAGTGGAACGCCGACCGCAGTTTCAGTTACGGCGTGGAGTCTGATAATCGAAACTTCAACTATCAGGCGGGGCGGGACGCTGTTTCTGACAATCACTACGATCAGGAATATGCGGACAGCCGCAGCGACTATGGGGATTCCCGCGGAGATGTGGAGTATCAGAAACAGGCAGCGGCAGCGGATAATCTGGCGCAGTACGGTGACTTTTCCGGCTATAAGGCGCTGGGCTACACTGATTCGCAGATCGCCGCCATGAAAAAGCAATGGCAGGTGGAGCAGGCAATGTCGGCCGCAAAGACCACCAAAAAGACTTCTACAAAGTCTTCCGCTGGTTACGGCGGCGGGTCCCAGAACTACGACGGCCTGTTTGCATCGGCGCAGAGTGCCGTGAGTCCGCAAAACTTCATTTCCAGCAACTACAAGAAATACGGCTTCAGTTCCGCTTCCGGCCTTTGGAGTGCCTATCAAAAGTGGGCGGGCAACGGGGCCGATGCGACAAGCCTCAACTATAACGAGGACGAGGGCGTTTTCAAGTGGAACGGAAAGCAGTATAGCAGTGCGGAAAAGCTGGCCTCTGCAATTGAGAAAGCTGGCCTCACCAGTTCCCAGAAGCAGGCGCTTTCAAAGAAATTTTCTCTGTACGGATTTGACATCAGCTTCAACTAAGGAGGACGAGCATGGTAACGATCACAAAAAGGAAGCCCGCAGCTGGGGGCAATGCTGTCCCCAGCACCGCAGCGTCTTCCTCTTCAGACAATGGCACAACCAACATGGGCAGGGTTACCATCACCAAAAAGCCTGTGGCAGTATCCAAGCCCGCCGCTCCTGCTTCCAATCCGAATGCAACGACGGCGAATAAGACCGGGAGCGCCTATGCGCCCCGGTCTACCAGTCAGTGGCGCGAAGTCGGCGGTGGGCGCGTCAGCACGAAGCCCGCCACAACAGTCGTAAACCGCAGGGTAGACGCGAAGTCCTCCCGCGTGGAGCAGAAGGGCCACACGCTTGTAAAGCGAGACGATACTCCGGCAAGCCGCATTTGGAACACACTGAAATCCGGCGCTTTGAGTGAAATGTCCAATCAGGCAAACAACATCGGCGTGGGATACGACGCCCGTGGCGGCAGCACCATGGCCTCCGGGGTTTATAAGGATCAGGCGCTTATGCTTCAGCAACAGGTTAATGCCGCGCGGGCTGGCCTGAATGACCCTAATCTGTCCACAATGGACCGCGCCGACCTGAACCGTGCGCTGAAGGATAGCGAGGACCAGCTTGCCGTCATTCAAAAGGCGGTGGGAGCGGAGAAGCAGGTTGCACCCGCGATGTATCATGCTTCTGATGCGGCGGCGAGTAAAGCGGAGGCAGCAAAGCAGGCTGCATCTTCCGGGCTTGGCAAGGTCGGCAGGGCCGCCGTCGATATTGGCGCCGGACTTACTGGACTTGGATTGCAAACGGCGGCGGGCCGGGTTATACCGGGAGCTTCTACGGTGGCAAGAGCCGCCTCACTCTCCGGGCAGTATTCCAGGGCAAACCGGCTAAACTCTCCCGGTAACTATGACCCCAACAAGGCCGCGCTTGCCGGCACACTTGCCGGGGCGGGTGTAGTAGCGGGCAAGGCCCTATCCAGCGCGGTATCCGCAGCCGGTTTGAATGTTTTGCGGGCGATGGGTAAACAGAATGCTGTGCTTCCCAACATTCTCAACGGCGGTGTTACCGGCATGGCCTATGCGTTGGGTGAATCCGGCGCTGGCGAGGCTTCCAACTACGCGACGTATCCGGGCTACAAGACGGACCCGAAAGCGTTTGCAGAAAATATGGCGTGGGCCTTTGCTTTTGGAGCCATTGACACGACGATTAAGACCGCCGCCATGACTGCGCAGAATAAGGCTTACGTGCAGGAGCTGAACAGCGAAGTCAGCAAGCGGTACGAGATCGTCCAGAAGATCATGGATGTTGGAACCCCAGAGCAGAAAGCACAGGGTGCATCCAGCGTCATGGACGGAGTTGAAAAACTCCGTGCCGCCCTGAACGACATGCAGTTGATCGGGGCGCAGAAACAAGTGGATTCCATCCATAAATTCCTGAACAGCATCGACGCAGAAATGGCGCAGTACATCCCGGTTGCAGGAGAAGCACCGGCGGCAGCACAGACAAGCCTTGCCGCGGCCTCTGTTCCTACGCCTGCGGCCCCGAAGCCGACCACGGGCGAAATTACACCAGCAATCGAAAAGCCCACCGCAGCGCCTCCTAGCGCCGTACCGGATTTCACGACGGAGGACTATGCAAACATTGAGGCGGTACCGGCCAGAGACTTTGCAGAGAATATGGAGCCGCAAGATACTATCCCCGTGAATGATAACCCGGCAGCTCTGGTCCCCGTTGCAAATACGCTGGGGCAGAGCGGGAAAAAGGCCATGCTGGCGTTTTATGATGGGGACGTGGACACGGACCTGTATGCGAAAGACTTTGTGACCGCATACAACGCGGGCCTTCACGGTGAGACCCGACCCGTGGAAAACTACATCACCGAGGGGCAGGCGGTGGCCGCCTATACGGCGGGGCAGAATGATATGAAAACGGCTTCCAACGGCTTGAACTTACGGCAGGAAGATCATATAATGAGCAAAAACGATGCAGGGAGTGATTACATTGAACGAGCAGCAGAAGCAGGAGATGAAATCCTTGCAGGTAAGGGAAAACCGGACACCGGCGGAGTCGAAACGGTATCAGGAACTGCTGGGAATGTACCTGGAGGAAGTCGGGTTCGGCTGGCAGCACGAGAAGGACGAGGATTAGAAGAAGAAAATGGACTACGAAAAGGAACGGCAGAAAATCCGGGAAATCATGTCCAAGAAGCCAACGCAATCGAAAGAATCCAAATTGGAGAAAATCAAAAAGGAGTTTACGGACAAGCTGATAACATTCGGGGACGACGAGAAATAAACAGGTGAAGAAGCGATAATTCTGTAACGCCTAAGGCCGGAAGCGCATCAGAAAATGAGGCCCGTTTTGTATCCGATATCGGAGTAGACAACGCCGTGATCAGCGATGCCGCATGGGATAGAAAAGAACCCGCATTTACGCAGAATGGGACCGTTTATGTGAGAGAGACGGTTCCCGAGGAACTGCGGGGGATGATCGGCCCCCATGAAGTCACCCACGTTATGAAACAGTCCGGCTATTCTCCGTATATTAACTTCGTTGGAAAAACCCCGGATAAGTTGAATCTTCATTCTGATGAGGCACAAGCCCTTTTAAATGCTGCTGCGCGACACAGGGGAATCGACCCTGTAAATATGACGGATGCAGATCGGGTGAAGTTATACGACGAGTTCAACGCTGCAGTTTATGGACGTATCGCCGCCGGAAAGACAGATAATTTGCGGGATATTCTTAATGCTGCGTTTCAGGATTTTGACACTTATGCAAAAGAACTGACGTCCATTCATACGCAGTTCCGGGAGAGCCGCAAAAATCCGGGAAGCGGCCAGAAAGAAAAAGCCACCCAACAGCCCAAACAAGGCGGAACGCCGGTCGCCGCGTCTAAACCCGATCCTGCGCGGCCCGATGCAGCGAGTAAACCAACAGCGAGGCGGAAATCGTCTTCCGTGGACCATATGGTATTGGCGCAGACCCCGGAACAGAAATGGAGCGCACAGCGCGTCGGAGACTCCGAAAAGCCCCCTATGCCGGTTTCTGACATCGTGGAGAAGATTCGGCATGACTTCGGCATCAACATTACCACCGGACACGTCCGGGGTGCTGGCGTCATGGGTCAGTACGACCGGGGGAGCCAGGGTATCCGCTCCCGGGTTGTCAATGACCTGCCCACCGTGTCTCACGAGCTGGGGCATCATCTGGACAACCTGTACGGCCTGACGAAAGAAATACCGGAGGCAGCCCGCAGAGAGCTGATTGACGGGCTGGACGCAGAGATGAAGGCCGCCTACAAGGAAAAGAAGTGGCTGACAGAGGGATTGGCGGAGTACACCCGCAAATACCTCCAGAACCGGGAGACGGCTGCCATTTACTATCCTGAATTTACAAAGCATTTCAAGAATGCACTCAATGCCAAGGACAATGCCCTGATTGACCAGCTGGCCGACGAGGTGAACGCCTACTATTCCATGGACGCCAAAACGGCGGGATCTTCGATCCGAAACAGAGAGGACCAGGGCCGGGACTTCCGTACCTTGGATCAGCGCGTGGCGGAGAAGGGCGACGCTTTCTATCAGGCATGGGTGGATTCCAACCACGGCATTCGCCTGTTCGACCGGGCGACGGGGACCCAGACATACAAACTGGCGTCCAACGCGGCCTATGCCGACGCGATGGCAGGCTCCATCCTGACCGGCGACCTGACCGGGCCGGAGGGACAGTATGTGGCTTCTGGCTTGACAACGGCGCTCCACGGCGTGGACCTGAAGAACAAAACGGAATACCGGGACTTTGGTGAATTCCTGGTAGTAAAGCATGGACCGGAACGGCTGAAAGAGGGAATGCGCATTTTTGCCGACGACCGGAAGAACTCCACCGCATGGATGGAGGACCGGGCGCAGGCGTTGGAGAAGCAGTATCCCGAATTCAAGGCGGCGGCAGCACGGCTCTATCAGTTCCAGACGGACTTCCTGCAAACGTGGGGCGTTGGGACCGGCCTCGTTTCTTCGCAAAGCGCCAAGAACTGGGCGGAGCGCTGGAAGTATTACGTCCCTCTCAATCGCTTTATGGGCGACAGGGGTGCGGGCGGCGCAAAGCGCGGCTTTGCAAACCAGAACTCCACCATCCGCAAGGCATATGGCAGCGGCCGGGACATCGTGAACCCGGTAGATAACATCATTAACAATGTGGTGCGCATGGTCAATGCCGCCACCCGAAACAATGTGGCGGCACAGATGACCAAAGTGGCACAATCGAAGGGCGGCATGGCGGACTTCCTTGAAAAAGTTCCGGCGCCGCTGAAGCAAAAGACCTTTGACGCCACGACACTGAAAGAAAAACTCTCCGATGCGCTGGACGAGGGCATGATGCAGGGAACCATCCACGCGGACGACGCTTCTTTTGCCCAGGACATCATAGACGGCATCGATGATCTTCTGATTCAGTATGGCCGGGGTGTTGCCCACGGGGACGTGGTGACGGTCCTCCGGGGCGGCAAGCCGGAATACTGGAAGATCAACGACCCCATGCTGCTGTCCTCTCTGACCAGTATGGACACCGCGAAACTCCCAGTGTGGCTGGAAACCTACGGGGCGATGTCCCGGTTCATTACCTCCAACATAACCGGCAACAACGTAATTTGGTCCATCTTCTCCAACTTCCCCCGGGACCTCATGACCTACTTCACATTCTCACAGGACAAGAACCCGGTCCACATGATGGGCGGCATCGCGTCCGCCTACGCAAACCGGCTGAAGGGGAAGAACGCTGACCCGCTCTACAAGGAGTATCTGGCAATGGGCGGCGGCAAAGTATCCGCCTATTCCGCAGACCGGGACCTGGCTAAGAATATCCGGGCAAAGCTTGCCGGGGGCAAGGCGCAATGGCTGAACCCGGTGGAATGGATCTGCTTTGTCAGCGATACGGTGGAAATGGGACCGCGGTACTCCTACTACAAGATTTGCCGGGAGAAGCTGGCCATGACGCCGCAGGAGGCTTTCTACGAAAGCAGCGACATCACGGTCAACTTCCGGCGGGGCGGCGTACAGGGACGGACCATTAACAAGGTGATTCCGTTCTTCAATGCCGGCGTACAGGGCATGGACAAGTATGTACGCTGGCAGACCTGCGAGGAAATCCCATACAACATTACCAGCAAGGAGAGAAGCAAGGCTATCCGCAGCCGCATGGTTGCCTATCTGGCGGCCTCCGCAGCTCTCGCGGCCCTATTCTACGGAATGAACAGTAGGACGCAGGAGGACCGGGACAACTACGCGCAACTCTCCAACTACACGAAGAACAACTATTGGTGTATCCCGCTGGGTGGCGGGAAGTATTTCACGATCCCGAAGCCCCGCGAGATTGCTGTTCCGTCTTCCTTCATGGAGGCGGCCGCAGAGAAGTATCTCGGTGGAAACTCTCACGCCTTAGACGAATTCTACAACTACTCCACCGATACCTGTCTCCCCAACGTCGCTTCCGATGTGGCACAGGCGGATATTGGCGGAGCTATTGGCAATCTGGGTGTACTGGGTACCGGGGTACGGATGTTTGCAAACAAGGATTTCCTGGGAAAGCCTATCGTCAGCAGTGGAATGCAGAATCTGGAGCCGAAGGACCAGTACAACAACCGTACCTCAAAACTGGCAAAGGCTGTGGGCGACGCCTTTAACGTAAGCCCCATGATGACGGATTACTTCTTTTCCAATACCCTGGGCGGCTGGTGGAAGTACCAAAAAGCCCTGTTCCCAGTGGGAAGTGAGAACGTGGATCTGACGCTGGGAATTCAAGGTTCCTATGTGCGAGACAATCAGTATTCCACGGACCTTGTGAACTGGCTGTATGACCAAGCAGCGGCATCCAACACCCGCAGAAATTCCAACCCCGAAGACATGGGAGCCGCCATTCAGTATAAGCGGGACAGTTCCATGACGTCGTTCTACACCAACTTCAATAAGCTGTCCAAGTTTGCGCCGGAGACGGAGAGCCGCAGAGGGACCCGGCAGGCGGTTTTGAGCATGATCACAGAATACCGGAAGGACTTTGACAACGGGACCAAAACAGAGGCGGAGGCTGCCGTGGAGGCCGTCTGTGAGGCGGCGGGCAGCACGGAGTATCTTCCTGCGGTTATGCCGGTGACGGTCAAGGACGCGAACGGAGAGGCGCACACGCTGTCCGATTCTCAGTATTTGGAGTATCAGACGGAATACCTCGGCTTTTACTGGGACACGGTTGAAAGGACGCTTGAACGGGCGGGAAATCAGCAGTCTAAAGAATCCGTTCTTGCCGCCGCCAAGTCCGTTGCAAAAGACAATGCCACCAGGCGGCTCTTTTCCCGCATGGGAATCAAGGCAAAACCCGACGAATACAAGGAGGTCGGCGGTTCGGCGCTGACGCAGTTTAAGGCCGGTATCGACAAGGCTAACGACGACGGGAGTCTGACGCAGGAGGAAGTAATCGACATTATCGACCAGATGAACGGTTTGAGTGATGATCAGAGGTCCACGCTGTTCCACTCCCACTATAAGAGCGATAAAAATAACCCCTGGGCATAATAAAAAAGTCCGGTTCGTGTCTATCGAACCGGACTTTTGCTGTGCTACGCTTGAATTATACATTGAAAGGAGACGGTTTGTACATGGAAAACGCAGTACATATCAAAAATGGTGTGCTGGCGGTAATTGCTATGGTTGGCAGCACCGTTGCACAACACATGGGAGGATGGGATGGGCTTTTGGAGCTGCTTGTGGTCTTCATGGTCTGCGATTATGCCCTGGGTGTGTTGATCGCTATGCTGAAAAAGTCCCCGAAGTCGGAATCCGGGGGCCTTTCCAGCAAGGCCGGATTTTTAGGGATTATCCGCAAGGCAATGATACTCATGGCGGTTTGGGTTGCCGCCGAGTTTGACCGGTCGCTGGGTGTTGACTGGGCGCGGACGACAATGGTTCTTTTCTGGATTGGCAACGAGGGCCTTTCCCTGATTGAGAATTCGGCAATCCTGGGTTTCCCGTGGCCGGACGCCATGAAGGACGTGCTGGAGGCTATGAAGAAGCAGGGAAACTCCGGGAAAAAGGCCGTGGACAGCGCCGAGGAAAAGATTTCCGGCGAAAGTGAAAAGTAATCTGTAATCCGGCTGCCGGGAGCGGTAGAACATACAAAATTTAGAGGGGAAGTACACATTATGAAAAACAACAATCTGCCCGATATGAGCCGCAAGCCTGAGCTTGCTAACAAGACCGTTCAGCAGGGACGTTTTTCCGTTACATATGACGAACTGGGATATGCCGTCAAGGCCGAAAAGACCAGCAACAGTCCTGGCTATGTGGTGGAGGGCGTGACGTACGGCGGGAATGGAAACGTCGTGTCTGGCAGTAAATCGGAGTAAAGGAGTGGTCAAGGTATGACGAATGACGAAAAGCGGGCAAGCGTCATTAAATGGGCGGAAAGCCAGCTTGGCGTGATCGAGTGGCCGTCCGGCTCCAACAAGGTTAAGTACAATGATTGGTATTACGGCAAGACCGGGGCCGCCGGCGCGTGGTGTATGGCGGAGGTGCAGTGGGTGTTTGAACGCGCCGATCTGCCGCTGCCGGTGAAGACGGCAAGCTGTACCTCACTGGCCAGCTATGCAAAGCAGCATGGACAATGGGTGACAAATGGCTTCGAACCCGGCGACATTCTGTTTATGCACTGGGGCAAGGACAAAGCCGTCACGGAGCATGTGGGTATTGTCAAAGAGGTTAAAGGCAAGTATGTCGTGACGTATGAGGGCAATACGTCCCTTGTGTCTCAGGCTAACGGCGGCTGCGTGATGGAGCGTAACCGGGCGTATGCGAACATTACCGGGGCATATAGGCCGTGGTATAACGTGTAAAATAAGCAGAAGAAGTCCCGCCTCTGAGGATAACACCTTGAAGGCGAGACTTCGTTTTCTCTTACCAATACCGAGTCGGAGTAATTGCAATTCTTGAATCTATGTGATATTATTTTTACAAAGAACGGGTGAGCACCTACCGACAGTCAGGCTAAACTGACTGTCGTTTCTTACCTGATGGTTAGTTAACGGAGGAATTAATGAGCTTTTCTATGATTTGGCCTATTGCAATTATTGTTCTTTCCAATGTGATCTACAATATTTGCTCAAAAGAAACCCCATCTACAATCAACCCATTTGCGGCTTTAACGGTAACATATATTGTCGGAGCAATTTCTTCCACGGTTATGTATTATGCGCTTAACCGAGGTGGAAGCCTAATACAAGAATACCATAACCTCAACTGGAGTAGTTTTGTTCTTGGCCTGGCCGTTGTCGGATTGGAAGCTGGGTCGATTTATATGTACAAAGCTGGGTGGAATGTCAGCAGCGGACAACTCGTTTATAGTATTATTCTGGCAATATGCCTGATCCTTGTTGGCGTTTTTGCATATCACGAATCCATAAGTTCAACCAAGATTGTTGGTATATTGGTATGTCTGATAGGCCTATATCTCATAAACATGTGATGTGTCCGAATCGGGCACAAAGAGTCCCCCGGCGAGCATAAGGCTGGCCGGGGGGCTTCTATGTAAGCTGACTTAATGATTTTAACTGAAAAACTATTTCACTTTTCTTGTTCTTTTGGACTAGGTGGTAATGGTGTGGCGGGTTTTGGTGGAGCTGGTCTTTGCGGTGGCGTAATACTAGTTGGACTTTGCTTTTTTAAACTTTTGTTTGTATGATGGTTATTGTCCTTGGTTGCTTTCTGAATATCATTTGCCATAACTCTACCGTTATTACCCCTATTATTTATGTCATTCACTCGTTTCACCCCCTGTCTGTTCTAATCTCGGGAACTCTAGTACAACGTTATCTTTTTGAAATGATAAATATACGCTATCAATATCGTAGCAAAGTTCGGCGGTTTCGTTTTTATAAACTTTAACATTTTCTAAAACTAACTCCGCCTCATTATGTGTTGTAGAACATTCCGATAGACAACCTTCATATATTGTGTCATTAGCCTTATTTCGAACGACTATCCAGCACGGTTCCTCTCCCTGAACTTTTTTCCGCATAATATTATTCCATACATCAAAAGCGCCGGTTGATTTACTTATGCCGATCTTACCAGCAAATCTAAAAATAGCCCCACTATTATACAGCTTAGATATTATTAAGGACAACGCAACTGCTATAATTGCTGCGTATAAAACTTCATTATAATCTAAAGAAAAATTATCGTTCCATAATAAATCTAGAAAAACCATTTTCAATTGCGTTTTAAATAAAACGTTTATCAGTCCATATATATTATATAAAACAATATATGAAAATAGTCCATAAATCAACGAGTTTATAAAAAACTGATACATATTTGGCTTTTCTTCATCATTATCCTTAAACGAAGAAATAACAATTACTGCAATTATGCCAGGCAGAAAAATAAATAAGAGTTTAAATGTAAAATTAGATAGCTCCATATTTTATATCCTCGTAACTATGACTAAAGTCGGCTTTTTAGCCCATGTTGCTGTCGGCAATCCCAGGAGTACGATGGGATGTATTAAACATAACTTGTGGTGTGATATTGCGCAGTTCAGTACCTTTACATAGCTTATTTCTGCATTTTACTCACCAATTTTTTCTGACTTCCTGATTGAAAAAGTGATATGTTTCTGGCGGCGATCGTTGTAGGATTTATCTCATTCCCCAACATCATTGAAATTCCATCCGAATTATCAGAAATATTACAAGGCCAAAGAAAATTCCGGAAAGTCTTTGTTTTTGGATAAAGACAAGATGAAATATCTAACGGGATGTCTACCTTGTCGTCTAAGTTTCGAGTGCAAAAGGAAAATAAATTATTTAATCCGCAAGATTCAAAGCCATCTGTAATTATATAAGAAAGTGGAAATGCAGATAAGACACTGAAAACTCCATCTGGAAAGCTGACGGATTTATAAAACCCCTTTACATACACATCACGAAAAATAGTAATGGTATTGTAGAGGTATATCCAATATAAAAGCTGAAATTTTTCAGGAGGCAGTTGGTCTTCGCCGAGAAAATATTCTCTTAATTCCACGTCAACAATACATTTATCATCATAATAATTCTTTGCAGATAAAAAATGTCCGCATATAGCTCTGGTCAGTTTGTTAATTTGTATGCCTCGAATATTGATCTTATCTGGAATCGTTAAAGATGAGGTAACAACCTGGAAAACAGACGATGTAAAATTAGCAAGCTCCTTATCATATTTCGAGCCTAAAAGTGTGTTGTTACATGTACTGCAAATAGAGCGATATCTGAATCCATTTTGAAAGCGTCCATTGTGTGAGGACTTTGTTGGTATCCCACTAAAAAAGTCATTGAATATGACTGGGAAATTATTATAGCAATTTTGGGGTGGAACATGATCCCACGTAAGTTCAGAGAGGTGTCCACATATGTTGCAGTAATCAATTTTCTGCCTTTTTACCTTCTCATAGGACTTCATTAAATCCACTCCTGCATAATACTTTAATAATTCCGACTTATATTGTTTTGGGCTTGATGCTATCCCTTGATTCCAAGGTTCTCACGAATTTTTTTAATGATATGCATTGAATCAGCGTTGAATTTATCGACCGCATTCAAATTGAGATTATTATCCGCCTGACTATTGAAGTACTCAGAATACACTCCTGTATTATAAGTAAGTGCTCTCAAGGGGGCCATTATTTCTCCGGGGAGAAAGGTTTCAAGCTCTCCTCTTCGAAGCAGAAAGAAAGCGTTTAGCTTTTCACACGCGGCTAGTGTATCTGCTATAGAGGCACGATTCATATTTGGAAAATGATCAAATGAAGTATGATTCATAAAACAAGAAAGTATAGATACTAGTTCAGTACATAGAGAAACAATCCGTTCTCGATTTGAACGTTGTATAGCGTTTTCTTGATCATTTTTTTGAATATGCGATGAAGTAATATAGCTTATACCAGCGCCGATAATAGTACCTACAATAACGAACAGCCCAGCCACTATTTCAGGATAAAACTCCTCCATTTTTTTACCTCTTACCAGTTATTAAAACATTTTTCAATAATGACGATCATATAACCAGCGGCTCCTCGCGAAGTTTCGAGCGGTACATTGATACAATCACCTTTCACTTATAACCGAGCTAAAACAACTCTAGCCATCTGTAGGACTTCGTTGCCGGACAGACCAATTCTATTAGTTGATAATTTTTCGGATGACATCGCTACAATCTGCTCCATGAAGTACTTTTCTAGTTCTAAGGAACTATTATAGTTTGAAGCCCTACTCTTCCAGGATCCGACTCGCTTGAAATTATCATGAGACGGATCATAATATTTATTATAAGCATAAGACACATACCAACTGGCACCAATTCTACCCAAAATTTCCCCATGTTCAAAATTGAAATCATGATTGGACATAACTGCCTCCCCATATTAACTATTGTTTATTATTTCGGCGCAGTTTAGCTACATCCTCTAGAGAATTGACTATGTGCATCTTTCGATGACAATTTGGACAAAGCGCGACCGTGTTTTCAATAGAATCAGCGCCGCCCGCAGATAGCCAGTTTATATGATGCGATTCAAGATAAGGATTGCCATCCTTATCTTTGAATGGGGCTTCAAAACCGCATAATTGGCAAATACCATTGGCTCTTAATATTGCATATTCAGCAATATACGGATCACGGATATATGATGTTGATGAGACAGAACGACTTGCTGCTCTTGGAGACGAATGCTCGCGGGCGATGGCTTCTAATTTATTCCGGTCCAGTTTTTTTGCGTTCTGTTCTTGGATACCTATGTAAGCATCGAAAGAACTGGTATCGACACAGATATTATGAGCGACGGAATGAAGGGGAAACATCCATACCTTCCTCTGGTGACCGTTTATATCTTTTTGCTTCTCTTGATATGGTTTACCGCAAAGTTGAACTACACCTTGGTATATATATTTAGAAAGTTGAAGCACTTCAAATAAATGGACTTCAACATTATTGGTTGCTGATTCTGCCAATGTTTTATTCTGATTCCCATTTAGAACTTGATCGCCAGTTTTTCCCATTCCAGTATAATGGAACTCTTCTCCGTACCATTTGTCGTCGTATAAGCCTTTTGTGTGATCAGATATAATTACAAGGCAGCCCCTTGCATGTGATCGTCGCATTCCGCCCATATTCCCACATTGAAACTCAGCACGAAGCTGATCGTGCGTTACAATTTCGCCAATCTTAAAGGTAGGTGTAAAACTCATATTAACTTCTCCAAAACTTGCTTTGATACTTCACGATCAGCAGGAAGTTGATCGTGATCTAGTAACTGACTAATCTCCACCCAATGCATTGCATCATGCACTGACAATGTTATACTGCCAAAATAACTTGTAACAAGATAAGCTCGGAGCCGCATTTTACTATCCAAATATGTTGCAATTAGGGGCCCAATGTTTGCGACAATTCCAAGCTCTTCAAGAAGTTCACGTTGAATGCACTCCTGGCCAGTCTCGTTGGGTTCAACCTTGCCACCGGGGTATTCCCATCCACCAGCAAAGTTATGCCCCAGTGCTCTCCGCATCAATAATATTTTGTTGCCTACTCGAATTACAGCGGCCGTAACTTCCATAAATGTAACAATCCTTATTTAAATACGTTCTTCTTGAGTGCGACAAATCCTAATCCATTATCCAAAGGGTATTCCTTAGGCTTATCCTGTATTAGACTAAAGCAAAGTTGGCGAGTGAAAGAAATATTTTTGCCAAGCGCAATTCATTGTTTAATAGTAGCTGTTTGTCCATTACCTTGATACTCCAGATAAAAAATAGATACAGATTATCGAAGTAGTTGAATTACTTCACAGATTTCTTTTGAAACTTCCTCTTGCTTGATAGATGCCAGCAATCTCACTTGACTGCAACTTTTGTGATATTCTTCACGCATCCATTCATTGATGAGAGATATAAGTTGCTTTCCATTAACAAGAGACAGGCGACCATCTAAGACCTTCCAAGATTCCGAGATGCGACTTATAGCCGCATCTCTATAAAATGAAGGCGATTTACTTCGATCATATGAATATAATTGGTCGGAGATGCAACCTAAAAGTGGTTCCTTCAGTTCTTCTAATTTATCAAATAACTTTTGTGTAAATGTTGGATAAAATTCATGAGGTAGATTGGTTATTCTAAATATTGCTTCTGGAACAACAATGTAGTTTTCCAGTTCCTTCTTTTTCCAGATATGCAACTGCAAGTGGTTCGCAATGGCTCTCTTATACAAATACTCGATTTCTTCATCGGTATGGTAGTCTCTATCTAGTATACATATAGTTTGGACCTCTCCACGAGTTTCTTCATAAAACAATCTAGCCGTCCCAAGAGCTTCATCAAATCGCGACCAGCCTCCTAATTCTACCGACGGTAACTGCTCCAACGAGGTTAAACTTTCAGGATAAACTAACTCATAAAATTTTGAAAGTGTTTTCAGGTCTTTTCCTTCAACAAAAACACATTTTTTTGCGGTTCCTATTCTTATAAGAGATAGATTATGATTGCTTCCAAGATTATTAATTGCATTTTGAACAGCTCTCGAATCGCTTGCGTATTTCAGTTTTCTGGTGTTTTTATCTACTGTAATAATTTCGTGCGGGTTTGCATTAGATATTATTTCAACAGAATGAGTTGCAATTATCACTTGCTTGCATCGGCTTTTAGCGATTTTCATTATTTTTACTTGTAAATCCGGATGCATATATACATCGGGCTCATCAAGAACTATGGTTGATGAGTCTTCACAATGACAGATAAACCAAATTATTTGTAGCCACATTTGCAGCCCACTGCCCATTAAACCGATTTCTGCGGCATAGTCAGAATCATAAACTAATAAATTAATCTTGCTTTCTTGAGCATCATAAGATAAGCTTGCTATACGCAAACCCCGCCAAGTTTCCTGTGCTGTTTCTTTGAACCTTTCATAGTATTTTTCACGGAATTGCCATAATTCATTTCTGAAATGACGAGATGAAAGACGGGTATGCATATCTTGGATTATTGTGTCTCTGCTCAACATAGGTTCATCTTCACGAATTAGCCCTATTTGCGGCATCACATCTAAAGATAAATCACACATTTTCCGTGCTTCCGCTTTTGTTTTAATAAAGTTTTTTCCATCACTTATTGTTGCGAAAGCGATTTCCTCAGAGAGGTAAATTTTAATTTTTTGTTTTTCTTCAAACACTGCCTCGACTTCTGCATAAGTATCCTCTTTATATTGGTTTACAACGGTCCTCAAGTCAATTTTTAAATGATCAAGGTTTACTTTTATTCCCCATGTATTGGTAGGCAACTTTAAAAAACTTGGCGCAGGTAAATAATTTGTAGTTTTAAATTTGTTTACCACTGCTGCTGTAATCCGAAGAGCTTCGACAATTGTAGACTTGCCTGCATTATTACTTCCTACAATTAAAGACATTTTACGGAAAGAAATTTCGGTTTCTTCAAAGCATCTGTAGTTTGTGAATTTCAAAGCACGTAACATAATATACACCCACCAAACTTCGCCTTATTTAGATTCTTACATTTAACCATAATATTCCATTGGGAAAAAGTCAAGTTTTTATATCTTGATGAGTCACGTGATAATGAAAAGTTTGGTTGGAAAAGGGAAGATGGTTTGCGCGGATAAAGAATAAAGCTCAGGCCTTGCTACCTACCTTCGATTTTGCTATGCTAGTAAAAAGCAAAAAAAATAATCGAAGGTGAAGTTTAGGTGGAAGTTATTGCTTGCGTCGATGATAAAAATGGGCTGATGTTCAATAAGCGCCGGCAAAGCAGAGATTACACTGTAATTGACCATATATTGCAAGATTCAAGAGATCGTTGCCTATACATGACTGAATATTCGGCACAGCTATTTACCGCGGATCAAAGTCGGATAATAGTTAAGCCGAATTTCCTTGAATGCGTAGGACCGGGAGATTACTGCTTTGTTGAAGATTCGATGCTGCTGCCTTATGAAAGCAAAATAGATCGTATCATATTTTATAGGTGGAATCGTAAGTACCCAGCGGATCTCTATTTTGATATTCCATTAACCGAACATGGTTGGCGGCTGACTGAAGCTATAGACTTCCCGGGAAATTCTCATGAAAAGATTACTAGAGAGGTTTATTGCAAATGAGAAAGATACTACAAGTCATGATCCCGACTATTCTGGCCTGCTGTGTGGTGTTGTCCGGGTGCGGGGAGGCATCTGTAGGTCAGAGTGCCTCGCAATCATCCCAGGCAGCATCGGACTCTTTGCAGATGTCTGCGACCTCTGGAGGTGATTCTGCCTGGTCTCCGGAGAGAGCAAAGCAGGAAGGCCAATTAACTCCTTTTTCATTGGATTCTATTCCTGAATTTGCGGACAAACCCTATATAGCTGTCAATGACAATAATCCGTATTTTACAGACGGAGATTTGACAACTACCGCTTTTGAGACATATAGCGCCCTTGATAGTCTTGGCCGGTGTGGCTTTGCGTACGCAAATGTCTGCACTGAAACAATGCCAACAGAGGATCGCGGTGAAATCGGCCAGATAAAACCGACCGGCTGGCACACGGTTAAATATGACAATGTTGACGGAAAGTATCTTTATAACCGCTGCCATCTTATTGGCTATCAGCTGACAGCTGAAAACGCCAATGAGAAGAATCTTATAACCGGTACGCGGTATTTGAATGTTGAAGGTATGCTGCCATTTGAAAATATGGTTGCAGACTATGTCAAAGAAACCAGCAACCATGTCCTGTATCGAGTAACACCAATATTCAAAGACGACAATCTGGTTGCATCTGGTGTATTGATGGAAGCTGAATCAGTTGAAGACAAGGGAGCCGGAGTGAGCTTCAATGTGTTTGTATACAACAATCAGCCGGGAGTGACCATCGACTATGCTACCGGAGAGAGTTGGCTTACAGAGAGTGGCACGGCGAACACTGAATCGAACCCGGCGGATACGGTTCAAGCTCCTGCAGCAGAGACCAATACAGGGGCGACCACCACAACACAGCCAACCGAGCAGACATACATACTTAACACCAGTACACACAAATTCCATTACCCGTCTTGCTCTAGCGTAAAACAGATGAAGGATTCAAATAAGCAGACCTACACCGGAAATCGTGATGACCTGATTGCGCAGGGTTACTCGCCATGCGGTCGGTGTAAACCATAAGAATCCCGCCCCTGTCCTAGCGGATGGGGGCGGTTATATTTGCTGCCTAAGATAAAGCACCCCCGTGGGAGCCGTTAAGGTTCTCGCGGGGGTGCTTTTCACTATCTACTTAATATTATTAATCCTGAGGGGCCGCAGCATTGGTTTTACCGGGAGTGGATCTGCAAGGCGCGGGAAAAACGGGCACTGTATCTGCACTTTACCATGGCGGACAACCCGGCGTTGACAAAGGAGGTCCGCAGACGCTACGAAACCTGTTACAGCGGCATCTTTTACCGGAGGTTTGTGCTGGGGGAATGGGCAGCGGCGCAGGGGCGGATCTATGATTTTTTTGAGCGCGAGACATTATGTAAAGCTGTGCCGGAAGGTGAGATGGAGCGGTGGAGAGTGTCTGTCGATTATGGGACGGCAAACCCGACGTCCTTTGGACTGTGGGGCTTGCGGGACGGGGTGTGGTACCGGGTGAAGGAGTACTATTATAACTCCCGGGTGGAGGGACGGCAGAAAACCGACGCGGAATACACGGAGGACCTGGAGCGGCTGATCGGGGGACGGAGCGTGGAGACGGTGGTGGCGGACCCGTCGGCGGCCAGCTTTATCACGGCGCTGCGGCAGGTCGGGTATCCCGTTGAGAAAGCGGACAACAACGTGCTGGACGGAATCCGCACGACGGCGGACGCGCTGAAGAGCGGAAAAATTGTCATTTGCGAGGGGTGCGAGGACTGTCTCAGAGAAATGGAGGCGTACTGCTGGGAGTCCGGAAGCCGGGACGCGCCGAAAAAAGAGAACGATCATGCCATGGACGATCTGCGCTATTTTGCCATGAGTGTGATGAAACCACGGGGCGGCGGATTTGCCGCTACCTGGGTGGAACGGAAAACCTGAAAATGAGGGAGGAGCGATCATGAGATTCGGAAAGGGAAAACAAGAACCGGAGACGGCGGCGACCGTGCAGCTGCGGAACGCAGAGCGTCATCCCTTCGGTATTTTGGACGGGTATGTACCGCTGCGCGGCGGAGAACTTCGGCTGTACAGGGCCATCCGGGAGGGAGTTCCGGTGGTGGACGCGGCGATTTACAAGCTGATCCGAATGACTGCGGGTGTGGGCGTCAAGTGCGCGGAGACGCGGGCGGAGCGAGAACTGCAAAGCTTCCTGCGGACCGTTCCGGTGGGCCGGGGACAGCGGGGGATCAACGCATTTTTAGAGTGCTATCTGGATTCGCTGCTGACCTGCGGGCGGGCCGTGGGTGAGATCGTGCCGACAGGGAACGGACGGGAGATTGCGGCGCTGCTTTGCGGACGGGCGGAGGACGTGGAAATCCGGGAGGGCGACAACCCGCTGAATTTTCAACTCTGTGGGCCGGACGAGTCCGGGCGGATAGGACCGCTGCCGAGGCAGGATCTGCTGCTGTTCACACCGTTCAATCCGGAGACGGATCATCCCTATGGCGTGTCGCTGCTGAGATCCATGCCGTTTTTGACGGATATCCTGATGAAAATCTATCACACCATAGGAGTCAACTGGGAGCGGTGCGGGAACGTACGGTTTGCAGTGACCTGTAAGCCCGGCGAGGATGGACGGGAACAGGCGGCGGAGCGGAGCCGGCAGCTGGCGGAGGAGTGGTCCGCGGCCATGCAGGACGCGAAAAACGGGCGGGTGAGGGATTTTGTGGCTGTGGGCGACGTGGAGATCAAGGCCATCGGCGCAGACGAGCAGATTCTGGACAGCGAGGTGCCGGTACGGCAGATTTTGGAGCAGGTTGTGGCTAAGACCGGCATCCCTCCGTTCATGCTGGGGTTGAGCTGGAATTCCACCGAGCGGATGAGTTCTCAGCAGGCAGATATGCTGACCACCGAGATCACAGCCATCCGGCGGACGCTGACGCCCGCCGTGGAGCGGATTTGCAGGTTATGGCTCAGAATGCACGGATATGGGTGCGGGTTTGAAACAATTTGGGAGGACATCAATTTGCAGGACGAGGTGGAAGACGCGAAGGCAGCGCTGTATCTGGAGCAGGCGCGGAAGCTGCGGATTGAGAACGATCTACAGGAGATCAAAGCAATGCGCTCGTAATTCAGCGGAGCGATTACGAACGCAAGAGGAGCCGCAGCGAAATGAGGGAGCATTTGCCGCAGGCGAAAGCGAGAAATATGGAGCTTGCGGCGACGAGGAGCAGGCGCGGAAGCTGAAAATCGAGAATGACGCGGCGGAGAAAAAAGGAAATGCCGCAATTTGACTGATTCACAAAAGACTATGAAAGAGGGACGGAAGAATGGACGTGCGAAAAGACGCGGGGACAGCGGAACAGTGGGTGGCCGCAGAGGACGACATAAGCTGCATCAACCGGTTTTCCAGGAAGACTTTGACGGCGGACGAGGTTTACACATTCGCGGTACGGCTGTGCGACAACGAGGTGGACCGGGACTTTGAACGGTTTGACGAGGCGGCGCTCAGTGCGCTGGGGGACTTGTTTGTGGGGAAGAGCGGCGTATTTGACCACCAGTGGTCTGCCTTGGGCCAGACGGCAAGGATATACCGGACGGAGCTGGTCAGGGAGGCGGGTCGAGTCACGGCGGCAGGCGACGGGTATTGCTATCTGAAGGCGTGGGCTTACCTGATGAAGACGGAAAAAAATGCGGACCTGATCGCGGAGATTGAGGGCGGCATCAAAAAGGAGGTCTCCGTTGGGTGCGCGGTGGCGCGGAGCGTGTGCTCCATCTGTGGAGAGGAGAGCGGGACCTGTCCGCATCAGAAGGGGCAGACCTACGGTGGAAAACTTTGCTATGCGGAGCTGCGAGAGCCCTCCGACGCCTATGAATGGTCGTTTGTGGCAGTCCCGGCCCAGAGAGAGGCCGGAGTTTTGAAACGCTTTGGACAGAAGGCAGTCGCGGGGCTGGAGCAGTATGTGGGACAGAAAGAGGAATTCCGGGAGGCCTGGGATGTTTTGCGCAAGCAGGCGGAGCTGGGCAGAAACTACCTGACGGGTCTTCGGCGAGATGTGGTACGGCTGGCGCTGGTCAGCGACGAGAAGCTGAACGGAGAAGTGTTTCAGGGGATTGCGGACAAGCTGGAGGAGCCGGAGCTGCTGGAGCTGAAAAAAGCCTATGAGGCGCGGGCGGAGAAGGTGTTTCCCGTACAGCTGCGCAGGGCTGACCGGGAGGCAAAGAGCGGAGACGGAGAGATGTTCCGGGTGTGATGCGTCACGCCTGCTACATAGGAAGGGTCCGGAAGGCGGCAAGATTGGAACAGAGCGGCTTTACGGCCTTTCCGCAAAATCAACTTTGAGGAGGATTACGATGAAAATTTCTTTTGAGGGAATCGGACAGTGGGCGGCCACATTTTCCTGTGCAGGCGTGCAGGAGGGGGATTTGGTGAAGGTCAGCGGGAACGGAAGCGTGAGCGTATGCAGCGCGGGTGAAGCGTTCTGCGGGCAGGCGGTCTCACTGGGCAGGGGCGGCGACGCCTGTGCCGTGCAGCTGGGCGGCTTCATTACCGCCGATTATACTGGCGACACCGCGCCCACTGTGGGCTGGTGCGGCTTGTCCGCTGACGGAAGCGGCGGCGTGAAAGCGGATTCCGCGGGACGAAGCTTCCTGGTGGCGGACGTGGACGCCGCCGAAAAAGTCGTTACGTTTGCACTGTAAGGAGGAGGAGAAAATATGGCGTATCATTACGAAAATATCAAACTGGAAAAGGGTATGTACGGTCAGACGGGCCGCAGTTTTTCTCAGGCCTTGGAGGAACTGGACCCCAGCGATAATTACCGCGGCACGCCCACGGAGGGTCTGGATGCCTTCCAGAGACAGCTGAAACGCTTCGATATCAAGGCCAAGGGTGCAGGCAGCGATATGGTGGAGAAATTTTTCAAGACCAGCGATTCCGCCGTGCTGTTCCCTGAGTTTGTCTCCCGCGTTGTGCGTCAGGGCATGGATGAAGAGAGCATTCTGCCCGCCATCACCGCCACGGTGACCAACTTTGAGGGGATGGATTACCGGTCCATTGCGTCCGCGCCTACGGAGAAGGAAAAGGAACTCAAGCGCGTGGAAGAGGGCAGCATCATTCCCACCACCACCATCCGGACTCAGGAAAATCTGGTGCGGCTGCACAAAAGAGGCAGAATGCTGGTGGCATCCTACGAGGCAATCCGGTTTCAGAGACTGGACCTGTTTTCCGTGACGCTGCGACAGATTGGCGCTTACATCGGCAGAATGCATTTGCAGGACGCAATCAACGTGCTGTGCGACGGCGACGGCAACAACAATGCGGCCAAGATCTATACGATCGGAACCGCCCCCATTTCCGGAACCAAGGGAACGCTGACCTATGACGCGCTGTTGGATTTCTGGAGCCAGTTTGACCCCTACACCATGAACACCATGCTGGTGGGCGGCGACACGATGCTAAAGCTGTTGAAGCTCAGCGAGTTCCAAAACCCGCTGACGGGTTTGAATTTCCAGGGCACCGGTACGCTGACAACCCCCCTGGGTGCGACGCTTCTGAAAACGAACGCCATGCCGTCCGGTAAGCTGATCGGTTTGGACAAGGGCTACGCTCTGGAACAGATCTGCGCGGGCGACGTGCTGGTGGAGTATGACAAGCTGATCGACCGGCAGATGGAGCGAGCGGCGATCACATCCATTTCCGGGTTCGCAAAGCTGTTTACGGATGCCGGCAAGGTGTTGGCAATCTGACAAGTCTGGCCGCCTGGGCGGCGGAGAAGGGAGGCGCGTGGAATGCAGGAGGAGATTTTGACGCTGGCAAAGACACTCTCCGGCGCGGGAGAGGACGACGCGGAGGCGTTGGCGCTGCTGTGCGCCGCGTCCGAAAAAGCATGGACGCAGAGGCTTCGGGACGGCATGACGGCGGAAAAATGCCGGGAGGCGTTCCTCTGTGCGGCGGCGTTAAACGCCGCCGCCGGGCTGATCGCCGGAAGAGGCGGAGCCGTGCGGTTTACGGCGGGGGATGTGTCCGTGGCGGAGGCGGAGGGAGGCCAGACCGCGAGGACGCTGAGGGACGAGGCGGAGCGGCTGATGGCCCCCTACGTAGCGGCGGCGAATTTCTGCTTCCGGGGGGTGCGGGGGTGACGGAGCGTTTTGACCGCATCCTGAGAAAGTACGGACAAACGGTAAAGGTAAACGGCGGGGAGGAACGGGCGTTTTTTCAGCCTGCAAGAGAAGGGGAAAAGGCCGCGCCGTTTGAGGTCTCGTCTTTGGGGACGGTGGATGACCGGCGGTGGACGTTTCTCGGAAGGACGGAATTGAAGCTGGGGGACCGGGTAGAGTTTCAGGGACAGGCGTATACGGTGCGCAGCTGCGAGAGCATCCGCCTGGGGGACGAGACCGTCTACTGGTGGGCGTCGCTGACTGCGCAGAGAGAGGCGGCAAAATGAACGGATTGAATCAGGTGCGGGACGCGGTGATCGATGCGCTGAAAAACGCCGGAGTGGCGGCGGTGCCCGCCTATGAGGGAGCGGCGAAAACGTATGAAGGCGCGGTGGCCGCGGTGGATGTGGCCACCGCGGAGGGAAAAGCCGTGGGGCTGTGCGGGTACCTTGGCGAGAAGTGGGACGAAGAAACGGGAAATGCCCGGGAACTGTACGGGATGCAGATGGATGTGACCATTTCTCTCAGCGTTCGTGCGGAGCGGGCTGCAGAGTGCGAAATGGCTATGGAGACCGCCGTCGGGGCTCTGATGGGTGGACTGCCCGCCGGACTGCGGCTGGGAAAGATGAGCTGGAACGGCATCGCGTGGGACAAGACCACGGGGATGTTTTTGCGGAAGGGGAACGCGGCCTGCAAGGCCGCGTTCCTGGCAGAGGACTCCGGTGAGGAGGAAAATCTGCTGGACTTTATTCTGAAAGGGACGATGGAAAATTGAGTATGACGAAGCATGAGCGGCCGGGAGTGTATTCTTCCTATGACGCGTCCTCCGTGGTATCCGCCGGAACAGGGTCGAAGACCATCGGCGTGGCGGCGAGGGCGGTTAAAGGCGACGTGGGTGCGGCGGTCACGCTGACCGGATATACCGAGGGCATCAGCGCGTTCGGCGAGGACGGGGACACAGCGGGAATGAGCGCCATCCTGCGGCTGCTGTTTGTCAACGGAGCATCCAAGGTGATCGCAGTCCGGGTGGCCGACACAGGTACAACAGCGGACTATGAGGCGAGTTTTGCGCTGCTGTCCGGGCAGGAAGATGTGCGAATTATGGTCTGTGACAGCGCGGATGTTGCGGTACATCAGGCACTGCGTACGACGGTGGAGACCGCGTCGGCGGGACGGAGAGAACGAATTGCCGTGGTGGGCGGAAACGGAGAGATCGTGGCGGAGCTGGTGGCTCACGCGGAGGCGCTGAACAGTGAGCGCATGGTGCTGGTGGGGCCGGACGGAATTGGCGGTGGCAACGGCACGCCAACAGGCGTGTTTTGCGCGGCGGCGCTGGCGGGCGCCGTGGCCGGAGAGAGCGACCCGGCGGTACCGCTGAACGGGGTGGCGTTATATGGACTGAACGGACTGAGCGCATCTTACAGCGACAACGACATCGATGCGCTGGTCCAAGGCGGCGTGACACCGCTGGAAAGCGTGGCGGGAGTGATCGCGCCGGTGAGGTGCGTCACCACAAAAACAACCTTGGACGGGGCGGTGGACGCCACATGGCGCGAACTGAGCACGATTCGGATTGTGGACGACGTGATTCCCGCTATCCGATCTTCTCTGCGCAGCAAATTTTCCCGGACCAAGAACACGGCCCAGAACCGGGGGGCTATCCGGTCCCAGGTAATTGTGGAGCTGGAAAAGAAGCTGGCGGCGGAGATCATCGACAGCTACGGCGAGGTGGCGGTAAGCGTGTCTGCGGACAACCCCACTGCGTGCATGGTGGAGTTCAGCTTTGCGGTGGCCCACGGATTGAACCAGATTTACCTGACGGCCCACATCACCGTCTAAGAGCAAAACTCCGGCCTGTGCGGCTTTGACCGCGCGGAGCGGAAGGAGAGAAATATTTCTGAAAAGGAGCGAAAGCCATGGAAGTAACGGGATTTCCCACCAGCGCGGACATCTATCTGGAGCTGAACGGGAAAAAGGTGGCGGTTGTGCAGAGTTACACCGCCAAGGCCAGTAAGACCAGCCAGAGCGTCGAGGCTTTTGGCGAGAGCGAACCGGTGGGGACAATTGCGGGACAAAGCAAGTACACGCTGGAGCTGACCCGGCTGTACGCCACCGACGACGCAATCTCCGACGGAATCAATTTTTACGATCTCAGCAATTTTTCACTGGTAATCTGCAAGCCGGACCGAAAGATTATTTATTCTGACTGCCAGTGGAGCAGTATTTCCGAGCAGGGAGAACTGGATGCCACGGTGGCGGAGAAGATCACCGTTGTGGCGGCTCACCGCATCGAAACAACGGCATGACGGCGCCGGACAGGCTGATTCCTCTTCCCGCCGGGCGGCTGCTGAGTATCTGGCGGGATGTGGCCGAAAAGGAGGAAAATGAGGCGGTGAGGGGCCTTTTGTGTAACGCCCGGGTACTGGCGGAGAGCTGCTTTTTGGGGGAGAAGCGGATGTTCGACGGCCCGGAAGCGGTGCTGGAGGCGATGACGGTGGGGGAGATGGAGACACTTTTGCAGCGGCTGGCCGGCAAGGAGCCTTCACTTCCTGACGGGGCAAACCCTAACTTTGACCCGGCACGGTTTCGAGCCATGCGGAGGGAGCGGGCATGAATTATATTGAAGAGGAGCTGCGGCGGCAGGCGGCGGCGTTTGCATCCCTGCTGGGCGGCGGAACGGACCGGGAGAAGGGCACGGCGGAGAAGGAAACAGACCGCGGAAGGATGCAGGCGGCGGAGGGTGCAGGAGACGGCACCCTCCGCCACTGCCCCGCCGCGCAGACACTGAAACGGGACTCCGCAGGGGAGATGGCGGAGTGGAATCGGACGCTGCGGCGCAGGAGTACCCAGAATTTTCGTCAGGCGGCAAACGCGCTGGGGCTGACGGAGACGGAGGCGGAAACAGCCGCGGCAGAGAGAACGCAGGCGACGGGGACAGGCCGGGAGCGGGCGGGAGCGCGGATGGGTAGGGACGAAAATCCCGCCGCCGCGTCACGGACGGAAGCCGGTAGCGGTACGGATACGGTCCGCAGAATGGGAAGAATTGCCGAGAACGGCGGGGCGAAAAAAAACTTCGGAGATTCTGCGGAAACCGTCTTTGTGGTGGACGGGGGTATGTCTGCCGGAGAGCTGTCCCGGACGTTCCAGAGGGACGCAAGACGATATGACGGCGAATATCCGCTGTATTGAGATAAGAGAGGTGAGACGGTGTGGAACTGATGCCGATGCGGTATAAAAATTACGTATGGCCGCACAATCCCGAGACATATTCCGTCACATGGCAGAGAAAGATCGCGGTACACAAAGTGCCGTTCGGACGGTACTGTATGCAGGAGATGGGGCCGAGCTACCGGGTGATGCGGGGCGAGGGAACGTTTGTGAGAACAGGCGCCTATCAGGAGTTTCAAAGGCTGGCGGCAGTATTCGATCAGGACGGAGCGGGGCTGCTGGTGCATCCGGTGTGGTCGACGGCGGGCGCCTACTTTGTGTTGCTGCAGCTGACGGAGGAGCCTATGCCGAATTTTGTGCGGTACACGTTCGAGTTTTGGGAGGACTGCGGGCAGGATGCGGATCTGACGGCGGCGAGCACGACGAACAGCGGCGGTGCGGCGGTATATTCAGGCGAAAGCGCGGCCTCGGCGGTGCGGTACACCGTGAAAAAAGGAGACACGCTGTGGGGAATCGCGAAGAGCTACGGTGTGACCCTCCAGAGCTTGCTTGCGGCAAATCCGCAGATTAAGAACCCAAACCTCATCTATGCGGGAAATCAGGTGCGGGTGAAATGACGGGATGCATCACAACATGCGATCACAACAGCGTTAACCTTCCGGCGCTGCTTACGTGGGACGTTACATATACCGCAGCGGTTCCCTGCGACAGCTTCACAGTGACATGCCTTTATACGGCGGCGATGGAGCCGATGCTGAAGCGGGCGGTGGGATTTACCTTGCTGGACGGAGAAAATGTGCTGCTGCGGGGAACTGTGGATGAGTACGAGATCCGGCAGACGGAAGAGGGGCTCAGCGCGCTTGTGGCTGGGCGGGGCTACGCCGCGCGGCTGCTGGATAACGAATCGCGGGCCGTTACCTATCAGGGGGCGACACTGGAAGAGATCGTCAAAAACCATGTGACGCCCTATGGGATTACCTGTGACAAAATGGCGGACGTCAGTAGTGGTGCGGAGATGTACACCGTGGCGGCGGGGAGCAGTCAGTGGAAGGTACTGGCGGGGTTTTGCCGGACTTGTGGCGGGTTTACGCCTTCCTTTGACCGATATGGACGGCTGTGGGCCGCACCGGAGAAGGTCGGTAAGACGTTTGAAATTTCAGATGAATCGAACATTATGTCAGTTGTAAAACGGGAAGATCACTACGGTGTTCTGTCTGAGATGCTGGTTATCGACAAAACGCGGGGCCAGACTTACAGCGTGCGCAATGAGGAGTGGATCGCCCGGGGCGGCCAATGCCGCCGGGTGCTGTATACGCCGGGGCAGAGTACCTGGGCGAAAATGCGGTACACCGGGGAATATCAGATCGCGCAGTCGAAAGCGGATGAGATTGGCGTGGAGGTGACGCTGGCGGGAGGCTTTTTAGCGTTTCCCGGAGATGTGGCCACGCTGAAGCTGAAGCGCACAGGGTTGACGGGAACCTATCGCGTGGCGGAGGCACAGACCAGAGCCGACGCAAGCGGGGAGTTCATTACGCTGACGCTGCGGGAGCAGTGAGGCGGCGGGGGAGGAACGGAAGATTATGTGGTTATCAAGTAAGACGCGGCCCACGGCGGCCACATCCGGGTCTGACCTGGGAGTGACATCCATTTCCGGAGGAAGCGCCGGCGTGGTCACCAAGGGTGAGATGCGTCAGCTGCCGGTTTACGGACCGGGGGGCTATTCCTGGCAGCCCGCTACCGGGGAGACGGTGCTGGTCATCAAGGGTGGAACCGGGGGCGAGGAGTCCTGTGTGGCGGGAGTAAAGCAGGGGAAGGCACCCAGTGGACTTCTGCCTGGCGAGGTATACATTCACGCAAAGGGCGGCAGTGTATACCTGAAAAACAACGGAACGGTGGAGGTTCAGGGAGACCGCATCGTATTGAAGGGACGGGTCGACGTGAGCGGATCACTGTATATCAACGGTGTGCCGTGTCAGCCCAGCACCGGCGGCTAAGGAGGAATTGGCGTGGCGGAACTGAAGATCAGGGATGGGGATTACGTCTCTGACGGCGTGGGCGGCGCGGTCCGGGTAAAGGGTCGGGACGAGCTGCTGCAAAGAGTGCTGTTCAAGCTGACAGCCAGACGAAGCGGATTCCTGTTTTTGGAAAGTATGGGGAGCACGCTGTATGCACTGGGCGGCGCGGCCGCGTCCCAACGGCAGGGCGCGGCGAAAGCGGCCGTGGTGCAGGCGCTGGCGGCTGAGAAAAATTTGCAGGTGGAGCAGGTGGAATTAAACGGGGACCAGCTGACGGTGCAGTTGAACTACGAGGGAGAGGAGCTGAATCTGCAGCTGACGGTGCAGTGACAGGGGTGAAGACATGAGAACAACGGAGGAAATCTATCGGGAGCTGCTGGCGGCGTTTCAGGAACGGTCCGGATACGGCGCGGAGGACTCCTGCGATCTGGCGGTACGGCTGTACGCCGTGGCGGCGCAGGTGCAGGCGCTGGAATGTCAGGCGGACTGGGTACTGGACCAGAGCTTTCCCCAGACGGCGCAGGGTATTTACCTGGACGATCATGCGGCCATGCGGGGCATTGTCCGGCAGGAGGCGGCAAAGGCGGTGGGAACGCTGCGGTTTTCGGTGGCAGATGCGCCGGTAAGCGATCTCAGTATCCCGCAGGGAAGCGTGTGCATGACGGAGAGCGGGGTCCGGTACCAGACAACTCAGGCCGCAGTGCTGGAGGTAGGTAAGCTGACAGTGGACGTACCGGCCGAGGCACTGGAGAGCGGAAGCGGCGGCAATGCCGCGGCAAGCAGTGTGACGGTGCTGACGGCATGCCCGGTGGGAATCACCGGGTGTACAAACCCGGCGGCGTTCACAGGCGGAACCGACGCCGAAGGGGACGACACGCTGCGGGCGCGGGTGCTGGCGAGCTTTCAGCGGCTGCCCAACGGAGCCAATGCCGCGTTTTACGAGGAACAGGCGCTGCGGCACGAGGGCGTCGTGGCGGCGGCGGCCGTGGGCCGGGCCCGGGGTATCGGCACAGTGGATGTGTATATTGCCACGGCGGCGGGAGCGCCGGACGACGCGATGCTTAAGGAAGTGGAGACGGACCTGCAGGCGAAACGGGAGATCGCGGTAGATGTGCAGGTGCGCTCTCCCGCGCAAAGCAGCATGAATGTGGCGGTGGAGCTGGATGTGGGAGAAAACGGGGATTTTGCTGCGGTGAAGAGAGCGGTGGAGTCCGCCGTTGCCGGGTGGTTCACGGGGAAACTGCTGGGGAATCCGGTTCTACTGGCGGAACTGGGGAGGTTGATCTACGCGGTGAACGGAGTAAAAAATTATCATATCCTGTCACCCGCCGCAGACACGGCGGGGAACAGCACGATCCTCCCAACCTTGGGGATGCTGGCGGTAACGGAGATGGAGGCGTGACATGGCGGAATACGAGGCGCATTTAAAAAACCTGCTGGCACCGCTGGGAATCTACGATCTCAGAGACGGAACGCTGAACGAGAGCGCGCTGTTTGCCGCCGCCGTGGGACTGGACAGCGTTTCCGACAAACTGGAGTACGCGGAGAGGGAGGCGCTGACCGTCACCGCGGAAAGCGAAGGGCTACAAAGGCGAGAGGCGCTGTTCGCAAGATGCCCGGCAGCCAACACGGTCTATCTCCGGCGCAGCGCCATCGCGGCACTTCTCCAGATCGACGCGGACAGCTTTTCACTGGACAGCATTAACCGCACCATCAGCGGCTGCGGCATAAAAGCTCTGGCACAGGAGATGGGCGGAGGAAAAATCCGCATCATCTTTCCGGAAGTGGCTGGAATACCAGAGAAATTTCAGCAGATTCAAAAAATCGCACTGGACATTATCCCCTGCCATCTGGAGACGGAGTTCTACTTCAGGTACATGCTCTGGTCGGAGTGTGAGAGTCATGGCTGGACATGGGCAGAGGTTGAGTCAGGAGAGCATACCTGGTACAGCTTCCAGCTGGCGGTGTGATATGGAACAGGAATGGAGCGGGCGGATCACGGCGCTGGAGGAGCGGGTGTCCTCGAATATCCGGCGGATTGGCGCGCTGGAGCAGGCTCAGGAAACCTTGCGGCGGTTGGCCACGGCAGTGGAAGTACTGGCGACTAAACAGGAGATCGTAGCGGGCAGTGTGGCAAAGCTGGATGAAAAAATAGACGTGCTGGAACAGCGGCCCGGGAAGCGATGGGAGGGTCTGGTGGACAAAATTCTGCTGGTGTTGGCGGGGGCGTTTGCTAGCTTCCTGCTGACGCGGGGAGGCGGCGTATGAAAAAGAAGTACACGGTATCCAAGGCCATCGCCCTTGGGATCCTGACGGTGGACGCAAGCTGTACCTATATTGTGCTGTATTTCTGCTACATGTCTATCTGCCGGCAGTTTGCCGGGACGCTGCCGTATCTCACCACGTTGATCGGTGCGCTTCAGGCGTCCACGGCGGTGGTGCTGACGGCATATTTCGGAAAGAGCCGGGCGGAGAACACACGGGGCGGTATCACCTATGACGCCGCGCTGGGCGGCGACGAGACATGTTGAAAGGAGATATATTATGAAGGAAGTATTGCGGAAGCTGAGTTCCCGAAAGCTGTGGGCGGCCGTGGTCGGAATGGCGGCGGGCCTTGCCATGGTGTTTGGACTGGACGAAAGCATGATCACTACCACGGCAGGCGCGGTGGTGTCTCTGGCCTCCGTGGTGACGTATATCATCACGGAGGGCAAAGTGGATGCGGAGAGTATAAAAAACGCAGTCAAGGCAGTTCAGAACGCGGCGGACATGCTGAGGGAAACAAACGGGAGATGACAGGGGAGGAAAAGCTGCTGAGCGTTGCGCGGATAGAACTGGGAACAAAGGAATTGCCTGCCGGAAGCAACCGTGTAAAGTACAACGCGGCGTACTATGGGCGGGAAGTGTCGGGGGACAGCTATCCGTGGTGCTGCGTATTTCTGTGGTGGTGCTTTCAGGAGGCGGGGCTTGGCCGGCTGTTTTACGACGGGGAAAGAACCGCCTCCTGCGGGGCACTGGCCAACTGGGCAAAGCAAATCGGGCGGTTTGCAACAAAAGACTATCAGATTGGTGATCTGGTGTTTTTGCGATTTTCCGGAACCGCGATCCAGCATATCGGAGTGGTGGAGCAGATAAACGCAGACGGAAGTCTCATCACGATTGAGGGAAATACCGGAGCGGGCAGCAATGCCAACGGCGGCGAGGTACAGAGGCGGACGCGGGCGCTGCGGTATGCGGTGGGAGCGTTTCGCCCGGAATATGAGGAGGACAGCGTGACGCAGGAAGATTTCAACGCCATGATGGAGGTTTGGTTTCAAAAGCGGGCGGAGTTGCCGCCTGGCGACTTCTCGGCTCAGGCCCGGTTGTGGGCCGAGGGGAGCGGGATTATCCAGGGCAATACCAACGGGAGCTTTCAGTATAAAAGTTGGTGTACCCGGGAACAGATGCTGGTGTTTCTGCACCGGTTTCTGGAGACTATCAAGAAGTAAACATAAAAAAACCATCCGCCGCCTGTTTTAAAGGCGGCGGATGGTTTGGTGCGTTCAAAGCTTTTTACCCGCATTCCGGATGTCGTGAATCAATTGGCGGATATGGGCAGCCTGCTCATCGGTAAGACCAGAGGCATCAATCAGAATATCGGGCTGCCGCCCCAGAAGCGCGTCGGTGGAGACGGCAAAAAAATCCGCCATTTTTTCCAACAACTCCACGGAGGGCTGAATATTATTGTTTTCCCAGTTGGAAATGCTCTGCTTGGAAACGCCCAGTCGGTCGGCCAGACGTGCCTGCGTGATACCATTTGCCAGCCTTAACCGGTGGATTTCGTCGCACAGCATCGGAGACTCCCCCTGATTCCAAAATTACAATACTATTGTAAAATTCAACTTGACAAAATATAAATACAAAAGTATTGTAATAATGGACATACAGAAATGTCGTTTGCTCAGTTTTATGGAATCGGCGGACGACTTTGCAAAATCCTGGCATAGTGCTCGGAGACCTGAGGCCAGTCAATCAGTCGCCACCAGGCGTCAAAGTAGTCGCCGCGGCGGTTCTGGTACTGCAGGTAATACGCATGCTCCCACACGTCGCAGCAAAGCAGCGGCGTCAGGGGCAGGACGGTATCCTGATTGGCAACCTTTTGAATGGACAGGTTTCCGTCTTTGTCTGTACAAAGACAGGCCCAGCCGGAACCGAAAACGGAGAGCGCGGCGCTTTTCAACGCAGTCTTCAGACCGTCTGTGCCGCCGAAGACGCGGCGCACGGCACCATCCAGCGGTGGCTGAGGAGCCGAGGGCGGAAGGGTGCGGAGCGTGCGGAAATAGAGATCATGATTGAACACGCCACCGGCGTTGTTGCGGACGCCCTGACGAATCTCATCGGGCAGATCCCTCCAGTTTTGACACAGTTGCTCCAAGGACCAGCTGTGATAGGACGGGTAGGGTTCCAGCAGCTTATTCAGATTGTCCACATAGGCGGCAAAGTGCTTGTCGTGATGAAAACAGAGGGTCTTGGCGTCGATATCCGGCTCCAGCGCGTCGTAGGGATACGGCAGCGGCGGCAGAGCAAAGGGATAGTGGCTTTCCATGAGCGTCATCCTTTCCGCAAGTGTTCGTCGGAAGCATATGCAAACACGGCGGGAATTATGCGCGGAGATGCTGATGGAAAAAATGTGCGGCGGCTGTAAAACTCGTGATTTCGACAGAGAAAATGCGGTATTCTGTTAAGCAGCTTGCTGAGTGGAAGAAGATGGTTTTATGACGAATGACGAATTGGAATTCTGTACACTATGCGGCCCGTTGGCAGATGCCCTGGAGATGCTGGACGACGGAAATACAGTGAGGGCGCGGGCAATCATGGAGCGTGTACTTCAGAGGGCCCAGGAGTTGTGCGACAGGGATAAGAAATGATGCGCCCGAATACGTAAGAAAAAACGTTCCCGGAAAGCTTTGCTTTCCGGGAATGTTTTTTTACTGTTGTTTGGACAGTTCTTATTGTCCCAGATATTTTCGAACCAGAACCTGAAGCAATTCATCCCGATCGATCTTGCGGATCAGTGTCCGGGCGTTATTGTGGTTTGTGATATAGGTAGGGTCTTCGGAGAGAATATAGCCCACAATCTGATTGATGGGGTTATAACCTTTTTCCTCCAATGCCTGATAGACCGTGGATAAAACCTGACGGATTTCCTCGTCCTTTTCCATTGCAAGGTTAAACTTTCTGGTATAATCGTCCATGCAGACACCACCCTCCCTTTTGAATCAACTCTATTATACTCGTTTTTTACGGGACTGTAAAGAGTCAAGAAAAACTTTGACACAGGCGGAGCAGGGATAATTCAGCGCAGTATCGCGCCCAGCTCACTTTTCAGCTGGTCCAGAATGCTGGATACGTCCTCGTCCGCCTCGGCAGCGGTGAGACTGCGGTCGTCCGCCCGGAGCGTCAGGTTAAATGCCACACTCTTCTTGCCCGGCGCAATGCCGATGCCAGTATAGATGTCGAACAGGGCGACCTCTTTCAAAAGGCCCTTTGCCTCCCGGCGGATGCAGGTTTCCAGCGCACCTACCGTGACGTCCTTGTCGCACACAACGGCGATGTCCCGCGCCACGGCGGGAAACTTGGGAAGGGCCTGATAAATGGGCAGCGGTCCCATGGCGGCAAAGAGCGCGTCAAAGCTCAGTTCGGCGGCGTACAGCTCACAGTCCACACCGTAGTTTACCGCGACGTCGG
Source organism: Oscillibacter sp. (assembly GCF_040505565.1). Classification (GTDB taxonomy): domain Bacteria; phylum Bacillota; class Clostridia; order Oscillospirales; family Oscillospiraceae; genus Oscillibacter. Next base: position 70,478 of record NZ_JBEUWZ010000010.1, on the reverse strand, counting down.
GATGAATCTGACCGAAGACGCCCAACTCCTTATCCCCCAAAAGGACTCTCGCGCAGCGGCCAGGGTGATAGGACGGATTGCCGGTGACGGCCTCAAAGACCGCGCCGTCGATGCGCAGACCCTCCAGAATCGTCTCCACAGCACCCTTCAGGGAGAAAAAGTCCACATCCGGACCGAAGGCACCCAGAGAAAGTACCTTCGGTTCCTCAGCAACGCCGGAGGTGTCAGGAGACTTCTTGGCGAAATAGGTGCGGCCCAGCTCGTAGAGACAGGCGGACTTGTTGCGGAAGTTGTAGTTCCGAGTCAGGATCTCCAGCATGGAGGGTAGGGTCGTTGTGCGCATGATGGAGGTGTCCTCGCCCAGCGGGTTTAGAATCTTCAGAGAGTTACGCAGGGGGGAGTCGGAGGGAAGATTGATCTTGTCGTAATAGGTGGGACTGATGAAGGAGTAGGTGATGATCTCGTCGTACCCAAGAGAGCGGCACAGCGCACCCACGGTGCGCTCCGCCTGTTGGATGGGGGTGTAGCCGCCCTGAGCGGACGCACCGCCCATCAGGGTGACGGGAATGTTGTTATAGCCGTGGAACCGGGCAACCTCCTCCGCAATGTCGGCCATGCCCTCCACGTCGCCTCGCCAGGAGGGGACGGTGATGACGTCGCCGTCCAGCCGGAAGTCCAGTTTTTCCAGAATGGTGCGCATTTCGGGCTCGGACACGTCGGTGCCAAGCAGGGCGTTGATCCGCTCGGGCTCCAGCTTCAAGGCGGTGGGTGCGGCGTCTTTGGCGATAACGTCCATCACACCGTCCACCACCTCGCCCGCTCCCAGCAGCTCCACCAACTCGCAGGCCCTTTGGACTGCCTTCATGGTATTCATGAGATCCAGACCCTTTTCATAGCGGGAGGAGGCTTCGGAGCGCATGTTCAACGCCACGGCGGTGCGGCGCACGGACGCGCCGTTGAAATTGGCGGACTCGAACAGGACCTGTGCGGTGTCGCCCACGATCTCGCTGTTGGCGCCGCCCATGACGCCGGCGACGCACACGGGTCTGTGCTCGTCGCAGATGCACAGCATACTGGGGGTCAGCTTCCGCTCGTTTCCGTCCAGAGTCTGGATGGTCTCGCCCTCGCGGGCGGTGCGGACGATGATTTTTCCGCCCTCCACACAGGAGAAGTCGAAGGCGTGCATGGGCTGGCCATATTCCAGCATGACGTAGTTGGTAATGTCTACGATGTTGTTGATGGGACGGACGCCGGAATTGCGCAGCCGCTCCCGCATCCAGGCGGGGGACGGCTTGATTTTCACGTTTTTCACCATCCGGGCGGTGTACCGGGGACAAAGCTCCGGATCCTCGATCTCAATATCCACCAGCTCCGCGATGCTGCCGCCGCAGCCCTTGATCTCCGGGGTGTGGAGCTTGAGGGGCTTGCGGAAGGTGGCGGCGGCCTCCCGGGCCAGGCCGATGACGCTGAGACAGTCCGGTCGGTTGGGCGTGATTTCAAACTCCACGATGTGATCGTCATAACCGATGAGCTTGGCAACGTCGTCGCCGGGCTTCACGCCGTCCTCATGGAGGACCCAGATGCCGTCGGGGATGCAGTGGGGGAACTCGGCCTGCTGGGCGTGAAGATCGGCCAGGGTGCATACGTGGTTTTTGCCGGTGTCATAGGCAACCAGATCGCCCCCGTGGAGGTTCTGGCAGACGGTGGAGACGTCTGTGGTGTTCTCTCCGTCGTACAGCTTCAGCGCGTATGTGAAGCCGACTCCCTCTACGGAATCGACCCGCGCGGCGATCACCTTGCCGAAAAGTTTTCCGCCCGGCTGGATATCCGCGGGGATGGAAGGGGCCTCGCCCTTCAGCGGGGTATAGTCACCCAGAATCGCCGCGGCCGTGATGGCGGCGTAAGGATAGTCGTGCTCGGCGGTCAGACCCAATTCCTTCAAAGAGCAGAGCATTCCGTCGGATTCCACGCCCCGAAGCTTGCCCCGCTCGATCTTCACGCCGCCGGGGAGCAGGGAATTGTGCTTTGCCACGGGGACCAGATCGCCCACGTGGATGTTCCACGCGCCGGTGACGATCTGAACGGTGCCGTCGCCCACGTCGAGCTTCAAGACCCACATGTGATCGGAGTTCTCATGTTTCTTCATTTCCACGATCTTGCCCACCACCACATTTTTCATGCCGGCGCCAAGGTCGGTGGTGACCTCCTGCTTGGACCCGGAGAGCGTCATCGCCTCCGCGAAGTCCCGGTCGGAAGCGTCCACTTCCACAAATTCATTCAGCCATTTTCTGGACAGTAACATAGTTTCGCTCTCCCTTCTCAGAATTGTTCAAGGAACCGCACGTCGTTTTCAAAGATCAGCCGCATGTCGCTGATTTTATACTGGCCCAGCGCCAGACGCTCCAGACCCATGCCGAAGGCAAAGCCGGAGTAGACCTCGGGGTCGATGCCGCAGTTTCTCAGTACCTTTGGATGGACCATGCCCGCGCCCAGCACCTCGATCCAGCCCTCGCCCTTGCAGGTGGAGCAGCCCACGCCGCCGCACTTATGACACTGAATGTCCATTTCGCAGCTGGGCTCCGTGAACGGGAAGTGGTGGGGGCGGAACCGGGTGACGGTATGCTCGCCGTAAATTTTGCGGATGACGGCGTTCAGCGTTCCCTTCAAATCGCCCATGGTGATGCCTTTGTCCACCACGATGCCCTCGATCTGGTGGAACATGGGGGAGTGGGTGGCGTCCACCTCGTCCTTGCGGTATACCCGGCCGGGGGACATGACCCGGATGGGAAGGTCCCGGGTCTCCATGGCGCGGATCTGCATATTGGAGGTCTGCGTCCGCAGCAGGACGTTGGAATCCTCCGTCAGATAGAAGGTGTCGGACCACTCCCGGGCGGGATGGTCGCCGGGTGTGTTCAGCTTTGTGAAGTTGTAATCCGCCAGCTCTATCTCCGGCCCGTCCAGAATTTCAAAGCCCATGCCGATAAAGATATCCTTGATTTCGTCCAGTACGCTGTACATGGGGTGCTTGTGACCCATGCGCAGCTTTTTGCCGGGGATGGTCACGTCCAGAGCCTCGCCTTCCAGCCGGGCCTCCATGGCTTTGTGCTCCAAAATGGCGGACTGCGCTTCAATGGCGGATTCCAGGTTGGCGCGGACCTCGTTTGCCATCTGACCCATGACGGGGCGCAGCTCGGCGGAAAGACCGCCCATCTGCTTGAGAAGGCCGGTCAGCTCGCCTTTTTTGCCCAGATATTTTACCCGAATAGCTTCCAGCTCCGAGGCGGCCTTCGTACCAACCACGGATTCCAGCGCGCTTTTGCGGATAACTTCCAGTTGTTCCTTCATAGTCGATGCTCCTTTACTTATAATTATTTAAACTTTTCATTTAGTAGGATTTGGGCGGCACGCTTTGCCTCATCTTGATAGCTTTCGGACTGCACGATCTTTTTCAGCTTTTTTTCTGAGAAGTCGGCATAAAGCTGTTTATAGCGCTCCAGGGGATGCAGTTGGCCCCTTGCTTTATCAATGTCCGAAAGAAAATAGAATTCCATTTTCCGACAGGCCTCACACACAAACAGCTCCACATCTTCGCCGTACTCCGACTCGTCTGCCCCTCCAGCAAAGCGGAAGAGAGGAATATCCATGGTCAAGCGGTGAAATCCTCGGCTGACCATTGTTCCGCCGCAGGAGCAGAGCTTTTGGTCTTCGGATGCAGGTTCCACGAGACATCTCCTTTCGGCATAAAAAACGCCCCTCATCCCAATAAATTGGGACGAAAGGCTTAGCTTCCGCGGTACCACCCAAATTCGCGCGGAACGCCGCGCGCACTTGAACCCCTGTAACGGTGGGCCTCCGGCCATGTCTCCATGGCGGCTCCCGGGCGAACCAAACGACGCACCGCGGGCCGGCTTGCAGCCGGTGACCAGCCCTCTCTTGGCGGCGGAAACTCGTTATTTTCCCGTTCAACACTGATATCAACTACCATTTATAGCACGAAACCAAAGGAAATGCAAGAGAATAATCCCCCGCTCGGCGTATTTTCCGCCAAACGGGGGATTTTATCAGTCCGAAAGGTGTTCCATCAATATTTTGGATACCGTGCCGTCTTTCATATAAAATGTGATGTGGCTCCCCAGCATTTCGTTGTCATTGGGCCAGACCCAGGCGCCTTCGCCGTCCTCCACGTGAATTTTATCGGTATAAGCCGCTTTTGGATAGGCGGATAAAACCGCGTCCTGATCATCGCCCACGGATACGCCCCACCAGGTTTTCACGTCCGGGGAGAGGGTTTCCATGGAGTTGACAAAACTCACCTCGCCGTTCTCTCCAGAGAAAGTGTAGTATTTCACGTCCACGCCGCCGTAAGAAAATGCATAGACCTTTTCACCGTTATCGCCGGTTCCGATCGACGCGGGGGTTTCCGGAAAGCCTTTGTAAAGCCAGGGGTACTCGCCGCCCTTTTTTCCCAGCGTGAGGCATTGATCATTCGCCACCAGGCAGAAAGTGGAGTTGGCCTCGTCCTGATGCAGTTGGCTCGTCTGCATCCAAGCGGTTTTAAGCCCATCCAGCAGCGCCTGTTCTGCGCTGCTTTTCGGCTGGTATGCGTCCAGAATCATCTCAAAGGTGGCTTGTTCCTCCGGCGTAAACCAGGAATAGGTGTCCCAGGCCGGCATTGTGCTGACATTGTCCTTATACGCCCACGGGCTGCCCGGAAAGACGGACAATTCGGCGAACCAGCTGTCCGGATCGTCTAAAAACCGGAGGGAGAGGGAGTCGCCGGGTCCCTCAGAAAGAGCGCCGTCGGCATGAAGCAACCAACAGGCCAGCTGGAGATCGGACCAGTTTTCTATGTCCCGCGCTTCTTTTGAAAAATCGTCCGCGTCATAGGAGAAGCGGAACACCGTGTCCGCCGTCTCATCCAGCGCATCAGAGGGACAAAAACTGGCGAACCGCCAGCCGTCCGGCGTTTTGATGTAATCCAGCGTCTTCTGGGAATACCCCACGGTGGCAAAGGGTTGCTCCCATTCGAAGCTGTCGGCATAAAACGTGAGAGTCACCGTCCAGCGGCTCTCGTCCACCTGCTCCGCCGAGACGGCCTTGCCCAGCAGATAGAGATTGCTGCCCCGGGCGCAGGAGGCGGTATAGAGCTTTCCGTCGATATCCCGGTAGCTATCGCTGCCGCCCATGATGTCGTCCGCCAGTTCCGGTGAAAAACAGCTCCGCACGCGGATGTCCAGATCGGCATAGCAGTTCAGTCCGGCGTAATCCACCGCCTGATAGGGGATACCGCCCCGGCTGGAGTCGTAGGGCAGCCCGTTTTCCGTCACCAGTGCCCCGGAGGCGGGGAGAGAGTACAAGTCAAACCAATCGTAGACCTCCGCCGCCCGGTCATAGGCCGCCAGCACATCCGCCTTTGTCAGCTCCGGCGGAGCGGAGGATACAACGGCCTGCCCGGAGACGGAGGAGACGTCAGAGCCGGCATCGCCGCAGGCGGTCAGAGAGCAGGTCAGTACGGCTGCGGACAGAAGCGCCAAAGCACGTTTCATGAAAGGGGAGCCTCCCGTCTTGTTGAAGTTGAGGAAAATGCTTCCATTTTTTTATAGACGCCTGGGGAAGCAAAAAAGTTGCAGATATTTTTGCACCGACTCAAAAAATTTCCCGTTCCCACAAAGCGCTTGCAATCCGGCGCCGGGGCTCTATAATAAAACTGTTGCTGAAGCTGATTTTGCGCGTGTGCGTCCGCTTGCGGACGGGTGCGCGGGAGGACGACAGCGGGCGTTTGGCCGCGGAAAGGAAAGCAGTCATGAATACGCAGAAGGTCACCATGGAATTTGTCCGGGAGGCACTGCCGTCCCGGCGGGAAGACGGTCACAAGGGAGACTTCGGCAAGGTGTTGGTCGTGGGCGGCGCGGTGGGATACACCGGTGCGCCGTATCTGACGGCCGAGGGGGCTGTGCGGTCCGGGTGCGGGCTGGTGTTTCTGGGTGTGCCGGAGGCTATCTGGCCGGTGGAAGCGTCCAAATGCACCTGCGCCATGCCGTTTCCTGCGCCGGGGAAAAACGGAATGCTCTGCGACAAGGCGCTGAAGCCTCTGCGGGAAAAAATGGCGGAGTGCGATGTGCTGGCTCTGGGTCCCGGTCTTGGACGCTCGCCGGAGACACAAAAGCTGGTACTGGGCCTTTTGGAAACAGAAAAGCCGGTGGTGCTGGACGCCGACGGCATAAACGCCCTGGTGGGGCATATGGATAGTCTGGACGCGCGGCGGGGCCGCGTCACCATTCTGACGCCTCACGATGGGGAGTTCGCCCGCCTGGGCGGAGACGCGGCGGCAGACCGGGCGGAATCGTCCCAGAGCTTTGCCAAAGCCCACGGCTGCGTTCTGGTGCGAAAGGGACACCGCACGCTGACCGCCACGCCTCAGGGCACCGTACTGGAAAACCCCACGGGCTGTTCCGGCCTTGCAAAGGGCGGCAGCGGAGACGTGCTCACCGGTATGATTGCCGCCCTGCTGGCACAGGGGGCCACGGCGGTCCGGGCAGCGGCCTGCGGCGCGTATCTCCACGGCCTTGCGGGGGACCTGTGCGCCGGGTGGCTGACAGAGTATGGCATGACGCCTCAGGATGTGGCCGAGGCGGTTCCCAGCGCGTTCCAGACGGTGCTGATTGAAAATTAAGGAGGTATGTTCAGGTGCACAGACCGGGGGCTTGTGTACCGATGATGACCCTCTGCCTGCTGCTGAGTGCGTGCGGTGGCGCGGGGGACACGGACGCGGCCCGGGCTGCGCGGGCGCCCTATCAGGAGATGGAGAGCTGCTCCATGACGGCGGAGGTATCTGCGTTATACGGCGACGAGGTGAGCGAATTTACCCTGCGGTGCGACTATGCGCCGGAGGAGTCTACCGTGGAGGTTCTGGCGCCGGAGACGGCGGCGGGGGTGAAGGCCGTCCTCAGCGGCGACGGACTGACGCTGACCTATGAAGACGACTGCCTTCCCGCCGGACCGCTGAGCGGCGAAGAGCTGAGTCCGGCGTCGTGTCTTCCCCGGCTGATGAATGCTTTGCGGGATGGCTGGCTGTTGGAGGAAAACGAAGAGGACTTGGGAGATATCCCCTGTCTGCGCGTGAGTCTGGAGCAGACCGGGACGGACGGAAGCAGCGTCGATTCTACGCTCTGGTTGAAAAAGGACGATCACACGCCCGCACGGGGAGAAATCGCCGTGGACGGGAAAATAATTTTGCAGGCGGAGTTTACGGACTTTCAATTCGGTGCTATACTGGACGGTGACAGCGGGGCCGCTGCCGGATGACCCCAACAAATGAAATTTGGAAGGTGAGCGAATGGAAAAGTTCTTGAGGAGAACTTGGGCGGAAATCGATCTGGATGCGCTGTCGAATAACTACCACAAGCTGCGGGAGCAGATGGGACCGAACGCGAAATATCTGGGCGTGGTCAAGGCGGACGCTTACGGACACGGAGCCGTGCGGGTAGCGAAGAAGCTGGAGAGTCTGGGAGCGGACTATCTGGCCATTTCCAATCTGGAGGAGGCGCAGGAGCTGCGCCACAACGGCATCAAGCTGCCGATTCTGATGCTGGGCTACACCCCCGCCGATATGACGGAGGCGCTGATCGACAATCGTGTGGCGCAGGATGTCCCATCTCTTGAGATGGCAAAGGCCTATTCCGGGGAAGCCGCCGCCTGCGGCAAGACGCTGACGGTTCACCTGAAGCTGGATACCGGCATGGGCCGTTTGGGCTTCCAGTGCGACGAGGCCCACTTTGAAAAAAGCCTTTCGGAGATTCTGGAGGCCGTGAAGCTGCCGAACCTTGACTGGGAGGGCGTCTTCATGCACTTCTGCGTGGCCGACGAGCCGGAAAAGGAAGCCAGCCAGGAATTTACCAAGGTGCAGCACGACCGCTTCGTTCATATGGTGAACGAGGTGGAGAACCGGGCGGGCATGAAGTTCCGGATTCACCACTGCTGCAATTCCGGCGCGGTGGTGTATCACCCCGAGTTCGCGTGGGATATGTGCCGCCCCGGCGTGGTTTTGTTCGGCACGGAGCCTATGAGCCGCGATTTTGGCCTGAAGCCGGTCATGACGCTGAAGACCACCGTGGGTCCCGTCAAAGCTTATGCGCCAGATACCTCCGTCAGCTATGGCCGGACGTATTTCACCGATAGGGAGCGGCGCATCGGCGTTTTGCCCATCGGTTATGCAGACGGATTCCAGCGCTGCCTTTCAAATAAGTGGGAAATGCTGACTCATGACGGCCCCACAAAGATCTGCGGCCGCATCTGCATGGATATGTGCATGGTGGACCTGACCGAATTGCCGAATGTGAAGACCGGCGACGAGGTGGAGGTATTTGGGCCCCACAACCCCATCGAGAAGATGGCGGAGTTGGCCGGCACCATTACTTACGAGCTGACCTGTGACGTGGCCAAGCGCGTTCCCCGCATTTACATTGAAAACGGCAAGGTTGTGGATCGCAATTTGCAGCTCCTGTTTTAAATCTGACTCGTCCTCAGAGCACACGATCACCCACCCCGACGCATAGAATGAATCGGGGCCGGTCGTACCGGAAAAACGGCGTATAAATTTTCCGGCTGCGTGGGAGAATGATAGTGGCCCCGCTGAAAATGAGGTTTTCAGCGGCGGGTACTATTTTCGGCGGAGTGTGAACTTTGTGGATACGAGTGTTGTGAAACGCGGCGACATTTATTACGCCGACCTAAGTCCAGTGGTGGGAAGTGAGCAGGGCGGCGTCCGGCCTGTGTTGATTATACAGAACGACACCGGCAATCGGTATAGTCCCACCGTCATCGCGGCGGCTATCACCTCTCAGACGGGGAAGGCACGGTTGCCTACCCATATTGATCTGCCCATGGCCGACAGCCGTGGACTTTCCAAAGATTCCGTGGTCCTGCTGGAGCAGGTGCGGACGCTGGATAAACGGCGGCTGAGAGAACACATGGGTCATGTGGATGAGCAGGTGATGGAGAAGATTGACACTGCCATCGCGGTGAGTTTTGGCCTGCAGCACGACCAATTGGTCTGAGCGGGCTTTTTGATTTCAAACAGGCGGAAGGACCTGGGGAAAGAATACATACGCTGTATCCTTTTTCCAGGCGCCGCCTGCGGTAAGGAGGACCTATGAAACCAAAGAGAAACAGGTGGTTTCTGCGGGCGCTGGCGCTGATGCTGGCTTCCATGGCGGCGCTGGTGACGTTTTCCGCCGCGGCGGAGGCCGGGTCCCAGGGGGACCCGCTGGTGACGCTGAGCTATCTGAACGAAACATTCCTGCCCAAGATCCTAGCTCAGGTACAGGGGACGGCCTCCGGTTCCTCCGGGACTAATTTTGCCGTTGTGGATCTGAGCAAGGGAAAGAGCCTGAGCCTTTCCGTGGGCGGCGAGGTGATGCTCAGAATGGGGACGGCGACCTGCGGCGCAACGTCTTCACCGGGATTGATCGACGAGACCTCCGCCGGTTCCATTGACAACGGCGGCGTACTGGTAAAAAATCACCTTTATATGGCCACGATCGACGGAAGGTCGGTTAAAGCAACCGGAGACGGCGTAAAGCTGCTGGTCCGGGGGAGCTATTCCCTCAGCTGACAGACGAGCTATTTCGACAGATAACAAACATACATAAAAGGGTGCCGTCGGCGCATAGGATAGCGCAGACGGCACCTTTTTTGCGCCCTGTGGTGCGCGCGTTCTTCGCGCGGGATGTTTTTTTGCGGCGAGCTGCTCCGCGCCGCACAAGGGGAGATGAAATGCTATGGACAAGTATCCGCTGTATCTGGACGGCAGACCCGTCGGGGAATTGACCGTGACCGATTCCGGTATGTACGCCGATTATCGCGCAGTGTGCCGCGGCGTCGGCCCGGCGCTGCTGCGGGCCTACTTAGCGGGAGAGCGGTCCGAAATGCTTCTGGGCGTTTTGGCGCCGGAGGGCGGTACGTACACGATCCGCCGAAGACTGAGCCACCGCGAGACGGCAAATCTCGGCAAGCTCCTTCGCTGCGAGGCGCGGAGAGAGGGCGAACAGCCGTGGGAGCGTGTCTCCGCGCCGGAGCGACTGCTGTCCACGCCATTCTTCTCCCGTATGATGCAAGGACTTTCCGGCGTTTTGTTCCGGCAGAGAGGGGATCGGCGGCTGATAGCGGTACCCTATGATCCGGCAAAGCCGTTCCCCATGACGCCGCTGTTCTGCTTTGCAAAAATCTGCCAGATTGAAGGCGTAAAATATGTCGTCTTTGCGTTCGATGCGCGGGAAACGCCGATAATGCCCTAAAATCGCATTGCGAATTGGATATTTTGTCAGGCTCAATTGCAAATTGGAAAAATAAATGTACCACAACGGTTTGCGGTGTGGTATACTAAAAACACTAAAAAATTCCCGTATATATCCAGACTGCCGCTTTTTTCCGCGGGCGGCGGCGGAAAAGTGGAAGACTCTACTTGGAGGAAGGAGAAAACCTGATGAAATGCCCCTATTGCGGGTACGCTGAGAGCAAGGTTATCGATTCCCGCCCGGCCGACGACGGAGCCAGTATCCGCCGCAGGCGGGAGTGCCTGTCCTGCACCAAACGGTTTACCACCTATGAGACGGTAGAGAGCCTGCCCATGGTGGTGGTAAAAAAGGACGGCAGCCGCCAGAGCTTTGACCGAAGCAAGGTGCTGGGCGGCATGATCCGCGCGTGTGAGAAGCGGCCTGTGCCGCTGGCGGAGCTGGAGCGCATTGCCGACGAGGTGGAGCAGGAGCTGCAGAACGGTCTGGACCGGGAGATCACCACGGAGCACATCGGCGAACTGGTGATGGAAAAGCTCCGGGGCCTGGATCAGGTGGCCTACGTTCGCTTTGCCTCCGTTTATCGCCAGTTCAAGGACATAGACACCTTCATGGCGGAGCTGAGCAAGCTGCTGGCGGAGAAGTGAGTTGGCATGACGGCTGCATTCAGCCCTCACAAAAGCGCAAAAAGAGTCTTGGGTGTGTGACCCAGGACTCTTTTTTTGAGGTGAAAAAACGAACTGTTGGAAAAAATAGAAGGGAGGAGCCGAAAAGTCTTCCTGCCGCCGGAAATAGATACAAAGTCTTGCAAAATGCCCGGCGGTGTGATAAATTAATAAGGTTAATCGGATTCATAACAATTAAGGAGTAACGCCATGTCCGCCCTGAAAGAAGAAATCTCCCGGCGCCGCACGTTTGCGATCATTTCGCACCCCGACGCCGGAAAAACCACCCTGACTGAAAAATTTCTGCTGTACGGCGGCGCTATTGCCCAGGCCGGCGAGGTCAAAGGTAAACGCGCCAAAGCCGCCACCTCGGACTGGATGGAGATCGAGCGTCAGCGTGGCATCTCCGTCACGTCGTCGGTGATGCAGTTCCAGCACGAGGGGTACTGTATCAACATTCTGGATACACCCGGCCATCAGGACTTTTCAGAGGATACGTACCGCACGCTGATGGCGGCGGACTCCGCCGTCATGGTCATCGACGGGGCGAAGGGCGTGGAACCCCAGACGCGGAAGCTGTTCAAGGTCTGCGCTCTGCGGAATATCCCCATTTTCACCTTCATCAACAAGATGGACCGGGAGGCTCGGGACCCGCTGGAGCTTTGTGAAGAGGTGGAGCGGGAGCTGGGCATCGACACCTACGCCGTGAACTGGCCCATCGGCTGCGGCAAGGAGTTCGCCGGAGTCTATGACCGGGAAAAGAGCCGCATCCTCTTTTTCCAGGGCGTAGGCCACGGGAAGAAGGCGGCGGCCACGGAGGTAAATCTGGACGACCAAAAGGTCGGAGAACTGATCGGGGAAAAGCGCTGGCATGCCCTGCGGGATGAGGTGGAGCTGCTGGGTGCGGGACGGGAACTTGACCTGCAAGCCGTTCGGTCCGGAAAGCTCAGTCCCGTGTTCTTTGGGTCAGCGCTGACCAACTTCGGTGTGGAGCCGTTTTTGGAGGAATTTTTGCGTATGACAACGCCGCCTATCAGCCGGGTGGCGGACTGCGGCGAAGTGGATGCGTTCTCTCCGGATTTTTCTGCCTTTGTCTTTAAAATTCAGGCCAATATGAACAAGGCCCATCGGGACCGGTTGGCGTTTATGCGCATCTGCTCCGGAAAGTTCGAGCGGGACGCCGAGGTCTATCACATGCAGACCGGTAAAAAAATGCGCCTGAGCCAACCCCAGACCATGATGGCCGCGGAACGCGAGATCGTGGACGAGGCCTATGCGGGGGATATCATCGGCGTGTTCGATCCCGGTATTTTTTCTATCGGAGATACCATCACCGTGCCAGGCAAGAAGTTTATGTTTTCCGGTATTCCAACCTTTGAGCCGGAGCATTTCATGCGGGTCAGCCCCAAGGATACCATGAAGCGCAAACAGTTCATCAAGGGTACAGAGCAGATTGCCCAGGAAGGCGCCATTCAGATCTTCAAGGTTCCCGGTGCGGGCATGGAAGAGGTCATCGTCGGCGTGGTGGGCACGCTGCAATTCGACGTGTTCGAGTATCGTATGAAAAACGAGTACGGCGTGGACCTCTATATGTACGGCCTGCCCTATGAGCACCTGCGGCGTATCACCGTCTGCCCGGTGGAGGACCCGAAGGACCTGACGCTGTGTATGGGCGCGGAGGTGCTGGCGGATTTCCGGGACCACTATCTCATCGCTTTCGGCGGCGAGTGGTCCGTTGGGTTTTTGCTGAAGCATAACCCCGGATTGGAACTTTCCGAGTCTTTGTCGGTGTAAGCGGGGAAAAAGAAAATTTTTTAAGTATAAAGTGCGTGGAAGAGGAAGAAAATGACTCTTGCACGCACTTTTTGCGTCGGGCCGACGGCATTCTGGCCCCGCGTCCCCGGTCCGCGACACGTTGACAGACTGTGGGTGGAATGGTATGTTGAAAGCAAAGAAACATCCCCTCGGGGACATCGAAAGGAGATATACCATGGAAGAACAGAATATCAAGCTGACAAAGCTGGCAAAGTGCGCCGGATGCGGCGCTAAGGTGGGCGCGGGTGTTCTGGCTCAGCTGCTGGAGGGTATCAAGGTTCACCACGACCCCAACCTGCTGGTGGGCTTTGATAAGAGTGACGACGCGTCGGTTTACAAGATCAGCGACGATCTGGCGCTGGTGCAGACGGTGGATTTCTTTCCGCCCATTGCGGACGACCCCTATCTGTTTGGGCAGATCGCGGCCACCAACGCCCTTTCGGATGTATACGCCATGGGCGGTGAGCCGAAACTCTGCCTGAACATTATGGCGGTGCCGGAGTCCATGCCCAAAGAAGCGGTCCACCAGATGCTCCGCGGCGGCTATGACAAGGTTTTCGAGGCGGGGGCACTGATTACCGGGGGCCACAGCATTCTGGACGACGAGCCGAAATACGGCCTGTGTGTCACCGGTTTCGTCCACCCGGACAAGATGCTGACCAATTCCGCGGCCCGGCCCGGCGACGTGCTGCTGCTGACCAAGCCAATCGGTATCGGCGTTCTGACTACCGCGCAGAAGGCGGACATGCTGTCCGCGGCCGGCCTGGAGCTGGCGCAGAGGCTGATGACCACTTTGAACAAGGCTGCCCGGGATGCCATGGTGAAGTACGAGGTCCACGCCTGCACCGATGTCACGGGCTTCGGCCTGCTGGGCCACGGTTATGAGATGGCGCAGGGCAGCGATGTGGGGATGACGCTGAACGTGGACGCCATTGACCTGATTCCGGAGTCGCTGGAGCTGGCAAAAATGGGGATTCTGCCCGCTGGGATGTATCGCAACCGGACATTTGCCGAGCCGGGTGTGGATGTTGGAGATGTGGAGCTTGTCAAACAGGACCTGTTGTTTGACCCCCAGACCGCCGGCGGACTTTTGATATCCGTGGCGGAAAAGGACGCGGACGCGCTGTTCGCGGAGTTGAAGGACTGCGTACCCAGTGCCCAGCGGATCGGTGTCGTGGAGCCCTATCTGGGCGGAAAGCGCATCAAGCTGCGCTGATATTTGTCCGGGAGAGATCGGATTCTTAAATACTAAAGGAAACAAAAAGCGGGGGGAAGCGCGTGACATGAATCAGGAATTACTGCGAAACATTCCAAAGGTGGACGAACTGCTGAAGGAACCGGCCATTGCGGCGCTGATGAAAGGAATACCCGTTCAAACGGTGACCGATGCCGTTCGCGCCGCACTGGAAAGTCTCCGAAATGAGGTGCTGGCGGGAACGCGGGAAGTGCTTCCGGACAGGGCGGTGCTGTGCGCCCAAGTGGAGACGCTGGCCCACAGGGAGGTGCTGCCGTCCCTGCGAAGCGTTGTGAATGGAACCGGTGTGGTGCTGCACACGAATCTGGGGCGGGCGTGCTTGTCCGAAAGGGCGGCAGAGGCCGCGAAAAACGCTGCCCGGAATTACTGCACGCTGGAATACGACGTTGCCGCGGGCTGCCGAGGCCATCGTTGCGCCCATTTGGAGGGCCTTTTGACCAAACTTACCGGCGCGGAGAGTGCGCTGGCGGTGAACAACAATGCAGCCGCCGTTCTGCTGATTCTGTCGGCCATGGCGGCGGGAGGCGAAGTGGTGACCTCCCGGGGAGAATTGGTGGAGATCGGCGGCTCCTTCCGCATCCCGGATATCATGGAGGCCTGCGGCGCAAGGCTGCGGGAGGTGGGGACCACCAATAGGACCCATCTCGCGGACTATGAAAGGGCCATTGGGGAAGAAACCCGGGCCCTGATGAAGGTCCACACCAGCAATTTCTGCGTCTTGGGCTTCACGGAGGCCGTGCCTCTGGCGGATCTGGTGGCTTTGGGTCACGAGAGAGGACTGCCGGTGATCGAGGATTTGGGCAGTGGATCTTTGTGGGACTTGGAACAGCTGGGACTGCATGACGAGCCCACCGTCCAGATGTCTGTTGCGGCGGGAGTGGACGTGATCTCCTTCTCCGGCGACAAGCTGCTGGGTGGCCCTCAGGCGGGTATCATTGTCGGGCGGGAGAAATATCTGTCGCTTTTACGCGGGCATCCGCTCTATCGGGCCATGCGGCTGGACAAGATGACGCTGGCGGCGCTGGAAGCGACTCTGCGGGCCTACGCCGACGGTACGGCGGAGACGGAAATTCCCACCCTTGCCATGCTGGCGGCGACGCCGAAGGCGCTCCATGTGCGGGCCCATAAACTTTGCGCGCTGGCGCGGAAAGCGGGCGTGGAGGCGGAAGTGATCCAGGGGGAGGATCAGGTGGGCGGCGGCAGCGTCCCCACGCAGCTGCTGGCGACATACGCCGTGGCGGTGACGCCGAAGCACGGCAGTGTGGACGCGCTGGAGGCGGGCATGCGTCTGCGGGATAGGCCGGTCATTGGACGCATCACCCATGACCGCTATCTGCTGGATGCGCGCACCCTGCGGGAAGACGAGTTTGCCTGCATCATTCAGGCTTTGGCGGAGACTGCCCTATGAAGCATATCATCATCGGCACCGCAGGTCATGTGGACCACGGCAAGACTCTGCTCATCAAGGCTTTGACCGGTATCGACACCGACCGCCTTCAAGAGGAGAAGAAGCGGGGCATCACCATTGAGTTGGGCTTCGCCCATCTGGATTTTGGGGACGGAACGCAGGCGGGCGTCGTAGATGTGCCGGGTCATGAAAAATTTATCAAAAATATGCTGGCAGGTGCCGGCGGCATTGATTTTGCCTTGCTGGTGGTGGCCGCGGACGAGGGGTTTATGCCCCAAACGGTGGAGCATCTGGGCATTTTGACGTTGCTTGGAATTAAGGACGGTCTCTTGGTCATCACAAAAGCCGATATGGTGGACCCGGAGTGGCTGGAGATGATGCAGGAGGAGATTGTCCAAAGGGTGAGGGGGACGTTTTTGGAGGGCAAGCCCATCCACACCGTCTCCGCCTATACAGGGCAGGGAATCCCGGAGCTGAAGGAAGCCCTGCATCAGCTGGTGCTGCATGCCCGTGAGAAAAATCAGCGGGTGCCGTTCCGCTTGCCCGTGGACCGGGTGTTTTCCGTGGACGGCTTTGGCACGGTGGTCACCGGAACGCTCATTGAAGGGGCCATGCACGAGGGAGACCCGGCGGAGCTGGTGCCATCCGGCGCGAAAACCCGCATCCGGAATTTGCAGGTCCACGGCAGGGACGTGGAGACCGCTTATGCCGGGCAGCGGGTGGCGGTGAATTTGGCGGGACTGAAGAAAACAGACGTGCAGCGGGGCGACGCGGTGGCGAGGCCCGGCAGCGTCCGCATATCTCGGATGCTGGACGTCCGGCTTCAAAATTTGCGGGACTCCCAGCGGGTGATTTTAAATGATTCCCAGGTCCATCTGTACCACGGCGCGGCGGTGCTGCTGGCAAAGATCGTGCTGCTGGATCGGGACAGCCTGAACCCCGGCGAGAGCTGCTACGCGCAGCTGCGGCTGACGGAGCCCATCGCCTCGAAAAACGGGGACCGGTTCGTGATCCGCTTTCTCTCGCCGATGGAGACCATCGGCGGAGGGGTGATTCTGGACGACGCGCCGCCGAGGCACCGGCGCAATGTTTCCGCCGTGCTGGAGGCGCTGAAGATTCGGGAGAGCGGGTCCAGCGGCGAGAGGATCGTGCAGGTGACAGCGGAGTTCGGGACGTCTCTGCCTGACGGAGGCAGATTATCGGACAAGCTGGGTATGGAAGCGCCGGAGCTGGAGCTGCAGCTGCTGGAGCTGGTCGCCGTGGGCCGTCTGGTGGAACCGCTGCCAAACCGTTTTGCCGCGGCGGAGGTCATGGACGGCATGCGGGACGCCTGTGGGGCACTGCTGGAGGACTATCACCGGAAGAACCCCCTCCATGCGGGAATGAAGGCCGCCGAGCTGCGGCAGAAACTGTTTAAATCCATGGAGCAGACCACGGCGGACGCCCTTCTGGGTGAACTTTGTGCTGAGGGATATATCCGACGGGTGGCGGATCGATACGCGCTGTCGGAATTTTCCGTCCATTTTACGAAAAGACAGAACGCGATCAGGGACCGGCTGCTGGAGAGCTATCGAAGGGCGGACATCGAGCCGGCCGCCACGGAAGAGATTATGGCCCAGTTCCAGCCCAATGAGAAGGCCGACGCGAAGCAGGTGCTGGACAGCGTCCTCTCCGGTGGGGAGCTGGTGATGCTCTCACCCCAGATCTGCTATCACAAGGACGCCTATCAGCGGGTTTGCGGCGTTGTCAGAAACCATTTTGCAGAGCACGAGACCATCACGCTTGCGGAGCTGAGGGATGCGCTGGGGACCTCTCGAAAGTACGCGCTGGCGATTCTGGAATATCTGGACCGCTTCCACGTGACAAAAAAGGATGGTGACCTCCGCCGCCTTATAAACCGGCAGTTTTTAACGGAGGAATTTCAGTAGAAACCGCCAGGCGCACCTTTTCACGAGACGCGGAAGGGGTGGACGGAAAAGGTGTGCGCCCGCGCTGCAGGTTGGGGCTTGCCATTTATAGACGGACATGTTATAATGGCGCCGTCGGCCGCGAAGAACGGCGACTTTTCGTGGGAGTAGATGGGTGCTGGTGTGCCCCCCGGTCTTCAAAACCGGTGAGGGTGGTGAAGAGCTGCCCAGGTGGGTTCGATTCCCACATATTCCCGCCACAGGACGCCGCGCAGACGCGCGGCGTCCTGTTTTTGTCAGTGATTCTGATTGCGGAATGGCCCGCAGAAGGAGAAATCCATGGAGCTTCGACAATTGGAGGCGTTCTCCCGCGTGGTGGAGACAGGCAGCTTTTCAAGGGCTGCAGAGCTGCTCCGTGTCAGCCAGCCCACCATCAGCGTCCATGTGACGGCGCTGGAACGGGAACTGGGCCTGACGCTGATTGCCCGTACCACCCGCGAGGTAGGCCCAACGGAGGCTGGGCGGATCCTATTTGAATATGCACGGCAGATGTTGGACCTGCGGCAGAAGGCAAAGGAAGAGCTGTATCGGTTCGCAACGGAATTGTCGGGTACGGTTGCCGTGGCCGCTTCCTCGATTCCGGGACGGTATTTCCTGCCCAGGATAATAACGGCGTTTCAAAAGCGGTATCCCGATGTGAAGTTTGATCTGCGCATGACGGACAGCGCCGGTGCGGTGGAGCAGGTGACGGATCGGGAGGCGGAGTTGGGATTCTGCGGAACGCTCTCAGACGGCAAGTGCATTGCCCGGGAGTTTACCGACGACAATCTGGTGATGGTCGCCCCGAACATGCCGAGGTACCGGGCCTACCAGCATGAGGGCGCCTCCCTGCGGCGCATCGCCAGCGAGCCGTTTGTGGTCCGGGAGGTGGGCAGCGGTACCAGACGGGAGACGGAGCTGTTCCTGCGGGCCATGGGGGTGGACCCGGCCGGAATTCGCATCGCCGCTGAGGCATCCTCCAACGAGGAGGTGGAACGGCTGGTGGAGGAGGGAGTCGGAATCGCCGTTCTTTCCAAAAGTGCGGCGGCGGAGCGTGGAAACTTGTTGGTCATCGAACTGCCTGCGGTCAAGATCCGGCGGAAGCTCTATATCCTCCGCCGGAAAAACAGTATACTCTCCCCGTCCGCCCAGGTTTTCTATCGTTTTGCGGAACAATTTTACCATCGAAATTCTGAGCAGTGAGAATGTGATTGTGCAAAATGCAGAAAATATTTTGAAAAATTTTGAAAATAATAATGCAATGTGCTGAAGACGACCAAGAGAAGTGTGAAAAAAGCAACAAAGTCTGCTTATTTTGCGGAAAAAACAAGAAAATTTCATAAAAGCTGGACCCGTCGATTTGCCGAAGAGAATTTATATATAAAAACTATAAATTGAATTCTTTTCTTGCGTCGCATGGAAGGAGGAGATTAGAATGAAGATGTACATGGGGCAGCGTCTCCATTTGAAAAATTGAATTATGTGGATGACGGTTGCAGGAGATCTGCCCATTTTGTGGCGGGGCCGAAGGGATAAGTATCACAGCTTGCCGGCGTGGTATGAACATCTCAGGCAAAAAGGACTGCAACCCGACTACACTCTGGAAAGCGAAAGCGCCGAAGGAGCAACCCGCGACTGCGGGGAATCTCTCAGGTCAATCAACAGGGTCGGGCAATACAGGACTTGTATTGTCTGATCCTGTTTTTGCTTTTTAGAATCTACGGAAGAAAGAAGGGATGGAAAACGCTAAGCGACCGTCATTATTTGATTCTCACCAACAACCCGCTGGTAAAAACCTGCATGGAGGGGCGGTATGCCGTCCGCTTCTTTGAGGATCTGACCCTTCGGGAGATTCTGGTGAAAGCGCGGGACATGGTTTACAATGGGCATACTCTGTATACCCACCCTCTGGCGGGCAGTGTGAAGCCCAATGAGACGCCTTATAAATCCGTTGTGGTGTCTCAGAAATCCAATGAGTTTTCCCCGGAACAGGCGCAGATCATCGCGGGCAGCATCGAGGCCTGCGACAAGTTCAGCCCCCGAAACCGGACGCTCACCCAGCAGGTGCTGGAGGATTTCCAACTGATCGACTATACCCTGCTCTCCGGCGCCTTGGGCTATGACGCTGCGGCGGGTCTTAGTAACGCGACCAACAAAAAATGAAAAGGAGGTGCTCACTTTGAAATTGGAATTGGGTTTCATTCAGATCAGGGACATTCAATTTTCAAAGGAATGCAAGGTAGAAAGTGGAACGCTTTACGTCAATGCCGATGAAGTAAAGGACTTCATATTCCAGGACGACGACGTGAAGGCCTGTGTCAAGGCGGCGCACTTTGACATCGCAAAGCCCGGCGAGAGCGTGCGCATCACCCCGGTGAAGGATGTCATTGAGCCCCGCGTGAAGGTCGAGGGCCCAGGCGGAGAGTTCCCCGGCGTGATTGCAAAGGTGGATACCGTCGGCTCCGGCAAGACCCATGTCCTGCGGGGAATGGCCATCGTCACCGCGGGCAAGATCGTCGGCTTCCAGGAGGGCATCATCGACATGTCCGGCCCCGGCGCGGATTACACCCCGTTCTCAAAGCTTTTAAATCTGGTGCTGGTGTGCGAGCCCGTGGAGGGCGTCCGTCAGCATGAGTACGAGCATGCCGTCCGCATCGCCGGTCTCCGGGCCGCCACGTTCGTGGGCGAGCTGGGTCGCAACCTTACCCCCGACGAGACGCAGGAGTTCGAGACCTACGGCATCAAGGAGGGCATTGAAAAGTTCCCCGACCTTCCCCGCGTGGCCTACGTCCACATGCTCCAGAGTCAGGGTCTGCTGCACGACACGTATGTCTACGGTGTGGACGCAAAGAAGATCATCTCCACGCTGATCAATCCAACCGAGACCATGGACGGCGCCATCATCTCCGGCAACTGCGTGTCCGCCTGCGACAAGAATACCACCTATCATCATCAGAACAACCCCGTGGTGGCCGATCTGTTCGCGCAGCACGGCAAGACGCTGAATTATGTCTGCAATATCATCACCAACGAGAATGTGTATCTGGCCGACAAGCAGCGCTCCTCCGACTGGGCATCCAAGTTGGCCGGGATGCTGGATCTGGACGGCGTCATCATTTCCGAGGAGGGCTTCGGCAATCCCGACACTGACCTGATCATGAACTGCAAGAAGACGGAGCAAAAGGGTGTCAAGACGGTTCTGGTCACCGACGAGTATGCTGGTCAGGACGGCAAGTCCCAGTCCCTTGCCGACGCCGATCCGTTGGCTGACGCGGTTGTCACAGGCGGCAACGCCAACGAGGTCATCATTCTGCCCCCGATGGACAAGGTGATCGGCACGCTGGACTATGTGGATAAGATCGCCGGCGGCCACGCGGGTTCTCTGCGGCCCGACGGGTCCATCGAGGCGGAGATTCAGGTCATCACCGGCGCCACCAACGAGATAGGCTTCAACTGCCTGAGCGCAAGATAAGGAAAGGAGGACAAGAGCATGAGTTATCGTGTCGTACACTATATCAACCAGTTCTTCGCCAACATCGGCGGCGAGGAAATGGCCCACGTGCCTCCCGAGCTGCGGGAAGGCCATGTCGGTCCCGGCCTTGCCTTCAATCAGGCATGGAAGGGCGAGGCGGAAATTGTGCAGACCATCGTCTGCGGCGATTCCTATTTTGCCGAGCATGAGAAGGACGCCAAGGCGCAGGTTCTAGAGTGGGTCAAGGAGGCAAAGCCCGATCTGTTTATCGCCGGTCCCGCGTTCAACGCCGGACGTTACGGTTATGCCTGCGCCAATGTGTGCCAGGTTGTTCAGGACGAGCTGGGAATCCCGGTCCTGACCGGTATGTATGAGGAAAACCCCGGCGCGGACCTGAAGGAGAAGGTCCTGATCGTTGCCACCACCAACAGCGCCGCCGGTATGCGCAAGGCCGCCCCCACCATGGCAAAGCTGGCCATGAAGCTGATGAAGGGCGAGGCCCTCGGTGCCTCCTGCGAGGAGGGCTATATGCCCAACGGAATCCGCCGCAACTTCTTTGAGAAGGAGCGCGGGTCCAAGCGCGCCGTGGATATGCTGTTGTCAAAGCTGGCGGAAAAGCCCTTCACCACCGAGTATCCCATGCCCTCTTTCGACCGTGTGGCCCCCAATAAGGCGGTCAAGGACCTCAGCAAGGCAACGATCGCCCTTTGCACTTCCGGCGGCATCGTTCCCAAGGGCAACCCCGACCATATTGAGTCCTCCTCCGCCTCTCATTACGGTGAATACTGCATCAAGGGCGTGGAGAAGCTGACCAGCGAGACCTACGAGACCGCCCACGGCGGCTACGATCCGGTCTATGCCAACGAGAACCCCAACCGCGTCCTGCCTGTGGACGTGCTGCGGGAGCTTGAGAAGGAAGGCGTGATCGGCAAACTCCACGATCACTATTATTCCACCGTCGGAAACGGCACCGCCGTGGCTTCCGCCAAGAAGTTTGCCGCCGAGTATGCCCAAAAGCTCCTGCAGGCCAACGTAAACGCGGTCATCATGACCAGCACATGAGGTACCTGCACGCGTTGCGGTGCAACGATGGTTAAAGAGATTGAGCGCGCGGGTATCCCCGTGGTGCATATGTGCACAATTACTCCAATCTCCATGACGGTGGGCGCCAACCGGATCGTTCCCACCATTGCAATTCCCCATCCTCTCGGCAATCCCTCCCTCACTCCCGAGGAGGAGTACGCCCTTCGCAAGAAGCTGGTGATCCGCGCGCTGGAGGCGCTGACCACCGAGATTGAGGATCAGACCATTTTTGAGGTCTGATCGAACTTAAACATCGCCCCCCACGGCGGTCCGACCGGCCGCCGCGGGGGAGCGATAATAGGAGCGGTGAAGCAATGAGCAAAATCTACGACGTGATCGTGATGGGCGCGGGTCCGGCGGGACTGACTGCCGGACTGTATGCCGGGCGCAGCCGTCTGGATACCCTCATCATTGAAAAGGGCCAGGATGGCGGACAGATCGCCATCACCAATGAAATCGAAAACTATCCCGGGCAGCAGATGGAGGGCGAGACCGGTCCCTCCCTCATTGCCCGGATGACGGAACAGGCCAAAAAGTTCGGCGCGGAGCGGGTCGGTGATGTGATCAAGTCCGTGGACCTTGGCGGCGACGTGAAGAAGCTGACGGGCAACAAGGGCGAATACCTTGCAAAGACTGTAATCCTGGCCACCGGCGCGTTCCCCAGGCCCATCGGCTGTAAAAACGAGGCCAAATACATGGGCAAGGGGATTTCCTACTGCGCCACCTGCGACGCCGCGTTTTTTGAGGACTTTGAAGTTTACGTGGTGGGTGGCGGCGACGCCGCCGTGGAAGAGGCCATGTACCTCGCCAAGTTTGCCCGGAAGGTCACCGTGATCCACCGCCGCGACGAGTTGCGGGCCGCCAAGTCAATTCAGGAGAAGGCGTTCGCCAATCCCAAGATGAACTTTATGTGGGACACCGTGGTGGACGAGGCGGACGGCGACGAGATTCTCTCCAAGATGATCGTCCGAAATACCAAGACCGGCGA
The DNA here is from genome assembly GCF_040505565.1 of Oscillibacter sp. GTDB lineage: Bacteria > Bacillota > Clostridia > Oscillospirales > Oscillospiraceae > Oscillibacter. Next base: position 47,554 of record NZ_JBEUWZ010000010.1, on the reverse strand, counting down.
ACTGACCACCATCGAGGCGGACGAGGAAGACGGAATGTTCGGCCTGTTTGGGTTCATTGGCCTGCTGCCCAATACAAAGCTGTTCGAAGGTCTGCTGGACATGGAAAACGGCTATATTAAGACCGACGACAATATGCATACCAACCTCCCCGGCGTGTTCGCCGCGGGGGACCTGCGGGTAAAGAGCCTGCGGCAGGTGGTCACTGCCGCCGCCGACGGCGCCATTGCCGCCATGCAGGCCGAGCATTATATCGCCAACCTGAAATAAAAGGAGAGATAGAATATGCTGGAACTGGATAAGACAAATTTTGAAGCCGAGGTGCTTCAGTCCCCCTGCAAGGTTGTTGTGGACTTCTATGGCGACGGCTGCGTTCCCTGCGCCGCCCTGATGCCCCACGTCCATGAGTTTGCGGAGAAGTACGGCGGCGACAGCCTGAAATTCTGCGCTTTGAACACCACCAAGGCCCGGCGGCTGGCCATCGGCCAGAAGATCCTGGGCCTGCCGGTCATCGCTGTGTATGAAAACGGCGAGATGATCGACTCCTGCGTGAAGGATGACGCAACGCCGGAGAACGTGGAGAACATGATCAAAAAGTACGTGTGATCTAGAGAAAACTGCGATTCACTAGGCATTTCCCCCTGACGATCCGCAAAGCGGGGAGAACAAGGGGGCGGACCCTTTGGAAATCCTAAAACAGGTAGCAGGCCGGAGAACATTTGATCCGGCTGACTATAATCTTACAGAAAAGGAGGAACAGAAACATGGGCATTTTAGCGGGTAAAAAGGTTGTCATCATCGGCGACCGTGACGGTATCCCCGGCCAGGCCATCGAGGCCTGCGCCAAGAGCGCCGGCGCTGAAGTTGTGTTTTCCTCAACGGAGTGCTTCGTCTGAACGGCCGCTGGTGCAATGGATCTGGAAAATCAGAAGCGGGTTAAGGAATTTGCCGAGCAGTATGGCCCCGAGAACGTCGTCGTTCTTCTGGGCGCAGCTGAGGGCGAGGCTTCCGGCCTTGCGGCTGAGACGGTTACCAACGGTGACCCGACCTATGCCGGTCCATTGACAGGAGTCCAGTTGGGACTCAAGGTTTATCACGTGTGCGAGCCTGAAATCAAAGTGGAATTTGATGAGGCCGTCTATGAAGAGCAGATCAGCATGATGGAAATGGTCCTGGACGTTGACGATATCGTCAACGAGATGACCACCATCCGTGAGCAGTACTGCAAGTATTGATCCGGAACACGGCGGGAGCGGCGGCAAAAGCCGCCGCTCCTCCGTTTTTCCTCGGAAAACGCCCGGCGGCCGCCGGGGAGAAGCGCGGAGAGCGGAGTTTTTCGCGCCTCTCCGCAGCGGCGGCCGAACGGCCCGGAAACAGAGCGGTGTTCCATTTTAAAATGCAGAGAGGACGGTATTTTTTCATGAAAAGTGTCATCAAAGGCGCGGGCTATATTCTGGTCCACACGCCCGACATGGTGCTGCACAACGGCACCACCCAGACCACTGAGCGGATCGTCAACCCCAACAGCGAGTATTTGAAGGAGCTGCCCAAGCACATCCGCAGCTTTGAGCAGGCACTGTCCTATTGGCCCAATCAGGTCTACATCGGCAACAAGACCCCCGGGGAGTTGGCCGCTGTGGAACAGCCTTGGTGCGACAAGACCTGCGACGTAAACGACCGGTACGGCAAGTTCGGCCAGATCATGCCGCAGGAGGAGTTTTTGCTGCTGATGCAAAGCTGCGACGTGTTCGATCTGGTGAAGTTGGACAGGGACTTTGTGGCCGCCTATAAGGGGGCGCTGGCCGCCAACCCCTTGATTGATGAAGCGATCATGGCCCGCATCAACGACGGCGTGGACGGAGCCGCGGTGGCGCGTCTGGTGGAAGAGGATCACTCCGAGGGGCTCTACGACCATGACAAGCTGGTGGGCTGCGTGAACCGCGCCCACGACATTGACGTGAATCTCTCCGCCCATGTGATACTCGAAAATCTGGTGTCTAAGGCGTCCTCCGTCCTGGCGCTGCTGTCCGTTGTGAAGAGTGCGGGAATCGACAAGACCGAGGTGGAGTACGTCATCGACTGTGCGGAGGAAGCCTGCGGCGACATGAATCAGCGCGGCGGCGGCAACTTCGCCAAGTCTGCCGCGGAAATCGCAGGCCTTTCCCGCGCCACCGGCTCCGACGTCCGGGGTTTTTGCGCCGCCCCGTCCCACGCCATGATCGAGGCCGCCGCTCTGGTCGCCTCCGGTGCGTATAAGACCGTCGTCGTCACCGCCGGCGGCTGCACCGCGAAGCTGGGCATGAACGGGAAGGACCACGTGAAGAAGGGCCTTCCCATTATGGAGGACATGGTTGGCGGTTTCGCCGTTGTGGTTACGCAGAACGACGGCGTCAACCCCGAGATCAATCTGGAGCTGCTGGGCCGCCATACCGTGGGCACCGGCTCCGCGCCTCAGGCCGTCATCTCCAGCCTCGTCACCGATCCGCTGGACCGGGCGGGATTGAAGATCACCGACATCGATAAATACTCTCCCGAAATGCAAAACCCCGACATTACAAAACCCGCCGGCGCGGGCGATGTGCCGCTGGCAAACTACAAGATGATCGCCGCTCTTGCGGTGAAGCGGGGAGAGATTGAAAAGGCGGACCTCATGAAGTTCCCGGTGGAGCACGGCCTCACCGGCTGGGCGCCCACCCAGGGCCACATCCCCTCCGGCGTGCCCTATATCGGCTTTGCCCGAGAGGACCTGCTGGCGGGCAAAATCAGCCGGGTCATGATTATCGGCAAGGGCTCGCTGTTTTTGGGCCGCATGACCAATCTGTTTGACGGCGTCTCCTTCGTCATCCAGAAAAACTCCGGCGAAGAGGCCGCTCGGGGCGGCGTCAGCGAGGGGCAGGTCAAGAGCCTGATTGCCAAGGCCATGAAGGAGTTTGCGGCGACATTGCTGTCGCAGGCGGATTGAGCGGGGTGCGGCATGAGTAATCTGGAAAAGACCATTGCCAAGACCTTTTTGGAAATGGCGGAGGGGCTGGAAAACGGGTCCTATGGCATCCGTCCCAAAATTGCCCTAACCGGCATGGGCAGCGAGCACGGCGAGGAAAACGCCATGGCCGCCGCTCAGATGGCGGCGAAGCGGGGCGTGGACGTGTATTATATCGGCACACTGGAAGCTGAGGGCGTTACGACCGTAAAGGTCTCGGACGCGGACGAGGGCCACCGCAAAATGGAGCAGATGGTGGAAAACCATGAGGTGGACGGCGCCGTGACCATGCACTTTCCTTTCCCCATCGGCGTGTCCACTGTGGGACGGGTCGTTACCCCCGGCAAAGGCAAGGAGATGTTCATCGCCAATACCACCGGCACCTCCAGCGCCGACCGAATTGAGGGTATGATCAAAAACGCGGTCTATGGCATCATTGCCGCAAAGACCGGCGGCGTGGAGAACCCCACCGTGGGCATTTTGAACGTGGACGGCGCGCGGCAGACGGAGATGGCGCTCAGACAGCTTCAGGAGGGCGGCTACGATTTTCGGTTTGCTGAGTCCGGGAGAGCGGACGGCGGCGCAGTGATGCGGGGCAACGATGTGCTTCAGGGCACGCCGGACATTCTGGTGACGGACTCCCTGACGGGCAATGTCCTCATCAAAATGCTCTCCGCCTATACCACCGGCGGCAGCTTTGAGGCCACCGGCTACGGTTACGGTCCCGGCATCGGCAAGGGCTATGAAAAGCTGATCCTGATTATCTCCCGGGCCTCCGGCGCCCCGCTGATCGCAAACGCACTGGAATTTGCCGCCCAACTGGTGCGGGGCAAGGTGTTTGACGTGGCGCAGCGGGAGTTTGACAAGGCAGAAAAGGCGGGACTGAACAGGATATTGGAGGCCCGCAAGGCATCCGCCAAGCCCGCCGCGGCAACGGAAGAGACCGTGAAGGCTCCACCCGCCGAACCAGTCACAGCCAGCATTCCCGGCATCGAGGTCATGGACCTGGAGGATGCCGTGCAGCTGCTGTGGAAGGCCGGTATCTATGCCGAAAGCGGCATGGGCTGCACCGGACCGCTGGTCATGATGAGTGAGGCAAATTACGGAAGATCACTGGAGATCCTGAAAAAAGCCGGATACGTGGGCTGAGGGAGGAACGCATGAAAGTCAACGACATCATCGAAAAGTGCGAAAAGGACCTGAGCTGGGAAAACCTGGTGGACCTGGTGGCCAACCACAACCGGCAGGTGGACCTGTTGTTCGCTGAAAAACAGACCGACGAGGACGGATATTTGAGCTGGGACGCGGAGAACTGGACCTCGGTGGACGGCAAGCGTTTCATCCGCAGCTACTCGTTGGAGGGACGGACGCTGTCCGACTATTCCGGGTACAACAAATATGATATGAAGGGCTATTTTAAGCCCGAAACGGCAAAGGAAGTGCGGCTGAACTGAGCTGCGGGCGCCCAAAAGGTTTACCGGACCTGTCGGGGCTGCATATGTTCCGGCGCAGCGCGGACTTTTAGAAGACACGGGGAAGGCGGCATTCAGCCGCCTTCCTTTTTTTGCAAAGGCCGGCGGGACGGTACAAATTCAGGCGTAAAAAGCCGTTCATAATCTCTCCGGATATAGTGGAAATAGCGGATATATTTCTACTTGCATGATGGAGAAAAACCATATATAATGTATTCGATTGTAGATTTATGTCGACCAGTCAGAAAGTAAAATTTTGGCGAGCCGACTGAAATGGAGCGAGGTGCGTGTATGATCCGTCTGAAGGACGTGGAAATGGAGTATGACAATGGGACTCAGGCTATCCGGGGCATCACCCTTACCATCGAGGACGGTGAGTTCCTGTTTCTGGTGGGTCCCTCCGGGGCTGGAAAATCCACCATTATTAAGCTTCTTACCGGAGAGGTGGAACCAAGCTGCGGCCGCATTATGATCAATGGCTTTTCCGTCAGCAATATCACCGACAAGCAGCTGCCCATCATGCGGCGGACGGTAGGCGTTATTTTTCAGGATTTCCGCCTGATCGAAAAGAAAACAGTGTATGATAACCTGGCTTTTGTCATGCGGGCCGTGGGGGCCGGCGAGAAGGAACTTCGCAAGCGCATTCCCTATGTTTTGAAGCTGGTGGGACTGGAGGAGAAGGCCACTCACTACCCCACGGAGCTGTCGGGAGGCGAGCAGCAGCGCGTGGCCATCGCCCGGGCGCTGGTGAATAACCCCACCACCATCATCGCCGACGAACCTACCGGCAATCTGGACCCGGAGCGGTCATTGGAGCTGATGCGGCTGCTGGTGAAAATCAACTCGCTGGGGACGACCGTGGTGGTCGTCACGCATGAAAAAGACTTGGTGGACCGCTTTGAAAAGCGCGTGGTCACCATCGACGGCGGCCGAATTATCAACGATTCCGTCGGCGGCTATGTGGGAGGACATATCCATGGGAAAGCATAATTTCCGTTACTTTTTTCGCGAGGGCATTTCCAATATGTTCAGCCATGGGTTCATGTCCTTCGCGGCCATCGGCATTACCGTGGCCTGTCTCCTGATAATGGGCACCTTCACACTGGTCGCGGTGAATGCCAACCAGCAGCTCAAGGACATGGAGAAGGACAACGAAATGCTGGCCTATGTGGACGAGAGCTATACCACCGAACAAGCGCGGATGCTCCAAAAGGAGATCGAGGCGCAGCCCAATGTGGCCTCTGTAACCTTTATCACCAGAGAAGAGGCAATGAAGGAGTTTCAGGAGAAATACGCCGACGAAACGCTGTTTCAGGATCTGGACCCGCAGATCCTCCGGGATCGGTACGCCGTCAAGACCGTGAATATTCAACTTACCGGCGAGACAAAAGAGGCCTTGGAGAAGGTGAAAGGGGTTGCCAGCGTCACCGCCTATGAGGAAATCTCCGACGGGCTGATCACCGTGCGGAACATTGCCACGGTGGTTTGCATGACGCTGATTGTCATCTTGCTGGTGGTGTCTGTGTTCATCATCTCCAACACCATCAAGCTCACTACCTTTGACCGGCGGGAGGAAATCGCCATCATGCGTATGGTGGGCGCCACCAACAGCTTTATTCGCTGGCCCTTTGTGTACGAGGGCTTTATGCTGGGCTTTACCGGGGCGGTGATCGCGTTCCTTTTGCAGTGGGCACTGTATGAGGCAGTGACTCGGGGCGTGGAGAGCAGCGATACGCTCCAGCTCATCAGCGTGGTGAACTTTGGACAGCTGTGGGTTCCCGTGGCGGCTACATTTTTGATTGCTGGAGTTGTGATCGGCGTGGGGGGAAGCCTCTCCGCCATCCGACGGTTCCTACAGGTATGAGCAAAGCGTTTTCGTGGTAAAGGAGAGAAAATTGATGAGACCGATGAAGCGCATTGCGGCGGGATTGATGGCCCTGATGGTGATCTGCACCGCGGCGGTGCTGCCCCAACCGGTGAGCGCGGTGACTCAGGCAGATATCGACGCCCTGAAAGGCAACGCATCCGACCTGACCGGTCAGAAAAAAGCGCTGCAGGCAAAGCTGGCGTCTCTGTCCGACGATAAGGCGGAGGTCATGCAGAAAAAGGAACTGCTGGACCAGCAGATTGCTGTACAGGTGAAGGAGATCAGCAACGTGGAGAGCCAAATATCCACGTATGCCCAGCTGATCACCCAGACCCAGGCGGAGCTGGCCGACGCGCAGGAGCGGGAGGCCGCCCAGTACGAGCTGTTCTGTCGCCGGGTGCGGGTCATGGAGGAGGAGGGAAGCGTCAGCTATTGGGCCGTTCTTTTTAAGGCCGACAACTTCACGGACCTGCTGGACCGGCTGGACGCGGTGAACGAGATTATGAACGCCGATCAGGCGGTGATCGACCAGTTAAAGGCGCTTCAGGATGAAATCTCGCAAAAAGAAGCGTCGCTGCAATCCTCCAAGGCCGACTCGGAGGCGGCGAAGGCCGATCTAGTGTCCAAAAAGTCCGCGCTCGAATCTCAGCGGAAGCAGGCCAACCAGCTGATCCAGCAGTTGGCCTCCAACCAGGATGAAACAGAGGCTGCAATCGACGGTTTGGAAGAGGAAGAAGAGGCTATCCAGAAGCGTATTCAGGATATGAGCCGGAAGCTGGCGGAGGAACAGGCCGCCGCCAATGGCGGAAAGGTCTCCAACGCGGCGCTTGGGGGATACATCTGGCCGGTGGACAGCCATTACGTCACCTCCACCTTTGGCGGACGGGCGTCCCCCGGCGGCATCGGGTCCACCAATCACAAGGGCGTGGACATCGGAAAAGTTGGCTATACCACCACGGTCCACGCCGCTAAGGCGGGTACCGTCTTGGTGGCACAGCGCTCCAGCTCTTACGGCAATTACGTGGTGATCTCCCACGGCAGCGGCAATACGACGCTGTATGGGCATATGAGCAGCCTCAGCGTCTCGGCCGGAACCAACGTGAAGCAGGGCGACGCCATCGGCATCACCGGCTCCACCGGAAACTCAACCGGTCCCCATCTCCACTTTGAGATATCAGAGAACGGTGTGCGCATCAATCCCTTGAAATATCTCACCGGCTATACGCTGGCCGGGTGATTTTTTCGCATAAGCAGCCCTCCCGTCCCATAGAAATGGGACGGGAGGGCTGCTGCGTCCGGTAACGCGGCCCGCTCCGGCGCGGGGAAGTCCGCTCCGATTTTCCCACGGGAACGCAGGGAGGTTCGCATGATTGGATTTGTGGCATGGACGGAGGAAAGAGCGCCCCGGCGGGCGGAGGAACAGGCGGTTCTGCGGATGCGGTTTCTGGGGGTGCACCTGCTGCGGCGGAAAAATACTCCCGCTGCCGTTTTGCACCGCCGGGCGGTTTCGGCGGCAAAAAAGCTTCAAAAGCTTGGGATTACTCGGGCGGTGTTTCCGGAAAATTTCCCGTATGAGGCGGTTTTTACGAAGCACGGCATTTGTCCGGTGGAGGTGATGCCGCTGTACCGGAGTCTTGCGGTGGAGTGGCTCCGGGCGGAAATTGCGGCCAAAGGACTTTCCGGCGCATCCACAGCGGCGGTCTGCGCCGACCGGCTCACCGGGGAGTTGGTGCGGGCGGTGACGGAGCTGTGCCTGCGTTATCGCTATGTGCTGTTGGATGTCCCGGACGGCGGGGAGGAGCTGGCCCGGCAGCTGCGGCGGGAATTTGGGGTGTCGCTGATTCTGCGGCCAAATGCCGGACAGCTGTCGGAGGCGGAAGCCGCGCTGCTGTTTGCCCCAAGGCCGGAGCTGCACAGCGCCGTGGCGCTGGCGCTCTATGATGGTGCGGAAGTTCCGGAAAATGTGACCTTGACACTCCCGGCATTGGAGGACCAGCTGCCCGTCGGCTGCCGCAGGGACCAGCTGTTTGCCGCGCTCTGCGGGGCGGGCGTACTGCGCGCTGCCCAGATCGAGATAAAGGTGAATTGACTGCCCGCATTTAACATGGTTTCCCTGCGGAAAAACCGCGATTCCATGTAAAAGCGTTGACTTGAATCTTCCAGCGGCGTATGATATACTCACTTTTGTATTAAAATTGGGACTTGTTTATAATAATGTATCAAGTAAATTTGGAGAAGGAGGAGAGGACATGGAGAGAATCTCCAGCAGAAAGAATCCGCTCTGCCTCCAGCTCCGAAAACTCGCGGCGGACGGCAAATACCGCCGCGAGATCGGACGCTTCCTCTGTGACAGCCCGAAGCTGACGGAGGAAGCTCTCCGCTGGGCTCCGGAGATGGTGGATGCAGTGGTGACCACGCCGGGGCAGGCTTTTGGGGAGCTGCCACCCTCTGTTCGGGCAGTGGAGGTGCCGGAGGACGTGATGGCCTCCGTCGCCCCAAGCAAAACGCCTCAGGGCGTTTTGGCCGTGTGCCGGATGCGGGAGGCCGCGCTGCCGGAAAAGCTGGACGGAAGCCGGTATGTGGTGCTGGACGGAGTGCAGGACCCCGGCAACGTGGGAACGATTCTCAGGACGGCGGACGCTTTTTGGGCGGATGGTCTGCTCCTGGTGAACGGCTGCGCCGACCTCTATCACCCCAGAACGCTGCGGGCCAGCATGGGTGCGGTGTTCCGCTGCCCGGTTTGGATCTGTGACGCCTTGGAGGCGGCCGCGCTGCTGAAGCGCAGCGGCATCCCACTGTACGGCGCGGCGCTGCGGGCCGATACGCGGGATATCCGGGAAATGGATTACACCCGAGCCGCCGCCGCCATCGGAAGCGAAGGACGGGGACTTTCAAATGAGATTTTGACACTTTGCGGCGCAACGGTCAAAATTCCCATGAATGAACGCTGCGAATCCCTGAACGCGGCGGCGGCCGCCGCCGCGCTGCTGTGGGAGATGGCCAGGGGCCGGAAGTGAAGGAGGGACGGATATGTCCATGCTGAAATACTGGGTGTGGCTATCCCGGTGCGAGGGCATCGGGAATCAGACCAGGCTTGCCCTGCTGGAGCATTTCCGCACGCCGGAAGACGTCTATTACGCCGACGAGGGTGAAATTCTGCTGACCGAGGGTATTACCCGGCAGGAGGCGGAGGTCCTGAAAAACAAGGACCTGACCAAAGCGGATCAGATTCTGGCAGACTGTGATCGTCTGGACCTTCAGCTCCTGACGCTCCACGACGCGGCGTATCCCATCCGGCTCCGGAGCATTTACGACCCGCCTTGCCTCCTGTACATCCGGGGTCGGTTTCCCGCGGTGGACGAGCTTCCCGCCATCGCCGTGGTGGGGACGCGGAAAGCGTCGCCTTACGGGATCCGATGCGCGGAGAACCTTGCCTTTGGGCTGGCGGACGGCGGGGCCGTGGTGGTCACGGGCCTTGCCCGGGGAATTGATTCCGCCGCGGCGCAGGGTGCTTTGCGGGCGGGGGGCATCGTCATCGGCGTACTGGGCGGCGGCGTCGATGTGATCTACCCCAGGGAAAACGGCTGGCTCTATGATGATGTAGCTGCCGCGGGCTGCCTGATTTCCGAGTATCCGCCGGGGACGGAGCCCCTTCCCGGCCATTTTCCCATTCGCAACCGCATCATGTCGGGGCTGAGCGTCGCCGCGCTGGTGGTGGAGGCGCCCGCGCGCAGCGGCGCGCTGATCACAGCCGGAATGGCTCTGGATCAGGGGCGCGACGTATTCGCCGTCCCCGGTCCCATTTACGCAGAGAACAGCAGGGGCTGCAACCGCCTGATCCGGGACGGCGCGGGTGTGGCTGCGGAGCCGTGGGACATCCTGCGGGATTACGAGGCCCAATTTCCGGGTAAACTTCGCGGACAGACCCGTCCCGCACCGGAACTGCTGGAGAAGCAGCCCGGTCAGCCGACGGAGGCGGCCAAGCCGGTTTTGCCGTCCCTTTCTTTGAAGGGCGCGGGACTGACCGACGATCAGATCCTTCTTCTGCGGACGCTGACCGACCAGCCCATGCCGGTGGACGACCTGATCGAGCTGACGGAGCTGCCCGCCCGGCGGGTGCTGTCGGCGCTGACCATGCTGGAGATCGACCAATATGTGACGCAGTGCAGCGGGAAGCGGTACATCCGCGCTGTGACACTTTTCGAATAAATTTACTTTGTATCCGCGCAAAGTTTTGGAGGTAACTATGGCAAAACAGAGCCTGGTCATCGTGGAATCTCCCGCGAAGGCCAAGACCATCGAAAAATATCTGGGAAAAGAGTTCCGCGTCAAGGCCTCCATGGGCCACCTGCGGGATCTGCCGAAAAGCACTCTGGGTGTGGACGTGGAGCACGACTTCGACCCGGAGTATCAGCCCATCAAGGGCAAAGAAGACATCATCAGCGATCTGAAAAAGTCCGCCAAGGCCGCCGACACGGTGTATCTCGCCACCGACCCGGACCGCGAGGGCGAGGCGATTTCTTGGCATTTGAAGCAGCTTTTGAATCTGCCGGACAGCAAAACCCACCGCGTAACGTTCAACGAGATCACAAAAAAGGTGGTGCAGGAGTCCATACAGGAGCCTAGGGACATTGACCAAAACCTGGTGGACGCCCAGCAGGCGCGGCGCATCCTGGACCGCATTGTGGGCTATCAGCTCAGCCCGCTTCTCTGGAAAAAGGTCCGTCGGGGGCTATCCGCCGGACGGGTCCAGTCTGTCGCAACTCGCATGGTGGACGACCGTGAGCGGGAGATCGAGGCATTCCAGCCGGAGGAATACTGGACGCTGGACGCCGTTCTCCGGAGCGATGACGCGAAGAAGACGGAATTTTCAGCCCACTACCACGGAAAAGACGGCAAAAAAGCGGAGCTGAAGTCTGCCGAAGAGGTGGAGGCCGTGGTGGAGGGGACCAAAAACCATGCGTTTGCCGTTTCGGCTGTAAAGCGGACAGACAAGCAGCGCAGTCCTTCCCCTCCGTTTACCACCTCCACGCTCCAGCAAGATGCGTCCCGAAAGCTGAGCATGACACCCCGGCGGACCATGGCCATCGCCCAGCAGCTCTATGAGGGTGTGGACATTGCGGGTGAGGGCACCGTGGGTCTCATCACCTATATGAGAACCGACTCCCTGCGTATCAGCGAGGAGGCCCTGGACGCCGCCAAGATCTTTATTCTGGGCCGGTACGGCAAGGATTACTACCCCGCTCAGACCCGGCACTATAAGGCCAAGGCCAATGCGCAGGATGCCCATGAGGCGATCCGCCCCAGCAGCGTGGCATTGACGCCGGAGCAGGTGAAGGGCGATTTGACCGGGGAACAGTACCGGCTGTACAAACTAATCTGGAGCCGTTTTTTGGCCAGCCAGATGGAAAACGCCGTGTATGACAGCGTATCCGTGGACATTGCAGCGGGGGAGTACATGTTCCGCGCCACCGCCTCGGGCCTAAAATTCGCGGGTTATACCGCCGTCTATGAAGAGGGCAAAGACGAGGAGAAGGAGGAAAAGGAATCTCCCCTGCCTGCTCTGAGGGAGGGAGAGCCACTGGCGCTGAAGGAGTTCCACAAGGATCAGCACTTCACCCAGCCCCCCGCCCACTACACGGACGCGACGCTCATCCGCGCTATGGAGGAACAGGGCATCGGCAGGCCTTCCACCTATGCTCCCACCGTGTCTACGATCATCGATCGGGAGTATGTCGTCAAGGAGAGCAAGTACCTGAAGATCACGAACCTGGGCCGCGTGGTGACGGAGCTGATGAAGCAGCGGTTTTCCGATATCGCCGACCTTCAGTTCACTGCCCACATGGAGCAGAAGCTGGACTTCGTGGAGGAGGGGAAGACCCCGTGGAAAGATATCCTGCGGGAGTTTTACGGGGATTTTGAAAAGAACCTCAAGGACGCGGAGGCCGCTCTGGAGGGAACCCGCATCAAAGTCCCCGACGAGGTCAGCGAGGAGATCTGCCCGGAGTGCGGGCGGAATCTGGTGGTGAAATCCGGGCGGTTTGGACGGTTTTTGGCTTGCCCGGGGTACCCGGAGTGCAGCTTTACCATGCCGCTGGTGGTGGTGATGCCGGGCCGGTGCCCCAAGTGCGGCGGACGGCTTATGAAGCGCACCGGCGTCAGCAAAAAGAGCAATAAGCAGTATAATTACTACTGCTGCGAACATCGCAATGCCAAGGATGAGACCGCGAAATGCGACTTCATGACCTGGGACGTGCCGGTCAAGGATGACTGCCCGGTGTGCGGCCAGACCATGTTCAAGAGATCGGGCCGAGGCTACAAGCGGCCCTACTGCGTGAATCCGAGCTGCTCCAATTTCCTACCCGAGGAGCAGCGGGGCTACCCGAAAAAGAAGACCGACGAGAACGGCGAGAACGGCGACGTCACAGAGACGGAGGAAGAAGCCGCCGCGAAGACGGCTGCGAAAAAAACGGCGAAGAAGCCTACAGCCAAAACTGCGGTCAAAAAAACCACGAAGGAACCTGCCGCAAAAAAGACGGCAAAAAAGCCTGCGGCCAAGGCGGCTGCAAAAAAACCCGCTGCGAAAAAGACAGCTGTAAAGAAGTCCGCGGTTAAAAAAGAGAATTGATTTGCCCGACCCGGCGCGAATTCCGTTTTATCAGGTAAGGGACATTCGAAAGGACACATTTATGAACGTATCGGTCATCGGCGCGGGTCTTGCCGGCAGCGAGGCTGCCTGGCAGCTGGCCCGGCGGGGCGTCCAAGTGACGCTCTATGAGATGAAACCGCAGAAAAGAACCCCCGCCCATGTGACGGACGACTTTGCGGAGCTGTGCTGCTCCAACTCCCTGCGCAGTGACCAGCTGGAAAACGCCGTGGGCCTTTTGAAAGAGGAACTGCGGCGGCTGGGCTCCCTGATCATGACCTGCGCGGACGCCACCCGTGTGGAGGCGGGCGGCGCGCTGGCGGTGGACCGCCACGGCTTTTCCGCCATGGTGACGGAAAAGATCAGGAGCTGTCCCAACATCACCGTGGTCCCCGGCGAGGTGAGCGACCTTCCGGAGGGCGAGGTGCTGGTTGCCTCCGGTCCCCTGACCTCCGACGCGCTGGCGGATCGGCTGCAGGAGCTGCTGGGGGCGGACACGGCCCTGCACTTTTACGACGCCGCCGCACCCCTGATCGCGTCGGACAGCGTGGATATGGATTCGGCGTGGATGGGTTCCCGCTATGGCAAGGGTACGGCGGATTATGCCAACTGTCCCATGACGGAGACGGAGTACGATGCCTTCTGGCAGGCCTTGACCACTGCCGAAGAGGCTCCGGTCCACGGATTTGAGGACCAAAAGGTGTTTGAGGGCTGTATGCCCGTGGAGGTCATGGCCCGCCGGGGCCACGACACGCTGCTCTTCGGACCGCTGAAGCCCCGGGGACTGGACGATCCCCGGACGGGGCGCTGGCCCTACGCCGTGGTGCAGCTGCGCAGGGATAACGCCGACGGCAGCGTCTACAATCTTGTGGGTTTTCAGACCCATTTGAAATTTCCGGAACAAAAGCGGGTTTTCTCCATGATTCCCGCTCTGAAAAATGCGGAGTTTCTGCGGTACGGCGTGATGCATCGGAATACGTTTCTGGACTCGCCCCGGCTGCTGGACCGGTATTATCGGATGAAGAAGGAGCCGCGTATCGCCTTTGCCGGACAGATGACCGGCGTGGAGGGGTATGTGGAGTCCTGTGCCAGCGGATATCTGGCCGCGGTGGAGCTTTCCCGGCGGCTGCGGGCTTTGCCGCCGCTGGATTTTCCAAGGCAGACGGCTATCGGGGCGCTGGGGCTGTATATCAGCGATGAGTCTGTGGTTCGGTTTCAGCCCATGAACATCAATTTCGGCATCATGCCGCCGCTGGACCACCGGGTCAAGGGAAAACGCGATAAAAACACGGAGATTTCCAGCCGATCGCTGGAAATCGTGGACAGTATGCGGGAAGAAGCGCTCCGCTAAACAGATTCTGCGAACCGCTGGGCTTCTCTGCGGGGCGCGGAGAAAGGGATGGGCTATATGAAGATCATCGTAGACGCAATGGGCGGAGATAACGCCCCTGGCGAGATCGTAAAGGGCGCGCTGGCCGCCCACAGTACTTATGGAACGGAGATCGTGCTGGTGGGCCGCGCGGCGCAGGTGCTGAAGGCCGTGGGAGACTGCGGCGAGAAGACCCTGCCTGCCGGAGTGGAGATCCGAGACGCCGCCGAGGTGGTGGAAATTGCCGACGACCCCGCCATAGCGTTCAAAAAGAAGAAGGATTCGTCCCTGACCGTGGGGCTGAACATGCTGAAAGACGGTATGGGGGACGGGTTTGTCTCCGCTGGTTCTACCGGCGCGCTGCTCTCCGGGGCCACGCTGGTGGTGAAGCGTATCCGGGGCATCCGCCGGGCGGCGCTGTGCCCCCAGATTCCTGTTCTGGGAGGAAGGGCCGTGCTGTGCGACGCAGGGGCCAACGCGGAATGCACGCCGGAATACCTGCTGCAATTCGCTTTTTTGGGGAGCTTTTATGCCCGGCGGGTCATGGGTGTGGAAAAGCCTCGGGTGGGTCTTTTGAACATCGGCGCGGAGAGCGAAAAGGGCGACACCCTGCGCCATGAGGCCCATGCAGCCCTTGAGCAGGCTGATCAGGCGGGCCGCATTCATTTTGTTGGGAATATCGAGGCGTCCGACGCCATGCTGGGCGGAGCGGATGTCATCGTGGCGGACGGCTTCACCGGGAACGTTATGCTCAAGTCTCTGGAGGGAACGGCAAAATTCATGTCCAAAGAACTGAAGGCAATGTTTCTCTCCGGCGCAAAGACAAAACTTGCGGCGCTGCTGATGAAAGAACAGATGGCCGGGTTCAAGAAGATGCTGGACCCCGGTGAAGTGGGCGGCACGCCGTTTCTTGGAATTACAAAGCCGGTGGTCAAGGCCCACGGCGGGTCCGACGCCCGCGCGATCCAGAATGCGGTGCGGCAGGCGGAGGAATTCGCAAAGAGCGGCTTCATTGCGGATGTGGAAGCCAGCATTGAACAGATGCAGTTGGATGCTGCAGAAAAAATCTGATATCCTATTGACAGAAATGCGGCGCTGCCGTATGATTACTCCAACAACGTGAGACCTGAGGAGTGACTGGTATGTCGAATGAAGAGGTATTTCAGACAATGCGAGATCTGGTGGCTGAGCAGTTTGCGCAGGAACCGGATGAAGTGACCATGGAGACTTCCTTTGAGGAGGATCTGGGAGCGGACTCCGTGGACCTGGTGGAACTGGTGATGGCCATGGAGGAAGAATTTGACGTGGGCGAGATTCAGGAGGACGACCTGAGCGATCTGAAGACCGTGGGGGACGCTGTCCGCTATATCGCCGCAAAACTAAACAGATAAGAAAGAATACCCCGCCCAGCGCGGGGTTTCCTTTTGGAGGAGTGTGAGCGTGCTTTTATGAAGGAACTGGAGGCAAAATTGAATTATACCTTCCGAGATCCGGCCTTGCTGGAGGAGGCGCTGAATCACAGCTCCTACGCCAACGAGCACCGGACCCGGCAGATGAACAGCAACGAACGACTGGAGTTTCTGGGCGATTCGGTGCTGGGCTTTGTGACGGCGGAGTTCTTGTTTTTGCAGCATCCCGACCTGCCGGAGGGGGATCTGACCCGCATTCGGGCGGCGCTGGTATGCGAGCAGAGCCTGTATGAGGTGGCGCGGAAGCTGGAACTTGGCTGTTATCTGAAGCTGGGCAGAGGAGAGGAAGCGGGGGGAGGCCGGGAACGGATCTCCATTTTGGCGGACGCCACCGAAGCGGTATTTGCCGCGGTATATCTGGACGGCGGCATCACGGCAGCCTCCGCGCTGATTCACCGGTGTCTGCTGGACGCGGAGCGGGAAGAGGCTGTGGAGGAGCGACGGCGGGACTTTAAAACGGAGCTTCAGGAGCTGGTCCAGCGCAAGGCCGATCAGGTCCTTCTTTACCGCATGGTGGGGGAGCGGGGACCGGACCATGACAAGACCTTTCTGTCGGAGGTGCTTCTTAACGGCATGGTGATCGGCGCCGGCGGCGGCCACAGCAAGAAGGAAGCGGAGCAGTCTGCCGCCAGGTCCGCCCTGGAAAAGCTGCAAAAAGACTGAAAGTAAATGTAACGGGCGGCGGGGAAACCCGCCGCCTCGACTTGCCCCAAAACTTCTGCGGACTTTCGACGGACTGGGGATGTGTAAATATGACTGGAATTTTACAGACCGCTATGGTATAATTCCAAATAGTTCCGTGAGCCGCGTAAGGATAGAATCAAAGAATACGCGGAACATCGCCGAGAGCCAACCGATCCTCGCCGCTCGCGCGGAGACCGGAAATAAAACGTTCCCGTACATAAAGGAGAGTGGAGCTTTTGTCACTGCTGACATCCATCGTCCTGGGCCTTATCCAGGGCGTTTCAGAATTTTTACCCATTTCCAGCTCCGGACATCTGGCCATCGCGGAGTATATGCTGGGGCAGACGGGGTTTGGAACCCCGCCGGACTTTTTCGACGTATTGTTACATATGGGTACGCTGGTGGCTGTGTTCGTGGCCTACTGGGCGGATATCAAAGCCATGGTCTTCGAACTCTTTCAAGGAATCGGCGACATTGCCCACCACTCCACGCCCACGCCGCTTCCCTCCGCCCGGAGGCTGATTTTCCTCATCATCGTGGGTACGCTGCCGCTGTTTGCGGTGCTGCCCTTCAAGGATCAGATCGAGGGGCTGTCGAGTAACATCTACTTTGTGGCGGTGGCCCTGCTCCTGACCGGCTGCCTGCTGTTTGCCAGCGACCGTGCGCGGAGGGGCCGTAAATCCGAGCGTACCGCCACGATGCTGGATGTACTTCTGGTGGGCGTGGGGCAGGCCGTCGCCACCTGTCCGGGCATCTCCCGCTCCGGAACCACCATCACTGCCGGGTGCTTCGTGGGCTTTGAGCGGAAATTTGCCGTGCGGTTTTCCTTTCTGCTGTCGATTCCCGCCGTGCTGGGCGCCAATATCCTGACGTTGAAGGATGCGGTGGAGACCGGTATTGAATGGGGCGAGGTGCCGGTTTATCTGGCGGGAGTTCTGGTGGCCGCGCTGGTGGGGTATGCCTGCATCCGGCTGCTGAAAATGATTGCGGATAAGGGCAAATTCGGCTGGTTTGCATACTACTGCTGGGCTGTGGGCCTTTTGACGCTGGTTCTCACCTTTGTCAAGAATACCACGGCCTGATTGATAGCTTTTACGAAAGAGCGAGTATAGGGAGGTACGACTGTGGCGAGCACCACGACAAAAGGGAGCGGAACGTCGAGAAAAACCAACGGAGGCCGGAGAAAAGCGGCTCCTCCGACGAAAAAACCCGTCCGCAGGGAGGCGGGGGGCATCATCTGCCTTGTGTTGGCGCTGTGCGCGGCGGTGAGCTATTTCGGCATTGACGCCGTCTTTATAGACTGGTTTGCCGTGCTGCTCAAGGGCCTGTTCGGGTATGGCTATTGGCTGGCGGGTCCGGCGCTGGCGCTGGCGGGGGTTGGCTTGCTGCTTCACCACGGGCGACCCGTGGCTTTGCGGATAACCTGCGCTTTGCTGACGCCGCTTTTATTCGGAGCGCTGGCCCATATGGTCCTTCTCAAGGACGGATATGAGTTTGCAAAGGGCATTTTGAAGTCCCTGTGGATTTCCGGCGGCGCGCTCAAGTCCGGCGGCGCGGTCTCCGGGATGATTGCCGTTGGAGCAGTGACGGCTTTTTCGCGGGTGGCCTCCATCATCATTTTTGTGGTATTGTTTATTACGCTGGCCATGGTTTCCCTCCATGTCTCGCCCGGCGGACTGGCAGAAAGGCACCGCAACCGTGTCCGGTACGAGCCGGAGCCGGAGAAAGCTCCGTGCCCCGCGCCGGCCATTCCCGCCGAAGCATCCCGCAACCGGGGTGAGACGCGCTCTGTCATTGATATTCCGCTGGACGGCGAGCAAAGGCTCGAGCCGGAGAAGAAACCCGGCCTGCTCAAGGGCTTTTTCCGCCAGAAATCCGACCAGCAGATCACTCCAGACCAGCTTTTGGCGGAGGAGGCGGCAAAGAACGCCCCGCAGCCTGTCCAGACCGCTCCACCGGTTGTTTCGCCGGAACCGCTTTCCATGCCCGCACCCGTGGTTGCCCCGGTGCCGGTGCCCGCAGCTCCGTCCGCGCCTATGCCTATTCCTGCTCCGGCACCGGCTGCGGTCGAGAAGCCCAAATCCGCCGCGGGTGAGGTTGCCGCTGCCACCGCCGAGGTTACGGCTCAGATTGCGCACACGATGGCGTCCGGCGAAAGCGACTATCAGTTCCCGGCCGTTACATTGCTGAACGAAAACACGGGCAGCGATTTTTCCGAGGCCGGGGCGGAGCTTCGGAACAACGCCCGCCGCCTCAGCGAGACGCTGAAGAGCTTTGGTGTGGAGGCCACGGCGGGGGAGGTAGTCCACGGGCCCACCGTCACTCGGTATGAATTTGTGCTGGACCAGGGCGTAAAGCTCTCCAAGATCACCAATTTGGCGGATGATATCGCGCTGGCTCTGGGGGCCTCCGGCGTCCGCATCGCGCCCATCCCCGATAAAATCTCCGTGGTGGGCATCGAGGTGCCCAACAAGTATGTGTCCTCCGTCCTGATCCGGGACGTGGTGGAATCCGGTACATTCGTAAACCACAAATCCTCCGTGTCCTTCGCTGTGGGCAAGGATATCGGCGGACACTGCATCGTGGGCGATATTGGAAAACTGCCCCACGTGTTGATAGCGGGAACCACCGGCTCCGGTAAGTCCGTATGTACCAACTCTCTGATCGTCAGCCTGATGTACAAGTCCGGCCCCGATAAGGTGCGCTTTATCATGGTGGACCCCAAAATGGTGGAGCTGGCCCCGTATAACGGTATCCCGCATTTGCTGATCCCTGTGGTGACGGACCCGAAAAAAGCCGCCGGGGCGCTCCAGTGGGCAGTATACGAGATGATGAAGCGGTACAAGATTTTCTCGGAGCACAACGTGAAGGACCTGAAGGGGTATAACGCCTTAGCACGGACCGGCGAGGAGCTTACGACCATGCCCTCTGTGGTGGTGGTCATCGACGAGCTGGCCGATCTGATGCTGGTGGCCGCGAAGGAGGTGGAGGAATCCATCTGCCGTGTGGCTCAGATGGGCCGTGCCGCCGGAATGCATTTGGTCATCGCCACGCAGCGTCCTTCCGCCGACGTCATCACCGGCATCATGAAGGCGAATATTCCCAGCCGCATCGCCTTTGCGGTGGCGTCCTCGCTGGAATCCCGCATCATTCTGGATACGCAGGGTGCGGAAAAGCTGGTGGGCAGAGGGGATATGCTGTATTTCCCGCTGGGCTCCGGAAAACCCACCCGTGTGCAGGGCTGCTTCATAAGCCCGGAGGAGATTGAGCGGGTGGTGGAGTTTGCCAAACAAACCGGCGAGGCCCACTACTCCGACGAGGTTATGCAGAAAATCGAGGAGAACGTTCAGCAGAAGGAGAAATCCTCGGGCGGCAAAGGCGGCGCCATGTCGGAACCGGTCGAGGACGAGGGCGACGAGCTCCTGCCCGCTGCGGTGGACGTGGTGCTGGAAACCGGACAGGCGTCCGTCTCCATGCTTCAGCGCCGACTGAAATTGGGATATTCCCGTGCTGCCCGCTTGGTGGACCAGATGGAGCAGCGGGGGATCGTGGGACCGTTTGAGGGATCCAAGCCCCGTCAGCTGCTGATTACAAAGGAGAAGTGGCAGGAACTGCAAATGGGCGGCTCCAGCGCCGCCGTACCAACACCCGATGAACCGCCTTTCGACGAGGAACTGTCAGAGGAGGAGAAGTGAGGGACGGATTGTCAACGGTTGTCTGATTTATACAATAAAGGGATGAAAACCCGAACAGTGCATTGTACAAAATGTCATGCCTTGCAGAGCGAAGCGGACGATAGGAAAGTGTTGACAACCCAGTTAAAGGCGCTTAAAATGGAAACATGGGCCAATATGCGCAGATAATTTGCGTAGGCAGTTTACAAAATAAAAAGGAGGTATCCTGTCATGAAGTTTTCGAGCAAGATCGAAAAGTGCGGTTTGTCCCCCATGCGGAAGTTCCATCCCTTTGCGGTGGCGGCGGAAGCCAAGGGACGCAAGATCTACCACCTGAATATCGGCCAGCCTGACATTGAAACCCCTGCTGTCTTTTTTGACGCGGTGAAGGACTTTAAGCAGCCCGTTCTGGCGTACGCGCCCTCTCCAGGCGTTCCCGAGTTTGTGGAGGCTGTCCGCGGTTACTATGCAAAGCTTGGCATCAAGCTGGATTCCGGCGACATTTTGGCCGCCACCGGCGGCAGCGAAGCGCTGGAGATGGTCATGGAGTGCATTTTGGACGACGGAGACGAGATCCTGATCCCAGAGCCCTTCTATCCGAACTATAACACCTTCACACGGGTTACCGGCGGCAAGATCCATCCGATTCCCACTACCCCGGAAGAGGGCTATTATTATGCCGACCGCAAGAAGATTGAGTCGGAGATTAACGAGCATACCCGCGCCATTATGGTCACCAATCCCGGCAACCCCACCGGCGTGGTCCTGACCCACGACGAAATGAAGCTGATCGTGGACATCGCCAAGGAGCATAACCTGTTTGTGATCGGCGACGAGGTGTACCGCGAATTTGTCTATGGCGGCGAGAAGCTTGCCACCATGCTGGAATTTGAGGATGCAGCCGATAATGTCATCGTGATCGACTCCGTGTCCAAGCGGTTCTCCGCCTGCGGCGCCCGCGTGGGCGTTTTGATCTCCCGCAATAAGGAACTGATGTCTCACGCCATGAAATATTGCCAGGGCCGTCTCTGCTCCGCAACGCTGGATCAGGTAGGCGCCGCCACGCTGTACAGCGTGGGACCCGAGTACTTTGCCGCTGTCCGCGACGAGTATAAGAAGCGCCGCGACACCTGCATGGCGGGTCTGAAGAAGATCCCCGGCGTGGTGTGCGAGTGCCCCAAGGGCGCGTTCTATATCATGGCAAAGCTGCCGGTGGACAACACCGATACATTCCAGCAGTGGCTGTTGGAGCATTTTGAAGACCACGGTGACACTGTCATGTTCGCGCCCGGCGAGGGCTTCTATGCCACTCCCGGTAAGGGACGCGACGAAGTTCGCCTTGCTTACGTTTTGAAGCAGGCCGATCTGGAGCGCTCCATGGAGCTGCTTGCTCTCGGCATCAAGGCTTATAACGCCCGGTAAGAGAGACCGAAGGGTCTGATGCCCCGCATGTATGCGGAGTCGTCCGCATCGGACAAAAATCAAACAGGGAATTTGGAAACCGGGAGAGGCGATTGCCTCTCCCGGTTTTTTCTGTCGTGGATGAAATTTAGATCCGGGCAACGCCGGTCCGCCTTGCCGCTTCGGCTACGGCCTTGGCCACCGCCGGACCTACTCGGGGGTCAAAGGCGGCGGGAATAATGTAGTCCTCGTTCAGCTCCTCATCGGAGATCAGGCCCGCCAGTGCCTGGGCGGCGGCAACCTTCATCTCCTCGTTGATGTCGCTGGCCCGGACGTCAAACACGCCCCGGAAAATGCCGGGGAAGGCCAAGACATTGTTAATCTGATTGGGATAGTCGCTGCGGCCGGTGGAAACCACCCGCGCTCCGGCGGCCTTGGCCTCGTCGGGGAAAATTTCCGGCGTGGGGTTGGCGCAGGCGAAGAGGATCGGGTCCTTGGCCATGGAGCGGACCATATCCTGAGAGACAGAGCCGGGGGCGGACACGCCGATAAACACATCTGCGCCCCGCATGGCATCCGACAGAGAACCCTTTAGGTTGCGGGGGTTCGTGACCTCCGCCATCTCAGTTTTGATCCAGTTCATGCCCTTCTCCCGACCTTTGTATACGATTCCCGTCCGGTCACAGAGGGTCACGTCCCTCGCGCCCGCGGAAAGAAGAAGCTTTGTGATGGCAATGGCCGCCGCACCTGCGCCGTTCACGGCGATTTTGACATTTTCCAGCTGCTTGCCCACGACCTTCAGCGCGTTCTGAAGACCTGCCAAGGTGATGACGGCGGTTCCGTGCTGGTCATCGTGGAAGATGGGAATATCGCATTTTTCCTTCAGCTTCCGCTCAATCTCAAAGCACCGTGGAGCGGCGATATCCTCCAGATTCACGCCTCCAAAGCTGCCGGAGATCAGGTAAATCGTGTTGACGATCTCGTCCACGTCCTTGCTCTTGATGCAAAGAGGGAAGGCGTCCACATTGCCAAAGGCCTTGAACAGGACGCATTTTCCCTCCATCACGGGCATACCTGCCTCCGGGCCGATGTCGCCCAGCCCCAGAACGGCACTGCCGTCGGTGACCACCAGGCACATATTGTGGCGGCGGGTCAGGTCATAGCTCTTGCCGACGTCCTTCTGAATCTCCAGGCAGGGCTGCGCCACGCCGGGTGTGTAGGCCAGACTCAGATCATCTCTGGTGGCCACCGGTACGGTTGCTACCACCTCAATTTTTCCCTTCCACTCCCCGTGCAGACGCAGGGACTCTTTTGCATAATCCATGGTATTTCCTCCTTGCCGCGCCGCTGTGGGGACGCGGGTATTTCGTTTGATACAGTGCGGCGGCACGGTTTGATGCCCCGCAGCACGGGTAACCCCATCGCCGACCACAATTTGGCGCTCGGTCACCCGCTTCGCGGATGGAACTGGCTAGATATTCTGTGGTATATAAAACACGTTTCGACCATTATACCACAATTCCGTGGAGAGCGGCAATGTCTCTTTAAATGAAATCGGGGAGTATATCCGTGAGCGCATGACCGATAGAAAGCGCAGAATACGTTTAATGACACGTCGGAAGTACTTTGGTACAGGGCAGGTGGAAGATCGCTGGAAGCCCTTTAATTTGGTAATTCTATATATAAACTGGTTGTAAAATTTTTGAGCCACAAAACATTTTTGGCGTTTTTAACAGATTCTTAACGGGTTTTCCGGCAAAACAAAGAAAAAACCGCAGGGCCCTGGAATATCTTGACGGACGACTTCCATACGAGTACAATAATTATGCAGAATGTGCATGGACCGTGTACTTCTCTGTGAAGCGCTAAATCATTAAAGTGAAAGAGGGGAAAATCAGTGGTAGAAAACAAGTACCAACCTTACGTCCCGGCGGACAAGATTATGCCAGAATTTACGGTCGTGTCCGTACTTCTTGGCTCGATTTTGGCCATTGTCTTCGGCGGCGCAAACGCGTATCTGGGACTACGCGTGGGCATGACGGTTTCCGCTTCCATTCCGGCGGCGGTTCTGTCTATGGGCATTATCCGGTTTATCCTTAAGCGTGACTCTATTCTGGAAAACAACATGGTCCAGACCATCGGCTCCGCCGGTGAGTCGGTGGCCGCGGGCGCGATCTTCACCCTGCCTGCTCTGTTTATGTGGGCCAAAGAGGGTGTGTGCGATGCGCCCTCCCTCTTAGAGATCGGCCTCATTGCCCTGGTGGGCGGCATTTTGGGCGTACTGTTCATGGTGCCCCTGCGCTCCGCCCTGATCGTGAAGGAACACGGTACGCTGGCGTATCCCGAGGGGACGGCCTGCGCCGAGGTCCTGATTGCCGGCGAGGAGGGCGGCGCGAAGGCGTCCACCGTGTTCGCGGGTCTTGGCATTGCGGCGGGGTACAAATTCATTGCCGACGGTCTGAAGGTGTTCCCCAGCGAGGTTGCCTATCAGATTCCCGGCTACAAGGGTGCAGGGATCGGCATGGATGTGCTGCCCGCACTGGCCGGCGTGGGCTACATATGCGGCGTCAAGGTCTCCTCGTACCTGTTCGCCGGCGGCGTGACGGCATGGTTTATCCTGATGCCTCTGATCGCCCTGTTTGGCGGCGATGTCATTATGTTCCCGGCCGACAAGACGGTGAGCGCCCTACTGATGGAGGGTGGCCCAGACGCCATTTGGAGCAAGTTCATTCGTTACATCGGCGCCGGCGCGGTGCTGGCGGGCGGCATTATGAGCCTCATCAGCTCCCTGCCCCTGATCGTGCGTACCTTTAAGGATGCCATCGGCGGAT
Organism: Oscillibacter sp.; assembly: GCF_040505565.1. GTDB lineage: Bacteria > Bacillota > Clostridia > Oscillospirales > Oscillospiraceae > Oscillibacter. Next base: position 23,163 of record NZ_JBEUWZ010000010.1, on the reverse strand, counting down.
ACGGCAAGAACGGCGTTTCCACCCTGCGCACGGAGCAGGACCTGTCCATGAAGTTCCTGATGATCGGCGTGGCCGTTCTAGCCGTGGCCCTGTGGCTGATTCCGACGATTCCCCTGAACCTGTTTGGGGCCATCCTCGTGGTGATTTTCGGCTTCTTCTTCGCAACCGTTTCCTCCCGCATGGTGGGTTTGATCGGCTCTTCCAACAACCCCGTCTCCGGCATGGCCATCGCTACGCTGCTGATCTCCACCCTGCTGCTGAAGGCCACCGGTCAGGATGGCCCTCAGGGCATGACCGCGGCGATCACCATCGGCGGCATCATCTGCGTCATCGCGGCTATCGCGGGCGATACCTCTCAGGATCTGAAGACCGGATTTTTGGTGGGCGCAACTCCCAAGAAGCAGCAGATCGGCGAGATTATCGGATGCATCGTCTCCGCTATCGCGATCGGCGCCATCATGTATCTGCTGAGCGCTGCCTGGGGCTATGGTTCTCATGAACTGCCCGCTCCTCAGGCAATGTTGATGAAGATGGTGGTGGAGGGCGTCATGGGCGGCAACCTGCCCTGGACGCTGGTGTTCACCGGCATATTTATCGCCATCGTGGTCAAGGTGCTGGGTATCCCCGTATTGCCCTTTGCCATCGGACTGTACCTGCCCATCTACCTGTCCACCCCCATCATGGCCGGTGGCCTGCTGCGGTGGTTCATGGAGAAGCGCAAGTATACCGATGAGAAGGCCAAGAACGACGCGGTCCAGTCCGGCGTGCTCTATACCTCCGGCCTGATCGCGGGCGAGGGTATTGTGGGCATTGTTCTGGCGGTGTTTGCCGTGGTGGGACTGAACGTGGATATCTCCGGGGTGTTCAGCATCGGCAGAATCGGCGCTCTGATTTGCTTCGCTGTTATCCTCTACACGATTTACGCCTATGCAAAGAAGGGCGCTAAGGCTGCGGAACAGGACGCAGTGAAATCCAGCAAGTGAGCAAGTGACAAATATATCTTGAGAAAAACCCCACCGGGCTGTATACTCCATAGTATACAGCCCGATTTGGGCAAACAGGAGCGATGCGCATGGCTAAAACGAAAGCGGAAAACTATCTGGATTACGTGCCTGTGGCCAATCCCAAAAATAATTGGGATGAGAAGGACGGTATCGTTACCATCCATATGATCCACCGGGGTTTCTACGCAAAGATCGCCCAGAAGTTTTTTCACACTCCCCGGGTCAGCAATATTGATCTGGACGGGTACGGCAGCTTCCTCTGGATGCAGATCGACGGAGAGCGGACCGTGGGCCAGATGGCGGAGCAAATGAAGGCGCGGTTCGGCCAAGACGCCGAGCCGCTGTACGACCGTCTGGTGAAGTACGTCCAGATCCTGCGGAACAATGATTTTGTTCTGTTCCGGGGAAGGGATAAGGCGTCGCAATGAGCAAGGGCATGATTGCGCTGGGCGTTGTCCTGTTTGCGATTGCAGGGGCCATCCTCTATGCGTGGGGGCTTAAAAAGTCCATGACGCAGGGAGAGGAGCTTCAGCGGATGCTGCTGAACAGATGCGGCGGCAAGGTGATCCGGTATCTCAAAAAGAACGGGACGATCTCCGAAAAGGAGATGGCGTCTGTGGTGGCAGGCGTACAGGCCGGTCAATTCTGGTCCAGGCGCCGTGCGGCGGTGCAGGACCCGCGAAAGTTCACAAAACAGCTGACGGAGTTTCTTCTGGACCAGCAATATATTGAGTCTGCAGATAAGGGACGCTACCGTCTGAGGCGGTGAACAGCTCTCCGCTTCTTAGCCATTTTGTTATAAGAAAAATGAAAGGAATGATTAATTATGGCGGTTTTGGATCAACTGGAGCCGAAGAAGGTTTTTCGATTCTTTGAGGAGATGTGCGCCATCCCCCATGGCTCCGGCAACACAAAGGCGGTCAGCGACTGGTGCGCGGACTTTGCAAAAAAACGGGGCCTTGAATACCATCAGGACGCGGCCAACAATATCATCATCATCAAAGAAGCCACCGCCGGATATGAGAAGGCGGAGCCGGTCATCCTCCAGGGCCATTTGGACATGGTCTGCGAAGAGATTCCCGAGTGCGCCAAGGACATGGCGAAGGAGGGACTTGATCTGGCTGTGGACGGCGATCTGGTTTTGGCAAAGGGGACTACGCTGGGCGGCGACGACGGCATCGCCGTGGCCATGGCTATGGCGATTCTGGACGCGGATGATCTGGCCCATCCCCGGATTGAGGCGGTGTTTACCGTGGATGAGGAGATCGGCATGCTGGGTGCGAATGCGCTGGACGTGTCGCCTTTGAAGGGCCGGAAATTCCTGAACATGGACTCTGAGGCTGAGGGTATCTTCACCGTCAGCTGCGCGGGGGGAAATATGACCAGGTGTACGCTCCCCGTCCAGCGGAGCGATTTTGACGGCTCGGCGCTCACCGTAACGGTGAGCGGCCTGATCGGCGGCCACTCAGGACAGGAGATCGACAAGGGCCGGGGAAACTCCAGCTTGCTGATGGGCCGCGCGCTGCTGGCCATGAGTCAGGTGACCGAGCTGCGGCTTGTTACGGTGAACGGCGGATTGAAGGACAATGCCATTCCCCGGGAGACGACGGCCACCGTGCTGGTTGCCGACGAGCAGAAGGCCCGTGCTGCCGCGGAGCAGCTGGACGCGGCGCTGAGGAATGAGTTCCGTGTCACTGACAAGGACGTGACTTTGACGGTGACCTCCGGCAAGGCGGCCAAGGTCCCTATGGATGCGGATTCCACCGCCCGCTGTGTGTGCTTCCTCAGCTGTGCCCCCAACGGCATTTATGCCATGAGCGCCGATATCGCCGGACTGGTGCAGACCTCTTTGAACCTGGGCATCCTCACTACCCAAGAAGATGCCATGACGGCTTCCTTCTGCGTGCGCAGCAGTGTGGGCAGTCAGAAGGAAATGCTGAAGGCCCGGCTTACCTGCCTTGCGAAGCAGTTGGGTGGAAAGACGGAGGTTTTCGGTGAGTACGACGCTTGGGAGTACCGCGCCGAGTCCCCGCTGCGGGACCTGATGGTGGAGGTCTACAAGGACCAGTACGGCAAGGCTCCGAAGATCGAGGCCATTCACGCGGGCGTGGAGTGCGGTTTGTTCTCCGGCAAGATGCCGGGGCTGGACTGCGTTTCCATCGGCCCGGACCTGACCGAGATCCACACCCCGCGGGAGCGGCTGAGCATCGCCTCCACGCAGCGGATGTGGAAATTCGTGGTGGAAGTTCTGAAGCGCTCCAAGTAAGCGAGTTCTAAATAAAGAGACGACCGGCATTCGCCGGTCGTCTCTTTATCATTCATTCGATTTCGTTTCCTCGGTAAAATCCGCATCCACCGCATTTGCCTGAGCTTCGGTATCCTTCGCCGCCTGCTTTGCAGCCTTGGAAACCTGAGCGGTGATCCAGATGTCGGACAACCCGTCGTACAGCAGGAAAAAGCCGATGATCCGCACAATGGTGGACAGGACAGTGAAGGAGTAAAAAACCAGCACCGCGCCCAGCGCCAGCGTCACAAGACCCAGGATCAGCGCCGCAGTCCAGCGGGGATAAGCGGCCCGGTTCAGTGTGACGGCGTCTCCGATGTCGCCCAAACCGTGGATGCAGATGAGAACACCGAACACCCTAGGCACCAATATGGCCACAAGCTGAGGGCTGGCAATGATCCACGCGCCCAGCGCCGCCAGAATAATACCCAGCACCAGCATACCGCCGGAATACAGACTGCCGTCCCGATGGGTGAGAAACAGGATCACGTCGATGATCCCGCATAGCAGCAAGACCGCTCCCAGCGCCAGACACAGCATGCTGGCCGAGGTGACGGGCCAGAGAATCAGTACCAGCCCGAGAACCGTGTATACAACGGCGTTCACCAGTGAATTTATCTTGATCTTTTTAAAAATACCGTTCACGTTGTTTCCTCCCAACCGTCCTTTAAAAACAGACTTAGTGTGTTCTTCTGCGATTCTGCTCTGAAAACGCGCGATGAAATCCAGAGGGGACCGCGTACCTGCTCTCCGGCTTCGTACCGTTCCCGCTCAGCGCAGCTCCGTGTACTTTGCCGCGTTTCCCCGCGCTTTCTCCACGGGGTATTTGGCCGCGTTCCTTGCGACCTTTTCGTTCACGATCTCGTCCAGGTCCAGCCCACAGACGTCCGCCATTAAATTGCAATAGCTCAGCACGTCCGCCAGTTCCTCACGAAGCTTGTCCGTCTTATCCCGACACTCCAGATCCGTGCCGCTCCACTGAAAGATTTCCAACAGCTCCGCGGCCTCCAGATTCAGAGAAATTGCCAGATCCTTGGGTGTATGAAACTGACGCCAGTCCCGGTCGTCCCGAAATTTCAGAACCCGTCGGATCGTCTCGTCTTTCAGCATGTCAGCTCCTCCTTATGCCCGGATGGCCCAGCGCAGCTTTGTGGACCGCGCCCGGGGATTCCGGAAGCACTCCTCGGCAGAGGGACGGGTGACCTCGTCGGCCACGGCGCTGTAAACGCCCTCCCGTTGATGCTGACGGAACGCCTTTTTCACCAGTCGGTCTTCGCCGGAATGGAAGGTCAGCACAGCGGCTCGCCCGCCGGGCTTTAAAACGCCGGGCAGCTTTTCAAGAAAGCTATAAAGCGATTCAAACTCGCTGTTTACGTCGATGCGCAGTGCCTGGAATGTCCGTTGGCAGGATTTTTTCGCCGCCTCCTTTCGCTCCCCGGCGGGGAGGAAGGAGAGCGTATCCTCGATGATTCCGGCCAGCTGCTTTGTGGTGTCTACCGTCCCGCCCTGCCGGAATATCTGCGTAACGGCCCGCGCAATGCGGTCGGCGTACGGTTCATCGGAATTTTCCGCCAGCATGGCGGAGAACTCCCCCTCGTCCAGCTCCCGCAGACGCTCCGCAGCGGTGACGCCGGAGGTGGGGTCCAGCCGGAGGTCCAGCGGGCCGTCGTATTTAAAGGTGAAGCCCCTCGTCGGGTCGTCGATCTGCATGGAGGAGACGCCCAGGTCCGCCAGAACAAAGTCAAAGAGAACGCCGGGGGCCACCTGGTCCAATTGAGCGAAATTCATCCGGCGAATGGTGAGAATGTCCGGCCCAAAGCCCGCGGCTTCCAACCGGACACGGGCCTTTTCGGACTCAATGGGGTCTATGTCGGTGGCATACAGATGCCCCTGGCCCTGAAGTTTCTCCAGCATCTTTCGGGAATGACCGCCGTAACCCAGAGTCGCGTCAAGACCGGTCTGCCCCGGCTGTATATCCAGAAAGTCCAGGATTTCCTCCACCATGATGGGAATGTGCATCCCGGCGGGGGTTTTTCCGCTTTGAAGCACCTTTTCAACGTCGGCGTGGTATTTATCTGGGTCCAGTTCCTTGTATTTTTCCCGGAAGCTCCGGGGATGGGTGCCCTGATAGCGCGCGCGGCGCCTGTGTTCCTGCTCCATGACGTCAACTCCTTGTCCGGCTGCGGCAGTTGGATTTGGCGATGTACCCTTCCGGCACAGCCCAGTGCGCAGGGTGGGCAATGCCGCGATAGAAACCGTTCTGCGGATATCATAGCACAGAATCGGTTAAAAGAGAAGAGGCAACTGCAGTTCCGCACAAGCCTGCCAGAGAAGAAGGAGGGACCCGGCCGAGTCGGCCGGGTCCCTGAGTATTTGTACTTACCCGTCCGCCGCGGTGCTTCAAAGCGTCAGTTATCCAGCGGCTTCATGGTGGGGAACAGGATCACGTCCCGGATGGTATCGGAATTGGTCAGCAGCATGGCGACCCGGTCCACACCAATGCCCATGCCGCCGGTGGGAGGCATACCGTATTCCAAGGCGGTGATAAAATCTTCGTCCAGCATCTCTGCCTCGTCGTCGCCCCGCTCCCGCATCTCGGCCTGTTTTTCAAAGCGCCGGCGCTGGTCGATGGGATCGTTCAGCTCGGAATAGGCATTGCCCATTTCGCTGTGGCAGATGAAGAACTCAAACCGCTCGGTAAGGCGGGGGTCCTGGGGACTGCGCTTCGTCAGCGGAGAGACCTCCACAGGGTACATGGTGATGAAGGTGGGTTGAATCAAATGCTCCTCCACCCGCTGGTCAAAGCACTGGTACAGGGCATTGCCCCAGGTTTTCTCGGCACTGTCCGCCAGCTCCACGCCCTTGGCCTTTGCGGCAGCAACAGCCTGCGCATCGTCGGAGATAGCGCCGAAATCAATACCCACGTACTGCTTTACCGCCTCGATCATGGTCAGGCGGGGCCAGCCGGGGGTCAGGTCGATCTTTTCACCCATCCACTCCGCTTCGTAAGTGCCCAGAATCTCCTTCGCGGCGGAGGAGAGCAGCCCCTCGGCCACGTCCATCATCCCATGGAAATCGGTATAGGCCTGATAGAGCTCCACGCTGGTGAACTCCGGGTTGTGCTTGGGATCCATGCCCTCGTTGCGGAAGATGCGGCCGATCTCATAGACCCGGTCCATCCCGCCCACGATCAGCCGCTTCAGCGGCAGCTCCGTGGCGATGCGCATGTACATATCGATGTCCAGAGTGTTGTGGTGGGTCACAAAAGGGCGGGCGGACGCGCCGCCGGATATGGTGTTCAGAACGGGGGTTTCCACCTCAATATAGCCCAGGTTGTCCAGATAATTGCGCATGTGCTTGATGAGTTTCGACCGGACCACAAAGGCCCGCTTGACCTCCGGATTCACGATCAGGTCCACGTACCGCTGGCGGTAGCGCAGCTCCCGATCCTGAAGTCCGTGAAATTTCTCCGGCAGGGGCAGCAGGGACTTGGACAAGAGTACAATGTCCTTTGCCCGGACGCTCATCTCACCCCGCTGGGTGCGGAACACTTCGCCATCCACGCCCACAATGTCGCCGATGTCGTATTTTTTGAACTTCTTATAAGTCTCCTCGTCCATCTCGTCCTGCCGGGCGTAGAGCTGGATGCGGCCGTCCCGGTCCTGCAAATCGCAGAAGCTGACCTTGCCCATGCCGCGCTTGCTCATGAGGCGGCCCGCAATCTTCACGGGCTTGCCCTCCATGGCGTCAAAGTTGGATTTGACCTGCTCACTGGTGGTGTCCCAGTCGAATCGGGTTCGCTGAAACGGATCCTCGCCTGCGGTCTGGAGCGCCGCCAGCTTCTCCCGGCGGACCCGAGTCTGCTCACTCAGATCCAGCTCAGGCTGCTGGCTTGTCTTCTGTTCAGCCATGTCGTTCTCCTTACCGCTCAATTTTCTGCACCACATAGGTGATGCTGCCGCTGGGAGCGTCCACGGTGACGGTCTGGCCCTCCTTTGTGCCCATGAGAGCCTTTCCGAAAGGGGATTCCTCAGAGATGATGCCGTTCATGGGATCAGACTCCTGAGAGCCGACGATCTTATAGGCGATCGGCAGTACCTTGCCCGCTCCATCCGCCACAGTAACCTTGCAGCCGATGGTGACGGCGTCGTTATCCGCCGTGTTTTCGTCCACCACCACGGCGTTCTGAAGAATCTCCTCCAGCTCCGCGATGCGGGAGTACAGCTTGCCCTGCTCGTTTTTCGCCTCGTCATATTCACTGTTCTCGCTGAGGTCGCCGAAGCCGCGGGCAATTTTGATCTGCTCCGCCACCTCGTCGCTGCGGGTGGTTTTCAAGTAATTCAGTTCCGTTTGCAGTTCGTCTAGGCGAGCCTGGCTCATTCTGTATTCGTTGCTCATCGGTACAAGTCCTTTCCGTTGTCCTATATTTTCCTTATGGGTGTCCACAAGGACTCCATCTTAGTCATGACATAACATTATAGATTTTCCCATGCGCAATGTCAAGCGGTTTGCTCGGAAACCCCAACCTGGGCACGAAAACAGACATCGTTGAGAATTGGAGACAGATGTATAATGAATAGAGACTGGCAGCGCGGATGGGTCCTGCGGGTTACGTTTTGCCCCACAGTTCCCGAAGACACGCTGCCAGCAGTCCTGCGGCAGGGGGAGCCAACCAGAGATTGCCCTTGCTTTCGTGCATCAGCCAGACAAGCCCTCCGAAGAGGAGCGCCGCACAAACGAAACCGGCAAGTCGCGCCGCCTGTTCACCCGCTGCCGGCCCAAAGCGCCACGCAACCAGCAGTTCCAGCGCCTGCCCGCCGTCCAGCGGGCGGATGGGCAGCAGATTAAAGATACCCAGCACCAGATGTGTGCCGGCTGCGGCGTAGAGCCCCGGCAAAGTGCGAGCCGGAACGGTCAGCGCGGCGGCACATAGCAGGTTGGTAAGCGGCCCCGCCAGCAGTGCCAGCAGTTCCATCCCATAGCTCAGCCCGCTTCGATCTGCCTCCATCACCGCGCCCAGCGCACCAATCCTCATGCCCCGCACCGGCGCGCCGCAGAGCCGCAGGACAATAAAGTGCCCCAATTCATGAAGAATCGCGGCAGACAGGATCAGTGCCAGCGGCCTGAACCCGCTTTCCAGCGCGAACCACGCCGATAGCAGCAGAAATCCCCCGGAGACGCGTATCGGCCCATCAAGACAGCGAGACATAATAGACGGGGTCCAGATATGTGTCCCCGGAGTGGAGCTCAAAGTGCAGGTGCGGCCCTGTGGCTTCTCCGGTCTGGCCTACCTCCCCAATTTTCTGCCCCTCCTTTACCGCGCTGCCTGAGGAGACGGTAACCCGGCTGCAATGGGCGTACAGTGTGGAAAAGTCGCCGCTGTGGTCCACAATGATGTATTTTCCATAGCTGCTGCTTTCTCCCACAGCCGCTACAGTGCCTTTGGCAAAGCAGTCGATGGCGGTTCCCTCGTCGGCGGCGATGTCCAGACCATAATGAAATTTTTCATCTCCTTCGATGGGGTGCTCCCGGTAACCAAAATTTGAGGATATGGTACCCATCACCGGCGTACAGTAATCGAAACCCAGTACTTTCTGCTCCATACTCACGTTATCCGGCAGGGTTTGTTTGGAATATAATATATAGGAGAGTTTTTGCGCACTGCCTTTCGTTGACTGCGAGGTTGCCTCCGGTGCTGCGTCCGCTTGGGCGGAGGAGGACGAAACCTCAGACAGGGTTTCAGATGAGGCATCTGATTTTGGCGTGTCCGGCAAAGGTGGAGCTGTTAGCCAGCCGTCACTGGATTTCAGCTGGCTGCGGACCGCAAGGCTTCCGGCTGTGGATTCGGCCGCGTCATTTGCCGCGTCGTTGGCCGCGTCATTGGCCGCGCCGGTGGGGACTGCGGCGGTGTCTTCCGGGTGGAACACGGACTGATACAGGTCTTCCCATCCGTCGTCTCCCTCACCGGCAAACATTCGGCCTACGGCGGAGAATACCTCTGTTACATCCACATTGCGTTCCAGCGCGCTGCCCACGTGCTGGCTGAGCCACTGGACCCGGGCGGGCAGCAGAAGCTTTACCGCCACCAGCAGCACGAAAACCGTGCCACAGACCAGAAACTGGGCCAGCCGCCGCTTTTCCGCGCCGGATAATGGCTGCGATGCTTTTCGCCTTCCTGTTTGATACCCTGTCCGATTGCTGTACATCTGGCTGATCTTCTGTCCGGTCTGCCGCGACGTCATCCGTCCCGCCTCCCCTCACGTTTTTTCCACTCTATGCGTATTTTGAGGGAAGTATGAACGATTTTGCTTGACAAATGGACAGATTTTTCCTATAATACAAACTGTTGCAGCAAAGTGAGGTTAAATCTGGCGGCGCACATGGGCTGGAACCATGGGTGTGCCTGACCACAAGCCGCAAAAACTGAATATCCGGGTGTAGCGCAGTTGGTAGCGCGCATGGTTCGGGACCATGAGGCCGTGGGTTCGAATCCCGCCACTCGGACCATGTGGAGTGTCCTTATAGGATCTGAGGATCTTATTAAGGACACTCTGCTTTTTTATGCACAAAATTAAATCAAGCGGTCTGTGCCGGGGCGTAGTTAATAACTACGCCCTTTCTTGTTTCCATGAGGATGTCGGACTCGGGGATTTTGCGGCGATCCGGCACGTCAAACGCACCGATGCAGTTGTAGAAAATTGTGACCCGCTGGGTGGTAACGCCATCCCCGTCCTTTTCGGCATGGTACACGTCGATGTGGTCGATCAGCTCCGTCACCATACGTTTTGTGACCTTTGCGGCATTGGTGTTCCGCCGGACGCTTTCAAGAAACTGGTCAACATCCATCCGCTTGCCCTCGGCCTTTTTCAGTTCCAACTTGAGCGATTTGACCTTTCCGGCGTTCTCGCCCTGTTCCTGTTCGTACCGTTTGGACATTTTGGAAAACCGGGCATCATCGATCTTGCCGCACACATTGTCCTCATACAGCCGCTCAAAAAGCGTGTCAAGCTCCTTGTCCCGCGCCAGCAGGCCGTCAAGCTCCCGCTGTTTCCGAGCCCGGTCGTTTTCAGCGACTTTTGCAGAACGCCCCATCATGGCTTTGATAAAGTCACCCTCGTACTCGTTGGCGAAACAGGCAGACGGTTGACCGCGTATAGCACCACCTGCTCCAGAAAGTCCAATCGGATATAATGGGTTGCGGAGCATTTACGAAGCCCGGAATTGTGGTTCTGACAACTGAAAAATTTGATGTTATGATTGCCCTGGTTGAAATGGAAATTGAGATTTCCACCGCACTCGGGGCATTTCAACAGGCCGGAGAACACGCTGGGCTCCTGTATGACGGACGGCCTTTTGCGGCGGGTGCCGCTTTTCAGGCTCTGCACCTTTTCCCACGTTTCCCGGTCTATCACGGCCTCATGGACATTGAGAAATATTGCCCGGTTTTCCTCCGGGTTTTCGATGCGGCGTTTTATCTTGTAAGACTTTGTCAGCGCCAGTGATAAAATGCAAGAAAACGCCGGTCAAAAAATGCAGGTTTTCAGCGGAGAGGAATGCAATATGGTACACTCGAATCTGCCTGCCGTAGAGGAGGCGGAAATGGTGTCAAAATGGAAGGAGCAAACTGGATGGATATCCGAAGCGACCGGCAAAAAGGACTGAGCTACACAGAGATCGCGCGCAAATACAACCTTGACCCGAGGACGGCAAAGAAATACGCCGAGAGCGAGACGCGGCCGGTATACAGCCTGAGCGCGGCGGGCACAGCATTGTGAGGGAGTATGTACGCAACAAAAAGGAACAGCTGGACGAGCAGGCAACGGTGCGGTTTGAGACAATACCGGGGCTGCAAGGACAGATGGACTGGGCATTTTTTGAGGATCACACCGTCTTGGAGGACGGAAAACTGAAGAAGCTGTACTGCTTTCTTTTCATTCTGGGGTACTCGCGGACGCGGTACATAGAGTTTGTGACCGACATGAGCACCAACACGCTGATTCGCTGCCATGCCAACGCGTTTCAGTATTTCGGCGGCTATCCCGAAGAAATCCTGTACGACAACATGAAGCAGGTCGTCATCAAACGGCTTCTGAAGCAGGAGGACAGCACTTTGAACCGGCAATTCGAGGACTTTGCCGGCTTCTATGGATTCAATCCTGTGCTGTGCCGGCCATACCGGGGCCAGACAAAGGGCAAGGTGGAGCGCACCGTACAGTTCGTCCGGGAAATTTCATGGTGGGCATCAAGTATAGCTCCTTGGATGACCTCAACGGTCAGGCGTTGGCCTGGTGCAACAAGGTCAACGGGAAAGTCCACGCCACAACAAATGAAATTCCCTTCGAGCGATTAAAAAAAGAGGGCCTTAACCCTCTCAAACGTGAGTACATCATAGATAAAATCAATCTGCGCCGGGTGCAAAAAGACTGCCTCATCTCGTACGGCGGTAATCAGTATTCCGTGCCATCGGAATACGCCGGCAAAGATGTGGCAGTCGTAGCGCTGGACAACCTGCTCGCCGCCTACCACGAAGGAAAGCAAATCGCCCTGTACCGGATATCCTATCAGAAAAAGGATATGGTCGTCAATGCCCATCACTACCGCAGGCTGACTGTCAAGCAGTCTTTCGACATCGAAAACACGCTGCTGGACGGCGACAACGTCATCGACTTTCCCATCCAGCCACATGATTTGCGCCGGTATGACGAGGTGCTGTTATGACGGAGCTGACGATGGAACGCCTCAGGGAGAACCTTGAAAGCCTGAAAATGAAAAACACGCTGGTGATACTGGACAATTATCTTGAGAGAGCTGTAAAGGACGAGCTTAACATTGTGGAGGTGCTTGACCATATTTTTGCCGAGGAGGCACTCAGCAAACGGTGGCGCGCCTATGAAAAACAGGTGCAGATGTCGGGCTTCCCCATTAAAAAGACGTTGGATGACTTCGACTTCAGCTTTCAACCCTCCATTGACAAGCGGCAGATCGAGGAATTGGCCACCATGCGCTTTCTGGAAAATGGATAAAATATCGTCTTCCTCGGCCCGCTTGGCGTGGGCAAAACTCAAGCTGTTGTTACCGTACCCATGCACAAGCATGGGATTGACCACGGAAACATAAAGCCCCGCATCATGGAGCGCCCATGCAATGGGAGCATGGTAATTACCCGTATACTCCATGACCACTATGGTCCACCGTCCAGGCTTTTGAGTAACTTTGCCGACTCACTTAATTCACTGTCGGTGTGATGTACCTCAAAGGGAGAGCGCACTACCTCTCCGAAGGGGCGCATGATGGCAATCATGCTTTTTTCTTTGGAAACATCAATGCCTACGGCGTTCATTTACATTCCTCCAATATTTTGATACGCAACCGGAACCAATCTTTTTCTCATTGCCCATTCAATCTATTGGGTGACACGAACTCCGCTCATCTCTGAGGTGGCTCAACCTGCTCAAATCAAACGCTACAACAAGGGGATGGCTGACAGTCTTTCAATCGGGCATAAAAGCCCAAGGACGTGATGGTCAGCCAGTTGCTCCCCTGATTGTAGCTTGGGCACGAGATGGATTGAAGCCCGGCTGGCTGCCGAGCTCCAAGTCCAAATATATTGTAATAGGACGTGACGGCGGATATGTGGCTGGTGATCAGCGGTGTGCGCTACGAAATTCTGTACATTCTGGACCCGCATTTGCAGCACGAACGGCTGGAAATCTTCTGTGAGGTGACGGCGTGAGCGTTGAAGCGGGCTTTGACCTGGGCGATCTGAACGAGCTGAACGAAAAGTTGCTGAACCTCGCAGAACAGGAATTTCCGAAGGAAGCGAAGAAATTTATCCGGCGGCAGGATTCCAAGTGTGAGACACGGCTGCGGAATGCCTACAAGACCAAAGTTTGGAAGAAAACCGGCAACCTGATCGAGGGTGTGGGCCGAGGGATGCCGCAGCAGTACGGCGGTTCCTACCAGATCCGCGTTTACAACAATGCGCCCCATGCCCATCTGATCGAACACGGCCACGTCATGTGCGACAAAAACGGGAAGCCGATTGTTGACGCGATGGGGCAGGAGCGCTGGGTGGACGGTAAGTATGTGGCGGCCTACACCGTAGAGGAGTACAAGAAAATCTACCCGGAGGAAGTGGACAAATTCGTGGATGAGATGCTGGAGAAGGGGCTGAAATGAGAACCATTATCGATGTAGTCAAGACAGTCTCTGGCCTGATTGAAACGGGATTCGGGATGCCGCCCACAACCAAGGATATCCGGGAGGGATTCTCGCGGCCATGCTTCTATGTGGAGCCGTACCAGATGCGGTGCGGGATCGCGGGAGATATGCGGGACGATGCCTTTGGCATCCGGATTTTCTATTTCAGCAAGCGGGCCGAGACGGGCTATTTGGACTTGCTGGAAAAGCAGACGGTATTGCGGACCAGCTGGACGGCCCGATTCCAATCAGCGAGGACTTCTACCTGTATCCGGAGGATCTGGACTTTGAGCTGAAACGGGATGACATGCCCCTGATCGCAAGCTTTACCGTGGAGAATGTCCAGCTGCCCGAAGAAACCGACATGAGCGAGTACATGGAGAATCTGGAAATTAACATGAGAGAGGATGAATGAAATGGGACTTCCTACGATTGACGTCGTATTTAAAAAGCTGGCGTCGACAGCGGTCACGCGGTCTACGCGCGGTGTTGAACACTGTATCCGAAGAATTCTCCATCCATACCTATGGCGCGGACAGCGTGACCGCGGGTGTGGTATTGGCGTTCAATCTGGTGGAGTTCTCTGGAAATTTTTTTTGGGAAGTCGGTCACACACAACTACGACCATCCGCACACGATGGATTTGACACTGAAAAGGATTTGATACTATGGCTTGGACTGAAAAAATGGAAAAGGAGCTGAAAAAGCGGGACAACCCAAGCATGGGTCGACTGATTGAGTGAATGGATGTTTGCGGTATCCTCGTCTTTTGAAATACTGTCAATATAAATAGGGACGCCATTATGGGTGACATTTACCGTATGTATTACTCGGATAAAATGCATTTATTAAATTGTCCTTGGGGCCTCATTGATAAGCATCAGGGGCAGTTTTGCATTTCTGTAGAGCTGTTGGGAATAAATTTTTTATAGTAAATATATCAAAAAAAGAAGTACGTAACGGTACAAATTTGTTACGTAATAAATTGTATTATCTTGCGTTTGATGGTAAAATACTATAAAATGGATTTACCGTTAATAATCTTAAGTTTGAAACGATGCAATTAGCTCCATCCCACAGGGGGGCATACAAAAGCAGTCTGTCCGAGGGCGGTCAAAAATCAGGAGGCAGTTGTTCCTGCGATGGCGATGATGTTTTTTTATGGCTTGGGCGCTTCTTCAGCAAGAGGTAACGGCTGCGAATTTCCAGATTCTGCTTTGAACGGATGACACCGAGGGCATTGTGCGAGTAGAAGCTTGATATAGGCTCCAGTTTTGTCAGATTTGGTGGTTCTCCGCTCCTTTTCCGCAGTACTGCCCTCAAAAAATATAATTCACGGAGGAAAAGCTTTAAAATGGAGACTTATGGGTTGGAAAAGCTGGGCATTGTCAATACCGCCGCTGTTTACCGTAATCTGACACCTGCACAGCTGATCGAGCATGCGCTGCGCCGTGGTGAGGGCACGCTCTCGAACAAAGGTGCGCTGGTGGTCAATACCGGCAAATACACAGGCCGCAGTGCCAATGACAAGTTTATTGTTGATAAACCATCTGTTCACGACGACATCGTATGGGGCAAAGTGAATCGCCCTATTGAGAAAGAAAAATTTGACGCCATCTATTCCAAGGTTGTCGCTTACTTACAAAACAAAGATGTATTTATTTTTGACGGCTTTGCTGGCGCGAATCCCAAATACACACAGGCATTTCGCATTGTCAATGAACTGGCCAGCCAAAATCTGTTTATCCATCAGCTTCTACGCCGTCCCACAGACAAGCAGCTAAAGAATTTCAAGGAGGATTACACCATCATTGCTGCACCCGGCTTTAAGTGTGTTCCCAAGATCGACGGTACCCGCTCCGAGGCCGCCATATTAGTGGATTACGAGTCAAAGATTGTAGTAATCTGTGGCAGTCGTTATGCGGGTGAGATTAAGAAATCCATATTTTCCATCATGAATTTTGTATTGCCCAAGATGGGCGTGTTTCCCATGCACTGTTCCGCCAACATCGGTAAGAACGGTGACTCTGCTGTGTTCTTTGGCCTGTCCGGCACCGGCAAGACCACCCTTTCCGCCGATTCTGACCGGATGCTCATCGGCGACGACGAGCACGGCTGGGCGGATGACTCCGTGTTCAACTTCGAGGGCGGCTGCTATGCCAAATGCATCAACCTCAGCCAGAAGGGTGAACCGGAGATCTACAACGCCATCAAGTTCGGTTCTTTGGTGGAGAATGTGGTCATGGATCCCGAAACCCGCGAGCTTGATTTTTCCGATGACTCTCTGGCTGTTAATTCCCGCGCGGGCTACCCCATGGAGTATATCCCTAACGCGGAGCTGTCCGGCATGAGCCCCAGTATCCCCAAGACCGTCATCTTCCTGACGGCCGATGCCTACGGTGTATTGCCCCCAATCTCTAAGCTGAATAAGAATCAGGCCATGTACTACTTTCTCTCTGGCTATACCTCCAAAGTGGCTGGCACCGAGATCGGGGTGACCGAACCGACTCCCACATTTTCAACCTGCTTCGGCGAGCCGTTTTTACCGTTGGATCCCTCCGTTTATGCAAAGATGCTGGCAGAAAAGGTGGAAAAGTCCGGTGCAAGGGTCTATCTGGTCAATACCGGCTGGAATGGCACCGGCAAGCGTATGAAGTTAAGTTACACCCGTGCCATGGTTACCGCTGCTCTAACCGGCGAGATCGAAAAGAGCAGGTTTATAACTGATCCTACCTTCGGTGTAGCAGTTCCCACCTCTATTGAGGGCGTTCCCACTGAACTGCTGATCCCCGAAAACACCTGGGCGGATAAAGTCTACTATAAGGCGAATTGCCAAAAGTTGGCCAAAAGTTTTATAGAGAACTTTAAGAGGTATTCCCACATAAGCGATGAAGTAGTGAAGGCAGGCCCAAAAATCAAATTACAAAAACAAAGGCATAGACAAGTTCTGATAGGCAGCAAAATGCCATTATAAGGAGCAGAAACTCAAGCAAACAGTTTGGGAAGTACCGAATGGGGATACAATTGAGGGCAACACCAGCCTCACCAGCAATGACAACGGCGGCGCGGTCATGCAGTGCAAGCGGAACCCCAAACTGATCACCGGCGCGTGCAGGCCAGGATATAATATGACCACGTAAGCGATGGAGGGAGGCTGTCGGGATAAAGACAACCTCTGGCGGTAAGGAGGCAGAGAATGGCAGCCTGAATCAAGGAGCACATCGCGGTGCGGAAGACCCATCCACGGAGCCGTCCTTGGCGATTTCAGCGGGTTGGAGTGAAAGCTGGCCCGCTTCCTTGACATTCCGGCTCCAGTTGGCGAGCCAGCACCCGGTTGATGATTTTCATGCCCGCCTCATGGTAATCGCGTCCGTTCGTAGACGCGCAGTACTCGCCGAGAACATCGAAGTCATAACCCTCGTCAAAGAGCGCAATTGCCGACGCTAACACGCAGGCGTCCGTATCAAAGCCGACCAGGTCGATATGGGAACACTGCCCCACCAAACGAGACAGGTCCTGATGCGGGAGCGCGTAGGTCGTTTTTTCCTCGATCACCGTCAGCAATCCCACCGGGGGATGGATCAGCAGTGAATCGGAACAGGCGTCCAGGCCACTGTAACAGTGCAGCCGGTTATATAACGGTGTCTGCGGCGTATTTTTGTAGTAGGTCAGGATGCAGTAGTCATATCTGCCGGTTTCCAATAGCTTTTGGATTTCAGGAACGCGGTCCCTAGTGGTATCCGTCAAAAATTCTTTCTGAACGTCAACGATCAGCAGCGTGTTGCGGAAAGGTTTGGTCATAACGATGCCTCCAGATCTGATTCATTCCGATATCTTGGATTAAAATGCGCGGGTGCGCGCCGTTTCATTCGTACGGACACAGGTATTTATCTACCGCGGCGGCGGGTTCGACCGAAAGCTACAGGCCGTCGGGATGGAGACGGTGGTATAGCATGCAAAAAAGTCCGCTCGGGTAATCTTCCGGGCGGACCTCTCCTTTTAAGCATGATGCGCTATTAGGAGGGAAAGGAAACCTCCCTAGAGAACGATCATATCATGTAAGGCAGGATCATCTCGATTGGAAAGGCGGTGATATCCATGCCCTCATGTCCTTCAGGAACAGAGGCGTATATCGTTCGGCCCCGAGACTCGCTGTGGCTGATCGCGCAGCGCTTCCAAAAGACCACCCAGGAAATCCTGTCGGCAAATCCCATGTTGAATAAAGATAACCTGCACATTGGACAGACGATCTGCATTCCTTCAGGACGCAGACCTCACCGTGCGGGCTCTCCGCCCCCGCCTCAGAATATCAGCAAGTCTGAGCAGACGCTGAGTAATTTAATGCGGCTGCTGTGGGAGCAGCATGTCTATTGGACGAGGCTGTTTCTTGTCAGTACGGCTTTCGGATTACCCGACACGGAGCCTGTCACAAATCGCCTTTTACGAAATCCAAAAGATTTTGAAGCAGCATTGATGCCAATTTATGGTGAAAACATTGCCGCAGCATTTGCAAAACTGTTTACAAGTCACCTCACAATTGCCGCTGAACTTGTCAGTGCAGCAAAAGCCGGTGACAGTACCGCAGCTGCTGATGCCGAAAAACGATGGTACGCAAACGCAAATGAGATTACGGCTTTCCTGAATAGTATCAATCCATATTGGTCGGTGCAGGAATGGCAAAAAATGTTGTACGATCACCTCGCAATGACAAAGGCTGAAGCTGTTGCCATCTTGACCCAAAAGTATCAAGACAGTATTGACATCTTTGAGAATATTGAGCAAGAAGCGCTTATGATGGCCGATACGATGACACGGGGACTCGTAAGACAGTTTCCTCAAAACTACAGATAAGAGTGATATAACCGGCACTGGCCGGATATATTAATAAGATACTCCCCGGGGCTTACCAGACGGTAAGCTCCGGGGAGTTTTTCAGTTCGGACATACCCGGTAGGCCATTAAGTTGAGCTTGTATTATACTTGATTGCGTCTACTTTTATATTGCTATACTCTGCGCTATCAAAATGGTATAGATTCGCATATTGTCGGCCTTTTCCTCTTACATCAAACGCTAAGTGAATCTCGATGGGCATAAATGTGCCAGAATCTTTGTCTCTGAATGATGCACGTAAAATTCCGGTTCTTGAATACTTTTTGATTAGTTCAGGGGGAACGTAGTCCTTAGTCGTTTTTTTTACAGTAGCATTAAGCAGAGTTAGGTTTTGCGGCGTTTCTCCGTAATTGACCAAATCCAACAGTTTTTCTTCTTCTGTTTGCGGCAACTCAAAAGTAACATATCCTAAAAATTCACCTGTATTTGCATCGTGAATTTCATTACTCAAATTTGTAACCGAATTATACATTGTTCCAGCTCCTTTCCTATCAGTATATTCAAAAAATCATAATTGTGGGTGTTACAATTTATCGTTTTTTGGTAATGCCGTCCAAATGTGCGCAATCCTGCCAGACTTTTCTCACTCTGCATTACAAGCTGGAGTGGCATTGCTGTTGTGGGCCTAGCGGCTGATAACTTAAAAATGCCCCGCGGGAGTTTCAGCTCTTGCGGGGGCATTTCAAGTGTTTAAAAAGTCAACCAGACCGTCTCCCTGAAGAAAAACAGGGGGGCGGCCTGGTTTATGGTGTCAATCGTTTATTCTTCTGGCTTGAAGTGGCTCTTGTCGGCGTCGCACAAAGGACAGGTGTAAGTCGTCGGGTATGGGTCCTTCGGCGGCCTCATCATAGATGAAGCCGCAAATATCGCATACATACTTCATATAAGGCTGCTTCCTATTTGCTTTTTTAATTGTCAGGGCAGGGGCTCAAAGTCTCTGGCGGGACGATGGCATATTGGGCATACAAAATCATCCGGCAAGGTTTCTCCTTCATAAATAAAGCCGCAGACCTTACATACAAAGCCCTTGGGCTTGGCCTTTTCATTACTCCCGACGAGGGCAGGCTCATCTCCCCGTACGGAAGCAGCCAGAGCCTTTGCCAATGCCTCAAGTTCCTGATCCTGACCGGGAGCCAAGGTGGACTTCAGTGTTATGGGGGCCTCCAGAACCTCTATATTCTTCATCTCGCATAGGATCTGAGACATCAGCTTTCCGCTGGACGGAGCCCAGGAGCCGTTTTGGATCAAGGCTACTTTTCGGTTTTGCAGGTTGTGGTGAGCCACGTCATGAAGCAGATTTTCCATGGAAATAAAAATGCCGTTGTTATAGGTGGTAGAGGCAAAGACAATGTGGCTGTATTTGAACAGATCAGACAGAACATAAGAGTAGTGGGTCACCGAGACATCGTACATTTCGACAGGAATGCCCAGCTCTGCCAGCCGACAGGCCAGAATGTTGGCTGCGGTTTCAGTCCCGCCGTAAACCGAGGCAAATGCAATTAAAACCCCCTGAACCTCCGGTTCGTAGGCGGCCCACTTGATATATTTGTCCAGCATATAATCCAGATTTTTTCTCCAGATCGGACCATGAAGCGGACAAATCATTCCAAGCTCCAGCTTGGCGACTTTGTTCAACAAGGAGATTACCTGGGGACCATACTTGCCCACAACGTTGGTATAGTAACGTCGGGACTCGTCCAGCCAGTTTCGGTCAAAGTTCACTTCGTCAGCGAAGAGAATGCCGTTTAGCGCCCCAAACGTACCAAAGGCATCAGCGGAAAAGAGAATCTGATCCGTGGAGTCGTAGCTGACGATCACCTCAGGCCAGTGAACCATGGGAGCGTTATAAAAGGTGAAGTGATGCCGGCCGGTGGAAAGGGCGTCCCCTTCATTGACTAAGATTACTCTCTTTGGATCGGTGCAGTGAAACTGGCGGATCATATTGACGGCCTTCCCGTTGCACACAATGGTGACTTCCGGGTGACGAAGTAATAAATCACCTAGCGTGGCGGCGTGGTCGGGCTCCATATGATGGACAAAGACATAATCAAGAGCCCGACCTTTAAGCGAGTACTCTAGATTCTCAAAGAACTGGCCTTGGACGGCGCGATCCACAGTGTCAAATAGGACGGTTTTTTCATCCAGAAGCAAGTAAGAGTTAAACGACATACCACTAGGGATGGGAAGGACCGCCTCAAAGCAAGGATGCTGGCGGTCACTGGCGCCAATCCAAAGCAAATCATCAGTTACCTTTCGGATGCAGTGCATAGTAAAGCCTCGATTTCTCAAAATGTGTTTTTGATCCGAGCAATGCGACATCATGTTAACCCGTGGAAAAGGTTGAAGAAGGAACATGTCCGCAAGAGGATGACAACTGTAATATGGATACTAGCCGAGAGTACAATGAAAGCGATTTCCTTACTCTCATTGTACTGTCCGCCACCATTTTGTCAAGTGGCAAGGGCAGTTTTATCATATTACGGTGCGATGACACTACATACCACTAAGGTTTCGCGAAGTGTTGGATATGTGTTGCCTGCCAAACCGTCGGCGGTGTGGGTGACCGCTACACCTGCCTGATTCGAGGGCAGGAGTGCTATCTTTGGCTGGAGAAGGGAAGATGTTTTGTGGCGGCAAAGGAATAACCCCTAGGTCTTGCCACCTGTCCTCAATTTTGCTATGCTAGTACAAAGAAAGTCTAAAACAATCGAAGGTGAAGTTTAAGTGGAAATCATTGCTTGTGTCGATGATAATTATGGGCTGATGTTCAACAAGCGCCGGCAAAGCAGGGATCGTATTGTAACTGACCATATTTTGCGGGATTCAAGTGGTCATCTGCTGTACATGGCTGAATATTCAGTACAGTTATTTACAGAGGCAGATCAGAGCAGGATTATGGTTAAGTCCGATTTCCTTCAATGCGCAGGCCTATAGATTTGCTGCTTTGTTGAAGAATCATCGTTGTTGCCTTATAAAAGCAAAATAGACCATATCATACTATCGCTTTTGAAACATATAGCCCTCTTGATAGTCTGGGCCGGTGCAGCGTTGCGTATGCAAATGTTTGCACCGAAACAATGCCAACAGAGGAACGCAGCGAAATCGGCCAGATAAAACCGTCTGGATGGTACACCGTTAAATACGACAATGTTGACGGAAAGTATCTATATAACCGCTGCCACCTCATCGGCTACCAGCTGACAGCTGAAAACGCCAATGAGAAGAATCTTATCACAGGCACTCAATATTTGAATGTTGAAGGTATGCTGCCATTTGAGAACATGGTTGCGGACTACGTCAAAGAAACCAGCAACCATGTCCTGTACAGGGTAACACCTGTTTTTGAAGGTAATAGTCTGGTTGCGTCTGGTGTATTAATGGAGGCAGAATCAGTGGAAGACAAGGGGGCCGGAGTTTGCTTTAATGTCTACTGCTACAACAATCAGCCAGGAGTGACCATTGACTTCGCTACGGGAGAAAGTTGGCTTACAGAAAGTGGAACGGCGAAGACTGAATCGGACGCGACGGATGCGGTTCAACCATCAGAAAAACTGATACAGGGACAACCACTGCAACAGAGCCAACTGAGCAGACTTACATACTGAACACCAGCACTCATAAATTTCATTATCCGTCTTGCTCTAGCGTAAAGCAGATGAATGACTCAAATAAGCAGACCTTTACCGGAAACCGAGATGACCTGATAGCACAGGGCTATTCACCATGCGGCCGGTGTAAGCCATAAGAAAACCGTTCCTTAAGCTCCCGCTAATAAAAGCAGTTCGTCAAATCTATCAGTGCATAAGAATTACTCCCCGGGGCTTACCAAATGGCAGGCTCCGGGGAGATTTATTTTTAGAGCCGTACCTGCTGTATATCAAGCAATTTTATATTGCTTAATTCCATGCTATCATATTTGTACAGTGGCCCATACGCACTTGCCCGTCCGCGTATATCGCAGGTTAGTCGTATTTTTATAGGAGGTTCAAAATTGGTGCCTGATATTTTAGCGTTCGCACTTATGATAACTTCCGATGGATAGTTTAAAAATTGCGTAGGGACGACGTAGTTTATTGGTAGTGCGTATGGAATCACGTCCAGTAATAGTAAAGAATCTGGAATTTGATTATAGTTCAGTAAGTTCAACAGCTTTAACTCGCCCTCAGAAGACAATGAAAACTTGGCCCTTCCGACATATTCTCTCGTTGGGGTTGCAAATACGTCTAGAGTCGTGTTTGTAATTCTGTCATACATTGTGAGACACCCCCGGTATATTGTATGCTGCGAGGGAATAAACGGCTGGTATCTGAATTGTTCTGTTTTCAAGGTACCTATATCAACGTGGCGGAGATTTCCCACGTAGCCGACGGAGAGAACCTCAAAAACTCCAACTGAATATACTGTATTGCAGCGGCTTTCACATAGGGCGCATATCTCAAGGAAAGGAGGTGTACCTTATGTGGTGTAGATGCTGTTGCCGTTGCTGGCGCTGCGGCTGGGTCTGGGACGGAAAATCCTGGCATTGCTGCTGCGGACCTATCAGAGGATAACTTATAAAAGCCCCACGGGAGCTAAGGCTCCTGTGGGGCTTTTTTTGTTTCTACCGGCCTATTGCCCGGCCGGCGGGGTAGATGGCAATACCCTAAACCGGCTGTGCAAGTATTTCAATTGCCAGTCAGGGGACTTGATGGAGTATGTTCCCGACCCTGTGACGGAGTGGCAGACGATTAATGGAGGGATATCATAGAAGTGCAGAGGGCAAACACCCAAAATGTGATAGAATC
>NZ_JBEUWZ010000009.1:0-192764 GCF_040505565.1 Oscillibacter sp. | reverse complement strand
CAAACGCAAGGCGTTTGCGGCGGAAAAAGGAGGAGCAAGGAAATGGAGCGCCGTTTTCGCCGCATGGCGGAAACAGAGCGGAATGGACTTTGCTCCGACGCCTTACTGCAGCAGCTGCAGCACGCCCTGAGGAGCCTGGTTGGCCTGAGCCAGCATGGCCTGAGCGGACTGCACCAGGATGTTGTTCTTGGTGTAATCCATCATTTCCTCGGCAACATCGGTGTCGCGGACGGTGGACTCGGCGTCCTGGATGTTCTCGGTCATGACGCCCAGGTTGTTGATGGTGTGGTCCAGACGGTTCTGCAGAGCGCCCAGATTACCACGGGTGGAGGACACGCTGTTGATGGCGGCCTTGACCTTGTCCACTGCACCCTGTGCACCGGACTGGGTGGAGATATCGATATCGCCGATCCCCAGAGCAGCGGTGTGCATATCGCCCACGGAAACCGTCAGCTGGTTATAGCTATTGGTGGTATCGCCAATCTGAAGGGTCAGGCCGTTCGAGCCAGTAATCCCCGAAAGGGTAGCCGCATCGGTCGCATAGGTACCATCAGCCTTTGCGGAATCAAGAGTAACGCTAATACTCATGCCATCGTAAAAATCCAAATCTTTTGCCAGAGCAGTAGTGTTCGTACGGTCAACCACTGCCTGGAACGTGACCGTGCCGCCATCCTTTCCTGCCACGGTATCCGTGCCAACGGCCTTCCAAGTCACACCAGCGACGGCGGTACTATCAGTAAGTGTAACCTTGCCGCTAGCATCAGATGCAGCGCTAAAGCTGATGGCAGACTGAGGTGAGCCATTGCCGCCGCCGATTACCTGAATGCTCTTTACAGCATTTGCAGCCTCACCAGACGTGGTGACCTGACGACCACCCATAGTACCATCCAGCAGCTTGATGCCGTTGAAGTTGGAGGAATCGGCGATGCGGTTGACTTCAGACTTCAGCTGGCTGACTTCCTTCTGGAGATTTGCGCGGTCGGTCTCATTGTCATAGGTGCCGTTGGCAGACTGATCGGCCAAGGTCACCATACGGTTGAGCATATCGTGGACCTCGGTCAGAGAGCCCTCAGCGGTTCCCACCAGATTGATGCCGCTCTTGGCGTTGGAAGAAGCCTGCTTCAAACCGGAGATCTGGGCACGCATCTTCTCGCTGATGGCCAGACCCGCGGCGTCGTCGCCGGCGCGGTTGATCTTGTAACCGGAAGACAGCTTTTCAAGGTTCTTAGAGAGGGCGCTGGTGTTTCCGGTGTAGTTGCGATAGGCGTTCATCGCCATGATGTTGTGTTGTACACGCATAATTGTTACCTCCATGTAATTTTTCAGGCGGGAATCCATTCCCGACCTTTATTCAGCGGCGCTTCCGGCTCCAGAGGCCTCATGGGGCCATTTGCGTCCGCGGCAGGGGCTTTTTTACCCTTGTATCTCATATATCGTCCGTTTTTTTCAAAACATAAGGTCCTTAGAAATATTTTCCGACAATTTTTTTGGCCGCTCTCCCGCCGCACCGTCTGCAGCTTTACCGCATACGATATCAGGACGGGAGCAATTTTCGTCGCGCCCGTTGATAAAGGAGGATATTTGCCATGATGATCGCTCTTGAGCATGTGGCGCTGACCTATCAATCGCCGGACGGAGAGATCGAGGCATTGCGGGACGTGTCGTTTGAGATGGAGGAGGGGGAGTTCGTCAGTATCGTAGGGCCGTCCGGCTGCGGAAAATCCACGCTGCTGAGCCTCATCAGCGGGTTGGAGCCACCCACCGGCGGACAGATTCTGGTGGACGGAAAGCCGGTGACCACGCCGTCCGGCCGAGTGGGGCTGATGCCCCAGCGGGACCAGCTTTTCGAATGGCGCACCATATGGGACAATGTGACGCTGGGGCTGGAGCTGCAAAAGGTTCGGGACCCGGCCCAGTATGAGCGGGTCCGGGCGCTGCTGGAACAGTACGGTCTGGGAGCGTTTGCGGAGAAACGGCCCTCGCAGCTCTCCGGCGGAATGCGGCAGCGCTGCGCCCTGATCCGGACCATGGCCACCCAGCCAAGAATTTTGCTGCTGGACGAACCCTTTTCCGCGCTGGACTATCAGACACGGCTGTCCGTTTCGGCGGACATTCATGCCATCATCCGTCAGGAGCACAAGACCGCCCTGCTGGTGACCCATGACATCTCCGAGGCCATCAGCCTTTCCGACCGGGTGGTGGTGCTGAGCCGCCGCCCCGCAGTCGTCAAGTCCATCCACGATCTGGGGGAACTGAGGGACCTCCAGCCGATGGCGCGGCGGGATGCGCCCTCGTTCCGTACATTTTTTAATTCCATATGGAAGGAGCTGGATGTCAATGCCTGATTCGACTCCCTCCCCCCGGCGGCTTGCCTATCTCCGCGCCAAGCGGCGAGAAAAGGCCGCCGTCCGGTCGCTTCAAATTTTTCTGTTGATTTTCTTTCTGATCCTCTGGGAGGTTTCCGCCCGCCTGGGCTGGATCGACGCGTTTATTGTCAGCTCTCCGTCCCGTGTTGCAAAGACCGTGGCGGGACTGTATCAAAGCGGGGATCTCTGGGTCCACCTTTGGACCTCCTGTTCGGAGACCGCGGCGGGCTTTCTTTTGGGAACGCTCAGCGGGACACTGATCGCGGTTTTGCTGTGGTGGAGTACCTTTCTCTCCCGGGTGCTGGACCCGTATCTGGTGGTGCTGAATGCCCTCCCCAAGACCGCGCTGGGACCGATTTTTATCGTCTGGATCGGCGCTGGGACGGCCTCCATTGTCGCCATGACGCTGGCGATCTCTCTGATCGTCACGATTCTCAACATGCTGGTGGGGTTTCTCTCCACCGACGAACAAAAGCTCCGGCTGCTGCGGTCCATGGGGGCCAGCCGGGGTCAGGTTTTACGAAAGCTGGTGCTGCCCGCCAATTTTCCGGCGCTGTTCAACACCCTGCGGGTCAATGTAGGCCTTTCATGGGTAGGCGTCATCATGGGCGAATTTCTGGTTTCCAAAGCCGGGCTTGGGTATCTGATCGTATACGGTTCCCAGGTATTCAACATGGATCTGGTGATGGCCTCCGTCCTTATCCTGGCGGTGGCGGCGGTGGTGATGTACCAGATCGTGTTGTGGCTGGAAAAAATATTAAAGAAACGTTTAGGAGTGATCGCATGAAAAAACTACTTGCCCTGCTCTGCGCCGTGGGTGTCACAGCGTCGCTGTGCTGTGCCTGCGGAAAAACCGCTCAGGAAACTGTCACCGTTCGGTTGAACGAAGTTACCCATTCCGTGTTCTACGCACCGCAGTATGCCGCTATCAAACTGGGATTTTTCACCGACGAGGGACTTGACGTGGAGTTGACCAACGGCGGCGGAGCCGACAAAGTAATGACCGCTGTGCTGGCAGGGCAGAGCGACATCGGCCTTGCCGGGCCGGAGTCCTGCATCTATGTGTACAATCAGGGGAAAGAGGACTATCCTCGGATATTCGCCCAGCTGACCAAGCGGGACGGGTCGTTTTTGGTGGGCCGGGAAAACGTTTCCTTTAAGTGGTCGGATCTGAAAGGAAAGACCATCATCGGCGGACGCGCCGGTGGCGTGCCGGAGATGACACTGGAATATGTCATGCGGCAAAACGGCGTGGTCCCCCAGGAGGACGCGACGGTGGACACCTCCGTCCAGTTCAACATGATGGCAGGGGCATTCACCGGCGGGAACGGGGACTATGTGACCTTGTTCGAGCCCACCGCCACAGAAGTGGAGCAAGCCGGGAAGGGGTACATTATGACCTCCATCGGGCAGGAGAGCGGCGAAATTCCGTATACCGCCTATTTTGCCTCTCAAAGCTACATGAGCGCCAACTCCGGCGTGATTCAACGGTTCACCAATGCCATTGCAAAAGGGCAGGCCTGGGTGCAGGAGCACTCCGCCGCCGAGATCGCGGAGGCCATTGCCGACCAGTTCCCGGATACGGATGTAGCCGTTTTAACCGCAGTGGCTCAGCGGTATAAGGAAACACTCCACTCAGTTGGAGTAAAACGTGCTTTCAGTTGTGTGATTTATGCTTGACAGGCTGTCCAGGCAGCAAAATGGCGGTTATGCAAACAAGTTTTATTTTTCATTTCTGCGGCTTTGAATACATAGTGGTCTTCATCACCGTCGAAGTAGCCAGCCGCAGCTTTGACACAGGCCCGAGGCTTAGCACCCCTAATTGTCTTCAAAATTTTTAAAATGCTTTTTGCCTTTTATTGGCAGGTTTACCTAAAAAATCCTGTGCCCATTACGGACACAGGATTTTTAAATACCAGAAGTTAAAGTTCGTTTGACCTGATATACCAAGTTAAATATTGAGAAATACAGTTGCAACGATCATCATTCCGATCGCTGCGAATTGCTGCTTCGACAATTTTTCCTTGAAGACCAGCAGATTAATAAGGTTGACAAGCAGGATCGCACCGACAGAAAAGAGTGGGAAAACAATGAATGCCGGCACAGTTGTCAGAGCTTTAAGAAGAAATTGAGAGATGAATTGCGCCGGAACACCGGTAATAAGGCCAAAAATAACGTCCGAGCGTTTGATTTTTCTGTTTTTCTTCATCATCGCGATAAAAGCCAGAACCGCTGAAAACAGATAGAGATAAAAAATAAACAATCCTTGAA
Source organism: Oscillibacter sp. (assembly GCF_040505565.1). GTDB lineage: Bacteria > Bacillota > Clostridia > Oscillospirales > Oscillospiraceae > Oscillibacter. Next base: position 188,127 of record NZ_JBEUWZ010000009.1, on the reverse strand, counting down.
ATTGTTCAGTACCATAATACTCATATATTTTCGAAAGGAAATCTGAAAATCCTCCGAAAAACAGGGTTCCGAATAGTGCGAGTTTCAATGTGATAATACTGGCTTCTTCTTTCTTGAAGTAAACCATCACAATAGACAGCATTGCTATGATCACGCCGATTATCTGCATGCTGCTGGGTACCTCTCCAAAAAAAACAACAGAGAGGATCGCCGGAATCATTACGCCCACCTTATTAAATGTTATTGTCATAGCGCTTCCGTTACGGGCGGTAGAGAGTTGCAAAATATAAATACAAATATATGAAATAGTGCCGGCAATAATTGCCAGCAGGATCGCAAAAGCGGGTGATGCGCTAGTGCTTAGCTTTACGCCTGAAGAGATGGAATGGGAAAATTCCCCAAGCAGAGCGCTAAACCATGACGCGTCAAACAGTTTCTGTCCGAAGACAAATATGTAGCTTATGACCATGGCGCTCAGGCAATTAAATGATGATACTGCGTACCGATTGGAATTCTTTCCCTCGGAAATCTTAAAAATTACGTTGAGACTTGTTGTGCACAAAATCGCAATCAATAAAAAAGCCATGGTAGTTCTCCTAGTAATATTTTTTTCCTATAGTGATGATAAGCCGCGGCACACAGAGACAACTATGCAAACCCGATCTCGTTTAAAATGATAACACAACTGATGTTCTTTTTCAACAGTTTATAAAGACAATATTTTGCTTTTATATAAAGACATATGCTAGCTTATGGTGTATACGATCACCATACAGGTTTGCTGCGCTCCGCGATGTCTTTGCGCTTTTCGCATGGAGTCTACCTCAAACCGGGGCGCTTTTGAAATAGAGCCTGCTTTTGATCTCCCTACATAAACGATGCTCCTATGAAATTCTTTCGCAACCGACTCACCATAGCCTGATAGGCGGCAACATTATCATCGTCGCACCCATCTGCCGGAATCGTGAGAATCGTTTGAGAACGCAAATAGAGCGCAATTCCATGTGGTAGCTTCCGCACGGCAACAACATCCTTGTATGGCAAGTCAATCGTAAGCAAATCCCCCTCAATCCAAAGCCCGGAGTCCATTTGGTAGAGCTTGACTGCGCGGGAGGGGCTCAGAGCAAGCATGGGCCGCAGCTCCCGCCGCAGCATGGGAAAAATCAAGGGAGTGAATACAATCAGATATTCACTGCAAAGTCCCAGAATTACCAGCGTGCTGATCACCACGGTTAATACAGAGTCCGCAGTAATTATGAAATAAACCATCAGTGCGATAACGGTCCATCGAAGCAGGGTGCTTCGATTCCACGGTAGGGAAGTCAAATAAAGCCTACGGCGGGCATCTTTCTGATCCCGTAGGTATGTATCCAGAGAATAGCTGTAGTACAGGATACAGCGGCACTGCGCAGGCGGCTCGCTCAGATGCTTTGCGTTTTTTTGCAGACTCACGCGAGCAATCTTTGTAAAAGCAGCGCGAAATGCCTGCACACCTCCTGCCTCTGCTAGCGCCTCGGGGCTGAGGATGTCGAGGGGTTCGGCATTGAAGATTGGAAGCAGGAGGTCCCCGCATTCCTCAAATCCGCCAAAGGAGGCCCATACGTATTCGCGGCGTTTTTTACCGCATGTGAGCGATACGCCCTCGGGCTTGATTCGAAGAGTATGTTCCTTCCAGAAATCACAGCCGGCCTCCGTCCTCATTTTCAATTCGAGGCTAGAGTTTTTCCAGCGGTACTGCCTGAAATAATAGTTTCCTGCGCTCAGCCCCACTAATAAGACGCCCAGTAGCACAACACGCCAGCCCGAAACAAACGGGATCGCACAGGCGAAAAGCCCCAACGGGGATAGAACCAGTACGATTGTCAAAAACAGGTTGACCGGCCGACGCATGAGCTGGCGCCGGCGATTTTTAACGAACGCCTGATATGTGTTCTCACGGACGAAATAGTGCAGTTCCATAAAGGGAATCTCCTTTATACTCTCTTGCTTGTCCCTTGATAACCTCAAAAGGCAAAAATGAAATGTCTTTACAGGTAAATATAATAGCACATTATAGCAGATATAAAAGTATAAGATATTACAAAAAAAGTAACGTAAGTTCTTATAGTATGCTGATATTGACAAAATGTAAATATGTCTTTATAATACAATAATTAGCGAGGGGAAACAGCAAGTTTTTATAAAAGATATAGACAAATCAACTCAGGTACTACCTGCCGGAAAGTCTGTAAAGGCAGGCTGCTTATCAAGGCAGGCACGAACGGAGCGTGAACATCATTTTGGCGAGGATCGGATAAGTTGAATCTGTCACGCCGGGAGATGAATTTTTATTTTCTCACCAGTGAGCAGGTCCGTGAAGCGCCATGGTAAAGGCCCGATGAAGCCGCCGTCCCTGTCCACTCCAAGCCACGAGCCGTTTTACCGTGATGTCTGAGGAGCTCGCAGACATTTGGCAAATTGGCTGTGCCCATGGACTTTCCTGCGACGAGGCGCCTGCTTCCTCAAAGTTCCCCTTGCGAACATGAATAAACTGCACGTCAGGAGAAGTTCTCCTGCTGTGCAGTACAGCGGAAAGGTATGATTATCAGCATGAACAGAACATCCTGCGAGTATCAAAAATGCGTCCGGATTCTAAAAGAAGAACTTCTTCCGGCAATGGGATGCACGGAGCCGATTGCAGTAGCTTATTGTGCTGCGGTCGCACGAGAAACGCTGGGCGAGATGCCCGATCGCGTAATCGTTGAAGCGAGCGGCAACATTATAAAAAATGTCAAGAGCGTAGTCGTTCCAAACACCGGACATCTGCGTGGAATCCCGGCGGCAGCAGCAGCGGGTATCGTTGCAGGCAATGCGTCAAAACAGCTGGAAGTGATTTCCGAAGTAAGCGAAGAAAAGCAAAAGGATATCGCAGAGTTCCTCGAAAAGATCCCCGTAAAGGTGACACTTGCAGATACCCCGCTGGTCTTTGACATAATTGTTAAGACATTTAAAGGTGAGAACTCCGCTACCGTTCGAATCGCGAACTATCACACCAATATCGTCCTGATTGAGAAAAACGGGAAGGTCCTCAAAAGCGAAAATGTTCATGCCGGCAGTGAAGAAGGCCTGACGGACCGCGGGTTTCTCTCTGTGGAACTGATTCTGGATTTTGCCAACTCCGTGGATCTGAAAGACGTGAAAGAGTTGCTGGATCAGCAGATCAGCTACAATATGGCCATTGCCGAAGAAGGACTGCGCGGGGATTATGGCGCCAATATCGGTTCTGTCCTTTTGGCCTCCAACGAAGAGACTCTGAAGTTGCGCGCCGCGGCAATGGCCGCTGCTGGCAGTGATGCCCGCATGAGTGGCTGTGAGCTTCCGGTTGTAATCAACTCCGGCAGCGGCAACCAGGGAATGACGGCATCGGTTCCCGTGATCGTTTATGCTCGCGGCATCAACGCCAGTGAAGAAAAGCTCTATCGGGCGCTGGTTCTTTCCAACCTGATTGCGATTCATCAGAAGACCGGCATTGGTCGGCTGTCCGCCTATTGCGGCGCCATCAACGCCGGCGCTGCGGCCGGCTGCGGCGTGGCTTACTTGGAGGATGGCTCACTGGATGCAATCTCTCATACGCTGGTGAACGCACTGGCAATTGTATCCGGCGTGATTTGTGATGGCGCTAAGGCTTCCTGTGCCGGCAAGATTGCAGTTGCAGTTCTGAACGGTTTTCTTGGATATGAGATGTATCAGAAGCGCCAGCAGTTTCTGGGCGGTGACGGGATTGTCAAAAAAGGCGTGGAAAGCACAATTAAAAGCGTTGGTCGCCTGGGTCATGATGGAATGCAGCAGACAGACGTTGAGATTCTGCATATCATGATCGATTAAGAAGTTTACCCCCTCTTTGAGCCCTGTTCACGTTTTCGTTTAAAGCGAAAACGTGAACAGGGGGATATCCTGCGAGGTACTGGGATAAGTCGTGTACGTCACACCCAAGAGATTCATGGATATGTCGTAGACTCCGGTGCACCAGACGGTCATGTCCGCACCATTTTCAAGCAGCTGCTGGGCGGTATCAAGAAAGTCATAGTGTGTTGTATTGACAAAAATCTTCATGAATTTCGGTGGAACACTCTGCTCCGCATTCAGATAATCAAAGACATAGTGTGAGCGGAGATATTCCAAAGTAGGCGTTATATCCGGCATGAGCTTGCAGGGGATGTACGTAAAATCCAATGATTCATTTGTCGAGCCGTTTTTGTTGGCCAGGATGATTTCGTAGAACTTTTCATCCGGAGAGGCGTGAACTGTTTCCACCAACTCCGGGTAAATCCTGTCAAGAATCCGAAACTGAACCAACTGGTGGTTGCGGACGGTTGTGACGCCCAGCTTAACGGCAGAACCAAAGGCCTTGGATGCGGTAGATACCGTCTGCCTGCTGGCCACAAAGGTTCCTTTGCCGCGAACCCGCTCCAGTATTCCCGTCAGGGACATTTCCTTGATGGCTTTGTTAGCGGTGATTCTGGAGACAGAAAAAAGCTCGGCAAGCTCGATCTCAGAGGGGATTTTTGTCCCCACTTCATATTCTCCGCATTTTATCTTGTCATAAACATATTGCTGGATTTTCATATAGTTGGGGGTAAGAGCTTCCTTGTTCAGCATTTTTAAAACTCCTCCTGCTATTCTTGTATGGTGTAAATATAAATCAGTTTGTTGACATTAACTCTATTTAAACAGATTTTATTTCTAATGTCAATACATTTAAACTGCTTTATACTACTTTAGCCCGTACATGTTTATTATACAGGAGCGGATGCCTAAAATGCTGGCCGAATTAAAGAGTAATACTTAACATGCCTTAAGCATGCAGATGAGGAGGAACTATATATTATGAATCGCGAAGAAAGAGTTTGTGCCGTACTGGAAGGAAAAGAACCGGATCGGATTCCGGTCAGCGTCTGGATGCATCAGTCCGATGTGGATCAGGACCCGCGCTCCCTTGCAGAACGTCTTTCGGAATTCAATGAAAAGTACGATTATGACTTTATTAAGATGATGCCTTTCGGTGCCTATACTGTTCCCGACTGGGGTGCAAAACTAAGCATTTACTGTGACCGTTTCAAAGAAGTCGAGATTGCGGCTCCCGGCGTGGGTGAGGCGGATGATTATCTGCGCATTGAGCCGCTGCCCGCCGTTTACGGAACCTGGGGGAAAACACTTCAGCTGACGCAGCACCTTTCCAGATTGGTTGCACCCCACACACCCTATATGCAGACCCTGTTCACTCCGGCTACAACGCTGAAAAAGCTGGTGGGAACCGAGCGTCTGGCCAAGGATATGCGGGAACATCCCGAGTATGTACATCAGGCTCTGGCGGCGATTACCGAAACGACCATCAATTTTGTAAAGGCAAATATTGAGGCCGGCGTGAGCGGTTTCTTTCTGGCGACCCAGTGCGCCACATACGATTTTCTGGATGACACACTGTTTGCGGAGTTCTGCAAGCCCTATGACATTCAGGTTATTAACTCCTATCGTGATGTAACTTGGTTCAACGTGCTGCATATACACGGAGGCAATATCATGTTCAACGCAACCAAGGATTACCCCTGCAATGTAATCAACTGGCATGACCGCTATACCAGCCCCAGCCTGAAGGAAGCCCGCGCAATGACAAACAAAGTTTTCCTGGGTGGCTTGCGTGAGGTGCCCACGATTGTAGGCAGCACCCTTCATTACGACAGTATTTTGGCAACAGATTCACCTGACCAGATCCGGACCCATGTGCAGGAGGCCATTGACATGGTCGGCGGACATGGCCTGCTGATCGGCCCCGGCTGCGTTGCAGATCCTCATGCTCCGGAAGAAAATCTGCACGCTGTCCGTAAAGCTGTAGAAAGATGACCGACCGAAAAAATGATTTTTACCCATGCTAAGTTCCATTTTGAGCTTCAGCATGATACTGTTCCCTGAGATCACAGCCGATTATTTAACCCAGACTCGTCATCAGATCCTGACTCAGAAACTTTAGTTGACTAATCTGAGTGAAGTCAGTATGATCAATCATACTAAATTTTTATTCTCTGCGGCCTCGGGTGTTCTTGAAATCAAAGGATTGGTCTGCGTTGTCATCTCGGATGGCGTTCATTTCCCATGCGGTACTGGTAAACAGAATGAGGACAAGCGTCCCCAATAAATTGGAGGTAATAATTTGCCCGTAAAAAAGAAAATAGCTGAATCTACCAAAGAAATTGCAGTCGTCTCTCCGGAGGAGCGTAAACGGATTTCAAAGGTTGTTCCCCTTATCGGTATCTGCTTAAATACCGTTCTGTGCATATTTAAGATATTTGCAGGTGTTGTGGCACATTCCGGAGCAATGGTTTCCGATGGTGTTCACTCTGCCTCGGACGTTTTCAGCACCATAATCGTTATGATCGGACTTCGATTTGCAAATGTGGGCGCGGACAAGTCTCATCCGTATGGCCATGAGCGCTTTGAATGCGTGGCCGCACTGCTCCTGTCCTTTGTCCTGTGTCTGACGGGCGGCAGCATTGGTGTAGAGGGTATTATGAAAATCTTGGGCTCCAGCGAGAATCTTGCGATTCCCGGCATGCTGGCCCTGATTGCCGCCGCAGTTTCCATCGTGGTCAAGGAGGCGATGTACTGGTTTGTGATTACCTATGCAAAGAAGATCAATTCCAGTGCCCTTCGTGCCAACGCGTGGGATAATCGCTCCGACGCAATTTCCTCCATCGGCAGTTTTGCAGGCATTTTTGGTGCCCGGATGGGTTATCCCAAGCTGGACGCCGTGGCCAGCGTGATTATTTCACTTTGCATTTTAAAAGTGGCCTACAACATTTTCAAAGATTCCATTAATAAAATGCTTGATCATTCCTGCAGCAACGAATTTGTGGAAGAAGTAAAGAAGAGCATTCAGGATGATCCCGAAGTAGTCCGGGTAGACGATATCAAAACAAGGCTCTTCGGTGACCGTGCCTATGTGGACGTTGAGATCGCAGTGGATGGAAACAACAAGCTGTACGCTGCGCACGAGATTGCCAAGCGAACCCATGATAAAATTGAAAGCACATACCCAACGGTCAAACATTGCATGGTTCATGTAAACCCTGCGGATTCTCAAATGTAAGAGTATTGTATTTTGCTGTGGATACACAGTGGAAAATAATAGGAGGTTATGTTATGAAGAAAAGAATCTTTGCTTTTATCCTGTCAGCGTTGATGACCGTCTCACTGGCTGCCTGTGGCAGTTCCGCCCCGGCTGCATCTGCCGCATCGGCATCCGGTGCTGCGTCCGGTTCCACTGCAAGCAGTTCCGGCAGCTCCAGCAGTTCCAGCTCTTGGAATGTGACCCGTCCTGCGGGGCTGCCCGCCGATTTCCCCACTAAGGAAATTACCTATGTCTATCCCTTTGGCACAGGTTCTATGCAGGACACCTACTTCCGTATTCTTGCCGAGAAGATCAAGGAGAAGGAAAACTGGAAACACAGCATTGTGGTAAAGCAGCAGGAAGGCGCCAGCGGCGATATCGGCTGGACCTCCATGTGCAAGGCGAAGCCCGACGGCTATACCATCGGATTTGCTCCGACTGCTCAGCAGATCACAGCTATTGCACAGAATCGTCCCTATACGTTCGATAAACTTTCCTATATTTTCAATATGATGAGCGATCCGGGCGCAGTGGGTGTTTCCAGCAAATCTGAATACAATACGCTGCAGGATCTGATGAATGCCGCAAAGGAAAATCCGGGTAAAATCTCCATGGGTGTTACTTCCGTTACCGGCAGTGAGGGCTTGGCTGTTATTCAGCTTGAAGAAGCCTCCGGCGCAAAGTTCAACGTGGTTCCCTACGACAGCGAGACCGAGGTTCTCACCGCTGTTGCCGGCGGACACTGCGATGCATACTGCCTGAACGTTGGCGACCTCGCTACGTTCCTTGACCAAGGCACAATTAAGATTCTGGGCGTTGGTACGAAAGAGCGTTCCAGTATTGAGCCCGATGTTCCCACTTACGGAGAATGCGGTTATGATGTGACTCAGGTGAACAGCCGTGCCATCGCCGCTCCTGCCGGCACGGACGCTGCAATCGTGCAGTATCTGTCAGACTGCTTTATGGCCGCTGCGTCGGACCCGGATGTGCAGAAGCAGTGCGCACAGATGACTATCCCCTATGACAGCATGGATGCGCAGGACACTACCACCATCTTCAAAGAGTATTACAACAACTTCCTGCAGCTTTGGCAGACCGATCCTTGGGCATAAATTCCTTTATATCCGTTTTAACAAATGATACGGAGGTTCCATGTTGCTTGAAGGGCACATGGAACCTCCAGTAGAAAGAATTTTAGATTCATTGGGGGGGCGAGACAAATTGCAAGCGAAAGGAACGAGAGCGTTTAACTATAACCTGTTATCCTGCTTATTCATCTATGCAGTCAGTTTCCTGTTTTTGTTTTCTACGTTTTCTATTGAGGATACACAATCCAGAGTTTTTCCCCAGGTAATCTGCGGACTGTCCATTATCTTGGTTACCTGCTTTCTGATTAGTGTTCTTCGCGGAAAAATTACGGATACCATCAATCTGTCTGGTACAAAAAGCGTATTGATTATGGCCGGTTTAATTTTCTTGTATATTTCTGCCATCTATTTGGGTGGGTATTATATTGCAACAGTACTCTATCTGCCTATTGGTATGATTTATTTGGGTCAGCGAAACTGGAAGACGATCATTGGCGTTGATCTGGGTCTCAATTTGGTGATTTATGTATTCTTTGGCCTACTGCTTTCCATGCAAATGCCTGTGGGCGTCCTGTTTTAATTTCAGCGCATCTGACTTATTTAAATTGCAGGAGAAAAAATAATGGATTTTTCATCATACTTTTTGCAGATATTTACATGGCAAAATCTTCTCTGGCTTATAATAGGGTCAGTTGTCGGCGTCATATTGGGTGCCCTTCCGGGCATGTCGGCTGACACCGGAATTGGTATCTTTCTACCGCTGACCTTTTCTTTGCCGCCAACGACCGCACTGATTTGTCTGGGTGCTATTTATGTTGCCGGATCATACGGCGGAAATATCACGGCAATTTTGGTCAATACTCCCGGTACGTCCGACTCCCTGTTCATGACATTGGACGGCTACCCCATGACATTGCGTGGGGAAGGATTGAAAGCCATCGGCGTATCGACCATTTCCGCCTTTACCGGTGGTATTGTGGGCTGCATGGCACTGCTGTTTATCGCACCCAAGCTGGCTAAGATCGCTTTCTTCTTTGGTTCGTGGGAGCTGTTCCTGACCGTTATGATGGGCATTATTATCATTGTTGGTCTGGTAAAGGGCAGTGCGTTTAAGGGCCTGATGAGCGCCTCCATAGGCTTCCTCTGCTCCCTTGTGGGAATGGACGGAATTACCGGGCAGAGCCGCTTCAACTTCGGTATCAGCGCCATTTATGATGAGCTGCCGCTGCTTCCTGTGGTTTTGGGCGTGTTCGCTTTTTCCCAGGTCTTCATTTTGATTGCGGAGAAGCGTGAATCCATCGTGATCGGCAAGAGCAGCATGAAAGGCAGTGTTTGGCTGAGCCGCAAGGAGCTTTTGAACATTTTGCTTGAAACACTCCGCGGCGCTTTCATTGGTACCTTTATTGGAATTATTCCCGCTGCCGGAACCACTGTGGCGGCGGGCCTAAGTTACAACATGGCCAGAAACTCCGACAAGGACCCTGATTCTTTCGGAAAAGGCAATCCGAAAGGTCTTGCATCTGTTTCTGCGGCAAATAACGGTGTGGTTGGCGGCTCGCTTGTTCCTCTGCTGACGCTTGGAATTCCGGGCAACGGAACGTCCGCACTATTTTTGAGTGCTTTGCTGATTCATGGGCTGGCCCCCGGAACTCAGCTCTTTACGGACAACGCACCCCAGGTGTATGGCCTGATTTTCGGTCTGTTGATTGCCAACGTATTCATTTTGATATTTGGTTTCTTTGGGGCGCGTTTCTATGCCAAGATCACGAAAGTGCCCAGTAACGTATTAATCCCGCTTATCGCGGCACTCTGCATTTTGGGCGCATTCAGCTTCCGCTATCTTGTTGCGGATATGTTTTTGGTGCTTTTTTTCGGTCTGCTCGGCTATTTTATGGATCGTCTGGGAATTCCCATGGCGCCTTTCGTACTCGCCTTTGTTTTGGGGAAGAGCGCTGAAATCGATTTGCGCCGGGCAATTGCCCTGATGACAGGAAAAGTTAGCAGTGTGATTTTTACCCCGCTGTCAATTATTCTGATTCTCATCGATATCGGTCTGCTAATCTGGCCTTTCTGGGACAACATCAAGGCACTGTTTGTTCACAAGGCCAAGACTTGATTCTTAATCCACGTTTCAACTGTCTTTTGAGGCCGTGAACTATTTTGAGAATTTTCTAAAAACAGTAATGGCTACTGAGTGGAGATATTGATTGAGTATGAGACCCGCCATGGATTGGAAAATTCTTCAACGAGTTCCGCTTTACCGGTACTGCTACTTTTCTCGTCATTTTGGCCTACGACCGCACCTGGCTAGTTGCACTCATCTCCTCTTTACGGGAACTCAAGCGTAACAGACCCATTTACCCTGTAACATAGGAAAGTTGGGGCACATCTACCGCCAAAATGTACAGTGAAAAGGCAACAAACGACTATCCCCGAGTCGTTTGTTGCCCTTCATGTTTTATAGGCACAGGAATGGCTGGACGCCAACCGGCAGTTTAGCATGGCGGCGGAGTCCGGCAAAATCACATCTAGGTATCTGGACGAAAAGGTCAGCCAGCTGGAGAAGGAACGCTGTGGGCTGGAAGAAGAACTGAATCATATGCAGGAGGGCCGTCAGGAGGCCATCGCAAAGGAAGTTCAGGATATTGAAACCACGTGGGACAGCTTGGACATTGTGGGAAAGAACCGCATTGCGGAACTGCTGATTTCCCGCATTCTGCTGTTTCCGGACCACATGGATATTGAATGGAAGTATCGGTTTGATTTGGGATAACTGTTACTCCAAATGATGCCAACGATGATATTGACGCCTGGAACGCAACGCCGGTCATGGAACAGGCCTCTCTGGAGCGGCTGGAGACCGTTATGGAAACCGCCGGGGTGCTTACCCATGAAAACTGGGTCGATTTTAACAAACTGGTGGACAACAGCTTTGCATCGTCTGTGAAGTAAAAAGCGCCGGACGGCGGTGAAATTAGCATAAAACGGCCCGGGGAAACTGAAAAGTTCCCCGGGCCTTAATCTTTTTAAAAAAGTTCAGTCTTCGCGCTCAGGCAAGCGATTGCAGCTTCGAGAAAGAAGCAAAAAAACCTCAACTGACAGTCATATTGGACATTTTAACACCACAATACGTCATAAGTATAGCCTCAATAGTTGTATTCTCTTGTATGATCTCAAATATCCGGCGAATAATAAATAAATTCAAGAGCGGAAGCAAACATTGTATGAAGCTGCGGCGCCGTCGGAAACTGCCAACCCTCCTGATACACAAAGCAAAAGAAAGGATATCTAATATGAAGATTAAAAAAGTCCGCGTTAAACCTGTACAAAGCTCCCCGTCGATGCAAACCGCAAAAGCCATGACTGATTTCAGCGCCAAAAAAGCAGATCCACAGGGAAGCTATACCGGCTGTCCGGCTGATCCGAAGGATGTTCCCGTTCAAGACGCTGACGATCTGTAACCCGCTAAGAATCCTTCGGATTTTCGGCCTTATTTCCAGATATCAACCGCACAGCCGTCGTCATTCTGGTGCTGAATTTCAGGGAGATTGCGCGCCTTTTTGTAGCTGTTCCAACTTCGCTGCCGCTGTCCCCTCTGAGAGAATTTCGGATATTATTCAGCTGGCGGAACCAAACAGTCTTTGCCACCACTTTCGCTTTGGCGCGGCTCCCGGCCGTGGGGCCGGGCCTGTCGGACGCGCAGGCACATCCAACGGCAGTGCGTCCGGATTCAGCATTCCGTGCAGGGCGTTGACGCGGCGCAGCAGCTCCGTCTGGTGCTCGTCCATATGCCCGCCGGAGCTTGTGGCATACTGCTCGCGCAGCCGCCCGTAGAGCTGCGGCAGTTGGGTAGCCGCCTCCGTCACACCGCCTTGATACGCAGCGCTGACACCGCCGTGAACCAGAGGAGCCGCCGTGTCTCCTTCGGATTGACTGCGCGTAAAAGCGAAAAAGTCCTCCAGATTCGGTGCCTTGCCCGGTTGTCTGCCAGTCAGGCTTTCGCGGGTTTTCTGATCCCATTCACCTGACCGTTCAGCGGAACTCATGCCCATGCCTCCGTCGTGCTCATACGCGTTATCGATCAGGTGGATGCGCTGATGTTCCCTGTCTTCGGTCCAGTTGTCAAGGTTAGTCAGACTGAAAACTCTATCCGTATTTCCGGCGATCAAATCCATGAACGCGACCCGGCCCATCGTTCTCTGATAGTCCTCTACATCCTCCGGGGCGTCGGTCAGCTTGCCCACATTGTCTCTGCTGTTAGCACGCGGATCGGCGCGCGACGTCCCCTCCACAAACTGATAAAGCGCGGCTCTGTCCGCGAGTCCCTCCGCCGTCTCGCCGGCCCTGGGTCCCGCAAGAGTGTGGCCGAACATTCCCGTAACCTGTCCGCGCTCACTGTCCCGCAACCCCCGTACTCCCGGGGCGTCAAAACTCCAACTGCTGCCCTTTCTGCCGAACATGGAGCCTCCCGCGTTGTAAAAATCCGCGACTGCAGATTCCAGCGCCGGGTTGTCTCTGGGCTTCAGAACCGCCGGACCGGAGCTGGTGGAAACACCTGCCACCGATGCAAGGTCACTGCCGCTGGCTTTTTTCAGCGCCTCGACCTGAGTTCCCGGGCTGATTTCGCCGGGCGCGTCGGATGATTTCCGTCTGCGGAACGGGTTTCGGAACATCTGAATCCCGCCGGAGGGCGCGGACATCGTGGCAGCATCGCTCCCCACCGCGCCCTGCTGCACGGTGTGCACCAGCTCGTGTGCCGCGACGGACGGCTCGAAGCCCCCGGTCCCAAAATATACGTCTGAGCCGGTCGTATAAGCCCGCGCGCCGATTTCGTCTGCGTAGGCAGCCGCGCCGACATCCGTATGGAAACGCACCTTCGAAAAGTCCGCGCCCAGCCGGGAGCCAAGCTCCTGCTTCACTTCTTCCGGGCCACCCGCCGCGACGCCCGCAGACAAACGGTCGGCTTCGTTTTCCGCCGTGGGGATCTGTGGCTGCGGTTTACCCGGCAGACGGGACAAAATGCTGGATTCCAGGTTCGGAAGTCCCATATAATCCGTCTCATATGCCGCAGCAAGCACGCTGTTCGGCGCAGAGGCCCCTTCCCTGAGGGCACAGGTCTGTTCTCTCTCCTCTGCAGCGTTTTTTCCCGTTTTCCGCTCAATCTGATCCTTCATATCGCACACTCCTTTCTGTTCGTTAAATGGTCTTGCGCAGGGTCAGAATGTTCTGACCGCTTTCATATCGGTATTCTACGTCGTCCATAGTTTTTTTGACCATCAGAATGCCCAGCCCTCCAATTCCCCGCTTTTCCGCTGAAAGCGTGACATCGGCATCCTCCCTGAGCAGCGGATTGAAGGGTGTGCCTCTATCCAGAAACTGTATGGAAATCCGCAGCGGGTCGTGTTCCACGCCGCAGCGAACCACCGCCTCTCCCTCGCCGGAGCGGTAGGCATAGCTGGCGATGTTGACGAAGATCTCCTCCACGGCCACTTTGAGCTGGAAATCGACTTTGGAGGAACATGGATAATCCTTCAGCTGCTCAGTAACGAAAGTCTGTACGGCCTCCAACTGATCCCGCTGAGCGGGGAAAGTCTTTTCAATCATAAAACTTCCCCCTTTTGCCCGGAACGATACTCAAAACCCAGCATGGTGATATCGTCGAACTGCTCCGCCTCTCCCACAAACGTATCGATACTCCGCTTGATTCCGCCAAGTGTCTCCCGTGCCGAGATGCTTTCCGGAAAGCCGTTCAGACTTTGTTCAAGCCGTTCCTCACCGAACAGCCTCTGCTCCGCGTCGGTGGCTTCGGTTACGCCGTCCGTATAGAGAAACAGGCGGTCGCCTGCGGCAAGCTGAATGGAATTCTCCCGGTACCGGGTCTCCTCCAGTCCGGCGAGCACAAAACCCGGGCGGCTCCGAAGCCACTCGTATTCCCCGCCGCGCCTGCGCAGAAGGGGCGGATTGTGCCCGGCGTTTACATAGCACAGCAGCCCGGTGCCGATTTCCAGAACCGCCATCCAAGCCGTAACGAACAACCCCGCATCGTTCCCTTCGCACAGCTGAGCGTTGGTCTTTGTAAACACATCCGCAGGGGATTCGCCGTTTTGCGCGTAGTTTTTGATCAGGGTTTTCGCGACCACCATGAACAGTGCCGCCGGGACGCCCTTGCCGGACACGTCCGCGATCACCAGCGCAAGGTGATCTGCGTCGATCAGGAAGAAATCGTAAAAATCTCCGCCGACCTCCTTGGCAGGGGTCGTTTCGGCGTAAATATCGAACTCGGGGCGGTCCGGAAACGCGGGGAATATCCGGGGCAGCAGATCCGCCTGAATCTGGGTGGCGACGCTGAGTTCCGCGCCGATGCGCTCCTTCTCCGCCGTCATATCAATCAGGCTGCGGACATAGGCGGCCATGTCCTCCTGCATCTTGCGGAAGGCCTCCGCCATCTTCTCCACTTCATTTCCGGTATGAATTTCCGGCATGTTCACCCGCGAGATTCCCTGCGACAGCTCCGTGCGGTTGGCCTCCACAAACCCCTCCGTCGCGCGTGTCAGCTGATTGATCGGCGTGACCACGGTCCGGCGGAGAATCGACAGCGACAGCAAAACGGCGCCGACCGTCAACGCCAGCAAAAGCGCCGAAAGACCGATGAGAAAATGATGCTGGGTATTGACCACCTCGTTCATGTCGATGTCCGCCATCACGTAACCGGCCATGGTTCCGTCCTTATGCAGGACTGGGCACATAGCCGTCATCAGCCAGCCATAGGTTGCGTCGTGAGCGATGATAGGCTTTACCTCTTTACCGGCCAGCAGCTGATCCGTGATCTTTGCGAAGGGACCCGCCAGCTCCACATAGGTGCCAAGAGAGCAGTTGCCACCGGCATAGTAGTTGCCGTCCTCCCCCGTCTTCAGGTCGGAATCAAAGAGAAATGTGACGCCCGTTCCATTAGGGCGTACAACATAGAGATACTCCACATCGTTGGTGTCCACCAGGCTCAGTATAAAGTCCTGAATTTCGTAATACCGGTCGTCCGTTGTCTGCGCCGCGTAGTAATGATCCAGATCGTCCGCCGTAAGCTGGCTGGCCAGTGTTTTCACCAGGCTGACGCCGGTTTTGTCATAGTATTTTGTGATTTCCCCAGAGTACACGCGGTAGCTCACTGTCACGGCCACTGCCCCGAGCACCACGCTGATCAGCGCAATCAGAATAGTCAGCTGCTTTCCGAAGGACTGATTTCTCTTCCTCTTGATAAGCTTTTTCATGATTCCTGCGCTTCCCCCTCCGATACGGTATCCTCAGGACGCTTTTCCACGGTTAAAATATCCTCTGCGCCGCCCGGCGTAAAGCTGGTTTTATCCGCGCTTGCGCGGATAAACCGGGCGGTCTGCTCGGCGGCCATGCCTTCGGCTGCGTCCAGCGGGTTCCTACCGCCCAGCGGCACCCTGACCCGCAGAGTCACGCTCCGCGTCTGCGGATTGACGGTGCATTCCAGACACACCGACTCTCCCTCTTTCAGCCTCCAACAGCACAGCGTGAATAGCTCCCCGGCCAGAACCACAATCTGCGCGATGGCGCGCGGCGCATAGCCGTTTCGGGACAGCTGCCGCTTGAGGAACTGTGTGATCCGCGCTTCTCCGTCTCGGTTCGCCGAAACGTCGCACTGGTCAAAATACATGCTGCTGCGCCGATACTCCAGCAGCATGCTTGCAAAGCTGTCCACTGCCTCCGGACGGCCCGCATAGGCCCTGCCCTCGTCACCGACGCAGCGCAGAAGGCCATCCAGATCCATATTTCTGCCGCGGCTGAAATTCAGCGTCACCTGAAGCTGCCGTCCAGAAAACTCTTCCCCCTCTGCGTTCGCAATGCGGCTCAGGCCCGCCGTGCAGAAAAAGAACCGATCCCCTTGACGCAGCGTGACTTTCCGCGCCTGATAGACGACATTCTCGTTCTGACCAAGCGGCGCATAAACCGGCTCCTTCATCGCCTCGTAGCGGTCCTTGCTCCGCATCAGAAGCGGGGAGCACTGCCCGGCGTTGATATAGGAAAATGTTCCGTCCTCTTCCAGAACACCGGCTAGCGCCTCCAGCGCCATTCCGCTTCCGATCTCATAAAGCAGCCGGTTGGCGGCGGTCATCGCCTCTACCAGCGGGAGACCGGAGCGCAGCTGACTTTTGACCGTCGTCCGAGCCACCACCATAAAAAGGCCCGCCGACATCCCCTCGCCGGGGACCTCACCAATCACGATGCCAAGTCTGCCGTGCTCCAACAGAAAATAATCAAAAAAGCAGCTGCTCAACTCATGCGCCCGCTCCACGCGGCCCCGGATATCAAAAGCTTGCCCCTCCGCCGTCAGCGCTTTAGGCAGCATGGCCGCGTTGATCTCATTGGAAAGCTGAAGCTCCGTCTCCAACCGCTCCTCCCGCACCGCCAGCTGCGTTTGCTCCTGACTGTGGCGGTCGATCTCCTCCAGCATTCTCCGGAATGCGTCCGACAGCATTTGCAGCTCGTCATGGCTCCTGATCTGAAGGCTGGAAAAGGCCCCTTTGTTCTCTCCGCCCTCATAGGCCCGCGCCGCCTCCGTCAGCTGACGGATCGGACGGATCACGGAGCGGCGGACAAAAATCAGATAAACCACCATGATCCCAAATGTCAGCAGAGAGAACAGCACCGCCATACTGAGCAGAAACTGATGCTCTGCGGACAACACCTCACTCATGCTGATGTCCACCATAATATAGCCCGCCATGGTGCCGTCCTTGTGATTCACCGGATAGCTGATGGTCATCAGCCATCCGTAACTCTCGTCCTTGGACTGGACGGGGGCAATTGTCTGGCCCGTCAGCATCTGATCGGTCAGCTGGGCGAAGGGTCCCGCCAGCTCTACGTAGGTTCCCAGAGAGCAGTTCCCTCCCGCATAGTAGTCGCCATTCGCGTCGGCGCGCATATCGGAGTCGAACAGGAACGTCACCCCGGTACCGTTCGGCCGGACGACATACAGATATTCCACATCGTTGTTGTCCGCCAGATCCAGGATGAAGTCCTGCAGCTTATAGTACCGGTCGTCGGTTTTATCCGTCTGGTAGTATCGGTCCAGATCCTCCGGCGTCAGCTCGCTGGCCAGAGTCCGGTCCAGATTTTCCCCCATCCGCTGCAGGGAATTTCTCAGATTGGTACTGTAAGATCGGTAGCTGACCGCCACCGAAGCCGCGCAAATGATCGCGCACATCAGAAGTGTCAGCAGCACGATCTTCTTTCCCAAGGTAAACCGTCTCTTCTCTTTCAGCCTGCCCATCCCCTTTCTCCCGGCCGTGGCTCAGATTCAGATCCGTACCACAAGCGTGTTGAATCCGGCATAGCGCCGGTAGAAAAAGTCCTTCGCCCGCGTTTTGATGACCTTGATGCCAATGGCATCCAGTCCTGTCTCCCGCTCAAGGCTGATTCCGTCCGTATTGAGTGCAAACGGATTGAACTCCTTGGCGTTGTCGCGCAGGTGCAGAGTGATGTCCCCATCTTCCTGCGGAACGATTGTCAGCTGGATATAGCCGTCCTGTGCGTGAAACGCTTTGCTGAGAATGACGCCGCAGACCTCTTCTACCATCATGGAAACATAGTAGGTCTGCTGGTGGCTAGCCCCGCGCTGCTCCATGTAAGCGTCCACCTCTCGCTCCACGCAGCCAAGGTCCGCCGTCCCGCTGTACAAAAATGCCGTATAAACGTTGCCGTCGTCCGGTTTCAGATAGGTCCAGCTTCTCTTTTTTCGGTTATAGAGAATCATTACCAGCAGCGTTGCCGTTTCCGTGGCGGGGTAAATCCACCAGAAGACGCCTATCCCCGCGCGTCCGAACAAGAGGCTGAACGAGAGGAAGAATACAAAGTTGCGCAGCGTAAAGAGCATAAAGCTCATGGACTCCTTTTCCAGCGCCTGATAATAGTAGGTCATCAGCATATTGACGCCAGAGAAGAGAATCCCCGCCGCGTAAATACGGACCGCCCCCGTACCCGCGGCCAGCTCGGCGGCCCCTCTCAGACCGAATGCAAAGCACACCTGCTGCGGGAAGAGGAGCAGTACCGCCGTCAGAAAGACACTAACCGCCGTGGTCACCCGAAACGCTTCTTGCAGGGAGTCCCGGATGTTCCCGTTGTTCCGCTCGCCGTTGAAGGTGCTCACCATGGGCTGGAGCGCCATGCTCACGGCGTCATAGGCAGAGCTTGCCAACAGCGCCACGTTGAACACAATGCCGAACACAGCCACGCCCAGATCGCCGGTGAGGCTCATGAGCAGGTGGTTGCACACCAGAATGGTGATAAACTGGTAGACATACTGAACCGACGTGGCAAAGCCCATGCGGAAGGACTTGGCGAGGCCGCGCCAATCCGGCCGGGCGGCGGCAAACCTCAGACAGCCTTTTTTGCCCAGAATGTGGGTCAGGCTGATGCAGATCATCACGGCCGCGCCCACGCCGGTGGAATAGACCGAGCCCGCCGGTCCCAGACGAAGCAGCACCACAAAAATGTAGTTGAAGACGATGTCCAGCGTATTGCTGGTCAGCAGAGCAACGCCCGCCAGCTTGGGGTTGTTGTCGCTGTTGATGAAATAGTAAAACGGGCCCTGACAGAACATCAGGGGCACCAGCATCAGCTGCGCGCGGACAACGCTTTCGCAGTTCGTCCAGACCTCCGTCCCGGGCACGCCGGCTCCGAGGAAGGTCAGCACCTGGGGTAAAAACAGCAGCCCTAGAGAGCACAGGACCAGATAGACGCACAGGGCAATCCCCAGCACGTTGGCAAAGATCCGGTTCCCCTCCTCCGTCTTGCCGCCGCTGAGTGCGGCGGAGTAGCGAATGGATCCGCCGATCGACAGCGAATAGCTGATCGTATTGAACAGCATATAGACCGGCTGGCCGATATTCAGCGCGGTCAGGCCCGTCATACCGACGACGTTTCCCACAAAAATGCAGTCCGCCAGCCCACCCACCGCCAGCCCCATGCAGGAAAGGAGGCTGGGCAGGAAAAAGCTTCGAAATGCTTTCCGGACAAAGATCTCGCCGCTGAAGGCGGTCTCTTTCACATTTACACCACTCAAATTATTCAATTGTCAGAATATCGGCAAAGCCGGTCATCTCAAATACCTCCATGATCTCACCGCAGACGTGCCGGACGATCATTCTACCCTGCCGGCTCATTCGCTTTTGTAGCGTGAGAATGGCGCGCAGCCCCGCAGAGGACAGATATACCAGCTTATCCATGTCCAGCACCAGCTCAGCCACACCGTCCAGCTCCTTAAGTTCCGCCTCCAGCTGCGGGGCCGTGGAAGTGTCCAGCCGCCCCTCCAGAGAAACCGTCAGCGAGGTTCCCGCCCTTGTTTTTGCAACCGTCATGATTTCCGTCTCCTTTCGTAGCCCGTCAGTCGTTCAGAAGATCCGCGAACTCCCGAAGTTCCTCCCGTACCACCACTATTTCATTTTTTTTCAGTTCACCCACCGCGGCGCGGAGCAGCTGCGACATTCCGATGGGAACGCCCTCCTGTGCCGCCAGAAATGCGGCCGAAAGCACAATGTTCTTGATATGTCCGCCGGAGAGCTGGAACTTCTCCGCGAGGAACTTCCAGTCGATATCGCCGGCCAGTGGGGCGGCGGCCGGAATCGTGCGCCGGTAAATTTCCGCCCGCATGGCGGCGTCCGGGAACGGGAAGTGCACCACATAGGTGATCCGGCGCATAAACGCATCGTCAATGTTGCCGATCAGGTTGGTCGCCAGGATGCACACGCCGTCGTACTCCTCGATCTGCTGGAGAAGGTACGCCACCTCCACGTTTGCGCTGCGGTCATTGGAGTCCTTCACCTCGCCGCGCTTTCCGAACAGGGCGTCGCACTCGTCGAAAAACAAAATGCAGTTGGCGTGCCGAGCCTCGGCAAACACCGCCTGGAGATTTTTTTCCGTCTCCCCAATGTACTTGCTGACGATCTGGGAGATGTTAATTTTGTACATCTCCATATTCAGCTCGTTCGCCATCACCTGCGCGCACATGGTCTTCCCGGTACCCGGCGCGCCCGCGAACAGGACGGACAGCCCCCGTCCGTAAGCAATTTTTTTGTCAAAGCCCCAGCCATAATAGACCTGATAGCGGTATTTGATGTGGCTGCATGCGTGCCGCAGCAGCTTTTTCTGCTCCTCCGGCATCACCACGTCGTCCCACGAAAAGGCCGGCTGCACCTGCACCGCCAAATTTTCAAGCTTATGAACCGCCTGGCGATAACAGCACTCGTGCATCCGCCGCGAGGAAACCGCCGCCTTCCCGTCGAGGTGGGCCAGTCCCAGCGCCTGCTCACAGGCCAGCCGGATCTGTCCCGGTGAGAAACGGAACTTGGAGGCAAGCTCCTCCACAGTCAGGCCATCCTCCAATTTGCCGTCCCGCAGATATTCGCAAAACAGCGCGATCCGCTCCTCTTCCGAGACGGGCGGAATCTCCAGATCCGCCGCGAGGAAGTGCGTTCTGCTGCGGATGGGCAGCTCGGAGAGGAGAAAGGTCTTGTCCCGACAAAGGTCCATGCCCAGAATCGCGTCGATCAGCGGATTTGAAGGAGGAATGCGCACTCCCTCGCCGTCCCGCCCATCCAGGTGGTAGCAGCACAGGTATGCCCCGTACAGCCGGGCGGACAGCGCCGCACGCGCGGCCAGCTCCTCCGGGTGCTCCGTCTCCAGATCGGCAAACACACAGCACTCCCTGTGGCGGACCATCAAACGCTCCACCTGAAAGCGTTTTCCCGCTCCGGGGCCTCCGTGCAGACAAACCGCGCAGGACCCGGGCTGCGCAAGGACCGCGTCCAGCCGTCCGGCGCGGCAGGCGCCCACCGCCATTGGTCCTGCGGGCGCCTGCCGCGCGCCGTCGAACAGCCGCAGCCCCGGTGAATCCGAAAAGGCGCCGGTGCTCAAAAACTCCAGAACCGTCTGATTGAGGACCAGCACTCCGTCTGAGAGCCGCGGGGAATCAAATAGCTCCGTAAATCGGTCCCTCCGGGAAAAGCGGGACAGGAACTCTTCCATCGTGTGGTCTTCCGGGAGAAAAAGCTCTGCAGCCAGTGAGCAGGTGAGCGCTTTTTGTGTGATGTCGTCCTGCAGATAGGCAAACAGCTTCTCATATTTCCGGTCCAGCACCGCCACATACGCGGTGGCCACGCACTGACACTCAAATTCATCCAGACGAAACCGTTCAAACAGCGCCAGTAACGGAAATTCCGGCTCCGTCCGCTCCAGTCGCAGCTGGACCGCCTGACCGGCGTCCTTCAGCTGCGCGGCGTCCTGCGGACTCAGGCAGGACATCAGTCCCCTCTGCGCCGCCTTTGCCAGGCTGTGCTCAAATTCCT
Organism: Oscillibacter sp.; assembly: GCF_040505565.1. Classification (GTDB taxonomy): domain Bacteria; phylum Bacillota; class Clostridia; order Oscillospirales; family Oscillospiraceae; genus Oscillibacter. The sequence goes on along the minus strand of NZ_JBEUWZ010000009.1, from coordinate 166,528 downwards.
CCCGGCTGACCACCAGTCCCAGCATATTCTTCATTTCGTTTTTCGGGCCCAGCCACTGGTGGTTCTGATAGTAAAAGTAGAGCCGCAAATCCAGCCAGGCAGAGAGATCGCTTATCAGCTCCCACTGCGTTTCATAGCCCCGATCGAGTTTGTCGCAGGAGACCTCCCGCAGTGCGTCTTCCTCCATAGTCATCCCTCCCTTTTGGCATATTTTCCGTGCTATGCGGACATGTATCTACAGTTCAGCGCCATCTGGCCCGCACTATCAAGGGCTTTGCACCGTGACGTTCGGGTTGACCGCCACCTGGATCACGCCGCCATAGGCGCACATCAGCTTACTGGTGTTATTCAGAAGCGGCTTTCCACACACCAGAACGGTGGGGCATCCGGGCATCCATGGGGCGGGCGTCACCGGCACGCAGGGCGCTGGGGTCGGTACCCCCAAGGCGGCGGCAGTTGCCGCAATCACCGCCGGATTCGCCGGATTGCTGCACATTCCGAATGTTGCAAATTGACTGTCCATGATCGTCGCGGCAGGCATGCCGCCCATGATCACGGTCTGCTGGCTGCTCACCATCAACGGCATGGGAGCCGCACCAAAAGAACAGGTGCACACTGCCATGGACACCACCGGATTCGCCATCTCGGATCTCCTCCGTTTCTATAAGGTTATGAGCCTCTCCGTCCTGCTTTCCGCCAGCTCCAGCGTATCCACCGTACCCCGGCCGTCCTCGTACACGTCCACGGTTCCGCCCGAGCGGAAGACGGCGGTCAGCCAGCCGTCCCGGTCGGTCCGAAACTGCTGCGCGGGCAGCAGACATTTGCTCCGCTTGTGCCGGTGCACCAAGGGTGCGGCGAGCTTTCCCGTCTCCTCCTCCGCAAAGAGAAGGGAGACAATCTCGCTGTCTTTTCCGTCCTCGATCAGAAATGTCCCCGGGACCGTCAGCGGCTCTGCCGCGCTCTTGCAAAAGATCCTGAATTCGTCCTCCCCCGCCTCAGCCGCCTCCTGTGCAATCCGGCACTCCGACGCGGTGGGAACAGTCAGCCAGAGCGCGCGGCCCGCGGCGGGCTCTTTTTCTTCAAACAGCCGAAGATGCAGCCAGACAGCCTCCTGACGGAAAACGTAATCCTCCGCCGGCTTGAGGGAGAGGTACAGCTTTTCAGGGGACCCTGCGCTTACGGAAAAATCGGTCAACTCCTCCTTGAACCCGGCGCGCCGCAGGGAGAGCCGGTGAGGGCCCTCTGAAAGGTTCAGCAGCACCAGATAACCGCCCGGCTTGCACACCGCCCGGACGGGTGCGCCGTCCAGCGCGCACCGCAGGCCCGCGCTTTCTATCGGGCGGCCGGTAAAGCCGTCCCGTACCTGACAGACGGCGCTTACATGCAGCTGAATCATTCCGGTTCCCCCCGCTGCTTTGTCTGCGTCGTAATAACGACGTCCGTGACGCGGCCCACCCTGCGGGTGCGGCGCGATTCGATTTCCACCCCGGTCAGCATCACCACAAAGGACAATTTATAAGGAGACGACGTGTTGTTCCAGATTTTCAGCATCTGGTCCTGTGTGGTCTTTTCCAACAGGATATGGATTGTGCTGCCGCTCTCCGCCAGCGAGCCGCTGAGATACTGGCGGTCGATGACCGGATGGTCCTTCAGCACTTGAAGCGCGGCGCCGACGATCCGGTACTGGTCCGCCTCACGCAGCTGCGCGGGCGCCTTGGAGTGCGCCGTAAGCAGAAAACGGAGGCTATAGCGCGACGGACTGATCCGCTGCAGGTTTTCCTCCGCCTGATAGTAGCCGACGGAAGCGCCCTGCGTATCTTCTTCGACCTGATAGAGGTATGCGGTCAGCTGGTTGTTCTCGCTGCTGTGGGGTGAGCAGAGCGCAATCATCTCCCGGTTTCCGATGGGTTCCGGCGTCAGATTGTCCCGAAGCAGCTCCACCAACGCACTGCCGGCCTCCACCAGCGCGGTATATCCTGCCATGGCAGGTCCCTCCTCTTCGCTGCAACCCGTTTCCGGTCACTGCGGTATTTTCCCGGCGGCCCTCCGCCGCGCTATGCCGTCTGCGTACGATCCTAGTCTGCCTGCGTTTGGTAAATTGCCGTGAAGCTGTCCGCGAGCCAGCCGCACTGCTTTGAAAGCCACCCGCCGGAAAGCCCGTTGAGCGCGCTGACCTGACGGGTAAATTCGGTCAGCGCGGCGTAGATGTCCGCGACCGCTTCGTTCTGATCCACCTTGGCGCGGTCAAGCGCGCTCTCCTCCACACTGCCCTTGGCATACGCCTGGCTCTGCTCCTCCACGTTCTTCTCTGCCTTCTCACCTGCGGAGCGCGTGGCCTGAACGTCCTCCCAGGCGACCTCCAGATTGATCAAAGCCGTCTTGGCCTGCACGGTCAGGTCCTGCGTACTCACGGCGTTCGGGTCCGTCGCGGTGGCCGCGGCATAGGCGGTCACCGCGTCGCACAGCGCCGTGGCGTCCAACTGTGCCGGATCGAAGGAGCACAGCAACCCATCCAGCGGGACGTCCTCACCGCTCTGTCCGGTCAGCTTCTGAACGGTCAGCTTCGCTTTTTCCGCATCGGCTTTACACCGGCTCAGCTTTCGGTCCAGGGCCTCCAGCTCGCCTTGAAGGGCCTGCGCATCTTCCTGACTGCCGATTCCCCGCTGAAGTGCCGCCTGCGCCGCCGTCTGCATCTTCAAAAGCAGCTTCTCGCTTTCCTTGAACGTCTCTTCCGTCCGGCGGCTCTCATAGCTGTCCAGCAGCGCGCTCACTAACGCTGCCGCGTCATCCGGCGTCTTCACGGACGTCAGCAGCTTTTCAAGCTTCCCATCGGAGCTTGCGGGAGCTCCGACGCCAACTTGGTCCAGCGCATCCAAAAGATTGTCCATCTGTTTTTGGGCATTGCTGGACGCGCTGCCGGAATCGGCCGCGGCCGTGTTGAGCGCACCGTCGGAAATCCACCGCAGCACATCCGGCGCGCCGCTTTTCGTCCTGCCGAAAGCCGTGCATGCGTAAGAGTCGTATGTATTCCGGAATTTCCAGTACTTCCCGGACGCGCCGTCGGGCAGCGAGACGGCCGTATAAACCGCCTCGTCCTGGCCGGTGCTGTCCGGATCGGCCCAGGAGAGGTAATCCGTTATCGTCTTCCACGGGAGCAGCAGCGCCATGGACTTCTCCCCATTGGCGGGAATCAGCCAGACACTGTGGGCTGCGGCGTCGCTGTCCTCCTTCTGATAGCCGCACTGCACCGTCACCCCCAGCTCCGCGTTGCAGATCAGAAAGCCGCCGCCGCTGTACTCCGACTCGGAGACGGTCGCGTCTCCGAATGCCTCCCGAATTGCGTCCGCGGTCTGGCTGAGTAGCCATCCGCCGTCCAGCGTCCCCCGCTTCAGCTGTCCCGCGTACACCGCCTTTCCGTTTGCGGCATACAGCGTTCCAAATCCGTCCGGCGTCAGATTATCGGCACTCCCCTCATACCAGAGCTTTCCGCTGCGATACCAGCTGATCTCTCCGTCGGTCCGTCCGGAGGCGAATTCCGCCTGAACCGAGCCCGCTCCGTCTTCCAGATAATAGGTCCCGCTCCCCTCGTACCGTCCCTGGGAAAACGAACCCTTATACTGTGTGCTTCCGTCCTCGCGGTACTCGGTGCCGTCGCCGTCATAGGCGCCGTCGGCAAACGAGCCCTTATACTCCACCGCGCTGTCCGGATAATAGGCGATCCCCTGGCCGGAGCGGACGCCGCCGTCAAACATTCCCACATAGGCCTTGGCCCCGGCGGCATACTCGGTTCCAAGACCGCTCTTCTCTCCGGCGGAAAATGCGCCCTCGTAGGAGACTTCACCGCTGCCGTACAGTGTTCCGGTCCCGTCATAGACGCCGTCGGCAAACGAACCCTCGTAAATCAGGACGCCGTTTTCATAGGCGCTTCCGTCACCGGAGCGCTCTCCGTCCGCGAAATTCCCCTCGTAGACCGGGGAGCCGTCCTCGGCGTACTGGATACCGTGTCCCTGCAGTACGCCGTCCTCCAGCTTTCCCAGATACATGGGCTGCTTTTTCTTTTCGTCATAGTAGACGATCACCTTCCCGGACCAGTCCGGCAGCTTCTGATCCTTTTGCCAAAGGTGGGCGGTGAAAAAGTGACTCAGCAGAAACGGCCACACGAAGAAGTAAATCAGCGCGATGGCCCCGGCAATCCCCAACGCCAACAAAATGAGAAAGGACTTGGCGACGTAGAGCCGCCGCGTCTCAACATAATCCTCGCGCTTAGTCGGCTTTTTCAGGGCGGTGGCAGCATTCTGAAATGAATCCGAGGCCACCTTGGTCGCCTGACGGGAGAAGTTGGTGATCCGCCGGATTCGCGCGCCGAGTCCCACAAATTTTCTTGTAAAATACGCCCGAATCGTCCGGAAGAAAATCCCGAACGAATTGATGAGCTGTCGAAACAAATAACTTAGCAAAGGAAGTCCTCCCACGTATCAGTTTCACCGATTGACAGGCCGCGTTTTGTCCGCCCCGTGCCTGATAAGCGCGTCTCCGTCATCCGCGCGGCGAAAATCGGGTCAAAACGCCAGAATCCCCGCGCCGATCAGAATCCGGACGAGAGCAATCAGCGCCGCGGCCAGAATGATCAGCCCAATGATGCGGCGAATGCGGCGCCGGTAATAATCTACCGAGACCCGTACGGGCTGCACCGGCGAGCGGCGGAGATACCCGTCCGCCAGCGGCACGGAAGCATGGTCGGCGGACCCATTTTCGGGCGCAGTGCCGCCTCGGCCCCGGGCGGAGCGCCCTTCTGCCCGCGCGGCCTGCCGCACCAAACTGTCCAACTGCGGCGGCGCCGCGCCGGTCTCCGCCTGACGCAGCGTCTCCTGTTCCAGTAATTTGGCCACTGTCTCTCCCTCCTGTTCCGCAAATCGATTGCCACACTCTGCTTCGCGCAAAACGACGCATCATCGGCCCTCCAGACCAATCTCCCGGTCCGGGTGCTTCTCCAGCTCGTCGGCGAGATAAAGATAGTATTTTGTCCCGCCGTCCCCGGTGTTCTGGTGCATCAGATCCAGGAAAATTTTCTTGGCCCCGGAAAAATCCCGGCTGTACAGGGCATAGACCCCCTCGGAGAATTTCTTTCCGGTAAACTCCTTCAGCCGACGGACCTCAAATGGATCGCCGTCAAAGATCTCGTAGATGCGGACGCTCTCCTTTTCCCCAACGCTCTTCCCCATATAGCGGACACCGTATTCCTGCGCGCTTTTCGCCACGGCTTCCGTACAGAGAATATTGGCCTCCAGCGAATTGCACAGGGAAATGAGTTTCCACTCCACAGAAAAGCTCGGAGAAATTGCCGCCGGCTCCATCTGTATGTCGTCTCCCACAATGCCAATCATAAGGTTGCCCTCGTCCAGCGCGATGCGGAGCACAATGGCAGGCCGTCCCGCGGCCTCCCGCTCCCTGTTGATGGCCAGCAGCTCCTGCTGCACCGCCACCGCCGTGCTGACCGCAGGGGCGGAGCCCTCCTCAAACACGGCGTCGTAGCCGCTGTATGTAAAATTGAACACCGTTCCGCCCTTGCCGGACACGATGGACGCCGTGCGCTCGATCACCTCGTTCAGGTTGTCAAACAGCTCCCGTCCGCTCTGCTCGTACAGCTGGGGCGGAAGGCTGAACCAGATCATCATGGTGGTCATCCTGCCGGAAGCGAATGTCTGTTTATCGACCTGTGTCAGGGATTCCTTGCCCAGCAGGGATAAGATCCGCTTCGGCACGAAGCGCTGATAAGAAAGGGACAGTTCAATCTGCCGTCCGTCCATCTTCTCCACAGTGTCCGCCAGACTGCTGAGTGCGCTGCTCATTCCCTCTAGCTCGTCGCCGGTTTTCAGCCGGACCCTGCGATCTGTTTTTCCGGCCGCCAGACGCTGCATTCCGTCGGTAAGCCGCCTCAGGCAGGAGCTGATCCACGCCAGCATGATAAAGGAGAGCAGAAGCAAAAGCGCGGTCAGCCGCCACGCGCTTTGTGCGCTCCGGTAATACGCGGAGTGCGCCGAAGCCTCCAGAGCGCTTCGACCAATACTGACGACAAGCAGCGATCCGCTGCGATATACGCAGCGGCACAGCCGATCTCCGCCAGCGCCCGGCAGCGCTTTGAAAGCGGAGCCGTTCTCTTGCGCGGACAGCGCCAGCTCGCGGTCAAACCCCTCCGTCAACTCTGCGCGCGCCCCGGGCAGCGCGCCCGCGTCGGACGATTGCAGAATCCAGACCTTCTCCGATCCCTGCCGATAGATGGACACCGCCGCGTCCCGGTAATCGTCGCCGGCGGCAGACAGACTCCGCGCCAGAACGCCGGGCAGAGTGTCGCTGTTCCATCCGGAATGATCCAACGCAAGCGACGTGACGCTCTCCATCAGCTCCTCTGCCCGGGAGACGGCCAGCGCCTCCTGCTCCGGCAGGACGGTGCAGCGCAGCATTCCGCCGGTCACAAGGCCGCAGGCCGCAAGCAAAGCGCCCCAGCGCAGCAACAGCGGCAGCTGAAACGAGCGCAGCTCACTCACGCTGTACCAAATACCAAACGACACCAGCAACACCGCCAGAGCAATCCCCCCGAGAATCAATCCGCATCGCAGCGGGCTTCTGTACAGCATCGCCGACAGGTCCCGTACGGAGCTTCCATTGTCCAGAAGAAGTGTCTCCCCCTGAAGCAGCAACAGCAGATCGCCGTCTCGGCCGAGGGATACGTCGGTGCCGCCGTTGAAGTCACAGCCGTCTTTTTCCGGTTTCAAAACCGACTGGAAATTCTCCGGATTGGTAAAGTCCGTATAAAACACCTCAAGACCGGCACGGTCTATATAGTAAAAACCGGTGCCCGCCTGCGTAAAGTCCGTCATAATTTGATTTTCCCGGGTTTGAAGCAGCTCCCCGTCCCGGTACAGCTTCTCCCCGGAACCGGCAATCAGCGACCCGTCCGCCGTCACGAGCGCGGTCTGTACGTCGGGAATTGAATAGGTTTTCCCGCCGGTCAATCCCTTCTGGGTTCCGGAGCAGGCATAAACCTCGACCGTATCCCCCTTCATCAGCGCAAACGAGATCACTCCGTCCGATTTTGTAAACGCGGAGACGCGTACGCTCTCCATCTGCTCGGGCACCGTATCGCCGGTGCAGGACTTTTTAAGCAGCTGAACGACTGTCTTTCCCTCATCGGACACGCGGAAGATCCGAAGGTCAGCGCCGCCGTTTGAATCAAACTCGTAAAGGCCCAGATAGAGGTCCCGGGTGTCCGGGTAGAGCGCGGCAACCCGACCGCCCGGAAGCAGGTTGGGGGCCAGCCTCCACGAATCGGACCGCGCGCCGTTTCCGTCCCCGAAAATGATGCTCCACGCCCCTTTTTCCCAGCCCATGGCGCAGACTCCGCCATCGGCGCTGAGCGCCGCAGCCTCATAGCGCTCCTGCCCGCGCCCGGAGCGGAGGACGCAGACGCACTCCCGGATCAACGGTGAAAACAGCAGTGCCGCAAACCCGGACAGGAGCGCCGCGATCAGCAGGAAAGCGCCTGCTTTTCTTACCTTTGCCACGCGCGTTTTACCTCCTCTTCCTCGCCTTTCGGCGGATTGCTCTTCCCAGATCGCAAAAGGTCCTGGACACCGGATTTCGCTCCTCCCGCTCCTCGTAAGCCGTCTGAAGCTTTTCCCGCTCCGCGTGCCAGAGGGAATAGAGCTGTACAACGCTTTCAAAGGAGCCGTCGTCCAGCCGGTTCAGAAATACGAGTTCCTCCTCCGGGGCCGAAAAGCCGCCCAAAAGGATCTTCTTCACCTGATCGCCCGCCAGCAGGGCCAGCTCCCGGCGGTTCATATCCTCCATCGGGCGGACACGATAGCGCAGGCGGACCCGGTCGCCGGGAAGATCCACGAACACATTCTCCGACAAAAACGCGGCGCAGCTCACCAGCGGCGGGAGGTTGGCCAGACTGAGTGCCTTGTGGAGCAGCAGCTCCGTGTAGACGAGCCGCGTCTTCCAGTTATGCTCCGCGCCTAAGTAAAAAACTTCGTCAATGGTGCGGCCCAGACACTCGTCAAAGACCGCCACAAGGCTCTCTCCGGCAAGGAAAATGCGCTGAAACCCCGGGCAGTCGGACATCTGCTCAAAGCAGTCCAGATACCGGCGGAGAAGGGGTCCTTCGTAGACGTTCAACAGGCAGGTATTGTTTTCGCGATCCTGAATGTCCACCGCCTCCATAAACGCATAGTACTCCTGCGCCTCCAGAACGCGGACAACCTTGTACCGCTCGCGAATCAGCATTGTGTCCAATGTCCGTCCCCCTTCTCTCCTTACCGAAAGCCTGTCATTCCACGATGACAAACGCGCTGGCGGTCACAGTCTCGTCCGCGCCGGACGCGGCCACGATCTCATAGGTACCGGGAAGCTCGGGTGCTTGGTACGTACCGTTACGGTCAATCGCCCCGCCGTTTGGCTCCTTGACCGACCAGGCGACAGATTTATCCTCACAGCCCACGACCTCGGCCCGGAACTGCAGCGTACTGCGGCAGGCCAGCCGGGAGAACTCCGGTGTCAGCGTCAGGCTGATCTTCCGATTGGAGAGGATGCGGCTGGTGTCCCGCTCCGGTTTCTGGGCGAAATAGTGGACCCGCACACGATTCCCGTCCACGGTGTCATGCAGCCACAGGCCGATGCGCATGGTTCCTTTTTCCGGGTAGACCACCGCGGCGGTCTCCACCCATGGGGGCGATATGGATACGCCCTTTCCCTTGAACACCTCGCTGTTGCCGTAGAGCAAAGCGGGTTCTTGATCGTCCAGAAATTCGACGCTCAGACGGATGTCAACCGCGCCGGTACCCAGACCGTGGGCTATTTCCTCAGAGAACACGCGGGTGTTGACCCGGATGCCGCTGGGCATCGTCAGATCCACCGCGCCGTGCGCCACAGCGTAGTCGTACTGCTCCGGAGACGGAATACCGAAATTAAAGTGCAGGCTCCGTCCGGACTGCTGATACGCCGCGCGGACATCCGGCTTCTGCCAGTATTCCAGACTGTGGACCGAGGTGGTGACCGTCAGGTCCCCGCCAATGGAGCTCCGGCTCTCGCGGCTTTGCCTGACGCTCTGTCCGAAGGGCAGGTTGGTAACACCGCCGAGGAACACGCCGCCAGCGGAATTGATCAGCTCCAACTTCGCAAGGTAGATTGGAATATCCCGGCCCAACAGATGCTGCTCCAGCGCGTCCCGCCGACGGCAGTACGCAAGTAGCGTCTCCTCGTCCCGGCAGAGGCAGACGGAGGAGTCCGCCTCCAGATAGTTTTTGTAGCGATGGCTTCCCAGCTCCAGATTCAGCTCCATCCCGGAGGGGAAGAGTTTGCTGGTGATGTCGCTGAGCGCGCGGGCCCGAAGTGGCAGGTCCACGCTGTAGACGCTGCGCTTTTCCTCCCGGCTCTCATGAAAAGAGAGGAGTACGCGGCCACTCTCGCTCTCCACAAAGGAGCTCTCTCCCTCCAGTGAGAAATTGACCTGCGGGGTCTTTTCACCCTTGACCACCAGGATACGGACCTGAAATTCCTCCCCGGAGCACACTGCAGAGGGGACGGAAAGCACCAGCGTCAGCTCGTCGCTGCTGTAAAGAACGGAGACATTTTCTTGGCCCGACGCCTCCAGCAGCCCCCGGTATTCCGGAGCCTGTGCGGTCAGATAGAGGTGGCAGCCCTCGCGGGTCATGTTAAATTGACTGCTCTCGCCAGCCTCGCCGCCCACCGCATTCACTGGCTCAACAGCCGCCTCATCATAGGTCAGGCACAGATATGCCTGCTGTCCGCCAGCCAGTGTTTCCTGTCCGTCCAGCATCTGGAGCTTGCGAAAGATCGTCTCGGGCAGGACGATTTCCCTTCCCTGATAGTCCATCGCGAGGCCGCTTTCGATCATCAGCGTGGCGTCATCGCTGGCCGTCACACCGAAGCCACAGACCACACCCGCGCCCTGCAGCACACGGTTGAGCAGCTCCCGCTTGGCGCGGTTATACTGCTGTTCAACCTCAAAATCCCGGACAGTCAGCAGCTTTCCATAAAAGTACCGATTTCGCTCCAGAGGGAAGAAATGCTCATTCATGGCTTGCTCCTCCAATCGTGGTATCATAGTGAATCGTCATAGTCTCGTCAATTGCCACGGGGACGTAACCCCCGACCGCAGAGTTGATTCCGAGATAAGTGTGCCAGTCCAGCTGAATGCTCTGCTTGAGCAGCACCAGTTCCATGGAGGTCCCCGCCGGGATCAGCTCCTCCATTCGCCGCCGGAACTCCTCCATTGCCTGCCGGTTGGGAAATGTGCCCTCCCGCAGAAGCACAAAAAAACGGTAGGGGTCACCGCCGTACAGCCGCCGGTATAGCTCCGGATTCCGGCAGTCCGCCCGGTTGGACGAGACGCTGAAATGCTCGATGATCCAAGGCTCCCGGCCGGTCAGCCGTCTGACAGACCGGCGGATTCCCCCCAGGGTGTACTGCGTCTCGTAATCCGGGAGAGCGCCGGCGATCCGGTCAGCCAGCGCAGGCGACTCCGTCCCATCCTCCACGCACACCCAAGAGGCGAGGTAACGAAGCATTTCCGGGTCCGCGCTCTCATAATCCATCCGTCCCGGCAGGGCACAGATGCTGTCCTCCATATCCAGAAACATACTGTTGAATATGGAGAGAAATCGGCGGGTAAAATCGTCCTCCTGATAGATGGCGGGCAGATAGTCAATCATGTGGTCACCGGCCATGCGGACCGTGACTTTCCGGATTGTCGGAGAATCGGTTCCCGCCGCTGCAAGCTCCAGCAGCAGCCACAAATACCGTCCTCTGGCGCGGAGCAGAAAATCGCCGCTCTCCGCTACGGGCAGGCCAAACCACTTACGCATTGCCCGGGCAGCGTCCTCTGTCCCGTCAATCTCCGGCCATCCGTCGTTCCAGAACTGATCGTCGGAGGCGTGAGCGTAGACGCGCAGCGCCGAATCCTGCGGCAGATCCGCGTCAATCAAAATCCGGCCCCAGCAAAACCCATTTTCCGCGCTGTCGATCACCGGCAGGCAGCAGAGTCCGGATGTGAATCTGGCGCTGTCAAGGCGCAGGCCGTCATCCCACGGCTCGATCCCGCAGAATTGACCACCCAGCCACTGTTCATGACAGCAAAGCACCAATTTTTTCTGTACTGGGTTCACAAGCTCTTCCTCCCTCATTGCTCCGCAGTCCCACAGGACTCATTCGCCGGCCGTCTCCGCCGATGTCAAAATCAGTTCCAACTTTTGAAGGCATGGAATTGTACAAGGCGGCAGCTGAATCTCCCCTGCCGTGTTCTGGTAGCATCCGGGTCCCGGCGCCCGCAGGTCTGTCCGCGCCACACGCAGAACGCCTGGGATGGCCTGAAGCCGTGCCGACAGCTCGCCTGGGCGGAGAACCCCGCCGATACCGGCGCCATCGGCGGAGAGATACCGCTCGGCAACGCCACGGATTGCCGCCTCACTCACCGCCTCCCGTGCGGTGAGCCGGATGGAGGCTAGAACCCCCTGATAGGCCGGCGGCACGGCCCGCACACGGGTACACACAGGGCGGTAACGCTCCAGCCGCTCCTGCACCGCCGCCAAAAAACGGCTGTCCGGCAAAGGTTTTTCGTTCTCCGATGCGGGGGCTACCACCACGGTGACTGTCGGCGTCCGGCTGGTGCCAGCCGGTTCGTCCGGATCGTAGCCGGGCAGCGCCCTTGCCGCACCTACCCGCAGGCCCGGCGTCGTCAGCGCCAAGCGTTCATAATCGGCGGCGGACGCACATTTTTGAGTATTCTCCAGCAGCTGCAGGAAGCGGACAGACGCCTCCGCCGCACTCTCATACCCGATTCCGCCGGACGCACTCTCGTTTCGCACTGCCGCGTCGTCGTCTGTGAAGCGCATTCCGGTTCCGGCAGGAATATTTCCGCCGCCGCACAGAGAAAGCGTCATGCCGGTGACCAGCACCGCACCGCCGCCTGCCTGAAGCAGTGCGCCGTGTTCCCCGTCGCCGAACGTGATTGTCTCGCGCAGCGGATCGTAAGTAAACACCCGGTCCCTGGGGGAGCTCACGTAGAAATCGTCTGCGCAGCGCCACTGTGTGGGGCGGACGCTGCCGTCGGCGTCCAGCGTCTGGCAGAGGAGTGTGAATCCCTCCGTCAGTACCTCCCTTCCCCCCAGATTCAGAAAGAACGTCTCGCCGGGCAGTCCCTGGGCATCGAAGATCAGGTCCGAACAGTGCTCCGGGTCCAGACAGACGATCAGCACGTTTTTTTCGCCGTCCTGCTCCGTATCGGTCGTATCCACGCACACGCTCCGGCCCTCCGGCTGAAGACGGGACTCGTAACCGTTCGTCTGTTCCCACGTCCCGTTTCGGCGCAGAAACACGGCCAGCTCCGCCCGTCGGCTCGTTGCGTCGTCCAACAAAACAGACCACTCCCACTCCTTCGGCGCGGCAAAGGAATGGCTACATGCGCGCGTCTCCCGCTGGACGGCCTCCCAACGGGAGACTGAAATTTTGGAGAGCCGCACGGCTTCCTCGCAACCGCCGTCCGTCTGCCGGACGCTCAGCCAGCGCAGGCCGTCCGCGTCGGTGGGCCAGTCCCGCGGAACTGAAAAAGTGACATAGCCGCTTTGACTCAGGGCATGGGTCTCATCCCGCAGCGGGGCCACGGCCCCAAGACCCTCCGCTTTCCACTCGAGTGTACGCGGCTTCTGGTCGTCCCGGTCGAATGGATTGCGCGCCGCTCCAACGGGCGGCTCCACCTCAAACCAGATGAGCAGGTCACCCTGCCCGGGAGAGGAAAGCCCGATACAAAGTCCCGTGTCGGGCCGCCCGCCAAAACGGAAGGGCTGAAAGGTCAACCGGCCGGAGCGCAGCATCTCCAGAAGCTCCGTCCCGTCCACGAGAACATGCTCGATTCGGGACGTCCGCTCCGGTACCGGCCATTCAAGCTCAAAGGGGACACCCTCAGACGTCGTCAGCCGGGACAGGGCCGGGCGGGCCGGGCCGCCTTCCGGCAGGTACACCGCGCAGACCGCCGGCGAGGCTGGACGGCGCCGGACACCCGCCAGCTTCAGCAGCTTTGCGCGCAGCTCGTCGGTAAGCTGGCTGAGCTGGTATTGCTGCATCTCCTTGTACCATGCCATCAGCTCCAGAATGGTCACGCCCGGATCGTGCGCGTTATGATCGGTCCACGCAGGGCAAATCCAGGGGAGCCGGCTCATCGCGGTTTCCAGAATGGACTGATAGGTCTGATCGTCCAGATTTCGCTTGTTAAGCATTCCGTCTCTCCTTTCGTGCGTCAGCCGATTTGAATTCTATGCAACCCGCTGCGCACAGTGGCGTAGGGAATCGTCCCGTCGTTCTCCAGGGGAACGGAGCGGGTCGCGCCGTCCTCGTCATAGACGCCCTCCACCAGCACCTGCCGGGTCAGGCGCACGTTGGGCGTGTCACGTACCGTCTGCCAGATTTGATCGACCCTGACCTGATCTCCGATGCCGCGGCTGCGCCAGCGGTGGCCGATCAGCTCTGCGAGCCGGTCCGCAAGGTTCTGCTGCGTTGCGGCGGACTCATCCGGATCCTCGACCTCCACCACGATCTGCGTGTTCACCGTCAGCACGGCGGACGGAATCACATGCAGGCCACCGGACGACACCAGTGTGCAGCTGCACCGGGTCTCCAAATACTCCCCAATCCGGTCGCACAGGTCCAGCGCTGACCGGCCCGCGTCCGCATCGGCATTCTCTACCACGACCGTCACATTCCCGGGTGCTTTCCGGTTCTTTTCATCCCGCCCCGCGAAACACCGGACATGCTGTGCCTGCGGAAACTCTTCCAGAACCATCTCCTCAAAATCCCGGACGCCCAGTGCCCGGTACCGGTGGCGCAAGCGCCGGTTGCCCAGTTCCTCCGTCTTTTCCCGAGTAAAGCGGTCGGTGCCGCCGCTCATTGAGGTCAGGTTTGCCACGGAGCTGATGCGCGGAAGCGCGCCGATCAACTCCGCCACGGTCCCCCGAGGCCGGTTGCCTCGTTTTCCACCGCCGAACGCATAGGTAACGCGGATATTTCTCATTCCCTCGGGAGGAACGCGCCCGTGAAGCCCGTCTCCGAAGGCGACGGTGCCGGAATAGGGATCCAGCAGATAGGCGCGTCGCTCTCCATCCGCCAGCTCCAGATGGGCCAGTCTCTCCCATAGGACCCAGCAGTGCAGCAGCACACCGTCCTCCCGCTCCAGATGCACGCGTTCCGGAGACTGCCTTGCCAGCGTCTCAGCATCCGCCACCGTCAGGCCGTTGACCTCATCCACCCAAAGCTTCAGATCCTGCGTCGGCGTCTCCAACAGCGTCAGCGTTTTTCCGGCCTCATAGGAACCGGTGTCGAACCACTGCTCCTGCGCATGCCGGCGCTGAACCGCCGAGACGGTGTTGAGCTGCACGCCGCCGATACGGGGATAGCCGCCAGAATTTTCAAGATAGGAGCTGCGGATCATCCGCAGCCAGCAGCCCTCGCGGCCAAAAAATCGTGCCTGAGGCAGGATAGAGGGCAGGTAAAGGAACACAAGGCCCGTGTGGAGCAGGTTCCGCGTGAGATCCACGCTGCGCACCTTCTCAAAGCGTTCCCCCGTCCACGCCTCAAAGGAGAGCTTATCGGACAGAATCGCACGGCCCGCCACCTCGAACAAAAGTGCAAGCGGCATGGCGTCCGGGGAGCGGTCGAAACACAGATAGATGGCCGCCGGTTCCTCCGGCAGAGAGATCAGTGCCTGGAAGTGCAGAGAATTCACCTCCGCGGCGTCGCGGAGCCACACCGTATCGCCGTTGTTTTCGGACCAATATAGGTCGGCTGGCCGCCCCCCGGGATACTGCCAGGAGCACTCCGCCTGTTTTACGAATGGTACGATCCAGCGCGGTGTGACCGAAAACTCATTCTCCACGTGGACTACTCGCGCCCGAATAAACCAGCCGGTCTCCGCATTTACCTCAGCGGGACAGATGTCCTCCGGAACGGTAAAGAGTGTTTCCCCCGCCGCGGCCTCTTTGCAGGAAAAAGGATTTCTGCTGCCGCTCACGGGAAGGCGGGTCCAGCCCGCGCCGTTAAAATACTCCCACGCAACTTCGTCGACAAACACATCGTCCGGCCTGATCGCCACGGCATCCCGCTTGTCGATAATACGCTGATTAAACTGATACTGCGGCGAGCTTTGCTCGTAATCCGTAACAACGGGCGCGACGGTCAGCATCAGATTCACCCGCGCGCCACGCTTGCAAAACGTCTGGTCGGAGCGGAGATAAAACAGGCTGTACGGCGTTGGGCGGCGGCCAAAGCAATAGCCGCCCTCGCCGGCGAGGATCGGTGTATCGCCGCCCGCCATCTGATCAATGGGTACCGGGCCGGCGGGTGCACTGCGCATCCGCACGCCGCTCAGCAGAATGTTTCCATCCAGGGCTCCCAAGCAGGCGCAGGTGATAAAACGGTTGCCCTCCTCGTCCGGTTCCAACGCCCCGGGGGCTGTCTTTTCAAGAATCAGACAGGCTCCCTCGGCCCGGACGCTGTCAAAGGAGCGTTCGGTGCCGCCGGTGCGGTAACTCCAGCGCATCCGTTCCGGGTTTGCCAGCTCCTTGGCGGTCTCCGCGGCGGCAAATTCCGTCTCACCGAGCACCTCAATCTCAACGGTGAAGGGACCGGAGAGGGCCAGTACTTCGCTGGATGAGACAGCAAACCGGTGGCACTGAAGGTTTTTTCCGTCTCCGGGAGTAAACAGTCTCTGCGGGTGCGACAGGTCCAATTCCTGAATCACACCCTTGCGGGGATCGGAGTAAAAGAGGCCTTCCAACTGGGCAGGGGTGGACTCAATCCGCCGCTCCGTCTCGTAGATGATATTTTCGCCAGCCTCGTCCACGGTGAACACCTGAGTACCGGCGGGGACGGGGACCGCCTTTTCCACCGTATCGTGCGCGTTGAACTGTATCAGGCCCGCCGCTGGGACAGGGTCCGGGGTCTGCACGCCGACAAGCTCCAGAAACTCCAGATACAGCTTCTCCGGAACAGCGTTGAACCGGTCCACCGTCTGATAAAACATCTCCCCAAACAGCCGGGTAATCGCCGCGCCCGGATCGTCCGCCGTTCCCTCGTAGCGCCACTCCGGCGTATATTGCCGGGCGTGGGCGGCCACCTGCGCCATGATTTCCTCAAGCCCTCTGGGGTCCAGAATCGGTGCGTTCATATGGCTCCGCCTCCTTCCGAGCCCTCGGTAACATAGAATGGATAGACATGGTTATACCGGTTATTGGTGTTTCGCACGGTGTAGGACACCTCAATCACCAGCGCGCCCTCCTGCTCGACGGAGGGGCGGTACTCCACTTGAATGTCGGTGATTCGCGGCTCCTGCTCCTCCAGCTGGCGGGCAATATCATAGCTGATCCCCTGGGCGGCAGAGGAGGACATGGGGGAGAAGGCGTACTCCACAACATTTGAGCCAAACTCAGGCCGCATGACCCGCTCGCCCTGTGAAGTGCGCAGAATGATACCGACGGCCTCCCGGATGTCCTCCTCCGCGCTCACCATGGCGATCCGGCCTGTGCCGGCATCCACCTGAAGCGGGAATTTTACACCCCTGCCGAGGAATTCGCGTCCGTTCATCATCTAGCCTCCCGTCTGTCTGCTCAAGCTGCTCCTGTGTTCCATTGGTCAGTTGATTTTTACGATGGCCCCCTTGACCTGCAGCGGTCCGGAAGCCTGTACGCTCATGGTGCCGTCTGCTTTGATCTCTGCAGCCATCCCTTGCAAGGACAGCTTGGCTGTGGCCTTGCCCTCAACCGTTGCTGCCTCAATACTCACCTTGCTCTGCGCCTTCTCCTCGATCGTACCGCTGGATTGCAGTGTGATTTCCGTGCTTCCGGCGGTCAGCGTCAGCTTTGTTTTGGCGGAGAGAGCAATTTCGCCCTTGGCAAAGTCCATTGCCAGCTTGTTGTCGCTGTTTTTATCAGAAAAGGTCGCGCACTTCTTCTCGTCGTCAATAATCAGCTGCGATCCGGCGGGCGTCGTGACCGACAGCTTCTGCTTTCCCGGCTCGTCATAGAAAAGCAGCTCCGACCCTCCCGGCGTCTTGATGGAGAAGTTATAGACCTTGCCGTTTTCAATCGTATAGG
The DNA here is from genome assembly GCF_040505565.1 of Oscillibacter sp. Classification (GTDB taxonomy): domain Bacteria; phylum Bacillota; class Clostridia; order Oscillospirales; family Oscillospiraceae; genus Oscillibacter. The sequence goes on along the minus strand of NZ_JBEUWZ010000009.1, from coordinate 149,369 downwards.
GCGGCGTAACCTCCGTGTTCCAGACGGCACCCAGCACAATCGGCCGTTCCCCGCCCAGATAGCCCAGCACCACAAGGTCGTTGACATTTGGGAAAAAGAACTGGCCGCACGCTTTTCCCCCCAGCGGTGCCATCACATAGCACCAGTCTGTCTCCTCTTTGTTTTCGTTTTCAATGGGGGTGCATTTGACCCGGTTGAGCTTTTCCTCATCATTGATGTTGGTGACTCGGGCCAGCCGCAGCCCCATCTGCCGAATCTGTAGACTGGGATTCTGCGTCTCCGCGCTTTCCCCGAAAAGCTGTTCGATGCTCATTCGGTCTTTCCCCCCTTCACTTCAAAACGGGTGTAGTACCCCTCGGCTGTAAAGCTGTGGGTCACCTTACTCAGGAAATAGACGCCCTCCGTTTCGCTCTCCATCCCGTCAACCGTGATAAACCGGCCCGGAATCAGCTCCGGGATCCCGATGCACACGCCCTCGCCGGAAACCAGGTTCATGGACAGTCCATCCAGTCTGGCTTGCGCCAGGCGGGTGCACTCCTCCGCAGTCCGAGCAAATTCGCTGAACTCCCGCAGCACCGCACCCTTCAGCCCGGGCGCAAGCTGCGCCGCGCTCTTTCCCTTTCCTCCGGTCTTAACCGAGGCGGCGGTGCCCTGGACAAATTTTTCGTTGACGTCCCGGCCCCAGACCACCACCTTGCCCACCTGGTTTCGAAGGCATACCCTCTTGGTAAAGCTCAGCAGTCCCTTTCCCATGGTGAGCTTTATAATGGACTCCGATTCCTTCCACAGCGCGTCAAACACCAGCTCCCCGTCTATGCTCGTCACGGTCATGCCGTACCGCTGGGCCAAGAGCTGCAAAAACCGAAAATCGTCCATCCGCTCCTTGACCAGCGGGGTCGTAAACTCCTTTAGCGCGTTGCCGCTGTCTACGGTGAACTTCTTTGCAAAGCCCGCCGCCACACTTTTTTTTAAGATGTTTGTGATGATTTCCTTGCTTTTGGTTTTTCCACCGTAAATGGGCTCGTTGCAGCTCATCAAAAAGCCCAGCCCGTCGATCCCGGAAATTTTGAGCTTGGGTGCGCCGGCGTTGCTGTGCTCCATGACGCTCTCGTCCACATAGCCGTAAAAAAGCGGACTCCGCTTGACATAGCCGCCGGAGACCTCCAGCTTGGTCCCCACCTTGACGGTCTTCGCGATCTCGTTCTTCCACTCACTTTTCTCATAGTCGAACAGACTGTCCACGGTAAACGTGCAGCCGCCTGCAGATCCTCCCGCAGACAGCTCCACCTCCAGCTCCGTGATCGGAGTCTTGCTGGTATCCAGCTTCTTTCCATCCAAGGTGATTTCGATAGAGGGCGCCAGAAATTTTTCATACTTTTTTTCCAGCTCTGAAATTTTGTATGAACCCTGATCCATGGCGTCCTCCCTTCTGGCTTTTTTACCCTTTTGCGAATTATTTCAGCGCGGGCAGGGCGATGGTGTCTCCGCTGCGCAGCAGGCGCGGATTTGTGAGGTGGTTGGCGTTTGCAATCTCCCTCCATTGGCCCGCTTCGCCGTATTCACGACCTGCGAATCCGCTCAGGGTATCCCCCTGGCGAACGGTACGGTACTTGGTGGTATCTGGGGACTCCAGCGACTTGGTCCCGATATTGCTGATAAACTGCCGGAAGGTACATTCCAGCCACGCGCGAACCGGGACCCCCTTCTCGTTGAAGCGGACAAAGTTCTGCTCGCACTGCACCAGATGTCCTGTGAAGTGAAGCGATCCCCAGTCCAGACGGAGCAGCGGCGGAACGTGGAGCTTTGGGTCGATTTCCATCAGCTTATAGACTTTTTGCGTATAATCCGAGACATCCACAAATTTCAAAATAGAGGGCAGCTTGCTGTTAGCCTCCATCTTCAGGCGGTTGCCAAAGGTGCCGCCCACCTCCGCTCCGGCAGACATGCTGTCAAAGAACAGGGAAAATTTCAGTATCTCCGCCGAGCCGTGTGAAAACTGCGTGATGGGCATATCCATGGAGAGACCGGCTTTGTCGGAATACTGCACCTGCCGGGTCCGGACATACTTTTCGGGATTGAACAGGACGTCAAAGCCGGAGTCCGTCCCGCCGGCTTTCGAAATATGCAGCTTTTTCAGCGGTATCAGCTGATTGGGATTCGGCAGACCGATATACATGTTCTTCCGCTCCTCTCATCAAAGGTCCAGCCTTCTCCGCTCTCTGCGGATGCGGTCCTCGATCAATTTGTAGACCTTGTCGGCCATATGCCGAATCTCCGTGTCCGACAGCTTTTCCTGCGGCCGCGTGGTCTGCGGTTCCTCCTTCTGCCGGAAGGAGAGCTCCTCTGGTCGGCGCTGCGGAGCCATCCATCGTTGCGCAGCCGCCCAACGCATCTGCCCTGCTTCCCCGCCGGACCCTGGCAGCACCGAGATGTCCCGAGCCGCAGTGGGAAACGCGCTGCCCGCGTCCGGATTTTCGGCCACAGAACTGTTTTTCAGAAAATTCTGCGCCCATGCAGGGAGACTTTTGACATATTCAGAGTCCATCTGCGAGGCGGGCGCTTCGGCGGGCTCCTGCCGAACGAAAGCGGCAGGTGCATACTCCAGCACCGGCACGCTGGCGTCCGAATAGCTTGCCCCGGCACTCTCCGCCACGCCGCGCGGGACACCCCCCGTAAGATGCCCCGCCGTCCGAATGTCACGGCTCACCGGCATAGCGGCACGGGGTGGAGTAAGCTCCTGCGGATGTGCGCTCTCCATTGTGCGCGGCATCTTTAGGGCGGCGGTCTGCGAAGTCGCCTGCACGCGCGGAGGTGCGCTCCTCACCTGCTCTGTTTTCACTGAGTCGCGGGCGGGGCTGCGCTCTTTTTTGTTCTCCGCCTCGCGGGTCGGGGACAAGCCTGCCCTTGCAGGCATGGCTGGCGACACACTGTCCGGCGCTTTCCTGTTCCGAAAGGGCACAAGTTCCAAAAACGCCGATTCGGCGGCGCGCGGCGGTCCAATCTTAAAGGGCTTTGCAGGCGCCGAAGCCGTTCCGGCAACAGCGGCAGAAACTTCCGCCGCAGAGATTGACGACACCGTCGCCCCAGCTGCCGGGTGATTCAGAGCAGGTAAGTTTTCCATCTTCCCGGCAAGTCTGCCGGGTCCGGGTAAGCCGGGCTTAGTGGGGCCGTTTGTCAGGCTGCCGCTCCGCAAAGTGGGCGTCGGCCGCTCCGGTACATCGGATTCCGGCGTACGAAATTTCAACGGTTTAGGTTCCTTCCCGACATATGCCGTTTCTCGTTTCTCCGACAGACCGGCATTGTCTGGGAATGTCTCTGGCAAGGTCAGGGCCCGGGGCGAAAACTCCGTTCGTTCAGAAGCACCGAATGTCCGCAGCGGGGGCTCCTCCCGATTCGCCGATTCCCCCGTCCGGACTGCCGTCCGGATGTCCCGATTTACCGTCGGAGCGGTGGGGCTGTGTCCGCTGCGCTCTGCGGTTCGGCCCCGCAGTCCGGAGGATTGTCGCTCCGCCTTTTGCGTCTCCGGTGGCTGAAGTTCAGCCGGGGACTTTGGAAGCATCTGCCGGGCGGCTGGTGCCTGAATGCTCGCGGACTCCGAACGCGCCTCGGCGGCAGCGGAAGAGCGAATGTCCACCGGCACCGGAGTTGAAGCTCCCCGAGCCGCCTTTCCGGGCAGCTCCGACTTTGAGGCAGAATGTGTGGGCTCCGGCAAACCGGCGTTCTCTGCGGACGTCTTCTGAACATACAAGGTTTCGGGCGAATATACCATGTCCGCCGCTGGATCAGCGGCACCAAACATCTGCCGGGGATACGCCGAATCCGTCTTCTCCGCAGGCGCGGCTGTTCGGATATCCCGGCTCACCGGCGAAAGGCCGTGCGTCTGCGGAGCTGGGGCCGAAAAGCGGTCCTCTCGCCCGGAGTCCCGCCACTCTGCCGTCGGTGTCTGGTCTTTCGCGGAACGCTTGCCGGATGCCGCAGGCTCCCCGGCGGCAGAGGAAGAAACCGTTGCCATGGAGACTGGAGACGCAGTCGAACCGGCTGCCGTATTCTCCGAAACCGGCGGCTTCGCTGCCTTTCCGGCGGACCCGCCGGACTCCGAACCATCAAAAATTTGTTGGGCAGACTGCCGCAACTTCTCCGATGAATCGCGCGTTGACAGCCCGATTTTTCCCGCGTCAGGCTCCGGCGTATGGAATTCCCGCAATGCAAGCTCCTCGGGTTCCCGTATGTAAATCTCCCGTGAGCTGCTGTTTTCAATAAGCTCCTGAGTCTGCGGAATTCGCAGCGAACGCGGCAGAGGCTTTCCCGGTTCGGGATCTCCGGAGAACCGCTGGGAATGCTCCGCCGAGCTTGACTTCTCCTCGGCAGCCGTCCGAATATCCTGGTTCACCGGCAAAAAACCGTGCTTCTGTGAGGCGGGTTCACCCGGTTTCCGGCCGGAGTCCGCCGGCAGGCTGTGAAAATCATCGCCCACTTCAATGCCGACTGCTCTTGTTTGGCGGTCAGGTTCGTCTTTTTTCCATTCCGGCTTCGCTCTGGAAGAGCGGGGCGGCACATGCTGGGAGCCTTTCATCATACTCGGTTCTTCCGCTCGGGGGCGGGACCCCTTCGGTTCCCGAAATGGCTCTGCTGCCGCGCTCCGGTCAACCGCCGCCGTCGGCTCCCGGCGCTGTTGCTCTGCCGTGGCCGCCTGCCGCGCGGTTTCTTCGCGGAGCCGACGCTCCAGCGTCCGTTCCATGGCTTCGGCAATCTGTGTGGGAGAAAGGTCGCTTTCCGATTGCGGTTTCCCTGTTGCAAAAACCGTCTCCGCGTCTGCGGGCCGTGCCGCGTCCGGTGCGTTTATGCGAAGGCTTTCAGCTTCTGGCTTGTTCTGAGAATTCATCCGCATCGCAGGAGATGGTCTCGTCGGTATACCGCTTTGCTCAAAAGCAAGCACATTGGAAGCAGAGAAATTACCGTCTATACGCCGCTTCTGCCCATTTGCCGCTGCCGCCGTCGAAGCGCTCTTTGCGCGGAAGGCGGCTTCGGCCGACGCGGCGCGCGCAGCGGACTCCGCCCGCAAAAAGGCGCCAGAGAGCGTTTTATGGGGGAAAGCAAGAGTCTTTTCCGCCTCTGAAAGCTGCAACATTGTCCGGAACAGAAGGTTTTGCAGCGTAACCGCCATTGGGCGCGGCTCCGCCGGAGCAGGCCGTTCTCGTTCCGGTGCGTTGGTCCGCTCCCAGAGCCGCGTCTCCACGCGCTCCAGCAGCCGCTCCGTCCGGACGCGCTCCGGCCCTTCGGGCGGTTCCAGCTTTCGGAGCGTCTCGAGAATCAGCTCAAGACTGATGTGGTATTCGTTCTCCGCTGGGACGGCCGGCTCCGGCTCCTTGAGAAACTCCAGCGCCAACTGCCGGTAAAGGCCGTCAGTCACGCTCATGCGGCTGAGGATCTGCAGGGCAAACGCCCGGCAGAGCAGGCCGTAACCCGTTCCCTCCAACGCTTCCCGGGAAAGGATACCGGGGTTCTCTTTGACCACGGAAATAGATTTCATCAGCAGCTCCCGTTATAAACCAGTTCAATCCGGCTGACCGCCAGATTCGGCTGGTTACTGTCCAACTGCGGCCCCTCGTATTTCACCAGATGGGCTCCCCGGATTGTCCAGACTCTCTTCAGCTTTCCAAAGCTGTCCATCAGGGAGATGATCCCACTGAGGGAAAGGGACATCCCCAGATTTGTCATATTGACCAGAATCGATATTGTGTCCAGGGAGGTAAGCGTCCCCTCCTGCAGGATCAGGGTCTGCGGCTTTGCCTGCTTAAAGAAGTAGCGCGGATAGCTGCTGCCGCCCTCACAGAACGTCTCGTACTCAAACTCCATGTCCAGCCCGGAGACGGAGACAAAATCCCCCCTGAGGGAAATGCCGAGACCCGACAGCATCACCGAAAAATAGGCCCCCGATTGAAAAGACATCAAACCACCTCCCCTGCTTTATTCGCTCTCAGCTCCCGCCCTCCGTCTTCCGTTCCATTCCCTGAATGGAAAACGTCAGGCTCTCGGTCAGCACCTCGCTCCGGCCGCCGTCCATGGGCGCAAGCTCGTAGCCGATGGGCAGAGCACCGCGCAAAGACCATGTCACGCCGCGCTTTCCGTGTTCATCCAGTGCCACAACATTCAGCGTACGGCGCAGTGAGATGCCCGTGGGGCCGCTGTGCACTCCGGCCGAAGCGGAATGGAGCCATCTTAGAAAGTCGCTGTCGCCCACGACTCCCTTGGACAGCGTGACCGGCTGAAACACGGTCAGTACGGGAACGTCGGTCTGCACGCCGCGCCAGTCGTCTCCCGCGCGGCCGCTGACGGTCCGGACGTCCATCTTCACCCCTGAAAAATAGGAAAACGCCGCCGCGACCACGCCGCTATTCTCCATCTCCACCAAAAACCGGAAGGCTTTCAGCGGTTCGGTATAATTGGCCATCCCGTTCGCGTCCTCCCTCACTTAAACTCGTAAGTATTTCGTTCGTTTCCGCTGAGCTTCTTGTTGATGGCTGAAATCTCACTGCACCAGCGCCGCCGCTCCCAGTGGTCCAGATTCATCAGATCCTCCCGAGACCAGTGCAGGTAATAGGCCAAAAACGACATCTCTTGATAGAGCCGTTCCTGCGGGTAGAGCGGCATCCCCCGCGCGCGCCCGTTTCCGGATAGACCGCCCGGCCGCTGCGGAGCGCTGACGGCGGCTTCCGTCGGCGACTTCACTCCGGCCGGAACGGACGTCAGCCTATCAAAAAATCCAGCGGCACCTCGAACTGCTGATTGCAGTGGGGACAGGTGACCTGATATTTCGGCGTCTCCGACAGATTGATCCGCTGGTACAGATCCTGCAAATACGCAAGGTCCATTGTAAACAGGTTCTCGATGACGTGGGTGTTAACGGTACTCAGCGTCCCCAGCTTTGTGACAACCCTGGAAAGTAGGATCACGGTCAGATACCCCGCGTTCTGCTGGACTCTGGGGTCGCGCAGCGGAAGAATTTCATCCGCTGCGGTGGCCAGACGCATGGTACCCTTCTTATGAACATCGCCGTTGGAGTCCACATAACCCTTCGGCAGTTCAAACTCATATTCAGTCTGCATTTACAAATCCTCCGAAAAAGCGCATTCATCCGAAACACCCCCCCAGCCCAAAGGCGCTGCGGCCCACGGGCTGGGAGGCATTCGTGGGGTCAGGCCGCGCGCGTGTATACGCGCGGCCTTTTAAAAAAATCTCTCTTCGTTTCAGATGGTTGAGGGCTCGCCGGACACGCTGCCGGGCGTGTGCTCGAGGCCCTCGTGGCACAGCTCCAGTGACTGGATGGCGACCTCGCCGCCCATGCCGTTGAGATCCGGCACCGTGTAGCCCACAGGCCACGCGTTGATGAGGTTCCAGGATGGGCCGGGGTTGCCGGCGTCGTCGATCAGCGTGATGGTCACGTTGTGGCGGACAATACCGGTGGGAGGCGCGGTGTTTGTGGGAGCCACGGAATAGACCCAGTCCAGGAAATCGGAGTCGTCGGACACGCCCCAGCGCAGCGTCACATTTCCGAACTTTGTGAGCCCGGAAAGCTTGCGCGGGGTGTTGCGCAGATCATCGCCCTCGCGGTACTCCACGGCATCGGTGGAGGAGCTCATGCCGGACACCTCGGAGAATCCCGCGCGGCTGATTCCGTCAATCTCGACCTGATAGCGGAATACGCGGTATGGATAGTTGATGGCCATGTACGTTCACCCTTTCTGTAACAGTGTGCGCGGGATCATTCGGAAGCGGAGGAGGTCTTCTGCGTAATGCGGAAGATCACGAACTCGGCGGGCTTGACGGGCGCAATGCCGATCTTGCAGATCAGGCGGCCGTTGTCGATATCGTCCTGCGTCATCGTGGTGGGGCCGCACTCCACAAAGAAGGCCTCGGAGGGGCTGGACCCGGCCAGTGCTCCATCGCGCCAGCAGGTGGCGAGGAAGGTCTCGATCGTCCGGGTCACGCGGCTCCACAGTGTCGCGCTGTTGGGCTCGAAGACCACCCAGTTGGTGTTGGCCTTAATGGACTCCTCCACAAAGATAAAGAGGCGGCGGACGTTCAGATACTTCCACAGGCCATTGGAGCTGATGGTCCGTGCGCCCCAGACGCGGATGCCGCGGCCGGTGAAGGCGCGGATCAGGTTGACGCCGATGGGGTTAAGGATGTCCTGCTCACCCTCGTTATAAGTGCAGGACAGGCCCGTGCAGCCGCGCACCACTTCGTTGGCAGGTGCCTTGTGGACTCCGCGCTCCGTATCCACGCGGGCGTAGACACCGGCGATTGCGCCGGAGGGCGGGAAGTATGCGGAGCGCTTGGCGCCCGCGTCCATCATCTCCAGCCAGGGATGATACATGGCCGCGTAGGTGGAGTCATACATATCGCGGAAGTTGGCCACGTCGTTGGTCTTCTTGATATCCATGGGGACGTCCAGCAGCGCGAAGCAGCTCTTCTTCTCCTCGCAAAAGCCGATCAGCGCGGCCTGAACCTCCGGCGCGGTCACGCCGGGAATCGCCATGATGGAGACGTTTCCGTTCTCCCGGAACGCCTGCAGTCCGGTGCGCCTGCCCGGACCGTCGTCTTTTCCGGTATACGCGTCGGCGGTGACGGTGAGGACGGAGCCATTTGCGCCGCCGACAAGCGTCAGGACCAGCTCGGCATCTCCGCCGCCGCACAGCTCAAACGGCACGATGGCAGCGGGGCTGGCCGATGTGGGAAGTTCCTTGCCGTCCTTGTCCTTTGCCTTTTCTCTTGCGGAGGCCTTGCCCTCCAGCACCTCCACGCAGATCAGGTCGGATTTCCGGGTCCGGACACAGACGTTATTCAGCGCGTCCGGCTTCAGGGAGAGGTTTTCAAACGTCTCCACGCTGTCATCCAGACGGGCGGTGATGGTGATCTCACAGGTCTTGATGTACTTTGCGGTGCCGACCTTGGAATCGGCCACGTCCAGAGCGCAGGGGGCATCCAGCGTGACGACCCGGTCCAGGACATTCTTCACGGTGGCGTGGGCAATCGCCTTTCCGTCGAACAGCTCTACCACGTCGCCCGCGCTGAAGCCGTCCGCGTTTTTAAGCGTCAGGTCCGCGCCGCTGACGGCCAAAACCTGCGTCTTTGCCTTGGAGGCCGATGAGACCGAGACACGCATGTTCTCAGCCCAGGCACCGGGATTCGCAGCGGTGATCCGAAGAACGCCCGTCGTGAGCGAGGCGGCTTTTGCGTCGCCGGGCACCGCGCGCATGATATAGGCGCGGGACCCTCCGTTTGCGAAGAACTGCTCAATTGCGTAGGGGAGGAAGCGTGCGCTGCCGTATGCGGCCTCGCTCAGGTAACCGCCGAACATCCTCTTGTAATCGGCGAAATTGGTGACCAGCTGCGGCTGGCCGATGGTAGGCCCGCGTTCCGCAAGACCGAGGAAGCCGGCCGTGCTGGTGCTGACGCCCTGCATGGGGGTTGCGCCGGAGTCATACTCCTCCACATAAACGCCTGGTGATAGATACTCTGCCATGTTTGTGTGCTCCACACCGTCCTCTTCGCCTGCGGTATGAAGCATTCCTCCTTTCTGACGTTGGAATAACATTTTTGGATTCATTCTTATCTCAACGCGGTCTTTTGCCGCATTCAAGATTGATACGATTTTCCGTTAAAAGTAATGAATATCCTTTACGGAAATACATGGGGCGGTTTTGGCTTATGCGCAAGGCAAAACGCGGTCAGCCGGACGGTCCTTAATTGAAATGACCAGAGCCGGAAGCTCCTGCCTCCAGCGCCTCCCAGAAATGCGAAATTACCGCGGCGTTGTATTCCAGCGCCTGTGCCAGTAGTTCGCGGGCCGTGAAAGGTTCGGAAAGCTCCGCTCCGGTTCGGCAGACAATCCGCTCCTGCGTCAGGAAGCAGGCCCCCTGAACCATTTGCCGGTTGACATCCGAACAGACGGTCAGCGCGGCTGTCAGATCTGCGGCGGGCTGTGGGTGAATCCCGTAGATCAGAACCCGGCCCCCCTCGCAGCTGCACACCGTCCGCCAGGTACGGCTCTCCTTTGTAAACAGCAGTTCAAAGTGGTTGCCCGCCCGATCGTACGGCACGCCGCTGTCATCCAGCAGCGCCGCCAGCTCGGCTGCGCCGTCCGGGTTGTCCTGAAAATGGAATCGACCGCTCATGGGCCGCCTCCCCACGCGCTCAGCGTAGCTGGATCGCAGCCCCCTCCCGCGGCGGCTTCCGTTGGGAGTCCCGCAGGCGCGGTCAGCGGACAGACCAGCTCCGGAATTTCAAATGGAATGCCGGGACCTCCGCCGCCAAGCGGCGGACACTCCGACAGCGCGGGCCTGCTCCGGCTCAGTTCCGCCAGAGCCAGCATCCCGCTGTTTCCGGCGAAAGCCGCCAGCTCCTTGAGTGTGCGGGGCGGAAGCTCCCTCAGCGGGACGCCTCCGAGAACCGCCCGCAGGGCAGGAGCCAAGGCGCTCTTCGATTTACTGCGGCTCTCCTGTTCTTGGGTCTGCTCCCGTTCCCGGGCTGTCTCCTCCCGGGGAAGCGTCTGCGTCTCCTTTTCCGTCTCCGTCACCCTCCTCCGGCGTCTGTGCGCCCTCCGCCTCGCGGAGCGCTCCATACAAAGCTTCCGCCGCTCCCGGTGCCTCCAGCTCGGCCAGTGTCTCCGTGGCGCGGTCCGAGAGAAAGCGGAGCTTGTTGATAAACGCAAGCTTCATCTGCGCCTTCTTCGCAATCAGCGCCTCCGCGCGAACCGTCGCGTTGTGCAGAACGGACGCGGCGGGATCGCCCGACCCCAGTCCCGCAAGCTGTTCGCGGTATTGATTCAGGAGTTCCCGTTCCCGGCTGTCGTCCAAAAATGGATACATCCTGAGCAGCGTCCCGGATTTACCCATTTCGCTTCCGCCCCTGACCAGATCGGTCATTTCGTCCACCACCCGGCGCGCGTCCCGCAGGGTATCCACCACCAGACCAACGGCGCTGTCGGTGAAGCCACGGTTAAACAAAACCCGGTCCGGGCTGTACCCCGGCACGTTTCTCTCAGGGGACGCGGTTTGAAACAGCTTGCGCTGCTGCCACTTGTCCGGCTGGGACTGCCCCACGGTCTTTTTCAGACAGGAGAAGAGCATCATCTGGCCCGTCCCGCGCAGTACCGCAGCGGAGAGTGTTCCGCGCTGGAACGCCGTTTCGGAAAACCGGCTGAGCAAAGCTCCGCCTTCCCGGCCGGAGTCCTCAAAAATCGGACGCGCGGACGTGGGGTCCGGCGCTTCCGCGGACGGTGCCTCCTCCGGAGCCGCCGTGTCTGCCATCTCCGCGCCGTGTCTGCGCCCAATGGCGTCAAAGGTTTGCTGAAAGGATTCCGTTATGTGGTAAAGCGGGTCCCGGTTCTGAAACGACTCGGTCCCCGCAGCCCAGGAAAGCTGTCGGCGGACCGTCTGCTCCGCTGTCGGCGCGGCGGTGGGCGGAGACTCCTGCTTCTTTGTCAAGATTCGGTTCATACGCTCTGCCTCCCCGCCAACTGCATGCTGCGCACGACTTTCCGAAAATCCACGGGCCGCAGAATAAAATCCGTGCAGTGGAGGCGGACGCTGCGGATTGCATATTCCGGTGTGTCGTCGATCAGGATGATCTTGCAGTTCCGGTCCCGCTCGCGCAGAGCGCGCGCCGCCAGAAAGCCGGTCCCGCCCCCAAAGCCGCAGAATACCGTCTCAAACGTCTCCTTATTCGCGGAAAACGAGTCAGGAGAGAGAAACGTGCGAAAGGAAACCGAATAACCGTAAAGCTCACAGTACCGGCCGATCCAGTTTTTTATCTGCTCCGCCGAAGAAACGCTGTTGTCACACAGGGCCACTCTCACAACCGCCACCTTCTTGCCATGCAGCGCTCCGGAATTACCTCTGAGTGTATCATAGGTAGCGTTTTCAAAAATTACAACTGAATTGGCATGAATTGCCTTCAAATGCACTGAAAAGCAAACTGCCTCCGCGCAATTTTGCAGGGAGGCAGGAAAATGTGCGAAATGAGTCGAAAATATCCTTGCATGGAGTTTTGAAATCTGCTAACATGATTTTGATCGTAGTCAGTAGCAAATAATTCCATTTTTGAGTCATGGGTATGTTTTTGAGCTGCAGTATTACAAAGGCGCACGTTTTACTGTGGAAAAGTCATGAGCCAGCGTTTTGGTATGCGGGAGGTCAGTGATGGAGCAGATTATAAAGCAGGGCGCCGTTTCCTTCGGGCTCTGTTCCCCGGACTGTGTCTTCTCCGACCATCTTGCGCAGGCGCTCCGCATATGGAGTGAGACCGTCTGCGCGGACGTCGCGCTTTGCGTTTGGTCGGACTGCGCATCCTTTTTGGAAGATGCGCAAACATCCGAGTGCGCCGTGCTGTTTCTGGATGCGGACGGCGGGGAGTTTCCCTCTCCGGCTGCTCTGAGAGAATCCCCATGGGGCGGGGCGCTTTTGCTCTGCTCCGACTCTGCGCATTCCGCCATCCACAGCTATGTGTTCCATCCGGACGGCTTTGTCTCCAAACCTGTGACCGCCGCGACGTTGGAACGGCCGTTGGCCCGCTGCTTTCCGCGCTGGCAGGGCGCCCTGCGGCGGCTGGAGGTGTTTTCAGAGAGAACCCGCCTCCGTATACCGATGTGTGATCTCATCTGGGCGGAAGCGTGCGGGCGGAGTTGCATCCTGCATGTCCCACAGGGGGCGTTTACGGCGGGAGTCTCCCTGTTGGAGTTGACGGAGCTCCTTCCAGAAGAGAGCTTTCTCCGCTGTCAGAAAAGCTTTCTGATTAACCTTTACCGGGTCCGGTCGGAAGACGGGAAAGCCTTCCGGATGTCCGACGGCGGTCGAGTTCCCATCGGCCGAGACTGCCGCGACGCGGCGCTGGCCGCGCTGGCCGCTTATCAGGCGCGCTGGTCCGGTATAGCGCGGTAAATTACAGAAGAAACGCTACAAAAGGGGGCGTGTTTTCGTGCAGGTATCCGTTCTGGTCTGTGATGATCTGTCCGAGGAGCGGGCAAAGCTGGGACAGATGATTCAAGTATACGCGGAAAAGCGGGGGGTCGCCTTGGGCCTCACCTTTTTCTCTGGCGGCGCAGAGCTGCTGGACGCGTTCCGTCCCGGGCGGTTTCAGATCCTGTTCCTGGATATTTACATGCCGGGTCTGTCCGGTATGGAGGCAGCCCGGCAAATTCGCAAGCTGGATACCGGCTGCGCCATTGTCTTTTCCACCACCAGCCAGGACAGTGGAATCGAGAGCTTTGAGGTGCAGGCCGCCGATTATCTTGTCAAGCCCTTTCGGCAAGAGGACGTAGACAGTGCGCTGGACTGGTGTCTGGAGCACCTGCCGGAGTCTCCCCGGTATCTGGCGGTCCAGTCGGAGCGGGAATCGGTCAGCATTCCCATCCAGTCGCTGGAGTACATAGAGGTTATGGGGCACCTGGCAAATCTCCACACCGGCAAGCAAGTTGTGACGGCCCATCGGGGGCTCGGAGAGCTTCAGACCGCCATCGGCAGTTCGGATTTTCTGCGCTGTCACAGAAGCTTTCTTGTTAATATGAACCATATTCAGAAAATGGAAGGGAATTCCTTCCGGATGGACAGCGGCGATCTGGTCCCCATCAGCTCGTCGGACACAGCGCAGATCCGCGAGCGGTTCATGGACTGGACATTCGTCAAGACCTGGGAGGCTCTGTGAAGATGAAGGCGGTTCTGATTGCGTCGTCGGTGGGGCTGGCGGCAGCGTGTCTCTGTCTGGCGTTTCGTCTGAGAAAGGCGCTCCGGGTACTTCGGACCGAGCGTGAGGAAAACCGGCAGCTACGCAGAATGATGGAGTTTTGGCGTCTCCAATCGGACACTCAGAGCAAATCTCTGGAGGAGCTGCGCAGAACGCGGCACGATCTTCGGCATTATCTCTGTGCGCTTGGCGGCGCGAGGCCGCCGGACATCCTTCAGGACCTGAAGGATGTCCCGGAAAAGGAGCAGACTCCACTTCCCGGGGACTGGGCACTCTCCTCCCTGGTCAACTACTATTGCGCGGAGGCCGAACGCGTCGGAGTTGAAACGGACTGCAGACTGGATCTCCGCGAGATACCGGGTTCCTACGGAGCGGATTTATATCTGATCGTTGGAAATCTGATGGAAAACGCCGTGGAGGCTCTGAAACGGGAGGGCGGCGGCTGGCTTCGTGCCAGGAGCCTCTCCTCGCCCGGCTGGTTTTCCCTTGTGATCGGCAACTCATGCTCGAAGCCCCTGCACACGAAAAACGGACAATTTCTGTCCGACAAGGCGCTGGGTCGGTTTGGGATCGGTCTTGACACGGTGCGCCGCGTTGCGGAGCGGAACGGTGGGAAGGCGGAGTTCACTGCGGACGGAAGGGAGTTCCGCGCCTCCGTTTTTCTTTCGCGGCCCGCGTCTGCCGCTCGGGATGAGACGTCCAGATCGTTTTTTCAGTAATACAGCTCTACTCCGTTATAAAATGCGTCTCATAAATTCTCGGAAGGCATAGCTGTCGCAAACGGCGTTTCCACGCCCTTATCCGACCGTTTGAATCGGCATTGCAGCAGTGACGCCAGCCCCTTTTCACTGTTGAATCATAAAAAGCAAGCGCACCGCCCATTACGGCGGTGCGCTTTATAAATATATGAATTTTTTAGGGTACTGCGATCAATTACTTTACGCGGGGCGCTTTAATGGCGGCCTGTGCGGCAGCAAGGCGCGCGATGGGCACGCGGAAGGGAGAGCAGGAGACGTAGTCCAGACCCACGCCATGGCAGAACTCCACGGAGGTGGGGTCGCCGCCGTGCTCGCCGCAGATGCCCAAGTGAATGTCGGGACGGGTCTTGCGGCCCAGCTCCACAGCCATCTTCACCAGCTTGCCGACGCCGTTCTGGTCCAGATGCGCGAAAGGATCAGACTCGTAAATCTTCTTCTCATAGTAAGCGCTCAGGAACTTGCCCGCGTCGTCGCGGCTGAAACCGAAGGTCATCTGGGTCAGGTCATTGGTTCCGAAGGAGAAGAACTCAGCCTCCTTAGCAACCTCGTCGGCGGTCAGCGCTGCACGGGGAATCTCGATCATGGTACCGACCTCGTACTTCATGTCGATGCCGGCGTCCTTGATGATCTTGTCGGCGGTGGCGACGACCACATCGCGGACATATTTCAACTCCTTGACCTCGCCCACCAGAGGAATCATGATGTTGGGGCTGATCTTGTAAACACCCTTTTTGGTAACGGCGATGGCGGCATTGATCACGGCGGTTGTCTGCATCTCGGCGATCTCGGGATAAGAGACGGCCAGACGGCAGCCGCGGTGGCCCATCATGGGGTTAAACTCATGGAGGCTGGCGATGACGTTCTTCAGTTTCTCAACCGTGATACCCAGCTCGCCGGCAATCTCCTGAATATCGGACTCCTTGGTGGGCAGGAACTCGTGCAGAGGAGGATCCAGGAAACGGATGATGACGGGACAGCCTTCCATTGCTTCGTAGATCCCCTCAAAGTCGCCCTGCTGATAGGGCAGGAGCTTCTCCAGAGCCTTGCGGCGCTCACTTTCGTTCTCGGCCACAATCATCTCGCGCATGGCCTTGATCCGCGCACCCTCAAAGAACATGTGCTCGGTACGGCACAAACCGATCCCCTCAGCACCGAACTTACGGGCCTGAGCGGCATCCTTCGGAGTGTCGGCATTGGTGTAAATCTCCATCTGGCGGTACTGGTCGGCCCAGCCCATCAGGCGGCCGAAGTAGCCAGAACTGGGGTTGGCGGGAACGGTACCCACGGCTTCGCCATAGATATTTCCGGTGGAGCCGTCCAGAGAAATCCAGTCACCTTCGCGATAGGTTTTGCCGTCCAGCTCAAACTGCTTTTTCTCGTAGTTCACCACAATCTCGCCGCAGCCGGACACGCAGCAGGTACCCATGCCGCGGGCCACCACGGCGGCGTGAGAGGTCATGCCGCCGCGAACGGTCAAGATACCCTTAGCAACCTGCATTCCCTCGATATCCTCGGGGGAAGTTTCCAGGCGGACCAGAATGACCTTTTCGCCCCGGTCGGACCACTCCTTGGCCTCTTCGGCGGTGAACACCACGCGGCCGCAGGCGGCGCCGGGAGAAGCGGCCAGACCCTTGCCGATGACGGCGGCCTTCTTTAGAGCCTCCGCGTCAAACTGGGGATGCAGCAAAGCGTCCAGCTGCTTGGGTTCCACGCGCAGGACGGCTTCCTTTTCGGAGATCATTCCCTCGTCCACCAGATCCACAGCTACCTTCAAAGCGGCGGCGGCGGTACGCTTGCCGTTGCGGGTCTGGAGCATATAGAGCTTGCGGTCCTGAATGGTGAACTCCATGTCCTGCATATCGCGGTAGTGATTCTCCAGGTTGTTCGCAATCTTGGAAAACTCCTCGAAGACCTCGGGCATTTCGTCCTTCAGCTTGCTGATGGGAGAGGGCGTGCGGACGCCGGCAACCACGTCTTCACCCTGGGCGTTGATGAGGTATTCGCCGAACAGAGCCTTTTCGCCGGTGGCGGGGTTGCGGGTGAACGCGACACCTGTGCCGGAATTGTTGCCGGTGTTGCCGAAGACCATGGACTGGACATTGACGGCCGTGCCCCAGTCATAGGGGATCTCGTTCATGCGGCGATAGACGTTGGCCCGGGGATTGTCCCAGGAGCGGAACACAGCCTTCACGGCCTCCATTAGCTGGACCTTGGGGTCCTGAGGGAAGTCCTCGCCCTTTTCCTTCTTATAGAATGCCTTGAACATAACGGACAGCTGCTTCATGTCGTCGGCGTCCAGATCGATGTCCTGCTTCACGCCCTTCTTGGCCTTGACCTCATCGATGATCTCCTCGAAACGCTTCTTGCTCAGCTCCATGACCACGTCGGAGAACATCTGAATGAACCGTCGATAGGAATCGTAAGCGAATCGGGGATTTTCGGTCTTCAGGGCAAAGCCCTCCACAGCCACGTCGTTCAGGCCCAGATTCAGGATGGTGTCCATCATGCCGGGCATGGAGGCCCGGGCGCCGGAGCGGACGGAAACCAGCAGGGGATCGCTGGGATCGCCAAACTTCTTGCCGTTCTCGCCCTCCAGCCAGGTCATATACTGGGCAATCTCCGCCTGAATGTCGGCGTTGATCTGGCGACCGTCGGTATAATACTGGGTGCAGGCCTCGGTGGTAATGGTGAAGCCCTGAGGAACGGGCATTCCGGCCAGGGTCATTTCGGCCAGATTCGCGCCCTTGCCGCCCAGCAGTTCCCGCATGTCCTTATTGCCCTCGGAAAACTTGTAGACATATTTTTTTGCCATGTGTTTCTCCTCCGTCTTATATTTGCCCTATGGCAGGGAAGTTCGTTAAACGATTGCCTAAATGATTGAACAGAACTATTATATAAGGATTTCACAGGAAAGACAAGACACAATTAAAGCGGAAAAGCGGGAGAACGAAAAAATTTCAAAAGATTATTTTGTACAAATCATACAATTTTGGAAAAAATAAAAACGCATAGTAAACTTTCCCGACATTTTACGCCTCTTAATGAAGCAGAACGGGAGAACACCCCATTCATGTGCGCTCTTTGACGCTGTCCGGTAAAAGAGGCTGCTTCGCTGTGCGGTTGCGCGGGACTCTGTGTCAGGAAAAAACAGGAAGGTTGATTTATTCATATAATTGGCATACAATGTTTAAAAATACCTTTAAGCTAAAAGGAGGACATGCAGGAATGCCTTTTCACATCAATTTTACCCCCGGCAGATTTGATTCCAGCGGGTTCGGCGGGTTTAACAACAGCGGAGATGGAACAACGCCCCCCCAGCGACCCAAAAAGCAGCGCAAGCCCCGCAAGGCCATCGGCAACGGTTTTACCCGGGTACTCATCAATCTGCTGGTGACATTACTCTTCGGTTTGATCTATTTTTATGTAGAGCTGCCCGCACTGAACTTCCAGAGTCAGGACCTCTATGCTTTTATGTTCCTGCTGTGCGCGGTATACTGCGTCTGCGCCATCTTTACCTCCGGCTTTCAGGGGGAGGGGGCAAAAGGGTACCTTCATTTTGTAAAAAAGCAGTGTACGGTTCCTTTTTCTTTGGTGATCGCCATGATCATCGTGGTGGCGGTGGGTTCCCTGTCCGGCTGGGTGGTACTTCGGGCAAAAAGCTACAGCCAGCTGCTGCCCATCCAGACCGGGGATTTTACGCAGGAGGTGGACGAGATCTCCTACGATCAGATTCCCATGTTGGACGCGGACTCCGCCGTGCTGCTAGGCAACCGGAAGCTGGGCGAGTTGGCGGACATGGTCTCTCAGTTTGAAATTCTGGATACCTATACCCAGATCAATTATAAAGGTCGGCCCGTCCGGGTAACCTCTCTGGCCTACGGCGATATCATCAAGTGGTTCACCAACCGGGCCAGCGGCCTGCCCGCCTATCTTATCATCGACATGGTGACCCAGGATGCACAGGTGGTCCGGCTGAACGAGGGCATGAAATACACCGTGGCGGAGCATTTTGGCCGCAACCTATACCGGCACCTGCGGTTCAACTATCCCACCATGATGTTCGACACTCCGGTATTTGAAATCGATGACGAGGGTACGCCCTATTGGATCTGCCCCCGTATCGTGAAGACCATCGGCCTCTTCGGCGGCACGGATATCAAGGGTGCGGTGCTGGTGAACGCCATCAACGGAGAGAGTAAGTATTATGAGGAGGTCCCCTCCTGGGTGGACCGTGTGTACAACAGCAACCTCATTATGCAGCAGTATGATTATTACGGCAGCTATCACAATGGCTTTCTCAACTCCATTTTTGGCCAGCGGGATGTGACCAAGTCCACCGACGGTTATAATTATATCGTCATTGGGGACGACGTCTATATGTATACCGGCGTCACTTCCGTCACCTCCGACGAGTCCAACATCGGGTTTATTCTCTCGAATCAGCGGACAAAAGAAACCCATTTCTACTCCATAGCCGGCGCCACGGAAAACTCCGCCCGGGGCTCCGCGCAGAGTAAAGTCCAGCAGATGAATTACACGGCCACATTCCCCCTGCTTTTGAACATTGCCGATCAGCCCACGTATTTTATGTCCCTGAAGGGCGCGGACGGTCTGGTTAAAATGTATGCCATGGTCAATGTCCAGCAGTACCAGATCGTGGCTACCGGATCCACATTGGCGGAGTGCGAGGTGAACTACCGCACGGCTCTTGCGGACAACGGACTCATCACCGGCAACCAGACGGAGGTGGTGCCCTCCGACCAGAAGGAGACATCCGGCGCCGTCGCGGAGATCCGCATGGCGGTGATGGACGGCAACAGCTATTACTTCCTGCGGCTGGAAGGCGCGGATACGTTCTATGCCCTCAGCGCGGCGAAAAATCCGCTGGCGGTGATTCTGAACGTGGGCGATCAGGTAAACATCACTTACACCGCCGGAAGCGAAGGCAGCATTCTTTCAGGCAGCAGCGTAACGGTGGAGGGCAAAACGGCGCAGGCCGTTTTGCCGGAGACGCCTTCCGGATCCGGCGATACCGCGGGAGCAGGAGATGCCCAAACACCTCAAGCTGTGCCCGATGGGACGGAATCCCCCGTTTCCGGAGCAGCGTAAAGTCTTGGCGGCCAAACGAAGCAAAAGCGGAGGCTCCCCACAGGGAGCCTCCGCTTTTTGGGTAAGTTGCCGCTAGCCCTTCCGGCCTTGCACCGTGTGGAAGAACAAAGGCCGCATGCAGCCCTTTTTACAGCTGTACGCGGCCTTTGTGGTTATTTATTTTCCCACGCAGAGCCGATCGTCTGCAAAGGTGAGGTGCGCCGTGTCGCCGGACTTCAGTCCGCCGCTGAGCATCTGCTCCGCCACCGCGTCCTCCACCTTGTTCTGAATGGCCCGGCGCAGAGGCCGCGCGCCGTACTTGGGATCGAAGCCCTCTTTTGCAAGCTCTCTGACCGCGGCGTCGTCCGTCTCCAGCTTCACACCCATGGCGGCCATGCGCTTTTCGGTGGCCTTCAGCATCCGGCGGGCAATTTCCGTGATATCGTCCTGAGTCAGACGGTGGAAGACGATGATGTCGTCAATCCGGTTTAAAAACTCCGGGCGGAAGGTGCGGCGCAGCTCGTCCATCACCAGTTCCCTGCCCCTTTCATAGGCAGTTGCTTCGTCCTTCACCGCCTCGCCGCTGTCAAACCCAAGACGGCTTCCGGCGGAGGTGATGCTGGCCGCGCCCACGTTGCTGGTCATGACGATCACCGTATTCTTGAAGTCCACGGTACGGCCCAGGGAGTCCGTGATGCGCCCATCCTCCAATATTTGCAGCAGAATGTTCCACACGTCCTCGTTGGCCTTTTCAATCTCGTCGAACAGAACTACGGAATAGGGCTTTCTGCGGACCTTTTCGGTCAGCTGACCGCCTTCCTCGTGGCCCACGTAGCCGGGCGGAGAACCGATCAGACGGGAGACCGTGTGCCGCTCCATATACTCCGACATGTCGATGCGGATCATGGCACTCTCATCGCCGAACATGGACTCTGCCAGCGCCTTGCACAATTCGGTTTTACCAACTCCCGTGGGACCCAGGAACAAGAATGAGCCGATGGGCCGCTTCGGGTCCTTCAGTCCCACCCGTCCCCGGCGGATGGCTCTGGCCACAGCCGTCACGGCTTCGCTCTGGCCCACGACCCGGACGTGGAGCTGGTCCTCCATGTGCATAAGGCGCGTTCCCTCGCCCTCCGTCAGGCGGGTGACGGGAATCCCCGTCCACTCCGCAACCACGGCGGCGATATCCTCTGCCGTCACAGGGCGGTGGGTGGAATTGTGCTTGCGGTGCTTATCCCGTTCCATTTCCACCTGTTCCTGATAGTTCTTCTCAATGTCCCGCAGCTGGGCAGCCTTTTCATAATCCTGGGCCACCACAGCGGCGGTCTTGTCCTTTTGCAGCGCCGCGATCTTTTCCTCCAGGCTCTTCAGCTCTGGGGACACCTCCTCCGCTTCCATACGAACGCGGGAAGACGCCTCGTCCATCAGGTCAATTGCCTTATCGGGCAGATAACGGTCATTGATATACCGGGCGGAGAGCTCCACTGCGGCGGAGAGGGCCTCGTCTGTAATCTGCAGCTTGTGGTGCTGCTCATACCGCTTGCGCAGACCCTTCAAAATCTCCAGCGTCGCCTTCTGGCTTGGCTCGCCCACCTGGACAGGCTGAAAACGGCGCTCCAGAGCTGCGTCTTTTTCGATATACTGCCGGTATTCGTTCAGGGTGGTGGCGCCCAGGCACCGGATCTCCCCCCGGCCCAGGGCCGGCTTAATGATGTTGGCGGCATCCACGGCGCCCTCGGCGCTGCCCGCACCGACGATGGTGTGCAGCTCGTCGATAAACAAAATCACGTCGCCGTCCCGTTTCACCTCGTCCAATGCCTTTTTGATGCGCTCCTCGAATTCGCCCCGGTATTTGGTCCCGGCCACCATACCGGAGAGATCCATGGAAAGAATGCGCTTATCCAGCAACTCGTCCGGCACGTCTCCAAGGGCGATCTTTCTCGCCAGTCCCTCGGCTATGGCGGTCTTGCCCACGCCGGGCTCACCGATCAGGACGGGATTGTTTTTTGTCCGGCGGGATAGAATTTGAATGACACGCTGGATCTCCGTATCACGGCCGATCACCGGGTCCAATTTCCCGGCCCGCGCGTCGGCGGTCAGGTTCCGGGTGAACTCCCGCAGAGCCTTGTCCTGGCTTTCGTCCCGTGTGGTCCCGGCGGAGCGAAAGCTCTCCCGATTCTCTGCTCGGGGGGCCTCATTCAGCTTTTGCATCAAGGCGGTATAGAGCTGCTTGGCATCCACGCCGGCGGTCCGTAGAATACGGACCGCCATGTTGTTGCCATCCCGAAGGAGACCGGCCAGCAGATGAGCGGTACCGACAAAGCTGTACCTGCCTCTGGCCGCGTCCTCCACGGCCAGCTCCACCACCCGCTTTGCGCGGGGAGTCAGGCCCTGAGCGGGATTGCCGCCGGGCAGTCCCGCTCCCACGCTCTTTTTGATAATTTCCACGATCATGCTGTCCGTCAGCCCGGCGGTTTCCAAAACGCTGTGGGCTGTGCCATCCGGCTCTCTTAGAAGGCCCAGCAGAAGATGCTCGGTGCCCACGTAGCCGTGGCCCAGCTCTCCTGCCGCTTCCTGCCCCAGCCGCAGAGCCTCCTCGGCTCTGGGACTGAATTTTGCCTCATTCATAGCTCTCGCTCCTTTCAAAAGGGCTCATCTTTGGTATTACTCCGCCTGAGGACGCTCCTGCTCCTCGGGGCTTTTTTGCTCTAACCGGTGGATCTGGTCTCGGAGCTGGGCCGCCTTTTCAAAGTCCTCCCGCAGCACGGCGGCCTTCTGCTCCAGACGCAGCGCGTTCAGCTGGCGCATTTTTGAAAAGCGGCTGCGTTCCTTTTCCTCCACCAGCGGCTTCTCCTTTGCCTCCTGCGGCTCTGCGGTACCGGCGCCCAGTGCGGGCATCTGCCGGAAAAAGTCGTCGAACAGATTTTCGCCGAAGAAGGACGACCCCAGCAGATCGGACTGCGGGCTGAAAAAGTCATTCAGAAGTCCGCCATCGAAGAAGCTCTGCATCATTCTGCGGCTCTGCGCCGCCACTGCCTGGGTATAGCCCAGCTTCTCGGCGCACTCGCTGCAAAGGTGAACTTCCTCCACGTGCCCGTTGACGTTGCTCTGATAAACGAAATTAACTTCATTCTTTCCACAATTCTCACATTTCATGATAAGTTCCTCCTTAAAGACTATATAAATATAATTGAAATCAAAAGGAATGTGCGCTTATTCCGCAGTCCCGCGCCGGGATGCGGCGGATTACCCCATCTGGTGGATCAGGACCTGCTTCATGACCTCGGCCCTGACGGCATCCCGCGCCTCTCGCGGCACTGCCCCCAGTGCCCTGTCTCCCATGCAGATCAGCATCGTCTCGCCGATGCCTTCATCCAGCGCCCCCGAGGACACCAGATTGCTCAGGATCGCTCTGGCTGAAGGAAGGTCCAGCTCGTCGCCCACCGAGTTGATGACGTGCATCAAAAGCGTCTGCCGGTCCATCCGTACCCGGGTAATCCGAATGTATCCGTTGCCGCCCCGGCGGCTCTCTACAATGTAGCCGTGCTCGGGGGAAAACCGGGTACTCATGACATAATTGATCTGACTGGGCACACAGTTGAACCGCTGGGCCAGATCGCTCCGCTGGATCTCCAGTACCCCGCCGTCGGATTCATTTAGGCCCTCCTGCAGGAAGCTGGCGATCAAATCGGAAATGCCCATTCATTCCGCCTCTTTCTTTAGTCGTATTTGACTTTGACTTTCTTTAACCTTTTATCTGACACGTAGTATAGCACGGTCCGGAAAAATGTCAAGAGAGAATTTTTGACTTTTTTGACCAAAATGAAAATAAATTGTGAACACGAATCCTGTTGCATTTTGTATGGCAAAATACTTGATTGCTCGGTTTTATGTGCGATGGATTTCCAATATCTTTTTCTCAAAATTGCTTGCTTTTTTTAGAGCGTGTGTTACAATGGTCTCACTAATTTTTATGGAGGTGCTTTCCCATGGCTTACAAAATCACTTCTGCCTGCGTAAGCTGCGGCTCCTGCGCGGACGTTTGCCCCGCCGGTGCCATCAGCCAGGGCGATGAGTCCTATGTCATCGACGCTTCTGCCTGCTTGGACTGTGGTTCTTGCTGCGACACCTGCCCCAACGGCGCCATTGTTCCCGCAGAATAAGGTAAGTGTACATAAAAGCACCGCAGGGTTTCCTGCGGTGCTTTTATTATGCCATGCCGGAAGCCGCGGATTTCCTTGCGAAACGCGTCCGCTTGCCGTATAATGAAGCTTGAAGAATTGACCGTGGAGGGAGGGAGCGCCATGGAGCACTGGGACACCCTCTGTCCGGATGGCCTCCGCTTCTGCTGGGATGAGAGCGCTCATAAGCCCGGCACGGACGCTTTCCTGTTGGGCGCGTTTCCGAGACTGCGGCCTGGGCTGCGGGTGTGCGATCTGGGCAGTGGAACAGGACTGCTGGGGCTGTTGCTGCTTCAGCGCCAACGGGATTTGTGCGTCACCGGCGTGGAGCTGCAGGGTCCCGCCGTAGCGCTGGCAGTCCGGGCAGCGGCGGCAAACGGTCTGCAGGACCGGATTGCAACGCTGCGGGCAGACCTGCGGGACATTCGCTCGCTGCTAAGCGCGGGGAGCTTTGACCTGTGCGTTTCCAACCCCCCCTATTTCTCCGGCGGCAGCGGCAAAGCCGCCCCGGACGCCGCACGGAGGACTGCACGCAGTGAGACGGACTGCACGCTTTCGGACGTGTGCCGGGCGGCGGCATATCTGCTTCGCTGGGGCGGGGACTTTTGTATCGTGTACCGGCCGGAGCGACTGTGCGACCTTGTGTGTGCCCTGCGGGAAAACGGCTTGGAGCCAAAGCGGCTACGCATGGTAGAGGCCCGGCCGGGGGCCGCGCCGTCCCTGCTGCTTGTGGAGGCCCGCCGGGGCGGAAAGCCCGGGCTTATGACGGAGCCGCCACTGCGTCTGACGGACGCGTCCGGCGCCCCAACAGCCGAGTATGACGCCGTCTATTTTCGAACATCCAACTAAGGAGAAAAAGTCATGAGCGGAACGCTGTATCTGGTCGCTACCCCCATCGGGAACCTGGGCGACTTTTCCCTGCGGGCGGTGGAAACGCTGAAATCGGTGGACTTTATTGCCGCCGAGGATACCCGGGTTTCCGTGAAGCTGCTGAATCACTTCCAAATCAAAAAACCGCTGGTAAGCTATCATGAGCACAACCATGTCTCCGCGGGGCAGTCGGTTCTGAGCCGCCTGCTGGCAGGGGAGAGCTGCGCGCTGGTGACGGATGCGGGGACGCCCGCTGTCTCCGATCCCGGTGAAGATCTGGTGCGTCTGTGCGCGGAAAGCGGGGTGGAAGTCCTGTCCATTCCCGGCTGCTGCGCCGCGGTAAACGCCTTGGCCGTCAGCGGACTGCCCACGGGCCGATTCACCTTCGAGGGTTTTCTCTCAACCAATAAAAAAGAGCGGCGGGAGCACCTGGCGTCCCTTCAGAACGAACGGCGCACCATGCTGTTCCACGAGGCTCCCCACAAGCTCCGGGGTACACTGGACGATCTGTGCGCTGCCTTTGGCCCGGAGCGGAAAATTGCCCTGTGCCGGGAGCTGACAAAGCTCCACGAGGAGACCATGCGCTGCACGCTAGGCGAGGCCTCGGCTTATTACCGGGAGAACGGCCCCCGGGGGGAATATGTTCTGGTACTGGCGGGCGCGGAGCCGGCGGCGGAGGCGGAGATCACGCCGGATGAGGGAGTTGGGCAGGTGCTGGCTCTGAAGGCCAAGGGCGCCCGGATGAAGGACGCGGTCCGGCAGGTGTCCGATGCCACGGGTCTGAGCCGAAATGACCTGTATAATGCCGTTGTCGCCGCTGAAACGGATCAGGAATGAACGCGAAAGAACCGCGCCGGAAGGGATTTTCCCTCCGGCGCGGTTCTTGATTTGGCTCTTACCAGGAGTGATAGCTCCTGGACTGCTCCGCTGTCATGGCAAAGTAGCGGTAGTCCACCGACCCAGAGCTGTCGCCCCAAGTGGTGTCGATGTGACAGGATGTGCCGTCCAGCGTGGCCACCGTCCAGATGTGGTCATCGTTGGACAGAGCATAGCAGTCAATCCCCTCCAGCTTTAAAAGCAGGTTATAGGCCCCCGAGTATCCGTCGCACACGGCCCGTCCGTTCCGGAACAGCGCATAGGCAATGTGGGAAACGGAGTCATTCCCCGCGCCGCTGTCGTAAACACAGTTGTCGCAGATCCACTTAAAGTAGACCTTGGCCTTTTCCTTCTGCGTCATATTCGCGGTGATGGAACCCTCGCTCCACAGCTGATCGTGAACGGCGATGGCGGCGTTGAGCGTATAGTCCCGGTAAGAAGAGAGGTTTGCCCCTGCCGTAACGGCGGAGAAAGTCATCGTTACCTTTCCGGTAAGTCCCTCATACGTGCATTCCACCGAATTGTACATCTGCTCGCAACAGGACTTGACGGCACTGAGCGCGGCATTCATTACGCTGTTCACGTACTGCGAGGTTACGGTTCCGCCGTAATTCAGCTCCAATACGTTAGTCTCGTGGGAGAGCATATAGGCGACGTCCGATGTAATCTGGCTCTGCGTGGTGGGTGCGGCGGTATAAGTGGTGTCTCCGGTAATCAGATCCCCCCAGGAGGTGCCCGCCGCGCTGTAGTTACCGGTGGATACGGTAGCGACAGCGACAGTCCACTCCGGCGTCAGCCGCAGGGAGGAATCCACCATGCGGGTCAGCATGGCCGCTGCCGCGCCGCGGGTAATCGTGTTGTTGGGTCCAAAGGTGCCG
Source organism: Oscillibacter sp. (assembly GCF_040505565.1). Lineage (GTDB taxonomy): Bacteria > Bacillota > Clostridia > Oscillospirales > Oscillospiraceae > Oscillibacter. Next base: position 122,975 of record NZ_JBEUWZ010000009.1, on the reverse strand, counting down.
CTTGCGTCGGACCCCACGGCGAGGCCGGTTTTGTAAAGGGTCAGAATATCGTCGTAGTAGGGCGTGTACTCCGTCACATCCGTGATGTACTGCCGGGAGGCGTAGGCCGTTGTCACCAGCGAATCGTTCACCGGCGGCAGCGTTGCCGCCGGCAGCGTCGCCGCCAGCACATGGGCTACCTGAGCCCGGGTGGCAGGGGCGCGGTACAGGCCGTTCAATTCATCCGCCAGCACGCCGGTGCTTTGTAAATAGGCGAGATACGGCTCATAGGCCGCCTGCCCCTCCTGTTGAAAGCCGGCAGCGCCGGCCTCGGCGTCTCCGGTGGCGTAAAGACTGCGGATGCGTCCGGCAAAGATCACGATCTGCCCCACGGTCACGCTGTCCCGCAGACCAAAGGTCCCGTCGAGCTTTCCGACCGACAGTCCGTATTCATACAGAGCTTTTGCATTGTTGTAAAAAGTTGAGCCGGGGACTACATCGGAAAATTCCCCACCGTAGGTTTTTCCCCGGACAAAATTGTCGGCGGAGTTTTGGACGGCCGCCGCAGGGACGCACAGCGCCGCCGACAAAGCGATCGTGAGGATCAGCCCGGGCAGGCGCTTTTTCAGGTTCAGCATAAGTCCTCCTTTTTGGAACGCGGTAAAAAGAGTATCAGGTCAGGATATTCAGGTCCGCCGGAACCCGATCCTCCACATAGGGATTCAGGTGTTCGTTCACGATGGTCAACACCTCGTCGGCATCCAAATAGATATAGGGAGAGGTCCATTTACCCGGCAGCGTAGAAAAATCGATGTTGTCGGCTCCGACAGTAAAAGCCTCCTGTCCGAGCCAGGCCAGTTCACCCAGCTCCAGGTCGGTCTTCACGTATTTTTGAAAAATCTTTGCAAAACTGGAGACTTTTGTGAGGTTGGAGGGCCGAAGCGTCTGCTTTGCCACGGTTTTTAAAAATGCCTGCTGGGTCTTCATCCGTCCGATGTCCTCGCTGCCATAGCCGGAGCCGTCGTTGTTGTGGCGGAAACGGACCACCTTCAGGGCTTCCGCGCCGGTGAGATGCTGCGTTCCGGCACGGAAGTGAATAGACAGGTCCTGATACGGGTCGTCATAGTCCATATCAATGGGAATATTGAAATCCACGCCGCCAATGGCATCCACCAACGCGGAAAATGCCTTCAGGCTGACCTCCACGGTGTAGTCCACCGGAATCCCCAGCTGCCCGGAAAGCGCTTCGGCCACCTGATCCATACCGCCGATGTTGTAGGCGGCATTGAACTTATGATTCTTTCCGTTGATGCGGATTTTGGTGTCCCGGGGAATGTTCACCCCGTATATTTTCCCGGCCCCGGCGTCCACCGCCACCAGAATATTGGTGTCGCTGCCGCCGTTCCCGTCATCCACACCGGAGACGAGAATCGTATAAAAGTCAGATTTGCGGGCCGAGTGCGCGGCCTTGGCCGCCAGGGCCAGCTGGTCGGCATCCTGCTCCTCGGCGGGAACGTCGGACACTGCCGCCGCGCTTCCGGCCTCCTTGTTCTCCCGCTGGGGCGGGTGGACAAGCGCTTTGTATGCGCAGGTCAGAGTCACAACTACTAATAAAACTGCGGCGAGTACCATCAGGCAGCGCTGACCCACGGTGATCCGGCTGCGGCGGCGTTTTCTTGACATCGATGCAGCAAACTCCTTATCTGAACCCTCCGCCGATCTGCGGCAAAGAGACTCCAAATTTTATTGGAACAGCGTAATTTCGCCGGAATATAGCGCGGCCATGCGCCGTTCTCCCCGGCACAATATCGCTTCTTGACGATTTCTTTTTATTATAACGCCTCCCGGAGTAAATCGCAAGGTTGGATTTGCGCAGACGGCGCGGCAGGAATGACGCCCGTGGGTATGATGCTTTACAAATCGGCGTGAAACGTGATAAAATGGGGCAGAATCAATTTGCCTGCGGGAGAACTGCGGCAAGGTGGAGGAAGGGGCGAGGTCCGCGTGAAAAAGCGATTTGCCGCCATGGTGCTTGCCGTGGCAATGTTGCTGTCCCTCTGCCCAGCCGCTATGGCGGAGGACTTGGTTTACTTTACCGCCGTGGATGAACGGGTCCTGGATCTGAATGACTCCACCATGCCCTTCTGGTTTGGTGGGTATCTATACGTGGCCGCCACCGTGTTCCGGGAATCCGGGGTGGGGTACTCCTATAACATCGTCAGTCAGACCCTGGTGCTGTATGACTCCAGCCATTCACTGGTGTACGACGTCAGCACCGGCTCCGGCACTGACGGTCAGGGAGATGTTTACGATCATGTGTGCGTGACCCGGGGGGGCGTGACCTTTGTGGCGGCCTCGCCCGTGGCTTCCTATTTTGGCCGCACTTACAGCAACACCCGGGTAAACCATGGTTACCTGATCCGGGTGAAGAGCAGCAGCGCCGTCCTGCCCGACAGCATGTTTACCGAAACCGCCACCTATCAGATGGAAACCAAGTACCAGCAGTATCAGAAGAATACCACCGCCGTCCAGACGCCGGACCGGGACCCTACGGGGACGGAGACAACTGACCCGGCGGAGAATATCGCCGGAAAATCCATTTATCTCTGCTTTCTGGCGGAGGACGCAAATACAGTGAGTGAATGGCTGGACGCGATGGAAAACCGCAGCGGACATGCTGCCTTTTATTTCACGGAGGAGGCTCTCGCCCGCTGCGGTGATCAGCTTCGGCGTCTGGCGGCGTCCGGCGGTGCCATCGGATTGGTGCCCAGCTCCGGGGATCATCCGACAGAGCAGCTGGACCGCATGAATAAAACTCTCTTTGCCGCCGCCGGGGTCAAGACCCGGTTGGTTTACGCGGCGGGCGCCGACATTTCCACGCTCCAGTCGGCGGGCTATTGCCCTCTGACCCCCGGAATTGACCGCTCGAAGTACGGATTGACCACCTCGGGTGAAGCCTCCTCGCTTTTAAAACAGATCCACAGCCGCCGGAGCGCCATGTCCGTATGGTTGGGAAGCGGCGTGACCATCGGAGCGCTGCGGACCTTCCTCTCCTCCGCCAGTGCGGAGGAGGACCGGCTGCTTTCCATGACGGAAATTGCCAGCTGAGCGCGTATTTCACAGAAAATTCAACACCCGCCTGCAAAAGCGTATATAATAGGAAGGTGTTTTCCGCCGGCATGGTGTAAATTTTTAGTTTTCTACATTTTGAAAAGTACGGAGGCAGGACTATGGCGCGTAATATTCTGGTTGTCGAAGACGATCACAACATCTCCGACCTGATTCACATGTATCTGGTAAAAGAGGGTTTCGATGTTCGCATCGCCGGAGACGGCGGCAAGGCTGTGGAGGAATTCCAAAAGCAGGCGCCGGATCTGATTCTGCTGGACATTATGCTGCCGGTGATGGACGGCTGGGCCGTCTGCGCCAAGATTCGGGAAACCAGCAAGGTCCCCATCATCATGCTCACTGCCAAGAGTGAGGTCTTTGACCGTATTCAGGGCCTTGAAATGGGGGCGGACGACTATATCGTCAAGCCCTTTGAAATGAAGGAGCTGCTGGCCCGCATCAATGCGGTGCTCCGTCGGACGGAAATCCCCAACGATACATCGAAAAAGCTGACCTTTGACAAACTGGTCATCAATTTGGACTCCTACGAGCTGATTGTGGACGACAAGAAAATCGATACGCCTCCCAAGGAGCTGGAGCTTCTGTATCATCTGGCGACCACCCCCAACCGGGTTTATACACGCAATCAGCTTCTGGATGAGGTTTGGGGCTTTGACTACTTCGGCGACAGCCGCACGGTGGACGTCCACATCAAACGCCTGCGGGAAAAGGTGGAGAATGTGTCTGACCAGTGGGCGCTGAAGACTGTCTGGGGTGTCGGGTATAAGTTTGAAGTCGTCGGCGGGTCAGCGAAGCAGCCGGAGAAATCATGAAGCATCTGAGTGAGCGATTCCGGGGTCTTTACTGGCGGCAGATGTTCGTTACCATGGGTACCGTTCTGCTGACGCTGGCTCTGCTGGGTGCGTCTTACAGCGCGCTGGGCTATAATTTTCTCCGCCAGGAACGGACCGGCGACATGGGTACCCGGGCCGCCGTGGTGGCCCGCCTCTCCGCCGGGTATCTGCGCAACGGCAGCTTCACCAGCCAGACGGAGCTGTCTACCCTGACCGGTTTTGCTGCGTCGATGTCCGATCTGAACTTCCTGATCTGCGATACGGAGGGCCGTACCCTGCTGTCTACCGACGCCAGCCTGAACGGCCTGTCCATCACCATCCCGCAGGATCTGATGGACAAGGCAATGACGAAAGGTACCGGGTCCGACCGCTCCGATCTGAACGGTGTCTACGCGGAAAAGCGTCTGCTGGTGGGTGTCCCGGTTACGGATACGGCGGGGACGCAGGTGGGTGCGGTATTTGCCGTGTCCGTGGATCATTCCTCTTTGGATGAGATGTGGCAGGGATTCATCGGCCTTTTCGTCATGACTGCCTGCGTCGTTTTAATGGTGGCATTCATGGCATCCTCCATTACGGCCATGCGGCAGGTCCAGCCCATCCGAGAAATGGTAGCCGCCACCCGACGGTATGCCGACGGTGATTTTGATATTCGCATGAAGGATACGGACCGCAACGACGAGATTGGGGAACTGGCGTCCTCCTTTAACACGATGGCGGAGAACTTGCAGCAGACCGAGCGCAAGCGCCGGGAGTTTATCGCCAACATCTCCCACGAGCTCAAAACCCCTATGACCACGATCGCCGGCTATACCGACGGAATCCTGGACGGCACCATTCCCCACGAGAGTGAAAACCAGTATTTGCAGATCATTGCCGGAGAAAGCCGCCGCCTGAGCCGCCTGGTACGGCGGATGTTGGACGTCAGCCAGCTTCAGGCCATGGACCCGCTGAAAAACGGGTGCCACTTCGACCTGTGCGAGAGTATGCGCCGGGTGCTGATCTCCATGGAAAAGAAGATCACCGACCGGGGCCTTGACGTGGATGCCGACATCCCCGAAGAGCCGATTCTCGTGCTGGGGGACAACGACATGATTACCCAGGTAATCTACAACCTGTTGGAAAACGCAGCCAAATTCGCAATTCCCGGCTCCGTGCTGTATCTGGGCGTTGTCCGGCGGGACGGTAAGGCCCGGGTCACTGTCCGCAACGAGGGAGACACCATTCCCGCCGCGGAGCTGCCGCTCCTGTTCGAGCGGTTCCACAAGAGCGACAAGTCCCGCAGTGAGGACAAGACCGGCGTGGGACTGGGACTTTATATTGTAAAGACCATTTTGGAACAGCACCGGGAAAAAATCGATGTGACCAGCGAGGACGGCGTCACCACGTTTTCGTTCTCCCTGACCGCGGAATAACGAGGCATCGCAGATGAACGATCAATTTTTAGACCCCCAAACCCCCGACGGGGAACCGTCTCATCCCTCTCCGGCAGAATCCGGACTTCTCACGCCGATTCATCCATCCGCTCCTGAAGAGCGGGGCGAAACCGCGCCCTCCGCTTTGCCGGAGGCCGATGCTCCGCCGGAAATGCCCGTCCCCGAAAAATCGGAAGTTGACGCGGCGGAAGCTCCTGCGTCTGAGCCGCAGGAGGTGGTAGAATACTACCCGCCTCTGCCCGCGGTGCGGGAGGTGGTGGAGATCTATGTGCAGCCCCGTCGCATGCCGGGCCGGGCCGCACTTCCCGACCTGTCGGACAAAATGGTTGTCGCCCCTCCCCAGAGCGGTCCGGCGGCAGCAACTGGAAAAAAAGCTCGCAGCCGGAAGGGCCTTTGGATCTTTCTCGCCTGCCTCGCCGCAGTGTCGGCGCTGTCTGTGGGCGCATTTTTTCTGAGCGGCGGATTTCCCCACGCCGCCCCGCCCGATGTGGACGGCGAGACCCAGCAAAACGAGGACTGGGATAAAGAGGAGGTCTCCATCACCCCCTATCCCTTCGGCCAGGGCGCGGTGATGGACCTGACTGTCTCCCACGGCGATCCGCTGACCATTCAGGAGATCTACCGCCGGGTGAACCCGGCGGTGGTGACCGTGATGGCTCAGCTGGATTACGGCGCATCGGTGGGAACCGGCGTGATTTTCCGGGAGGACGGGTATGTCCTCACCAACTACCACGTGGTGGCAGGCGGCACCGATTGCAGCGTTACTCTGGCCTCCGGCAAGACTTACGAAGCGAAGTACGTGGGCGGCGACAGCGGAAACGATGTGGCGATTTTAAAGCTGAACGCCTCCGGTCTGTCCTCAGCGGAGATCGGCGATTCCGATGCCCTGGCTGTGGGTGACACGGTATATGCCATCGGCAATCCTCTTGGCGTGGAGCTGCGGGGAACACTGACGGACGGTATTGTCTCCGCCATCAACCGGGATGTGGAGGTCCAGGGCCGCACCATGACCCTCATTCAGACCAATGCTGCGCTGAACGAAGGCAATTCCGGCGGTCCTCTCATCAATATATACGGTCAGGTGGTGGGCATCAATACCATTAAGATGATGTCCTTCTCCTCCAACGTGGAGGGTCTGGGCTTTGCGCTTCCCATGCGGTCGGTTCAGAAAATGGTGAACGACATTCTGGACAGCGGTGCGGTCCTTCCGGAGCCCCTTTTGGGCATCACGGTCCTCGACATTCCCAAGATTCTGCCGGACGGGACGCAGGGCGTTGAAGTGCAGGATGTCACCCTCGACTCCGCCGCCGGCAGGGCCGGCGTGAAGGCCGGGGATGTGATCGTCTCCGCCGGTGGACAGAGCGTCACCGAGCGGCATATGCTTCTGAGCGTCCGTCGGCAGTTTCACATCGGTGATGATCTGCCCATGACTGTCTGGCGGAATGGGGAATATCTGGAGGTGGTCCTCCATCTGGATAAGGCATTTGTGGAAGAGCCCGCCGGATGAGAAAGCTGAAAACCGGGAAGCGAAATTTTCGCTTCCCGGTTTATTTGTTTTGTTTCTTTAAGTCGTCTCCCGGCGGTTCCTCTTTTTCTTTCCGGGGCCACAGCATTAAAACACCGGAGGCCAGCAGATAAATGCCGAAGGGTCTGCGCAAAATCTTCACATCCACCGCCGTGGCAATCCAGGCGCCGATCAGGGCAAAGAATACCGCCCATGGTACGGAACATTTCAGAGTGGGCTTGTCCAAAAATCCATTTTTCCAGTGAAACACCAGCGCCGCTGCTGCGGTGGGCAGAAAGAACAGCAGGTTAATGCCCTGAGCCGTCCGCTGATCCACGCCGAGAAACAGCGTCATCATCAGCAGCAGCAGTGTTCCGCCGCCCACGCCCCAAGCTGAGAGAATGCTGGTGCCGAAGCCGCAGAGGAACGGCAGCAGCCAACTCACAGCAAATATTTCACCCCTCCGTAAAAGAGAAATCCGGCGAAAATCCATTTCAGCCACCTGGCGGGCATCTTACCATAAAGCTTTCCGCCCAAGAGCCCTCCAGTCAGCCCTCCCAGCAGGTAAGGCAGGGCGGTTTTGATCGTCAGCTCCGCCCTCCAGAAATACACCGCCGCCGATACCGCGCAGACGGGAAAAATTACACCCACGCATGTGGCGTACAGCTTTTGCCGCTTCAGGGAGGATCGGCTCATAACCGGAATGAACACCATTCCCCCGCCGCCGCCGAACAGCCCGTTTCCCAGTCCCGCTCCGGCGCCCGCAATTCGTCCCCGCCACTTCTCGTCCATTTTCATTCTCCTCCGTCCTTATATGTATTCCCGGAGGCGACCCTCCGGGAATTTTGCGATTGGAGCCGCAAAGGCCCTGATCCGCGCTTGGCGGAGCTTTGTTATGACTTCAGCTTGAAGCTCTCGCAGTCCACGCATTTGCACTCGGTGGGATTGGACTCATGGGTCCCCACGGAGATGGTGTTCAGACCGCAGTACTGCTTGTCCTGGCAATGATGGGCGCAGTTGTTGACCGAGCACTTAACACTGGCATTGGGAGTGCATTCACAGCCGCCATTGGTACAGTCATTCGTCATAAAAAGGCCTCCTGATTAAAAAAAATTTGAAAGAACGCCGTTTTTGATCGCGGTTATCGATGAAACCGGCAATTCTTTGGCTTTCGCCGCAAATAGTCTGTGCGCTAACGGACCTTTTATGCGAAAAAGCAAAAATTGCGACATAGACGAACAGAGGAAAACGCCCGAAGGCGTTTTCCTCTGTCTAAATACCGGCATCAGCGGACGCTTTTTTCACTTTTCATTTCGCCCAGAGCGGAAAGCACCCCTTCCACCGCGCTGTTGACCAGACGGTCCGCCAGCTGAACCAAATCCTCTCTGGGAATGACCATATCCTGATCAAACCACGTTTTAATGAGGCCGATTAGCCCATACCCGATGAAGTTGATTAAAAAATCCATCTGGGATGAGGCGACCCCATGAATCTTCGCCTGTACAAGACTGACGCCATTGCGGTGGATCAGATCCTGTAATCGGTCGGTAAAATTGCTGGTCGAATTGGTTGCAAACAGTGCCTCGAATTCCGGACGGTGCTCCACGATATAGTCCAGAATCGGCTTAAACACTGGACGCAGGGAACCGCCTGCCTCAAATTCCGCCAAATGCTCGTCAATCAGAATTTGTGCCTCCGCCAGCATGTCCGTCTCCACACTCTGAAGCAGCGAGGTGGTGTCCGGATAATGAAGATAAAAAGTTCCGCGGTTCATGTCGGCTCGCTCCGTCACGTCCCGCACCGAGATCGCGGAAAACTTTTTTTCCCGCATCAGCTCCAGCAGCCCCTTCTTCAGCAATTTTTGAGAGCGCCGCGACCGCCGGTCCTCCCCTTTTTCCGTCATGTTTATGCCCCTTTCACAGAAGACGGAACCGCGGCTGGTTTTCACCGCAGGTGTCCGTACAAGCCTGAGTCACCAAACCTGTGCCGCGGCAGCTGCCTGAGATTCAGGCAACCTTTGCGCAAAATGCGCCGCAGTACCGTACAATGACCGTTTGCGGTTATTATATTCCGGTTGTGTTTAAAAATCAACAAAAATTTATTATTAGAAAAATGTTCATTAAATTTCGGGAATGCTATTGCATTTTTACATAGGCCGTATTATAATCCTCTCTGACATAAAAATTGACATAAATTCATTATTGGACAAACGTCTATAATTGAGAGGAGCATTTTCATGGTTCAGAAACCCCATTTCCGCGCCCCCCGGCATACTCGCGCGTTTGCGCTGCTATTGGCAGCAGCGTTGCCGGTAACTCTTGTTCCCGTCGGGGCGGCGGAAAAGATTGGCGACGGCGTAACCCCTACTTATGACGAGGCGTATTATGCAACGCTCGACTACTATGGCAACCTGACGGAGGGCAGTGTGGTCAAGAGCTACGCGCTCAACGGCGCCACGGCCCTGACAGATTACGGTACATATGACGAAGTGGTAAATTTAACAGACGGCACCGTTCCCGCTACGAAAAACGGCACCACCACCTTTGATTTCAGCGGAGAGGACGCGCCGTCCCACTTTTATTTTGAGGGAAAGACCGCCGCGCCCTTTACCGCTCTGCCCTGGACGATCACCATGTCCTATACCCTGAACGGCGTCCCCACGAAGGCGGAGGACCTGGCGGGGAAGACGGGTACGGTGGACATCAACCTGAATATCCTCCCCAATAAGGACGCCAGCGACTACGCGAAAAACAACTATACGCTGGAGGCCATGGCCATGTTCAATCAGGACGACATCCTCTCCTTGAAGGCGGAGGGCGCGCAGGTCCAACTGGTAGGCAACCTGCGGACGGTGCTGTTTCTGGCTCTGCCGGGAGAGGAACAGCACTTCACCATCGAGGTGGGCGCTGAGGATTTCACCTTTGGCGGAATGACGTTTTTGATGGTCCCGGCGACTTTGGCCCAGCTGGACCAGATCGCGGAACTAGGCGACCGCAAGAACGAACTGGAAAACGACTACGAAAAGCTGAACAACAGTCTCGACACCACGCTGGACGCCCTGAACAATATGACCGGCAGTCTCAATGCCAGCGCCAAAGGGCTCGACGAGCTGAACAAAGCCCGCGGTACCATCTCCGCCGGAAAGGGGTCCATCTACGACGGGATTGACACCTCCAAGCTGGACATGGAGAGCATCGCGGCCCTGCTGGACCCGGTGGCGGCGCAGGTGCAGGCCGCCAGCGAAACGCTGAAGGATTCCAAGGACATTCTGCAAACCATGAACGACGTGACCGTCTCCCTGCGGACGGAGTTGTCCCAGACCCGGAACGCATTGAAAAGTCTGGAAGACAACAGTGATGACCTCAAGGACATAGCCTTCGAGACGGAAAGGCTCAAGGGCAGCCTGAGCAGCTTGGAGAGCGCGCTGAATGGAATCAGCGATGTTTCCACCGGCAGTTCCGGAAGTGGAGATTCTCTTAAAACGGTAGTCGGCCTTCACAACGCATTTACAGGCGCAGCGGGAGACTCATCTGCGACCTCTTTGGACGACGCTCATTTTGTAGCCGCCCTTGCGCTTGCCGGCGGTGAAAATTCCACCACGGCTACGGCATTGGCAACCGCGCTTGCAACCAATGATTCCACCAGCCCTTATTATGAAAAAGCAATGCAGCTCCATGCTCTGCACCAGCAAGCAGGCAGTGATGGCAGTTTTGAAACTTTTTGCAAAGCTGTTCTGCTCTCTCAGAAAAAATCTACCGACCTTGCCTCCCAAATGAATAAAATTTGGATTGCATACAGCACAGGCGATCCAAACGACCAAGCCACTCTAGACCTGCTTCTTTCCACTATGGATAGCACTTTAGCGGAATTGAATACCACCACCACTGGCGTCAACGACACACTGGGCAAGATCAAGGCCCCCACTGCCGATGTCATGCATCATCTGGCCACCATCTGTGGCGATATGAACGCCCTGAGCAATCTTATTGACGACGGCCAGACTCTGGCCCATACCGGACAGTCCGTCACGCAGAAAGCAGACGTGATCCTCAGCGACCTGAACGGACTGGAAAACCTTCTGAACGCCTATGAACCCAAGGCGCAGGAGAGCCTGAAAACGCTGGAAGATCTAAGCACCACCGCCGCCGGTTCCATCCGCAACGCGGAAAAGCTGATTACCGACACGGAAAATTTGGCCCGAACCTCCGGCGCGCAGCTGGACGCCGGAACCAAGCAGACTCTGGAAGGCCTTGCCTCCACCCTGCGCCGGACCGCCACCGCCCTTGCCACCAGCAAGGACATCAAGGTCACGAAAGACAACCTGGACAGCATCATCACCGACACTTGGAACGAACACACCGGCGACGTGGACAATCTGCTGAACATGGATTCCACCGCCCCGGCGGAGTCGCTGACCTCCGACCAAAACCCCACGCCCCAGAGTGTACAGGTCCTTATCCGCTCACAGGAGATCAAGGTCCCTGACAAGGATGAGGACGAGACGGCTGCCGCCGCCGCGGACAAGGGCAGCTTTTGGAGCCGGGTGGGCCAGATGTTTAAGGATTTCTGGTCCTCAATCACCGGGATTTTCCACTGAGGGAGTGCCGGTATGAAAAAGGAAGGTGACTCCCTGTGATTCAGAAAATTGCCCACGGGCTGACCCGGAAGCCCAAGCTCATCGCGCTGATCGCCGTTTTACTGCTGATTCCATCCGTGCTGGGATTTGTGGCTACCCGCATCAACTATGATATTTTGTCGTATCTGCCGCAGGACGCGGAGTCCTCTCAGGGAGAAAAGCTGCTGGAGGAGCCGTTTAAGATGGCGGCAACCAGCATGCTGATCGTGGAGGATATGCCCGCCGGATACAGCAATCAGCTGATTCAGGAGATTCAGGACATTCCCGGCGTCAGCAATGCCATTTGGGTCAGCAATATGGTGGGTGTTCAGATTCCCACCGATTTTATCCCCGCCGACCTGAGAGAAATGTTTTTCTCCGGGGACGCCACGATGATGATCATTCAGTACAGCCACCCCGGTGCTTCCGATGAAACCATGGAGGCCATCGATCAAGTGCGGTCGGTATGCAACAACAAGTGCTTTCTGGCGGGCTTCTCCGTGGTCATCAAGGACACCCGTGACGTGATGGACAGCGAGCTTCCGCTCTTCGTAGGTCTGGCTGTTCTACTGGCGCTGGTGGCCATGTCCGTGACGCTGGAATCCACGGTGCTGCCCTTTATATTTCTCGCCAGCATTGGACTTGCCATCATTTATAATTTCGGTTCCAATATTTTCTTAGGGGAAATCTCCTACTTAACAAAAGCGATTGCAGCCGTATTGCAGTTGGGTGTTACGATGGATTACTCCATCTTCCTCTACCGCCGTTACGAGGAGGAGCGCGAGAATCACGAGGATAAGCGCGATGCCATGGCAAGCGCCATTGTGTCCGCGTTCACTTCCCTATCCGGCAGCAGCCTGACCACCATTGCCGGCTTTCTGGCCCTGTGCTTCATGCGTCTGACGCTGGGCCGCGACATTGGTATCGTCATGGCCAAGGGCGTGGTGCTGGGCATTGCCACGGTCATTCTGGTACTGCCGTCTCTGGTGCTGATTTTCGACAAGCAGATCGACAAGCACAAGCATAGGACGCTGATTCCCAGCTTTGACAAAATCAACGTCCGCATCCTGAAGCATCGCTGGGTCTTTGTGGGGCTGACTCTGCTGCTGTTCCTGCCCGCCATCTATGCGCAGAATCACGCGGGAATCTACTACAAGCTGGATGAGTCCCTGCCTCAGGACCTGCCCTCCATCGTAGCCAATGAAAAGCTCAAGGACGACTTTGATATGGCAACGTCTCACTTTGTGCTTTTGCGGGACGATGTCTCCGCCACGGACATGAACAAACTGGAAAACGCGCTCAAGGATTTGCCCGGTATCACCTCAGTGCTGTCCTATCATTCCATGCTGGGGGCGGGCATTCCGGAATTCTTTGTTCCCGATGAGGTCCGCACCATGCTCAAGCAGGGCGGCTGGCAGATGATGATGGTGAACTCCAAGTACGCCACCGCGTCTGATGCCGTATCCAACCAGCTGCAGCAGATGCGGAGCATCATCAAACAGTACGACCCGAACGGCCTGATTACCGGTGAGGCGGCCATGACGAACGATTTGATCGAGACCTCCGCCGTGGACTTCAAAGTCACGAATTACATCTCCATCGCGGCGATCTTTCTTATCATCGCCGCTGTGTTTCAGTCCATCTCCATTCCTGTGGTACTGGTGGGCACCATTGAGCTTGCCATCTTTATCAATCAGGGCGTACCCTATTTTACCGGGACGGACATTCCGTTTATCGCTCCCACCATCATTGGCTGTGTGCAGTTAGGCGCCACGGTCGACTACGCCATCCTGATGACCACCCGCTTTCAGGAGGAGCTGCGTGGGGGAAAGAGCCGAGATGAGGCCATCCATATAGCCGCCACCTCCTCTGACCCCTCCATCATCACCAGTTCCCTGGTGCTCTTCTGTGCCACGCTGGGCGTGTCCTTTGTCTCCAGCATCGACCTGATCGGCACGATCTGCGTGATGCTGGCCCGGGGCGCATTGATTTCCGCCGCAATCAGCATCTTTATTATGCCCTCAATGCTCAGCGTGTGTGAGCCGCTGTTCAACAAGACCACCCGGTACTGGCGGACCATGCCCCCGGTGAAGCCCTCCCGTGTCGCAAAGGCGCTGCAATCCGCTGCGAAAAAGCTCCCCGCCGGAAAGAAGCCAGGCAAAGACGGCGACGCCGTTTTGGCCCATGGCGAAGAGGATACGCAATGGGAAGAAGCGAGCGCACCGGAGAACTCGGGCGCAGGAGATACACCCGAAAAGGAACCCGCGCAGACGCATTAACCGGAATACAGCTACTTCAACACCTGGGCCGCGCTTTTTTCTGCGATATATGGCGGTGAAACGACAAATGCTCTTGAATTTACGAAAAGATACGCAAACTAAAAGAAATTTTTGTTGCCTTTTTTACCTGTTTTTCTAAACTTTTAGTTGACCGTCTTTTTGAGATGTGTATAATGAGAGAGGTATGGAAATCGTGCAGAATTCGCCGTTTCAGTAATTTATTGGAGGAAAAAAGCATGTTTGAATTTCTAATTAACAAACTGAAGGCTCGTCCCCGCAAAATCATCTTCACCGAAGGCACCGATGCCCGCATTCTGGAGGCGTCCGCCCGTCTGCTGTCCGGTACGTTCCTGACTCCCGTTCTGGTGGGCAATCCCGATACCGTATCCGCCGCTGCCGAGGAAGCCGGTTTCAATATCCGGGGCGCTGAAATCATCGACCCGGAGAATTTTGCCGAGATGGACAAGATGGTCGCCACCCTGTTTGATCTGCGCAAGGGCAAGATGGATGAGGCAGCGTGCCGCAAGGCCCTGAAGCAGGGCAACTACTTTGGCACCATGCTGGTGAAGATGGGCTATGCCGACGCTCTGCTGGGCGGCGCCACCTACTCCACCGCCGACACCGTCCGTCCCGCGCTGCAGATCATCAAAACCAAGCCGGGCAGCAAGATCGTGTCCTCCTGCTTCATTTTGGTCCGTCCCTCCGCGACCGGCGACCGTGAGGTCCTGGCCATGGGCGACTGCGCCATCAACATCAAGCCCACCGAGGACGAACTGGTAGAGATTGCGCTGGAGACCGCCAGTACCGCCCGCAAGTTTGGTATGGACCCGAAGGTAGCATTTTTGAGTTATTCCACCATGGGTTCCGGCAAAGGCGAGGACGTGGACAAGATGCGCAATGCGTTCACCAAGGCTCACGCCGCCGCGCCCGAGCTTGCCATGGAGGGCGAACTGCAATTCGACGCCGCCGTCTCTCCCCGCGTGGCCCACACCAAGTGCCCCGATTCCGAAGTGGCCGGCCATGCCAACACCTTCATCTTCCCCGACATCAACGCCGGCAACATCGGCTATAAGATCTGCCAGCGCATGGGCTCCTTCGATGCATACGGCCCCATTCTCCAGGGTCTGAACGCTCCCATCAACGACCTCTCCCGTGGCTGCAACGCCCAGGAGGTCTATTCCATGGCCATCATTACCGCAGGCCTTGTGGAAGACTGATTCTATAAAAAAGGAACGCGGACACCATGTGTGTCCGCGTTCCTTTTTATATTACAGGATTATCAGATTCTTGGGTGCAAGGGTGATATCCGTACAGCCGTCGTCTTTCAAAATTATGACGTCCTCGATGCGCACGCCCAGCTTTCCCGGCAGATAAATGCCCGGCTCCGCCGAAATCACGGCCCCGGCGGGCAAGGGCGTTTCATTCTGGGGCGAGGCGTTGGGGGATTCGTGAATCTCCACGCCTACGCCATGGCCGAAGCTGTGACCGAAATAGTCGCCATAGCCCGCGTCCTCAATGACCTTGCGCGCCGCACTGTCCACAGCTCTGCCCGTCACACCTGCGGCCGCGGCGGTGATGCCTGCCTTCTGGGCGGCAAGGACAGTCTCATACACCCGGCGCATCTCGTCTGTCGCGGAGCCCACCGCCACGGTTCGGGTCATGTCGGAACAGTATCCCCGATAAATGCACCCAAAATCCATCGTGACAAATTCGCCGCTTTGAATCGTCTTTTCACTGGGTACGCCGTGGGGCAGGCTCCCGTTTGGACCGGACACCACAATGGGATCGAAGGACATGTTTTCCGCTCCGAAGTGCAGCATTAAATACTGAAGTCGGGCGGCGATCTCCTTTTCCGTCACACCGGGACGAATCTCTTTTAAAATATTCTCCAGTGCCTGCTCCGCAATGCGCTGGGCGGCGATCATTGTCTCCTGCTCCTCGGCGTCCTTCACGGTTCGCAGCTCCATCAAAAGCTTCGCGGCGGGGACCAGCTCACAGTTCAGGCTCTTCCGATACAGCTCGTAGTCCGCCACAGTCATATAGGTGTCTTCAAAGCCCACCCTTTTTGCGTCCTGCTCTGCCAGGGCCTCGTTGATCAGGGTCACATAGCCCCGGCCCGGCTTCGCCTCGTCGATCCTGGCATTTTGAACGTGCCGCGCGGCGGCCTCCGTGTAACGAGAATCCGTAAAATAGTAATTTTTGGCCTTGGTCACAATCGCCACGCCGTCCGTTTCGGAGGAGTGGAATCCGGAGGCGTAAAAGCGGTTGGCCTCCTGGGTCAGCAGCATCGCGTCCAGATTCTGAGACTCCAGCGCTTGTGCAATCGGATTGAAATGATTCATGAAAATCTCCCTTTCACGCCTGCATTCCCGGTCAAAGCCCGGCCCGCAGGCGGGCCGGGCTTTGAAATGGGCAATCAGCCCTGCTTTTCAACGGCAGCCTTTACGAACCCGTAAAACAGCGGATGCGGCCGGTTGGGACGGCTCTTGAACTCAGGATGGAACTGGACGCCCACAAACCACGGATGCTCCGGCAGCTCCACGATCTCCACCAGATTTCCGCTGGGGGACAGGCCCGCCAGATTGAGGCCGCCGGCCTGCATCTCCGCCCGATAGTCGTTGTTGAACTCGAACCGATGCCGGTGACGTTCCGTAATTTCGGGGACGCCGTATAGTTCCCGGCTGCGGGTTTCGTCAATGAGCACGCAGGGATACTTGCCCAGACGCATGGTGCCGCCCTTGTCCGTGATATTCACCTGATCGGGCATCAGCGCGATGATGGGGTACCCGGTGGTCTCGGAGAACTCGGCGGAGTTGGCGTCCGCCTTGCCCAAAACGTGACGGGCAAACTCGATCACCGCCATCTGCATACCCAGACAAATTCCAAAAAACGGAATGGCATTCTCCCGGGCGTACTGTACGGCGGCAATCATTCCCTCGATGCCCCGGTCGCCAAAGCCGCCGGGTACCAAAATCCCGGAACAGCCCTTCAGGTTCTCCTTCAGGTTTTTCTCATTCAGCGTCTCGGAGTTAATCCACCGGATATCCACAACTGCGTCGTTGGAAATGCCCGCGTGACACAGGGCCTCCACCACGGAGAGATATGCATCATGCAGCTGGGTATATTTTCCAACCAGTGCAATCTCCACATGTTTTTTTGCGTTCTTCGCCCGCCGAACCATGGCTGCCCACTCCCGCAGGTCGGGCTGAGGAGTGATGAGACCCAGACGGCGGCAAACCACCTCGTCCAGCCCCTCCTTCTGCAGCAGCAGGGGAACCTCATACAGCGTCTCGGCGGTGGTGTTCTGAATGACGCAGTCGGGCTGAACGCTGCAGAACAGGGCAATTTTCCGGCGCACGTCATCACTAATGGGGGCATCGCACCGGCAGACCAGAATATCGGGCTGGATGCCCAGGGACAGCAATTCCTTTACCGAGTGCTGGGTGGGCTTGCTCTTCAGCTCGCCGCTGCCGGGGATCTGAACGATGAGCGGCACATGGATAAAGACCACGCTGCCCTGTGGCTGCTCCGCGCCCACCTGGCGGATGGCCTCCAGAAAGGGCTGGGATTCAATATCGCCCACGGTGCCGCCGATTTCGCTGATGACCACGTCCACGTCATCGCCCGCCATAGCGTACACCCGGCTTTTGATTTCGTTGGTGATGTGGGGGATAATCTGGACGGTGGCTCCCAGATAGTCGCCCCGGCGCTCCCGATTGAGAACGGACCAGTAAATCTTTCCGGAGGAGACGGAGGAATTTCCAGTGAGGGTCTCGTCCACAAACCGCTCGTAGTGGCCCAGATCCAAGTCTGTTTCGGCCCCGTCGTCGGTGACGAAGACCTCTCCGTGCTGATAGGGGCTCATGGTGCCGGGGTCTACATTGATATAAGGGTCAAACTTCTGATTGCGCACCCGCAGGCCCCTCTGCTTCAAAAGGCGTCCCAAGGACGCTGCGCAGATGCCCTTGCCCAGGCCCGACACCACGCCGCCGGTCACAAATACAAATTTTGTCGCCATAACCATCCACCTTATCCTTTACTTTTTCTCCGTCTTACCATTCTTCCCGCCTGGAAAAATAAAAACGCCGCGGACATTTTGCGGTGAAAAGTCCCCGGGTAACAGGAGCTTTCAGCGCGATCCACGGCCTGCGGTGTTCGATTTTCAGAGCGGGTCAACCTGCGTCTTCCCGCCGCAGATCACTGCCGCGCGGCAGCAGAGCACACAGGCGCTCACCTGCCGGGGCATACTGAACAAATACCTTATATTTATATCGCATTCCAACGGAATTGTCAACGATGCAACCCAATTTTGCCTCGCTTTTTTGAATTCATGCGAAACTTCAAAATTGGCCAGACTGAATTTATGCAAAATGACGGTTGACTTTAGCTGTTTAAAGCTATATACTAAAAAAGTACTCAGATTACTAGGCCGGTAAACGGCGGAAAGGAGCGCTCCAGCATGCGTAACAATTTATCTGCGTCCGCCCCCTTCTATTACTTTACCGAGGTCCGCTTTGCGGGCCGTTATTACCGTGCGCAGAAGTTGGAAGAACGCCTGAAAGACTGAGTTTTGCTTTTTTGTTATGAAAAGCGGCTCCGTCCTTTGGACGGGGCCGCTTTTTATAGTTTTGAAACCGCTCCGAGCTTTAAATTGATTTGTTTTGAGATGAAAGGAAGTTGTTGTTATGAAAAAGAAGCTGCTCTGTCTGGCTCTGGCCTCCGCCATGGCCCTGAGCCTGGCCGCCTGCGGTCAGACCGCTCCCACTGCGTCCTCCGCTGCATCCGCCTCCGGTTCCTCCGCCGCATCCGGGTCCGCCTCCGGCAAGACCTACAATGTGGGCATCATTCAGCTGGTACAGCATCCGGCTCTGGACGCCGCTACCAAGGGCTTTCAGGATGCCCTGACCGATGCGCTGGGCGACGCCGTCCACTTTGACCTGCAAAACGCCGCAGGCGATTCCGCCACCTGCTCCACCATGGCCACGCAGATGGTCTCCTCCGGCGTGGATCTCATTCTGGCCAACGCCACGCCCGCCCTGCAGGCCGCTGCGGCCGCCACCAGTGACATCCCCATTTTGGGCACCTCCGTCACCGAGTACGGCGTGGCTCTGAGTATTGACGGGTTCAACGGCACCGTGGGTGGAAACATCTCCGGCACCTCCGACCTGGCGCCTCTGGACCAGCAGGCCGCGATGTTCGCCGAGCTGCTGCCCAACGCCAAGACGGTTGGCATTCTGTACTGCTCCGGCGAGGCCAACTCGGTCTATCAGGCAGACAAGGTAAAGACCGCTCTGGAAGCCGCGGGCGTGACCGTGAAGGTCTACACCTTTGCCGACTCCAACGACGTGGCCGCCGTCACCACCACCGCCTGCGGTGAGTGCGACGCGCTCTACATCCCCACTGACAACACCGCTGCCAGCTGCACCGAGGCCATCAACAACGTGGCTCAGCCTGCCGGTATCCCCATCATCTGCGGCGAAGAGGGCATCTGCAAGGGCTGCGGCATCGCCACCTTGTCCATCGACTACTATGAACTGGGCCGCACCACCGGCGAAATGGCCGCCAAGATTCTCACCGGAGAGGCGGATATCTCCACCATGCCCATCGAATACTACACCAACCCCGTGAAAGAGTATGACGCCGACCGTGCCGCCGCTCTGAACATCACCATTCCCAGCGGCTATACCGCCATTAAGGCCTAAACTGTCCTGTGTTTGCCGGTTTCCCCGCCCGGACGCGGAGACCTTCGCGTCCGGGCGCGGAATCGACGATGGAGGAATGGGGTGTCGACGCCCCATTCCCCTGTTGCCGAACAAAATGACTAAAAAGGGGGAAGAACCATGCAGATCGCGGCATATTTTGCCTCGCTGGATCCGATCAATCTTATGAAAAGCCTGCCCGGCGGCATCGCTCAGGGTGTTGTCTGGGGCATCATGGCTTTGGGCGTATACATTACCTTCCGTCTGCTGGACATCGCCGATCTGACGGTGGACGGCTCCTTCACCACTGGGGGTGCGGTGACCGCCATGCTGATTCTGGCAGGCTGGCCCGCGTGGGCGGCGATTCTGGCGGCCATCTTTGCGGGCGTGCTGGCGGGTCTGTGTACCGGGCTGCTGCACACCAGGCTGGGTATCCCGGCAATTCTGGCGGGAATCCTGACCCAATTTGCGCTGTACTCCATCAATCTGCACATCATGGGCATGGCGGCCAACAAGTCTGTGAATCCAGACAAATTTCCGGTATTCATCACCTCCCGCCATGTGCCCGCGGCGATATTTACCGGTGTCCTCATCGCCGCGGTGATCGTGGCGGCGCTGTACTGGTACTTCGGCACCGAGGAGGGCAGCGCGGTTCGGGCCACCGGCTCCAATCCCGCCATGAGCCGGGCGCTGGGCATCAACATCGACTCCATGAAAGTTTTGGGTCTTGGCCTTTCCAACGGGCTGGTGGCTCTGGCCGGCGGCCTGATGACCCAGTATCAGGGCTTTGCGGACATCAACATGGGCCGTGGCTCCATCGTCATCGGTCTGGCCGCCGTTATCATCGGTGAAGTGGTATGCGGTGCCTTCTTTCGCAAGGGGTCAAATTTCGCCGTGCGGCTGGGCTTTATCATTGTCGGCGGCATCCTGTATTACATCGTCATGACGCTGATCCTCTGGCTGAAGCTGAATTCCAACGACCTGAAGCTGTTCACCGCGGTAATCGTGGCGGTGTTCCTGGCGGTGCCGTACCTGCAGGCCCAGTCCAGAAGCTCCTTCAAACTGGCAGGCAAGCGCGGCAGGGCTGCGGAGAAGGGAGAGAGCAGAAATGCTTGACATCAATCATATCTCCAAGACGTTCAACCCCGGTACCATCAATGAGAAAAAGGCTTTGCAGAGGCTGGATCTCCACCTCAGCGAGGGTGATTTCGTCACCGTGATCGGCGGCAATGGCGCGGGTAAATCCACCATGCTCAACGCCGTGGCGGGCGTCTGGCCTGTGGACGAGGGAAGCATTTTAATTGACGGAACGGAGGTCACAGGCCTGCCGGAGTTTCGCCGCGCGCCCTATATCGGGCGGGTGTTTCAGGATCCCATGATGGGAACCGCCCCCAACATGCAGATCGAGGAGAATCTGGCTCTGGCCTATCGCCGGGGGAAGAAACGGGGCCTTCGATGGGGCGTGACGAAGAATGAGCGGGAGTTCTACCATGAGCGGCTGAAAATTCTGGGCCTGGGCCTTGAGGACCGCATGACTGTTAAGGCGGGCCTGCTCTCTGGTGGACAGCGTCAGGCGCTGACGCTGCTGATGGCCGCCCTTCAAAAACCGAAGCTGCTGCTGCTGGACGAACACACGGCGGCTCTGGACCCCGCCACGGCGGCAAAGGTTCTGGAACTCTCTGACCGAATTGTTCAGGAAAACGGATTGACGGCTTTGATGATCACCCATAACATGAAGGACGCTATCCGCCATGGCAACCGTATCATTATGATGAACGAGGGCCGCATTATTCTGGACATCTCCGGCGAGGAGAAAAAGAAACTGACAAAGGCCGATCTGCTGCAAAAGTTTGCTGAGGTAGCCGGCGTGCAGGAGGAGACAGATCAGGTATTGCTTTCGTAACACGTTTTTCCGGCGGGGCGGGAAACCGTCCCGCCCCGGATTTTTCAATCTTAAATTTGTAAAAATTGACGCTTGACAAAAGGCCGATGCCCGCATATAATGCAGAATAATCAAGTAAAACCTGTGAGGCAGAGAAGTAGGCCAGAGGGCAACCCTCCAAGAGAGCCGCGGGCGGTGAGATCGCGGCAGGGGACCTGGGACTGAATGGACTGTCGAGGGCAGAGCGAAAGCGTGAGCGAGTAGCGACTGACGGGAACCGCACCCGTTATCAGCGCGGCACGTATGGTAAGTACGTGAAACGAGCGGGCGCTTTGCGTCAACTTGGGTGGTACCGCAGGATGGAAGTCTTGTCCCAATAGAGATTGGGGCAGGGCTTTTTTTGTTTGCAGATAAAGGAGTGGTTCAGATGAAGATGAAACGATGGCGGCGATGGCGCACTTTAAAAACCACCGTCCCAAAACAAAATTGCATCACATAAATATTAATTTGAATGAAAAGATTGGAGATACTGATTATGAAAAAGGTTTTGACGTTTGCTCTGGCCGCCGCCATGACACTGAGCCTTGCCGCCTGCGGAAATACCGGTGCTTCCTCTTCCGCATCAACTTCCTCCGCCGCTTCCTCTGCCGGAAAACCCTATAAGATCGGTCTGCTGCAATACGGTCAGCACGCTTCTCTGGATAACTGCCGGGAAGGCTTCCTTCAGGGGCTTGAGGAAGCCGGGCTGGTGGAAGGCACAGATTACGTGGTGGATTATCAGAACGCCGGTTTCGACGACGCAATGGATACCCAGATTGCCGGTAAGTTTTCCTCTGACGGCGTGGATATGATGGTTGGCGTGGCCACACCCTCTGCCGTGGCCTGCTACAACGCAGCCGAGGAAAAGGATATTCCCGTGGTATATGTCGCCGTCAGCGACCCCGCCGCCGCCGGGCTGGACTCCGGCAACATCACCGGCACGTCGGACGCGCTGCCGGTAGACGCCCAGCTCCAGCTGATTCGGGCCATGCAGCCCCAGGCCAAGACCATCGGCATCCTGTATACCACCAGCGAACCCAACTCCGTATCCACCATTGCCGCGTATAAGGAGAAGGCCGGGAACTACGGCTTCACCATTGACGCGGTGGGCGTCACCACTCCGGCAGAGGTCCCTCAGGGCGCGGACACGCTGATCTCCCACAAGGTGGACTGCTTCTCCAACCTGACCGACAATAACGTGGTGGGCGTTTTGTCCTCCGTGCTGGAAAAGACCAACGAGGCGGGCATCCCGGTGTACGGCTCTGAAATCGAGCAGGTGAAAATTGGCTGCGTCGCAGCCGCCGGTATCGATTACGTGCAATTGGGCAAGCAGACCGGTACCATGGCTGCCAAGGTTATCCGGGGTGAGGCCACCTGTGACCAGATTCCCTTTGAGACCATTGACTCTTACAGCACCTATATCAACTCCGACGCGCTGGACGCCATGGGCATTACCGTTCCCGCCGACATCGCCGCAAACGCCGTGGAGGCCAATCAGGCGGCTTGATTTTCAATTGCGAAGACACCGCTCTCCGCCGCTTCTGCGGCGGAGAGCCGCGTCCTGTTATCCATCTTTTTTACCTGAAAGGAGGGGCCGCCCATGTTAGACCTGCTGGTCAGCACCCTAATTCAAGGGCTGATCTACGCGCTGGTCTCTTTCGGCGTGTACATCACCTATTCCATTCTGGACTTCCCCGATCTGAGTGTGGACGGCAGCTTTCCTCTGGGAGCGGCGGTCACCGCCGTGCTGCTGACCCGGGGCTGCAATCCGTATCTGACGCTGCTGGCGGCAATCTGTGTGGGGGCCCTGGCCGGACTGTGCACCGGCGTCATCCATGTGAAGCTTCATGTCCGGAATTTGCTGGCGGGCATCATCACCATGACCGCGCTGTTTTCCATCAATTTGCAGATTGCCGGGTCCAACCTGACGGTGGAACGGTCGGTGGACACCATTTTCACCGCCGGACCCACCATGGCCCTTTTCGGCGGTCTGAGCCTGACGAACCGTAAACTGGTGGTGACTTTTCTCATCGCGGTGGCCGTTAAACTGCTGCTGGACACGTTTTTTGCTACAAAGGCAGGCCTGCTGCTCCGGGCAGTGGGGGACAACGCTTTTCTTGTCACATCCCTTGCCAAGGATAAGGGCAACGTAACGCTGGCGGGACTGGTGATTTCCAATGCGCTGGTGGCTCTGGGCGGCGCGCTTGTTTGCCATGAGACCCGCAGCTTTTCCGCCACCATGGGCACCGGGCAGGTGGTCTTCGGACTGGCGACGGTCATTATCGGCGTGGCGCTGTTCCGCCGTCTCAGCTTTGTAAAGGGCACCACCGCCGTGATTGTGGGCAGCATCCTCTACAAGCTCTGCATCGCGGTGGCACTGGACCTGGGACTGCCTCCCAATATGATGAAGCTCATCACCGCCGTGCTGTTTTTGCTGGTGCTGGTGGCGTCCGGACGGAAAGGAGAGGAGATCATCCATGCTTGAGATACGGGAAGTTTCCAAAACCTATAACTCCGGTACCGTGACGGAGCAGTGCCTGTTCGATAAGTTCTCCCTCTGCGTGGAGGACGGCCAGTTTGTCTCCATTGTGGGCAGCAACGGCTCAGGCAAAACCTCTTTGCTGAACATCATCTGCGGTTCCATTCCTGTGGAAAGCGGCGACGTGCTGGTGGGCGGCGAGAGCATTTCCCGGAAAAAGGATTTTCAGCGTTATATCACCATGGGCCGTGTGTACCAAAACCCGGCGATGGGAACCTGTCCTCACCTGACGATGCTGGAAAATCTGTCTCTTGCGGA
Source organism: Oscillibacter sp. (assembly GCF_040505565.1). Classification (GTDB taxonomy): domain Bacteria; phylum Bacillota; class Clostridia; order Oscillospirales; family Oscillospiraceae; genus Oscillibacter. The sequence goes on along the minus strand of NZ_JBEUWZ010000009.1, from coordinate 98,786 downwards.
CAACAAGGGCAAGGCCTTCGGCTTCACCCGGGGGGTAAATAAAAAGCGCATTGATTTCTATCGCCGCGAGCTGGAAAGCCTGGGTCTGGGATTAGAGGATAAGCTGAGCGTAAAAATGGGTTCTCTCTCCGGCGGACAGCGCCAGGCCGTGGCGTTGCTGATGGCGACCATGACGCCGCTGAACTTTCTGATTCTGGATGAGCATACGGCGGCTTTGGACCCCAAAACCGCAGAGGTCATCATGCAGCTCACTGACAAGGTCATTCGGGAAAAACGGCTCACTGCCATGATGGTGACCCACAATCTGCGTTACGCCGTTGAATACGGCGACCGGCTGATGATGATGGACCGGGGACATGTGGTATTGGACCGGGTAGGAGCGGAAAAACAGAGCACCTCGATGGACGATCTTCTCACGCTGTTCAACAAGATCTCCATTGAATGCGGAAATTGAGGAGGGCGCTATGGCAAACTATATTGGAGCGGGCGGCGAGCAGGCCGATGAAGATCAGCTGCTGCAGGCGTTTGCGGCGCTCACTCCGGCGGACGACCCCGCCTGCCCGGAGGCCCGGGAGCTGGTAAAACAGTGGCAGGCCCACATCGCCAGATACCACGACGGATGCGACCGGGAAAAGCTCCTGCGGATGGGACGGCTATACGCAGCGGACGACCGGTTTGCCGAAATGCTGGACAGCTACGGTGATGGCACCGCCCATTATATCGGCGAGGCGATTTTAAGCTTTCTGAGCCAGTAAACGCGGGCGGCACAGCGGCCCTATACAAGCAAAGCACGTACCCAAGGACGTAAATGCGCCTTTGGGTGCGTGCTTTATTATTGCGGCTGCTGCACCATTCCGTTATTATATGTCTATTTCAGGAGAATTTTCCCGAATCCTCCATAGGAGCACATAATTGCCCGCAAATGCTGCAAAACGGGAACCTCCTCATATACAGGGCACCTTTTTCATAAACTTGGAATATCCTAAATCAAATGGGCGGGCGCCGGCATTAAATCTCACTCAGCCGGAGCCCAACCCTGAATATCGGAGGGTACGGTATGCGGAAAATGCCAGCCACAAGGCCGCCCAATACGGTCCCGAAATACTGCCAGGCCATGAAGGGAACCGGCCCGAACTTTATCGGGCAATACATCGGCTTTCTCGTCTATGTTTGGACCGTTTACGGCAACGGCTTCTGGGTCTATCCCACGACAATCAGCAGCGGAATTTTATACGGATATGTATGGAGAACCTCTCATTATGAATATTCGCAGTTCCGAGTATCCATGATTGACTGTCTCTATTGATACAGGCAGCATGCTTTTGTTTTACGGAAGACCAGCGTTCCGAAGCCGGTCCGCCTCCCATAAAAGCAACTGGCACTGTGATAAAGGAGGAATTTTATGCCTGACCTGCCGGTGAATTTGGAAAAGCTAACCCGGTTTGAATCCACCCAGCTCACGGAAAATGGCCTGTTGGAAGTCATTGTGAAATATAACGGAGATCTTTGGAATATCGGCACACAGTTGGGTGCCGATATTGAACTGTTAAGCCCCGATTACGCCATTATCACCATCGGCCTTAACCGTCTGCCGGAGCTTTACACATTTCCGCAGATTGAGTACATTGAGCTGCCCAAAACGCTGACGTTCATGCTGCGAGACAGTCTTGAGAGCGCTTGTATCCCATCTGTCCAGCGCTTAGGCGAGTTCGGGCTGACTGGCAGCGGCGTGATCGTGGGGATTATCGACTCCGGGATTGACTATACGCACCCCGATTTTCGAAATGCGGACGGTACCAGCAGGATTTTATTCCTATGGGACCAGACCGCCGCCGGTCCGCCGCCGCAGGGTTTCCGGAACGGTACGGAATACACGCAGGCCCGAATCAATGAGGCCTTGCTGGACCCGGACCCTATGACTTCCCTACCGTTTACCGACACCGCCGGACACGGAACGGCCGTCGCAGGAATTGCCGCCGGAAACGGCGCTTCCAGCAGCGGAACAGAAAAGGGCGTCGCACCAAATGCGGGATTGATTGTGGTAAAGCTTGGGCATACCGGAAACGAGTCCTTTGCGCGGACCACAGAAATCATGCGTGCGGTCAAATATCTGTCGGACAAAGCAATTTTGCTTAATATGCCCCTGAGCATCAATCTCAGTTACGGCACCAACAACGGCTCGCACACCGGCGACTCCCTTTTCGAGCGCTACCTGAACAGCATGTGTGAGCGCTGGAAGACCGTTATGTCGGTTGCAACGGGAAACGAGGGCGCCGCATCCCACCACTACCACGCAAAATTGGCACAGAAGGAAACCTCACCCATTGAATTCTCAGTTACCGGAAACCCGAGAAGGCTCTATATGACCCTATGGAAAAACTTTGCGGATACCATCACATTCGAGCTGATTGCGCCCAACGGCCGGTCCACAGGGGTCATTCAGCCTCTGCAAAGCATCACGAGGGCAACGCTCGGCGGTACCAACGTCTCCATTATCTACGCGCAGCCGAACCACTACACCATCATGCAGGAGGTTTACTTTTTCTTTTCCACGCAGGGTGCCGGCGTCGCCCCCGGCGTCTGGAAGCTGATCGCGCGGGGTGAACAGATTGTAGACGGCGAGTTCAATATCTGGCTCCCCACCGTGGAAGATGTGACACAGAACACGTCCTTCCTGCGTGCCGATGTCAATCTGACGCTGACGCTGCCCTCCACCGTGCAGAACGTCATCTCTGTGGGAGGCTATAACTCCATGCTCGGAATTGCCACCGTGTTTTCGGGCAGAGGACCCGCCAACGGCTCTCCATTCATGAAGCCCGATCTGGTCGCCCCCAGCGTCAGTATCCTGACAACAAAGGCCGGAGGCGGATATGACTCATATACCGGCACCAGCATGGCGGCCCCCTTTGTCACTGGAGCAGCCGCGCTGATGATGGAGTGGGGGATCGTTCGGGGAAACGACCCGTTTTTGTATGGTCAGCGTGTTAAGGCATTCCTGCGCAGGGGCGCGAACAGAGAGTTTTCAGCCCAGATTCCAAATAATCAATGGGGTTATGGGGCTCTGAGACTCTGCGACGCCATGAATGAACTTGTGGAATACACAAGGACGGGAGGCGCTTTTTCGTGAACGTACCGACATCTGTTGAGCAGATTATCTACTCCTCTGATACGGTGGATTTCGTTTTGAGACAGAATGCGTTCGTGGATCAGCTCCTAAAAAACAACCCCTCCGTATTTACCACGCAGCTGCTCGCCGGAAGGTATATTGTCTGCTATACGGATACGAAAACCTTCAACAGTCTGATCGACCGGTTCGGATCCAGCTTCATCAGCTATATCTCCCTTGTCCTGGGTTTGCTGGATCGCACAAGCCTGGCGGTGACCGGAATCATGCAGGTACATCAACAGCCGTATCTGGACCTGCGCGGCAAGGGGGTTCTGCTGGGCTTTGTCGATACCGGCATTGATTATACACAAAGCGCATTCCGCTATGAAGACGGCTCCAGCCGAATTCAGTTCATCTATGATCAGACAGTCACCGGACCTCCGCCCGCGGGTTTTTATGTCGGCACGGAATATACGAACGAACAGATCAACCAGGCGCTGCGGGCGGAGGACCCCTATCAGACCGTCCCCCAGAGGGACGAAAACGGGCACGGCACCTTTCTGGCCTCCGTCGCTGCAGGAAACGACTCCGGGGATCTTTTGGGGGCCGCGCCGGACGCAGAGCTGATTATTGTAAAGCTGCGAGAAGCCCGCCCCTTTTACCGCAACTGGTTCGCCGTTCCGCCGGAACAGAAATATGCTTACGAATCAACCGCCATCATGGTAGGCGTGGAATACATCATTAAAAAAGCACGCCAGCTGAACCGCCCGGTAGTGATCTGCATCGGGGCCGGAACAACCTTCGGAGCACATGACGGCTTTTCAATTTTTGAGGAATATCTAAGCAACATTGCAAACTTAAGGGGCGTGTGCGTCTGCACGGCGGCGGGGAACGAGAGCCAGGCGCGGCATCATATGCAGGGTCTGATTGCGGAGAAAGGCGCAACACAGAACATTGACCTGAAGGTGGGAGAGAACGCAGGAAACGTTATCCTGGGGATCTGGAGCACAATCTCAGATAAAATTTCTCTGTCCGTGCGGTCGCCCACGGGCGAGCTGATGGCACGGGTCCCCTCCAAACCCGGAGCCACCAGCCGCTCCAATCTGGTTTTGGAAAAGTCCTCCGTTCAGGTGGAGTACTACTTTCCCTATGAGAGCACGGGAAGCCAGCTGTCCTCCGTGAACATCAACAACGCCACACCCGGGATCTGGACAATTACCGTCTATGGGGACATCATTCTCAACGGTACGTTCCACGCGTGGCTTCCCCTCACCGGCTTTGTCTCCCCTACGGTAGAATTTTTGTCGGCGACACCCTACTACACCGTGGTCTGCCCCTCCACAATGTTCGGGTCCATCAGCTGCGGCGCGTATGACAGTACGACCGGCAGCCTGTTCTCCGACTCCTCTTGGGGACCCACCCGCCTGGATCGGATGGCACCGGACCTGGTGGCCCCCGGGGTAGATGTCGGCGGGGTTTATCCCAGCGGGCCCGGGATCATGAGCGGGACCAGCGTGGCCTCTGCGATCACCGCAGGCGCCTGCGCGCTGATGATGCAATGGGGCATTGTTGAAAAAAATGACGTGGCTCTAAGCACCTATCAGATCCGCGCTTATCTGATCCGCGGCTGTAACCGCAGCCCCACCATGACCTATCCCAATACGCAGTGGGGGTACGGCTCCTTGAATCTGTTTCAAACGTTTAATCTTATGCGGGAGCTGTGAAATAAGCGGCAATTGATTTTTAAAGGGGTACTGCATTGTGGCGGACTTTCAGTCTATACAGAAATTTCTTGACTCGGCGGACACGGTGGGCTTCGTCGTGCGGGGCAGCGACGAAATCGACCGGTTGATCTCAGAAAATCCGGAAATTATCGCAACCCAGACGCTGGCGGGAAGATATGTCGTCTGCTACACGACCGTCCAGACCTATCCACACGTTCTCGACCAGCTGGGGACCAGCTATCTCAGCTCCATCGCGCTGATGATGGGCCCGCTGGGCCGACCGGGCCTTGAAGCGGCTGGAATTCTTCCCATACAGCAGCAGCCGTACCTAAGCCTGCGGGGACGAGGCGTGCTGATCGGTTTTGTGGACACCGGCATCGATTATACGCAGCAGGTCTTCCGCTACGAAGACGGGACCAGTAAAATCCGTTATCTTTATGACCAATCGATTACCGGCGCGCCGCCGGAGGGGTTTTTCATCGGCACAGACTACACCAACGAACAGATCAATCAGGCGCTCAAGTCGGAGAATCCTTACAATGTCGTACCCTCCAGGGACATGGCCGGGCACGGTACGTTTCTGGCCTCTGTCGCAGCGGGGCGGGAAGTTGGTGACTTCATCGGAGCCGCACCGGAAGCCGAGCTGATCGTCGTGAAGCTGAAAAAGGCACGTCCGTATGGCCTGCGCCTGTTTGCGGTGCCCGAGGAGCAGGAGAACGCGTTTTCCTCGATTGCCGTGATGATCGGAGTGGAGTACGTTCTCCAAAAAGCCCAGGAGCTGAACCGCCCAGTCGTGATCTGTCTCGGAATCGGAACGAACTTAGGAAGTCACGACGGCTTTTCAATTTTTGAGGAATATCTGAGCGAAGTTGCCAATCTTTCGGGCGTATGCATGTGTATCGCCGCCGGCAACGAGAGTCAGGCCAGACACCATACAAAGGGGATCGTCGCAGCAACAGGAGAAACACAGAATATCGACGTGAAGGTAGACAACCAGCCGGCGGATTTCTTTATTTCCATCTGGAACTCGGTATCCGACAAGATGTCGGTCTCCGTCACGTCGCCTACTGGGGAATACATCGCCAGAATTCCTCCGAAAACCGGAAACATTCAGATGACTGATCTGATCCTGGAACGCTCGCATGTCCGCGTAGGCAACTATTTCCCCCTTGAGGGAAGCGGCGGCCAGCTGACCTCCGTGCGGGTACTGAGCGCGACGCCGGGGATCTGGACGATCACGATGCACGGCGACATCATTCTTGACGGCACCTTCAACGCGTGGCTCCCGATGACCGGCTTCGTCTCCCCAGACGTGGAATTTCTTGCGGCGAATCCCTATTACACGGTGACTGTCCCTTCGACCGCCACCGGCACCATCAGCTGCGGAGCTTATAACAGCGAAAACGACAGCCTGTACCTCAATACCTCCTGGGGACCCACGCGAATCGAAATAATGGCCCCGGATCTGGTGGCGCCGGGCGTTGGAATTCAGGGGATCTATCCCACCGGAAGCGGTACCATGAGCGGCACCAGCGCGGCTGCGGCGATCACCGCGGGGGCCTGTGCCCTGATGATGCAGTGGGGCATCGTACAGGGCAACGACGTCTCTATCAGCACACATCAGATCCGCGCCTACCTGATCCGGGGCTGCAACCGTATGCAAACCGTGTCCTATCCAAATCCGCAGTGGGGCTACGGAACTCTGAATCTGTTCCAATCCTTTAATCTTATGCGTGAAATATAAGCATGCACCACGCGACAGGAGGTGTTTCTCTTGACCGAAGAGCAGCTGAAAGAATTTATCAATTCACCGGACACGGTGGATTTTATTCTCCGGGGAAGCGATGATCTGGACATTTTTCTGCGGGAAAACCCAAACGTAATCTCAACGCAGACGCTGGCCGGGAGATATGTGGTCTGCTATGCAAGCACGAGCGATTTCGCGACGATCATCGACCGGCTGGGAACCAGCTATGTAAGCTCGCTGTCAATCGTTTTGGGGCTGCTGGACCGGCCGGAACTGGAAGCCTCCGGCATTACCGGGATCCAGAGCCAACCCTATCTGGATCTGCGGGGGCAAGGGGTCCTGGTCGGCATTGTAGACACAGGAATCGATTATACACAGCAGGTGTTCCGCTATGAAGACGGAACCAGCAAAATTCAGGCTATCTATGACCAATCGATTCCCGGCTCAGCGCCAAAGGGCTTTTTTATCGGCACCGAGTATACAAAAGAACAGATCAATCAGGCGCTGAAAGCGGAAAATCCCTACGAAATTGTTCCGCAGCGGGACACCGATGGGCACGGCACGTTTCTGGCTTCCGTGGCGGCGGGCCGCAAAACCGACAACTTCCTCGGGGCCGCGCCGGACGCCGAGCTGGTCGTGGTAAAGTTAAAAAAAGCGCGGCCGTTCTATCTGGACCTCTTTGCCGTGCCGAAGACGCAGCAAAACGTCTTCGGCTCTACCGCGGTCATGATCGGTGTGGAATATATTCTCAAAAAAGCACGGGAATTGAATCGCCCCGTGGTCATCTGCCTGGGAATCGGTACGAACCTCGGAAGCCACGACGGGTTCAGCGTTTTCGAGGAGTATCTGAGCGAGATCTCCAATCTGGGAGGAGTTTGCCTGTGCATCGCGGCGGGAAATGAAAGTCAGGCAAGGCACCACACGCAGGGAAAAATCGCAGCCAAAGGTCAATCCCGTAGCATCGACGTCTCCGTCGTCAACGAATCGTCGGTTGTTTACGTATCGATCTGGAGCTCCATCTCGGATAGGCTCTCCGTTTCCATCCGCTCTCCCACCGGCGAGCTGACTGCCAGGCTCCCTCCGAAATCCGGCAGTATCACCACCAATAATCTTGTTTTTGAACAGGCCGCCATCCGGGTCGTCTATTACTTTCCGCTGGAGGGAAGCGGCGGTCAGGTGACGGTCGTCCGGGTAACGAACGCCACTCCGGGCATTTGGACCATCACCGTATACGGTGACCTGATTCTGGACGGCACTTTCCACGCCTGGCTCCCCATTACCGGTTTAGCCTCCCCTGGTGTGGAGTTTCTCGCTGCAACCCCCAATTATACGGTGACCGTTCCGTCCACAGCCATCAGCGTAATCAACTGCGGCGCGTATAATATAGTTGACAACAGCCTGTACTCCAATTCATCGTGGGGGCCGACACGGATCGATCTGATGGCGCCCGATCTGGTCGCCCCGGGCGTCAACGTCGGCGGAATCTATCCCACAGGCAGCGGAACCATGAGCGGCACCAGTGTGGCCGCAGCGATCACGGCGGGCGCCTGCGCGCTGATGCTGCAATGGGGCATCGTTCAGGGAAATGATGTAGGAATGAGCACCTATCAGATCCGCGCCTATCTGATCCGCGGATGCAAACGAAGCCCGACTCTGTTGTATCCGAACACGCAGTGGGGGTATGGCGCGCTGGACCTGATGCAGACCTTCAACCTCATGCGGGAAACCAAATAGAGGGGTAGCCGAAGCAGGCGTTAAACGGAGCCCCGTTGCTCTCCCTGCAAAACAAATCAGGGCCTGTTTGTAAGGATCTTACAAACAGGCCCTGATTAACGGTCAGGCGGCAAAAAGCGCTCATTCGTCCTCGTCCAGCTTGAGAACGGCCAGAAACGCCTCCGTCGGCACCTGAACGGTTCCCAGAGAGCGCATTTTTTTCTTGCCCTCCTTTTGCTTTTCCAGCAGCTTTTTTTTGCGGGTAATATCGCCGCCATAGCACTTGGCCAGCACGTCCTTACGCATGGCCTTGACGGTCTCCCGGGCAATGACGCGGCCGCCGATGGCCGCCTGAATCGGGATTTCAAAAAGCTGGCGGGGGATGTTGTCCTTCAGCTTTTCGCAAAGCCGCCGGGCGCGGGGATATGCCTTGTCCCTGTGGGCGATAAACGAGAGGGCGTCCACCTGATCGCCGTTGAGCAGCAGATCCACCTTTACCAACTCACTGGGCCGGTAGTCGGACAACTCATAGTCCAGCGAGGCGTATCCCTTGGTATTGGCCTTAAGGGTATCGAAAAAGTCATAGATAATCTCGTTGAGGGGCATCTGGTAGTGCAGCTCCACCAAGTTTGTGTCCAGATACTGCATGTCCTTGAACTCTCCCCGGCGGTTCTGGCACATGGGCATGATGTTCCCCACATACTCGTTGGGGCTGATAATGGAGACCTTTACATACGGTTCCTCCGCGCGCTCAATGGACGCCGGGTCGGGGTAGTTGTGGGGGTTATCCACGGTCACCACTTTACCGTCCGTCTTGGTGACGTGGTAGATGACGGAGGGGAGCGTGGTAACAAGGTCAAGATCGAATTCCCGCTCCAGTCGCTCCTGAATGACCTCCATGTGGAGCATCCCCAAAAAGCCGCAGCGGAAGCCAAACCCCAGCGCGGCGGAGGACTCCGGTTCAAAGGAGAGGGACGCGTCGTTCAGCTGGAGCTTTTCCAGCGCATCCCGCAGATCGGGGTACTTGGACCCGTCCTCCGTGTAAATGCCGCAATAGACCATGGCCTGGGCGGGACGATAGCCGGGCAGCGGCTCCGCCGCAGGTCTTTCCGCACCGGTAACGGTATCTCCCACCCGGGTATCCTGCACATTTTTGATACTGGCGGTGAAGTAGCCCACTTCGCCGGCCTCCAGCTCCTGACAAGGCTCCAGACCCAGCGGCAGCAGGTGTCCGCATTCCACCACGCCGTACACCGCGCCGGAGGCCATCATCTTTACCTGCATCCCCGGACGGACGAAGCCATCCATCAATCGCAGGTAGACGACGACGCCTCGATACGCGTCGTACTGGCTGTCAAAGATCAGGGCTTTCAGCGGCGCGGTCCGGTCTCCCTTTGGAGCGGGGATATTCTTCACCACGCTCTCCAGAACCGCGTCGATGTTGATTCCCATTTTTGCCGAGATCTCCGGCGCGTCCATGGCGGGCAGACCGATAATGTCCTCCACCTCGTGCTTGGCTTTCTGCGGATCGGCGGCTGGCAAATCAATTTTGTTGAACACGGGTAAAATTTCCAGGTCGTGTTCCATGGCAAGGTAGGTGTTGGCCAGTGTCTGGGCCTCCACACCCTGTGTGGAATCCACCACCAGCACCGCCCCCTCGCAGGCGGCAAGGGAACGGGAGACCTCGTAATTGAAGTCCACATGGCCCGGAGTGTCAATGAGGTTCAGCTCATAGACCTCCCCGTCGGCGGCTTTATAATTCAGCTTGACGGCGCGAGCCTTGATGGTGATGCCCCGCTCCCGCTCCAAATCCATGTTGTCCAGAATCTGGTTCTCCATCTCCCGGGCGGAGACGGCTTCGCATTTTTCAAGCAGACGGTCGGCCAGCGTGGATTTGCCGTGGTCGATATGGGCAATGATGGAAAAATTGCGGATATGGGATTGATCGGTCATATATTTAAAACCTCCCTGGCAAATTCACAAAGGACCCCTCTGCGGGTTTGTCACGCAAAAATTTTTTCGTAGTCGTAGTTTACCACAAACTTATGGAGCGCGTCCAGCCTTTGCCGGTAATTCTCTTCCGTGAGACGATACTCTCCGCCGGGCATGGCCTGAGCCATGGCGTAGGTCACCCGGCCGGCCATGTGAATATGGTCGGCATAGTTGTCCAAGTCGGTAATGACGTCCGTATCCGTCAAAAAGCACTGCAGGTCTACGTTCTCATAGGGCAGCAGTTCCTCCGCCGTGCGGCGCAGCAGGGCGAACATGGCGTCCGTCTCCCCCAGCCGCTGCATTTTGTCCCAATAGAGAATGCTGTACGGCGAGAGAAAGAAAATAAACTGCGTATCCGGGTGCCCTTCGACCCAGCTTTTCACCACAGAAAGATTTTCGTCGCAATCGTCCAGAAACGCGTCCGCGGGCAGCGGCTCCGCCGCAATCTCAGGCCGCTGATAGCTCGCGAGGGCCAGCTCCTTGCTGAAATAAATCGTTCCGTCCCACAAAAAGGCGTCCTGCAGCTTCTGCGTCTGACCCTGCGCCTTTTTCCAGACGGAGTAGGCCGAACGGATCAGCACGTCCTTGCTGAGCAGATACCGCCCGTCGTTCCACGGATTGTTGTCATAGAGGTAACCTGGCAGCTGGTCAGGCGCGTCCGCCGTGGGCCGGGCCAAAATGTTGGGGTCAAGGCCGAAGATCACCCGCTTTACATCCTGCTCTTCAAAGGCGTAGTCCAGCGCCTGGGTAAATTCGTGGAACCCGCCGTTGGGAAAGGTCACCTTTACGGTGGAGGTGTCATAAAACACGTCAAACCAGAAGGGACGGTAGTTGGCCGCCAGCGACGTTCCCATCAGCACCGTCTCATAGCTCTGGCTGCGAAGCAGTCCGGCGTTTTGATACCGTTCGTCAAACCAGACTTCCCCGTTCGGGTCTGGGTGCCGGTAGTGAAAAAACGGATCAATCGCCCGGACCGTCCCGGCGCACAGGGACAAAATTGCCAGAAAGCCCGCCAGAAGCCCCACGGCCCAGCGTTTTTTCGTCTTGTTCAAAGTGTCCTCCTCAGAAATTCGCATAGATAAACGTGGCAACCCCGGAAAACGACAGCGTCGCCCCGGCCAGCAGCATACCGCACACCGCACACCGTCCGACAGTCGAACGGAAGGTATCCATCCGGCGAATCGTATTTCCCGGCTTCAAAGCCGCAGCCAGCGCAATGAGATATACCGCCGCCAGAAGTAAAAACCCAGCCCTTCCGTTGAGGCCCAACACGTTCAGCGCCTCCGCCTCCGAGGAAAGCAGCCCCTCTGTCATCCAGAGAGGAACACCCCCGCCGCCGGTAAATGCCGCCTGCAAGACCGTCCCTGCCGCCGTCAGAGACGGTGACCGGAAAAGCACCCACGCCAGATTGACAAACAGGAACGTTCCCGCCCAGCGAAGCGCGGCAGGCAGACGGGTCAGCCGTGTTCCCGCGGCCCGCTCTCCCACCTGCGCAAGGCCGTGGAGCAGTCCCCACGCAAGAAACGTCCAGCCCGCGCCGTGCCAAAAGCCGCTGATCAGGAATACCAGCAGGATATTCCGATACGTCCGAATCTGGCCCTGTCTGCTGCCCCCCAGCGGAAAGTACAGGCACTCCCGCAAAAATGTGGTCAGGGTGATGTGCCATCGCTTCCAGAACTCCCCCACGCTCAGTGAGCGGTAAGGTGAATCAAAGTTGACCGGAAGACGGACGCCCAGAAGACGGGCGACACCCGTCGCAATGTCACAGTAACCCGAAAAATCAAAGTACAATTGCAGGGTATAGCCCAAAATCACCAGCCACGCCGCCGGAGCGGTGAGCTGGTCCAAATGCCGGTAGCCATTGTTCACCACCGCGCCCAAGGAGTCCGCCAGCAGCACTTTTTTTGCCATACCGAAGGAAATGGCATACAGTCCCGCCGCCCGGTCGTCCCAGTCGGGGTGCAGGAACTTCTCGCCCTTTATTTGAGGAAAAAACGCACCGGGGCGCAGGATAGGGCCGGAGGACACCGTGGGGAAAAACAGGCAGAACAGCGTGAAGGTATCCCCGTCGATCCGCTCCAGCGCCGCCGGGGACAGCTCTCCGGTCCGGATTTCCTTCAAAAACCAGAGCTGCTGAAAGGTAAAAAAGCTCAGGCCCAAAGGCGCCCATCCCGGCGACACGGCCCCGCCGGTAAAAAAGCCCAGATACTTGAAACACAGCAGCACCGCAATGTGCCACGCCGCCACCAGGTTCAGCGCCATCCGCCGCCGGGACTCCCTTTTTCCGGAGAGCCAATACCGCGCGGCGCCGAACGTAACGCCCCCGCCCGCCAGCAGAACGCTAAAGCCCCACCGGGCATACTCCCCCAGCCCCCACAGGTAAAATACCGCGGAAGCCAATATCAGCAGCGCGATTCCGGTGCTGCGGCTTTTCGCCAGGGGACAGAGGACCGCTGTCAGCGTCAAAAACAGCAGAAATGCCAGAGACTGAAATCCCATTCCTTTTACTCTTTCATGAGGCCCGCGGTCTTTGCGTCCGCACTATGGAGCACCTGGGTGATGCATTGGCCACTGCCGGGATAGTTTTTGCCCAGTGCCTCGCCGGTGATCTCCGGGAACGGGTTTCCCTGCGCCCGCAGAGTTTCCAGAACGCGAACGTACCGAGCCTCGGCCAGCTTCATCGCGGCGGCGGGAAGCCCCATAGAAACCAGCTCCGCCGGAGTGGAGAACATGGCCTCGTTCCCGCCGCCGGCGCGATACAAACGGCGGAACAGAACGTAGATCGCCCCATTCAGCATTTGGGCCGCCTCGTTGACGGCGGCCTTGTCGTTCAGCTTTCCCAGAAGGTCAAACAGGACGCTCACCGCGCCGGAGATCAGCTTGGACTGAAGCGTTGCCAGCACGCTGCCCCGCAGAATATTTCCCTGATCCGCCATATTCAAAATATCATTGTCGGTCAGCGCACCCCCCTCACGGGACAGGGTTCGACCCAAAATAAAATCCGCCGACACGTGATAGTACTCGCAGGCCCGGACCACAAACGCCAGCCCCGGCTCTCGGATGCCGTTTTCATAATGGCTCAGCAGCGCTTGGGAGATGCCCAGATCTCCCGCCGCCGTCCGCTGGGAGACTCCCCGCTCCTGCCGCAGGAGGGACAGCGTCCTTGAAAATTCCGTATTCATTGTTTCTCTCTCCTTCGCGTTGTTTCGTGCAAAATTACACGCTGTATAGTTTATCAGAAACTATACAGCGTGTAAAGCGATTCCGCAAAAATTCTTCCTTAAAACAAACTGGACTGATCCGGCAACTCACTGCGTCCAACCGCGTGCAGCTGCTGCGCGTTCTCCTCTGTCAGCCGATCTGTGATGGCCATGCGGCGCAGAATATTCTTCACCGTCTCGTCCAGTGCCGTTCCCCGGGAGTAATCCGCTGGGAAGATGAAGTCCACCCGACCCTTGGCCAACAGGTCCTCCACTCCGGCGCGATTGGATTCCTGATACACGGCGATGGCCTGTCCGCCGTAGGCCCGCATCATCTTCATACAGGGTACGTCCGAAAGGCCGTCCCCCATGTAGATCATGCTGGTAAAAGGGACACGCTTACTGTCGTCGGGCATGGAGGCATTCAGGTCCCGGTCATTGGATACATCCAGAACGCCCTTGTTGATGCGGTAGACGAACTGGGTCTTGGCGGTAAAATTAACCGCCAGCTTGGGCCAGACAGGCTTTCCCGTCTCGTCATAGTAAAACTCGCTGGCGTAAATCTCCTTAAACTCCCGGCTGATGGCGCTGCCCTCGATGATCTCTCGCAGGCCGGAGGAAATCACATAGTGCTCCACCTGAACGCCTTGCTCCTCACCATATGCGTTTACCCGGGCAAACCAGTCCCGTACGCCTGGAAACAGCACAATTCCCCTGCCCTTTTCCACCAAATCCGCCCGGGAGAAGGGCAGGTTCTTCCGCTCCGCCTCCCGGAGCATGGTATACATATAAGCCAGAATGCCGTCAATACGGTTTTCCCGTCCGAAGCCGTTGGCCTCCGCCCAAAACTCCGCCGGGGTCATGCCGAGACTGGGGATGAAGGCGTAATCCTGCATATCGGTGGTGCAGAGAGTCTTGTCAAAGTCGTAAAGAAACGCCACAATGGGCGGGTCGTTCCGATTCATGGAGATTCCTCCCTTCCGCAGACGCGGAGAGTAAAAAAGCGGCCCTGACGGGCCGCTTCAGACGGTCAAAATGTCCCGCGGACTTTTTGACCGTCTCCTTAACGCCGTGGTTTTGCTCTCAGAGGCTTCAATTGGGCCGATTGTAGTTTCGTCCAAATTTCAGCTCGTCCAGCTCAATCTTCCGGGTGGGCTCGTCCGCCATAGGAACAAAGGGATTTCCCTCAGGATAGGGAAATTCGTCGCTCTGTTTGGGTGCCACCGTGGGCTGGGAGGGTTGTTTCTCCTGCTGAGGAGAGCTCTCCGCCGCAGGCTGGACCGGCGGGGGCTGGCCTTCCGCAGCCTGAGCCGGGTCGGACTCGGGGGCAAACGCTGCCACCGCAGCGGGGACCTCCTGCCGGAAGGAACTCAGTATCTTTGCCTCAATCTCCTTGGCGGGGACATCCGGCCCCGGCGCTGTCGGGGCATCCACGGGTGCCTGAGGGAGCTGGTCCAAAAACTGCATCTCCTGCTGGCAGACGGCGCGCACCTTTTCCGCAAAGGACGCTATCTCCCGCTGACCCATGCGCAGGCGGTCCTGGGCATCCTCCGCCTCCCGGCGCAGGGCGCCGATCTTCTCCTGAGCCTGTACTTCCGCGTCGTGCAGCAGCTGGTCCCGCTTGGCCTCCGCCTCCCGGACAATGGAATCCGCCATCTTCTGGGCGGTCAGAAGCGTGGCCCGCATGGAATCCTCGGTGGCGCGATAATCCTCCACCTTCTCCACCAAGACCTTCATCTTCGCCTTCAACGCCGCGTTTTCCTTATAGAGCGCGGTATAATCGTCGGTCAGCTCGTCCAGAAATTCGTCCACCATGGCCATATTGTAGCCGCCCATGACGGCCTTTGTAAACGCGTGGCCGGAGACCTCCTGCGGTGTCAGCAATGCAAATACCCCCTCCGCGTCCACGGGGGACGCCGGTTTCAAAAAATTTTCTCTCCCGGCGGATGCCGGGCGGCCTTAGAAATAGAGGCCGTTGTTTTCCAACTCGTCGATCAGATCGCCCTCGATATCTACGTGATAGGGCGTAATAATGTATGTATTTGCGGCAACTTTTTTGATTTTGCCCTCTCCGGCATAGGCAACACCGGACAGAAAGTCGATTAGTCTCCGCGCCACATCCTTGTTGGTGGACTCCAGATTCAGCACCACGGTCCGCTTGTCCTTCAGGTGATCCGCAATCTCAGAGGCGTTTTCAAACCGTTCCGGCTTCACCAAAACGACCTTCAGCTGGGTGGTGGCGTGGATGTTCACCACCTTGTTGTGGCGATCCTCCGCGCGGGCGGGTTTGCGGTCGTCAAACAAGCTCTCCTTCCGGGTCGGCTCTTCAAAATCGTCGTATTCCTCATCCTCATCCTCGTAGGGGTGGGTCCACTTTTTCAGTTCATCCAAAAGGCTCATACTGTTCCCTCCTGATTTGCGGCGGGGTACGCCCGGTGTCCGAAAATGGCCGTTCCCACACGGACCATAGTGGCTCCGGCACGGATGGCGTCGGGATAGTCGCCGCTCATTCCCATCGACAATATATCGAATTTATTATCATACAGTTTTTGGTTTATGTCAACATAAAGCCTGCTTACTTTTTGAAAATTTGTAAGATTTCCCCCAGGGGCCGTCTCAATGGGAGGCACGGTCATCAGTCCCCGGAGACGGACATGGGTCAGTGTCTTTGCCCGGGCGGCAGCGGCGAACACCTCCTCGGGAGTATAGCCGCTCTTGGCATCCTCTCCGCCCACGTTCACCTCCAGCAGAATGTCCTGAACGATACCCAGCTTTTCCGCCTGCTTTTCAATCTCGTCCAGCAGCGGGTCGGACCCCACGGACTGAATCAGCGCCGCCTTTCCCACCACCTGCTTGACCTTGTTGCGCTGCAAGTGACCGATGAAGTAAAGCGGCGCGCCGTCATAGGCGTTTTCAGCCAGCTTCTCCGTCATTTCCTGAACACGGTTTTCCCCCAGAGCGTCAACTCCGGCGGCAATGGCCTCCCGGCAGGCGGCGGCGTCGTTCATCTTGCTGGCACCTACCAGTGTGATCTCCGCCGGGTCCCGCCCGGCGGCCTTTGCCGCCTCCGCAATTTTCACCCGAACGGCCTCAATATTCTCCCTGATCGGCATAACAACTGACTTCCTTTCTCCTTATCCGGCATAGCTAACCACCGCGCCGTCCGTCAGTCCTCCCGCGGACAAAATGACCTCGTCGCCGGGGCGGAGCGTGGTCTCTCCCGTCCCCTGAGCACGCACCAGCGCGTATTCGCCGTCGGCGGACCATAGCACCTTCACCGGTTTGAACCGGGCCTCCACACCCACGATGCAGTAGACTCCTGCGCTGCCGTTTTCGTCCACCCGGATGGCCTGCTGGGGTACCCGAATTCCGGAGACGGAGGACCGGACGATATCAGCGGACTGCTGACGCAGAAGCGTCAGCTGGGCCAGATACGTGCGCCCGCGGAACACCACGACCACTCTTCCGTTTTCCTCCGCACCGACAGACTGGACGGTCACGCTCAGATCCCGGTCCACCCCCTTGGCAAATCGGAGCTTTTCCGACGCCCCCTCGGTGAACGACTTTGCGTCGTCGGCGGAGAGACTAACCACAAAATACCACGTGTCTCCCAACACCAGCTTTCCAAGGTCGCTGGAAGCGCCGGAGGGCTGCAGGCTGCTGAGGTCAGAGGGAGTCAGAGTATCCACCGTGTCCGGCGTCAGTACTGTTTCATACCCGTCCACCACGGCGGAATACAGGCCCGCCTTTGGCGCTGTGACCGTCCGGGTGGAACCGGCGGACTGGGCTTTCAGCGTGCTCAGCTGACTTTGGATATTTGCCGTCTGCGCTTTCAGATCCTCCGCATCCGTATAAGTATAGTCCCGGCGAAGCACCAGCGCCTCCAGATCCGCCACGCTGTCCGACGCCGTATCCAACCGATCCGACGCCACGGCCCGGCGCATCGCGACCAGTTTTTCCGCAATCTGGCTGTCCATCTTGAGCGCCGCCTCGCTGGCGGAGGCGGCCTCCGACGCGTAGTTCAGCTGATCCAGCTGGGTCTGGAGCTTGTCAATCTCCGTCTGACGGTCCAAGGATGCCTGATCGGAATAAATCTGCGCCACCTTGCCGCCTGCGGAGACCCGTTCCCCCTCCGACCGGTTCAGCCGCAGGAGCTTGCCGCCGGAATCTTCCATTACCAGCTCGTTGCGCACTACGAAACCGGTGACGGAAATCGTATCCTCCACCTGATAGGTATAAGCCACCGCGGAAATCAGCGGGTCTGCATAAGAGGTGTAGACCTGGATGCCAAAATAGGTCAGCACCGCAAGGCAGATAAGGGCCGTCAGAGCCTTGGTCCCCAGGGACCCGTTTTTCTTCTTCGGGTCTTCTTGAGCGGGAACGCCCTCCGGTATTGCATCCCGGGCGGATTCAATTTTCGGAGCGTTTCTTTTCTTCATAAGTACCTTCTGCGTTTCGCGCCTTTGCGTGCGGCGGGGCGATGTGCTTCCGCCCCGCCGCGGTTTTACCGTAAGCTTATTCTTCGTTCAGGTCCACCGCCCGCACGGGCGCGATGGTGGAGATCGCGTGTTTGTAAATAATCTGCTGTTTTCCCTCAGAGTCCAGCACCACCACAAAGGAGTCGAACCCCGTGATAATACCCCGCATTTGGAAGCCGTTCATCAAAAACAATGTGGCGGGGACCCGATCCCGCCGGGCCTTGGTGAGAAAAACATCCTGAAGATTTGCCTTGCTCTGCATATGTATCCGCTCCTTTTCTTTTTTGAAGCGGACGCGAATCTCTCTGTCCGCTTTGGACTTAGGATAAGCCCTCCGCAGAGAGGATTTCAGTCGAAATCTGCAAGGCCCGGGCAAAATCCCGGTTTTTTTCCCATTCGATCCAATGGATGTCAGAATCCCGCCGCAGCCAGGTCAACTGCCGCTTGGCGTACTGCCGGGAGCGGAGCTTTACCTCCTCCACGGCCTCCGCCTCAGTCTTCTCCCCCGCCAGCACACCGGCAAATTCCTTGTATCCGATGGCCTGCAAGGCCGTGGCTCCTTGGGGAAGGTCCCGGTTCAAAAGCGAGCGCACCTCGTCCAAAAGACCCGCCGCCACCATGGCGTCCACCCGGCGGTCAATCAGGGCCTTCATATCCTCCCGGTTCGCAAACTGCAATCCGATTTTCACCGAGGCAAATTTAGGCGGCAGCGCCCGCTCCGCCGCGTCGTGGGCGGAGATGGTCTGTCCCGTCTCCCGGAAAACCTCCAGCGCCCGGAGAATGCGCTTTACGTCGGCGGGGTGTAGTTTTTCGGCGGCGACCGGGTCCACCCGGCGCAGCTCCTCCAAAAGAGGGCCGATGCCGTCTTGCTCCAACCGGGCCTCCAGTTCCGTCCGGACAGCGCCCCCCGCCATGCCGGGGGCAAAGCCGTGTCCCCGCAGGAGGAAATCCAGCCACAGTCCGGTGCCTCCCACCAGAACAGGACGTCTGCCCCGGGCCAAAATATCCTCTACTACCGGCGTGGCAACGGAGACGTACCGGGCGGCGGACCAGTTCTCCGCCGGGTCCGCCACCGCCAGCATGTGGTGTGGAACCCCCTCCATCTCCGCCGGTGTGGCGGCGGCGGTGCCGATGTCCATGCCCCGATAGATCTGCATGGAGTCGCAGGAAACTACTTCCCCGTTGTATGTTTGGGCCAGCAGAACGCCCAGTCTCGTTTTTCCGCAGGCCGTGGGGCCCACGACGCAGACAATTTTCGGAGCCATGTTTCCTCCCGGATTCTTCAAATGTTATAGTCCTTGAAAAAATATCCGGCAATCACCGCCACCAGGCCGAAAATGCCGACTACGAAGCCAATAAAGTTATTCAGTGAAAGCACGATGCCGCACAGCAGAATCCCAATCCCCAGCAACTGCGTCTTGATTCCCCTCACCGGTCCATCCCCCTTTGATTGGTAAGTCTAAAGCAAGTGATGCCAGCACCGATGTCACGCCCGCTTAAACATCTTCTCCAATTCGTACTTGGATAGTTTCACCTTCACGGGCCGTCCGTGGGGGCAGTATTGAACCTCACCGGACTGCACCTTATCCACCAGCGCCCTCAGCTCGCTCTCGTCACTGTCCCAGCCCGCCTTGATGGCGGCCTTGCAGGCAATGGTGTGCAGCAGGTTCTGGCGCTTTTCCGTTAGGCTGCGGCCAGCTCGCAGATTTTCCGCCAGCTCCTCCAGCGTGGCGGCAATGTCCGAAGCATCCAGATCCGCCGGGACCTCACGCACCAGCACCGCGTCCCCAAAGTCTTCGCAGGCAAAGCCCAAAGAGTCCAGCAGGGGCAGATTCTCCAGCAGTAGGGCACAATCCTCCCGTGAAAGCTCGGCTGCCGCAGGACGCAGCAATGTCTGCCGCATGGGCGGCTGGGTCTCGGACATCAAACGGTCGAAGTTGATCCGTTCGTGGGCGGCGTGCTTGTCGATGAGCCAGACGTTCTGGTTCTCGTCTTCGCAGATGATATAGGTCTTCAGCACCTCTCCCGCGATGCGCCAGGGGGCCGCGCGGCCCGACTCCGTCACCCGCTCGCCCGGCAGCGTCAGGGATGCCTGCTCCATGGGGATGGCCGGTACAAAGGGCTTTCCCGCCGGAGGCGGCGTCTCCGCAGTCATTGGAATGGGTGGAGCCTCCACGGGCCACTCTGCTTCGGCAGAGCGCGGGGGCTCCGGTTCCGCAGCCCGGGGCGTTTCCCAAAAATCAATCCGGGTCTCAGGCGCGGGGACTTGCACCGTATGAGACGGCGCGTACGCAAACGTCTGCCGTACGCCGTCCGCTACCCGCGCGGCGGCGGGCCGCTCCGTATTCCATCCGGCGGGGGCGGCAGGCTCCGCCGCCGGTTTCCAAGCCGGGACTGCGGAGGGGGGCAAGGGCTTGCAATCCCTCTGATACTTTTCACTGCCGGATAATGCACTTTGGCGGAAGGTCTTGGCGTCCATGGTCTGATAGAAGTCCTGCCGGGGATTTTTCACCGTCTCCGGCTTCGGCGTCTCCGCCTGCGGCAGACCATCTGCGGCCAAGCTGTCCAGCACGGTGTGGTACACCGCATCGAACACCTCCCGTTCCCGGGCAAACTTTACCGTGGTCTTGGCCGGATGGACATTCACATCCACCTCCGTCACCGGCAGATCCAGCTTCAGCACACAGCCCGGAAATTTCCCCTTCATCAGCTGGTTGCGGTAGCCCTCCTCCAGGGCGGCGGTCAGCAGCTGGGACTTGATAAACCTTCCGTTGACAAAAAATATCTGCATTCCCCGGGACCCCCGGCCACAGAGGGGTTTTGTCACAAAACCGGAAACGCCGGCGTCGCCGCCCCGACCATCCACCGGCGTCAAGGTCCGGGCAAAGTCCCGGCCAAGCGCGGCGTAGATTGCGGACTCCAGTTTCCCGTCGCCTGGAGTGTGGAGTGCCTCAGCGCCGTCTTTGATCAATTTGAAGGAGATTTCAGGATGACTCAGAGCCAGATGCTGCATGAGCCCATTCACCGCCGCCGTCTCCGCGCTGTCTTTCTTCATAAACTTGAGCCGGGCAGGCGTGTTATAAAACAGGTCGCGGACACAGATCGTGGTCCCCTCCGGCACGCCCGCCGCCAGTACTTCCTCCGGCACGCCGCCCTCCAGATGAAGGCAGGCTCCAGTCTGACCCAGGCGGCAGGTGGAGATGTCCACCCGGCTGACTGCGGCGATGGCCGCTAGCGCCTCGCCTCGAAAGCCCAGCGTCCCAATCTTTCCCAGGTCCTCCGCGCAGCGCAGCTTGCTGGTTGCGTGGCGCAAAAACGCGGTGGGCAGTTCCTCGGGCACAATTCCGCAGCCGTCGTCCGTCACGCGGATGAGGCGCATCCCGCCGTTTTGAATCTCCACCGCCACGGCGGACGCGCCGGCGTCCACGGCATTTTCCACCAGTTCCTTGACAACGCTGGCAGGCCGCTCCACCACCTCGCCGGCGGCGATCAGGTCGGCCACGTGGGAATCCAGTTGTTGAATGTGGGGCATGGTCATATGGATCGCCTTTCTAAATTCCACTCAAAAATGCAGCGCCAGCACGCTCAGCGCATTAGCCGCCGCGTGAAGTCCGATGGAGGTCCACAGCGTCCCGGAATGGTCGTAAGCCCAGGCCAGAACCACCCCCGGCACCAGATACTGGACCATCAGCCAAAAATAAGTGACGTCGTGGCTCCCCCAGGCATACTGCCAGACATGAAGAAACGCAAATAAGAGGCAGCTGACAAGATATGCCACCGCCCGGCTGCGGCTCCGCAGGCCGCCAAAGACAAGGCCTCGGAACAGAACTTCCTCCACAAACGGGGCCAGCAGGAGCACAATGATCAGTGTGGTGCGGGGCGCGGCATCGATCTGGGCGCTGATAGACACGTCGTTCAGGTTTGTCTGATTGTCCATCAGCGCGTGGGTCAGGCGATACGCCAGTTCATTGAGTCCGTATAAAGCAATCAGGCCCGCGGCCAAAGTCTTCGCGGCCGAAAATAAATTGTCCGCAAGGCTTTTGGACGTACGGGCCAGCAGACCGTGAAAAATAATGACGGTGACGGCGAAAATTACGTAGTAGTAGATCGTGTTTTGCAGTCCGCTGCTGATATTCACATCCAAAAGGACGCTGATGAGCCGGAACAGCGGGTCCGTGGCAAAGGGAAGGACCAGAAGGTAAATCACAAAAAAAATCGTGCCGCCGACCAGCTCGCCGGAGGAGAGGTGCGCGCTCGTTCGCTGCTTTGCCATGCTCTTTCTCCTTTTCTTGTTCCGCGTCGGGCTTGTTCAGGACAGCTTCTGTTTCAGCTCATAAAGTAGGCCCATTGCCTCAATGGGCGTCAGCGTATCCGGCTGGCACCGCCGCAGCGCGTCCAGCACCTCGCCCTCCCGAACGGCGTCCAGAGAGACCTGCTCCCCCTCCCGCCGGGGCTGCACATACTGGACGCCGTTTTCATTTTCCAGCTGCTCCAGCACGGCCCGGGCCCGGGTCACCACCTTGTCCGGAAGGCCCGCAAGCTTTGCGACCTCAATGCCGTAGCTTCGGTCGGCGCCGCCGGGGACGATTTTACGCAGAAAGATGATATCCTCGCCCCGGGTCTTCACGGCAATATTATAGTTGACTGTCCCGGGCAGAGTGTTCTCCAGCTCCGTCAGTTCATGATAATGCGTTGCAAACAGCGTTTTGGCGCCAAGCTTTTTGGGGTCCGCGCAGTGCTCCACCACTGCCCGGGCGATGGACATGCCGTCAAAGGTGGAGGTGCCGCGCCCGATCTCATCCAGAATCAAAAGGCTCTTCTTTGTGGCGTGGCGGAGGATATCCGCAACCTCGGTCATCTCTACCATAAAGGTGGACTGTCCCGCCGCCAGATCGTCGCTGGCGCCGATCCGGGTAAAAATGCGGTCCACCACGCCGATATGGGCGGCGGCAGCGGGGACGAAGGAGCCGATCTGGGCCAGCAGCACAATCAGAGCCACCTGACGCATATAGGTGGATTTACCCGCCATGTTGGGGCCGGTGATGATGGCCACCCGCTGCTCCTTTTCGCCCATGAACGTGTCGTTGGGAACAAACAGGCTGTCCTTCAAAACCCGCTCCACCACCGGGTGCCGTCCTGCGGTGATTTCGATGACGCCGGACTCGTCCACATCGGGCCGGCAGTATCCGTCCCGCACGGCCACCGCCGCCAAAGACCCCAGCGCGTCGATCTCCGCCAGAGCGGAGGCGGTGCGCTGAATGCGGGGGGCCTGGGCCACGATTTTTTCCCGGATCTTGGTGAACAGCTGGTATTCCAGCGCCACGGCCCGTTCTGAGGCAGTCAGGATCTCGTGCTCCAGATCTTTCAGCTCCTGGGTGATGTACCGCTCGCCGTTCACTGTGGTCTGCTTGCGGACATAGCCCTCCGGGACCTTGTCGATCATGGACTTGCTGACCTCGATGTAGTATCCGAACACCTTGTTGAAGCCCACCTTCAGCGTCCGGATGCCGGTCTTTTCCTTCTCCTGAGCCTCGATGTCTGCAAGGAGGCCCTTGCCGCCGTCCATCACACTCCGGAGACGGTCCACCTCGGCGTCGTACCCCTCCTTGATGAAGCCGCCCTCCCGGACGGAAAACGGCGGCTCGTCGCAGACGGCGGAGGAGATCAGTTCCCCGACGTCCTGCAAAAGATCCATCTGGTCAGTCAGTTCCTTCATCCGCCGGTCGGAAAAAGCGGCCAGCTGGCCCGCAATGGCGGGCAGCTTTTCGATGGCGGACCGCAGCGCCGCCAGATCCCGGCCACCGGCAGTTCCGTAAGTAATCCGTCCAATGAGCCGCTCCAGATCGCCAAGTCCGCTCATGGCGGCGCTCAGCTCTTCGCGCCCAATCGTATTGTCCACCAGCGCCGCCACCGCGGAATTTCGCTTGTTGATGGCGGTGATAGAAAGAAGCGGCCGTTCCAGCCAGCCACGCAGACGCCGGCCTCCCATGGAGGTCTTTGTCTTGTCCAGCACCCATAAAAGGCTCCCCCGCCGCTCCTTATTCCGCAAAGTCTCCGTCAGCTCCAGATTTCTCCGCGCAGTCAGGTCCAGTTCCATAAACCGGCCCTGTTCATAGTAGTCCAGCTTATTGATGTGACTCAGATCCGTCTTCTGGGTCTCGTAGAGATACTTTAAAAGTCCGCCCAGTGCCATTCCCGCCGCCGGATTGTCCGCGGGAAGGCTCTCCCATCCCGCACCGCCGAACTGGGCGCGGATGCTTTTTTCCGCCTCAACCGGGAGAAAACGGCCCTCGCCGCCGTTTTCCATCCGGCAGTGAAATTTCTCCCGTAAGGCCTCCCTTAGCCGCTCCTCTGCGTCGGCTCCATCGTTCAACACCGCCTCGACGGGGGAGAACCGGCCCAGCTCGTTGATGATGTGCTCCAGCCGGTCCCGGCCGGAAAAGGAGGTGACATGGGTCTCGCCGGTGGACATATCGCAGAAGGCGGCCCCGGCGTTTTGGGAGTCGAGATAGATCCCGCACAGAAAGTTGCCCGACTTCTCGTCCAGGCACGCCGCGTCGATCACCGTCCCCGGCGTCACCACCCGGATAATGTCCCGGTCCACCAATCCCTTTGCCGTGGCGGGGTCTTCCATCTGCTCGCAGATGGCCACCTTATAGCCCTTGGCGATGAGGCGGGCAATATAGGCGTCACTGGAGTGGTAGGGAATGCCGCACATGGGCACCCGGTCCTCCGGGGCCTTGTTGGGGTCCTTGTCCCGGCTGGTCAGGGTCAGGTCCAGCTCCCTTGATGCCGTCCGCGCATCGGTATCAAACATCTCATAGAAGTCCCCCAGCCGGAAAAACAGGATGGAATCCGGGTTTTGCTCCTTGATTTTCAGATATTGCTTCATCATGGGGGTCAGTTCCGCCATGGGAGGGTCACCTCATTCTCTTTCTAGCTGGCAGCTTCCGCGCCCGGCATCAGATTTCTACGGTCCCACCGCCGGTCATATGGTGCAGCCGATCGCCCATCTGGGCTTTCAGGATAGCGAACGCATCCGGCCCGGTGCAGTGGCCGGTGTAGTAGACCGTGTCCCGACGCGCCAGCAGCTCGCGGCCAACGGCCTCCACCAACTCCCGAGGTTCCGTCTCCCCTGTACCGGGATTATGCAGGTGAAACCCTGCGAACACCGCGTCCGGCGCCCGTCCAAGCAGTTCCTCCGCCCGGCGCAGGATATTCACGATGCCCCGGTGGGAACAGCCCGCCAGCAAAACCGTCTTGTCACCCTCGCAGATCAGCAGATTCTGCTCGTGGCGGAATTCGTCCATGGGGTATTCCTCTCCCCGCTTTTCTTTCAGCTTATCGTTGGCATGGGAGCGGTAATCCGCCGTTTTGACATTGGAAAAGAGCCGCAGCTCCCCGTCGATCTTCAGCTCGTCCCCTGTGAGCGTCAGACGGTCTTCATAGGCCTTGACCTCCTCCGGAACGCCGATAAATACGGGCGTCTTCCCCGCGTCCATCGCGTAGTACGGCCCGAAGGCCAGACGGCTCAGGTAGACCTTCGCGGTTTTGTTGCAAGCAAGGAACGCGGCAAGGCCGCCGGAATGGTCGTCGTGCCCGTGAGACAGCACCGCGATGTCCACGGCGGCAAGGTCCACGCCCAGAGTCCGGGCGTTGTCCACAATTGCGGGACTGGGACCCATATCAAACAAAATTTTATGATTCTTCGTCTCAATGTACTGGCTTAGTCCATGGGCGTGAACCACGTCGGCGCGGCAGGAGGTATTCTCCAGCAAGGTCGTAATTTTCATAGGAATGGCTCCTTTCTATAATTGCGGTGTCCTTCCGCCTTGCAAAAGTCAGTCCGTGACCGCCTCGCCATACAGCGCCCATGTATTGCTGTGGGTAATCCGCACATTCGTGAACCGGCCGATCAGGGCCTTGTCCCCCTTCAGGCGGACCAGCCGGTTCCCCTCCGTCCGGGCAGACAGCGGCCAGTCGGAGTCGTCGCTCTCCCCGTCCACCAGCACCCGCTCCGTCTTGCCGACGTAAGCGGCATGGGCGGCGGCTGACCTGGCGTTTTGCACCTCCAGCAGTCGATCAAACCACTTTTGTTTTTCGGACCGGGGCGCCGGGTCCGGCAGCGCCGCCGCTTTTGTCCCGGGCCGGGGACTGTAAATAAACGTAAACAGAGCGGCGAACCCCACCTCATCCACCAAAGACACTGTGTCCATGGCCTCCGCCTCCGTTTCTCCGGGAAAGCCGATGATGACGTCGCTGGTGATCACCAGTCCCGGCATTTTGGCTTTGGCGTAATTGATCTCCTCCAAATACTGCGCCCGGGTGTAGTGCCGGTTCATCTCTCCCAGCACCCGGTCGTTGCCGGACTGGAAGGGAAGATGAAGCTGCTTTGCCACATGCCCACACCGGGCCATGGTGTCAAACAGCTTGTGCGTCGCGTCCTTGGGGTGGCTGGACATAAATCGGATGAGATAGTCCCCGGGAATCAGGTCGATATCGCTGAGCAAATCCGCAAAATCGTATCCGCCGCCCAGATCGTTTCCATAGGAATTCACGTTCTGGCCCAGCAGGGTAATATCCTTGTACCCGGAATCCACCAGCTCCCGGACCTCCGCCAGCACCGCATCACGATCCCGGCTGCGCTCCCGGCCCCGGACATAGGGCACAATGCAGTACGAACAGAAGTTGTTGCACCCGTACATGATGGAGACCCAGGCCTTCACGCCCGCCTCCCGCACGGTGGGAATGCCCTCAGCGATGCTGCCGTGCTCGTCGGCCACGGAGAAGACCCGCTTGTGGGACTCGTACACCTGCCATAAAAGCTCCGGGAATTTCCACAGGGCATGAGGGCCGAACACCAGATCCACATGGCGATAGGATTCCTTCACCCGGCTGGAGACCCGCTCCTCCTGCGCCATGCAGCCGCACAGACAGATCACCTGCTCCGGATTCTCTTTTTTCGTGTGGGTCAGCGCTCCAAGGTTGCCGAACACCCGCTGCTCCGCATGTTCCCGGACGGCACAAGTGTTGAGAATAACCAGATCGGCCTCCTTCGGTTCCTGCGTAAAGGAAAAGCCCATTTCCTGAAGCATTCCCATCAGCCTTTGCCCGTCGGCCACGTTTTGCTGGCACCCAAAGGTGTCCACACAGGCCACGGGATGGGCCTGCCGCGCGGCAAACATGGTGCGAACCCGTTGCGTAAAGTCCCGCTGTCGGGCAATATTCTCCGGGGCAATCAAGACGTCTTTGCGTTCCAAGAGCAAATCCTCCAAAACCTGATAAATATCAACATTTAACTAAAGCAGTTTATCACAAAAGCTAAAAAAGCACAAGGCGGAAGTTGCTTTTTCAACGGATATGGGGTAGGATAAGAAAAACATATTTAAAAGAATTTAGCGCAAAATGTGTACGGAGGTCCTTATGCTCTATCTGATCGTCGGCGTCGGACTGCTGGCCGCGGACCAGTGGGTAAAATACTGGGTGGTGACTCATCTGGAGCCGGGCGGCTTCACGCCGTTGATTCCCGGCTTTGTTGAGCTGTTCCGCGTCCACAATTACGGTGCGGCATGGTCCAGCTTTTCCGGTATGCGGTGGCTGCTGCTGGCGGTCACCTGCGCGATCGTCTTGGCGGTGTCCTATGCCGTGGTGAAGAAAATCGTCCGCCACCCAATGGGTCTGGCCGCCGCCACACTGATTATCTCCGGCGGACTTGGCAACATCATCGACCGGGCGCGGCTGGGATATGTGGTGGACATGTTTAATTTTCAGTTTATGAGCTATCCTGTATTCAATGTGGCGGATATGTGCATCGTTTCGGGAGCGATTCTGGGCGCGATCTATTACCTCTGGTTCTATGAAAAGTACGACAAAAGGGGAACTGCCCATGGAAACGCTGACATTACGGGCAAGTCCTGAAAATGCCGCCCGGCTGGACGCGTTCCTTGCCGCGCAGGCGGAGGGCCTGACCCGTTCCGCCGCCGCCCGCCTCATTGAGGAGGGCCGGGTGCTGGTAGACGGCAGACGGCCCGTTAAAAGCCACCGTCTCACTGGCGGTGAGACCGTGGCGGTGGAGCTTCCCGATCCTGAGCCCACCGAGGTCTGTCCGCAGGACATCCCGTTGGACGTG
Source organism: Oscillibacter sp. (assembly GCF_040505565.1). Taxonomy (GTDB): domain Bacteria; phylum Bacillota; class Clostridia; order Oscillospirales; family Oscillospiraceae; genus Oscillibacter. The sequence goes on along the minus strand of NZ_JBEUWZ010000009.1, from coordinate 70,697 downwards.
GTGTACGAGGACGACGACGTGATCGTGGTAAACAAGCCCAAGGGACTGGTGGTTCATCCGGCGCCCGGCCATCCCGACGGCACACTGGTAAACGCCCTTCTGCACCACTGCGGGAGCTCCCTCTCCGGCATTGGCGGGGTCCTGCGCCCCGGCATTGTTCACCGCATCGATCGGGACACCTCCGGACTCATCATTGCGGCAAAAAACGATTTCGCCCACCAGAAGCTGGCGGCGCAGCTTCTGGACCACACGCTGGCACGGACCTACGAGTGCATCGTGGCGGGAAATCTCAAAGAGGGTTCCGGTACGGTGGATGCCCCCATCGGCCGCTGCGCCGCAGACCGGAAGAAGCAGGCGGTGGTTCCGGATGGGCGCCGGGCGGTGACCCACTGGGAGGTCGTCGCCCGCTATCCGGGCTTTACCCATGTGCGCTGTCGTCTGGAGACAGGGCGTACGCATCAGATCCGTGTTCATATGGCCTACCTAGGCCATCCAATTTTAGGCGATACGGTATACGGCGCAAAAAAGCCCGTCCCCGGACTTCAGGGGCAGTGTCTCCACGCTGTGGGCCTGAGGTTCATTCATCCCCGTACCGGGAAACCTGTGGAGCTTTCCTGTCCGCTGCCGGAGGAGTTTTGCCGACAGCTGCACAGGCTTGGGACAGGACAGCAGCCGTTTTAAAAGTAAATTTGGAACATTGGGGAAGCGTCATGAAGGGCATGCTTGAAAACTTAAAAAGATGGTGCTACGGCGGGCAGGATCGCACCTTTTTCGCGGCGCAGCAGCAGGCGATCCACGCATACAATTGCAAAATGATAAACGGTCTGCTCCCGCTGATGACGGTCATCCTCGCCTGCTATCTGGTTCTCAGCGTGGCCATGCCGTCTTTATCTCCATATAGCCCTGTTTATTTGGTCTATTTCATCATCCTGATTCTTATGTCCGTTTTCTTTGAGATAAAGGGGCGCCGAAGCATTTCTTGTACCAGGTTTCTGATTTGGTTGTTTTTCGTGCTGATCTACAGCTTTGTCACTCTGATCGGCACGGCCTTTGGTCCCGATACCCCCGCGGTGATGTTTATCGTTTTTCTGCTGACCATGCCAATGCTGATCATCGCTCCCGTGCATCATACGTACACCCTTTTGTCTGTCGCTCTCGTTGCCTTTTCGATTGCCGCCGTCCGCTTCAAAACTCCGCTCTATGCACAAATGGACATGATCCACGGCATCACCTGCCTGGTCCTCGGCTTTTTTCTGTGTCAGCGCGTTCTTGAAAGCCGGATCTCCCTGCTTGCTTCCAACGAACAGCTCAGCAGGCTCAGCAAGTATGACGCGCTCACCGAGCTTCCCAACCGCCGCGGCCTGGATGAGTTTGTGCAGCAGGCTTATCCCGCATGCGAGGCCTTGACGCTGGCGATGATTGACGTTGACAACTTCAAGGAATACAATGATACCCTTGGGCATCAATGCGGGGATGCTGCACTGACAGCCGTGGCAAAAACCATCCAGCAGCACACTGCGGAAAGCGGGTTCTTTGCCGCAAGATTCGGCGGCGAAGAGTTCGTCCTGATCGGCACAGGGTGCTCAGCCGCCAATCTGGAGACGCAGCTTGAGACGATTCGCGCCGACATATGCAGTCAGAAGTTCCTCTGTCAAAACCACCTCGCCGACCGCCTCACCGTCAGCATCGGTTTTGCTCGAAAAAAGCCCGGAGAGGAATTCAGCGATCTTTTTAAGCGGGCGGACGATGCGCTTTACCTTGCAAAGGATGCGGGAAAAAACTGCGTGAGAACCAGTCCCGATTCTCCTCCGCAGGAGTGAGCGCCTCGCGCGGTATCTTTTGCGGCCGCTGCATACCGGTACAGTCTGTTTTACCAGCAAAACAACAAAAGGTGAAAGCTCCCGAATCGGGAGCTTTCACCTTTTTACTTCTCTTTGAATATGCGGGGCTACAAGCCGGTTTTTCCGCGCTTTGTCCCGCATTTCCAGCTAACCCGGCATTTTAAACCAAAAACCGGGTCAAAACTGAGGCAGCTTGGAAACGACATCGGCGCAGCGGGGGCAAAGAGTGGGATGGTTGGGGTCCTCTCCCACCTTGGGAGATTGCATCCAGCACCGTTCGCATTTGGCTCCATTAGCCTCGCTGACCTCAACGGTCAATCCCGGGAAATTGCTTCCCTTTCCAACGGTGGACTCCGCCGCGGGTTCGGCGGTAGTTATATTGCAGTCGGATACGATAAACACCTCGGCAAGGCTGACGCCGATCGTGGAAAGCAGCGCCTGTGCCGCCGCGTCGTCGTCGGCGTGGAGAGAGACATGGGCCTCCAGTGCCTTACCGATTTTCTTGTCGGCCCGAGCGGCTTCCAAAACCGCGTTCACATCGTCCCGCATCCGGATAATCGTATCCCACTTCTCCATAGCCTTGTCATTCAAAGCATAATCTGCGTAGGGCCGGTTCATTTCGTTGAGAAGCACGTTGCGGCCATCGTCCCCGGAGCGATGGGTCATGGCCTGCCAGATCTCGTCGCAAGTAAAAGCCAAAATAGGAGCCATCAGCTTCGTCATCGTATCCAGAATCAGGAACAGCGCGGTCTGAGCGCTGCGGCGGCGTCTTCCGTCCGCCTCCTCGCAGTACAGCCGATCCTTGATAATGTCCAGATAGAAATTGGAGAGCTCCACCACGCAGAAGTCGTTGACGGCGTGGGTCACCACCAGAAACTCATAGTCGTCATAGGCCTTCAGGCACTTTTCCGCCAGTGCGTTCAGCCGGGTGACAGCCCAGCGGTCCAACTCCTCCATCTCGCCCGCAGGGACCAGATCGTCGGGGTTGAAGCCGTCCAGATTGCCCAGGCAGTACCGGGCGGTATTGCGGAACTTCAGATAATTCTGGCTCAACTGCTTGAAAATCTCGTCGGAGCAGCGGACGTCCACATGGTAGTCGGCGGAAGCCGCCCACAAGCGCAGCAGGTCCGCGCCGTATTTATTGAAGATCTCGGCGGGATCCATGCCGTTGCCCAGAGATTTGTGCATGGCCTTGCCCTCGCCGTCCACGGTCCAGCCGTGGGTAACACACTCCTTGAAGGGCGCGCCCCGGCCCAGAGCGCCCACACCCACCAGCAGCGAGGACTGGAACCAGCCGCGATACTGATCGAGACCCTCCAGATACATGGTGGCGGGCCAGAAGTTCTGGGTCCGCTGCATGGAGGCAAAATGGGTGGAGCCGGAGTCAAACCAGCCGTCCAGGGTGTCCTCCTCCTTGGTGTAGCCCTCTGCCGCACCGCAGTGGGGGCACTTGAACCCGGTGGGCAGCAGTTCCTCAGCCTCCTTGGCGAACCATGCGTTGGAGCCCTCCTTCTCAAAAACAGAGGCGATGGACTCAATGGACTCGTCCGTCACGACGGGCTTGCCGCAGTGCTTGCAGTACACCACCGGAATGGGCAGGCCCCACTTTCTCTGGCGGGAGATACACCAGTCGGTGCGCTCGCGGACCATGGACTTGATGCGCTCCAGACCCCACTCCGGCACCCAGCGCACATCCTCGCAGGCGGCGCAGGCCTCATCCTTGAAGGAGTCCACGGAGCAGAACCACTGAGGGGTGGCACGGAAGATGATGGGTCCCTTGCAGCGCCAGCAGTGGGGATAGCTGTGGACGATGTTCTCGCTGGCGAAGAGGCTTCCCGCCTCTTTCATGTCATTGAGGATGACGGGGTTGGACTCATCCGTTTTCATGCCGGCATATTTTCCGGCATAATCCGTGTGGCGGCCCTGGTCGTCCACAGGCACCACCATGTCCATGCCGTACCGGCGGCAGGTCTCATAGTCGTCCGCGCCGAAGCCGGGGGCCGTGTGGACGCAGCCGGTACCGGAATCCATGGTGACATAGTCCGCCAGCAGCAGACGGCTGGTCTTATCCAGGAAGGGATGCTGAGCCAGCATGTTTTCAAAAAACGCGCCGGGGTGGGTCTCCACGATCTCATATTCGCCAAAGCCGCCGATCTTCATGACCTTGTCGGTCAGGGCCTCAGCCATGATATAGACCTCGCCGTTGGGGGCTTTTACAAGGGCATAGCTCTCCTCAGGGTGCAAAGCGATGGCAAGGTTTCCCGGCAGCGTCCAGATGGTGGTGGTCCAGATCACGAAAAAGAGCTTGCTGTGGTCAAAATTGCCCAGCTTGCCGCCGTCGTCCTTCATGGGGAATTTCACATACACGGTGGTGCAGGGGTCATCCTGATACTCGATCTCCGCCTCAGCCAAAGCCGTCTCGTCGCGGGGGCACCAGTACACGGGCTTGAGGCCCTTGTAGATATAGCCCTTCTTATACATTTTGCCAAAAACGCGTACCTCCCCGGCTTCAAATTCGGGGTCCATGGTCTTGTAGGGGTGCTCCCAGTCGCCGACAACGCCCATACGCTTGAATCCATTGCGCTGCACGTCGATATAATGGTCCGCGAACTCATGGCAGGCGGAGCGGAACTCGGGGACGCTCATGGACTTGCGGTCCAGTTTGTTCTGCTTGATGATAGCGGACTCGATGGGCATACCATGGTTATCCCAGCCGGGGATATAGGGGGTATAGTAGCCCCGCATGGCGTAGGACCTGGTAATAAAGTCCTTGAGCGCCTTGTTCAGCGCGTGGCCCATATGGAGATCACCGTTGGAAAACGGAGGGCCGTCGTGGAGGTTGAACAGAGGTTTGCCTTCATTCTTTTTCAAAAGCTCGTTGTAAAGGTCCTGGTCCTCCCAGCGCTTGAGCATCTCCGGCTCCCGCTTGGGCAGTCCCGCCCGCATAGGGAAGTCGGTCTTAGGCAGATTGATCGTTTTGTTATAATCCATAATTTCAAGTCCTCCTAAATATCTAAATAGTCAGTTGAAAAACAGTAGTTTTGCCGTATCTGTGGGTCCATAATCGCGTGCTCTTTCAAACAAAATAAAAAACGCTTTGTCTCCTAAGAGACAAAGCGTTTTTGTAAACACTCTGCGGTACCACTCTCGTTGCCTTTCCCTCGCGAGGAAAAGCCGCTCACAGCCTGCGATCACAGGCCGACGGGATAACGTCCGTCACTCGTCCACGCTTACTCGCGTCGTCTTTCAGCAGGAGGCTCCAAGGTGATTTTCAGGTCCCCTCCGCTGACCGCCCTTCCACCAAAACGGGCCGCTCTCTGTGCAGGGGTCGGGTCTTACTCGTCCTTTTCCACGCCGGATATTGAATTTCTTATTATCCTATACCCGGATAAGCCGGTTTGTCAAGATGGAAATTTTCGCCGTTATCCGAAAGCAGTCCTTCCGTTGAGAAAGGCAGTGCAATGCGCGCGCTTTGGCCTTCCGGGCCGAAGCGCGGGATATGGAGTTTGTCCCTGCGCTATTGGTAACGGTAGTGCTGTCCCGTATATTCGTCCACACAAGACAAAAACATCTCCCGGCTGCGAAATTCGATGGGCCGGAAGCCCTCCGCCTCGTGAAAAGAGACGATGCGGTTCACAGTATCGACCCAGACGCGCCAGAGCGCAGCATTTCTTGTGGTTTCCATAGGAGAACTCCCCTCTTGCTATTTACGGCAGCACCCCGCAATCGCGGCCACCGCCCTGCACACACAAATTTTCCCGGCGGAATTCCCACTTTGCCGCCGTTATTCCACTAAGACGTTTTTGGATGAAAAAAAGTTTCCATCCCTCTCTAATTTTTTTGCGCCGCTTGTGCCTTCTGAGCCGTTATGGCCTCGTCCACATCCTTCAGCAGCTGCTGCCACGCGTCCTCGTGCTCCACGTAATATTTCGGACAATCCTTGCCGGACACATCGTAATGCCTCATAACGTCGGCAGTGGTCAGATTGAAGGTATCACACAGCCACGCCGTCAGCTCCACCACCCGGTCATAGGTCACGGGGGAAAACTGCCCCGTCTCGTCTGGATGACAAACCTCAATGGAGACCGTATCCACGTTGCGGCTGTTCGAGGCATAGGCCCACTCCGTCAGTGGAATGCACTGAATCACCTCGCCATCAAGACCCACGATAAAGTGGGCGCTGGCGTAGATCCCTTCCGTCCCGTCCTGCAGGCTCTCAAAATAATTGCGGTTGGCCTCCGCGGTGGTTCCGGGGTTCCCCACGTAGTGAATCACCACACCCTTGATGCTTTCCAATTCCGTGCCAGGGCGGGACCAGGGGTTCTTAGTCAGCAGGTCCTTCGTCACATAGTCCGGCAGTTTCACGTTTTCTCCGGGCAGACCGCAGAAAAGCATCCTCCAGACGCAAAAGCCCCCGGCGGCGATCACAAGGACCGCCGCCAGACACAACCCGATGAAACGGGGATTCATGCGCCGTTTTTTCTCTTTGTAAGCCATGTTTTCAGGGCTCCTGCGTGTCGGCGATGGCAGGCTGCGATGTCACCAAAATTTCCGTGGGACCGTCGGCTCCGCCGATGATGGCGGCGGAGCCGTCAGCCGGGTTTTCGTACTCTCCGCTCCCGACTTCGTCCGGAATCCGGCCCTCCTGCTGCGTATATGCGTAAGCATCCTTGGCCATTATCGTGTTGCCGCCCGCGTCGTTCATCTGCTGGTTGGTCGTCAGCGAACCCGTATCCACCCCCGCGTGTTCCAGCGCCGCAAGAAGGAACGTATCGTGCTTTGAAAACTGCAGATCGAACGAAGCGCTGTCGTCCCTCCGGGGGCGGGCCGGATCCGGCTTTACCCGGTAATAGAATGTCAAGCTGTTATCAAATGTATTCGCATACCACGCATCTTGGTCAAGGGCGTCCGCGCCCAAATGCCCCGCGTCAATATCCTTTTCCAGCGCATCCAGCAGCGTCTGGGCGGTATCCGCATCAAAATTCAGCGTCTGGCCCCTTCCGCCCGGCTGAGCCGGATAGAGGGTGATCTCCGCAGCGGTAAGACGATCCACATCGTTCAGGAACTGAGCGGACAAGTCCGCCCGCCGTACAACCGGGTCGCTCATCAGGGCCGCCATCTGAGAAAGCACCGAGCCGTCTTCCCTCACTTCTCCGGGCCCGTAGGTAAACCCGTAATCCCGGGACAGTTTCTTCCCGTTTTTCAGGGTATAGTCCAGCCGCAGGCCGGTGTAGTCGGAACTATCCGAGTTCCAGTCGTTTTCCGGTTTTTCCTCCACCAGCGCCTGATGCAGGGAGATAAAACGCCCGATGGTCTCCGGATCGGTAATGTTGCCATTGATATAATTTACGCCATAGATGTCAAAGTCCAGGCTCTGTATGTCGTCCGCTTTGGGAACGTACTTCTCGATCCCCAAAAGGTCCACCGAGAAGCCCGCACACACCAGAACCAGAACCGCCGCCAAAGCCGCTCCGCCCTTCCAGCTCTGCTTCAGAACACGGAAGGACTTTTGCAGCAGCATCTCCGCCGCAAAATAGCCCACAAGCCCCAGAGCGATCATGCAGGCCGCCAGTCCGGGCACGGAGGCGGCTCCGCCGCCGTACCCGCCAACCGCGTCCCGAAGGATGGTGAACAGCAGCTGCCCGAAGCTGAGGGCAGCGCACACGCCCACACCGTAACGGAAGACGGGCCGCGCCCAGCCAATGGCCACGGTGTCGCCGGTGGCTTCGCTGCGGCGCCGGTTATATACCAGCAGCGCCGCCGCCGTCAGTGCCACGCCGGCCAGCGCATAGACGCCCACGGCGCCAAGGCTGCTGTAAAGTTCGCCCCAATCCGTGCCGCTCCAGTTGCCCAGTTTATCGTAAATCCACGGATTCTGAAAAATCTTTGATAGCTTATAAGCTGGCGTAAGCCAGACCACCAACATCGGAATATCGGAATTGCTCCAGCCGTAAAAAAGCAGCTGACAAAGTGATTGGAACAGATAGGTCAGCCCATAAACCAGCACGTTGAGCACCCCATAAAACACCGGAATCGCCAGTAACTGCCCGGCAAACATGGCGCAAAAAACCGCAAAGCCGTAAAAAAGCAGCATCTGCCCCGTGGCAGATAAAAACCAGATGCCGATCAGCCAGAACTCCCGCACTCCGGCGGTTGCCCATACAGCCATAGTCAGCAGTGCCGTGACAGCATGGACGGTAAGAAACACCGCCGCGCCGGATATGTAATGCGTCAGGAACAAACCCTCTCTCCGAACGGGTAGGGCATGGGTGAAGCCCACGGCGCGGGCGTTGGTCAGATAGGAAAACAGCGCCATGGCAAACAGGCATCCGAAGGCCACGGACACAATAAGCGCGCCGCTGGAGGCCATTTCGGTCACACCGCACAGGGCGTTGGAATGCAGATCCGACGGGTCCATCCACTGGTGGTTGCGGCCAAACAGCTCAAAAAGCTGCACCGCCGGCATAGCCAGGAGCCAGGCCGCAAAGTACAGCGCCCAAAGCGGCCAAAAACGGCTCAGATCGTTGCGGAACAGAGCAGGACTGAACAGCCCCTTAAAGGACGATGTCTTTGACTGCATAATCCGCACCTCCCAACTCGTAAATAAAAATCTCCTCCAGTGTCAGCGGCACGGCGTCTACCAGCAAGGGGCTGTACTGTGCCAGAAGCTCGGTGGCCCTCTGGGCATTCATGCGCAGGATGAGGGTATGGATGCGGCCCAGCTTCGACGCGTGGAGCGCCGGAATTTCCGGGGGCACCTCCGTCATCCCGTCGGGGAACACAACCTGAAGCTTCACCATATTGTCCTGAAGCTGCGCCAAAGACCGCTCCAAAAGCACCTTTCCGTGATCCAGAATGCCCACCTGGTCGCACACATCCTCCAACTCCCGCAGGTTGTGGCTGGAGACCAGTACCGTAGTGCCCCGCTCGGCAACGTCGTCCAGCACCAGGGACCAGACCTGCCGCCGCATCACCGGATCCAGCCCGTCCACCGGCTCGTCCAGCATCAGGTATTCCGGCATGCAGCTCATGGTCAGCCAGAAGGCTGCCTGCTTCTGCATGCCTTTGGACAGATGCCGGATGGGCTTTTTGGGGTCAATGGGAAACGCCGCCGCCAGCTTTTTATAGCGCTCCATGGAAAAGCTGGGATAGATCCCCCGATAAAGCCTCATCATATCCTGTGTGCTGGACTGCAAAAAGTAGTACCAGTCGTCCGGAATGGAGTTAACCCGCGCTTTCAGCGCCGGATTCTCCCAAACCGACTCACCTTCAATGGTCATTGTGCCGCTCTCCGTCTTGTACACGCCGTTCAGGCACCGCAAAAGCGTGGATTTTCCCGCACCGTTGGGTCCAACCAGACCATATACCGCGCCCCTTGGCACGGTCAGCGTTACGCCGTTCAGCGCCGTAAAGCCGTCAAACCTTTTTACCGCGTCTCGAACCTCAATCATGTCGTTCCCCCCTCTTTCAGCAGCGCTGCCAGATCCGCCTGCGTGACGCCCAGCACCCTCAGCTCCCGCAGCAGCTCCCTCACCTTGTCCTTCAACAGGTCCCGCCGGGCTGTGTCCGCGTCTCCCCGGTCGCTGGCAAAGCTGCCCTTGCCCGGCACGGAATAAATGTATCCCTCTGCCTCCATGTCGTTATAAGCCCGCTGGATCGTATTTGGGTTGATGCTGAGCTGTGTAGCCAATGCGCGTACCGACGGCAGCTTTTCTCCCGCCGCCAGCGCGCCGGTGACGATCAGTTTTCGCAGTTCGTCCTTAATCTGCTCGTAAATGGGCCGCGAATCCCGATAATTCAGGCTGATCATCTCTCCACCTCCGTTTTGTCCGCCGTAAGGCGAACTGTATTATCCGTATTAGTACAGTTAGATTAGCATGGTTTTTGCCGCCTGTCAAGCGGCGAAAGAAGATTCTTTATGCAGCGCCCGCACAATTTTCCACGCATGGTTTTACCGTCATTCAGATCGCATAAAAATGACACGGGCATGCCGACGCCCATTAAGGTGTTTCTGTGCAGGATGGCACAAACTATGCGTGCGGGGCATTATAGGCATCAGACATTTTAACTGCTCCGGGACACCTGTGTCCGTATGCCGCTTATTGCGGTATTTTTATTTAAAAGAAACAGGAAAAAGTGAAAATTTTCTTTACAATTGGGAATCCTTATGATATAGTGACTAAGCACGCAAACCTGCGGCGCCCCAGCGCTTCGTTTCGCGGCTCTCACCGGCCCGATGCGCAGTCCTGCGGGTAATTTTTAAAAAGGTGGATACAATTATGTTGCGCAAAGAACAAAAGACCGCTATTATCGACGCCAACCGCACCCATGCCACGGACACCGGCTCTCCCGAGGTCCAGATCGCCATTTTGACCCAGCGGATCAATGTGCTCACTGAGCACATGAAGGCGAACCCTCAGGATAAGCACTCCAACCGCGGCCTCATTATGATGGTCGGTAAGCGCCGCAACCTGCTGGACTACCTCATGAAGAAGGACATCGAGCGTTACCGCACACTGATCGCAAAGCTCGGCATCCGTAAGTAAGTTGAAACGTGGGCGGTGTAGTTTTTTCTGCACCGCCCCCTTTTCATAGATTTTACGCCGCCAAAAACGCCTTTAGCAGTTGAAAATGTGCCCCCATACAGACCGAACAGTTTGCCCGGGAAAAAGATGGGCTGCGAAACAAACGAGCTTGTGGTTTCAGCCGGAAACGATATGGAGCTTGCGAGGACGCGTTTTCAAGTGCTAAATGGCCGGTTGGCGTAAAAAATCCATTCTAAAAAGGAGAAACAACATGTCAACCATTATTAACAAGCGCCAATTTCCCAGCTACCATAAGTACGAGATGGAGCTGGCCGGCCGGCCCCTCACGCTGGAGGTCGGTAAGCTGGCGGAGCTGGCTAACGCCGCCGTCATGGTGGGCTACGGTGATACCCGCGTGCTGGTGTGCGCCACCGCCTCTGCCCGTCCCCGGGACGGGATCGATTTCTTCCCCCTGAGCGTGGACTTTGAGGAAAAGATGTACTCCGTGGGCCGTATCCCCGGCTCCTTTAACCGCCGCGAGGGCCGTCCCGGTGAAAAGGGTGTTTTGACCTCCCGCGTCATCGACCGGCCCATCCGGCCCCTGTTCCCCTATGATTTCCGCAACGACGTGTCCATCATGGCCACCGTCATGAGCGTGGACCACGATTGCTCCCCCGAGATTGCGGCCCTGATTGGCACCTCCGCCGCCCTTGCCATCTCCGACATCCCCTGGAACGGCCCCGTGGCCACGCTGAAGGTGGGCCTTGTGGACGGCAAGTTGGTCTTCAACCCCACGACCGAGCAGCGCAAAGTCTCCGATCTGGACGTGACCGTGGTCTCCACCGGCAAAAAGGTCGTCATGATCGAAGCCGGCGCCAACGAGGTAACCAACGACACCATGTATGAGGCCATCCGGCAGGCTCACGAGGAAAACCAGAAGCAGATCGCTTTGATTAACCGGATGGTCAGCGAGATCGGCAAGTCCAAGTTCGATTATCCCCACGCTGATTTCAATCAGGAGCTGTTCGACAAGATTGTCGCGGCTACTACGGACGACGCGAAAGCCGCCATGGACACCGACGACAAGAATGTCCGGGAGAGCCGCTGGAACCAGCTCATCGAAAAGTGGCATGAGCTGTTCCTTACGGACTATCCCAACATGGACCAGTACCTGGACGAGATCACCTATAAGTTCCAAAAGAAGATCGTCAAGGCATGGCTGCTGGAGGGTCACCGCGTGGATGGCCGCCAGAGCAACGAGATCCGCCCTCTCTCCGCCGAGGTGGGCGTGCTGCCCCGGGTTCACGGCTCCGGCCTGTTTACCCGCGGTCAGACGCAGGTCCTCTCCGCTTGCACGCTGGATACTCTCTCCGCCAACCAGAAGCTGGACACCATCTGGGAGGAGACGGAGAAGCGCTATATGCACCACTATAACTTCCCCGGCTACTCCGTGGGCGAGGCCAAGCCCGCCCGCTCCCCCGGCCGCCGCGAGATCGGCCACGGCGCTCTCGCCGAGCGGGCGCTGGTTCCGGTGCTGCCCTCTGTGGAGGAATTCCCCTATGCCATCCGCGTGGTGAGCGAAGTGGTTTCCTCCAACGGCTCCACCTCTCAGGGTTCTATCTGCGGCTCCACCCTCGCCTTGATGGACGCGGGCGTGCCCATCAAGGCCCCCGTGGCAGGCATTTCCTGCGGCCTCATTCAGGATGACAACGGCGCCTTCACCACATTCATCGACATTCAGGGCGTGGAGGATTTCCACGGCGAGATGGATTTCAAGGTGGCCGGCACCAAGAAGGGCATCACCGCCATTCAGATGGACCTGAAGAACGACGGCCTCACCATGGAGATTATCAAAAACGCACTGGACACCACTTATGACGCCCGCTGCGAGATCCTTGACCAGATCATGCTGCCCTGCATCGCCGCCCCTCGCAGCGAGGTCTCCAGGTATGCGCCCAAGATGATCACCATGCACATCGACCCCGACCGCATCCGCGAGGTCATCGGCAAGGGCGGCTCCGTCATCCAGAAGATCGTGGCCGACACCGGCGCAAAGGTGGACATCAACGACGACGGCTCTATCTTTATTGCCGCCGCGGATGCCTCCGCCTGCGACGCCGCCAAGAAGTGCATCGACGATATCGTGTTCGTCCCCGAGGTTGGCAAGCTTTACTACGGCCGCGTGGTGCGGATGATGACGTTCGGTGTGTTCATTGAAATCGCCCCGGGCAAGGACGGCCTGTGCCATATCTCCAAACTGTCCGACCACCGCATCGAAAAGGTGGAGGACGCCTGCAAGGTGGGCGACATGATGTGGGTCAAGTTCATGGAGATCGACGAGAAGGGCCGCTGGAACCTCTCTCACAAGGACGCCATGAAGGAAATTGAGGCCAAGAAGGCCAATGGCGAGCCCATTCAGTAATTCCCTTTGATTTTACCTGAAATACGGGGCGGGGCCTGCGCCCCGCCCCGTATTCTTTGCGTTGGGGCGCGATGCAAATTGCCCGCGCCGTCTCACAGAAAGGAGCCAGCCATGGATACCATTGCCGCCGTCGCCACAGGGAGAGTTCCAACCGCCATCGGCGTCATCCGGATTTCCGGTCCGGAGACTGACGCGGTATTGGACCGGGTCTTTCGTTCAAACTGCAAAAAAAACTTTGCCGCGCTGGAGCCCCGCAGACTTTTTCTGGGCGATCTGCTGGACCCGCAGGGCCGCGTTCTGGACAGCGGCATGGCCGTCCGCTTTCCCGGCCCCGCTAGCTATACCGGCGAAGACAGTGCGGAACTTCACTGCCACGGCTCCCCTGTGGCCATGGGCGAAATTCTCTCCGCCCTGTTTGCCGCCGGGGTGCGGCAGGCAAAGGCCGGGGAGTTCACGAAGCGGGCGTTTCTGAACGGCAAGCTGGACCTGACCCAGGCGGAGGCAGTGATCGACCTGATCGACGCGGAGACTCCCGCCGCCGCCCGGAATGCCGCCGCCCAGCTGGATGGGGCATTGGGCCGTACCGTCTCCGCCGTGTACGACAACCTGACGGCACTGGCCTCTCAGTTCTACGCCGTGGTGGACTATCCCGACGAGGACATTGAGGATTTGAAGCTCAGCGAGATTCAGGCCGCCCTCCGCCAGGCGGACGAGGCTCTCTCCCGGTTGCTGGCCACCTGCGGGCGGGGCCGCCTTTTAAAATCCGGCGTCCATACCGCGATCATCGGCCGACCCAACGTCGGGAAGTCCTCCCTGCTGAACGCCCTGACGGGATACGACCGGTGCCTTGTCACGGACATCCCCGGAACCACCCGGGATACGGTGGAGGAATCCGTGCTCTGCGGAGGAGTTTTGCTGCGGCTTATCGACACTGCGGGCATCCGCGAAACGGAGGACACGGTGGAAAAGCTGGGCGTGGAGCGGTCAAAAGCCGCTTTGGAGTCCGCCGATTTGGTGCTGACGGTGCTGGACGGGTCTCAGATGCCCACTGCCGAGGACCTGGATGTGCTGAAGCTGGCCTCTTGCAGCAGACGATGGATTTTAGTGCGCTCCAAGTCCGATCTGGAGACCGCAGAAACCGTCTGCGCCGCCTCTTTTCAGGTCGGGCAAAATCTGCTTCCGCCCGCCGCCGACGTCTCCGTCTCCGCCGTCACCGGCGAGGGTCTGGACACTCTGGAACAGGCCGTGGCAGGGCTGTTCCCCTTTGAGGATGGCGCAAGCGGTGAGCTTTTGACCGACCCCCGGCAGATAGACGCCGTCTCCCGCGCCCGGGACGCCATCCGGCGGGGGCTGGAAGCGCTGGAGTCCGGCCTCACTCCGGACGTGATACTCACCGATACGGAGGAGGGTATGAGCGCTCTGGGGGAGCTGACGGGCCGCACCGCCCGGGAGGATATCGTGTCCGCCATCTTCTCCCGGTTCTGTGTGGGGAAATGAGGGACCTTGGCGGATTTAAGGGGTATCTGTCAAACAGGCGCGGTTTACGGACAGCGTTTGTCCGTTAGACATTATCTGATATTCATTTCCGCAAAATACGATTTACAAAACCAGATAATTGTGATATTCTAACAGTGAATCAATATTTGCGGGAGGGAGACGTACAATGGAGGATCAAGCGGAATTGCAGGAGCGGCTGCGCCGACAGCGCCCCGTGGATTGGGACCAGCTGCCGGACTTTTCCCTGTATATGGATCAGGTACTGAGTTATATGGACCGACAAGTCTTACGCTTTGACGGAGACGACGGACTTACTGCCGCCATGGTGAACAACTATACAAAAGGCGGACTGCTTCCCCGGGCCGACGGGAAGAAATACAGCCGTGAGCACCTTGCCTATCTGACCGTGATCTGCGTGCTGAAGCAGGTCCTCTCCACCAGGGACATGCATCTGCTGCTTGACCAGGAGCTGAAGGACTCCGGAAGCGTGGAGGCCGGTTACCAGACCTTCTGCCGGAGTTTGGACGGCTCCATGAACCTGACCGCCGACCAGATGGATCGGCATCAGGACCCGGAAAAGCTGGCGGACTCCGCCATTCACTTCGCTCTTTTGAGCTATGCCGCCGGGGCGGCCAGCCGCCGGTATGTGACGCTGCTGCGCCACCAGCGGGATGCAGGTGAGGAAAAGCCCGCCCGCGATAAGCGGGTCCGGCAAAAAAAAGAGGAGGAATCTGACTGATGCGTGACTTTGTAATTTTGACCGACAGCAGCTGCGATTTGCCCGCCGACATGGCGGAGGAGCTGGAATTAGAGGTGCTGCCCCTGAGCTTCAGCATCGGCGGACAGGATTATCACAACTGGCTGGACGGGCGGGAAATCAGTTTCCCCGATTTCTTTGCAAAAGTACGTGCCGGTGAGATGGGCGTTACTTCCGCAGTCAGCGTGGGGACCGCGGAATCAAAAATGCATGAAATTTTGGAGCAGGGAAAGGATCTCTTGTGCCTGAGCTTTTCCTCCGGTCTTTCCACCACCTATCAGTCGGCGGCGATTGCGGCGGAGGATCTGCGCGGCGAATATCCGGACGCCAAAATCTATGTGGTGGACTCCCTTTGTGCCTCGCTGGGACAGGGGCTGTTTGTATATCTCTGCGCGCAGCAGAAAAAGGCCGGCAAGTCCATTGACGAAGTCTTCGCCTATGCCGAGGATATGAAATACCATATCTGCCACTGGTTCACGGTGGATGATCTGAACCATCTGAAGCGCGGCGGTCGCATCAGCGCGGCTACCGCTCTGTTTGGAACGATGCTGTCCATCAAGCCTGTGATGCATATGGATAACGAGGGACATCTGATCCCCGTCAGCAAGGCCCGGGGCCGGAAGGCGGCGCTGATGGCGCTGGTGGACCAGATGGAGCGTCTGTCCATAGACCCCGCCGGGCAAACGGTGTTCATCTGTCAAGGGGATTGCTATGACGACGCAAAGCTTGTGGCCGACGAGGTCACCCGTCGCCTCGGCACAAAGGATATCCATATCAATTATGTAGGTCCGGTGATCGGCAGTCATACGGGCTGCGGCGTGGTCTCCCTGTTTTTTGTGGGCAGAGAGCGCTGATTGAAAAGGGCCCCGTTTGGGGCCCTTTTTAGATAAAATACGATTCGATAAAATGGACGAAACGGGAGGCGCGGCTGATGAAGTGGCTGGAAGTCCACATTCATACGAATCACGGCGGGCTTGAGACGGTGGAGGCCTTTCTCTCCGGTCTTGGCATTGACGACGTGGTGATTGACGACGAAACGGAGTTTCACGAATTTCTGGAGGAAAATCGGAAGAGCTGGGACTACGTGGATGAAGAGCTCCTGAAAAAGGAGGCAGGCGCATCCCGGATCATCTTCTATTTGGAAGAGAACGAGGCTGGCTTTGCACGGCTGGGAGAGGTCCGCATTGCTCTGGCAGAATTCAAGGCCGCCCATTCGGACTGCGGTCCTCTGCGGATGACCTTGGATAATTTGAAGGAAGAGGATTGGGCCTTTGGCTGGCAAAAATACTACAAGCCCATGGAGATTGGCAGCCGTCTGCTGGTAATCCCCGAATGGGAGAAAGACAAAACCGACTGCAAGGGCCGTGTGCCTCTGATTCTGGACCCCGGTCTGTCCTTCGGCACCGGGAGCCACGCTACTACCCAGCTGTGTCTTCAGGCGCTGGAACAGGTGGTAAAGCCCGGCGACTCCGTGTTGGATCTGGGCTGCGGCAGCGGCATCCTCTCCATTGCGGCGCTGAAGCTGGGCGCCGCCTCCGCTCATGCGGTGGACATCGACGACAAGTGCCTGGACGTGGCCTATGAAAATGCCGCCCTCAACGGTATCGGCAAGGACCGGTATACCGTTTGGACCGGCGATGTCCTCAGCGACGAGTGTCTTCAAGCTCGACTTGGCGGAAATTACAACGTGGTGGTGGCCAACATCGTGGCAGACGTGATTTTGGGCCTCGCGCCCATGGTGCGGCGATTTTTGAAGCCCCGGGGGCTGTTCCTTTGCTCCGGCATCATTGACGACCGGGCGGTCGAGGTGGCTAACGGACTGCGCCGCAGCGGCTGGGCTATTTTGGAAACCCGTCAGGAAAGCGGGTGGTTTGCCTATACCTGCCGTTGAGGAGAATTATGGAAAAGTTGCAAAAAATTGATCAATTTTTCTCAGACAAGATTGTCTGGTTTACGATTCTATGTTTGCTGCTGGGCATCTTTTTCCATGCCCCGCTCAGCAACCTGGTCCCCATCACCCCGGTACTCTTCGCAATGATGACCTTTATTAACACCCTGGGGTGCAGCTTCCGGCAGATCGGCCATGTGGTCTCTCACCCGGTTCCTGTGCTGGTGCTGCTGGCGATGCTCCACGTGGTGTTGCCTGCACTGTGTCTGGGGCTGTGTACCCTCTTATTTCCGGATGCGCCGCTGTTTACCACCGGATTGGTGCTGAATTTCGTTCTGCCCACCGGTGTGGCGTCATTGATGTGGGTGACCATCGGCCGGGGAGACCTGCCCCTTTGCCTGTCCGCAGTACTGCTGGACACACTGCTCGCCCCTTTGATCGTTCCACTCAGCATGAAACTTTTGGTAGGGTCCATGGTTGAAATGGACGCCACCGGGATGATGAAAGACCTGCTTTTCATGGTGGCCCTCCCCGCTTTTTTATCCCTGCTGTGCCACCGCATTCGAGACGGCAGAACCGCCGCGAAGTGGAAGCCGCGCCTGTCCCCGCTTGCAAAGCTGATCATGTTCTGTATTATTACCTCCAACGCCACGGGCGTCGCCCCATTCCTGAAAGCGGTTACCCCCACTCTGCTGCTGGTGATTCTGGTTCTGGTGGCGCTGTGCGTTTTTGCGTATCTGCTGGGCTGGTTTGTCTCCCATCGGCTGATGCATCTGGACTTTCCCTCCTGCCAGACCATGACGATCAACACGGGACTTCGGAACATCAGCGCCGGAGCGGTGCTGGCGGCGCAGTATTTTCCTGCAGACGTGCTGTTTCCCGTGGCCTTCGCTCCCATTTTTACGCAGATCATGCTGGCTCTTTCGGTGAAGCTCCTGCGCCGGACAAAGGCTGGGCAGGCGGATCAGGCCGCTTATGACGCAGAGCACGCCACTCCCCCGAATTCAAAGTCAGAACAAGCATAGCGCCCTTTGTTCCCTCTGCTTGTAATAAAATACAATTTCATTATAAAAGGGCAAACGGATCATTTGATTTTGACCCGTTTGCCCTTTTTAAGCTCTCTGAACGATGCCGAAGTCCGGGCATAGAGAATCCTCTCACGCAGTCAGGTAAGAGAGATACCAAAAGCGGAGCAGTGCACCTGCGCTGCTCCGCTTTTGGTATTGCTGCCGGATCTTATGCCACCTCATGAAACAGACTGTCCAAACCGGCCAGTTCCTCCGCCTGAGAAACTTTGACCGGCACAAAGCACTGGATTACTTTCAGCAGAGCGAATGTAACCACAAAGGAGTACACTGCGACAACGCCCACAGCCAGCAGTTGGATCAGGAATTGATGTGGATTTCCGGCGATCCAGCCATCCACACCGCCGAAACTTTTCTGGGCAAAAACGCCCACCAACAAAGAGCCTAACATGCCGCCCACGCCGTGAACACCCCATACGTCCAAGGCATCATCCCAAGCTCTTCCTTTGCGGAATTGAATGGCCAGCCGGCAGACCACACCTGCAGCAACTCCGATCAAGGCCGCAGCCCATGGGGCCACATAACCGGAGGCAGGCGTTACGGTGGCAAGTCCCGCCACCGCCCCGGTCATGGCCTCCACAATACTGGGATGATGGTCTTTCCTCCATGCCAGCAGCATCCAGGTCACCATGGCGGTCGCGCCGGCAATGGCGGTATTGATGAACGCCACGGCGGCGGTTCCGTTGGCAGCCAGTGCGCTGCCGCCGTTAAAACCAAACCAGCCGAACCAGAGAATACCGGTGCCCAACGCTATGTACGGCACACTGTATGGCTGTGTATCCTCATCCGGACGAATGGTTCTCTTTCCGACAAACAAGATGGAAGCCAGAGCCGCCATCCCGGCAGCAGTATGAATGGCAATCCCTCCGGCAAAATCCACCGCACCCAGCTTTTGCAGAAAACCGCCGCCCCAAATCCAGTGGGCGCATGGCGCATACACGAGCGGGCACCACAACGCCAGAAAGATCAGATAGCTTTTAAAGCTGACACGGTCGGCAAAAGCGCCGGTAATCAATGCCGGAGTAATTACCGCAAACATAAGCTGAAACAAGAAAAACGCCAAAAATGGAATGCTGGGGGCATAGGTACTGCTTGCCTGAAGCCCCACGCCGTTTAAAAACGCGTACTCCAGCCCACCGATGATCCCTCCGGCATCCTTCCCAAAGGCCAGACTGAATCCGCATACAAACCAGACAACCGCCACGACCCCCATAGCCACAAAGCTTTGCATCATAATGGTCAAGGCGTTTTTCCGGCGTACCAACCCGCAATAGAAAAAGGCGAGCCCCGGCGTCATAAAGCAGACCATCGCTGAGCAGATCAATACAAATGCGGTGTTTCCATAGTCAATCATATGATACCCTCCAACCGTTCGATTGTAGTCTATTCTAGTCGATTGACGGATAAAAGGGCATCGGGAATCGCCTGTAAAACTTCCGGGTTTATACTGTATTTTATGGCTCTATAATATGATTTCTCACAGCGTAGAGCACAAGGTCGGCCAGATTGCGCAGGCCAAGCTTACGCATAATGTTGGCCCGGTGCGTTTCCACGGTTTTGATGCTCAGATATAATTCCTCGGAGATATCCTTATTGGACTTCCCCTCTGCCAGCAGCTGGAGAATTTCCCGCTCTCTGGAGGAGACTCCCTCGGTCTGAATGCCCGTGTCCCGCAACCCGCTGAGGAATCCGTCCACCACAAAACCGGTCACGTCCTGCGATAAAAACATTTTTCCAGCAGATACCGTTTCAATGCACTCAATGAGCTCCTCCAGCGCATTGTCCTTTAGAACGTATCCTCTCACTCCGGAACGCAGCGCTTTGGTCACATATTCTTCCGTCTTGTGCATGGTCAGGATTATTGTCCGGACCTCCGGCAGTTCATTCTTGAGTCTGGCCGCCAGATCCAAACCGTTCAGCCGCGGGATGGAGATGTCAAGCACCGCCACATCCGGTTTCAGCTCCGTAATTTTCTGGTAGGCCTCCTGCCCGTCTCCGGCTTCTCCGACAACCTGAATATTCTCCTTCTGTGAGAGCAGGATGACCAGTGACTCCCGCAGGATTTTGTGATCGTCCGCCAGAAATACTTTAATTTTTACCATGTGGAATCTCCAAAATCACACGGGTACCCTGCCCCTCCGCACTGTCGACCACCATTTTTGCGTTCAGCGCATCCGCGCGCTCCCGGATGTTGGTCAGCCCAAAGCCGGAATTTACGCTCTGCATGTCAAACCCCCTTCCGTTGTCAATGATGCTGATGAGAAATATTTGATTGCTGAGCGCCAGCAGGTTCACGTCGGCCTCTGTGGCTTCAGAGTGCTTGATGATGTTGGTCAGGCACTCTTGGACAATGCGGTAAATATTCAGTTCCTCGGTTTCGGCCCATTCCGGCATTGCATCGGTTATATTGCAGTGAAACTGAATGCCACTCAAAGACTCCAGCTTACTGCACAGCGCGCGGATACTGTTGGAAAGCCCGTCCCGTTTCAGTTCCGTCGGCTTAAGATTGCCGATGACGCTCCGGATTTCCGCAATGGCGCCGTCCACCATTTTCACAGTCTTTTCGGCGTCCCGTCTGAGCTGTTCATCCTCCGGGCAGCGGGAGAGCAGCCCCAGGTTGATCTTCAGCGCCACCAGGGATTGGCCCACGCCGTCGTGGAGATCCCGCGCGATCTTCTCCCGTTCCCGCTCCTGCGTGGCCACCAGCAGATCCGACTGCCTGCGCAGAGCGATATTCTGCTGCCGGATGGTACGGTAAAGATCCTGGGTCAGATTCTCATAGTGCTCATCTTTCAGATGCTCCAGCCAGGAGGCAACATCGGAAAATTCTACAATATTGAGGCCCTTTTCTTCTTCCTCCGGAGATACCCGCAGGCCGATGGTCCGATCCAGAATCCAAAACATCAAAAATCCCATGCCGAAGGCCCATACAAAATTAACACTTACGCCCAGCAGCTGCACCAGCAGCTGCTGCCCTCTGGATGCAAGGTTCAAATCTCCGGGAGCGGCAAATACCGCGCACAAAATCGTGCCGCATGCCCCGCCGAATCCATGAATGGGGACGGCGTTGACGGCATCGTCAATCTTCAGTCTCAGCAGCAGCATACTGGCCAGCACCGTCACCGCGCCGGTGATCATTCCCACCAAAATGGCCTGCCAAGGGGACAGAATTTCAGAGCTGGCCGTAATTGCCACCAGGCCGCCCAGCGCTCCGTTAAAAACCGCCTCCATATAGCTTTGATCTCGCGCAAAGAGATAGGTGGTGAGAATGGCGCCCACAACGCCGGACGCTGCGGCAAAGTTGGTGTTCAGCAGAATCAGACCAACCTGATCATCAAACCGGAAAAGGCTGCCGCCGTTGAAACCAAACCAGCTGAACCACAGGATAAACGTTCCCAGCGCCGCAAAGGGGATATTGGAACGGCCCATTCGCCGTGGCCGCCCGTTTTCATCCCAGCGGCCCCTCCTTGCTCCCAAAACCATGGTACCGGACAACGCAATCCATCCCGCGGTGGAATGGACCACTGTGGCACCGGCATAGTCCATAAATCCCAGACTTTCAAGAAATGTGGACTGACCGATGTAATTTCCACCCCAAACCCAGTGCCCGTAAATCGGATAGATGATGATGCCGGTTACGGCAGCGGCGATTACCAGAGCTTTAAGCTTGGTCCGCTCCGACATGCTCCCAGAAAAAATTGTCACGGCTGTCCCGGCAAACATCAGTTGATAGAGGGCGAAGATATCGTCATAATTTCCATTCAGCCCCAGAAGCAGCCAATGACTGGTCCCGATCAGACCGCTGTGCGTATCACCGAACATGAATGCAAAACCCACCAGGTAAAAGGACAGCGTGGCGATCACAAAGGCAATGATATTTTCAATGGCTACGCTGACCACGTTTTTGGGCCGCACAAAGCCCACCTCATAGCAGATGAACCCCGCCTGCATAAAAAACACGAAGCACGCACAGATCACAACCCACAGATGATCGATGCCATTCATACGTTTCCCCGCCTTTCCAGATCCCAAGCGGCGCGCCCCAGCGCCGCCGCGGAAGGTCGCCCTGTCCCCAGTAGTATATACTGCTTGCGCGGAAAATCCAAGAGGGAACCTGTAACACTCCAAATGGGCAAGTTTCCCGCAGCGCAGTGGTTTTTATAGGTGTTCATTCTTCACAGTTTTAATAAGCCCAGAGCTATTTTCGAGACCACGGCTCAGTCGGGACGAGGATTATTATATGCTAAGGTCTGGTGCCGTTTTCCACAAAGGTCGGCCGAGACTGGAGAATCGCGAAAAAGCTTTTGCAGAATCGATTCAACCTATAAAAGCAAGCGGTACAGTATTGAACTGTATCGCTTGCTTTATACGTTTTGAGTAAGGAAACTGGATGTGGTGCTTTATGTGCTGCATTATCAGCCGCTTGCTTCTGTCCACCGTCCCGGCGCTATGTGCATACTGGAGCTTAAATCTCCAGTACGGAACCCCTCTCCACGATTTCACCGCATACGACATACATCCCACGTTTTTGAGATCCATGTTCAATCATGGAAATCTGAGCGCCTACCGCCTGTTCGGCCATGCTTTTCAGATCAATTCCATACGTCGTCAGCGGAGGTGAGACCAGTGTGGAGAAAATATACCCGTAAAATCCGGTAACAGAGATATCCGCCGGTATCCGATAACCCTTTTGCTGAAGATCCTGCACAAAATGGTATGCCGCCTGATCGCTGCAGCAGACAAAGGCAGTGGGCATATCGGCAGGCAGGTCAAAGCTTCGCTTGAATTCCACCCCGTCCCGATCCGGAATAATCCACTCCCTGTGCAACTCGATTTTGTTAAACGTCAGAGTCTTCAGGTACCCGTAATAGCAGTCTTGCATATGAGTATTGGCATCCACGCTGCCCACAAAGCCAATTTTTCTGTGGCCCTTCCCAATCAAATATTCCGTCATTTCCGAAATACCCCAATAGCTGTTGGGAATCACGCAGACTGCCTTTGCATCACAGTTTGAATCAATCTGCACCAATGGAAGCGCCGTCTGTTCAAGCAGCTGGAGATAGTCGTGGGACATGCGTCCCAGCACAAATATTCCTTCCACGGTTCTATTGGAAACAAACGCTGGCAGCGTCGGCTTCTGCTCATCCGTGGCTACCGGCTCAAACATGCAATTATAGTTGTGTTCCTTCAGGCATTCCACAACGCTCAGATAAAGCGCCCAGTAAAAAGAATGCTCCGGCTTGATCAGATAGTGTGCAATCAGAATGCCAACCGTTCGGGGTTTTTCGTTGGCTCTTTCCATGTTTTTGGGCTGGTAGCCCATTTGGGCGGCAGTTTGTGCAATTTTCTGACGGAGGGATTCGCCCACTCCGTCTTTGCCGGACAGCGCTTTGGAAACGGTAACAACGCTGATGCCAAGCTCTTTGGCAATATCGCTCATGCGTACTGCATTTTTTGACAAAGACGGTTCTCCTTTCGAAAGAATATTGAATAATTGTACTATATTTGGTTCAAAAAATCAATGCCTCCATCTTGTAATTGTCAAAGAAGCATTTATATACGCCGCTGCCCCCCCACGCAAAAGCCGGCGGCCAGGATTGTGCCGGCGGCAATATACAAGCAGCGCGGCAGCCGGATTGAGGCTGCCGCGCTGCAATTACAGGTGCGCTTGATAATAGTCCGCATCTTTTATGGCAGGGTTATCCCGCTGCGCTGCCGGATGGTATCCAGAACATCCTGCAGCACACCTTTCGATGCGTGGGCCTTGTAAAAGCGGTTGGGCCTCTTATTGATTTCCAGAATATATTCCGAAAGCGCCGACGCTGCATTTTCCACTGCCTCGGGTTCTAGTCTGCTCCCTTCCAGGCAGCGCTCCGCCGAAAGCGCCCGCACGGGTGTCGTGGCAACGGCACCCAGTACAATTCTTGCGGTCGAGACCACTTCCTCTTGCATCTGAACCAGAACAGCCAGCCCGACTCTGGAAATTGTGACCTCGCTTCTGCTGCCAAGCTTCCGATAGGCCGTGTAGGTGGACGCCGGCGGAACCGGGTAGGAAAACGACAAAATTGCCTCATTATGGCATAAAGATGTCTTTTCAATCCCGATAACGGTCTCATCCATCGTCGCAGTTCGGATGCCCTGCGGGCCCGCAATGTGGACCTTGGCACCCATCAGCCACAGCGGTACGGTCAGATCGCCTGCGGGAGACGCATTCGCCACATTTCCGCCGACGGTGGCCTTATTCCGAATCTGAACCGAACCCACATGTCCTGCGGCGTCCGCCAGTGCCATACAGGTTCGTCTCACCAACGGACTCGTGGCAATGGTAGTCATATCCGCCATCGCGCCGATATGGATCTCTCCGCTTTGCTCGGAAATCTCTCTTCCCTCCGGCAAGGCTCCCAGATAAAGCAGAGTGTCCGGGTGTATTTTTCCGGCATTCAGCTTCAAAATCAGATCCGTCCCGCCGCTGATGAACCTGCTGTTTGGTGTCATCTTTCCCAGACACTCAAAAAGTTCCTCCCTGGTTTTGGGAGAGAAAAACCCTTCAATCACGTTCTGCCTCCCCGCGTTCCTCTGCGGCAGCCCGCTTCACTGCCCGGATGATCTGCGTATACCCCGAGCAGCGGCAGATGTTTCCGGCAAGTGCGATACGTATTTCTTCCTCCGTGGGGTTGGGATTTTCATAGAGCAGTGCCCTTGCCGACATCACCATTCCCGTGGTGCAATAGCCGCATTGAATTGCCGTTTCCTCCACAAACGCGCGCTGCAGATCGCTCATCTCACCGCAATCACTCAGGCCCTCAATGGTGACAACCTCTCTGCCGGGCAACTGCGCGGCAACCGTGAGGCAGGAATGGACGGCCCGACGATCCAGCAGCACGGTACATGCGCCGCACTCGCCTTCCCCGCAGCCTTCCTTCGTTCCGGTCAGCCCCAGATCCTCCCGCAGGATATCCAAAAGCCTGCGGTCAGGCGGGACCTCCAAGCTGACGTTTTTTCCGTTTACCGTAAATTCAAGCTTCATGTTGCTCCCTCTTAATCATCAGATCCACAATTGCGTCCGGCGTCAGCGGGAAGCTGGAAAGGTCACTGTCCAGCGCATCGTTCACCGCTCCCGCCACCGCCGCCGCCACCGGAACATAGCAAGCTTCTCCAATGGACTTTGCCCCGAAGGGTCCCTGTGTCCCGCCGTCTTCGATCAGTTCTACCCGGACATTTAAAAAATCAGGCGTATTCCGGACGTGATAATCCTTCATGGTTGCGGTGGTCTTTCCGTTTTTGGGGTTGGTATCCATATGTTCGCTCAGTGCCGCGCCACTGCCCATGGCCACCGCGCCCTGAATCTGTGCCACACACATTTCCCGGTTAATCGCCTGTCCAATGTCGTGTACCGCCAGGTAATCCAGCAGCTTTACCATTCCGGTACAGGTATCCACCTCCACCCATGCGAAATGGGCGCCTGTGACACCGGGGTTGCTTTGGGACTGGCTCTGATGGTTTACCCAAAGTTCTTTCTGTTCCTCCCGAAGCATCCACACCGCAACATCCCCGTAGGAGACTGCTCTTCCATCGGAATATCTGATTTCTCCGTCTTTTACCCACAGCTCTGAAGAATCCGTATTCTGCCAGCGGCCACAGGCTTCCAATAGTTCATCCCGGAGTTTTTCGGAACAGTCAAAGAGTGCGCGTCCAATGACGTAAGTGGAACGACTGGCAAAGCAGCCCACATCGTGAGGGGTAACCGCCGTGTCACCCTCCGAAATCTGAATCTTCTCCAGTGGAAGGTCCAGTACTTCCGACACAATCATTTTCATGGCGGTTACTGTCCCGCAGCCGTGATCGTGCAGAGTTGCCAACACCTGTATGCCGCCGGATTCGTTAACCCGCATAGACACCCCCGCATAGTCGGGGAATCTTGGATAATACCCGTTTACGTGCCCGGCACAGCCCACCGCGATTCCCCGGCGGAAACGCGTCTGTCCGGCGTTGAACGCGCGGTTCTCTTTTTTTCGCTTCTCCCAAAAGAACTTTTCCCTTCCCAGCAGAAGGCATTCCCGAATCCGGATCTCACCCAGCGAAAGTCCCGTCTTCCGGTCCACTTCACCGGGCAGCGCCACATTCCGGAGCCGCAGCTCCAGAGGATCCATATGCAGCCGTCGCGCCGCCATATTCAGGTTATGTTCCATCATGGTGTACATCTCCGGGGCGCTCCAGCCCCTGTAAGCACCGGACATCGGTGTATTGGTGCACACCGCTCTTCCTGTGTAGTGCGCAAAAGGATAACTGTAGCACCTGAAAAACTTGCTTGCCAGCGCCTGAATATAGTCACAGGCATTTCCCACGTAAGCGCCCGAGTCCAGAATGACATCTGCTCCCATGCTCTGGATTTTTCCCTGGGGCGTGATTTTGGTGACAAACTTTGCGTGAATCGGTCCGCGGGAGATTGTGGAAACCATGCACTCTGCCCGGTTATAGACCAGCTTTACGGGCCGCCCTGTTCTCAGAGCAGCTGCCGCCGTGACGGGCTCCAGAACCCACTCCTGCTTTGCGCCGAAGCTGCCGCCCATGGTGGTCTTGACCACCCGTACCTTTTCATAGGGCAGGTCAAACAGCTCCGCCAGAACCGTGCGAATCCCATAGACCGACTGGTTGGGGCTCCAGACGGTCAACTGCTCCATAGCCCGGTCCCACGAGGCGACACAGCAATGCGTTTCCATGGTCATATGGGTCAGGCGGGGCAGAAAGGTTTCCGTCACGGTCTCCACGGTGTCCGGCCGCATTTCCGGTTCTTTGCCAAAGGCTAGCTCCACCGCGCCAAAAACTGCTCCTTCGGAATGAATGCAGTCAATCTTTCCCTCCAGTACCTCGGAAACCGTGGTTGCGAACGGCAGCGGATCATACGTAACCTCTACCAAAGCGGCCGCTTCCCTTGCGGCCTGTGGCGTTTCGGCAAGCACACAGCCCACGCGGTCCCCCACATAGCGGACATGCCTTTGAAAAACCCGGTCCTGTTCCAGCGTCTTTTGCCCCTTCATCGTCCTAAACCGGTTATATGGCCGATCTGTGGTATTGAAGCAGTGCAGGATCTCCACCACTCCGCCAACCTCCATTGCCCGGTCAACATTTACTTGCGTCACATATCCATGGGGGATCTGACTGAATATAACCGCGGCATAGAGCATGCCCGGAAGGTCAAAATCCCCCGCATATCGAACAGTGCCGGTCACTTTTGCCTTTGCATCGTGAATTGGCCGACTGCTCCCAACAATTTTCATAGCGCTTCTCCCTTATCTTTTACCTGATCAACACCGCCAAGCCGAATTTTCCCTTGGCGGCATGGATCAAATAGAGGCGGGAGGAGGCTGACAGGTATTGTCAGCCTCCTCTGCGCGAGGCCATCTTACTCTTCAATCTTCTCCATGAAGAATACTTTGATTGAAGATATAATTTGCAGCAAAAATACAAACAGTACCAGGAAACCGCCCGCCGTGGCCAACGCCTTGACGCCGTCCACGCCTTGTGCTCCTCCGCCGAACGCAGCCATGACGATTGCCACCACACCGATCACGATGCCCCAAAGCACCTTGAGCTTTGCAGGAGGTTCCGTTCCAATGGGAACGTTTTTGACGCACATGGAACCCACATTTGTCAGCGTTGCATCCGCCGCAGTCACAAAAGAGATAATAATAATCAGCAAATTGAATGGCACAACCAGCTTGCCGATTCCAAACGGCAGATTCTGCAAAAAGACCCACAATGCCATGACGGCTCCGCCCTGATTGATGGCGCCCACCAGATCCGCGGTGCCCTGCATCTGCATGTAAAGTGCGCTGTTGCCCCAGATTGCGAACCACACAAAGCCGAACACGGAGGGCAAAATCCAGTTGACAATCATGAATTCGCGGATGGTGCGTCCGCGGGAGATCATGGCCAGGAAGATACCGGTGACGGGGGCGTAGGCGATCCAGCATGCCCAGTCAAACAGCGTCCAGGACCGGGTCAGGGCCGCGCCGCCAATGTCAATGGGGTCCAGGCCCCAGAGCCAGAAGTTTTGAAACCAAGTGGCAAGGCCGGCAGTGCTGTTTCTCATGATAAACAACATCGGCCCCGTGACCAGCAAGAGGATCAGCAGTCCATAATAAAACCATGCGTTGAGACTGCCCAGTACCTTAAGTCCCCTGTCCATACCGACATAGGACGAAAGCGTGAAGCAGGCCACAATTACGACGCCTATGCCAATGAAAAGGGGCAGCGAGTCTGAAATACCGTAACCGCGCAAACCTGTCATCACCAGCGTGATGCACATGGCCAGACCGCCGCAGATGCCGATGCCCAGCGCCAGCATGGAAAGAGTGTCGATAAAAGCGGCCAACGGACCCTTGGTGATCCGCTCGCCAAACAGAGGACGCAAGGTAGACGTGACATTGAGCTTTTGCTTTTTGTTATAATAGAGATAGGCTACCAGTACGCCGCACAAAGCGTAAATCGCGTAGGGCAAAAAGGTCCAGTTCATGAAGCTTCTGCCCATTGCGAACTGGGCGGCCTCCGGGGTAAACGGCTTAATGCCAAGCTGATCAAGTTCCCCCCACACATTGCCGTAGTAAATCAGCGGTTCATTGACCCCCCAGGTCACAATGCCCGTGGCCACACCGCCGGTCAGCGTCATGGCAAACCACGCCATAAATGGAATTTTGGGTTTTGCGTCTTTTCCGCCCAGGCGCACACGGCCCAATTTTGAAAATGTGATAATTGCCACCAGGATGGTACTCCCTATGACGACGTACTGATAAAGCCATCCAAAAGAGTCCAGTGACCAGTTAAAAAACGACATGGAGGATTTCGTCAGCGCCTCATTGTTAAAAATTCCCACAAATGCTGCGATGGCAAACAGTACGAAACCCGGAATAAATACTTCCCAGCGGATGTTTTTCTTGGTCTCCTCGAACGACTCCTGCTTTTTTCCCTCTTGCGTTTGAACTTCCTTATTCAATTGCTCATTCTCCCTTTCTTTTCTAAATAACCGTGTGAGTCTCAAGCGGCCTTTGTCGCACCTCCCTCAGCCAAAATCAGCGTCCCGAAGGATATCCGTGACAGCGGTCAGCCCAGATCCCCGACCGCCTGCTGTGCCAAGTCCAAAAGCTTTCCGGAGTGAATCATCCCGCGCAAATGCTCAATATGGGGATAAAGGCGGATATCGTTTTCCATATCCGGAATCGCTTTTCCGATCTCGGTAAAAATACCGGCAGTCGCACGGCTGCGCCGCAGGCCCGGGTCCAAAAACTTCTGGGCCTGATAACCCGACAGTAGCTCGATCGCCAGAATGTACTCCAGATTCCTGACGACCAAACCAGCCTTTTTGCATGCGTTGTAGCCCATGGCCACATAATCCTCCTGCCCGCAGCAGGTGGGTGTATTGTCAATCACGGAGGGGGTGGACAGAATCCGCATATCCCCCAGCAGTCCGGCCTGCGTATACTGCGGAATCATCAGTCCGGAATTAAGCCCCGGATTTTTCACAAGGAAAGACGGAAAGCCCGACATCGTCTCGTCAATCAGGCGATTGTTCCGCCTCTCCGACATCTTTGCGACCATCGTGCAGGCGATCGCCGCACTATCCATGGCAATCCCCGCGTACGCGGAGTCACAGTTACAGGCTGAGAGAACATCCGTCGAGTCACCGTTATCCCAGATAATTGGGTTATCGCAGCAGGAGTTGATCTCCGTCTCCAGCGTATCCACCGCCATATGGATGGTCTTTCTCGCCGCGCCGTGCAATTGAGGAATACACCGCAGAGACAGCGCATCCTGCAAGCGGGAGCCGGCGTAATGGCGGATGACTTCCGAATCTTCCAGCAGCTTTCTCACGTTGGCCGCAGACGCGGCCTGTTCCGGGTGCGGCCTGACGGACATCACCCGCTCGTCAAAGGCCTGCATAACCCCCTTGAGCGATTCCAGAGAGACAGCTCCCACCACGTCCGCACATTTCACCGCGTTGACCATATCATATGCAGCCAGCGCCGCAAGGGCTGTGACGGAGGTGGTTCCAGAAATGAGAGCCAGTCCCTCCTTCTCCGCCAACTCGATTGGTTCAACACCTGCGCGGCGCATCGCCTCACCGCCGGACAGGAGTTCCCCGGAGAACCAGGCCTTTCCCTCTCCGGTCAGGACCAGGGCCAGATGCGCCTCAGGAGCCAAATACCCCACGGAGCCGTCCCGCGGCATCCAAGGTGTCACCCCGCTGTTGAGCATGCTGCGGATCGTCTCCAAAGTCCCCAGTCGAACGCCGCTGTATCCCTGCCCAAGATTCTGCAGGATCATCAGCATGGTCGCCCGCGCCTGTTCCTCTTCAAAAGGTTCTCCCACAGAGACCGAATGGGACAGTATAATATTTTTCTGAAGCGTTTTGGCCTGCTCCCGGTCAATTGTCTTCGTGCTGAGCAAGCCAAATCCCGTTGTCACGCCGTACATAACCCGCTCTTGTGAAATTGCTTGCTCGATCAGGCTTCGGGATCGGTTGACCCGCTTGCAGTAGCTCTCGGAAAATTCAACTTTTGCCCCGAGTCTTGCCACAGTAACCAAGTCCTGCAGCTCAAGCTTTTCTCCCAGCTTCACCTGACGGATCGTCTTTGCCACCGGCATGTTGCAGCCCTCCTTTACCTATCTAATTGAACCCTACAAAACTCTTCGTCGCAACGCAGCGCTTTAATTTTAAAATGTATTTACTTAAAAATAGCATTAAAAGCAAAATAATTCAACTAAATAATCTGCCAGAATTTTCTTTGCGTTTTTGTATACTATTTACAAAATATAAGACAACGCAAGGATATTTTTATCGTTATGCACAGTTTATTTATAAAAATTTATAGGATATAGAAAAAATGCAGTAAATACAAAAAAATTTTAAAATTCGATTGCATCTGCCTCTGATTAAAATTATAATAATATTACTTTATATGTCAGCAATCTATTTAGCTAAAAAGATTTAAAAATGGAGGGAAGATATGGAAAAAATTACTTTGACAGGTGAGAATCTTACGATTGAGGAAGTAGCCTCAGTTGCTAAGGATTATACCCAGGTCGAACTTTCCGAGGGAGCTGAAAAGAGGCTCCGTGACGCGCGCCAACTGGTTTTTGACCTTGTAGATGCCGACTTTCCCATCTACGGATTCAATGTGGGCGTTGGCTGGAACAAGGACAAAAAGGTTTTCAAGGAATTTTTCGGTCAATATAACTGCAATCTGATTCGTTCCCACAGCATCGGAGTACCGCCCTGGGCCTCTACGGAACAGGTTCGGGCTATTATGCTCACCCGGCTCAACGGGATGCTCAGCGGCTGCTGCGGAGTTGCCCCCGAAATTCCGGAGATGTACACGAAGCTGCTCAACCGTCATATTCATCCCATGATTCCCATGCGTGGATCGGTGGGCGAGGCCGATATCGGTCTGCTCTCCCATATTGGACTGGCCATTATCGGAGAAGGCAACGTCGAATTCGGCGGAAAGGTTATGCCCTCCAAAGAAGCCTTCTCCCTGGCCGGACTTGAGCCCCTGTCCCTCGGTCCGAAGGACGGACTGGCCATCGTCAGCTCCAACGCCGTCAGCGCCGGGCACGGTGCACTGCTCCTCAAGGACCTTGAGGATTTCCTCAAGGTTGCGGACGCCATCTACGCTCTTTCTCTGGAGGGTTTCAACGGCAATGTTTCGCCGCTGGATGACCGTAACCACAAACTGCGCCGCTATGTGGGGCAGCAGAAGGTCGCCGCGCGCGTCCGAGAGGATCTGGATGGCAGCTTTATCTATGAGCCGGATCGGCAGAAGGCGGTTCACGATCCCCTATGCTACCGGGATGTCCCCCAGATCCACGGAGCAGTCTTGGAGCTGCTGCAATATACCCGGGAACGTCTGGAGATTCAGCTCAATACAACGGACGACAATCCTTGCGTGCTGTTAGGGGAAAAGACGATTGTACCCTCCGCCAACTTCGAACCCCTTAACTGGGTACTGGGCTTTGAGAGTCTTGGCGTGGCCCTCTCTCACGTCTCAAAGGCCAGCTGCCTGCGGCTTATTAAGCTCTCCGATCCGTCATTTACCAATTTGCCCCGGTTCCTCAGTCCCGCGGCGGACGTTCTGTGCTTCTGCACCGTCCAAAAAACCTACACTTCTCTGGATGCGGAAATCCGGCATCTGTGCAACCCCGTTTCCATGGATACGCTCAGTCTGGCTGGCGGCATGGAGGATATGTCCACCAATGCGCCCTACGTGGTACAGAAGCTGGATAAAATTCTTGACAATCTCCGATACATCTTTGCGTTGGAATTGATCCATGCCGCCCAAGCAGTGGACTACCGGAAGGGGCGCAGTCTCGGAAAATACTCCGGGGCCGTTTATGAAAAGGCCCGGTCCGTCATCCCGTTTTACGACAAGGACCGCAACATCACGGAAATGATTCAGCAGGCGCACGAGTTGATCGCAGACGGTACGCTGCTGAGTCTGCTTCCCCGGGATTGAGCTCTTAAAAAAGGCAGCCGCACAGAAAATGCCCTGGGAATCCTCGCCGCAGCAGGCAAAGAAAAGCCCTCTGAGATCAATGATTTCAGAGGGTTTTTTATTTAAAAAAATCTTACTGCCCAGGCAAAGTATCCAGGTCAGGGGGCAACACAAAAAGCCGTGATCACAGACCGCAGGTGGATTCACTCACCTTCGGCAAGGCGATAGCCAACGCCCACTTCCGTGAAAAGATATTGCGGCTCCGCAGGATTTTTTTCCACCTTGCGCCGGATGTTCGCCATATTGACCCGCAGGATCTGATTGTCATCCCCGGCCCGGGGCCCCCACAATTCTCTAATGATAAAGTCATAGGTCAAAACTTTTCCCGCGTATTTCCCCAGCAGGGCCACAATGCGAAACTCGCTGAGAGTCAGCTTCGCGTTTTCGCCGTCCACCAGCACCTGATGCTTGTTGTAGTCAATCGTCAAATCGCCCACGGTATAGATGCCCTTGCGGGCGATCTCGTCATTGGCGGAAGTAGTGCGGGTATGTCGAATAGCAGCCCGGACCCGGGCCAGCAGCTCTCCGGTTCCAAAGGGCTTTGTCAGATAGTCGTCGGCCCCCAGGTCCAGAGCCGCCACTTTATCCTGTTCATGATCCCGGGCGGAGACCACCACCACCGGAATACTCGACCAGGTCCGCAGGCTGCGGAGTATCTCCAGTCCGTCCATATCCGGCAGACCCAGATCCAAGATCACCAAATCCGGACAGTGGGACGAAATCATGGACTGCGCCTCCGCCCCGGTTCGAGCCTGTACAGCCTCATAGCCGTTATTGTCCAATATGGCGGAAATAAACCGGGAGATGCTTTTCTCATCTTCCACCACTAAAATTTTTTCCCGGATATTCACTGTGCTTCCTCCTCCGTCAGGGGCAGGCAAAAGAAAACTTCCGCACCGCCGCTGTCCATATTCCGCGCCTCCATAAAGCCGTTATGCGCCCGCACGATGGTGAGGCATACCATCAGGCCCAGACCCATATCCCGCTTGCCGTCGCCGGAAGGCGTTTCGCTGCGCTTCAGCGTTCCGTCAAACAGGCGAGGCAGTTGATCCTTTGGGATTCCTTGGCCGTTGTCTCGAACAGAGAATTTTGCCAGCCCTCCCTGACGTTCGACGCACAGGGAAACGTAGGTGGTGGTGCCGCCATGGCGCACGGCGTTTTCCAGCAGATTTGCCAGAACCTGCTCGATCAGGATTGCATCCATAGGCACCACCAGCAGCTCCTGCGGAGCCTCCACGGTGATGTTCACATCTGGAAACCGCTTGCGGAATTTCCGCACCGTCTCTCCCAGGATTTCTTCAGCCGCCTCATCTTTTTTTGTGATATGAGCCTGACCGTTCTCCCCAATTCGAGTAACGGACAGCAGATTTTCCACCACCCGGATGAGCCACTGTGCCTCGTCCCGCACGTCCTTCAGCAGGTTCTCCTGCTCCGCCCTGGAAATCGAGGGATTTTCCAAGATGACGGACGTGGACCCCACTATGGAGGTCAGGGGGGTTCGGATATCGTGGGACACAGAGCGGAGCAGATTCGCCCGCATCTTCTCTTTCTCGTTTTCCGCCCGCAGCCGCGCCTGCTGCTTCACCTGAGTCGTCATAGCGCTGGTAACCACGGAAACCATGAGAAACGTCAAAAAGGTCAGCGGATAGCCTGCAAGAGTAAAGTTGATAGCTCCGTACGGATAGGTGAATGTGTAGTTCACGGCAATGACCCCCACCACGGAAGCTACCAGTCCAAAAAAGTAGCCGTTCGTCAGCCGGGAGATCAGCAGCACCGCCAGCACAAAAATGGGAGATGCAAATCCCTCGCTGGTGGCTGCGGACTGCAGGAGCATACACACGCTTGCCGCGCAAAGCAGGATCGCCACGCACACCAGCAGATCCCGCCAACGAAAAGGGAACAGTTGCTTTAAAATAGATTCTTTAGAGCGCACACTTCCAGCCTCGTTTCTTTTTCAACCGTAAATCATACGAAAGCAAACAGCCACTTTGCCACCGAGGAGACAGGGCGCACGGTACACTCTGGCGCCTCCGTGTGTTCGACGCGGTGCGCTCAGAACGGCCGTCTTGCAGTTTATTATACCATAGCGTGCGCCAAGTTTCCGTTAATTTTTTTCGCTCTCTACAGGTTGCTCCCGTTTCTTATCTTTCAGCTTTTATTTTAATAGGAGCAGCTTCCGTTTCTCTTCTGTGCATGAAACTTGTATTTTCACAAACCATAATCAGGAAGACAGCAAACGCACTGCAAAAAGGAGTGACCTGGGTTTGGAAACAGGAATTCATAATACCTCGGAGATCGGGCGCCTGCGGCGCGTACTGCTCCACCGGCCGGGGCGGGAGTTGGAAAACCTGATGCCGGAATATTTGGAGCGGCTGCTGTTTGATGATATTCCTTACCTCCGGGAGGCCCAGGCGGAGCATGACGCCTTCGCCGACTGCCTACGAAAAAGCGGCGTGGAGGTGGTGTATCTCACCGATCTGGTGCTGAAATCCATTACAGGCCAGTCTGTCCGGGAGGAACTGATTCATCAGTTTATAGATGAGGCGGGCATTCGGGATGCCCGGACACACGATGCGGTGGCGGCCTATCTGACGGACCTGCCCGACCGGGAGATGGTGGAAGCCATGATGTCGGGCATTCGTAAGCAGGACCTTTCCAGAGGCGGCGAACGTCTGGGCGACTACCGGTGGGCGGCGGAGGAGGGATATCCCTTTGCCGTGGACCCCATGCCCAACCTCTATTTTACCCGGGACCCATTCGCAACCATTGGCGCCGGCGTGTCCATCCATAAGATGCACACGCCCACCCGGAACCGGGAGACGCTGTTCGGCAAGTTCATCTTTGAGCACGACCCGGAATTTCGGGATACTCCCCGCTGGTATGATCGGGGCAAAACCACATCTCTGGAGGGCGGCGACATTCTGATTCTCTCGCCCCAGGTGCTGGCGGTGGGCATTTCCCAGCGGACGCAGGAGGACTCCATCGACCGCCTGGCGGAGACCATTCTCACCGAAGGGGGCAGTTTTCAGCAGATATTAGTCTTCAATATTCCAAAAAACCGAGCCTTCATGCATCTGGACACGGTTTTCACCATGGTGGATCGGGACAAGTTCACTGTCCACCCCAACATCCTGAGCCAAATCACCGTGTTTGTCATGGAGTTGGACAAGGACCGCAAAATGTCTATTCAGCAGGAAGACGGGGGACTGGAGGACATTTTAAAGAAACACCTGCACCTGGACAGCGTGACCCTGATTCCCTGCGGACAGGGCAGCGAGATCGACGCCGCCCGAGAGCAGTGGAGCGACGGCAGCAACACGCTGGCGATCGCCCCCGGCGAGGTGGTGGTCTACACCCGGAATTACGTGACCAACCGCTCCTTGGAGGAGGCCGGGATTACCGTTCACGCAATTTCCAGCGCGGAATTGAGCCGCGGACGGGGCGGACCGCGATGCATGTCCATGCCCCTTTGGAGAGATGACCCAACGTAACCCCCCTGCACTCCAGCAAGGCTGTGCTGGTGTCCACCACCGGCAGGAGAAACCCCGAGGCAACCACATCCAAGACGTCCGCCACCGTTCTTCACGCGCGCTGCGGGCATCATCACAGGTGCGTCGGACTTTTTGATGCCATGTATCCGGCTGTGCGCATAAAAGGCGCCCGCAGAGAAAATCTCTGCGGGCGCCCGTCGGTTCTGACTGCTCAATAACCCAGGATCAGACCCTTTTCCATGGCGTAAAAGCTGGTGAGGCCCCGACAGGCCAAAATATCCACACTCTTCACCGGAAGGTCCTTTAGAATCTGTTCCTTCAGTTTCATGGCTCCGGGAAGATTCTGGCAGTGAGAAATCACCACCTCCGCGCGGGTGCAGTCCTTGCTGGAGGCCATCAGCTTCGTAATGGCCTGATAGGTCTTCGTTTCCCCCCGGGCCTTGTCCGCCACATGGATCGCGCCCTGGGGCGTGGCATTGGCAATCACATGGATGCCCAGCGAGTGGAGCAGATTGCCCACCAGCGGGCGCATCCGGCCGTTTTTAATCAGGTTGTCGAAATTCTCCAGCGTAAACGCCGTCCGAAGGGCCGCCTGATAGATGCGAAGCTCCCCGCAGATCGACTCAAAGCACAGGTTCTCACCACGCTGGATCAAAGCTTTCGCCTTGCGGGCCAGCAGAACCATGCACCCGGCGGTGCTTTTGGAATCAATGACGCAGATCTGCTTTTCCGGGTGTTCCTCCAGAGCCAGCTCCCGGCCCATCATGGCGGCGGACCAGGTTCCGGAGAGGTTAGCGGAAATCGTGAAGCAGATCGAGCAGTCCGCTGAGGAAAACGCCTGAGCAAACGCGGCAGGAGAGGGGCAGGCCGTGGATGAAGCCGCCTTCTCCTCCTTCATGCACTCCAAAAGCTGGGGAACGCTGAGCTGTTCGTCATCCAGAAATTCCCGCTCTCCCACCAAAAGCCGCAACGGTACGGAGAAAAAGCGGATATTGCCGTCATTCCGGCTCTCGGAGAGCAGGTCGGCGCTGCTGTCGCACACGATATTCCAAGTCATAAAAACTCCTTTGGAAACCCCTGACTGAGCCTAAATTTCGTCAGTGCCTCCGCACAATCTGATTTTCAATATCACATTACATCATTTGATATCAGTTGTCAATGAAAACATGGCGAAGGTAGTAAATTTCTATCTTAATCGACCACCTTTTCATACTGATTGCTTTTTTTATTTAACTGTTGATTTGGTTTTATTATATCCTGCCCATTTTTCAAGCGCTTATATTCGTGGGATATCCCTTTTCTTCGCTGCGGGCCTCGCTTTATCAATCCAGTCCTTCGTGTTCCTTCTTTGCTACATGGAAACGGATACAGCTCCTTTTTTAGCAAAAAATGCTTGACGGATCAAGCAAAACAGGGTATGATAGTGCAGGTTACAAATTGTAACTTTCCTGTTACTTTTTTGTTTTGTCTCTTTAAAACCGACTGTGAGGTCTTTATGAGTAAACGTTCCGCAAAAACTCTCAACCGTACCGCGCGCCGAGATGTAGGTTCACAGCCGTCTGCAGCTCACCGTCAGGCAGAGGAACCACAGGCCGCGCCGGTCTTTCGGCGGGTTCCGGATGCCCCGGAGCAGACCGTGCCCGCTCAAGCGGCGCACAGAGCGCCCGCGCTGGCGGGTGCGCGGGCTCAAACGCAGACCACCATCCCCGCGCATGATCAGGCACGGACGAGCAATCAAGCGGCGCGGTCCCAGCCTCAGCGCCAACCGGCCCCCCCGGCTGTGGCGGCGGTATCTCCGGCGCAGACGGCCCCGCGTCCGCTGCGAATGCCAAAACGGGTAGCGGAGGAACCTACAGAAACGCTTCCGGCAATTTTACAGGACATGCTTCTGGAGAAGAAAACCGCGTTCGTCAAAAAACTTCACCGCGTCCGCCGCCGTGTACGCCATGTGGTGCGGGAGGAAAAAGCTCGCCGCTTTCCGGAATCTGACCGGGCTGTGATCCAACTTCTGCTGTTTGCCCGAAATATGCTGCCCCTGCTAATCACGCGGCTAACAGAGCGCAAGCGGGGCCGGCGGCAGCAAATGGCAGGACGATTTGGTTCGATCCGCGCAAAACTCGAACACAAGAAGCTCAAGCCCCTGCCTTTCCTGGCAGCCACCGGCGCAGTGGCGTTGGTAATTTTGTTTTTCTCTCTCTACACCGTGGGTACCACGGTGACCTATAACGGCCAGCAGATTGCAGCGGTGAAATCCGTCTCCGCAGCCGACAGCGCCCGGACACAGCTTGAAGAGATTACCTCCCATGCCACCGGGACCCAGTACACCATTGATAAAAAGCTGCTGCAATATTCCTCCAGCCTGCTGCCCCGGTCCGAGGTGGTGAACGCCGACAAGCTGGAAGAGGACCTGTCCGAGGAGATTGGACTCGTTACCTACGGCTATTCTCTATATGTGGACGGTGAGCTGATCGGCGCCACTCCCTACGAGGGTGCACTGGACGAGCTGCTGAAGCAGCTGAAGGACGGCATCAGAGACGAAAATACCATCTCCTGCGAATTTGCGGAGAATGTGGAGATCAAACCCGGCTACGTTCCCACCGATAAGATCATGAACCTTGGGTATTTGGCCGAGACGCTGTACAGCACCAAAACCGCCGAGGTGAACTATGAGGTCAAGAGTGGGGATACCTGGTCCGAAATTGCCGAGAGCCACGGTCTTTCCTCCACTGAGCTGCTGGCCCTGAACCCCGGCTACGACATCAACCGTCTGTCCATCGGCGAGGTGCTGACCCTGTCCGCCTCCGTCCCCTATCTCACGATGACCGTGGTGGAACAGGAACGGTATATGGACACGCTTCC
Organism: Oscillibacter sp.; assembly: GCF_040505565.1. Taxonomy (GTDB): domain Bacteria; phylum Bacillota; class Clostridia; order Oscillospirales; family Oscillospiraceae; genus Oscillibacter. The sequence continues at coordinate 31,783 of NZ_JBEUWZ010000009.1, read as the reverse complement.
CTATGATGTGGAGTATTCCGACAGCGCCAATCTCTATAAGGGCGACTACAAGGTTGTCTCCGCGGGGTCCAACGGGTCCGCCGATATGGTGGCCAACGTCACCTATGTAAACGGCGAGGAAACAGAGCGGGTGGTGCTGTCCTCCGTCACGCTGAAAAACCCCGTCACGGAGCAGCGGCTCCAGGGCACCAAAGAGCGGCCCACGTGGCTCCCCACCGGTACCTTCCGCTGGCCGTGCTCCGGAAACATCACCTCCCCGTTCGGTTATCGGCACCTCAGTTACAGCTATGCCTCCACCAACCACAAGGGAATTGATATCGCCAACCGGTACGGCACCCCCATCTATGCCGCCGACGGCGGCACAGTGACTTACGCCGGATGGATGAGCGGCTACGGCTATCTGGTACAGATTAACCACGCAAACGGCTATGAGACTCTTTACGGCCACAACTCCAGCCTGCTGGTATCTGTGGGACAGCACGTCTATAAGGGCCAGCAGATCTCCCGTATGGGGTCTACCGGCAATTCCACCGGAAACCACTGCCATTTTGAGGTCCGGTACAACGGCGTGGCACGAAACCCCGTGAACTATCTGCCCTAACTGATTTGAAACCCGGCGCGTCCTTTGAGGCGCGCCGGGTTTTTTAAAATTTCCTTTTCAAATTCGACAAGCTGTGTTATACTGGGTAAAAGAGAGGTCTTCTCTTCTTTTCACCACATGAAAGGAGCGGTATTCATGAAGTGTACGTTTGCATGCAAGAAGGTTCCCCTGAACAATTCTGTAAAGGACTATACCGAGAAAAAACTGTCGAAGTTGGACCGCTATTTCCAGGAGGAAGCAGCCGCGTTTGCAACGTTTTCTGTGGAGAAGGATCACCTGTGTACGGTGGAGATCACAATACGCGGCGGCAACACGCTATTCCGCGCCCAGAAGCAGGAAACGGATGGCGATATGCGCAGCGCGATTGACGCTGCCGCCGACTATATTGAGCGCCAGATTCTCAAGAACAAGACCCGCCTTTCCAAACGTCTGCGGAACGAAGGTTTTCCCCCTGCTGCGCCGGATGATTTCGAGGTCAGTGAAGAGAAGGAATTCAACATCGTCCGCACAAAGCGCTTTGCCGTCAAACCCATGAGTCCGGAAGAGGCCATTTTGCAGATGAATCTGCTGGATCACTCCTTCTTCGTTTTCCGCAGTGAGGAGGACACGTCCCTCTCCATTGTCTATAAGCGTAAGAACGGCGGATACGGCCTGATCGAGACCGGCGAGGACTAAGGAAAAGCCCCAGAAATTGTTAATTTTCAACCGGGCCGCAATGCGGCCCGGTTGCTTTTTTTCTTTCTTCGGTATACACTAGGCATATCCTGCTAAAAATGTCTCCGAAACGGGGTCTTATAGAAAGGTTTTACTGGATGAACATGATTTTTTTGGTGGACGGCGACAACAATATCGGCACCGGCTTGCAAGGTGCTGACCAATTGACGGCGGACGACTCCATCCTGATTTTTTACCAAAAGACAGGCCTTTCGCTGGGCAAGATCAAGGAACTGTGCAAGGGCAGCAAGGCCAGCATTCAGTATCTTGAAAGCGTGAAGGGCGGCAAAAACTCCATCGATTTTCAGATTATTACAGAGCTGGGAGTCCTGGTGGGCCGGGGCGAGGCGGACTGCGCCTATGTCATCAGTCAGGATAAGGGGTACGAGGCCGCCATGAGCGCCCTGCGCGTCCGATATACCGGCGCGTTTCGGGAGGTGGCGCTTCGGTCCTCCATTGCCGCGTGTCTGAAAGGGGCCTATTTGATGCGGGCGACCAACTCCGAGGAACTGCGCTCCTCTTTGAAGCAGGAATTTGGCGAGACGCAGGGGGCCGCGGCTTTCCAACATTTACAGGAGCTGTTCCAGCCCGCTGCACCCAAAGCGGACGGAAAACCGACCGCCGAGACTGCTGCGGAAAAACCGGTAAAAAGGAACCGCGGTGGGCGGCGGCGACCCTCCAAGAGTACAGGGGTCAAGCCCGCCGACGTGAAGCCGGAAAATGCGGAGAAACCCGCCAAGCCGGCAGTCCAGCCCGCACCCCAGGCCCGGCCCATTCCTGAGCCGGCTGTTGCCGTGGCGGAGGAAAAGCCCCCCGTGAAGCTCACTCGTCCACGTCGGGGCGGACGGTGGAAGAAAAAGCCTGCCCCGGAAAAGCTCACGGAGGAAACATAAAAAACAGGGGATGGAGCGGCGCTCCATCCCCTGCCATCTTTTCGTTACTGGTGGTCCACCTCATACATATAAGCCATCAGGTCCAAAAGCTTGTTGGAATATCCCCATTCGTTGTCGTACCAGGCGATGAGCTTGACAAAATTATTGTCCAGCATAATACCTGCCGTCTCGTCGAAAATGCAGGTTTGGGAGAACCCGGTCAAATCGGAGGAGACCACCTGATCGGTGGTGTAGCCGATAATGCCCTTCATACTGTTGCGGGAGGCATTTTCCATGGCGACGCACACATCGTGATAGCTGGCGGGCTGCTTCAATCGGACTGTCAGATCTACCACGGATACGTCGTTGGTGGGAACGCGAAAGCTCATACCGGTCATTTTCCCCTTCAGCTCCGGAATGACAAGGCAAACGGCCTTGGCCGCCCCAGTGGAGGAAGGAATGATGTTGCCCATGATGCTGCGTCCGGTCCTCCAGTCTCGGCCTGCCCGGGAGTCCACGGCTTTCTGCTTGGCGGTGGCGGCGTGGATGGTGCTCATGAGCGCCTGCTCGATGCCGAAGGTGTCGTTGACGACCTTTGTCATGGGTGCCAGGCAGTTGGTTGTGCAGGAGGCGTTGGAGACTACGTTCATGTCAGGCGTATAGGTCTTGTGGTTCACGCCCATTACAAAGGTAGGCATCACATCGTCTTTGGAAGGGGCGCTGAGAATGACCTTCTTCGCCCCGCCCTTGAAGTGGGCGGAGGCTTTTTCCACCGTGTTGTACACACCGGTGGACTCTATAATGTACTCTGCGCCGCAATCATCCCACGGGATGAGATTCGCGTCGCTTTCGGAATAAACTCTGATCTTTTTTCCGTTAATGATGAGATGCCGGTCGTCATGCTCCACCGTTCCCTGAAAGGTACGGAATACCGAGTCATACTTCACCTGATAGACCATATACTCCAGATCCGCATTTCTCAGATTGATGCCGCAGATCTGATAGCTGCTGCAGCCCCGCTCGATCATGATCCGAAGAGCCACACGCCCAATGCGTCCAAAACCGTTGATTCCAACCTTAATCGCCATGTTTCTTACCATCCGATCCCCCATATTTTGCCGTGTCGTTCCCCCACGCCCGGCATATTTTAAGGCCATTATACCACGGTTTTAGAAAATGTGTACTATACGTTACGTAAAATTGCGTACTAATTTTTTTTATATCGTTAGTGACTTTTACCATACCCAAAGATCGCAAAAATTGTCATAATATTATTTAAAATGGAAAAATAGTAATTTAAAACAAAGCTCCCCTTGTTTTTATGGTTTTATTTTGATATTCTGTGGAGATATAAAGAAAAATGTGTGCTTGGTGTAAAAGCCAAAGTTTACCTGGGTTTTCAACCTGATTATTTGCAAATCCTAAGCCACGAAAGGAGGGACGCTGTGGAAAATTATGAGCGCAAGGAAGCGCAGCTGCTGGCCAGCTTGTTTCCTTCCATCGCCGCTCAGCTGCGGGGAATGCTGAGCGGGCTGTATCTGGCGGCCACAGCACTGGCTCCTGCGGAGGCCCGCGAAAAAGATCCGGAACTTGACCGGAGAGCATCGCGGCTGGATCAAAATTATTATCAATTGCTGAGACTGGTGAACTGCCTGTCCGCAGCAGCCCGGCTTGACACCCAGACGCCTTTGCCCATGCAGGACTGTGATTTGGTGGGGCTGGTCCGTGAAACCTGTGACGAGGCAGAACAGCTGGCGCAGTTTTTAAAGTTGGAGCTGACGTTTAATTGCGCCCTTCCCCAGTTGATTTGCTCGGCGAATCCGGATTCCATTCGCCAGTTGCTGTTTCAGCTCCTGTCCAATGCCTTCAAATTTACTCCCCCCGGCGGGACCGTGATGGTGGCGCTGAAGCGCCAGGATGATCAGGCGCTGCTGGAGGTGGCCGACACCGGCTGCGGAATCGACGATCTGCAGATGAAAGCACTTTTTGACCGTTATACTCATGCAGAGCTGCGGGACCCGCCTCCTCATGGTTTGGGTCTGGGTCTTCCCCTGTGTCTTCGGATCGCGGAGGATCACGGTGGGAGGATGATGGCTGAGTCCCAGCTTGACGTTGGGTCCAGATTCATGGTACGCTTTCCTATCCGGCATGTGAATCACAGCAGTTTATCCGACTCGAAATTCGACTATACCGGTGGCTTTAATCGGGCCTTGCTGGGACTGGCAGATGCGCTTCCAACGGAGGCATTCTCCATCTATAACCGGTAACGGAGTTTTGAGCATCTGCGTGAAAGGGAGCCGAAACGGTTCCCTTTTACACGTTTACAGTCCGGTGTATCCGGACCAAAGGAGGGTTTTTACAACATGGGTCAGAGTGTTTTTCTTGGCATGAGCGGCGGCGTGGACAGCTCCGTCTCCGCTTTGCTTTTACAGCAGGCGGGGTATGACGTGTCCGGTGTAAATCTTCGCCTATTTCATAACGAGGATTTGGGGGAAAGTCAGGAAAAGGCCTGCTGCTCTCTGGCTGACGCCGAGGACGCTCGGGCCGTGGCCGCCAAACTGGGGATTCCCTTTTATGTCTTTGATTTCTCACAGGTTTTCCGGGATACGGTAATTGCCGATTTCGTATCGGAGTACGAGGCGGGGCGAACGCCCAATCCCTGTGTTGTCTGCAACCGGGCTGTAAAGTTCGGAGCACTGCTCCAGAGGGCGTTGACACTTCACGGTCAGTTTCTGTCCACCGGACACTATGCCAGAGTGGAGCAGGACGAAGATACGGGCCGCTGGCTTTTGAAGCGCGGCGTGGATCGCAGCAAGGACCAGAGCTATTTTCTTTACATGCTGACACAGGACCATCTGAGCCATACCTTGTTTCCCTTGGGCAGCCTCCGCAAAACAGAGGTCCGGGAGATTGCGGAGCAAAACGGGCTGATCAACGCAAAAAAAAGGGACAGTCAGGATATCTGCTTTGCTCCCGGTGGTGATTATGCCGCCTTTATTGAACGGACAGTGGGCCATCCGTCCCCTGATGGTGACTTTGTGGACGAATCCGGCCGGACGCTGGGACGGTACAAGGGCTTTGTCCGCTACACCCGGGGCCAGCACAAGGGTCTGGGGCTCTCGGTTGAGCCGCCGCTGTATGTTCTGGACAAGGACCCGACTGCCGGGACGATTCGCCTTGGCCCGGACGCGGCCCTGTGGACGCAGACGCTGACGGCGGAGAAGATGAATTGGATTTCTGTTCCCGCACCGATCGGCCCCATGCGGGTCACAGCCAAAACGCGCTACAGCCAGCGAGAGTCCTCTGCCGTGGCAGAATCTTTGGAAGGCGGTGGCCTGCGGCTGACCTTTGACGAGCCTCAGCGGGCCGTCACGCCGGGGCAGGCCGTGGTCTTGTACGACGGCGAGAGTGTGGTCGGCGGCGGGACCATCATAAAATAAGCTCTGAAATGAAAAAGGCGGGGCGTACCCTACGCCTCGCCTTTTATCGGTCGCTGGTCAGCCAGCTGTCCTGGAAAATCAGATCGTCCACATCGCTGGTTGGTGACCCTTCCATACGCATACCGCGCCTCCTCTCAAATCCATATCTTAACTAGTATACGTGGGCTGCGGCAAAAAATTGCACGGAATCGTGCCCCTGTCAAAAGTTTCTCTGAAAAATATTTTTAAATTAGTCTTGACAACCAGGCGCGGCATGTGGTATTCTACTTGTTGCCGACATCTGCCGGTGTGGTGGAATTGGTAGACACAGGGGACTTAAAATCCCCCGGCAGTGATGTTATACCGGTTCGAGTCCGGTCACCGGCACCATCGGTATTCAAGAATGATTATATATCGCGGGGTAGAGCAGTTGGTAGCTCGTCGGGCTCATAACCCGGAGGTCGTAGGTTCGAGTCCTGCCCCCGCAACCAGAAAAGCACCTGATTTTTTACAAAATCAGGTGCTTTTTTAACTTCCTAGGTAGCTTTGAATTTTTCGGGTGCATGAGCTGGTGCACAAATTACAATTATTTGTTTTCTTCATCTTCACATACTCTATTGATCAGTGACTCAACTTCGTCCGCGGCAATTGCATCGGCTTTTTTGATCTCTTCGGTATAAAGGTTTAGTGTAACTGATGGGCTGGAATGTCCGAGCCTTCTGGATACCGTTGCAATGTCAGCTTTTTTGGCAATTAGAATACTGGCCATTGTATGGCGAAAAAGATGCGGATTAATATGTCTAAATCCATTCTTATTGCAGAATTTATTCATCCATCCATTAAAACTGTCTGGATGCATCCGTTTTCCATCTTTTTGAGTGAAAACATAGTCGCTTTTATTTTCCCAACGATCAGCCATAACTGCTTTTGCTTGATCTTGTTCATCACGATATTTTTGCAATATTTCTACTGTCTTTTGAGCAATCTTAATGTATCTTTTGCTTGTTTCAGTTTTGGGGGTATCCTCATGCAGTCCACTCTCAAGGGCCAGTAGAGTTTCCTGAATGTTTATGATGTGTTCTTTCAGATTAACGTATTTCCATTTCAGTCCAAGAAGTTCACCTCGCCGACAGCCGGTATCAATTGCTAAGTATAGTAACGCTTGCCATTTGATATCTTCTTTTTCTACCGCTTTAAGAACAGCAATTACTTCATCTTCTTCAAGAGGTTTTGGTTTCTTTTGCCTTGCTTTTGGTGCGATTTTTTTTGTTGCAATATTTTTTTCTATAAGCCCATCGTCGATTGCAGATTCAAGAATAGTTTTAATTAAACGATGGTATTCTAGCATGGTCTTATTTGATAGTCTCTTATCGCATGGCTGATAATTAAACGCCGCTTCGCCTGGCATATTTAGTTCACTTGCAATGATGTCTGCTTTGTCTTTCAGTATAGGTTTTCGGCCACGAATTTTCCGAAATGTTGCTGTCGAGACGTCACAGTTTCGAATTAGATCCGACTGTCTTATTCCATCCGTCTTCATGATCTCTAGAATGTCTACATTTTCTTTTACAATTGCAGTTGTTTGAAAGTCACACACAGTTTCTTTTTGCAGCTTAATATAAAATTTTTTTAAATCGCTTTGCGTAATATCCATAAGTCTCTTATCTCCGATTGCTTCAATGATACGCTCCAGCAATTTCTGATATCGTTCATAAGTTGACTCTTTAATAATATTTTGATCTCGCTTATACTGTATAGTTTTATTTGCATATGTTGCAAAAGTCGTACATCCAGTCAGATTGTGCTCATCAAAATACTTGCTTTCAAGAAAAAGTCCGCGGGAATAAGCATTTTTTTTAGCTGTAGCTCTGCTTTCTCCTTCCTTGGGATAATACGTTTCACAGCTACGAGTTGGTTTATGGGTTTTTGGATCCGTTCCGGTACAGCATGTGATTTTGTACACATATCCCTTGCCCTTTTTAAGCTGCTTTTCTTTAATTGATGGCATTTTTTAACTCCTCCCAAATTCAGATTTTAAGCTGCCATGTTTTCGATGTAATGGATAACGTTGGAATAAAGGACAATGGCCTTTTTGCCGACATGTCCTGCGGGTATTTCCTTTTTTTTAATTAGATCCCGCAGCATTTTTTCGCTAATGTAATAGCCTTCTTCTTTTAAGCGGGAATAAGTTTGTCGAATACTGCCGGCTTCAAATTTTTTTTCGTTCATTTTAATTAACTCCTTTTCAGTTCATTTTAAAATTGGTGAAATGCTTTTAAAATTTAGAAATAAAAAAATATATCAGCTAACGATGAATTAACTTTTCCCCTCCTTTTTAATGGTTTGATATAATATACGCATTTATTAAAAAAAATATTAGCAAGACTTTATTTATAAAAAGGATTTGCAATGAAGTCAATTCCAGTAGATTTACTGAGGCTTTCCGGAATTGTAAATGGACATATATTCATTTCAGTGCTAAAAATTGAAATATACTTGTTAATAGTGTTTCTACGGTGCTCTTTTGAAGCTATATCAAGTCCATTCGTTTGGATTATAAGCAAAAAGATCTTTAGCTTTTTCTTCATTGATTTTGTGATGTTGGAAAGATCAATGATTTCATTTGCCCTCTCTAGGGAGTAGAAATCCCCATGGGGAATATGCTTTTCTAATGCTTCTAAATACTCCTCTTCTCGACTGACTGACACCCAAAAATCTAAAGAGCGGTATGGGTTGCCTATATTTTTTGTCTTCCGTCCCAAAGACTTGGCTAACTTATTTGCGGCGTCTTTAATATATCGGCTTTTCAGCTGAAGTTCGACTCGAATAACATCGCTTTCATAGCTTCTAATAGATTCACTTTTTTCTATACGTTCAACCTCTTTGTCGTAAATTTGTAATGCTCTGGAGCGGTTATGCCAGTAAACACCATGATCGTAGCTCATTCCACTTAAATAATTGCATTGGGTGGCACATTGATGAAGAGTTTGAAACAGGATATCTCTTTCTTGCTTATTTGCCATCCTTTTGTTTGTGCAATAATCAATTCGTACAATGTGAAAATCATCAATTGTAAGAGCTGCTTGTTTTAAAAAGTCGTTGCATGCATCTTTAATAAGTAGAATGTCTTTGTCTTCAACGTTTATTTTCTTCAGAAGCATCAAGCAGTCCACATGCAACGTAAAATAAATAAGCTTAATGCCATACTTGGAGAAGCTATGAGAATACACTCGTATTGGGAAACTAGACTGATTCGCTCTCCACAGTTTAGGGAGATCAGAATACCGTGAATGCTTTAGTTGATTAATTACAATCACCTCAGAATTGAATGTCAGGGTATGCATAAAAAAGTCCTCCTTTAATATTTTGACAAAATTCACCGATAAAGTAATTCTCCCAAATCGCTGATTGGGCGAAAAATTTTATCATATCTGTTATATGCAGAAAGCATCGAAAATTATTAGTTTTTTTAGAAAATTTTATCCCACCCACGAAACTTACCCTTTTTCGTGGGGAAATTTACGATTAACACATAAAGAAAAAGGACAGCCCCTTAGCTCATAAAAGCTAAAAGGCTGTCCTTTTTCCCATTTATTTAGAAAAGAGGATGCATCCCGCAGGATTACCATCCTCTTTTCAATGGCTGATTTTTCCGGTGCTCATCACCCATCCGTTCCTTCTTATAGATAAATCTATAATTCTACGGAATTACATCAGGTTTTTCCGGTGCCTGTCACCATTCCATTCCTTCCTATGGAAAACCATAGTTCTATGGAATCACATTGAGTTTTAACCTTGTCAGCCCAAGGCATACGGAGTACCGTATGTTTCTATTGTATCTATTTAAAAGTTTTCTGTCAATGACCACAGTAGTAACAAATATTAAAAATGTCTAAAGCCAGAACGCAACGAAACGCTCACTTTGTAGAGGAATTTCTATGGTTTTCACCTTCCACATTACTCTCTTTTTTTGGCAAGTATTTAGCCGCTGTTGCTTGGATTTCTTTCATCCTTTCTGGGCTAATAACGCTTTCATCTTTAACGCCTGGTTTTCTTTTTCCGTAGATATAAGCAAAAGTTTTTGACATAGCACCAGATCCTCCCTTGTTTTTTTCTAAAAACCGATGATTATTGAGCTTTCCTTTGACCGTTTATTATTTTATTCTATATAGTATCATTCTCCGCAAAACAATCAAGTAAAATTATAAAAATAATTATATGTTCCTCCCCTAGTACGCACCAGCTTGCTCCCCTCGCCATGAGCAGAAGCCTACGTCTTTCCCATGGCTGATCCATTTTTTTGAACTAAATAAGCATAAGTACCCGCCAGAAATTATCTTGACAAATTCAGCGGGAAAAGTATAGTATATTTATAGAAACTTTCTGCGGTATTCCGTAGGGCTTGGGCTGACAAGGTAAAAACTCGAAACGTATTTTTGCCGAAAGGCAAAGGTTGGCTGGCAACGATAAAACCAGAAACGTATTTTTGTCGAAAGACAAAGGTTGGCGAGCAACGATAAAATCAGCCATTGAAGAGAGGGAGGTTATCCTGCGGGGTGCCACCTCTCTTTTGAATTTTATATAGAAATAAAAGTTCTTAAGTTTCTCGAGCCGATGAAGCAGTTCGATTCTCATACCCTGCTCCACTAATCCATGTGTTAGGATTCAAGCCTGCACATGGATTTTTTATATATATGGTGAGATTTATACAATGGTTGCTTAAGATTATTGAAATAACGATGACTCGAGGATATTATGAGCCATAGCGTTTGCACATAAAACTTTGCAAAAGGTATTGACAAGAGAACTTGGCGGTACTATACTACAGTTCAGACAAGAAAACTTGTCATAATAGCAATATTACTTGGATTGGGGACTTTATTATGGATAAAGAGGAAATTCTAAAAAGAAGCCGCGAACAAAAAGAAGATGAAGGAACCGTTTATGCGGACAATAATGGTCGCCGTTACGGGGCCATGGGTTTTTGTTCTGTTTTTATCATCATTATGTTTTTTAACATCTTTACAAAGCAAAACAATTTTATTCCATACAGTATGTTTTTCGCTTATATGTCGGCGGAAGCGTATGGCAAGTATAGGGCTACAAAAACAAAAACAGAAATGGTATCTACCATATTAGCGTCTATTTCGTCTGTTTCCTTTCTTGCTTGTTATATCTTAATAGTCTTGGGAATAGGAGCATGAAAAGTGAATTGATTTTAAAGAATCGGCTTAAAATTGCTCGTGCAGAAAAGAATTTGTCGCAAGGAGAGCTGGCTGAATTGGTGGGTGTATCCAGAAACACGATCAGTTCTATTGAAACAGGGCAATTCAATCCAACTGCAAAACTTGCGTTAATTCTCTGTATTGCATTGGATAAAAAGTTTGAGGATTTGTTCTATTTTGAGTAGATGATGAACATAAACAAAACTTAACACAAAAAAATCACCTATTGCAAAAACTGCAACAGGTGATTTTTTGCGGAACATTTTCATTTCAACTATTTTAATCAGAAAAGTTGACAAAACAAATCAAATAAGTATAATAGCAGGCAAAAGGAGTGACAAAAGTGGACATTTTGGTTAAATTTAAAGAAGCGAATTCTAATGGTGAAGTCTATGTCGCCTGTAAAAACCCGAACCGGCATTACTTACGCTGCCGAGACGGGAGAAAGAAAAGCCAAATGGTTTGGTCAGTGGCTGTAATCTGGAATACCGATAACGGTGTTTATGAAGCGGCGGCTAAAGTCTTGCCGGGAACGACCTTCCATATTGTTGATTCGATGCGAAAAGAGCTTTATTGTGAGCAAATTATTCTCGATAAAAAGAAGAATATTCCGGTAGCTAAAAGAACCGCCCCGATATTTGAAGATGAATTGTTAACCCTTATTCAGGATGCCACGGAGAAAAACCGACTCTGCGGTTACCAAGAATGGAGAGAAACAGTTACCTGTGCGGATGATCCAGCCCATCATCATACAGAAGAATGGGTTCGTACTAATTCTGAGCAAATCTCCGATACCGAAGTCGTTGAGGTTCATATGTATCTTGGCAAAGAAATCTGTCTCTGTAGGCAAGTTGTCGAAAGCAAGCAACTGGATCTACTCTGGACGGTTTATTATATCTACTGGAATGGCAGGGGTGTTGAAGTTGGATACCGCTTTAATTAATAAGAGAAAAAAGATAGACCTTCGCTCTAATGAAGGCCTATCTTTTTTCTTTTATCGTCTATCATACAGTTTATTTCAAATTAGCTTAGATTGCCCGCTCTGTCACCTCAATATTTTTTTTGAAATTTACGTATAACAATACAACCAACATTTTAGGAGTATTAATCTGTTGGAAATTTAATTGAGGAGAAACGTATATGAAAGAAATCAAAAAATGTCCTTTGGCCCGAGAGCAAGATGGGATTTGTCTGGCATCAGATCAACCATGTCTGGAAACAGATACCTGCATTTGCAAAGCAGCTCGGTCTGGCTACACAAACGGCTGTATTGATACAGAGTCACAGGGCAGCTTGCTGAGTCGGGAGAATCTTATGGCGGAATTAGAATCGGGCAATGGTCAGCTAGTCAGGGTTCTGGTTATCCATCCAGATGGGACAAAAGCAAAGGGTTTCGCAACCCAGCTTCCAAATAGTGATGACCCGTTGCAGGATCGAATTTGGCTTGCTGTTGGCAAGGTAGCCTGTCCACAACCTCTTTCTGAATTTGAAAAACGGGGGGATAAAATCTATCAATTCAAGTGCGTTTAATCCTATAACTAATTAAACTGGCCTGTGAATGAGCCGTCTATTCGTAAAGGTAGGCGGCTCACTTTATATATTTTAGAGAAGAAAGACCTGGTAATATGACCCTTTATGTTAGCAGCAGTCAAAGCATCCATTTGGTTTTCAGTCGTTGAATGGAGAGATATTTATTTTTACTCATAAAGAAAATGTTCGGTTATCTGATGAAACGGTTCTTTTCTCTTACATTAATTTGATTTGCTCTTGTAAAAGTGACCGATAGTTCTGGATGTTACCATCATTTAATGTAAAGAGCACATTTGATTCTGGAAGATCTTCTTTTTGCACCTGAGAAATTTTCACTTCCCTTGATGCGAATCTATCTGTAACAGCATCATAAAGAATATAAAAGGCCTTTCCACCTTTTGTCTTTCTAAATGCTTGCTCCATTGAAATTTCCTTGTTAATCATGCACAAAATATTTTGATTGTCTGTTTCTACTAAAAGGTGCATTTCTTTATTTTCATCAAGAAATACACCTAAGTATTTTTTCTCCGATTGATCTGTACAAACAAATAAATCTGGTTCATTAAAATATACAAGAATACTTTCAAAATATAATGATCCAAATGGATCAACTTCAATCCACTTTTCTTTCATAGTAATTCCTTCCTATAAAATCTACTCATCAACTTCGAATTCAGGACTCGGATCAGCACCATCATATAAAAACCAATGAATGGTAAGACACCGTAGAAACGGTAACAGCGAGCCACAATAGGCCCGCTGTATTACTTTCTTTATGCCTCGCTGAATTCCCGTATGAAATGGGCATTCAGTTTACCTTTTTAAGTTCCGCCACTTCCTTTGAGAGCTTTCTCACAATTGCTTCAAGAGTAGCGATCCTGCCGTTCATGATTTCAAGATCATCCTCATTTGGCAGTTTATCCAATATAGCTCGCTGCCCCTCCGCCAGCAAATCAAATTTGGGGGCAAATTCAGATTCCATCAGGACAATGGTGTTTTTTGAAATCCGCTGTTCTGCTTCGCCAATAATGGTTTTCATGGCATTTAATATTTCAGTATCTGTCACACAATCCACCGCCCTTTACTGTGATTATACGGTGTTAATAGGCCTGCTGTCAAGATTTGATGATGAGAGATACATAAGAAGAAAAAGGCGAATATCCACACAGAGTAATATCCCTTTTTTCAAGTTAATTATTATATGCAGATTATTAAAAAAATATGTATAGTACCATTATTGGGCTAAATGTTGCAAATAAAAATGTTTAATATAGTCCTAATAAAAGGGCTGGGTATAATTTTCACATAATTTTCACTTAATTATTTTTTGGCTAGGTATAATTTTCACGTAATTTTCACTTAATTATTTTTTGACTTGGTATAATTTTCACTTAATTTTCACATAATTCTACGGCATTAGTACGGAGTCACATGACAGCTCGCTAAGTCGGAAAGATCTGTATGAGCCACCTACCCGCAAGAAAGCATTGACATTTTTTTGAATTTGCTATAGTATTAAAATGGTTTTTGACTGGAAATTGAATAATCCCCAAAAAATGAGTCACCTATTGCACAATAGGTGGCTCATTAACTATTATGGAGATTATTCAGAAAACAACAAAGTTGGCATAGTCCTAAAGACGATGGCTTCCAGACTGAGTGGTTGCTGCCTTTATACACAAACTACAGTTACTTTCCCAAAGCCCTTACGAAACAGCAAAGAAGCTTCATACAAACCTCTGAATAGTTCACACTAGAGTCTATATATTTTGCTGTTCTTAAATTTGGACAGGGAAAGAGCACATTTATAGCTTTCATAGAAAGCTTTTTTGGCCACCGACAATTTTACATTTACAAGAAAACCGTTGCGGTTTAGGGCATTCCTTGTAAATAAAGTAAGAGGGGATGTGGGAGGGGTGCCGGAACAAATTCGGAACATATTTACCGATTGGATTAACAGATTAACAGCCTTTGCTGAACCACAAAAGGGATTCTGGAATTTCCCTCTGTTTTGTCCATCACTTCATAGCAAGACTCCGAAATTTATTCCGGCAATTTCCCACACAAGACTTCCTCAGACAAAATACGGTTGTTTTCTTAAAAGCAATCTGGTACAGTTCAAACTGTAAATATTTTCTTCACAGAATGAATATATTAGTGTATTTAAGAAAGGCTTATTCTATGAAAGAGATTATGGTTGGTGGTACACGCTATCCATCATTAAATGAGTTCTGTAAGAAGTACGGCTTGAAATACGGGTGGGTTCGCAGGCTGATGCTTGAAAAGGGACTGACTCCTGAAGAAATTTTGTCTCAAGAATATCAAAAGAGTTCCATTGGAAAGCCCATCTTTTGCAGCGGAGTCAGATATGTCTCTGTTTCACAGTTTTGCCGTGATAACGGATTGAGATACCCGACAGTGGTTGCTCAGCTAAACCGAGGAATGGCCCCGGAGCAGATCCTTGAGCAGCAACATACCAGTATGAACACTTTTTCCGCTCAGAAAAGTGAATGTGAATATGAAGGGCAGCATTTTCTAAGCCTTTCTAAAGCAGCGGAGCATTTTGGAATTCAACCTTCTTATCTGTATGCCTTAAAGAAAAAGGAACATCTCTCAGCAAATGAAACGCTCCGGCTTGCCATGGAACGAAAACAGGCAAAGCATCCAAGTGGTACTGTGGTGCCTTGCACAATTGATGGGGTTGAGTTTCTCAGCCAGACAGATGCCTTGGCCTTCTATCATTTTTCCAGAGCAACCGTGACTTCACGGATGCAGCGAAGTCATCTGACATTTGAAGAAGCTCTTATAGGTATGATTCAAAAGCAGAGACGATTGACACCAATGGTTTCTTTGTTTAATTCCGCAAATATTTCTCAAACAACTTGTGCCCCGGTTCAGGAACTCCTTGATCAGAAACTAAGAGATTGTCACTATGAACCAGAGTATTTTCAAGAGAAGGATCAGATTGTTCTTCGTATTCAGGAAACGTTAAAACCTGCATCTGAGCCGAAAGACATTTATTTGATTTTTACGGATAGAAATGTAGAAGTCATTCTGCCCGAGTTGTATCGAGTTTCGAAAGAATCATTACAGATTTACCAGAACATCAATCAACACAATAAAACCTATCAGGGAGCCAAGCTCTGGTATAATGATGAATCCAAGATTATTTCAGCAAATTGGAATTGCCCGTGGAAAGGAACAAGCACAGACGCAGCAGTGATTATGAAAATGCTGTTTACTTTCTTTGGCAGCTGTGAAATGTTCCTGAAGGAATTAATATAAGGAAAAAAAGAGAAGTCTTCGCTTTAGATGCGGAGACTTTTCTTTTTTTCAATAAATCTAATATTTTTTTGAAGTTTTGCATATATTAATATGTCAATTGTTCTTCACGCTATTTTTGTCGATCTGCAAATAAGAGAAGGGCGGTGATAAATTTTTTAATTAGAAAGAGGTTTTACTATGAATCAAAAGTTTTATGCAATTAAGGTCGGCTATTTAGCCGGGATCACGTCCGATGGAAATGAATGCAAAGCAGCTGTAAATGGTTATCCGAGTAATCAAATTAAAAGCTTTGGTACGCTTGAAGAAGCGGAAGCGTACTTAAAGTCGAAGGCAACGCCGGTCGATGACTGTTTCCAAGAAAATGATTTGATAATTTACTGTGACGGAAGTTATGATGACATCCTAAAAAGATATTCTTATGGCGTTATCATGATTGATCAGGATGGTAATGAAACATCGCTTTCTGGTTCTGGAAACGATTCTCGATACCTTCCAAGTCGAAATGTTGCCGGAGAAGTGTTTGGTGCCCTAGCTGGATTAGAGCAAGCATTTCGCAGTGGTTATCGAAATGTCCGGCTTTGTTATGATTATACTGGAGTGGAAAACTGGGCGACCGGTAAATGGGCAGCCAACGCCGAGATTTCTCAAATGTACCAAAATGCGTATCGTCAATTGATCAGTAAAGGTCTTAGAGTGACATTTAAAAAAGTTAAAAGTCACAGCGGCAATCCCTATAATGACCGAGCAGATGCCCTCACCCAAAAAGCTTTGTTCTCCGAAAACTAAAACTTGAGTACTTAAAAGAAAAACAGCAGTCTTCGCTTATACGCGGAGGCTGTTGTTTTTTTTGCTTATAAATAATTTTCTTAAAAAATGCATATAGTACTTATAAATTGAAAAAGGATTACAAACTACGATTCAATAGGGTATAGCCCAATGGCACAGGTAAAAAGTATGTCATTAGACTTGCTTTTCCTATTTTGAACTATGCCAAAAAGAATGACCACCCTATTGAGACAGATTTCATCACAAGAGATAAAACGAAAGGATTGCTTTAAATGAAAATTGGATATGTAAGAGTCAGTACACAGGAACAGAATACCATACGGCAGGAAGTACTTATGAAAGAACTTGGCGTTGAACAATTATATATTGATAAAGCCAGTGGAAAAAGCAAAGATCGCCCCGCACTTAAAAAGATGATTCATTATGTCCGTCAGGGAGATGTCGTGATTGTAGAATCTATCAGCAGGTTTGCCCGGAATACAAAAGACTTGCTGGAGCTGATGGAGCAGCTTTCAGAGAAGCAGGTAGCCTTTATTTCCAAGAAGGAAGCAATTGACACAACCACCCCATCAGGAAAGTTTATGTTGACAATATTCGGAGCCGTAGCCGAACTGGAACGTGACTACATTCTACAAAGGCAGCGAGAAGGAATTGAGATTGCAAAAAGGCAGGGCAAATATCATGGGCGAAAACCAATTCAAGTTGATCCTGCTATATTCCAAAAGGTCTGTTCCCGGTTGAAAATGGGGGAAATCACAGCTACTGCTGCTATGAAGCAGATGGGTTTAAAGCCAAGTACATTCTACCGAATGACCAAGAGACATGGGTTGTAAGGAAAAAATTGAGTATCGGAAGCAAAACAAGAGGAACAGCAGTGATCTGCTGTTCTTCTTGTTTTACTCTTGGTGAATTTTGTCAGAATAGGGGTTGACTATTATTGGAAAAAGAAGGAAGATAAGAGATAGAACAAACTGTATAATATAGCACAGGCTGTGTGAAAACGCGGAGATTTTCAAAGTGGTGGTGCAGTATCCCATAAAAGTGCAAGAATTGCACCATTATTGGTGATAATACCTTTACTTTATTGAAAAAATAGCATTGCAGTGGTGATTTTAAAAATGAGCATTTCGTTTGCACACAGCCTGAGCGATTATGCAAATTCAAGTAAGGTCAGATAGGACATACCGCTACATGAATTTCAAAAGGCTCAAGAATATAAAAAGGTGACTACTTTATGGAAAATTCGCATGCTTATATAAATAATTTTTTTGATAAGCTATCCTCACAAGTAATAAAAGATGACTTAAGAAAGGATAGAACTTTGATTTTTGGTACAGCACCACCAATCAACAAGGATCTTATTATAAACAAAATATCGTCTGATGTTATAACAAGCTTATTACTCTATGATCGTATATATATAAAAATTATGCGCTTAAGTAATTTTATTGATGTTTTTGGACTTAGGGACACGTCGATGCTTTTAGAAGCTAATATACTAAAAGTAGTTGATGATAAAGGCTTTGTTTCTCCGCTAATAGAAAATGATAATAATACATTTGGTTTCGGAGCTATGTTTGAATACGTAGATTTATTAAAAAATATTGAAGAAAAATTAGAAATATTGTATCCAAGTTCAAATGATGAAATAACTAAAGTGCTCTATTTAGCAGAGAGTAAAAGCGTTAAGCTTATAAGTGAAGATTTTCATAATAAAATTTTGAATGAGCTTGAAATAGAGTTTAGTAAAAATAAAAATAAACTATTTAAAAGCTCTAAGGATGTTAAAAATATTTCACCCAAAGACATAGTAAACGTGCAAAGAATTATTTCATTAAATGAATGTTTGCTATATGGGGAAGCATTAAAAGCAAAAAATATGATATTTGATGGATTTGTAAAAAGCTATCTTCAAATTAAATTCAGTCCATACTTATCTAAAGAAAATGATGGATTAGAGATCTTTGGTAAAATGCTGATTTTAAAACGTGTACCAGACCTCGGAAAGCTGTACCTTAAAAATGTAATAACTATTAAAGATATTTTGCAAATAAGAAATAATATTAATGGTAAAAAATTTAGGCAATGGTATCTTGATAAAAACTATTCTGAAGATGAATTTATTAGTGAGTTACTCAAGAAAGGAAAAACTGACTCAAATATTCTTACTAAGCTATTAAGATGGTCAATTCCAAATATGATTGGATTAGCAAATCCAGTCCTCGGTATAGAGGCATCTGGGATAGATTCATTTATTATCGAAAAAATAATAAAAGGTTGGAATCCAAATATTTTTCTCGATGATGTTTTGAAAAGAGCAATTGATAAGAAGAACGCTGACTATAATAAAATTAAACTCTGCGAAGAAGGCATGGCCTGGTCTGATTATTCATAAGTAGCGGACAAGCCCAGGGCTTCCGTCCGCCGGGCCTTTTAATAGCACAGGCTGTGTAAAAACGCGGAGATTTTTAAAGTGGTGGTGCAGTATCCTATAGGAGTGCAAAAATTGCGTTATTATTAGTAATTATATTTTTGCTTTGTTAAAGAAATAGCACTGTAGTTCATTTTCAAACAGCCTCAGCAATTAGAGGAAGTTTACACATTCGATTTATGCGAGAAAACACATATGAGGGAGGTTACGTAGTATGGAGCCTGTCTTCGTCGATATACATATTCACACATCAGATAACCCAAACCAGCTCAATGAAGAGTACGATGTAAAAAATCTACTCAAAAACGTAAGAAAAATTGCAGGGGATAACTTCCTTATTGCTCTTTCAGATCACAATACGATTAATAAAACGGCATATTTGCATCTACTTGAACTTACCGACAGAGTGGTTCTAGCCGTTGAATTGCATATTCAGAATTATAGAGAGAAAGCTCCATATCACTGCCATATTTTGTTTAATGTCAATTCGATTAACGAGGCTGTTATTGATGATATAAACCGCCTTCTTGATTTGTTATACCCTAACAAAGTGATTAATAAGGGTGTGGATGGGATTCCTTCAATTTCTGACGTTGTTAATATATTTGATAAATACGAATTTATTTTATTACCGCATGGTGGACAATCTCACAGCACATTTGATAAGTCCATACCTGCAGGAGTAAAATTTGATTCTACTCTAGAAAGAAGCATTTATTATAATCAGTTTGACGGTTTTACCGCAAGAAGCAACGACGGACTTGAAGAAACGCAGTTGTATTTTAAGCGTCTAGGAATAAAGGAATTTGTAAATCTACTTACATGTTCTGATAACTATAATCCAAGCGTCTATCCACAAGCAAAGGAAGCCGAGGCCTCTCGGTTTTTACCTACATGGATGTTTGCTTCACCAACATTTGAGGGATTACGGCTATCTCTTTCGGAGGCTTCTCGGTTTTCTTATAGTGACACTAGACCTGAATGTTGGGCAGAATATATTGGAAAGGTTTCATTGCAAAACGAAAAGATTTCTATTGATGTTAATCTTTTACCTGGACTAAATGTGGTTATTGGTGGCTCGTCAAGTGGCAAAACTCTATTTGTCGATTCCATTTATAGGAAAACCAGCGAGGACTTTTCGGATAGCAATTATTCGCAGTTCGACATAGCGGATATTCAGATTGTAAACCCTGCCAATCTACGACCACATTATATTAACCAGAATTTTATAATGTCTATTCTTTCTAATGAAGATCGAGGAATAGAAGAGATTGACATGGTAAGCAAAGTTTTTCCACTTGATGAAGAAATTGATAAACAGATTCAAGCAGCTTTGTCGGAAGTCAAAAATGATGTATATTCTCTGATTAACTGTGCGAAAAAGTTGGAAGATGATAGTGACGAACTTTCACGCATCCCAATAATATCACGCTTGATAGTAGAAGGAAAAATAAAAAAGAATATAATATTTTCATTTGTACCTGATCCAGTTGAGAAACTCAAATATACGCTTAAATCTCAAAAGCATGACGAGTATGCAAGCCACTTAAAAGAAATCGGTGACTTTTTATTGGCAAATCCATTCTGTAATGATATCTCTACCGAACTTAATGCAGTTGAGGCTGAACTTGAACACGCATATACAATATCTAAATTTGAAAGAGCAATATATGAAATCATTTCTGCTCAAAAAAGGTCGGTTGACGAGCAACTAAAAAGCGAAGATATGGAGAAGCAGAGCAAAAGCCAGAATCTCGAAAAATTATATAAATTAATTGAAAAATATGTCGCAAATCTAAATGCTTTTTATTTGACACTTGGGAAGATTGCAAAATACGATGTTAAGTGTAATACAGATTCGTTAGCAGTTATGGGTCATGAGTTAAGTATCGAAAACCATTTTAGTCTAAGTAAAGATATTGTTTTGGTTGCCATCAACAAGTTCCTCAAAACAGAATATAAAATTGCTGATTTTGCAAGTATTACACCGGAGAGTTTATTGATTGATCATTTTTCAAAAAAATCTCCTAAAATAAGTAGCTATGATATTGCCAAGAAGAATATATACGCAGAAATTGAAAAGTCGAACAGAAAAACGTATAAGATTATTACAAAAGACGGTCAAGCGTTTGAATCCTTAAGTCCGGGATGGAAGTCGGCAGTTTTGCTTGATATTATTCTTGGCTATGATCGCGATGCAGCACCACTTATTATCGACCAACCCGAAGATAACTTGGCAACGAACTACATAAATTCTGATCTTATTCAATCCATCAAGAAAATGAAAACATGTAAACAGATAATTCTAGTCTCACATAACGCCACAATACCAATGCTTGGTGATGCACAAAACATTGTCCTTTGCAGAAATGAGAACGGAAAAATTAATATCTGTTCACAACCACTGGAAGGAAAGATTGATGGAAAAAGCATGGTGGATTACATCGCTGAAATAACCGATGGCGGGAAACCCTCAATAAAGAAACGTGTAAAAAAATACAACTTAAAAACGTTTAAGGAGGAGACTCTATGAATATCAAAATGTTAAGAGACGGCGATGATACCACCACATATCTTGTTAACAACGATGGTGTCGAAACTTTATTTGATTATGTTTCAATGATTAAGCTGCTCCATAGTGAAAAGGCAATTGGTGATACAGAATTTGAAGGTACGTATTCTGATGAGGAAAGAGCCAGCATTAAACAAATGGTTGATAAAATAGCAAAAGCCGTGATTCCCGTTGAAGCCGAATAAGAGCAATGTTAATTGTTTGTGCATAAACTTTGCAGTTTGTTTAATAGGACAAGCCCAAGGGCCCCCCTTAGACTTGCCAACAGCAATTCAAAAATTCGAACAGTGTAATGCTGCCTTTTAATAAGAACAGAGGAGGTTAGAATGCGGATAGATAGCGATGAAAAATATGTTCTGGATTTAGTTTCTGAAGTATTAAAAGAGAATTATGAGTGGCAAAAAAAATTTAATGATTTACTAGGGGACCCTGGTAAATCGGGACGAAGAGCAAAACTTTCTGTAGATGCGTACTTTCCAGAAAATAATCTTATAGTTGAGTATAGAGAGAAACAGCATTACCAGCCAATTGCGATTATGGATAAACGCATGACTGTTAGTGGTATTTCCCGCGGTGAACAACGAAAGATTTATGATTTGCGTAAAGAACAATGGGCCAGAGACAATAATTTCAAATTATTTGTTATAACATATGCCGATCTGTCCCATAAAAAGAGCGGTAAATTAATTAGAACAGAAGTAGAGGATATATCAAAGTTAATGAGATTGATTCAACAGAAGTTGGGGGGGTGTTACTGAGTGATAATAATATTGAATTCAATGTCGATTCTTCAAGTGGATATGAAAGCTTAAAACCTAATTCAACCTATAACGATTGACAATAAGTTCTTGTTCGTGATAAAGGCAGCAATGGGTATTTGAAACCCGGGGATATGAATAACTTCAGATGAGCTTTACTTGGTTTTATACACTTGTAGAAAAAGGCAAATTGTTCTGAACAGAACGATAAATCAGAACTTGTTAGAGAAGTTCTATAATCAAGGAGAATAAAATGAGTATGGACAATGGTTTTAATGAGCAAAAGGCTCAAAAAGAATTGGAGAAAGGATATGAACCAGCAAAAAAACTATTAAATGATCCAGACAAATTTGAAAAATTTCTACAGCGTCTTGAAATGAAATTAAAAGTAATTCCTCTGGCGGGTGATAGGTTGGCAAATATTCCTATCATGGTATCTTTAATAAGAAGTTTTGTAAAAAAGGAATATACGGATATACCAATAGGCTCTGTTATTGCAGTTACCAGTGCTCTAATTTATTTTGTGTCTCCGATAGATATTCTTCCTGATAGCATACCGTTTTTAGGATATATTGATGATGCGGCCGTAATTGCAGTATGTTGGAAACTGGTGGAATCAGATGTTGAAGAGTATGTTAAGTGGCGAGATAATAATGGCATGGTATTAAACGTATAAAATTATATAGCTCACGGTTCATATGAGTTTCTCATAATGGTACCGATGCATTATGTTACGGGAATAATACTCGCCGAAAAGAAAGAAGTTTCCGTTTTGTTTAAAACTTATTACAAACCAACTAGCCGTGATATTGATAAAAGAGAGCGATTTTTAATAGATGCGAGATTAAATAAAACAGAAAAAGAAAAATCTTTGATAAATCAATACAATTTTATAAAGGGAGAAAATTATTTTGATTTTCAAACACGAACCACAATCATGGATAGAACTTCAAGATTACGTGAAGAGGATTTTTGTCAATTGCGGATATCAGGCTGAATCACCAAAGATTATTGAAACTGCACGATCGCAGAAACTTGAAGTAGATGTTTTTGCTGAAATAGACGGGGTTCCAAAGCAGACAATAATTTGCGAGTGCAAAAATTGGAACGTTAATATACCTCAAGCTATTGTACATTCATTTAGAATGCAAGTTAATGATTCGGGTGCAAATTTGGGCTTGCTTATTTCCAAAAAGGGATTTCAACCAAGTGCTATAGAAGCGGCACGCTTTTCGAATGTAAGGCTGTTAACATGGTCTGAGTTTGAAAAAATGTATGAGATGACTTGGTACAAAAACTACTTTATCTCAAATCTACGTACTTTATTGAGCCCATTAATTGAATATACTGAGCCTATTAACTCTCGGGTCTTTAGGAAGGCGGATTTACTATCTGAAGATAAACAAAAAAGATTTAATGAATTACGTATTCAATATGAACGCCCCACAAATTTAATTTCAGAATTGTGTTTTAGAGCCAACTTATGTACTGATTTAAAAACCGGATTTCAAGCAGATAAAACTCCTCTTGAATTGCCCCTTAGCAAAAATAGTATATTTTTAGAGAATAGGTGCTTTCCAGCCTCCATTCTTAATAGTAGCTCTTATGAGAATGTCTTATCAGAACTAACCGCTTTTATTCTTGAAGCAATTGCAGCATTTGATGACCTGTTTGGCGAAAGGGCTTAAGGCTGGCAGAGAAACTCCAGCTTTTTTGCATACTATCCAATTACCCGGCACCATCAACAACTCTTTGCACATTGTTTGGCATAAAAATTTTGTGAATTCGTAGGCATAAATGAGGCTTACACATCCGCGATGCCCCGTTGTATAATGGGCGTGGGAAATGCTCCTCCAGAAGATGTTGGCGGCATAGACTGATATGCTGAATTCAGAAAAATTGTAAGTGATCCGGAGCATGATAATTATAGACGCTTGAAAATGTGGGCAGATGAGATGTATTGGATTCCTTTTGACATAGACTATTATATGCAAATAGTAAAAAAAATATCTTTAAAAACGTCATAATGACATCGAAAACATTTTATGAAAAAAATGCAATTGAGAATATTTGTTAAAGGGAAAACAGACCATCCGCGAGGCGAAAGGCCTGTTTTTCCTCTTATATATCAATTAATAAAATTGCTTTTGATCGTTCATTTCCTGAAGATTTCGCATATTTTGCATTTTTGGTTCATCAAACATTTTGTGCCGACGGAGAGAAAAAGAGCAGTGAATTTTCCTTCAAAAACCATAATGCCAATAATTGTGTTGTTCTTTAATAATTGCCGCATTCGGCCTAAAATGTGATATAGTATTAGGAAATTAAAAACATTATAACTTAGCGGGGGTAGAGGAAATGGCAGATACAAAGAAAGAGCAAGAACGTGATGAGCTGCACCGGGCAATCTGGGCAATTGCGGATGAGCTGAGAGGTGCGGTCGATGGCTGGGACTTCAAAAACTATGTCCTTGGCACCATGTTCTATCGCTACATTTCGGAAAACCTCTGCAACTACATTAATAGCGGTGAGGCTGAGGCTGGTAACAAGGACTTCGACTATGCCAAGATGACGGACGAGAAAGCCGAGGAAGCAAAAGAGGGGCTAGTCCAGGAAAAAGGATTCTTCATTCTCCCCGGAGAACTATTCTCAAACGTCAGAGCCGCTGCCCCTACGGATGAGAATCTAAATGAAACGCTTGAGAAAGTATTCCGACATATTGAAGAATCAGCACAGGGCAGTGCTTCAGAAAACAGCTTTGCCGGCCTATTCGACGATTTTGATGTCAACAGCAATAAGCTGGGCTCCACCGTTGCTAAGCGGAATGAAAAACTGGTCAAGCTGCTAAATGGCGTTGCTGCCATGAATCTTGGCGATGTCAAGGACCATGATATTGATGCATTCGGTGATGCCTACGAATATCTAATGAGCATGTACGCTTCCAGTGCAGGTAAGTCAGGCGGGGAGTTCTTTACCCCTGCCGATGTATCCGAACTTTTGACCAGGCTTGGTACGGTAGGCAAGACAGAGATTAACAAGGTCTATGACCCTGCTTGTGGCTCTGGATCGCTGCTTCTGAAAACAGAAAAGGTTTTAGGTCACGAAGCTGTCCGCCTCGGTTTCTACGGGCAGGAAATCAATATTACTACCTATAACCTTTGCCGTATCAACATGTTCCTACATGATATCGACTTTGATAAGTTTGATATTGCCTGTGAAGATACGCTGACAAATCCCCAGCATTGGGATGATGAACCCTTTGAATTGATTGTCTCCAATCCTCCCTATTCCATCAAGTGGGCAGGTGACGAGAATCCCCTGCTAATTAATGACCCTCGTTTTGCTCCTGCCGGGGTACTTGCTCCTAAGAGTAAAGCAGATCTTGCCTTCATCATGCACAGTCTGAATTGGTTGGCTCCAAACGGTACAGCTGCAATAGTCTGCTTTCCCGGCATTATGTACCGTGGTGGAGCAGAGCAAAAGATCCGCAAATATCTGATTGACAACAACTTCATTGACTGTGTAATTCAGCTACCCAGCAATTTGTTCTTCGGCACCAGTATTGCAACCTGCATTATGGTTATGAAGCGTAGCAAGACTGACAACAAGACTTTGTTTATCGATGCTTCCAGCGAGTGCATCAAGGTAACCAACAACAATAAGCTGACTCCGGACAATGTCAAACGAATTGTTGACACCTTTGCAGGCCGTGCGGAAGAAGCACACTTTGCTCATCTGGCTACTTATGAAGAGATTACCGAAAATGATTACAATCTCTCCGTTTCTACCTATATAGAGGCAGAGGATACCCGGGAAAAAGTGGACATTGTGAAGTTAAACGCTGAGATTGAAGAAATCGTTACTCGGGAAAATGAATTGAGAGAAGCCATTCGGAACATCATCGAAGAGATCGAGGTGTGAGAATGAGCAGATTAGATGAACTGATTCGGAAACTTTGTCCAGATGGAGTGGAATATAAAAAGTTGGGCGAAGTTGCCACAATTACAAGAGGTGGCAACTTCCAAAAAAGCGATTTTAGTAAAGTGGGAATTCCATGTATTCATTACGGTCAGATATATACAAGTTATGGATTGTTTACGGAAAAAACTATCACATTTATTAGTGGTGATAAGGCCAAGAAGCAGAAGATGGCAGTCACAAACGATATTGTGATGGCTGTGACCAGTGAAAATATTGAAGATGTTTGTAAGTGCGTAGCTTGGCTTGGTAATGAGGATATTGCTGTTAGTGGGCATACTGCAATTATCCACCACAATCAAAATGCAAAGTATCTTACTTATTACTTCAATTCCATATTGTTTTTTTCTCAAAAGCGAAAGTTAGTTCATGGAATAAAAGTAATTGAAGTTACTCCTGATAAGTTGGCAGACATTAAAGTACCTATCCCTCCCATTGAAGTCCAGCGTGAGATTGTCCGCATTCTGGACACTTTCACAGAGCTTACCGCAGAGCTTACCGCAGAGCTTACCGCAGAGCTTGCAGCAAGAAAGAAACAGTATAAGTATTATAGGGATGGCATGATGAATATCGAGGGAGCGGTATACACATTAGAGGATGTGTGTCAAATAGTGGATTGCCCACATACTTCGCCAAAGTGGAAAGAATCAGGTGTTCCCGTTATAAGAAACTATAATCTTGTTAACGGAATTATTGATACGACGAATCTGTCGTATATAGATGAGGAAGAGTATCAAAGCAGAATTAAGCGAATTGCTCCGAAGAAAGATGATATACTATTTTCAAGAGAAGCACCAATAGGTAATATTGGTATTGTCCCTGAAGGGTTTGTATGCTGTCAAGGACAGCGAGTGGTATTATTGCGTCCGAATCAAGATATTGTTTTGCCAAGGTATTTGTTATATGAGCTACAAGCAAGTGTGGTAAGAGAGCAAATTTTTCGTGTAGAACAAGTTGGCTCTACAGTAAGCAATTTTAATATATCGGATTTAAAAAAACTACATTTCACCCTACCTTCACTTGATGCACAAAAGGCTATTGTGGAAAAATTAGATGTTTTTAGTGGTTTATGTGCTAGTATCACTGAGGGGTTGCCAACAGAAGTTGCTGCCCGTCAAAAGCAGTACGAGTATTACCGAGACAAGCTACTGACTTTTAAAGAGGCGACTGTATGAGCACAGATAAAAAAGCAGGCGTTATATATATCCTGACAAATCCATCGTTTCCTGATTATGTGAAGATCGGCTATGCAACCGATATTGAAAAGCGTCTCGCCCAACTGAACCGAAGCGAATGCATTCCGTTTGCTTTCCGTGTCTATGCCACATATGAAGTTACGGCTCCCCTTCAGGACAAGCAGCTGCACAGTATCATTGACAGCTTAAATCCCGATCTCCGGGCAATCGACACCTTTGACGGCAAGACCCGCACAAAAGAGTTTTATGCCATGACTGCCGAAGATGCCTATGCTTTGCTTGAAAGTATCGCAACGATCAGTGGCACACTTGATAAGCTGCAAAGATTGACTCCGGAAGGGCATGAGATTCTTGATGAAGTAACTGCTGACGAGATCAGAAACGAGGCAAAAGAAAGACGTTCCCCAATATCTCTGTTCAAGTGTGGGCTTTCTGTTGGGACAGAGATCATACTTATCGGTCACCCCGAAGTAGTTGCTACTGTTTGTGATGACAGACGAATTGAGTACCAGGGACAATCGTATTCTCTTTCATCCCTTGCCTCCGTGGTTCTGAAAATCAACTATGCCATTCAAGGCCCGATTTATTGGGAATATAACGGAAAATCCTTACGAGATATTCGCCATGAACGTGAGGAAAAGGGCTTGTACGAGTGATGGTGTAAATCTTCGGCAAAGAAGGTAGATCAATGAGCTATTTCAACATTGTCGCAGCCACAAGTGAAGATACCGTTGTTACCGAATATGAGCCGGTCAAGGCTCGTTCTGACAGCTACCAGAGCGAAGCAGCATTGGAAAAGGAATTTATTCGTCTCCTTTGCGAACAGGGCTATGAGTATCTGCATATCCACACGGAGCAGGATCTGATCGTTAACCTTCGTGGGAAGCTGGAGAATTTGAACAGCTATCAGTTCTCTGAAACAGAATGGAACCAGTTCTTTAATGAGGCCGTTGCCAATCCAAACGAGCATATCGTTGAGAAGACCCGAAAGATTCAGGAGGACTTTGTTCAGGTTCTAAAACGGGATGATGGATCTACCAAAAATATCGTTCTGATTGATAAGAAAAACATCCACAACAACAGCCTTCAGGTCATTAACCAGTATGCGGTCGGCACAGAAGACGGAGCTAATCATGATAACCGGTATGATGTGACAGTTCTGGTAAACGGTTTGCCGTTGGTACATATCGAGCTGAAACGCCGTGGCGTTGCCATCCGGGAAGCCTTTAACCAGATTAACCGCTATCAAAGAGATTCCTTCTGGGCTGGCTGTGGCTTGTTTGAGTATGTACAGATCTTTGTGATCTCCAACGGCACCAATACCAAGTATTACTCCAACAGCACCCGGTTTAATGCAATCAAAGACGCTAAATCTGGGAAAGCCAAAAGAGAAAAGACAAGCAATAGTTTTGAATTTACTTGCTTTTGGGCTGATGCCAGTAACCGTGTGATTCCAGATCTGATTGACTTTACAAAAACGTTTTTTGCCAAACATACAATTCTGAATGTCCTGACCAAATACTGCATCTTCACTTCAGAGAACATGCTGATGGTTATGCGGCCTTATCAGATTACTGCAACAGAACGTATTCTCAACCGAATTGAGATTGCAAATAACTATAAAAAGTACGGCAGCATTGATGGTGGCGGATATGTCTGGCACACAACAGGGTCAGGCAAAACACTGACTTCCTTCAAAGCGGCAAGGTTGGCATCGCAGCTCCCTTATATCGACAAGGTCTTGTTTGTGGTAGACCGTAAGGATTTGGACTACCAGACCATGAAGGAATACGACCGGTTTGAAAAGGGTGCTGCCAACAGCAATACCTCCACGGCAGTTCTGAAAAAGCAGTTGGAAGACCCGAATGCCCATATCATCATCACGACCATTCAGAAGCTGTCTACCTTTGTCAATAAGAATAAGGGCCACGCGGTTTATAACCAGCATGTAGTTTTTATCTTTGATGAGTGCCACCGCAGCCAGTTTGGTGATATGCACACCGCTATCGTCAAGAATTTCAAAAAGTATCATCTGTTTGGGTTCACCGGAACACCGATTTTTCCTGAAAACACCGGGAGCATTCGCAATTCACAGTTCTTTACAACGGCTCAGACCTTTGGAGATCAACTCCATACCTATACCATTGTGGATGCAATCAATGACGATAATGTACTGCCGTTCCACGTTGACTATATCAAGACCATGGATATGGATAAGGATATCCAAGACGAAGATGTTTGGGATATTAACCGTGAAAAGGCATTTATGGCTCCAAAACGGATTTCGGGTGTTACCAGCTATATTCTGGATCACTTTGATCAGAAAACTTATCGCGGTGATAAAAGCTATGAGTTTAGCACTCTAATCAATATTTCAGAAGTGGCCTCTGCCAGCAGGGGTGCCGTTGAAGAAATTAAACAGAAGCAACGGATCAGCGGTTTTAACTCCATTTTTGCCGTTGCTTCCGTTCAAATGGCCAAGCTGTATTATCAAGAGTTCCAAAAGCAGATGATTACTGATCCAACCAGGAAGCTACGTGTTGCTGTCATTTACAGCTACGGAGCAAATGAGGCTGAAGCTGATGGCATTCTGGATGAAGAAAACTCTGAGGATACCAGTGCTCTGGATCAGAGTTCCCGTGATTTCCTTGATGCAGCGATCAAGGACTACAATGAGATGTTCCATACCAATTACGATACATCCAGTGAGAAGTTCCAGAACTACTATAAGGATGTTTCCCTGAGGATGAAGAACAAGGAATTAGACCTGCTGATTGTAGTCAATATGTTCCTGACCGGCTTCGATGCAACGACTCTTAACACACTTTGGGTGGACAAGAACCTAAAGATGCACGGATTGATTCAGGCATTCTCCAGAACCAACCGTATTCTCAATTCCATAAAAACTTTTGGAAACATCGTCTGCTTCCGGAATCTTCAAAAACGTGTGGATACAGCTATCTCCTTGTTTGGCGATAAAAATGCCGGTGGTATTGTTCTTCTCCGAAGCTTTCAGGATTACTATTATGGATATGCTGCCCAGGATGGGGTACCAAAACCGGGATATGTGGATCTGGTAGAACAATTGAAAGTCAAGTTTTCACTTGAAGAACCACAGATTATAGGGGAGCAAAATCAAAAAGATTTTATCTCTCTGTTTGGTGCCATTCTTCGTATGAGAAACTTGCTTTCTTCCTTTGATGAATTTAAGGGGAAAGAATTGATATCCGAGCGTGATCTTCAAGATTATCTTGGCCGTTATCAGGATCTCCGTGATGAGTGGAAACGCAAGCGTGAAGCCGGTGAGAGTACCGATATTAGTGACGACATCGTTTTTGAGGTTGAACTTATCCGTCAGATTGAGATCAATATCGACTACATCCTGATGCTGGTCAAGAAGTACCACGATGCTCACTGCGATGATAAGGAAGTGCTTATAACCATTCAAAAGGCCGTTGATGCAAGCCCGGAGCTGAGAAGCAAGAAACGGCTGATTGAGACCTTTATAGCCGGTGTCAACGATGTTGATGATGTTCTGGCTGGATGGCATGACTATGTTGTTCAGGAGCGTGAAAAGGAACTGGAGCAGATCATTCAGGATGAGAAGTTGAAAGAATCAGAAACAAGAAAGTTTCTTGAAAATGCATTCCGAGACGGTGAGATCAAGACTACTGGTACTGATATAGAAAAGATTATGCCGCCCGTTTCTCGCTTTGGTGGCGATAGCCATGCAAAGAAGAAACAGAGTGTGATTGACAAGCTGAAGAATTTCTTTGAGAAGTATTTTGGAATCGGTGGTTCCTCCTTTACAGAATCAGATCAGTAAAGAGGAATGTGGGAGGTGTGCCGGAACAGATTCGGAATGCATTTACTGATTGGATCAACAGATGGGCAATTTTACAGAGCTACAAAATTGGTTCTGGAAATTTTTACTTTTTCTGCCAATCCACAGCAGGACTCCGAAATTTATTCCGGCATACCTCCCACAGCAATACTGATTTTTTTAAAAGAAGTTGCGTGCTTAATTTTTTACATTTACACGCAACTTCTTGTGCTGCAATAATTTCCGTGTAAAAAATGAGACGAGATTTCGGCTCATTCAGCATTGGAAGCTGGCTGAATCCGTCTGAAGTATGCACTAACCCCATAGGGACCGAACCGTTTTGTCATGCAGATTTCTTCACGTTCACTGACTGCCTGAGTAACATATTCCCAGCCAGGTATCTCCTTCATCATTTCACGGACTGCTTTTACATCCTCAGACTGGATGTTTTCACGTTTCTTGTTCAGGCATTCGCACAACACTTCATCGATGCAGATATTATTCCGTAGAACGCCGCTTCCCTGTCTGGCACTGTCTAATGCGTATTCTCCGGCATCCGGCCAAGGTTCGCATCTGATCCGGCCAGATGTCGC
>NZ_JBEUWZ010000008.1:0-19770 GCF_040505565.1 Oscillibacter sp. | reverse complement strand
TCTCCCGTCAGCAGATGTTCACCCTGCTGTACAACGCGCTGAAGGCAATTGACCAACTGCCCGAGGGCGATTCCGGCAAGACGCTCTCCGACTTTACAGATAGCGCAAACATTTCTTCTTACGCGCAGGAAGCAATGGAAGGTCTGGTAAAATCCGGCGCAGTGAGTGGCAGCAACGGCAATCTGCGGCCAACCGCAACGACAACCCGCGCCCAGATGGCGCAGGTGCTGTACAATCTGCTGGGAAAATAAAGCCGCAAAATAACCAAAATCGAGTAGGAGGTCACCCATTAATTGAGTGATCGACCTCTCACACCACCGTGCGTACCGTTCGGTACACGGCGGTTCAACCGCATAAGTGCACAGACTCGTACCGGCCAAGGATGCTGTAGTATCCAGCCTGTGCGAGTCTTTTGTTCGTAATCGTGTGTGTAAGAATACCGCTTCCGGTAGTGTAAACTAAAGTGTGCTTTTGCCTTTCCGTAGGAAATGTAATAAACTAAGGAAAGGTGATAGAAGATGGGATTATTAAGCAAGGAACAACTCAGGGAGCTCATAAAAGAAAAGACTCTGGTGACGGCGGCGGACGTGCAGGACATGCTCAAGGAGATGTTTGCCGACACGCTGCAGGAGATGCTCGAAGCAGAACTTGACACAGAGCTGGGCTACCCGAAAAACGGCAGCAGCCCGGAAGGCGGCGGCAACCGGCGCAACGGCCATACGAAGAAAACGGTCCGCTCTGAATACGGGGAGCTGGAGTTGGAAGTCCCGCGAGACCGGGAGGGCGAATTCGAACCTGCCGTGGTGAAGAAGCGCCAAAAGGACGTTACGGGTATCGAGGAGCAGATTCTTGCGCTGTACGCCAAAGGCGTCTCGGTGCGGGACATTCAGGCCCATCTAAACCAGCTCTACGGCATCGACGTATCGCCGACGCTGATATCCAACGTCACGAACAGGATCATGCCGCTTATACGGGACTGGCAGTCACGGCCTCTGCAGAGGGCTTACGCCGTGGTTTTTTTTGACGCGATCCATTACAAGGTCAAACAGGAAGGCCATATCGTCAACAAGGCCGTTTATATGGTAATTGGGATAGATTTTGACGGAAACAAGGACGTTTTGGGCATGTGGATCGACGAACACGAGACATCCAAATTCTGGCTGACGGTGCTCAACGAGCTGAAAAACCGGGGCGTTGAGGACATCCTCATCTGCTGCGTGGACAACCTGACAGGTTTCTCGGAGGCTATTACCGCCTGTTTTCCGGACACGGAGATACAGAAATGCGTAGTTCATCAAATCCGCAATTCCGTCCGCTACGTATCCTACAAAGACACTAAAAAGCTCCTGGCAGATCTGAAGCCGATCTATACGGCTCCTACAGAGGACGCGGCGTTGTCAGCCATGGAGGATTTCGAGAAAATCTGGGGCGCCAGGTACCCGCTGGTTGTACAGTCCTGGCGCAGGAACTGGGGCGAAATCGCCACGTTCTTTAAGTATCCGCCGGAAATCCGCAAGCTGATTTATACGACCAACATGATTGAAAGCTACAACCGGCAGCTGCGAAAGGTGACTAAAGGCAAAGCCGTTTTCTCCAACGACGAGTCCCTTCTTAAAATGCTCTACCTCGTCACACAGGACGTCATGCTCCGCTGGACAGGCCGTATCCACAACTGGGGACAGATACTCCTGCAGCTCAGCGTCTATTTCCCCGACAGGGTTAAGTCCTTCCTCCAGTAGGCATTAGCACAGTTTACTTGACAGACTTAGGAATTTTTCCCACAGCATGAGGTTCGACTGATTGCCGTCTCGGACGGCGTGGACAGCGAGGAAGGCGACAACGAGTTTACCCCGTTTCGCAACATCATGAACGAGTGGTACGCCAAAGACATTTCAAAGAAGCGCCGGATCGTCAACAAGATGAAAGGCAACTCCGGCGTTCCACTCTCGCAGCCACCCTATGGGTATCTCAAAAACCCGGACGATCCCCGGTTTTGGATAGTAGACCCGGAGGCCGCCGCTGTGGTGCGGCGCATCTATCGCATGGCGCTGGAGGGTTACGGCCTTGCGGAGACGGCAACGGCGCTGGAGCAGGACGGGATTTATAATCCCACCTACTACTGGCGCAGCAAGGGAACAAACCGCAGCGGCTCAAAAAGTACGCTGGAGCCTACCAAGTGGGGCCACACCACCGTCAAGAAAATTCTCGGCTTGCAGGAATATTGCGGCGACGTTATCAACTTCAAAAGTTACTCCAAGTCCTACAAAATGAAACGCCGCATCGAAAACCCGGAGGAAAACCGGGCAATCTTCCTCAATGTCCATGAGGCCATCATCGACCGCCCCACATGGGAAAAGGTGCAGGCACTGAAAAGCGGCACACGACGCAAAAAGCCGTCCGTCTCGCAGGAACCCAGCGTGTTCTCCGGCCTGCTGAAATGCCCCGAGTGTGGAGGCAACCTAAACTTCCATTTCAATCAGGGTAATCACGACATCAAGTTTTTCAGTTGCCAGAACCACAATTCCGGGCTTTGCAAATGCTCCGCTACTCATTATATCCGGCTGGACTTCTTGGAGCAGGTGGTGCTGTACGAGGTCAACCGTCTGGCCTGCTTCGCCAATGAGTACGAGGGCGATTTCATCAAGGCCATGATGGGGCGTTCCGCAAAAGTCGCTGAAAACGACCGGGCGCGGAAACAGCGGGAGTTGGACGGGCTGCTGACGCGGGACAAGGAACTGGATATGCTCTTTGAACGGCTGTATGAGGATAACGTGTCCGGCAAGATTGACGATGCCCGATTTTCCAAAATGTCCAAACGGTATGAGCAGGAGCAGGGCGAAAACGCCGCAAAGGTCAAGGCGCTAAAACTGGAACTGAAAAAGGCCGAGGGCAAGCGCATGGATGTTGACCAGTTTCTTGAAAGTGTCCGGCGGTACACCAACGCCGTCAAGGTCACAAAACGCATGGTGACAGAACTGATCGATCACATTGAAGTGTATCATGCCGAGAAGGACGAGGACGGCGTTGCTACACAGCGGGTCACAATTTTCTATAACTGCATCGGAGCGTTTGACGTGCCGGATCGCCGGAAAATCCCCGAGGCCGACATCCTCATGGAAACAAGAAAGGGCGTAGCTGTCAACTACGCCCCGGCACAAACCGCTTGATTCAATTTTGAGCATAAAAAAGCGGAGTGTCCTTCATAGAATCCTCAGATCCTATAAGGACACTCCGCATGGTCCGAGTGGCGAGACTTGAACTCACGACCCCTTGACCCCCAGTCAAGTGCGCTACCAACTGCGCTACACCCGGATATTCTTTGCTGCAAATCAGCTTGTTTATAATACCATACCATTTATGAACTTGCAAGTACTTTTTCAAATTTTATTGACTTTTTTGACGATTTATTTTTTACCGTTTTGTCTCATAAAAAGCACACGGCTTGTGAGAAAGCAGGCAACCCCCTCTCCCGTCAAGCTGCAGTTCAGAGCAATTCTTTCAGTGTCAGCATGGAGGGCCGGCGAAAAATATGCAGCAACGGCCGCAAACGATCTGGCTTCAGCTTGGGCTGGTTCTCGATCAGGATGCAGCAATCCATCCAGAAAAGGTACAGACATACCTCAAAGGCACTACCCAAAAAAGCGGGCGTAAATTCCGCCTGAATCAGCAAGACGTTCAGCCTATTGGGCTTCAAAAATCCATGAAACCCGCCTTCGACCCGGCGGTTTCCATAGACCACCTGCAGCGGCGGCGGGAAGCCGGGCAGAGAGCAGACGATGATCTCGCTGCCCTTCTCCGGTACTTCCAGCTCCGACGCGTCGGAATCCCAATGCAGTTTGGACGGTCCAATTCCAACTGTGCCGTCAGCGCCGCTGCGAGTCAGCTCCCGGGGTTGAAATACCCGCCGCT
This sequence comes from Oscillibacter sp., assembly GCF_040505565.1. Taxonomy (GTDB): domain Bacteria; phylum Bacillota; class Clostridia; order Oscillospirales; family Oscillospiraceae; genus Oscillibacter. The sequence goes on along the minus strand of NZ_JBEUWZ010000008.1, from coordinate 15,861 downwards.
CTTTCAGCCTGCAATCCTCGCAGTACCAGCCGAACAGCCGTTTTTGATCAAAATGGAATGTGAAAGTAACACCCTCAAAGACGTGGTGCACGGGAAAGACCGCCTCCGAAGCCTCCGGCGGATAGGGCCGGTCATTCCGGGCGGCATTGCGCAGCACGCGCTTCCACTCATTGCGGAAATCGTCGCCGAATGCGCATTTCTTCAGCCAGTCGGACTCGAACAGCGGCAGAATCTGCCGATACACAATCCCGCTGTTCTCCCGTTCTTCCATGGTGACCTCCCGCCTTTCTCTCAGCGCACCTGATCCCGCAGGGACGCAGCCTCCCGCGCCAGACGCTCGATCTCGTCGAACCTTTCAGCGGACAGCAGTTCGCCCGGGACAATCCACGTACCGCCGCAAGCCGTCACGTTGGCAAGGCGCAGATAGTCCTGCACATTGCCGGGCTTGACACCGCCGGTGGGCATGAATTTCATGGCGGCATAGGGTCCCGCCAGCGCCTTCAACATACCGACGCCGCCCACCACCTCTGCCGGAAACAGCTTCACCAGCTTCAGGCCCTCCCGCATGTTGCTCTCCACCTCGGACGGGGTGGCGCAGCCGGGAATTACCGGAACACCGTTTTGCACACACCAGCGCACAGTCTCCAAATTTGTGCCGGGGCTGATCACAGCCTTGGCGCCAGCGTCCACAGCCTCCCGCGCCTGCTGCGGTGTCAACACCGTGCCCGCACAGACAAACAGCTCTGGGCAGTTTTTTGCAATAGCCCGGATGGAGTCCGCGGCTGCGGCGCTGCGAAACGTGATCTCTGCAGCGGGAAGACCGCCCCTTGCCAATGCTTTTGCCAAAGGAACGGCATGCGCCGCGTCATCCATCTTGATGACGGGCACTATGCCCACCTGAAAAAGAATCTCTTCTGCGGTCATGCGTTCTCTCCTCCCTGCCGATGGGTATCCATAAAGCGCTTCAGTTCCTCCCGGGAGGGCAGGCCCTCGTTGTCGCTGACGTGCATGATTTGGATGGTGCCGATAGCGCTGCCGCGCTGGACAGCCTGGGCAAGCGGCAGCCCCTCCATCACGCCGCTGATGACGCCGGCGGCAAAGCCGTCCCCCGCGCCCACGGTATCCACGATCTTGTCCGGAGGATAAGCGTCCGTGTGGAAGCGCCCTGTTTTCGTATAGGTCTCCGCGCCGCTGGCGCCGGTCTTCACGATTACCACGCCGGAACCGAGGTCCAGATAAAATTTCCCGATCATCTCGGGGTCGGCACTGCCGCAGAGCGTTTTTCCCTCGTTCTCTCCGGGGAGCACATAGTCCGCTATGGCGGCCAGCTCATTGATGGTTTTCACCATCAATTTCTGACTAGGCCAAAGCTGGGGCCGGAGGTTGGGATCAAAAAAGGTCGGGACCCCCGCCTCCTTTGCCGCCCGCATCAGCTTGAACACGGCGGCACGCGCCGTGTCGGACACGGCGGGGAGAATTCCGGTGAGATGCAGCGCGTCCCACGCAGCCACATCTACCTCCCGCAGGTCTTCCGGGCAGAGGGTAGAAGCGGCGGAGGCCTTGCGGTAATAGTAAATATCCGGATCACCCTGACTGGTCTTGCTCTTGAGCATAAAACCGGTACGGTTATTGGGGTCAATTTTTGTCAGGGACGTATCAATGCCGTTTTCGTTCATGCAGTTGACAATCTGGCGGCCAAAGGGATCGTCTCCCACCTTGCTGAGATAGCCCACCCGATGTCCCAGTCGGGTCAGGCCCACCGCCACATTAAACTCGGCGCCCGCAACAGAGGTGCTGAAATGGCGCACATTTTCAAGCCGCGCTTCCTCTTGGGCAATAAACAGGCCCATGGGCTCTCCGGCGGTTAAAATTCTCTTTTCCATTCAACTCTCCCTCAGGGCTGTTTGCCGATATAGGCCAGAATCCCGCCATCCACATACAGCACATGGCCGTTGACAAAATTGGATGCGTCGGATGCCAGAAACACCGCCGGACCCATCAGGTCCTCCACCGCTCCCCAGCGGCCCGCAGGGGTCTTGGAGACTATGAACTGATCGAAGGGGTGTCGGCTGCCGTCCGCCTGCCGCTCCCGCAGGGGGGCGGTTTGGGACGTGGCAATATAGCCGGGGCCGATGCCGTTGCACTGAATGTTGGCTCCGCCAAACTCGGAGCAGATGTTCCGGGTCAGCATCTTCAGTCCGCCCTTGGCGGCGGCGTAGGCGGAAACCGTCTCCCGGCCCAGTTCGCTCATCATGGAGCAGATATTGATGATTTTTCCGTGACCCTTTTTCATCATGCCGGGCAGCACGGCCTTGGAGACGATAAACGGAGCGTTCAGATCGATATCCACCACCTGACGGAATTCGGCTGCGCTCATCTCCGTCATGGGGACGCGCTTGATGATCCCGGCGTTGTTTACCAGAATGTCCACAGAGCCCAGGTCCTTGGCGATCTCCGCCACCATGTTCACAACGGCGTCCTCGTCCGTCACGTCGCAGAGATAGCCTTTGGCCTCAATTCCCTCGGCGCGATAGGCGGCCTCCGCCTCCTTCAGGCGTTCCGGGCTATGACCGTTGAAGGCGATCTTCGCTCCTGCCTGAGCCAGTGCCTGGGCGATGGCAAAGCCGATGCCGTGAGTGGCGCCGGTGACCAGCGCCACTTTGCCGTCCAGACGGAACAGTTTATCCATAGTCATTGTATCCTTCTCTCTCAGCGCATATCCGGGACATCGATGTTGTCCATGTCGTCAAAGGCCTGATTCTCGCCGCCCATGGCCCAGATAAACGTATAGTTGCTGGTGCCGCAGCCGCAGTGCAGCGACCAGGATGGAGAGATCACCGCGTCAAAATTATGCATGACCAGATGGCGGGTCTCCTGAGGCCGGCCCATCATATGAAACACCACGTTGCCCTCGGGAATATTAAAATAGGTGTAGATCTCCATCCGGCGCTCGTGGGTATGAGCGGGCATGGAATTCCAGACGGAACCCGGCTCCAGCTGGGTCAGCCCCATGGACAGCTGGCAGGTTTCCAGAACGTCGGGATGGATGAACTGGTTGATCACCCGCTTGTTGGAAGTCTCCACCGCTCCGCAGGGGCGCTTGTTGGCGTCCTTCATGGAGATGAAGGTGGTCTTGCAGACCTTGTGGGCGGGGGCGGAGACCAGATAGAACCGGGCAGGGTTTCCGGAATCCTTGCTGGCAAAGCTGACGGATTTGGTCTCCTTGGTAATATACAGGCAATCTTCAAAGCCCAGCTCATAGCTTACACCGTCGGCCTCGATGACGCCGGGGCCGCCCAGATTAAATACGCCGGCCTCCCGGCGCTCCAGAAAATAGTGAGTGCCGAAATTGGCCCACACGTCGATTCCCTGATCGATGGGGACCGTCTTGTTCACCGGCAGGATTCCCAGCACGACCATCCGGTCCACATGGGAGTAGACAGCACAGACCTGATCGGGCTGATAGAGGTTTTCGATGAGGAACTCATCCCTCAGTTCCTCGGTGGTATAGCGCTTCACGTCCCGCTGGTTGGCGGAATAACGAATATCCATAATATCCTCCTTACGCTTTCTGCGTCAAATGAAAGCGGAAACCCGCGATGTCCTTTGCGAAGTAGATCACGCGGATCTTGCCGTTGGGGCCGCGACCCGCGGTGCTCTCATCAAAATCGATGCCCTTGGTTTTCAGATAGGCCATGGCCTTCTCCGTGTCGCTGGTGCGAATTGCCACATGGCCCAACCGGCCCAGATATTCCTTCTTCATCACCTCAAAATAGTCGTCGGTAAAGAAGGAGCCTTCCGTTTCCCGGAGGGAGAAGCCGAAAAGGTCGCACAGCAGCTCCGCAGTTGCTTTGGCCTCGGCGGCGTCTTTCTGATTAATACCCACATGAGCCAGTTCAAAACCCAATTCCTTTACGTCCATATTGACAGCCCTTCCTTATTTCGCAAGATACCCGCCGTCCACAGGGATAACGGCGCCGGTGATATAATTGGAAGCAGGACTGGACAAAAAGACAGCCAAGCCCTTCATGTCCTCAGGCGTCCCCCACCGGTGGGCGGGAATACGGCCCAGAATCTCCGCATTGCGGCCCGCGTCGTTCACAAGCGCAGTGTTCATCTCCGTATCCATGTAGCCGGGGGCGATGGCGTTGACCTGAATGTTTTGTCCCGCCCATTCATTGCTGAGCGCCTTGGTCAGCTGAGCCACAGCGCCCTTGCTGGCCGCATAGGCCGGGACGGTGAAGCCGCCGAAAAAGCTGAGCATGGAGGCCATGTTGATGATCTTGCCTCCGCCCTGCGCCAGCATCTTCCGTCCCGCCAGCTGGCACAGGACGAACACGGTGGTGAGATTCACGTTCAAAACCGCATCCCAGTCCTCCAGCGTGAAATCCTCGCAATGATTCCGGCGCTGGACGCCCGCATTGTTCAGCAGGATATCGATCCCGCCGCCAAGCAGCTCCACCGCCCGGTCAAACAGGGCGGGAAGCCCTTCCCGGTCGGAGAGGTCACCCCGCAGACCGGTCACGTCCAGTCCCTTTTCCCGCAGAGCCTGCGCGCTTTTCTCCGCCGCGGCGCTGGAGCCGATGATGACAACTTTGGCCCCGGCCTCGGCAAGGCCCGTGGCCATGCCCAGACCCAGACCCCGTCCGCCGCCGGTGACAAGCGCCCTCTTGCCGGTCAAATCGAAAAGAGAAGTCATCGTTCCATCCCCCTCAGTCAAAGCTGAACATGACTTTGATGGCGTTGGAGCCCTTGGTCATGGCCAGATCGAAACCCTTTTGTGCATCTTCAACGGGCAGAACGTGGGTGACGACTTTTTCAAAGTTCGGGTCCGCGGCCACGATCTGGGCCGCCACGGCGAAATCCTTCCGCCTGTAGACGCGGGTAAATTCAATGGTGATTTCCTTGAACATGCCCTTGATGAAGGGCATACTGGCGGGCTTGGGATAGGAGGCAATAATCAGGATATGTCCGCGTACCTTCACCGCATCCAGCAGCATATTAGCCACCGGCTGCACGCCCGCGCAGTCCATCACCCAGTCGAACCCATCCCCGCCGGTGCGGGACCTGCAGTATTCCTCCACGTCCATTCCCTCGGTGCTGACCACCTCGAAGCCCATGCTCCGGGCCAGATCCGCGCGGAAGGGGTCGTTTTCAAACATCAAAACGGAGGAAGCGCCGAACACCCGCAGCGTCAGTGCGGTGCAAAGTCCGATGGCCCCGCAGCCAATCACCAGCGCGTTGTCGCCGGGGGTAAAGCCCCGCTCCCGCAGTGCGTGGACACATACGGCCACCGGCTCGACCAAGGCGCCCATTTCAAAGGACACCCGATCTTCCAGCGGAATAATGCTTTCCACAGGAACCTGCACATATTCGCCAAAACCGCCGTCGCAGTCGATGCCCAGCAACTTCAGCGTGTTGCAAACGTGGCCGTTCCCCTCCCGGCAGGGGGTGCAATGGCCGCAGGAGAGAAGCGGATACACCGTTACGCGCTTTCCCTTTTCCATGCCGGGAACCCCGCCGCTCTCCAGCGTACCGGAAAACTCGTGGCCCATGACCAGGGGCGCGGTGGCCCGGGGATGAAAACCGGAATAGATATTTACGTCCGTTCCGCAGATGCCCGCATGGGACACCTTTACCAATGCCCAGCCCTCTTTGGGCTGGGGTACGGGAACGTCTTTTACCGCGATTTGATTCGCGCCTTCATACACGATAGCTCTCATTGAGTGCCTCCAGAAAAGCCAATTTTAAAGGGTATTGACGGGATAGCGCGCCGGTTCGCCGTTCAGGAAACGGACAGCCTCCTCGGCGCATTTTCGCTTCAGCTCCAACGCGGCCTCCTCAGAATACCAGGCCATGTGGGGCGTGATCATCAGATTGGGATGGCAAAGCAGCGGACTCGTCCGGTCCAGCGGCTCCTTCGTCACGACGTCGATACCGGCGCCGGCCAGCTTGCCGGAGGTCAGGGCCGCGTCCAGCGCCGCCTCGTCCACCAGTCCGCCCCGAGAGACATTAATGAAATAGGAGCCGTCCTTCATCTGGGCAAAAGTCTCCTCATTCATCATGCGCTGGTTGTCCTCGTTCAGTGAGCAGTGGAGAGACACCACGTCGGACCGGCTCAGCAGCTCTTCCAGAGAGCCGCAGTATTCGATCTCCTCAGGGAAGTGGCGGCTGGGCTGCGAGTAACCGGTGTCAAAGGCAATAATCTTGCAGCCGAAGGGGCGCAGCCGCTTGGCAAACTCGGAACCAATGCGGCCGGTACCCACGATGCCCACCGTCAGGGTAGACAGCCGCCGGACGGGAATAGCCTCGGCGTAATCCCACGCTCCGGCCTGCACGCGGCTCCCCAGCAGCCAGGTCTTGCGCACCACGTTCAGCAGCAGCGCCATGGCCTGATCGGCCACCTCGTTCATGCCGTAGTCCGGCACGTTGCACACCTGCACACCATACCTCGTGGCGTCGGCCAGGTTCACGTTATCCACACCCACGCCGTACCGCACGATGAACTTCAGTGTGGGAATGGCCTTGAAAACGGTCTCGTCCATCTTTGCATACTGGTTTAAAAAGCACACCGCATCCTGGCACTGGGCGACGACCTCCTCCTGCGTCAGGCAGTGGAGCCACTTGAAGTCCATTCCCGCGGCGGCAAATACGCCTGCTTCCACATCTACGTTTTTGTGGTCGCAATCGCAGATAACAATCTTTGGATGTTCGTTCATTGATTTAAGCTCCTTATTTTAAATCAACCGCCCACAAAGAGCATGCTGGCCGGTGCGGCGGTCAGACCCAGCGCGGTAGGCAGCGCCATGGACAGCGCGGGAATAAACGTGACAAACAGCAGCGCCACAATCACAACGGCGAAGAAGGGCAGGAGCATTCGGATGACCTGTTCGATCTTGACATTGCCAATCTTGCACCCGGCGAACAGGATCGCGCCCACCGGCGGGGTGATGGTGCCGACGCAGAGGTTCATGACCATCATCAGTCCGAAGTGGACCGTGGTCATGCCGAAGCCCTGAACGATGGGCAGGAAAATCGGTGTAAAGATCAGCACGGCAGGAGTGGGGTCCATAAACGTGCCCACAATAAGTAAAATCAGGTTCATGATCAGCAGAATGACGATGGGATTGTGGCTCAGACCCATCATGCCGTTGGCAATCATCTGGGGGATCTTGGCGAAGGACATGACCCAGCTCATAATGGAGGACACGCACACCAGGAATTCCACCACGGCGGTGGTTTTCACGGAGCTGAGAAGAATCTTGGGCAGGTCGCTCAATTTTATGTTGCGGTAAAGCACACCCAGAATCAGGGAGTATACCACGGCAATGGCAGAACCCTCGGTGGCGGTGAAGATGCCCCTGAGGATGCCGCCGATGACAACGACAATCAGCAGCAGGCTGGGGATTCCCTGCCACAGCACCTTCAGCGCCGCGGAGAGGGAGTAATGCTCCTTGCTGACATAGCCCCGCTTCTTCGCCATAAACGCCGTCAGGATCATGCAGCCGATGCCCCACAGAATACCGGGGATATAGCCGGCCATAAACAGCGCGGCGATGGATACGGAGCCTGCTACGGTGGAATAGACGATCATGATGTTGCTGGGGGGAATCATCATGCCGGTGGGGCCGGAGGCGATGTTGACCGCTGCGGAAAACTCGCTGGCATAGCCCTCTTCTTCCTCCATGGGGCGCAGAATGCTGCCCATGGCGGAGGCGGCAGCCACGCCGGAACCGGAGATAGCGCCGAAGAGCATGTTGGCGACGATGTTGGTCTCGGCAAGATCGCCGGGCAACCGATGGGCCACCAACCGTGCACAACCGATGAGCCGCTTGGCGATACCGCCGTTGTTCATAATGTTTCCTGCCAGCACAAAGAAAGGAATCGCCAATAGAGAGAAAGAATTCGCGCCGGTAAAAAAGCGCTGCGCCGCGGTAATCATCGCCTGGTTGAAAGGCAGAATGACCAAAATGGCAGCGGCGGAGCTTGCGCCGATGCTCAGACCGATGGGAAAGCCCAGCGCCAGTGTGATCACGATGCCGACCACCATGATAAGGCCGGCCAATGCAGCTTGGTTCATAATCTCTCCGCCTCCTTACATAGTGCCCGCGGTACCATCGCTGGTCCGAGTCGAATGATTTTTGTATTCCTGAACTGCAACGAAGCAATTATAGACAGCGTAAAACAGGGTGATAACACCGCAGAATGGCACAGCAATATAAATCACACCCACGGGGATCTGAAGCGCGGCATCCACGGTGCCCATCTGGTTCATGGCGCCCCGCAGCCCGCCCAGAATCATGACGGCCCCAGCGAAAACCAGCAGCGTGAGATTCGTCAAAATCTCCACCGCCAGCCGCACCGACGGGCTCATGCGATCCTTGAGCACGGTGATGTCCAGATGCTCCCGCAGGCCGAAAACGTAGGCGCTGCCGAACATGATCATCCACACAAACAGGTACTGGGACAGGGTCTCGGAAATGGCGCTGGGCTTATTGAAACAGTAACGGGTAATGACCTGATAGGTCACTAGGACGGTCATAACGCCCAGAATGATGATGCAGCACCACTCCATGACCTTATCGACGCCGCGCTTGACGGTCGTAAGCATTTGCATAAGAAAGGTTCCCTCTCTTTCATAATGGACAGGATTGTGAATGCGATCCCCATAAATGGAAATAAAGCTCCGGTCCCTTTAGCAGGGGAGGCCCGCAGAACCTGCGGGCCTCCTAATTTTACACGAATTGCAGAAAATTACCGCTGCGCCTGAATGGCGGCATAGATGGTCTTGGTCATGTCAGAGCGGTTGGCAACCTCCTGAATGAAGTCCTTCAGGTTGTCCTGGAAAGGAGCGATGTCCACCTTGGTGATGGTGACGCCCAGCTCGTTCTGGCATTTGGTATAGTACTCATCGCGCAGCTGCGCAGCCAAAGTGAACATCGTGTTCACGGACTCGTTAGCCACTTGCTTCAGCGCCTTCTGATCGTCCTGGCTCATGCCCTTGAGCAGGTTGGTGTTGATAATCAGCTCGTCGGGGATCATCAGGTGGTTGGTCTCAGAGAAGTAAGGAGCAACCTCATACTGCTTCAGATCCGTATAAGTAATGATATTGTTCTCAGCGCCGTCCAGCGTACCGGCCTGAATGGCGGAATACACATCGCCCTGGCCCATGGGAGTGCCGACGCCGCCCATCTTGTTCATCATCTGAACCATGGTGTCGGACTGCATGACGCGGATCTTCATACCGGCCAGATCTGTGGGAGAGGTGACGGGCTTCTTGGCGTAAACGCAACGGGGCCCGAGGCTGTAAGCAGCCAACACGGAAAAGCCAGAAGCCTCCGTAGTGGCATACAGATCGTCCAGAGCGCCGGACTGGAATACCTTCTGCTGATGCTCCACACTGTCGTACACATAGGGGCAGCCGATGATGGCAAAGTCGGGGTTCACATTCTCTACCATAGAGTTTGCGACGATGGCCATTTCCACGGCGCCACTTTCAACCAACTCTAAAGACTCCTTCTGCGCGCCCAGCTGCTCATTGGGATAGACTTCGATGGAATAGCGGCCCTCCGTGGCGTCATACAGTTTGTCGCTCAACTCCACCACGGTCTTTGCCTCGGGGTTGTCGATGGACTGGTTGAAGGAGCATTTGAGGACGGTCTGGCCCACCTTCGCGCTACCAGTAGACGCGGCGCCGGAAGAAGACGCGGCGGCACTGCCGGACGCCGCACCGCTGGAAGCGGCTGCACTGCTGGCGGCATTGCTGCCGCACGCGGCGAGGGAGAGCGCCATAGCGCCCGCCAATAATGTTGCAAGAGCGGATTTTCTGCTGAACATACTCTTTTCCTCCTTAAAATTTGGATCTCACCTGTTTTATATTGCTCCGGCCCCTGCCGGTAACAATCTGATCGATTTCCCGCAGCCCGCAGGCTTTTAAGCATAAAGCTTTCCTTAAAGCTTCTTTGAAACCGTTTAATGAAATCGATTTCATTTTTGCCCAAGGAAACATCCCGCCCTTTCGGCGGAAAGTTTCATCCGGAGACAGTGGAACCGCGAATCATCAGCCGATTGGGCAGCTCATCATAGACCGGCCCCATCGGGCCCGTCCCGTGAATGCGTTTGAGCAAGAGCTCCGCAGCCCGGCGTCCCACCTCCCAAGAATCCTGAGTGATGGTGGTAATCCCAGGCGGAATCAGGTCCGCCCAGCCCCAATCGTCGAATCCACAGACTCCAAAGTCCTTTCCGATGTGGATACCAGCGTGTTGAATACCCTGCAGCATGTGAAGCATGGTCACCCCGTTGACGGCGAATACCGCCAGACGCTGGCCGGGGAATCTCTCCCGAAAGGCCCGCAGTTTTTCCACACAGTCCCTGGTGTCCTCCAGATCGAACTGATACATGTATTCCTCGCCCGCAAGATGGAAATTCTCCCGCATGGCATCGCTGTATGCCTGAAAGCGAAGAATTCGGGGCGCCACATAGCGATTTCCCTGGGTGAAAAACGCCACTTGCTCATATCCCAGACCCCGTAAATAAGTGATACACTGATAAGTGACATGATAATTTTCCGTAGCCACGGTATCGATCATTCCCGGTGCCGACAAGCAGCGGTCCGCCAGTACAAGAGGAGTACCCCGCTGGTGCAAGGAGAGCAGATACTCATCGTTCTGCCCTGTGGTATTGACGATCAGACCATCCACCTGATTCTCCAGCAGATCCTGAATACCGGTGCGTTCCCGCTCCGGGTCGTCCTCGCTGTCCACCAGTAAAAGCTGGTAGCCTGCCTGGGTACATACGCTGTTGATGCCCTTGACAATTATAGAGGAGAAGGGGCTGGAGATATCACTGACCAAACACCCCAGCATCCGGCTGTTTCGGGCCTTCAGGCTTTGGGCTATGCGGTTGGGACGGTAATTCAGTTCCTCGATCACTTGATGGATGCGCTGCCGCGTGTCCTCAGAGAGGGCATCGTATCTTTGATTCAGATATCGAGAGACTGTCGTCTTGGAAACGCCGGCCTGCGCTGCCACCTGATCGATGGTCACGCGCTTTGCTTGCTGATCTCCCTTTTCCGGCATCATATCGCTCCTTATCGCTCTTTGACTTCGCCTAATTTTAGTTTTATGAAACCGGTTTGTCAACAGACTTTTGACATTTCGGAAAAAATTCGTCGTATTCAACGACCTTCTTTTGTGTTTTTTGTTTATTCAGCCAATTTTCTTTTTAACCATTGTGCTCCGGGGATGTCCCGCGCGAGGTGCTCTCTGTCAATAACGTTCTCTGTTCAATAGACCTATGCAACTTCCTTTCTTGCTTCAGCAGCAGTGGCATTAATAGCCATCTGTGCTCCGCGTCTTGTCCGGGTCTCTGTATGTAAAGGACGGCAACCTGGCACATCAGCTAAAAACCGGACTTACTGCAGAATCCTGTTGACAAACTTCTCCCGGTTGTGCTATGATACTCAGGTCTTCCGGGGAGGTTTCCTCTTTTCCCGATGGAGAGATGTCCGAGCGGTTGAAGGAACCGGTCTTGAAAACCGGCGACGCGAAAGTGTCCGTGGGTTCGAATCCCACTCTCTCCGCCACATTTTTTCTTTGCTTTCCCGGAGAATACAACTTGACAGATGGAGAAGTACCCAAGTGGCCGAAGGGGCTCCCCTGCTAAGGGAGTAGTGCGGTTAAACGCAGCGAGGGTTCAAATCCCTCCTTCTCCGCCAAAAAGTACCTATAAATTGCATTGCGATTTATAGGTACTTTTTATATGCTAATTCTATTTGTTCTGACATGCATGCAATCTTTATTAGTTCCGTAAAATTCCACCAAGAAACAAAAAATTCCGCTGTGTAGTGTACATGGTAGTGTACATCGGTAGTGTACAAAAAATTCCAAGGAGCATTTACTCCTTGGAATTTTTTCTATTTTATCACTTTTCCTTTATCCAGACTATTGATTGCAAAATGTGCAGAAGCCATATCCGGATGAATATAACGTTGAGTTGTACTAAATTTAGTATGCCGCATAACCTCTTGAATAACAGAAGGCGCAATATTCCCAAGAGCTAATGCGGTTGCAGTTGTGTGTCGGCATGAATAGGGCGGTAAATCTCTTACTCCCGCAAGCTTCAATGTGTCGTGGTATTTGGTATAAAAATTGTCCCGGTTCATGCATAGCACATTTCCAACCCGACTTTGCGATTGTTGACACAAGTCCAGGAGTAACGGCGCAATAACTTCGGAAAATACGATTGGCGTTTCCTTCCGCTTTTTGGTCTTGAGACCGCAACCTTTAATCTCGTATGTGTCCCAATTAATCATATCCTTCTTCAATTGAAATAGTTCGCCCGGCATCATCCCAGTATAAATCATCAAAAGAATGAAGCCTACAAAGTACTCCCCTTTTCCGTAGGTATCCCACAGCTTGTGCAATTCAATTTCACTGAACGGCTGCAATTCTTTTTCATCAAGTGGCGGCAGATTAATAAAATCCGCCAGATTGGTGTGAATCCACTCTTCTGCCATGCCCATTCGGTATAGGTGTGAAAGCAGTGTTTTACAGTCTTTAGCTGTGTAGTATGTTGTAGCTTTTATGTCCACCTCTGCCTGTAGCTCTTTAATTGTTAACTTATCAATTGGGCGAAACATAATAGCTTCCATTTTTGCTTTTGCGATCTTATATGCGGTTTGCTTTGATTTGCCTAACTTCGGAAGTTCATTATTCTTCCATGTTTCCCAATATGAATAGAGACTTGGAGCCTGTCCGTTACTGTCAGCTGTTGGTTGAGCAGCAAAGGTCAATGCCTCCGTCTTTGTACGAAAGCCGCCTTTTGTTCTTCGGATCTGCCGCACTTTGCCGTCTTCCAGAACTGATCCAATTGTCCAGATTGCTGTCCAAGTAGTACCTCTCTTACGTGCGGTGCCAGATCCATTTCCTCGTTTATGTGTCATCTTTAGATCGGGCCCCCTACATGTTTTTCCTCCTCTGTCTTAGCTAAGAAGTCAGCGTATTGCTTAAGTTGCTGACACGCATCTGAGGGTAACACATATAAGTGCTGGCTAATGCTGGCCAATGCATATAAACCTGACATATCTTGTGTATAATTTAAACGGCAGATATTTCGCATTATCTCTATAATGATTTCATACGCTGTACTCGATTTACATATGGCCTTTACAAGTACACAACCTGTCTTGGGATCAGCAATTATGTCCTCCGAAAGGGCTAGAAAAGCATTAAGAACAATATTATGCTGAAACTCTAGATCTTTTTGGGATGGAGGCTCTCTATCATACCAACCCATAAGTTTTGCAGGCGTTGTATCAAGTGCTCTGGCCAAAGGTTCAAGAACATTTACAGGTAGATTCTCAATATCATTACTCTCATATCGATAAATAGTTGCCCTGTTTTTTCCGAGTGCTCGGGCTAATTCACTTACACTCAAGCCTAACTCTTTTCTTCTTTGCTTAATGCGGTCACCTGTTGTCATAGCTTATATCCACCTCACTTTTTAGCATTCATAATACTAGCACGCTCTTCGCAATAATGCAACGTTTAAATATGTTTGGAAAACAGAAGTCGCGTGATGTGCGAATTATTGTTGGCAAATGCAAAGCTTGCTATTATAATAGCGTTGTCGCACGTAGTGCAACAACTAGCATTAGGAGATGACGATTAATGGTAAGCATTAACAAGCTTTGTGGGAAAATTGTAGAGTGTGGACTAACAATTGAAAATCTTGCGGATATGATGGGTATTAACCGAAGTACATTGTATCGAAGGCTTAGTACAGGCGGTGAAAACATCAGTATCAAAGAGGCAAATCAGCTCAAAGAGATACTTCAACTCACCCCTGCAGAAGCAACCGAAATTTTTTTACTCCAAATGTCGCATGCTATGCGACACGCTGAGAGGTGGGAAATACACATGACTTTAACCGATATTGAAGTAGTTTCTTCCAAAACCCTTACCCCTGATCAAGTTGCGCCCATCCTCCGCTGGCGTCCACAAATGATTAGACTTCAGGCACGACAGCGGCCAGAAGCTCTTGGGTTTCCCGTGATAGTAGTTGGTACGCGCGTTAAAATCCCAAAGCAAGCTTTTTTAGCTTATATGCGAGGCTCAGAAATGGGCTGAGGCACGCGCTTACATAATTGCACCTTGAAAAGTCCATACAGGTACGCATACATAACACGTAGTTATTGAAGATATTACCATATATTTGCAATAAGCAAAAGTCTCAATTGTAAACGTTTTATGAGAGAGGAAGGGAGTGATACGGCGTGGGAAGCAATGATTCTATTATTGAAGAAATTATCCGAAGCTATCCGACGCTGGCGGAGAAAATGCAGAGCCTGAAATACTCCATAAGCAGCAGCCATGGAAAAGACCCAACGGCAAGCGCGGCCGCGGTGGAGCTGCCAGCGGAAGAACGGCGACGCTACCATGCGATTAATTCAGCTATCAGGCATACCGTCCAAGCCTACGAAGACGGTCAACGGCGGATGAAGATCCTCCGATCTATCTATTGGAATACTGAATATGGTTCCGACGCTTTAAAAGATGTTTCCGCATTAGAAGCAAGTGAATATAAGCGGGATTTCATTCAGGCTGTATCACAGCGGCTGGGAATGAATGACTGTACGGGATGCATCTATTGGCGGAAGCTCTATGGAGCGAAGGGTGTAGATATACCCGCTTGTATGTATTGCTACGATACCAGCAGGCCACGGGTTCATGACGGGTCTCTATGCTACTCAAAATGCCTGAAGGATGAATCCGAAAAAGACGAGCTGGACTTGCGGCGGGTGCGGGCATACGAGGTACTTGCATGAACGCGGTCTGTAATGAAGAGTGCCTGCACTGCCCCTATGAAGATTGTATCCTAGATGAAATTACTTTGACCGCTTTTCAAGAACTGAAAGAAAAACGGAAACCAGAGCCAACGCGTAAATCAGCGACCAGATGCATTCGAAAAGATTATCAAAAGGACTATAAGAAAAAGTACCGTGAAGCTCATCGAGAAGAAATTAACGCCAGAGATCGCCGGTATCGGCTGGAGCATTCAGAGGATTACCGTGCCAAGCAGCGGCTGTACTATGAAGCTCATGCCGAGGAAAAGAAAGCCAAGAGCAGTGCCTATTATGCCGCTCACCAACAAGAATGTCTGGAAAAAATGAAGGTATACGCCGCAGATCACCAGGAAGAAGTGCGGCAGAGGCAGGCCAAATATCGGGAAGCGCAAAGCAAAGAGTTATCTGCCCAAAAAGCCTCCTACTACCAAGAGCATAAAGAAGGACTGAAGGCTTATAAAGCTTCCTGGTATGAAGCGAACAAAGAAGAAATCCGTGCCAGACGTGCTGCCTACTACGCAGCGCACAAAGAGAAAGCCGCTGCACAGCAAGCCGCTTACTATGCGCAGAACCAGGATAGAATTAAAACACAGCGAGCCGCTTACTATCAGGATAACCGTGATAAATGGGTGGCATATCGGGAGCAGCATCGGGATGAAATCAACGCCAGACAGCGAGAGATTCGGGCAGCTAACAAAGACGAGATCAACGCCAAGCAGCGGGAATATCGCCGCCTGAAAAAAGAGCAGGCGGCAGCGGAGACCGCGCGGTTGCAAAACCCCATGGATTGTGATACGTTAGAGGAAAATAAAACCAACTGACAGGAGGCTTTTTTAGATGAAAAGAAATTTGATAAGGCACTGGAAAGGCGTTGCTGCTACAGTGGTGGCCTTCGGTGTGGTGTGCAGCTCCATCTACTACGTAAACTGTGTGTACCTACCCGGCAAGCAGCAGGCACAAGCGGCAGCGCTGCCCGTCACGGAACCGGATACGTCGAAAGATTATAACTTCACCGT
>NZ_JBEUWZ010000007.1:0-22055 GCF_040505565.1 Oscillibacter sp. | reverse complement strand
GAAGCATCAACTGCTCGTTTGACAGATGAAAATCCATACCTTTTACTCCTTCTATTGAATTTACTTGGAATAATCGTAGAAGCCCTTACCGGTCTTCTTACCCAACAGACCACCGCGAACCATCTTGCGCAAAAGCAGCGCGGGACGATATTTAGGATCGCCGGTCTCGCTGAACAGAGTTTCCATGATCGCCAGACACACATCCAGGCCGATGAAATCGCCCAGAGCCAAGGGGCCCATGGGATGGTTTGCACCAAGCATCATGGCCTTGTCAATATCGCCCACGGAGGCGACGCCGGTCTCAACAAGGCCGATGGCCTCGTTGATCATGGGGATGAGAACCTTGTTGACCACAAAGCCGGGAGCCTCGGCAACCTCGATGGGATCCTTGCCGATCTCCTTGGACAGATTGTAGACAAAGTCGAAAGTCTCCTGGGTGGTGTTGGCGCCCCGGATGATCTCCACCAGCTTCATGCTGGGAACGGGATTGAAGAAGTGCATACCAATGACGGGATGCTTCAGGCCGTGGCCCATCTCGGTGATGGAAAGAGAAGATGTATTGGAAGCGAAGATGGTGCTCTCCTTGCACATGGCGTCCAGCTCATTGAGCAGTTCTTTCTTGGTGGCCATGTCTTCCTTGACACACTCAATGATCAGATCGGCATCCGCAGCGGCAGATTTCTCATCCACCAGCACGTTGGCCATCAGGGCGTCCATCGCCTCCTGGGTCATCTTGCCCTTCTCGACGCGCTTCTGCAGGGACGCAGCCAGCTTGTCCTTGTGCTTCTGGGCGGAAGTGACGGAACTTGCATACATCAGAGCGGTGTGACCCTTGGCCGCAAAAACCTGAGCAATACCGCTGCCCATAGTACCGGCGCCAAAAATTGCAACTTTCATACGAATCCTCCTATTAAATTCAAATAATATCGTGGGATTTATTTTATAAACGCTGACGACTCAGCCATTTACAAACGGATCGTGCTTCCGCTTTTCAATGAAAGCGGACATTGCATTCTTCTGGTCCTTGGTCTCAAAACAGGAGCCAAACAGCTTCTCCTCTACCACCATGGCTGCATCCATATCCACCTGCAGCCCGTCGTTGACGGCCTTTTTACACGCGCGGACCGCAATGGGGGCATTTCCAGCAATGCGCGATGCCATCTTCTCAGCCTCCGCCATCAGCTGGTCGGTGGGATAAACGGCTTGCACCAGCCCGATACTCAGGGCCTCCGGGGCCTTGATATTGCGAGCGGTATAGATCAGTTCCTTTGCTTTGCCGGGTCCGATCAGGCGAGCCATACGCTGTGTACCGCCAAAGCCCGGCGTGATGCCAAGACCCACCTCAGGCTGTCCGAAGACCGCCGTGTCGGAACACAGGCGAATGTCACAGCTCATGGACAGTTCGCAGCCGCCGCCCAAGGCAAAGCCGTTTACCACCGCAATGGTGGGAACGGGGAGTGTTTCCAACTTGCGGAATACATCATTTCCGTGCTTGCCGAAGGCCTCGCCTTCCGCTTTGGTCAATTCGCTCATCTGCGCAATATCTGCGCCAGCCACAAACGCCTTCTGTCCCGAGCCGGTGACGATCAGGCACCGGATGGCGGCTGGATCGACAGAATCCAACGCCTTGTCCAACTGAGAGATAACCTCATCGTTCAGCGCGTTCAGCGCCTCGGGACGGTTGATGGTCAGGACTGCAATATCGCCCCTATGCTCCAATTCAACAAACGCCATGTCTTCCTCCTTCAATACTTGTCAAAGGTATATGCCATCTGGAAAAGCAGACTTTGCTAAAATACTCACAATGTCCATTATAGTTTCTCTCACTCCAATTATCAAGTCCAATCGTGGAAGAAATCTAACAATTCTTGCTTTTTTACACTTCTTACAAATTCATTGCACAAATTTATGCTTTTATGTGAATTTATTAACAGATATTAAAAAATTTGGCACCTCGGGGCAAATTTTTTTCGCTCCGCATTTACATTTACAAAGAAGAAAAACGTGCTATAATGAATGTTATATCGCTATATGTGCACTTCGGCACTCCGTACCGAAGCACCGAGTTTAAGGCCACACCGCTGGAGGCAGCGCATGGCTGAAAATTATGATAGCATGATGAAATCATGCTATCATAATTTGCTTTTATTATAGGAGGAATGTATCCGTTATGCGAATGCGAAAGAAAAAAAATCTGGTCCCCCGGATGGAGCGGTGTGCCGCCCTGCTGGTTTCCGACCCCTATTCCATGTCTGGCCGGTGGCGGACGCTGAAGCCCGGTGCCCGGGAGCTGCGGGTGGAGCTGGGCTGCGGCAAGGGACGATTCACGGCGGAAACCGCTAAGGACGAACCGGACGTGCTATTTATCGCGGTGGAGATCGTCCCGGACGCAATGGTGGTAGCCATGGAGCGATGCCGCGCCGATGGGTTGGACAATGTCTTTTTCGTGGACGCCAACGCCGACCAGCTTCCCTCCTTTTTCCAGCCCCACGAGGTGGACCGCATCTATATTAACTTCTGCGATCCCTGGCCAACTAAACGGCACGCTAAGCGCCGCCTGACCCATGGAAATTTTCTCAAACTGTACCGGAAGGTCCTGATATCTGGTGGGCAGATCCATTTCAAAACGGACAACTCTCCCCTATTTGAGTTTTCCGTGGAGGAGATCCCGCAGTTCGGCTTCACTCTTTCCGAGGTAACCCGGAACCTCCACGCGGACGGTCCCAAGGGGGTCATGACGGACTACGAGGCTAAGTTCCACGAGTTGGGAACACCCATCAACCGTCTGGTCGCCACCATGGTGGAGTGGACGGAACCGGAGCCTTCCCCGGCGGATGGAGCAGAAGGAGATCAGATTGCCGCCCACTGACCGAAGGGGTGGAGCGAAACCATGATGCCAACAAGGGCAGGTATCCGATTGGATACCTGCCCTAACGTTTTATAAACGCCGCTCTTATGCGGGCTTTTTTGCCATCTCGGCCAGCTGCGCAAATGCGGCAGTGTCGTTGACGGCCATCTCAGCCAGCATCTTGCGGTTGATGGTCACACCGGCGGTCTTCAGACCGTGCATGAACGTGGAGTAGTTCATGCCGTTGATCTTGCAGGCCGCGGAGATGCGGGTGATCCACAGCTGGCGGAAGTCGCGCTTCTTCAGACGGCGGCCGGTATAAGCGTAGCTCAGGGACTTCATGACCGCTTCGTTTGCGATTCTGAAGTGCCGGGACTTGTCGCCCCAATAGCCCTTGGCCAGCTTCATGATTTTATTTCTTCTCTTGCGCGTCATCATCGCGCCTTTTACTCTTGCCATATTAAAATGCCTCCTATTCTAAACCGTTCAGTATCTTATTTGTAGGGGATCATCTTGCGGATCGCGTCCACATTGGTCTTATCCGCATAGGTACCGGTGCGGAGGCGGCGTGTACGCTTGGTGTCCTTCTTGGTCAGGATGTGGCTCTTGAAGGCGCGGGCGCGTTTGACCTTCCCGCTCTTGCTCAGATTGAATCTCTTCTTGGCACCGCTGTGAGTCTTCAGCTTCGGCATAATTGAAATCTCCTTCCGTGTGTTTGAAAAACCTGTTATTTACCAATTTTAGGAGAGAGGAAGATAGACATCATCCTGCCCTCCAGCTTGGCGGTCTTGTCCAATGCGGCGGTCTCGGCGCACTGCTCGGCAAACCGGTCTAACAGGGCCCGACCGATATCGGTATGAGCCATCTCGCGTCCGCGGAAACGGACCGAAACCTTGACGCGGTTGCCTTCGGCAATGAACTTCTGGGCATTTTTCAGCTTTGTGTTGAAATCCCCAATGTCAATGCCGGGGGACATGCGGATCTCCTTGATCTCCACTACATGCTGATTCTTCCGGGCTTCTTTTTCCCGCTTGCTCTGTTCAAACCGGAACTTTCCATAGTTCATCAGCTTGCACACGGGCGGCTTTGCCTGCGGCGAAATTTTCACCAGGTCCAGGCCCTGTTCGTCGGCGATCTTCTGCGCGTCGGCCGAGGACATGATGCCCAACTGCTCGCTCTCTGCCCCGATCAAGCGGATCTCCCGGTCCCGGATCGCCTCGTTCAGTTCATGCTCTACACTGCTAATAGTCCAAGCACCTCCATTCAAAAATTGCAAAAAACGCGGGTGCCAATCCGGCATCCGCGTAACTCCCCAGACAGGGCGCACCTTCCAAAATCGGAAACGCGCCTGCCAACAAACCGCCAAAGGCAGCTTGAGTACGATGTTGACCTCTTTGCCAATTGGCGGGAGGTGGAGCGGATGCATTCAGCTCTCTTTGTTTTTCCTAGTTACTATACCAGCCCCGCTCCCGTTTGTCAACCACCGGTTCCATATTTTTTTAATTTCTTTTACTTTCTTTCGAATAAAAGATTGCCAAGTGCGGCAAACTATTCACCGTACTCAGTGAACCGAAGGGAGGTGTGCAGCATGGCCCAGAACCGTGAAAACAATCAGCGCGATGACCGCCAGCAGGACCAGCCGAACCAGCAGCGCCAGAACCAGCCGAATCGGCAGGACAGTCAGCGTCAGAATCAGGAAAACAGGAAGCAGAACTCTACTCAGCGCTAAGCTATTCGTCGTCCGCCGGGAAGCGAGATTCGCTTCCCGGCGGTTCGCGCGTTTGTGCGATGCAGAAAACGCCTGGGAAATGGTCCCTTGCGATTTCATATTTAAAGTGGTATCGTGTTCTTATATTGTGTGCGCCATGCGCAGGAGGATACCTATGAAATTGCCAAAGCGGACCTCTCTGGGATACTTTTTCGCCCTGTTCACCGTGGTAGTATGGGGAACCACGTTCATCGCCAGCAAGCAGCTGTTGACCGTTTATACTCCCGCCCGCATCATGCTGATGCGGTTTGTCCTTGCCTACATCGCGCTGTGGATGATCCGGCCCCGTCTGTTGAAGCTTCCGTGGAGATCGGAGATGCGCTTCGCCGCACTGGGGCTCGCCGGCTGCTCTTTATATTTTTTGACGGAAAACACCGCCCTGCTCCACACCACCGCCGCCAATGTCAGTATTATTGTCTCCGCCGCCCCTATCTTCACAGCGATCCTGGCTCACTTCGCCATTGACGAGAAGTTTCACCGGAACACACTGTTCGGCTTCCTCGTGGCCTTTTCCGGAGTGATTCTGGTGGTGTGCAACGGCGCTTTCGTCCTCCACCTCAGTCCGGCGGGGGATCTTTTAGCTCTGCTGGCCGCCTGCTGCTGGGCGGTGTACTCCGTACTCCTGCGCAGAGCGTCGGGGGAACTGGACCCGATTCTGGTCACCCGGCGGACCATGCTCTGGGGCCTCGTCACCGCCATCCCCATGGCCGTTCCCGGGGGATCGTTTTCCCTGTCGCCGCTGACCTCTCCCCTGCTGGCGTTCGACCTTTTGTTTCTGGGGCTGATCGGCAGCGCGCTTTGCTATGTGCTGTGGGCAAAGGCCTTTGCGCTGCTGGGCGTGGTCCCCACCAACAACTGCATTTATTTGATTCCCTTTGTCACCATCGTGGCGGCCCACTTCACGCTGAAGGAACCCGTGACCTGGGCGGCGATTCTAGGCGCAGGCCTCATCACCGCCGGGGTGGTTTTGGCTCAGAGGCGAAAGGCGAACGACGACGCGACGCGGGAAGCGTTCTCGAAAGAAGCATAAAGTACGGCCCGCCGTATTGGCGGGCCGCTTCCTATTTTCATCTGGATCTCTCCACGAACTCTGTGATGCGGGCGAAAGTCTCGTTGTTCAGGTCGTGTTCCACCTTGCAGGCATCCTCGGCAGCAATTTTTGAAGAAACGCCCAAAATCGTAAAAAACTCCGTGAGAGTCTTGTGGCGTCCATAGATCCGGGAGGCAATTTCCATACCGCTGTCGTTCAGCGTGATGGTTCCGTCCCCCGCCACGGAAATATATCCGTTTTCCCGCAGCTTTTTCATGGCGATGCTGACGCTGGGCTTGGAGTAGCCAAGTTCGTTCACGATGTCGATGGATCGCACAGACCCCAGCCGCCCCCGCAAGATCAGTATTGATTCCAGATAGTCCTCTGCCGACTCATGAATCACCATGACCCTGCCCCCTCATTGATAGATTTACAGCTGTGCTCTCACATCGCTGACAGCTGAATATGTCTATGTTAGCACAAATGGGGAAATTTGCAAGCCTGTACCACGGAAGTTTTTTACGTGCTCCTATCGTTATACGTAATTTAACCATGCCATAAACGATGTCGTGTTGATCGGAGCAATTATATGTTCTCGTCGGAAAGGTCAGAGGTTTCCGGGGCAGTGATCCTGTCCCAGATGATATTGGCGCGATCCACGGAATCGAAATATACGCTGGTGAGCAGGTTCGTGGGGATATGAAGTTCCTCCGCCAAACTGCTGATGCGTTCCCAGTCCGCCCGTTCATAGCTGAGAAGCAGAGCATACAGTTTGCCGGCCGAGCCCTCCTGATAGAGCAAGGCGTTTTTAACTTCATCCACAACCGGTACTTCGGACAGGATTTCCTCCATAGGTGCGTCTACCAGATAACCCAGCGTTGAGAACATGCCGATCAGATAGGCGTCGCCCTTGGAAATGGATAGCGTATTTTGTGTATAGTCGATCAGGTCGCTGCAGAAATTCGCCCGCAGGAAAGACAGCTTGAGGAACTCCTCGGAGGACGGATCGATCTCATTTTCCGCATTGCTGGCGCTGAGAAGGTAGATCCACTGGCGCAGCTGACCGAGACCCAAAGTCATGATCGCCTGACGGATGGTGGTAGAGCGGTGCGTTGAAGAAAAATAGACGGAGTTTGCCATGCGCAGCAGTCCAAAGACTAGGGACGCGTCTTGAGAGATCATCCGCTCAATATCGTCAATGTCCGGCTCATCCTGCGTGACAGCCACCATCAGCCTGAAAAAGTTGCTTTGCAGATATCCGCTGGTATGCGCTTTTGAGGAGAGCTTTTCTGCCACATAAGTACCCTCCAGCGCATCTGCGCGCAGGTGAACGGCACAATTATAAAGTTCCTCACTGGTGATATTCGTGGCGATGCACTTCTTATCCATACTGTGGGCAAGTTCAATGATGTTGGACAATGTGGTCACCGGATTCGTGGCAAAATTCAACTTAATGTAATGAATTTTATCCATAAGCGCCAGATACCGAGGGGCGAATCTGAACTCGTTCACCGCAATTTTGTAGCCCTCTTTTGCAAACTGCTGGACAAAATGCATGGCCAGCGGATGGATGATTACGTTGTCCTCGATCTGAATGACCAATTCGGACTTTTTAAATATCCGGGGTGCCTTCTTCATCAGAAGAGTCGGTGTAAAGGTCATGAAATTCAGAGTTCCTGTCAGAGCTTTTTCAGTATTCTGCGTTAAGAAATTATAGATCGCATTTGCTGCGGCAAAGTCATTGCTGGAAGCGGGAGCATTGGATGCAGGGGACGTGGAAACGTCGGCCTCCTTTGAAACAGCGGAGAGATCATCATCGCCAAACGCCTGATTTTCGCCGTAGTAAAGAAGCTCATAGCCAATAACATTGCTGTCCTTGTCTTTGATTGGCTGCCGTACAATATACTTGCTGCTCACCGTATTTCTCCTTTCGACAGGCTGCGAAAGCTTTTTACCCTGTTGCGCCTGCTTTTATATAAGGTATCTTTTCTATTTTAATCGACAAAAATCGAAATAAAATAATACTTTTTTGATTTTATCTGCAACCGCAAACTGCTATAGACTATTTTTACACCAGCCAAGTCGGGAGTTGTCTTTGCTGTTGGCAAAACAAGTGGAGCCAGAATGACCATATTGGTCATCCTGACTCCACTATACCTTATACCTATTTCGTTTGCGTCTGCTCAAATACGCACTCGTCTATGAGCACTGTCCAAATGGAAGCGGACCCGCCTGTTCATAAATATTGTTCCAGAGCGGTACGGAGCTGTTCGTCCGAAGGAGGAACGTTCCAGAACAGAGGCCTCCCGTTTCCGGTCAGAACGGGCAGATAAAAGCCGTCTGGGTCCTCAAGCGCCGCGTGGTTGGCCCGGCAGCCGGGGCAGTATGAGGGCTGGCACACGCTCTCAAATCCCCGGGCCGCAATGGCATCCTCCGCCGTAATCTTTTCCACCGTACCGCGAAGGCCCAGATCCCGGATCGCCTCTTCCACCCGCTGCAGGTAAAAGTCATTCCGGGTGCAGGCGGATGCGTACAGGCACAGCTTTACAGCACCATCCCCTGCGGTTTCTTCCTGCGGCGTTCTCATTTTTGCAGCGCCGCCGCCCACGCGCCGTATTTCTTGAGATTCGCGGTGCAAACGTCCTGATCGGCCCCCAAAGTGAGGATGTAGACCTTGATTTTGGGCTCGGTGCCGGAAGGACGGACAATCATGGCGGTGCCGTCCGCCATCTCGAACCGCAGAACATTGGACCCGCACAGCTCCATTTTGCTTTTCGCGCCGGTGGCACAGTCGGTCACCGTCCCGTCGGAATAGTCCTTGCGGACCGTCACCCGCACGTCCGCGATCTCTGCGGGCGGATTTTCCCGCAGGGACTTCATCAGCTCTGCCATGTCCTTTAAACCGTCCAGACCCGGCATCACCAGATTATAGGTCTTCTCGGCGTACTGCCCATATTTCTCATACAGCTTTTCCAACGCGTCAAACAGCGTCATTCCCTGAGTTGCGTACCACGCGGCCATCTCGGTGAGCAGCATGGAGGCAGTGACAGCATCCTTATCCCGGACATAATCGCCCAGCATGTAGCCGTAAGACTCCTCGTAGGAAAAAATGACCTTTCCCTCACCGCTGGATTCCAGGGCGTTCTTCTTCTCCGCCATGAATTTGAAGCCGGTGAAGGTGTCAAAGCACTCTACGCCGTTGAACTCCGCCACCTTCCGGGCCATCTCCGTAGTGACGATGGTCTTCAGCGCCACGGGCCGCTCCGGCAGCCGGCCGGCCCGCTTCATGGCTCCGATCAGGTAATCCAGCAGCAGTACGCCGGTCTGGTTGCCGGTGACGGGGCGGAACCCGCCGCTCCTGTCCCGGACCATAATACCCACGCGGTCGCTGTCTGGGTCGGTCCCCACAATGAAATCCACGTCGTTGGCTTTGGCCAGATCAATCGCCAGATAAAACCCGTCCGGATTTTCCGGGTTGGGAGAAACCACGGTGGGGAAGTTGCCGTCAATGACCATCTGCTTCGGCTCGCAGAGGATGTGCTTCACGCCCAGCGCCCGCAACGCTTCCGGCACCAGCTTGTAGCCGCAGCCGTGGAACGGGGTGTACACCAGTTTGAAGGTGTCCGCCACCTTGGCGACGCTCTCCCTGTCGTTGATCATTGCGGTGACCTGTGCCATGAATCTTCTATCCGTCTCCTCGCCCATCACGGTGACGCGGCCGGATTTCAGCGCGTCCTCCCACGACATGGTCTTTACACCGCCAAAGATGTCGATCTCCTCCATCTTTTTGGCGACGGCCGCAGCGTGATGGGGCGGCAGCTGCGCGCCGTCCTCCCAGTAGACCTTGTATCCGTTATACTCTTTGGGGTTATGGCTGGCAGTGACGTTGATGCCCGCAATGCAGCCATATTCCCGCACGGCGAAGCTCAGCTCCGGCGTGGGGCGGAGAGAATCAAAGATGCGGACGGAAACGCCGTTGGCCACGCAGACACCCGCGGCCTCCCGTGCGAATTCCATAGAGTGGTTGCGACAGTCCATGCAGATGGCGACGCCCCGCGACGCCGCGTCTCCGCCCTCCGCCAGAATCACCTTGGCAAAGGCCTGGGTGGCGTGGCGGATCACATGGACGTTCATGTTGTGCAGACCCACAGCCATGACGCCCCGCAGCCCTGCGGTTCCAAACTCCAAAGGGCCGTAAAACCGCGCCTCGATCTCTTTTGGATCGTCCTTCAGCGCGGACAGCTCGTCCTTCTCCGCTTGGGACAGGGCGGGACTTTTAATCCACTTCTCATACTCCTGCATGAAATCCATGGGATTCCCCTCCTTTTATTCTTCATCGCCCAGCTGGGCGGGATGGTTCAGAATCGCTTTGGCGTCTTCCAGCATGGACTGGGGAACGTAGATGTCCACGCCCCGTCCGGCAAAGCCGAAAATGACCTTGCCCAGTGAGCCGGACTTGAACGCGGGAATACCGCAGCCGTTCAGCATGGACAGCAGCACGTCCGCGCCGCCGCCCAGCTCCGACTGCGCTGCGATCAACAGCGCGGCCTGTTGGGGTTGGCCGTCTGGGCCGGTGGGCCAGTGCTCCGGCAAATCGCCTTGACGAAAGCCCCAGTTGGTCTCTTCTTTCATTGGGTTTTCTCCTTTTCTTAAGAAATCAGCCAATTTTTTAAGTCTTATTTGTGATACCGGCTCCCCGCCTGAATTTGATACGCCCGGTAAATCTGCTCCAACAGCATCACCCGCGCCAGATGGTGGGGAAAGGTCATAGGGGACATGGATAGGCGCAGATCAGCCCGGGCTTTCAGCGACGGGTGCAGCCCCACACTGCCGCCGATCAGGAAGGTAAGCTGGGACGCGCCGGAAACGGCGAAGCTGCTCAGCGCCTCCGCAAGAGCCGGGGAACTGAGCTCTGTCCCCTCAATGCACAGCGCGATCAGAGCACCGGATTTAGGGAGCTTCGCCTCCACCCTGCCAGCCTCCTCCAAAAGAGCCTGTTCCATCTCGGCGGGAGAGGGCATTTCACTCAGCCGCGCTTCCGGAAGCTCCACAATTTCCGGTTTGCAGAATCGGGACAGCCGCTTTGCATACTCAGCCGCAGCGTCCGCGTAAAACTTCTCCTTCAGCTTCCCAACACATAGGATGGTTACTTTTTGCATACAGCCTCCGATACTTTATGGCAGGGACCCACGCAGTCTCTTGAAGCCACGGACAGAGTCGGCGCTTCCCCGGCCACCGCCAGCGCGGCGGACACGGCGGATAGGGCGGCGTCCGGCGTGTTATTGTCCTTGCTCAGATGAGCGAGAACCACCTCCAGTGTCCCATCCCGGCAGGACTGGACCGCGAACCGCGCCGCGGCCTCGTTGCTCAGATGCCCCTCGTCACTTAATATGCGCTGCTTCAAAAAATAGGGGTACGCCCCCCCGCGGAGCATATCCACATCATGGTTGGCCTCCAGCACCAGCAGTGGTACGCCGGAGAGAACGTCCGCCGCCTCGTCAGTAACATATCCCGTATCGGTCAGCAGGCCGAACTCCCCAATGCGGAACCCGGCGGAGCCTGGCGCGTCGTGGGATGTGGGAAAAGGGTCCACGTCGCAGCCGTCTACTGTGAACCGCTGACCCAGAACAAAGGGTGACAGGCGGCCTTCCATCCCGGCCAGCCGCCGCCGCAGGTCCCGGCCAGCCGCCTCGCTGGCGAAAACAGGGCCGTCCCACTGCTTCAAAAGGGTTTGCATCCCCGCGATGTGATCGGTGTGCGTATGGGTGATGAGGATTCCGGACAGGTCCTCCAGTGACCGGCCCAGCTCCCGCAGAGCAGCGGTGATGCGGCGGCAGGAAATGCCCGCATCCACCAGAAGGCAGACGCCGTCCTGTTCCAGTAATGCGGCGTTGCCCGAGGAGCCGCTGGCCAGTGTATGTAAAATCGTCAAAAAAAGTCCCCCGTACATCAGAATGTGCAATAAATCGCAGTCTGCGGCGGTTCATTTGCCACTGATGAAAAAATGCGTCCGTGATGGAGATGGTCGACGAAAGTCGGCGACCTCCATCGCGGACGCGGATATTGATAACTGAACAAAGTCTGCACGCCCCATTCCCTCTGATGAAGTCAAAGAGGCGGCTCCGACTGAAACGGTCTTGGTTTTAGCCGATGTGCGCTTCCAGCTGGTCGTTTTCGTTCGGATCCTCGACCACCCGGATACTGGCTCCCAACGCCCGGAGCTTGTCCACAATCCGCTCGTAGCCCCGCTCAATATACTGCACACAGCTGACCTCGGATTCGCCTTTTGCAGCCAGCGCCGCAATAACCAGCGCCGCACCCGCCCGCAGATCGCAGGCCTGAATGGGTGCTCCGGTGAGATGGTCCACACCCTGCACCACCGCGGTTTTATCATCCACCTGAATGCTGGCTCCCATGCGCTTCAGCTCATCCACATACCGGTAGCGGTTGTTCCATACGCTCTCTGTCACCAGCGACGTCCCTTCCGCCAGAGAGAGAACTGTGGTCATCTGAGGCTGCATATCCGTGGGGAAGCCGGGATAGGGCATGGTCTTTACGTTGGCCTTGTGCAGCGGCTCGCTGCGCCGGACCAAAAGCGTATCCTCTCGCTCCTCCACCTCCACGCCGCACTCCTGCAGCTTGGCGGTAATACAATCCATATGCTTGGGAATAATATTTTTTATCAGGATCTGTCCGCCGGTGGCGGCCACTGCCGCCATGTAGGTGCCAGCTTCAATCTGGTCGGGAATAATCGCATAGCTTCCGCCCCGGAGGCGGGAAACGCCCTGAATCTTGATGGTATCCGTGCCCGCTCCCCGGACATTGGCCCCCATGGAGTTGAGGAAGTTGGCCAGATCCACGATATGTGGCTCCTTCGCCGCATTTTCAATGACAGTGCTACCCTCCGCCAAAACAGCGGCCATCATAATATTCATCGTTGCGCCAACGGAAACCACGTCCAGATAGATGTTGGCTCCGTGAAGTCTGGGCTGTTCACAGGAAGCGTGAATGAAGCCGCCCTCCACCACCACGTCGGCCCCCAGAGCCTTGAAACCCTTGATGTGCTGGTCGATGGGACGGACCCCAAAATTGCATCCGCCGGGCATGGCCACCTCAGCCCTCGCAAAGCGGCCCAACAGCGCCCCGATCAGATAATAGGACGCACGGATACGCCGCGCCATCTCATAAGAGGTGCGAGTGGAACGAATATGCGTGCAGTTAATCTCCACCGTATGGGGGTTGATGGAGCGGACAGACGCTCCCAATTCATCCAAAATAGTAAAAAACAAATGCACATCGGAAATCTGGGGAATGTTTTCAATGCGGCAAACACCGTCCACCAAAAGTGCGGCTGGAAGAATCGCCACGGCCGCATTTTTCGCACCGCTGATCTCCACTTCGCCAAACAGGGGCTTACCGCCCTGTATCACATATTTTGTCAAACCAAAAACCCTCTCTTTTACATCAAGGCAGACCGCCTGCTTTCATTGTACCCTTTGATGAAACTTCCATACAAGAAAACAGGAGATCAAAATAATCCAGCTTTTACCAAGTTTGCGCGGCATATTTTGATGATTTTACGCGCCGTCCGCATTGCATCATGTCCCGGTGTGTCGAACAGGCGGTCCCGTGGCAGATAGAGCCGCTACAGACTTGGTTAGCATAGCACATTTTACCACACATTGCAAGAAACGCAATCAAAAATTTCGGAAACATTCGGAAAGGCAAAAGAATCCTTGCTCAGGCAAAAAAAGGTATGCCGCTTTTTTTATTGCAACCATCTAGGAGCCTATTCGACCGCCCAAATCTACGCATGCGTGACCGCACTGGTGGAGCAATTCACATAATAATCGACTGTATCCGTGACCACACGCCAGGTAGGCGTCAGAGTCAGGGCGGAGGCGGTATTCTGAAATTCATAGCAGCGATAAATGCCGGTGACGGCGCTGACCACCGCGCCGGAGGTCCGCCGCGCCTCCAGAAAGGCGGTCAGAGCGGTAGATGCGGTGATGAGATTCTCACTTTGGGATATGGTGGAATTGGAGGGCAGAAACGTACCATAGACAGAATGAAGAACGTTGTTTTCCGCCAGAAATGTAACGGAACAATCCTCCACGGGATAACCCTGACAAAGCTGCCGCACGGTAACTGTGCCGCCGCCGGAGGCATTAAACCACTCGTCGGGAAGCTCGCAGCCGTGATTCCGGCAGAACTGCTGTCCCAATGCGGAGGGGTTCCTCCCCAGCTCTCCTGTGATCTCAAAGGCGCCTGAGGCGCGAAATACTGCCCGCCCCAGGTTGGAGGTATAGGTGAGGATGCCGCCGCCCTCGTCGGCGGCAGTCAGTTCATTCCCCAAAAATGTTGCGGCTAATGCTCTTTCCGCCGCAGTGTCCCGCGCCAGTGTCAATGCGGCAGGAGGCGGGTCAAAGGAGACGG
This sequence comes from Oscillibacter sp., assembly GCF_040505565.1. Taxonomy (GTDB): domain Bacteria; phylum Bacillota; class Clostridia; order Oscillospirales; family Oscillospiraceae; genus Oscillibacter. The sequence continues at coordinate 7,973 of NZ_JBEUWZ010000007.1, read as the reverse complement.
CAGATTCGCTGAGCGTCACACCCTCACCGGCGAAAAGCTTCACCAGCTCCTCCGTGGCCTGGCTCTGGGAGGCGACCTGTTGAGCCTGCCGCATTCCCAGTGTCCCAAGAAGAAACGCATTCACCAGCACGAGGGTGAGAATGATAATATTTTTCAGCCGGTACGTCTCCATTCCGCGCGCTCCTCCCTGTTCTCTTTACTCCACCAGCCATTGTGCGGCGGCAGTACTTCCGCTGTCCACATAGTAGACGGAAAGTTTCTTCCCCGGATAGCTGCGGGCAATGGACAGTGCCTGCGCCAGCGGCAGCAGCGTCCCTGTGCTCTCCCCCGCTGTGTATTGCCGCAGCCGCAGCGACAGGCGGGTAACAGCCGAGCCCTCCAGTGTGACCTCCGCGGCGGCACCGCCGTCCGTAAACCGGATTGGAAGTCCGTTGTATTGATAGCCAAAGCTCATCGTCGTCGAAATTCCATCGAATCTGTAACTCTGAAGAAAGAGCTCGGCGCTGCTTTGGGCAGGGAGCAACTGGGACAGCAGCTGATAGACCCCCACCACGACCTCCGCCTCCGTGGGCGTCTCGCCCGCAGAGGCAATACTCAGCGTCCCGCTGCTGCCCTGATAGGAAACTTCGCCGTCGGAGCGGATGCTCAGGGTCCGGTCTCCCTCCACCACCACCTCCGCGCCGGAGGACTCCGAGTATCGGAAATTGGTGTGGGGGTTGAATGACAGCGCCAGCATCAACGCACTTGAATCGGTGACGGCACTGGTCACGCTCAGATTCGGCGGAGGAGCAAGCTGATCGGAAAACAGAGAGAACGGGGCCACATGGCTGCAATTCTCCGGCTGATCAAATGCAAACCAGGCGCTGCCCAACTGGTACTCTGTCACCACTTCCCTGAGGCTTTCAGCCGTGAGGGCAGTGGTGCAGACAAAGCAGGCGCTGCCGCCGTCCCACAGAAAGAGCTGGACCGTGCTCCCCTTGGCCTGAAGCAGGACACGGCGGGCGGAGAGGTCTCCGCCATCCCAGCCGGCCCCTACCAGTCCCGCCAGTAAGGGAAGCGGCAGCGCGCTGTCAAAATCATAGTAGACGGAGCCGCCGTAATCTGCGCTGACACGCAGCGCAGAACGGAAATCATCCACGCTGCAGCCCTTCATGGCCCCGGCGGAGCCCAGCGCTTCCATCAGAAGATTTCCCGGCTGTGCAAAGTCCTCACTCACGGTGGTCAAAGACAGATCGGCCCAGCGGCCGTATGCCCCGGTGACAGCGACGCGCACCGGCTCGGCGAGGTCTGTCAGGCCGGAGACACCCTGCGCCTTCTGGACGGAACCGGCGGAAAACAGATCGGAGAGATATCCGGTGCCGGCACGGAGGTTATAGCGCTGCGTCTGGACAAACAGCGTCACAGCGGACGTGGTCAGCAGGACGATGGCAATGTTTTGCAGCAGGTTCCGCCGCCTTTTTGCTTGCTGGTCCATGGCCGCGCTCCTTTCCTCTCCAATAGCATCACGCCTTCTGCCCTTTCTGACGGATGGGCAGCGTCAAGCGAACTGTGGTTCCCGGCCCCTCGTGCCGGGCAAGGCGAATGGTCCCGTGGTGCCGTTCCACGATCTCCCTGGCGATGGAAAGGCCCAGCCCCGTTCCTCCGGACTCCCGGGAGCGAGCCTTGTCCACCCGGTAGAATCGCTCAAAAATGTGCTCCCGATCCTTTTCCGGGATGCCGATTCCGTCGTCGGACACCTCCATCCATACATGCTCCCCGACGATTCCGGCGGTAATCCGAATGTGGCCGCCATCGGGGGTGTATTTGATGGCGTTGCCCAGAATATTCATCATCACCTGCTCCAGTCTCTGACGGTCCCCGTAGATCAGGGGCAGCGGCTGTGCAGGTCCCCACTTCAGCTCGTGGCCCCTGTGCTTGGCCTCCAGTGCGTTGGCCCGGACCACACTGGAAATGGCCTCGCCAAAATCAAAGCGGGTGCAGTTCATCTCCGTGTTTCCCGCATCCAGCCGGGAGAGTGTCAGCAGATCTTGAACAATGTGGGTCATGCGGTCTGTCTCATTGATAATAATGTCCAAAAAGCTGTCGGCGGTGGCCTGTGGAATATCTCTTCCGCTGCTTCGCAGTGTCTCCGCATAGCTGCGGACATTGGTGAGAGGAGTACGCAGCTCATGTGACACATTGGCGACAAACTCCTTACGCCGTTCCTCGCTGCGGTGGTGCTCCGTCTCGTCGTGCAAAACCACCAGCACACCGCCGCTGGCCTTGTCCGAAAACGGGGCGAAGTACAGTTCCAGCGTCTTGTCCCCCGCCATCATCTCCGCATCGGCATAGTTGGGCCGCTGAAGGTCCAGAATCTGAGTCAGCGGATAAACGGAGCCGAACAGCTCGTCATAGACCGTCTCCTTGGGGACAGAGCGCTGAAGTAGCTGCGTGGCGGCGGGATTGCAATGAATTAGCGTCCCGTCGTGGTCAAAGGCCACCACTCCGTCGGTCATGTGAAGGAACAGGGTGTCCAGCTTATTCCGCTCGTTCTCCACGGCGTTGAGGCTGTCCTGAAGCACATCCGCCATGTGGTTGAACGTGCCGGTCAAAATACCGATTTCATCCGGGGACTCCACCGGCAGCTTATTGCCAAAGTCTCCGCCCGCCAGACGCTCCGCCCCCTCCGTCACCTTTTCGATAGGGCCGACGAGGGTCTTGCTCAAAAGGTAGCTGAACAGCACAGAGATCAAAAGTCCGATCATCAGCGCCTGCATGATGATGGTAAAAAGTTTCTCGTTCAGTCTGGAAACAGTGTCCCGGTTGTCAAGGATATAGATGATATAGCTGTTCTCCCCGTCGGAGAGTGGAAAGGCCGCATCCATATAGTCTGCGGTCAGATCGCTGCGGTCCCCCACCGAGCCGTTCAAGGCAGAGATGAGATTGGGCGTGGACGCCAGAATCGCGCCACGTTCATCCGACTCCGCTAAAACCGCTCCGGAGGAGCCGTCCAGTATGTAATAGTTCCGGGTACGGGAATCAATGCCCAGAAGACCGGCGTTGGCCTCCAGAATCTTCTGCATCTGAGCCGCGCCGTCAGGCGCGGCGGCGGCAGACAAAAGGTCCGACATGAATCTGGCGTTTTTGGCCAGCGCGGTGCCGTCCGTCTCCACATCGGAGCCGAACATATCGTTCATCTGCTCATAAAAGCTGTCAATATAGAAACTGGACACGTTGGTGGTCAGGAACGCTCCCACTGCCGCCATCAGCGAGGTAATCAGCAGCAGCATGATGAGCATCAGCTTCATATGGAGACTTTTAAACATTGTGGCACCTCTTTTCTCCGGGAATCTGGGAGCCGCGTCTTCCGGCCGCTTCGCCGCGCGGCTTGGCGAACTTTTCAGCACAAAGGGAAGTCAGCCACCCCTTATTACGTTGAAAAGTAATATCCCGCCCCGCGCCTTGTGAGTATGTATCGCGGATTGGCCGGGTCCGCTTCAATTTTTTCCCGCAGCCGCCGGACAGTGACGTCCACAGTTCGGGCATCGTCACCCACATATCCGTAGTTCCAAACCTGTTCCATCAGATCAATGCGGGCATACACCTTATTGGGATGACTGGCCAAAAACGTCAAAAGCTCGTACTCCCGCTGGGTCAGTTCAATCACCGACCCGTCCCGGAAGACCTGGTGGCAGTCCGTGTTGATGGAGAGGTCTCCGGCGATGGTCATGGTTCCTTCGGCGGCGGGCGCGCTCATGACGGTGCGGCGGATATTGGCTCCCACCCGGGCAATCAGCTCCCGCATGGAGAAGGGCTTTGTAATATAGTCATCCGCGCCGATCTCCAGCCCGAGCACCTTGTCCGTCTCCTCCTCCCGTGCGGTCAAAATTACCACGGGCACATTGTTGTGTCCCTTTCTAAGCGTGCGGCAGACATCGAACCCATTCATTTTGGGAAGCATGACATCCAGCAAAATCAGATCCGGCTTTTCAGACTGCGCCTTTTCCAAGCCATCCTCGCCGTCATAGGCCTCCAGCGTAGCATAGCCTTCCCTCTGGAGGTTAAAGCACAGAATATCGACGATATTTTTTTCGTCCTCCACGATCAACACGGTTTTTTTCTGTTCCATGGAGTCTCCTCTCAAAATCTCAAAGATTCAGCAAAAGCTTCGCTTTCAGCACGGCCGCAATCGTCTTCCCGTCTTCGATCTCACCCCGGACGCAGCGGTGGACCATCTCGTCGAAGGGAATGCGCTCCTGAACGAGAAATTCGTCCTCATCGGGCTGTGTGCTCTCCATATGCAGCCCCCGCGCCAGGAACAGATAAAGCTCCTCACCCAGACATCCCGGAGACGGAATCAGCTTCCCCATGGGCAAAAACTCGTCCGGCACCGCGCCGGTCTCCTCTTTCAGCTCCCGCAGAGCACCCGTTGCCGGGTCCTCGCCCGGTTCCAGCTTTCCCGCCGGGATTTCCAGCAGCGCCCTGTCAAACACATAGCGGTATTGCGTCACGGTCAGCACATTGTTCTCATGGTCCAGCGCCACGATTGCGACGCAGGGACAGTGGTCCGCCACCTCGCGGACGGCGGTCTTCCCGTCGGGCAGCCGCACCTGGTCCACATGGACATTAAAAATTTTCCCGGCATAGATATCCTTCCGGGAAATGAGAGTCTCCTTTAAATTTTCATACATCTGATATGCACCTGCGATTCTCTGTTTTTGGCTGTCAACAAACATACAATAAATCACTCTGTGGCTATTATAGCAAATACGCAAAAAAATGACAATGTTTCTTTTACTTGAAGATTGGGCAGGATTATGTTAAAATACCAGCATCTGACATGACGGGTCCCGGAAGGAGGCGCTTTCCACGGAGAAAAAGGGAATTAAAATCGCAGCGCAAAACCGCAAGGCATACCACGACTACTTCGTGGAGGAGAAATATGAGGCGGGCATTGAGCTCTTCGGTACAGAGGTGAAGTCCATCCGGGCCGGAACGCTGAATCTGAAGGATGCCTGGTGCTCAATCCAAAGCGGCGAGCTGTTTGTCAACGGCATGCACATCTCTCCTTACGAAAAAGGCAATATTTTCAACAAGGACCCTGAGCGGGTCCGCAAGCTCCTGATGCACAAGAATGAGATCCGCAAGCTTCAGGCTCTGGTCAAACAGGATGGATACACGCTGGTCCCTCTGTCTGTCTACTTTAAGGACGCCAGAGTAAAGCTGGAAATCGGCGCGTGCAAGGGCAAGAAAAACTATGACAAACGAGATACCATCGCCAAGCGGGACGCGGAGCGGGAGATGGACCGTCATATGAAGGAAAGGAACCGCTGAAGCCGGAAAATCGTTAACCGGGCCGAAGGAGCAGACAAAGCAAGCGGCAATATGATTCGGCGAAAAAACGGAGAGAAGAAAGGAATTATTTCAATGTCTGAAGTGAAAAACCCCATTGCCACCATTACCATGGAAAGCGGCAAGGTGATGAAAGCGGAGCTGTACCCCGACAAGGCCCCCAACACCGTGAACAATTTTATCGCCCTGGCCAATTCCGGCTATTATGATAAGCTGATTTTTCACCGTTGCATCCCCGGCTTCATGATTCAGGGCGGCTGCCCTCTTGGCACCGGTACCGGCGGCCCCGGATACACTGTCCACGGTGAGTTCTCCGGCAACGGCTTTCAGCAAAACGACCTGCGCCACACGCTGGGCGTCCTTTCCATGGCCCGGACCATGGCGCCCAACAGCGCCGGAAGCCAGTTCTTCATCATGGTGGACGACGCGCCCCATCTGGACGGGCAGTATGCCGCCTTCGGCAAGGTGTTGGAGGGTGAGGACGAAGCCGTCCGCATCTCCGAGGTGAAGACGGATTTCAACGACAAGCCCAAAACGCCGGAGGTAATTGCCTCCATCCGGGTGGACACCCTGGGCGTGGAGTACCCGGAACCGGAGAAAAAGGCCGAGCGGTAAGAAGAACCGCTGCCCGATTTTTAATCGGAAGGAAGTGTCTTTTGTGAAAATTGCCATTGTCACCGGCGCGTCCTCCGGCCTGGGCCGGGAATTTGCCCGTCAGTTGGTGGCCGAGTTCCCGGAGGTGGAGCAGCTTTGGCTGATTGCCCGGCGGAAGGACAAACTGGAGGATGTGGCCGCATCGCTGCCCCGTCCGGCGTTGTGCCTGGGGCTGGATTTGTGCGACCCCATGAGTTTTACCACGTTTCAGGAAAAGCTCCTTTCTGAACAGCCACAGGTACTCCTGTTGGTGAATAACGCCGGGTGCGGGTATCTGGGCAATCTGGGGGAGACGAATACGGTGCTTGAGACCCGCATGATCGACTTGAACCTGAGGGCTCTGACTGCCATCACAAATCTGACCATCCCTTATATTCCCCGAGGCGGGCGGATCATCAACGTGTCCTCCATTGCCGCTTTCTGTCCCAATGCCCGAATGACGGTCTATTCTTCCTCGAAGGCGTTTGTCTCCCACTTTACCGTGGGCCTTGGCGAAGAGCTTCACAAGAAGGGAATTTCCGTCACGGCCGTTTGCCCCGGACCTATGGCCACAGAATTCTGCGATGTGGGCAATATTACCGGCAATTCTGCAATGTTTAATACGCTGCCCTACTGCGACCAGGTCCGCGTGGCCCACGGCACTTTGCTGGCGGCAAAATATCGCCGCACGTTCTATACCCCCACGATGTTCTATAAGTTTTACCGGCTGATCGCCAAGCTGACTCCGGCGAAGCTGATGGTAAAATTTACAAAAACATAAACTTCACAAAATTGTAACAGACTTCGGTGGAGAAGTATGCTATAATTTCAAACAGTATGATTTTGCTTTCAAACCCAAGCAATTTGTACCCCAATCCGGCAGGAGCGGTCTGCAAGTTCTCAAATTCTCCTCATTCCGCCGCAGGCAACGGAGCGTTGCGGCGGAATGGGGTATGGTAGTGGAGTGCAGTTTGTTTCCTCGATACGGGGGTGTACCGGTTTCGACGGGGATATGGAGGCGAGACCAGCGGGCGGATGCGCCTGTCATCCAAAAAACGGGCAATTTATAAATTAAACAACAATAATACTGTTGCTTACGCTGCCTAACTAAGGCAGCCGTCCGACCCGGAAGGACCGCGAGCCGGGAAGGGCGTCGTTTAGCGGTAAATGTGCGTACGCTAAGCTTTGCGCGTGCCATAAATTATGAAGCTCACTTGACCCGCCGGCGTGATGGCTTGCCGGTGGCGAGGGGAACGGGGAGAGTAAGACTCCCGAAATAACCGTCTGCGCCCGGAGAAAGTCTCGTTAAAGTGTTTTCGGACGGGGGTTCAACTCCCCCCACCTCCACCAAAAAAGAAGTCTTGAGAAATCAAGGCTTCTTTTATTTTTGCTTAGAGGCACAATGGATTGATGATTCACTGTTGATTGGCATTCATCCATAAAAGAATGGCTCATGTGCAAAAATAATTGAAAAATTGCACACGAATTTGCACACGAATTTAGACATGAAAAGGATCCCCGTGAGAACCGCACTGGCTCCCACGGGAGATTGCTTTATTCTTTTGGAGTTTTCTTCTCAAATTTGAGTTTGAAATCAGTATTTGATAGTTCACTCGTCTCTACATTATGGAGAAGTCAAGAACCGTTCAGAATGTGAACACCCAAAATCTGCAGTTTATGCGGCCAGGCCTCTGGCGGCCTGACGATACATAACCGGCGGCAGACCGCCGGGGTTCGCAGTATAGATACGCTGGCGATTATAGTAGGTCATGATGTACCGGAACACGATGCTCTTAACCTGTTCCATGGGCATCCGCTCCGTCCTGATTCGATAGAGTTTTTCCTTCTTCAACGTCGCAAAAAAGCTCTCCATTCTGGCGTTGTCGTAGCAGCGGCCCGTACCGCTCATGCTTTGAACCGCACCGTATTGCGCCAGCACCTTCCGAAATGAGGAGCTGGTAAACTGGCTGCCGCGGTCGCTGTGCAGGGTCATTCCATAGGCTCCCTGC
>NZ_JBEUWZ010000006.1:0-212442 GCF_040505565.1 Oscillibacter sp. | reverse complement strand
TTGATCCTATCACTTTTTGGGTGTTTGCCCTCTGCACTTCTATGATATCCCTCCATTTGCTTCTTTTCATAAATTAGGAAAACACTTCATTCAGAAATGCTCTTATACGTCATCCTATGTAAAATACGTTATTAAGCTGGAAATAGCAAAAAATGATCACGCATAGAAGAATTCCTGTTGATGACCCAACACGGTTGGCCTACTTAACTGATCGTTCTTTGACTATAATAGTCTTCTCTATGTAGAACAACTGGCGTTACATTACTATTATAAAACAATGTTGGTTTTCCGCTTATTTTTCCGCCCATACCACAGATGATTTTTACGGTTATATCTCTTGCGTCCATGTGGATTTCTTGAATTCCTTCAGAAAATAAATCTTCCACAGAAAACTGAGCTAATTTTCGACCGATATGCAGTCCTCTATAAGTTTGCTTTGTTGCAAATCTGCCCCAATGCACTTGGTTCATGTCATTCCATGCAGCGACTGCTCCAACAATCGATGTGTCCAGCAAAGCGCACCACCATTTTGGATGGTTTTGGGCGGGAAGCGGGATGAGTGCAGAAGGAATTTGTTGTTCAATATTAAAAACGTCTTCTTCTAACTGGATAATATTTCGCATATCATGATCAATCGCTTTTCTTAATATAAGATTATCTATCATTTGCTCTCCTCTCATTGTTGAATCATTTTCCTTTTACGTGGTGTCAGCGGCTGGCAAACCGAGCAAGCTGCCCGCTAAACTGAAATTTGACCGGCAGAGAAATGCGCTTGTATTCTTCGAGGCAAGTGCGCTACAAACAAATGATCTTAGTTGCTATTTTTTCACAAAAAAGGTTGTCATGTTCAACGAATAAAATGGTTGGTCTGAATTCCAGCAGCAATTCTTCTATCTGCATACGGGAAATAACATCGATATAATTCAGAGGCTCATCCCAGATGTACAGATGTGCTTTTTCACAAAGACTTTTTGCTATCAAAATTTTCTTTTTCTGGCCACCGCTGAAATCAGACATATCTTTACTGAACTGCTCTTTTGAAACGTCCAGTTTATGCAAAATAGCCTTGAATAGGCTCTCATCCAGTTCAGACATCCGTGCAAAATCGGATAGATTTCCTTTCAAGAACGAAGCGTTTTGAGAGACGTAGGATATTTTCAGGCCGCTGCCGACGCTGAGGTCACCTCGATAAGGGATTCTTTCTCCACAAATCAGCTTTAGAACACTTGATTTTCCGCTCCCGTTATTACCGGAAAGACAGATTCGATCGCCAGCTTCAATAGCAAAGGATATATCTTGGCATACAGTATGAGCGCCGTAAAAAACAGCGACGTTCTTCAATGAAACAAGCTCACTTTTATAAAATGCCAATTGGTTGATTTTCAGGGTCTCTGTACGTTCAATATTCTTCAAGAGCTTTGATTTTTGGGCGGCGGCGGACAGCTTCCGGTTTTCAATTCCCTTGGAGCGTTTCATCATTTTTGCGGATTGATGTCCGATATAGCCTCTATCCGGGCGCAGACCGGAGTTCCGCGTCGCATATTTGGTTTTTTCTACCTTGTCAGACCAAACGGCCTTCTCCTTTGCCGCCTTTTCCAAACGTCCTACTTCCTTTTTCAGCTTATCATTTTCTGCAAGCTCAAAGCTGTCCTGCAGCTCTTTATTTGCCAGCCATGACGAAAAGTTACCCTTTACTACTTCAATATTTGCTTTATTGATCGACAGGATATGATCAACGCAACCATCCAGGAAGTTTCTGTCATGAGAAACAAGGATAAAGCCTTTCTTGCAGTTAAGATACTGGGAGACAAGTTCTCTTCCGTGAGCGTCAAGGTGATTTGTCGGTTCGTCTATCAGCAGAAAGTTATTCTTCTTACAAAACAGCACCGCCAACAGCACCTTTGTCTGTTCACCGTTCGAGAGCGTATCAAACGGGCGGTACAGAACACAATCATCAACTTTCAAAAGGGCGAATTCACGTGCCAGTTCCCACTGCGGTTGATCTGGAACTATTTCAGCGATAACGTCCTGTGTGAGCATGGATGCGTCCTTGATTGAAAATGGGAAGTAACTGAAATTAACGGAACGGGTAATCGTACCCTGAAAAGGATATCGTTCCAGCAAGAGATTTAAAAAGGTGGTTTTGCCTCTGCCGTTTCTCCCGATGAACCCCAGTTTCCAGTCCGTGTCGATTTGAAAGCTGACATTTTCAAAAATATCCTCGTAGCTGCCCTCATAACTAAATGTGAGATTTGTAATTTTAATTTGTGACATTGCGTTGCCCTCCTGTATAAGAAAATTGGCTGCAAGAAAGTGAATTCCCGCAACCAATCAAACAGGGTATGCCAATGCATAAAAAGCATAGCAACACACCGCAAAATGTTGAAAAGAATGGGAGCTTTCTTGCAAACAGGCGCAACAAAACAAACGGTATAACCGAATGGAATATGGTTGCACCTAACTTGTCAGCAAGAAATTGTTCTCATCTTTTCAACTCCAATCTGCATTTTTTATTCTTATATTATACTGCACTTTGGCGAATGTTACAAGGAAGATTGTATAAATAATTTGTGGGCCAGGTTTGCGGTGGGAATGGAGCCCATTGTCGTGCGGCTTGCATGAAATTACCGATTGGCGCATATTACAAAATTTCATGTAGTTTTCGGCTTTTCTTCGTGACATTCCAAAATTGACAGACGACCGTTGATTCGCTATGATAATAAAAACGCAACGGGGCGTAGACGAGAAGATCGTCTGCGTCCCGTTTTCGTTTTGGAAGAAAGCGATTGCCAAAACAGCAATTATAAGGAGGATTTGAAAATGGAAAAGAAGAAACTTGCAAGTTTCCTGTTAGCCGGTACGATGGCGCTAAGCCTGACTGCTTGCGGCTCTGGAGGTTCTGGCTCCGCCGCTGCGTCCGGCTCCGCGTCCGGCTCCGCATCTGCCTCTGCGCCCGGTTCTTCCGGCGGTACAATTACCATTGGCACGATTTCCCCCAACACCGGTTCTCTGGCCACTTATGGAACGGCTGTGACCACTGCGGTTGATCTGGCGGTCAGCCAGATCAACGACGCAGGCGGCATCAACGGCAGTCAGATAAAAGTTATCAATGCGGATGACCAGTTTGACCCTACCGAGTGCCTGAACGCTTTCAATTCTCTGGTTGCGCAGGGCGTGGGCCTGATTGTTGGCTCCGTCACCTCCGGCTGCACCTCGGCCATCACGGATGCCGCAGACGAAGAAGGCGTGTGCCTTCTGACGCCGTCCTCCACGGCCGACTCCATCACCACGAAAGATGACTATGTCTTCCGCGCCTGCTATGCCGACGGTTTCCAGGGCGCCATCGCCGCAGCCTATGCAAGTCAGTCCGGCCATACCCATGTGGGCGTCGTCTACTGCGCTGCGGATACTTATTCCAAAGGTCTGTACGACTCCTTCGCAGCGGCTTGTAAAAAATATGGCGTGACCATCGACGCGGTGGAATCCACGGCCTCTCTGGACGTGCAGGATTATACCAACCAGTTCTCCTCCATGGTGAAATCCGGTGTGGACTTTGTCTACGCACCCTATTACTACGACGTCATCGGCCCGTATATTGTCACCCAGGCCCGTGCCGCCGGTTATGACGGCATTATCATGGGTGCCGACGGTTACGACGGCACACCTGACTACGTGGTGAAAGGCGCCGATCTGACCGCTTTCAACAACGTCTACTGGACCAATCACTACGACCCCGCCGACACCTCAGAAAAGGTGCAGTCCTTCGTCAAGGCCTATCAGGATAAGTTCGGCTCCACGCCCAATGCCATCTCCGCTCTGGCTTACGACGCCGTGTACATGTATAAGCAGGCCATTGAGACTGCGGGCTCGGCTGATCCTGCCGCCGTCCGCGATGCCCTGGCCGATACCTCCACGGTCTATGACTGCGTCACCGGCTCCTTCTCGTTGGATGATACCGGTACGCCGACCAAGGGCGCATCCATCATCTCCTTTACCTCCGATGGCACCAGTGTGACAACCAAGCTGGTGGACGTGGTTAAGGAGTTGCCCTGATTTAAAAAGCAACTGATTTAAGACTCTGCAACGCGGCAGGGGCGGCGCTGTGGCGTAAGCTGCCGAGCCTCCCCTGCCGCGTATGGCTTGAAAGGTGGGAAACAAAACGTGAGTACTTTTATCCAGACGCTGATTGTCGGGCTGCGCCTCGGCAGTATTTATGCCTTAATCGCGTTGGGCTATACCATGGTATACGGCATTATCCGACTTATCAACTTTGCTCACGGAGATTTTATCATGGTAGGCGGCTACACCATGATTTTCACAATTCCTCTGATTCTGGCAGCGGGGCTTCCGGCATGGCTGTCCGTAATATTTGCCATCGCGGTGTGTGCACTGGTGGGCATGGGCACGGAGCTGATCGCCTACCGTCCCGTCCGAAAAAAGGGCACCGGTATGACGGCCTTGATTACCGCCATTGCCATGAGCCTGTTTCTTGAAAATCTGGCACAGGCGATCCCGGCCATCGGCCCCAACCCCAAGGTCGCCAGTCAGATTTTCTCCGCCGGAGGCATCTCCATTGCAGGCGTTACGATGGAGTGGGCCACGGTTCTGACCATTGTCGTTGGCGCCGCCGTCATGGTGATCCTGTACCAGTTCACACAAAGGACCCGAATGGGCCGCGCAATGCGCTGTGTCTCCGAAGACAAGGAGGCCGCCACCCTCATGGGTATTAACGTCAACCGGACTATTGTGCTGACCTTTGCCATCGGCTCAGGCCTCTCCGCCATTGCGGCGCTTATGTATATGGCTCAGTATCCCAAGGTCTACACCACCATGGGCACGCTGTTGGGCTTGAAAGCGTTCGTCGCGGCTGTGCTGGGCGGCATCGGGATTATTCCCGGAGCCATGCTGGGCGGTCTTGTCATCGGACTTGTGGAGTCTTTTACCACCAGCTATGTCTCTTCCAGTATGGCGGATACGTTTGTGTTCCTGATTCTGATTGTCGTCCTCATTCTCAAACCCGCTGGAATTCTCGGAAAGAATGTAGGTGAGAAGGTATGAAAAGGAGTACAACCGCAAAAGGATATCTCCTCAACACTGCCGTTTTGGCAGTCGCTTTCATCGCCTTTTTGGCGCTTCAAAATGTCATGGGAAAAAGCGGCGGCTTCAAGCTGATTCTGGCCCCCTGCCTGTGGCAGTGCTGCTACCTCATTATTTTGGCCGCCTCGCTGAATCTGGTGCTGGGCTTTCTGGGACAGCTGTCCCTGGGGCACTGCGGTTTTATGGCCATCGGCGCTTACACCGCCGCGCTTTTGAGCCTAGCCTGCGAGCGGGCCGGTCTATATGATGACAAGTCCAGCCCAGTTTTTATTCTGATTTTATTCGGCTGTATTCTGCTTGCCGGTTTCCTGGCGGCACTGGTGGGACTGCTGGTGGGCATTCCGGCGCTGCGGCTGAAGGGCGATTATTTAGCCATCATCACGCTGGGCTTTGGCATGATTATTATCAACATCATCAACAATTTGCCTTTTTGCGGGCAGGACGGACTGGCTGACGGCTCTGCTTCCGCGTCCCTCTACAAAAACGGCCTGGGCTTCGGCACCTCCTCCAAGGTGACATTTTTGTGGTTTGCCCTGCTGGTGACACTAATCTGCCTTACCATGATGTTTATGTTCATTCGTTCTAAGTATGGGCGGGCCATCAAGGCTATTCGGGACGACGAGATTGCCGCCTCCGCCTCCGGCATCAACACGTCATTCTACAAGGTGTTTACCTTTGCCTACTCGGCGTTCTTCGCCGGCGTGGCCGGTGCGCTGTATGCCTGCGCCAACGCAACACTGTCCACCTCGTCCTTTGCTTTTGCCAACGGCGGTATTCTAAACTCCACCTTTGTGGTGGTTATGGTGGTTTTGGGCGGCATGGGCTCCCTGACCGGCTCCGCGGCTGCTGCGGTCATCATGTTTCTGGTCAACTACCAGATCAAAAACGGCACATGGGTTGCTCTGCTGCCGGCGGCGGTTCAGAGCGTATTCGCGTATCCCATGCTGGTCTACGCCGTTATTTTGATCATAGTCATCATGTTCCGGCCCAAAGGCATTTTCGGCACCTATGAATTCTCCCTCATCAATCTGAGCCGGGATGTCAAGCTGCACCACACAAGAAAAGCACGGGAAAGAGCGGAGCGGAAGGGGGGCGAAACTCATGCCTGAGACGAAAACCCCGGTTTTGGAGACAAGGAAGCTGGGCATTACGTTTGGCGGCCTTAAAGCCGTGCAGGACTTTAACATTCAGATCTATCAGGGCGAATTAATGGGCCTGATCGGTCCGAACGGAGCAGGGAAGACCACCGTCTTCAACATGCTCACCGGCGTGTACGTTCCAACGGAAGGTACCGTCATTCTCAACGGCGTGCCCTTGAACGGGCGTAAAACCCATCAATTCGTGGAGGCAGGTGTGGCCCGCACGTTTCAGAACATTCGCCTTTTTAAAGAAATGAGCGTTATTGACAACGTGAAGGCCGCATTCACCAAGGACGTCAAATACAACATGCTGGACGCCACTTTCCGCACGCCGAAATTCTGGAAGGCAGAGCGGGAAATGACCGAAAAAGCGTTGGAACTTCTGACAATCTTCCACATGGAGGACAAGGCGGAGCTTTTGTCGGCAAACCTGCCTTACGGGCAGCAGCGCAAGCTGGAGATAGCCCGGGCGCTGGCCACAAATATGAAGGTGCTGCTGCTGGACGAACCTGCTGCCGGCATGAACCCGACGGAGACCGCCGAGCTGTTGGAGTGTATCAACACGATCCGGGACCGCTTCGGCATTGCCATTTTGCTGATCGAGCACGATATGTCTCTGGTGATGAACATTTGTGAACGGATCCAGGTCATTGATTATGGCCAGACCATTGCCGCCGGGCTGCCGGAGGAGATTGCGCGAAATCCAAAGGTCATCGCGGCCTATCTGGGCGAGTGAGGGGGGAGAGAGATGCTTGAAATCAAGGATGTGAATGTCTTTTATGGGGCGATTCACGCCATAAAGGGAATCACACTTGCCGTGGGCGATGGCGAGCTGGTATCCCTGATCGGCGCCAACGGTGCGGGCAAGACGACTACGCTGCATACAATTTCCGGTCTGCTGCACGCCACGTCCGGCGAGATACTGATGGACGGTAAAAACCTTCAGAAAGTACCCGCAAACTCGATTATCGGCATGGGCCTTGCCCACGTTCCGGAAGGGCGCCATGTATTTGCCCGCATGACCGTGGAGGAAAATTTGCGCATGGGCGCCTACATTGTCCGGGATTCCAAAAAGATCAACGAAAATCTTGAGAGTGTCTATCAACATTTTCCTCGTTTAAAAGAGCGCTGGAAGCAGTATGCGGGCACGCTCTCGGGCGGTGAACAGCAGATGCTGGCCACCGGTCGGGCCTTGATGACAAATCCAAAAATTTTGCTGATGGACGAACCGTCCATGGGGCTTTCCCCTCTGCTGGTCAAAGAAATTTTTGCCATCATTCAGGAGCTCCACAAAAGCGGCATTACGATTTTGCTGGTAGAGCAAAACGCCAAGATGGCACTGTCTGTGGCCGACCGCGCCTATGTACTGGAAACCGGCACCATCGCCATGGAGGGCAATGCGGCTGCTCTGTCCGCGGACGACCGCGTCCGCAAAGCTTATTTGGGCGCATAAGGGGGGCGTAATATGAAGCCTTATATCATTACCGTCGCCCGGGAGACGGGCAGCGGTGGCCACAATATCGTGAAAAAGCTGTCGGAGAAACTGAACATTGCCTATTACGACCGCGATCTGCTGCGTCTGGCCTCTGAGATCAGCGGCATCCATGAGCAACTGTTCGGCGCGGCGGATGAACGCGTCGGCCGGATTCAAATGCTGGCTGCGGCCGAAAAGGTATACTCCGGCGAGTTGTTGCCGCCGGACAGCGACGATTTTACTTCCACCCAAAATCTATTTAACTTTCAGGCCAAGATTATCAAGGAGCTGGCGGACAGTGAGCAGAGCTGTATTATTCTGGGTCGCTGCGGCAACCATCTGCTTGCCCAAAAACGAAACGTCCTGCGTGTATTTATTCACGCACCGTTGGAAAATCGAAGCGCCCGCGTGGCCGACTACTCTCTGGCCTGGTCCAATCGAGAGATTCTCCGGCATATCCGGGAAGAGGACAAACGCCGTGCCGCGTATTATCACTACTATACCGGCGAAGAATGGCGGGATGCAGCTGGGTACGACCTGAGCCTCGACTCTGCGGTTTTGGGCGAGGACGGCTGTGTGGATCTGATTGTTAAAGCGCTGCCGCTGTTTGTAAAATGATGCCGCTGCTATGTTGGGATTTAGCAGAGGAAAGGTTGTAAATATGGAAAAACCGATTATCGGAGTAATCCCGATCTGGGATGATGAAAAGCAAAGTTTGTGGATGCTGCCCGGATATTTTGAAGGGATTTGCGCCGCCGGCGGTCTGCCGGTGATGCTGCCGCTGAACGCCGACGAAGGCGATCTTGATTTGCTTTACGAACTGTGCGACGGTCTGCTGTTCACCGGCGGCCACGACGTAAATCCAGAGCTTTACGGCCAGAAACCGCTGGCTCAATGCGGCACGCTTTGTCCGGCCCGAGACCGTCTGGAGGAACACTTGTTTCACCGTGCTTTCGCGGAGGATAAGCCGGTTTTTGGCATCTGCCGCGGTATCCAGCTGATCAATGTTCTGCTGGGCGGTACGCTCTATCAGGACCTGCCTATGGAGCACCCTGGTCCCATTGACCACCATATGACCCCACCATACGACCAAGTCTGCCACACGGTTCGTTTGGACGGTCCGCTCTTGCAGCTGCTTGACAAGCAGGAGCTTGGTGTCAACAGCTACCACCATCAGGCGGTGCGGGAAGTGGCGCCTGATCTCACGCCCATGGCGTGGTCTCCGGACGGCCTGGTGGAGGCTGCATACTGCCCAAAGAAAAAATTTCTGTGGGCAGTCCAATGGCATCCGGAGTTCAGCTACCGCAACGACCCCTTTGGACTATCCCTTTTCCGCGCTTTTGTCCGCAGCTGCGGTTAAGAAATTGCCCGGAAATCGGCCAAAAAATCAGCCTCCGCTCGGAAATCTTCCGAGGCGGAGGCTGATTTTATAATAAATCGACTGGTGGCCGCAAAATCACGATCGGTTATTTCCCGTCGGCTCCAGGGGATGTAACAGGTCCTCGATGGCATTGCCGTCTACCAATTCTTCATATAATTTGCCAGATACTTTAGTGGGTCTACCCATTCACCGTCTTCCGTGATGCCAAAATGAAGGTGTGGGCCGGTGGAATGCCCCGTACAGCCGGTAATGCCGAGCACCTGCCCCTGCGCTACCGTATCTCCCACGTTCACTTTGCGGGAACTCAAATGTGCGTATAGGGTTGCATTACCGCCATTATGGTTAATCACCACATAGTTTCCGTAAGAACTGCTGTACTGAGAGACAATCACCGTACCCGCCTTAGCGGCCAGTACCTGTGTCGTATACCCCACGCCGCAGATATCTACACCTTTATGATTCGTACTGCCAATACCGCCGGGGGATGTGCGTTTGCCGAAAGGCGATGAGATCCGCTTGCTGACGGCTTCCGGCCATATGTATCCGCCGTACGTGCCTTTGGCACTGCTCTGTTTTGCCAGTTCCTTAGCCATCTGGGCAATTTTATCATTGGTTGCGTCTTCTTCTTTGGCAATCTCACTCAAAGTGCTCTTGTAATCCGCTTCGTTCTCCTCAATCTGTTTCATGAGAGAAACCGTGGCATTCTGCTGGGTGTTCAGTTCCGATTTCTTGGCTACCAGATCCGCCTTGGCCGATTCTGATTCTGCCTTTTGATCCTTTAAATCATTTTGCTTTGCCGAGATTTCATCCTGAAGTTTCTTCAAGTCATCGATTACGCGCTGGTCCGACTCCATGATCTCATTCACGAAGTCTATTCTGGAGAGCAAATCGGTAAAGTTGTCCGCCTTGAACAGGACGGACCAGTAGCTGACCGTCCCGCATTCCTCCATGGCGCGGACACGCTTGCAAAACAGCTGATACTGCGCCGCTTCTTTTTCTTTAGCCTCATCCAGTTGTGCCTGTGTTTGCGAAATCAAATGGTCAAAATCCGCAATCTGATCTTCCACATTCGAGACCTGATCGGAAAGAACCGAAATCTGTTCATCCAGCAGTTCTTTTTTCTCCAATACCTTGGACTTATCATTGGAAAGAGCGCTCAGCTTCGACTGTAGGCCTTTCTTCTTAGCCGCCAACTTGTTGGCATCCGCCTGGAGAGCATCAATATCAGACTGGGAAATTGCCTTTGCGGTCGGCTGTAAATTGGGCAAAACGATTGTAGATATACATATTAGCAATAACGCTATCCATAAAAAACGGTTAGGTGTTTTTTTCTTGAACGGCTTTTGCATGATTTCCTCCGAAAGATTGCGGCAGAATATTTGCCATTTAAATGAGTTGTACAAATGGGAATCGTCTTTTAAAATGATTGTAGAAGTGAAGCACACAGATGTCAACCATTAAATTCAGCTGTCGAAGGGCACTGTTTTCCTGGGAAAGTCTGTACAGTTCCGTAGCAGATCTGTGGGACCGGTGGCATTCTTTCTTTGAGCTATCGGCCTTGTGGAGTTTACATTGAAAGATCGTTATGGTTATGATATAATCATTCAGATGGGAAAGAAGTTCTCCCTCGGCTATGCCGAAACCGCTGTTAAGCTGATGACTTCTGCTTAAGGCAGGAGCTGTCAGCTTCTTTTTTTGGTTCAATATAAAAATATTGGTAGCGAGGACGCAATTTTATGCGCAAATATATTTTTATCGGATGCGGCAGCTTCGCGGGGGCTGCGCTGCGATACCTGGCGAAAGGCATTCAAATTTGCAATTATCACGGAAACGTTCCGCTCAATACACTGTTAATCAATGTCCTTGGCGCACTCATGATCGCTTTTATCTCAACGATTGCTTACGAAGTATGGGCCTTTGACTCCGATGTCAGACTCGGACTGACTACGGGATTGCTGGGGGCATTCACCACCTTTTCCACACTGTGCAAGGAAACCGTTGGGTTATTGCAGGATGGCTGCTACCTCTCGGCAATTTCTTATATGACGGTAAGTGTCATGCTCGGCCTCGCGTCTGCGTACTTTGGAGTCGTACTTGCCCGCAAAATAGGTTCCATGGTGACGAGGGAGCGGGAAAAGCTAGATAAACTCACAGAAAAAGAAAGTGATGTGGATTAAGTGGATCTTGCTTTAGTAGGCGTCGGTGGGGTATTTGGCGGCATATGCAGGTTTCAGCTCGGCAAGGTACTTTCACAAAAATCCAATACTTTATTTCCAATCGGAACGTTTCTAATCAATATCTCAGGTGCGCTGCTCCTCGGTATTCTGACGGGCGTTGATATGGGAAATAGCGGTTACCTGCTGTTCGGCGACGGCTTTTGCGGCGCGTTCACAACTTTCTCCACCTTCATGTATGAGGGCTTTCATCTATTTCAAGAAAGAGACAAACTGAATGCTTTTATCTACATTCTTAGTACGCTTCTGCTCGGAATCATCGGATATGTATGCGGGTACGCGATTGGAAGAACAATCGCTCGGCTTTAAGAAATGATATGTGCCGTTTACGCCATCGGGATCCAGTGAGATTTCCTTTTTAATTTATGGTGGCATACTAATTCAATGACCAAAAAATAATCATTTCAAATTTCAGCTTAAAACATATAAAAATGTGAATATTACAACGTTTAGCCTGGTGAAAAGGCTCGGACAACCTTTTTGTCGATAGTCCAATTGGTTTAGCGGTGCTTCCATTTTACACCGCAACGGAGGTTTACACAAGCTCTAGGACGGGCTTGCCGGATGCTTCTCCTTCGCATTCAGCTAGATTATCATATTTTTCAGAACATATGAATACGTCCGTTCCTGAGAACTGAAAGGTTCACTTTCCAATGGTTTGGTTCCAGTGGAGTTATATATTTTTGCGGTAGTCAGAACCCTATACGTACTACTGGCAACATAATAATCTTCTTCGATAATTGTTGAAAGCTGGCGTCTTCTTTTAAATTATTCTGTTCCATAGTGCTCACTCTATATGATTTGTTTTAGAAAAGGGAAAGGCTGGCATGTGTCAGTGCGTTCCTCATATTGAGCAAAGCAGTCCACGAATTTTCCTGTACCAACGGCTGTTGGGTTATCCTCACCGAAATACAGAGATTAGAAAACGGCAGTGGACATCCTCTTTCTGATTGGTATGATTCGATTTGTATACTATAGTGGGAACATAAAGACAGGCATTTTACTGATAGTGCGAAGCGAGGATTATCTGTATTTTGCAGTAGAGCGATAGCCTGCGACCCGAACATAGCATTGCTGTTTAAAAGTATTGGACTCATATAGAGAATCAGCACTTTTCTGTCTATCACATAATTTTTTTAGGATTGCAGGATGCTTTGTAACCTTTCATTAGTTTCATTTGTATTATTGGTGAAAGGCTTTTCAAACGATTTAAGGAGCATGCTTATGAAATCATCAGTAGAGATACTGATTGAGAATTATCGGAGCAATCTATATGCTGCAGCGTTTAATGTGTGTAAAAATGCACAGGATGCTGAAGATGTTGTTCAGGATACCTTCATTCAGTATCTGTCACAGAAAAAAGATTTTGAATCGGAGCAACACATACGTGCATGGCTTATCCGAGTGGCGATTAACAAGGCAAAAAACAAAAACAATACTTTTTTCCGACGCAATTCGCTGCCGTTGGAGGACTACATAGAAACATTGACCTTCGAGTCGAAGGAGTCCTCTGAAATATTTGAGGCCGTGATGAAGCTCTCGGAGAAGTATCGTATCGTGATTCATTTATTTTATTATGAGGATTATTCTGTAAATGAAATCGCGGATATTTTGAAGGTAACGCCAAGCAATGTGAAAGTCAGATTGTCGCGTGGGAGATTGTCGCTTCACAACACATTAAAGGAGGTATGGGAAGATGACGAATAAGGAAAAATATAAGCAGGCATTTTCTGCGATTCATGCCTCTGACGATTTTTCTTTGGAGGTAGAAAAAATGGAAAGAACAATGAAACATCATAAGTTCAAAGCAATGGTTGCCGCTGTTGCCGCCTGTGTGATGATTGTGGGCAGCGCTACAGCTGCATATGCCGCGGATGTAGGAGGCATCCAGCGCACTATCCAGCTTTGGATTCACGGCGATCAAACCGAAGCGACTATTCAGTTTGATGGTGACGGAAATTATAGTATGGACTACACTGACGAACAGGGAAATGTGAAGCATCAAGGCGGTGGCGGCGTTGCAATCGCACCGGACGGAACCGAAGCTCCTGTCTCGGATGAAGACTTGATGGAGGAACTGACTGCCCCAGACGTGGAATATGAAGATGACGGCTCGGTTTGGGTTTACTGGTTTGACCAGAAGATTGATATTACCGATAAGTTTGAGAACGATGTCTGCTATGTTAAACTTGTGAACAGTGAGAAAACTCTGTACATGACCGTAAAGTATCAAAACGGTTATGCCACCAGTCCTAATAAATATTTGAGCCCATCTACGTTTAATTGATGGCATGTATCGTATGGCTCTGAGCCGAATCAGCTTCGCATCATCAGCCCCTAAAGCAGGGGCAGAACTGAGTCTATCGGTTCTGCCCCTGCTTATTATCGGCCTCCAGCCTTGCCGAACAGTTTTTCCTTATACGCCGGGGCATGAACCACAAGGTTGTACCGCTCGTTGCCGCATTTGTAGAGGAAGACGCCCCGCTGGGGAAAGCGGATGAGATTGTACTCGGATTCTTCGAGCTGGAGCGTATCCATATAAAACTTCTTATCGATGTTGCCGGCGTTGAATAGGAAGGCGTGGGTCGGGATACTGAACAGGGGCTTTGTCAACTCGGCGATGCCGGGAATGGCAAAATACTCGAGGTTCTGGCTGGCAAGGATGATGCTGGATTCCTTTTTACGGACACGTTTCATGAAGTTTCGGATATACTCAATTGCGGTCAGGTTCGTCAGGAACAGGTACAACTCGTCGATGCTGGCGGCGGTGTTGCCCTCGGTCAGCAGCTTGTCCGACATAAAGGACAGCACGTTGAACAGCAGGGCGTTCTTCACATTTTTACTGGCCTGCAGAAGTCCCTTTACGTCGAACACCACGAAGCGGCTGGATGGTTTTATATTCCGCCTCGATCAGCTCATAGAGATCGGAGAGGATGGGATAGTCCTCCAGCGTCAGCTTTGAGAAGTCGGTTCGATCGCTGATGCCCTATTTTTCATACAGCTTTCCAAAAATCAGTTCGATCACATCAATTGTTATAGTATCCATCCATCAGAATCTGTCACCATGCGGAGTAGGCGGCGCTTCGCCTTTGCAGCAGCTTATCCCAGTTGTTAAGCGCAGAGCGCGCGATGCGCGCATCATACATTTTGCAGATGTTCCTGCGAATCTCTTCCTGGCAGCAGTCTGCGGTAATTTCTGTCCGGTAGGGCCGAGTACTCAGCATCGCATCGATGGAGTCCGCCACGGCAATGATTCTCGCGCCAAAGGGAATGCACTCGCCGGAGAGTCCGTCCGGATAGCCGTGCCCATCCCAGCGCTCATGATGTGCGCGGACGATTTTTGCAATCTCCTCAAAGCTGTCGATCCGGCTCAGAATGTTATAGCCGATTACCGGATGGGATTTCATTTGCTCCCATTCCGAAGCTGTGAGAGGCATGCTTTTTCGCAGTATGGAATCCTCAATGCCGATTTTGCCCACGTCGTGCAGATGAGCGGAGATATGATATAAAGTGGTCTCCTCTTCGGGGAGATTCAAGAATTCGCACAGCGCCACCGCCATTTCCGCCACACGCATGGAGTGGTTGGCGGTGTAGGCGTCCCGCGCCTCCATCGCCGTTACAATGCCAGCGATCAGGTCATGGTAAAGAAGCAATTGTCTGACATTCGTGCTCATCGTATTTCTCCTCCAATCCGCCGTATTTTTTGCAGCATCCGCTGAATCACTGCTCTTGTGAGCCGAGCCGCCGATAAAGTTCCCGCAGATTCTCCTCCGGCAACTCAGTAAGCACGGTACAGGCGGCGTTTCGGTAATTGGCTCCGGACGGCCCCAGAGCATTTTCAAATTGGGAGAGAAGAAACTCGAGACAGGAAACATAGCACTCGGCTTTTTCTCGGCCCAGTTCCGTCAAATGTACCGCACCGTATTTTTCCTTCGTCACCAGTCCAAAGCTGCGCAGTGTGACGATCATGGTGGTGACGCTGGGTTTGGTAACACCCAAAGCTTTCGCCACGTCGATGCAGCGCGCGCCTCTTTTTTTCGTATCCAATTCCCGGATGACCAGCAGATACCGTATGTTGGCGGCGGTCAGAGCCGGATTTCGGTTCGTCATCTCTTTCCTCCGATCAAAATATGGGAGACGCACAGATGTGCCTGTGCGTCTCCCTTTGAATCAGCGCTCCCGATGGCAGGAGCCGCGCAGAGAGCAGCCCGAGCAGTCGCAGCCACAGGAGGTCTTGCCTCTTTTCTTGTTTCGAATTAGATATGCAATGACCAGCGCCGCGATCACCAGCAAAACCAAGCACACCAGAATGGTAGCAAGATTCGCTGTAATCCAAGCCAACATAGGAAACCCCTCCTTTGGAATGACGTATGCGGTCATCCTTATTTTTTATCCGTAAAGAAGCCGATGGCAATTTTGACGCCAAGGATGAACAGAACCGCCAGAGCCGCCAAAATGGTGATGTCGGCTGCGCCCAGTGTCAGGTTTGTCGTCACCTTGTATAGGCTGCCTGCCGCTCGGACAGCCTCTCCGGATGCTGATTCGGGTCGCGGCGGAACAGCAAATAGAGCACGCCGGCCAATACCGCAAACGCAACCACCGTGGCCGCGCTGAACGCAACCTCTCCGGTCAGCAGCCCGCCGATCTGGTAGACCATCAGGGCAATGCAGTAAGCAGTAATATTCTGGAACAGGATGGCAAACCAGAAGAACTTTCGGGAGCCCATCTCACGGGACATGGTGGAGATCGCCGCAAGGCAGGGGGAATCAAACAGGTTGAAGTAGAGAAACGAGATTGCGGCGATGCTGGTGGGGAAGAAAGCCGCGAACTGTGCGTGCATGGAAACGGCGTATTCCTCTACATCGCCGAGACCGCTCAGCACGCCCATTGTGGAGACGATGCCCTCCTTGGCGACAAAACCGGAGAGAGAAGAAGCAACCGCCTGCCAGGTGCCGAAGCCGAGAGGCGCAAAGATCCAGGCAATGGCCCCGCCGATGACGGCCAGGAAACTGGATTCTGTGTCAACAAGCCCAAACACGCCGTCCTGAATGCCGAAGCTGCCGAGGAACCACATGACCACGCAGCAGAGGAACAGGATCGTACCGGCTTTTTTCAGGAACGCCCACACGCGCTCCCACACATGGAGCAGCACGCCCTTGACGGACGGGAAGTGGTACTGTGGCAGCTCCATGACAAAGGGAGCCGGCTCGCCGGAGAAGAGTCTCATTTTCTTGAGGATGATGCAGGAGATGATGACCACGGCGATACCCGAAAAGTACATCAGCGGAGCCATCCACCACGCGCCGCCCATCAGAAAGCCTGCGATCAGCGCGATTACCGGGAGCTTCGCACCGCAGGGAATGCAGGTGGTGGTGATCATGGTCATACGGCGGTCTTTTTCGTTTTCAATGGTACGGGACGCCATGATACCCGGAACGCCGCAGCCAGAGGAGATGAGAAACGGAATGAAGCTCTTGCCGGAGAGGCCGAAGCGGCGGAAGATGCGGTCCATGATGAAGGCCACCCGCGCCATGTAGCCACAGTCCTCCAGAATGGAGAGAAACAGAAACACAATGGCCATCTGGGGCGCGAAGCCGATGGGAGCCGCCAGGCCGCCGAGGATGCCGTCCACCACCAGGGAGTTGATCCAGTCGGCGGCACCGATGTTGGTGAGCCAGGTACCGACAGCGGGCTGAATCCAGGCGCCGAACAGGGTGTCGTTGGTCCAGTCGGTAACGACGGTGCCCAGCGTCGTTACCGAAATATAGTAGACAAGAAACATGATCAATGCAAAGATAGGCAGCGCCAGCCAGCGGTTTGTCACCACCCGGTCAATTTTATCGGAGGGGGACATCCTGCCGGCGTTTTTCTTTTTGTAGCAGCCCTTCAGAAGGGTGGCTATGTAGACATACCGCTCGTTCGTGATGATGCTTTCCGCGTCGTCATCCAGCTCCTGCTCAGCCGCTTTGATGTCCTGCTCAATATGATCCAGCGTTTCTTTCGGAATGTTCAGCTGTGCCAGAACTTTTTCATCACGCTCGAAAATTTTGATTGCGTACCAACGCTGCTGCTCGGCGGAAACGCCGTGCAGTTCGGCCTCCTCAATGTGGGCAATAGTGTGTTCCACCGGGCCGGAGAAGGTGTGCATCGGGATGGTCTTGGCGGACTTTGCCGCCGCGACTGCCGCTTCCGCTGCCTCCTGGATGCCGTCGCCTTTTAAGGCGGAGATCTCAATAATTTTGCAGCCAAGCTCTCGGCTGAGCTCCTGAATATTGATCTGATCGCCGTTTTTGCGGACGATGTCCATCATATTTATGGCGATCACCACCGGAATGCCCAGCTCGGTGAGCTGAGTGGTCAGGTACAGATTCCGCTCCAGGTTTGTTCCGTCCACGATGTTCAGCACCGCGTGGGGCCGCTCCGTGACGAGATAGTTTCTTGAAACGACTTCCTCCAGCGTGTAAGGCGATAGCGAATAAATACCGGGAAGGTCCTCAATAATCACATCGTCATGCTTTTTGAGTTTGCCTTCCTTTTTCTCTACCGTGACGCCCGGCCAGTTGCCCACATACTGGTTGGAACCGGTCAGCGCGTTGAATAGTGTCGTCTTGCCGCTGTTGGGGTTTCCCGCAAGGGCAATTTTAATTTCCTTACCCATGATTCCTCTCCTTTTTAGTTAGAGTTATCTAATTGGATGCGCTTAAAAAATGGAGCTGCCTCCATCACTCGACTTCAATGCTTTCCGCCTCGGTTTTACGAATCGAGAGTTCGTAGCTCCGTACGGTCACCTCCACCGGATCGCCCAGGGGCGCCACCTTACGGATATAGACGTCCACGCCCTTCGTGATGCCCATATCCATAATGCGGCGCTTGAGCGCGCCTTCGCCGTGAAGCTTCACGACCCGGACGGTCTCGCCAATCTTTGCCTGCTTCAGCGTTTTCATTCACTGCTCCTCCTTCATTATTTCGATCATCTGTTTCCCGGACGGAAATCAGATCATGATTTTACCGGCCATTTCGCGGCTGATGGCCACGCGGGACTCCTTGACGTTGACGATCAGATTTCCTCCGATGGTGGAAACCACCGTCACATTTCCCCCGGCGACGAACCCCATATCCTCCAGATGCTTTTTCGTCTCTGGATTTCCTCCGACCTTGCGGATCATGTTCTCTTCGCCTGCGTTTGCCAGTGTAAGCGGCATCATGATTCCTCCCTCCATATACGTTCACTGCTAGTTAGTCTATGATAACTAAAACCCAAAACAAAATGGTTAAATCTCTCTAACCATTAATAGTTTAACGCCTCTAACCGAACTTGTCAACCCCTCAGCGGAAAACCTTGCGTTTTTGGTTAGAGTGTGTTAACCTGTACTTAATTTGCCAGGAAAGTTGGTGCAGCTTGCCATGAAGATACAGAAAGCAGCCGAGGATTATTTGGAAGCGATGCTCATGATGAAGGAAAAACACGGTTTTATCCGTTCCATCGATGTGGCGGAGCAACTGGGCGTGACCAAGCCCAGCGTCTCCTATACAACGAAGCGCCTGCGGGAAAACGGATATATCACGATGGACAAAGAAGGACTCATCACGCTGACTGATTCCGGTATGGAAATTGCGAGTCGTATGTATGAGCGTCATAAGCTGCTGACCGAATTCTTCATAGCTCTCGGCGTCGATGAAAAGACTGCCAGAGAGGACGCCTGCAAGGTGGAGCACGACCTGAGTGAAAAGACCTTCGACGCCATCTGCCGCCACGCGAAACGCGGCTTTGAATAATCTAGCGCGCAAGATAGCGCTTCAAACAGGCCATGGCTTTTGTCATGGACTGTTTTTTCGTCAGCGGTGTTTTTTCAGCCTCGGAATACAGCGCGGCACCCTTCGGCAATAGTCACGGTAGACCTGCCCATACTGCCGGAGCAGCCATTTTTCCTCGGTGGCCTTCATCAGGAGCGTCAGGAACAGCCAGTAGGCAACGGGGAGCACAAGCAGCCACAGATTTCCCGCAATAAGCAGCGCGCCGGAGCAGAGAAATAGAAACGCCGAGTAGATCGGATTGCGAGCATGGGCATAAACTCCCCCGGTGACGAGGCAATTTTCCGCGATGCCCCGGTCGATCTTTGCCCCGAAAAAGGCCGCGGCCCACAGTCCTGTGCCCGCAAGGATGATAAGTACCCCGACTATAGCCAGCGGCAGGCGAAAGGCTCCGGCATTTGCAGTGGGCAGCGAGCCCGTCTTTGCGAGAATGATCGCGGCTGCGGTCAGCGCGAGGATGAGACCGACATAGAGCGGGCCTACGCCCATAAAAGGCAGATGTTCTCTTCCAGCTGGTGTCTGACGCATGTTTAATCCATTTCTTGCCAAGGTCTGATTCACGGTATCTGACGGCGCCATTGTCTGTGATTCGGCAGAGGGGAAGTCCGTCCAGAAAAACGGGCATAAGGCCATCTGTGGGCGGCGGCGCATCAAAGCCGTTTCGTCGCAGGGCGATGCCGATCTCCGTAAAAAAGTCAGTCCTATTTTTTGAATCATTCTGTTTTATTCCGTTCACTCCTTAATTGCATTTTGATAAAATAAAAGGGCCAACATTCTTTGTAGAATGTTGGCCCTGAGCATCCTATTATACTTCTGGGAAGAAGCTCGATTTTTCTTGATGTTGTAATACTTTCCGCAAATTTAGATGCGAACCGAGCGCAGGGTATGGTTCGCAACTTCTAAGGCTTTGGGGCTATTTTGCCTCAGCATTTTACGGGTGGCTCTTAAGTCAATTCTTGCCCTCTTTTTCACATGGGAAAATAGGATGCGAACCGGGCGGGGTCAATTTTACGAAAAAGCGTGGAAAAGGAAGGTTCGCAGGCCCTCAAAATCCTCAAAAAAGTTATAAAAAAGCCGCAAAATCTTATGATTTTGCGGCTTTCGTGGTGGAGACGAAGAGGATCGAACTCTCGACCTTACGGATGCGAACCGTACGCTCTCCCAGCTGAGCTACGCCCCCATATTGTAGAACTGGATCAATAAAATTTGCTTTGCAAGTGCGGCCAAACCGCAGCCTCCGACTAAAAAGTTCAGCATAGCAAGAAATATACTGGGCTTTAGAGACAAATGATATTATAACATGATTTTTAAAAATGTAAAGTGCAATTTTGAGAAAACTCTTCCAAAACGCCACCGACGACTTGGCAGAACATGAACAGCAGGTAAATTGTGTAAGAAAACACAAAAATACTACCAAACCCAAAAAAGTTATGGTATACTTCAAAGATTGGAATAAGAAGTCCCGGCGTCCGTCCGGGACAGCGAAAGGAAAGAGGACGCGTTGAAAAAGAAGATTGGGCGGACAGCCGCGCTGACCCTCTTGTCAGCACTCTGCCTCTTTTTGAGCGGCTGTGCCGGATTAAGACTGGGGACGGTGGAGGATCTTTACTGTCTGCCGAGCCTTCCCGGTGAATATCAGGATCTTGAGACCAGCATCAACGCTCTGATCGAAGATGGAGCCGAATATGCCGCGCCGTCATCTGGCTCCAATATCCAGCCGGTGCAGCTGGTGGATCTGGACGGAGACGGACAGGAGGAAGCTCTGGCGTTTATGCGCAAGCCCTCTGAGGAAAAGCCACTGAAAATCTATATTTTCAGTGCAAAAAGCGGCAGGTATCAGCAGTCTGCGGTGATTGAAGGAAGCGGCAGCGCAATTTTCAGTATTGTATACAGCGATTTGGACGGCGATGGACACATAGAGCTGGTGGTGGGGTGGAAGACTGCCTCCGAGATGCAGGCGCTGTCCATTTATACCCTGCGAAACGGCCAGCCGGAAGAGCTGCTACGCACTACCTACGTCAAATACGCTTTGACCGATCTGGACGGCGACGGCCACAACGAACTGGTGACCTTCCACGCCGACACCGAGGGAATGGGTATTGCGGAGATGTACACCTGGCAGGATGGGACCATTGCGCTGGAATCCTCGTCCAAGATATCCGTTACCATGGCGGAACTGAGCAATCTTGGACGGGTTGTGACCGGTGCCATTCAGGACGGAACACCGGCGCTATTCGTAGTGGGCGTGGTGGATTCCTCCACGGAGGTTACAGACATTTTGGTGGCGCGGGATGGGGGACTGAGTAATATCGTACTGTCCAGCATAACCGGCACATCCACGGAGGTGGCCCGGTTTTTGTCGCTGTATCCCACGGACATTAACGGCGACAAGTCCACAGAGGTGCCGGTGCCGGTTCTGCTGGCGGGGTCAAACGAAACCCAGAATTATTACCGCATCGAGTGGCGGGGCTATGATGCCACGGGTAAGCCCACACGGGTGGAGTCCACCTACCACGATGTGGAAGATGGCTGGTATCTGGTGCTTCCGGAGAGCTGGCGGGATCAGGTGCTGGTGCAGCGGGAGCCCGACGCAGAGGAGTCCACGGTGACCTTTTCTTACCGCGACGGAACCGAGCTTCGGGAGTTTCTGAAAATCAGTGCCATCACTGGCGACAGCCGAGAGATCAAGGCTGTCCGGGGCGGACGGTTCATTCTCAGCCGCCGGGCTGAGACAATTTACTCTGCGGAACTGCTGGATTCCAACAACTCATGGCTGTCCGGCATGACGGAGGACCAACTGCGCGCCGCTTTCGGCCTGATCACGGCGGAGTGGTTGGCAGGCGACAACTAAACCACTGAGAAGGGACGGAGGCATTCATGAAAAAAGTTCTGGTGCTGGAGGACGAGTCCAGTATCCGCAGTTTTATTGTCATCAATCTGCGCCGGGCGGGATACGACGCCATTGAAGCGGAGACTGGCGAGGAAGCGCTGGAGCGGCTGCGGGAAAACCCGGATACCACGGTGGCGCTGCTGGACATCATGCTGCCGGGTATTGATGGTTTTGAGGTCTGCCGCCGGATTCGGGCCACCAATACGAAGATCGGCATTATCATGCTGACTGCCCGGACTCAGGAGATGGATAAGGTGACGGGCCTGATGACCGGGGCGGACGACTATGTGACAAAGCCGTTCTCTCCGGCGGAGCTGACCGCCCGGGTGGACGCGCTGTTCCGCCGGGCGGGAGGCGAGGAGCCAACCCCTGCGGGGGAACTGAACCAGCCGCCTTTTCTGCTGAATACCCGCAATCGGACACTGGAGAAAAACGGGCAGCGGATAAAGCTGACTCAGGTGGAGTATTCCATTGTGAAGATGTTCATGGAGAACCCCGGGAAGGCTTTGAGCCGGGAGGAAATCCTGGATACGGTCTGGGGCCGGGATTATTTCGCGGAGCTGAAGATCGTGGATGTGAATATCCGGCGTCTTCGCTTGAAAATTGAAGACGATGTGACAAATCCGGCGTTTATCACGACGGTTTGGGGATACGGGTACAAGTGGGGTCTTTAAAAGCGAGACACCGGTAAAACACGAAAAAGAGGACGGAGAGCAATGCCGAAGACGGGCAGTGACAAGCAAAAAAAATATCTGCACATCAGCGGACTGCGCCAGAGATGGATCATCAATACCATTATGCCGGTATTTGTCCTGCTGGTGCTGGTCGTGACGCTGTTTTCCGCCGGCGTTGCCAGCTATTACTACAGCGGAATGCAGCGGGGGATGGAGATTCGGGTCCAGGACGCCGCGGACTCCTTCAACAGCTACTTTATGAACAGCTACACCGAGTATTATCAGATGGCGGTGTACTACACGGATTCCTTTGATGACAAGGACCGCATTGAGCTGCAGTTTATCAGCCCCAGCGGCCGCATTCAGGCGTCCAGCTATGGACTTACCGTGGGAACCTCTCCCCGGACTTCCGATATCGAGGACGCGGTCTCCTCGGGAAAAAAGGCCGTGTTTCAGGGAAAGGACCCCGCCACAGGGGAGAGTATCCTCTCTGTTGCCTACCCACTGATGTTTAATGACCGGGTGGTGGGCGTTATGCGGCTGGTGACGGCGCTGCGGGCCGTGAACCGGCAAGTGATGCTGGCGGTGTTGGCGGTGTTCTTGATTGCGGTGGCCTGCATGGCCATGGTGATGATATCCAATCTGCTGTTTATCAACCGGGTTGTGGAGCCGGTGGCGGTTGTGTCCAACGCGGTGAAACGGATTTCCGCCGGAGGCTACGGAATCCAGATCGAGAACCGGTATACCGACGAGCTGGCGGGCTTGGTGGATAATATCAACGATATGTCTTTGAAAATCGGCCAGAACGAAAAGATGAAGACCGAATTCATCTCCTCTGTCTCTCACGAACTTCGCACGCCCCTCACCGCCATCAACGGCTGGGGCGAAACAATTTTGGCGGACCCCTCCGGCGACCCGGAGCAGATGAGAAAGGGCATCCGCATTATCCTGCGGGAGGCCCGGCGGCTGAGCACCATGGTGGAGGAGCTGCTGGAGTTTTCCAAGATGGAGGACGGGCGCTTTACCCTGCGGGTGGAATCGGACGTAGATCTTCAAAGCGAGTTTGAGGACGCCATCTTCACCTATCGGGAACTGTTCCGTCAGGAGGGAATCGAACTGGAATACGAAACCGCCGACGAGGAAATGCCTCCCATCTCTGCGGACCCGGAGAGGCTGAAGCAGGTGTTTTGTAATGTGCTGGACAACGCGGCTAAGCACGGCGGCTCCGGCAAGCGGATTGCTGCTTCTGTTACCGTGGAGAACGAATATGAGGTGGTCCGGGTGCGGGACTTTGGCCCCGGTATTCCGGAAGCGGAGCTGCCCTTCATAAAACAGAAATTTTACAAGGGCTCCTCCAAGGCCCGGGGAAGCGGTATCGGTCTTGCTGTGTGCGATGAAATCGTCACGCTGCACAACGGCAAATTTGCAATTGCCAACGCCGATGGCGGCGGAACGGTGGTCACCATCCGTCTGCCCATGGGAAATTGAAAAAACCGCCTTCGCGCCGCGCCGTCCCTGGGCGGCCGGCGCGCGGGCGTTTGTGCTGTGCGGGAAAAACGTGGGCAGCCAAATTAAAGTAGAACAAATGTTGCATATCAGTATATTCTGTGCTAAACTGAGCAATAGAAAGGAACACACATGGCAGAAAACAACTCCCGCGCCTTCCGTACCAGCATCGGCGGACAGGCGCTGATTGAGGGGATCTTGATGCGCGGACCGGAAAAGCAGGCCATCGTCGTACGGGACAAGGACGGGAATCTGGTGGAAAAGACGGAGGAACTCCACCTCGTCAAGGAGCGGCACCCGGCTCTGGGCTGGCCGCTTGTGCGGGGCACTGTGAATTTCCTGGACTCCATGATAAAGGGCGTAAAGGCCCTGATGTACTCCGCGGATTTTTACCCGGAGGACGAGACGGCCAAGCCGTCCAAATTCGACCTGTGGCTGGAAAAGCATCTTTCCAGCAAAAAGTTGGAGGGGGCTCTGGTGGCGGTGGCCACCACGCTGGGCGTGGGCATGTCGGTGCTGCTCTTCTTGGTGTTGCCCACGTTTATCACCGGAGGTATCCTGCACTTTTTACCCGGGTTCCCCTTGTGGGGGCGCAACGTGGTGGAGGGCGTTTTGAAGATCGCCATCTTTATGATCTACCTGATCGCCTGCTCCAAAATGAAGGACATCTACCGGGTGTTTCAGTATCACGGCGCGGAGCATAAGACCATCTTCTGCTATGAAGCAGGCCTTCCGCTGACGGTGGAGAACGTACGGATCCAGCCCCGGCATCATCCCCGCTGCGGCACGAGCTTTCTGTTCGTGGTGATTTTCGTGTCCATTCTGGTGTCCTCCGCGGTGTTTGGCATCTGGCCGATCACCAACGTGTGGCTGCGGACGCTGGTGCATCTGCTGCTGCTGCCCCTGGTGGTGGGCATCACCTATGAGTTCAACCGGTGGGTGGGACGCAGTAACTCCGGCCTTGCCCATATGTTGACCGCCCCGGGCATGTGGATGCAGAATTTCACCACCAACGAGCCGGACGACTCCATGATCGAGTGCGCCATTCGCTCATTGGAGCTGGTCCTGCCCGACAAAAAGGGACAGGACGCATGGTAATAGCAGCTTTTGAAAAGGGTGAAGAGGCGTGACCACGACCTATAACAATTTATATTTGGACATCCGGGCGGGATTAAAGGCCGCGGGGGTGGAGATGGCGACGTTGGAGGCCCGGGAGCTTACGTGCTTTGCCACCGGAAAGAGTCGGGAGGAACTGGTCCGGGACGGGGCGCTGTACGCCTCGCCGGAACTGGAGCAGCGAGCTCGCGATCTGCTGAAGCGGCGGCTTGCGGGAGAACCGGTGGCATACCTGATCGGCGAGTGGGAATTTTTCGGACTGCCGCTGGACATCTCCGCCGACGTTCTGATTCCCCGCACAGACACGGAGGTACTGGCGTCTGAGGCCATTGATTTTTGTCGGACACTGGGAGAGTGCCGGGTGCTGGACCTGTGCGCCGGGAGCGGCTGCGTGGGGCTGGCGCTTGCCAGCCGGGTACAGCAGGCCCGAGTGATACTGGGTGAGGTGAGTGAGGCGGCACTGAAGATATGCCGCCAGAATGTACGGCGTACCGGCCTTTCCGGCCGGGTGGTCTCCATGCAGATCGACGCGCGCCAAAAGCCCTCGCCTGCGCTGGGGGAGTTTGGGTGCATCGTGTCTAACCCCCCCTACATACCCGCAGGAGACATCGGTACGCTGGACCCGGCGGTGCGGGACTATGAGCCCCATCTGGCGTTGGACGGCGGGGAGGACGGGCTGGATTTCTACCGCGATATTGTGGAGAAATGGCGCCAGGCGCTGTCACTCGGTGGACGGCTGTATTTTGAGGTGGGCATCGGTCAGGCGGACAGCGTTTTGCGGATTATGCGCGCCGCAGGTTTCGGGGATATTCAGGTGGTGAAGGATACCCGGGGCATTCCACGCGTCGTGTTTGGAACGCTGTGTTCGGCGGTTTGAGCCGTGCTCGGACAAGCGGCGGAGATTGGAAAAGACTGGCCCACACCTGATTTTTGGAGTTTTATCCGAACCCAAGAAGATATAAGGGAACTGCCTGAAAAACAAGGAGGAAGAAAGCATGGCAAAAGATAAAGCGGCAGCGTCCTCGCTGCCGGACAAGAAAGCGGAGCCGGCGTCGGATAAGGAGCAGGCCATCAAGACCGCCATTTCCCAGATTGAAAAAGCCTATGGAAAGGGGTCCATCATGCGTTTGGGGGACCGGGCCAATCTGGAGATCGACACCATCCCCACCGGGTCGCTGTCGCTGGATCTGGCGTTGGGGATCGGGGGCATTCCCAAGGGCCGCGTCATTGAAATCTACGGACCGGAGTCCTCAGGCAAGACAACTCTGGCCCTCCATATAGTGGCTCAGGCCCAGAAAAAAGGCGGTGAGGCGGCCTTTGTGGACGCGGAGCACGCGCTGGACCCCTCTTATGCCAGGGCGCTGGGCGTGGACATTGACAATATGCTGATTTCTCAGCCGGACACCGGTGAGCAGGCTTTGGAAATCACCGAGGCGCTGGTGCGATCCGGCGCCATCGACGTGGTGGTGGTGGACAGCGTGGCCGCCCTGGTGCCCCGGGCGGAGATCGAGGGCGACATGGGCGACAGCTATGTGGGCCTTCAGGCGCGGCTGATGAGCCAGGCCCTGCGAAAGCTCACCGGCGCCATCGGAAAGACCAACTGCATCGTCATTTTCATCAACCAGCTGCGGGAAAAGGTGGGCGTCGTATACGGAAACCCCGAGGTCACCACCGGCGGCCGCGCCCTGAAGTTTTATGCTTCTATCCGTATCGACGTACGCCGGATCGAGGGTCTTAAAAACGGCACGGAGATCATCGGAAACCGCACCCGCGCCAAAGTGGTGAAAAATAAAATGGCTCCCCCGTTCCGGGAGGCCGAATTCGACATCATGTACGGCGAGGGTATCTCGCGCTACGGCGAACTGGTCGATCTGGGCGTGAAACTGGACCTGGTGCAGAAGTCCGGGTCCTGGTTTTCCATGGGTGAGACCCGGATCGGCCAGGGCCGGGACGCCGCAAAAAACTATTTGCGGGACAATCCGGAAGTGGCGGAGCAGCTGGACGGGGATATCCGCAAGAATTTCGACAAGCTGCTGACCGGCCAGTCCCGCGTTGCCGCCAAGGCCGCGGGTCGGGCGGTAGATGTGGACGCCGACGATTTCAACGATGAAAATTGACCGTCTGGAGCGGTCAAAGCATGTTTGCGGCCGCATCCTGGTGTTTTTGGAGGATGGGTCTTTTCTGAAAGTCACGGAGCAGGAGCTGCTGGACTTTGGCCTCCGGGCCGGGGACGAATTGAACAGCCAGACTCTGGAGTGCCTGAAAAGCGCGGCCTCCGGCTCTGACACAAAGGCCAAGGCCGCGGCGCTGATCGGGCGGCGGGCCATGTCCCGCCGGGATTTGGAGCAGAAATTGACGGAAAAGGGAGCCTCTCAGACGGAGGCGCGGTACGCCGCCGAGTGGCTGGAGGCCATCGGCGCACTGAACGACGCGGAGTATGCCGCGCTGCTGGTACGGCACTGCGCAAATCTGGGGTATGGCCCCGGCCGCTATCGGGACGAACTCTACAGGCATGGCATCCACCGGGACCTGTGGGAGGAGGCTATGGACGCCGCCCCGAACCCGGCGGAGCTGATCGGAGCATATCTTCGGGACCGTTTCCGCAAGGGCCCGCCGGACGAACGGGAGCGCAGGCGCGCCGCCGACGCTTTGGCTCGCCGGGGCTTTGGCTGGAGCGACGTAAAGGCGGGGCTTGCAAAGTGGGCGGATTTTTCAGAAGAGGATGGAGGCCGCCTTTGAAAACAGCACGGCCCCAAAGAATCAAAATCCGAGCATTGGAGGAAGTATTTTGAGTTACAGTGTTGCGTTTATCTCTCTTGGCTGCGCGAAAAATCAGGTGAACTGCGAACAGATGATGTCCACCGTGACGGCGGCGGGACACACCGTTGCCGCCGATCCGGACGGAGCGGATGTGGCGGTTGTGAACACCTGCGGCTTTTTGGCCTCCGCCTGCGAAGAGGCAATTGACCATATTTTGCAGATGTCTGAGCTGAAAAAAGAGGGAAGACTAAAAAAAATCCTCGTGACCGGCTGCATGGCCCAGCGGTATCAGGAGGATGTGCTGGACGAACTGCCCGAAGTGGACGGCATTCTGGGAACCGGCAGCTATACCGATGTTGCCACTGCCGTGGACGCGGTGATGGCAGGAGAGCGGCCCTGCCGCTTCGGCAGTATCCACACGGCAGAGCAGGAGGGGAACCGGATTTTGTCCACGCCGCCTTGGTATGCGTACCTGCGCATTGCGGAGGGCTGCGATAATCACTGCGCCTACTGCGTGATTCCCTCCCTGCGGGGCAAGTACCGCAGCCGCCCCCTGGAACATCTGTTGGAAGAAGCCCGGAGTCTTGCGGACCGGGGCGTAAAGGAACTGATCGTCATTGCGCAGGATATCACCCGATATGGAACAGACCTGACGGGGAAGCACGAGCTGGCCCACCTCCTACGGGAGCTGTGCAAGCTGGACTTCCACTGGATCCGACTTCACTATCTCTATCCCGACGAAATCACCGAGGAGCTGATTGACACCATCGCGGCGGAGCCGAAGATTTTAAAGTATATTGATCTTCCCATCCAGCACTGCAACGACGAGATCCTAAAGGCCATGAATCGCCGGGATACCAAGGCGGAGCTTACGGAACTGCTGGGAAAGCTGCGAGAGAGGATTCCCAGCCTGGTGCTGCGCACCAGCATCATTGCGGGCCTGCCGCTGGAGGACAGCGCGGCTTTTGAGGAGCTGTGCGAGTTCCTGCGGGAGACGAAAATTGAGCGGGCGGGCGTGTTTCCGTTTTCTCCGGAGGATGGGACTCTGGCCGCAAAAATGGATCACGTGGACGCGGAGGAGACCCGGCGTAGGGCGGAACTTTTGGTGGATGTGCAGTCCGATGTGATCGACGGGTATAACGAATCTGTTCTGGGTACGGTTCGGGAAGTGCTGTGCGAGGGCTTTGATTCTCAGACCCAGCTTTACTACGGACGCAGCTTTTCAGAGTCCCCCGACATCGACGGGCGCATCTGGTTTCAGGCGGATCAGGTCCAGCCGGGGACATTTATCAACATCCGTCTCACGGGAACCATGGACGGCGAGCTGACCGGAGAAAAGGAGTGAGACCCCGTGAATTTGCCCAATAAGCTGACGGTCCTGCGTATTTTGCTGATTTCCGTGTTTATGGTTGTGCTGTACTGGGACTTTCCCGGTGCGAATTACGTGGCGCTGGTCATTTTCATTCTTGCCAGCCTGACCGATCTGCTGGACGGAAAGATTGCCCGGGCCAGAAATCTGGTTACGGACTTCGGAAAGTTTGCGGACCCTCTGGCGGACAAGATGCTGGTCACCGCAGCTATGCTCTGGTTTGTGGAAATCGGGCTGATGCCCGCATGGGCACTGCTGATCGTCATATGCCGGGAGTTTGCCGTCAGCGGGTTGAGGATGCTGGCGTCCGACGCGGGGCGGGTCATCGCTGCCGGGTGGTCCGGTAAGGTAAAGACCGCTTCCACCATGGTCTGTGTGGTGCTGATGTTCTTGCCCATCCCGGCGGTGGTGAACGCCGTTTGCGTGTGGGTGATCGTACTGACCACTTTATACTCCGGCGTGGAGTATTTCATGAAAAACAAGGACGTGTTTCAGTCCATGTGAGAAAAGGCCCCGGACTCTTTCGACGCCGTCGAAAGAGTCCGGGGCCTTTTGTTTCGGCTCTATGCCAGTCCCGCTTTAAAGAACCGACGTTCTATTTCCCGGGAAAATAAAATTTAAAAACTGTGGCACCGGAGAAATTAACCCCATAGGGCAGACAGCGCCGGAATGACCTGCTTTTTCCGCGACATGACATGGGGGAGAAAAACGCTGCCATTCTCCGTTTTGCAGTTAAACGCCTGCTGGATAGTCTGCTCGTCGCCCGCGAAAAACAGGCGGCTGCCCTCCTGCAGCACATCGGTCAGCATCAGGGCCACCAGATCGTAGTGCTTGTCGGTACGCAGCTGGTGCAGGGCTTGAACCAGTTCGTCTTTCCGGGCAAGCATGTGCACGGAGTCCGTACAGGTGATTTGGGAGATACCCAGATCGTGTCCGGCGATATGGAATTCCTTGAAATCCGTCATCAGCAGCTCCTCCGCCGAGTGGTTTTCACCGTTGGAGACGGAGAAGATCATGTGTCCCAGTTCATCGAGAGAAATTTTGGCAATGCGGGCCATGCGGTTTGCCATGTCAATGTCCCGTTGGGTGCAGGTGGGGGACTTGAACATGACGGTGTCGGACAAAATTGCCGCGGCCATCATCCCCGCCATCTTTTCCGAGGGCATCAGGCCTCGGTCCTGATACATGCCGGCCACGATCGTGGTGGTGCTGCCCACAGGCTCGTTGCGGACGTAGATAGGATTGCCGGTCTGGATGTCGGCCAGACGGTGGTGGTCGATGATCTCCAGAATGTCCGCCTGCTCCAGCCCCCGGACGGCCTGGGACATCTCGTTGTGATCCACCAGAACCAGCCGTTTGCGCGTTGGACGCAGCAGGTGAAAGCGGGACAGAGTGCCCACTACCTGCTCGTTTTCGTCTAAAATGGGATAGCAGCGGAAACGGCTCTTCAAAACGGTTTCCCGTACGTCGTCGATATAATCCTCCAGGTGGAAGGAAACCAGATCGGCCGTTTTGCAGATGCGGCTGACCGGCAGCGAGTGGCAGATCAAGCGAACCGTGCGATAAGCATCAAAGGGCGTGGTGATCAGGCAGGTTTCTGTCTTCAGTGCCCGCAGCTCCTCGCTGACCTCCGACTGGCAGACAATCAGGCACTGGACGCCCAGCTCCAGCGCGTAGCGGATCATATCCGGCTGATCGCCGCAGATCACAATGCTGTTTTTGTTATCAAACAACAGATTTTTGCAAGAGGCGGGCAGAGCGATGGTCACCTCACCGGAGACACTGTCAACCTGCTCTCCGGCTTTATTGAGGACCTTTCCCTCAATGACGGAGAGTAGGTTGTACAGCGGAATGTTGCTGATCTGGGGATTGCGGACGGAGGACATGTCATAGGCCGCGATGTCTCCTGCGGAGAGCATTCCGAACAGAGTCCCATCCTCGTTGGTGACGGGGATGGCGGAGATATTGGTGTCCTGATGAATGACGTGCCACGCCCGGCTGATGGTGACGCCGGAGTTCAACAGGGGAGGGGTGTCATATTTCAAGTCGCATACCTGGGTCCGC
Source organism: Oscillibacter sp. (assembly GCF_040505565.1). Lineage (GTDB taxonomy): Bacteria > Bacillota > Clostridia > Oscillospirales > Oscillospiraceae > Oscillibacter. The sequence goes on along the minus strand of NZ_JBEUWZ010000006.1, from coordinate 180,926 downwards.
ACGTTCTTGAGCAGCATGGGGGCGGTAAAGTGGAAACGGTCCAAAACGGCCTGCGTTTCGTCGTTTACCCGACCCAGACACGCCGCCGTGTACTCCCGGTTCCCCAAAGAATTCCGCAGGGCGGCATAGGCCATGGCGGAGACAATGGAATCCGTGTCGGGATTGCGGTGCCCAGTAACATAAATGGTGTCCATGCAAATATGTTCCTTTCACTTTGCGGGCGGGTTGGCCCACCTCAATTCATAATAGAATTATTGTACTATATCCCCCTGAACGTTACAAGGAAAACAACACGTAATATTTAATAAAAAATTTTTGCAAGCGACGTAAAAAACTGAAAAACTGAACGGACCTTGCTGTGGGTATGCTGAAAGAGAAAAGGGGTATACATTTATTATAATGCCTATGCGCTGAAACCTTGGGCAGATCAATCCGCAAGAAAGCGGAAATAAAAAAGCAAAAATATAAAATTCCCCTTGACATTGGGCCGAATATTTTGTAATATAGATAAGCGCGCATAAGGCGAACTATGTCTGAAAACGCGCAACTGCGATGAACCGGGAGATTGCGAGGGTAACTTCGGTAACTTCCGGGGAGTATGTCCGATGATCGGGCGGCTGAGAAGGAATCTGCACGTTGCGTAGATCACTGCGCCATGTTTGGATACCGGCCGTATTGCGCCGGTATTTTTCATGAGTCAGAATGATACGCACGGATAAGCGTACAGAAAAACTTCCCGCCGTACACAGTTTTCGGAATGTCACACAAAAAACTATGTACGAAATTCAGGAGGAAACAGTTATGGCACAAAAGCAAATGATTCGCATTCGTCTGAAGGCCTATGACCACCAGGTCATCGACCAGAGCGCAGAGAAGATCGTCGAGACCGCCAAGCGCACTGGCGCCGAGGTTTCCGGCCCCATTCCTCTGCCTACCCGGAAAGAGATCATCACCATTCTGCGCGCCGTCCACAAGTACAAGGACAGCCGCGAGCAGTTTGAGCGCCGCACCCACAAGCGCCTCATCGACATCACCCACTCCACTCCCAAGACGGTGGAAGCACTGATGGCGCTGGAGCTGCCCGCGGGCGTTGAGATTGAGATCAAACTGTAAGGCGTCTCTTCCGTATTTAATTTCGTTGCTCACCCAATGTCTGCCAACTTGCGGGGCGGACGGGTCACGTCGGCAGAGCAATGCGGCCTGAGCCGTATCTAAGTCGACCAATAACCTTTAAGGAGGAACATACATGAAAGCAATCATCGGCAAAAAGGTCGGCATGAGCCAGATCTTTGATGAAAACGGTCACGTGATTCCCGTTACTGTGATCGAAGCCGGCCCCTGCGTCGTCACGATGAAGAAGACCGCTGAGAAGGACGGTTACGAGTCTGTCCAGATGGGCTTTGAAGACGTGCCCGAGCGGAAGCTCAACAAGCCCGAGATGGGCCATTTGACCAAAGCGGGCGTCACTCCTAAGAAGCACCTGCGGGAGTTCAAGCTGGAGAACGCCGCCGAGTTGAACGTGGGCGACCTTGTCAAGGCCGACACCTTTAAGACCGGCGACTTTGTAGACGTGACTGGCACCAGCAAGGGCCACGGCTACGCCGGCGTTATCAAGCGCTGGGGCGCCCAGCGTACCCCCACCACCCACGGCGGCGGCCCTGTTCACCGTCACGCGGGCTCCATGGGCTCTTCTTCCGATCCCTCCAGAATCTTCAAGGGCAAGATCGGCGCCGGTCACATGGGCGTGGATCAGGTGACCGTGCAGAACCTGAGCGTCGTGAAGGTGGACCCCGAACTGAATATGTTGGTGGTCTGCGGTGCCGTTCCCGGCCCCAAGGGCAGCCTTGTCACTGTGAAGACCACTGTGAAGACTCACCGCGCCAAGAACTTGGAGACCGGCATCAGCAACAACCCGCAGAAGGCTTCCGGCCGCAACCCGCAGAAGGCTTCCGCAAGAAAAAAGTAAGAAAGGGGTGCTTAGAATATGCCTAATGTTGAAGTTTTGAATATGTCCGGCGCGAAAGTCGGCGAAGTTACTCTGAGCGATGCCGTCTTCGGCGTCGAGCCGAATGAGGCCGTTGTACACGAGGCCGTGAAGAACCACCTCGCCAACTGCCGGCAGGGTACCCAGAGCGCCCTGACCCGCGCCGAAGTTTCCGGCGGCGGCAGAAAGCCCTGGCGTCAGAAGGGCACCGGCCACGCCCGTCAGGGTTCCACTCGTTCTCCCCAGTGGACGCACGGCGGCATTGTGTTTGCCCCGAAGCCCCGGGATTACAGCTACGTCATGAACAAGAAGATCAAGCGCCTGGCGCTCAAGTCTGTTTTGTCTGCCAAGGCTGCGGACGGCGAGATTATCGTGGTGGACTCTATTAAGATGGATGCCATCAAGACCGCCGACTTCCGCAAGTTCCTGGACGCCGTCAAGGCTGACGGCAAGGCCATGGTAGTCATCCCTGAGAAGGATGACGTCGTTGTCAAGAGTGCCCGGAATATTCCCGGTGTCTCCACTACCACCGCCACTATCTTGAGCGTCTATGACATTTTAAATGCCAAAAAGCTGGTCATTGACCAGACCGCGCTCACCAAAATCGAGGAGGTGTTCGCATAATGGCTACCAGTTACGACATCATCATTCGCCCGATTATCACCGAGCGCGCCATGTCCAGTGCCTCCGACAAGAAGTATGTTTTCGAAGTCGCCAAAGACGCGGGCAAGGTCGAGATCAAGAAGGCTGTTGAGCAGATCTTCGGCGTCAAGGTCAAGAGCGTCAACACGCTGACCGTTCCCGGCAAGGAGAAGCGTCAGGGTGCAGGCCGCCCCGGCATGACTAAGACCTGGAAAAAAGCCTATGTCCAGCTGAGTGACGAATCCAAGGCCATCGAATTCTTCGAGGGTATGGTCTAAGACCGGAACTGATTAAACTGAAGGAGTGTTAAGCGATGTCTATTAAATCTTATAAGCCGACGACGCCTTCCAGAAGACAGATGACGGTCTCCGGTTTCGACGGCATTGATAAGAAAGCCAAGCCTGAGCCCAGCCTCATCGAGTCTCTGAAGAAGTCCTCCGGCCGCAACAGCTACGGCCACATTACTGTCCGCCACCGCGGCGGCGGAAATAAGCGCAAGTACCGCATCATCGACTTCAAGCGCGACAAGCAGGGAACTGCCACCGTTCTGCGTCTGGAGTACGACCCCAACCGCAGCGCCAACATCGCCCTGATCCAGTATGAGGACGGCGAGAAGCGCTACATTCTGGCTCCGGTGGGCATGAAGGCCGGCCATAAGATCATGACCGGCCCTGACGCCGATATTCTGCCGGGCAATGCGCTGCCCATTGAAAAGGTGCCCGTGGGCACCATCATCCACAACATCGAGCTCCATCCCGGCAACGGCGCCCAGTTGGTGCGCTCCGCCGGAACTGCCGCTCAGCTGATGGCCAAGGAGGGCGGCGACGCTCAGATCCGTATGCCCTCCGGAGAAGTCCGGATCGTACGGACCAACTGCCTTGTCACGATCGGTCAGGTGGGCAACATCGAGCACGAGAACATCAACATCGGCAAGGCCGGCCGCAAGCGCCACATGGGTTGGCGTCCCACGGTCCGCGGCTCTGTCATGAACCCCAACGACCACCCCCACGGTGGCGGCGAGGGCCGCGCGCCTGTCGGCCGTCCCGGCCCGGTGACGCCTTGGGGCAAGCCCGCCATGGGTTACAAGACCCGCAAGGGCAAGAATCCGACCAGCAAGTTTATCGTCAAGCGTCGGAATGAGAAGTAAGGAGGCAAGTAGAATATGAGCAGATCTGTCAAAAAAGGCCCGTATGTTGCCCCGGAGCTTCTCAAGCGGGTCGAGGAAATGAACAAGAAGAACGAAAAGCAGGTACTGAAGACCTGGAGCCGCAGCTCCACCATCTTCCCTGCGTTCGTTGGCCACACCATTGCCGTCCATGACGGCCGGAAGCATGTACCCGTCTATGTCCAGGAGGATATGGTCGGCCACAAGCTGGGTGAGTTCGCTCCCACCCGGACCTTCCGCGGCCACGCCAAGAAAGACTGATAAAGGAGGATGCGAAATATGGAAAACAAAGAAGCCAAAGCATATCTGCGCTATGTCCGCATCGCTCCCCGTAAGATTCAGATCGTCTGCGATCTGATCCGCGGCAAGGACGTGGGCACCGCCATGGCAATTCTGATGCAGACCCCCAAGGCGGCCTCTGAGCCTCTTGTGAAGCTTCTCAAGAGCGCTGCCGCCAATGCGGAGAATAACTTCGCCATGGACCCCAGCAAGCTGTACGTCAGCGAGGTTTTTGCAACACCCGGCCCCATCCTGAAGCGGATGATGCCCCGGGCGCAGGGCCGCTCGTTCCGCATCAATAAAAGAAGCTCACACGTCACGCTGGCCGTGGCGGAAAAGGCATAAGAGGGAGGAAGCAGTTTTATGGGACAGAAGGTTAATCCCCACGGCATGCGCGTGGGCGTCATCAAAGACTGGGATTCCCGTTGGTATGCCAGTGATGAGAAGGTCGGCGATCTGATCGTCGAGGATCAGAAGATCCGCAAGTATTTGAAGAAGATCCTGTACGGCGCAGGGATTCCCAAGATCGAGATCGAGCGCAGCAGTGATGTGGTCACCATTTTCCTGCACTGCGCCCGTCCGGGTGTGGTCATCGGCAAAGGCGGCGAGCAGATCGAGCAGTATCGTCTGACCGTTGAGAAGATGATCGGCAAGAAAGTAAAGCTGAACATCGTCGAGGTCCGTACTCCCGACATGGACGCACAGCTGGTGGCCGAGAACATTGCCCAGCAGTTGGAGAAGCGTATCTCCCACCGCCGTGCCATGAAGAATGCCATGGCCCGCGCTATGCGCGCCGGCGCCAAGGGCATCAAGTGCTGCTGCTCCGGGCGTCTGGGCGGCCGCGAAATTGCCGGCGTTGAGCATTATCACGAGGGTACCATCCCCCTGCAGACCATCCGCGCCGACATTGACTATGGTTTTGCGGAGGCTGCCACCACCTTTGGCCGCATCGGCGTGAAGGTTTGGGTGTATAAGGGAGAGGTCCTTGCGCAGACCCTGCGTACCACTCCCCGCACGATGGATACCACGAAGCCCTATCAGGAGCGTCGTGAGCGTCGTCCCCGTCGGGATGGCGACTTCCATGGCGGCGACCGTCGTCCCGGCGGTTTTAACCGCGGCGGTCAGGGCGGCGGCCAGAGCGGCGGCTTCAATCGCGGCCCCGCAGGCCAGAGCGGCGGTGGATTCAACCGCGGCCCCGCAGGCCAGAGCGGCGGCTTCAATCGCGGCCCCGCGGGCCAGAGCGGCGGATTCAACCGCGGTCCCGCAGGCCAGAGCGGCGGCTTCAATCGCGGCCCCGCAGGCCAGGGCGGCTTCAACCGTGCGCCGCAGGGCGGCTTCAACCGTACCAATACCACCCCTCGTCCGGCGGCTGCCCCCGCGGCTCCCGCTGAACCCAAGAAGGAAGGAGGAGCTGAATAATGCTTCTGCCCAAGAGAGTTAAGTATCGCCGTGTGCATCGTGGCCGCATGACCGGTAAGGCCAGCCGCGGAAACACGGTCACATACGGTGAGTTCGGCCTCGAGGCTCTGGAGCCCGGCTGGATCACCAGCAACCAGATCGAAGCAGCCCGTATCGCCATGACTCGCTATACCAAGCGCGGCGGTCAAGTCTGGATCAAGATCTTCCCCGACAAGCCCGTAACCAAGAAGCCCGCCGATACCCGTATGGGTTCCGGTAAAGGTTCCCCCGAGTTTTGGGTTGCAGTTGTGAAGCCCGGCCGTATCATGTTTGAGATCGCCGGTGTTCCCGAAGAGACCGCCCGTGAGGCCCTGCGTCTGGCCAGCCACAAGCTGCCCATCAAGACGAAGCTGGCCGTCCGCGAGGCTGCTTCGGAGGCTCAGGAAGCAGGTGAGTAAGATGAAGGCAAGTGAAGTTCGCAAGATGAATGCCGCGCAGCTCAACGAGAAGCTGACCGGATTGAAAAAGGATCTATTTTTCCTGCGTATGCAGCACGCCACCAATCAGCTTGACAATCCCCTGAAGATCCAGGAGACCAAGCATGACATTGCCCGAGTCAAGACCGTGTTGCGGGAGCTTCAGGCTTCCGAGAAACAGTAAGGAGGTAAGTGAACATGAGTGAAATGGTGAGAACTTCCTCCCGGAAGACCAGAATCGGCAAGGTCGTGTCCGATAAGATGGACAAGACCGTGGTTGTGGCGATTGAGGACCGCGTGGCCCATCCTCTGTATAAGAAGATTGTCGGCCGCACCTACAAGCTGAAGGCCCACGACGAGGAAAACGCCTGCGGCATTGGCGATAAAGTGAAGGTAATGGAGACCCGCCCCCTCAGCAAGGACAAGCGTTGGCGCGTGGTCGAAATTATTGAAAAAGCGAAGTAAGGAGGTGCCGAGTTATGATCCAACAGGAAAGTTATTTGAAGGTTGCCGATAATACCGGCGCCAAGGAGATCAAGTGCATCCGTGTTCTAGGCGGCTCCACCCGTAAGTTCGGCAATATCGGCGACGTCATTGTGGCGTCTGTCCGCAAGGCCCAGCCCGGTGGTACCGTGAAGAAGGGTGAAGTGGTCAAGGCCGTCATCGTCCGCAGCGCCAAGGGCGTCCGCCGTAACGACGGTACCTATGTCCGCTTCGACGACAACGCCGCCGTCCTCATCAAGGACGACCAGAATCCCAGAGGAACCCGTATCTTTGGGCCGGTTGCACGCGAGCTGCGCGACAAGGATTATATGAAGATCCTGTCCCTGGCTCCCGAAGTGATTTGAGGAGGACGCCTGATATGTCTATGAATGTCAAAAAGGGCGACACCGTGGTCGTTCTCTCCGGCAAGGACCGGGGCAAGCAGGGTAAGGTCATGGGCAGTGTGCCCAAGACCAGCAAGGTCGTTGTGGAAGGCATTAACATGGTGACCTGCCACGTCAAGCCTCGCAAGCAGGGCGAGACCGGCGGCATCGTCAAGCGTGAGGCGGCAATCGCCTCCAGCAAGGTGCAGGTGGTGTGCCCCAAGTGCAACAAGGGCACTCGCGTTGCCCACAAGATCGAAAACGGCAAGAGCGTCCGCGTGTGCAAGCACTGCGGCGCCGCGCTGTGAGAAAGGGGAGTAGACGAGTATGGCAAGACTGAAGGAAAAGTACACCGCCGAAGTCGCTCCCGCGCTCATGAAGCAGTTTAGCTACAAGAGCGTCATGCAGATCCCCAAAATCGACAAGGTTGTTGTGAATGTGGGTTGCGGCGAGGCTCGTGAGAATTCCAAGGTTCTGGAAAACGTGGTGGGCGACATGGCCAAGATTACCGGCCAGAAGCCCATTATCACCAAGGCCCGCAAGTCCATCGCAAACTTCAAGCTCCGTGAGGAAATGCCCATCGGTGCAAAGGTAACCCTCCGCGGCGCAAAGATGTGGGAGTTCCTGGACCGCCTGTTTAACGTGGCTTTACCCCGTGTCCGTGATTTTCAGGGCATCAACCCCAACTCCTTTGACGGGCGCGGCAACTATGCCTTGGGTGTCAAGGAACAGCTGATCTTCCCTGAGATCGAGTATGACAAGATCGACAAGATCCGCGGTATGGATGTGGTCATCTGCACTACCGCACGGACCGACGAGGAAGCCCGCGCCCTGCTGGAGCAGGTCGGCGCTCCCTTCGCCAAGTAAGAAAGGAAGAGAAGAATGGCTAAGAAGTCCATGATTTTGAAGCAGCAGGCTCCCGCGAAGTTCTCTTCCCGGAAGTACAACCGCTGCAAGATCTGCGGTCGCCCCCATGCATATCTCCGGGACTACGGCGTCTGCCGTATCTGCTTCCGTGAGCTGGCTTATAAGGGCGAGATTCCCGGCGTTCGGAAGGCGTCTTTCTAAGACTGCCCCGGCAAGACTTTGTAACTTCGGGCGGAAGCGCCCTAGTTAAAGGATGGCGAAAGGTCACTGTGAATTGGGCACCACGCCATAGCGGAATGCTCCATTCATAGTGATACCTCGCTGCTTGAACGGTCAAGGACCGTAACTCTAAAATAGGAGGATTTATCCATGCATATCACAGATCCGGTTGCGGATATGCTGACCCGCATCCGCAACGCCAACAGTGCAAAGCACGACACCGTTGATGTCCCCGCCTCCAACATGAAAAAGAGCATTGCTCAGATTCTGCTGGATGAGGGTTACATTAAGAACTTCCAGATGGTGGAAGACGGCCTTCAGGGTGTGCTTCACATCACCCTGAAGTACAACGCCGGCAAGGAGAAGGTCATAACTGGTCTTCGCCGTGTCAGCAAGCCCGGACTGCGCGTCTATGTGGGCGCCGAAGAGCTGCCCCGCGTGCTCCGCGGCTTGGGTATCGCGATCATTTCCACGTCTAGGGGCGTCATGACCGACAAGAAGGCCCGCGAAGCCCATGTCGGCGGCGAAGTCCTGGCGTTCGTATGGTAAGGAGGGTATTGAATCATGTCTAGAATCGGCAGAATGCCCATTACCGTTCCCGCCGACGTTAACGTCAACGTGGCCGAAGGTAATGTGGTCACCGTCAAGGGTCCCAAGGGTATGCTTACCCGGGCTCTGCGTCCCGAAATGATCATTAAGCAGGACGGCAACACGATCACCGTGGACCGTCCCTCCGAGGATAAGCTGCACAAGTCTCTGCATGGTCTGACCCGCACCCTGCTCCACAATATGGTGGAGGGCGTGACCCATGAGTTCGCCAAGGAGCTTGAGGTCAACGGCGTGGGTTACCGTGTCGTCAAGGAGGGCAAAAACCTGGTCATGAACCTTGGTTTTTCCCATCAGGTGATCGTTTCCGAGATCGAGGGCATCACAATTGATGTTCCCGCTCCCAATAAAATCATTATTCGTGGCTGCGACAAGCAGGCTGTGGGTCAGTTTGCTGCAGAGGTCCGCGAGAAGCGTCCTCCCGAGCCCTATAAGGGCAAGGGTATCAAGTATGCTGACGAGGTCATCCGCCGCAAGGTCGGTAAGACCGGTGCCAAGAAGTAAGGAGGTGTGCCGAAATGATTAAAAAGCCGAATACCAATGCCCAGCGCATGAAGCGCCACAAGAGAGTGCGTTCCAAGATCTCCGGCACTGCCGCTGCTCCCCGTCTGAACGTGTTCCGTAGCGAGGCCAATATCTATGCCCAGATTATCGACGATGTGAAGGGCGAGACCTTGGTCGCCGCTTCTTCCCTGGATAAAGAGATCGCCGGTTACGGCGGCAATATCGCTGCCGCCTCCGCCGTGGGTAAGCTCCTTGCTGAGCGCGCCAAGGCGAAGGAAATTGAAAACGTGGTCTTTGACCGCGGCGGTTATCTGTACCACGGCCGTGTTCAGGCACTGGCCGACGGCGCCCGCGAGGGCGGCCTGAAGTTTTGATCGGAGGAGGTAAACAACATGCCTAGATTTGAAAGAGAGCCCAGCGAGTATGCCGAGAAGGTTGTTGCCCTCAACCGAGTTTCCAAAACCGTTAAGGGCGGCCGTGTGATGAAGTTCTCTGCTTTGGTCGTCGTGGGCGATCAGAAGGGCAAAGTCGGCTATGGCCTGGGTAAGGCCGCCGAAGTTCCCGAGGCCATTCGTAAGGGCCTGGAGTCCGCGAAGAAAAACATGATTACTGTGACTCTGTCCGGTTCCACGATCCCTCACGAGGTGATCGGCGAAGCCGGCGCGGGCCGCGTGCTGATGAAGCCCGCTGCTCCCGGTACCGGCGTGATTGCCGGCGGCGCTGTCCGTGCCGTCGTCGAGGCGGCCGGAATCAAGGACATCCGTACCAAGTGCCTGCGCTCTAACAATGCCAATAATGTGGTTGCCGCCACTTTCGAGGGTCTGAAGTCCATGCGCGGACCCGAAGAAGTAGCTCGTATCCGCGGCAAGAGCGTCAGCGAGATTGTGGGTTAAGGAGGGGCTTAAAATGGCAAACTTAAATATTAAGCTCGTCAAGAGCCTAAGCGGCCGTCTGGAGAAGCAGATTTTGACCGCCAATTCCTTGGGTCTGCGCAAGATCGGTGACATCACCGTGCAGCCCGACAACGATCAGACCCGCGGCAAGATCGCCAAGATCGGCTATCTGCTGCAGGTCACTGAAGTGAAATAAGGAGGCACGGAAACATGAAACTCAATGAACTGTCTCCCGCCGAAGGCTCCGTTCAGGAGACTTACCGCAAGGGCCGGGGTGCCGGCAGCGGCAACGGCAAGACCGGCGGCCGCGGCCACAAGGGCCAGAAAGCCCGTAGCGGCGGCAAGGTCCGCGTCGGATTCGAAGGCGGCCAGATGCCTCTGGCCCGCCGCATCCCCAAGCGCGGCTTTAACAATATCTTTGCAAAGCCTTTGGAGATTGTTAATCTCAGTGCGCTGAACGCCTTCGATGACGGCGATACCGTCTCGGCGGAAGCACTGCTCAGCAAGGGCATCCTTTCCAAGTGCACCTATGGTTTCAAGGTGCTGGGCAACGGCAAAGTCACCAAGAAGGTGACGGTGCAGGCCTCTGCCTTCTCCGCGTCTGCCAAGGAGGCAATCGAGGCAGCCGGCGGAAAGGCCGAGGTGAAGTGACGTGATCCAAACGATTCGCAAAGCGTGGGGCATCCCCGAGCTGCGGAAGAAGATCATTTTCACGTTGCTGATTTTGCTCATTTTCCGCATCGGTAACGCCATCACCGTCCCTTACGTGGATGTGGCGACGCTGTCCAACTATCTGAACAGCCAGTCCACCACAATCCTGGGGCTATATAACGTGATGAGCGGCGGCGCGTTCGCGCAGGCCACGGTCTTCGCGTTGAGCATTCAGCCCTATATCAACAGTTCCATTATTATTCAGCTGCTGACTGTGGCCATTCCCGCGTTGGAGCGGCTGGCCAAGGACGGCGGCGAAGAAGGCCGGAAGAAGATCCAGTCCATTACCCGGTATGCCACGGTGGCCATTGCGATTTTGCAGGCGTTTGGCTACTATGCGCTCATGAAGCGCTACGGCATCCTGACTAACACCGGTATTTGGGCTGCACTGGTCATTATGGTGTCCTTCATCGCGGGCTCCTCCTTTGTTATGTGGATGGGCGAGCAGGTCACGGAATTCGGTATCGGCAACGGTATCTCCATTATTCTGTTCGCGGGCATCCTGTCCCGTGTTCCCAGCATGGTGTCTTCGTTTGCCAAAGGTGTGAGCACCTGGTCCGGAATTCGGAGCGGGAGCCTCACGGAGGAGTCTCTGACTTCCGCCGGATATACGGTTGCTCAGGCGCAGAATGCACTGGCGGAGTCCCTTGCCCCCTGGAGTCTGGCTTTGATCGTGATCGGCATTCTGGCTTTGATCGTGTTCATCGTCTTCATCAACGGTGCTGAGCGCCGCATTCCCGTCCAGTATGCCAAGCGGCAGGTGGGTCGGAAGATGTACGGCGGTCAGAACTCTACCCTTCCCATGAAGGTGAATATGTCCGGTGTGCTGCCCATCATCTTCGCACAGTCCATCGCCTCCCTGCCGGCCACCGTTATGGCGTTTACCGGCGTGGGTAAGGAAGGAACCTTCAGCTATGCGCTGTCTCAGTTCCTGGACACCAAGTCCGTCCTCTATATGGTTGTGTACTTCATTCTGATCATCGGCTTCAGCTATTTCTATTCCACCATTCAGTTCAATCCTGTAGAGATTGCCAATAACCTGAAAAAGCAGGGCGGATTTATTCCCGGTTTCCGTCCGGGCAAGCCCACTGTGGACTTCATCAAAAAGGTCCTGAGCAAGGTGACGCTGTTCGGTGCCATTTATCTGGGCATCGTGGCCATGTGCCCTCTGATTGCGGGCATGGTTATCGGCAGCAGGCATTTGGGCATTGGCGGTACCTCGGTGATCATTATTGTGGGCGTCGCGCTGGAGACAGTGCAGGCGCTGGAATCCCAGATGCTGATGCGCCAGTATAAGGGCTTCCTGGAATAAGAAAGAGGCAAATTGGAATGAAACTGATCCTATTGGGCGCTCCCGGCGCCGGTAAAGGCACACAGGCCGAGATCCTGTGCAAAGAGTTTTCCATTCCCACAATTTCAACCGGCAACATTCTCCGTGCGGCCATCAAAAACGGCACCTCCACCGGTCTGAAGGCAAAGTCCTTCATGGACGCGGGTAAGCTGGTCCCTGACGACGTCATTATCGGCGTCATCACGGATCGGCTGGCGGAGCCGGACTGTACCAATGGCTACATTCTGGACGGGGTGCCTCGCACCATCGCTCAGGCGGAGGCTTTGGAGAAGGCTGGAATCAAGTTTGACGATGTGGTCTCTATTGAGATCTCCGATCAAGAGATCGAGGAGCGCATGGCGGGCCGCCGGGTGTGCGAACACTGCGGAGCCAGCTATCATGTGGTTGCGGTCCCTCCTCAAAAAGAGGGCGTTTGCGACAAGTGCGGCGGTAAATTGAACCGCCGGCACGATGATGACCCCGAGGTGGTGGAACAGCGCCTGGAGGTCTATCACAAAGAGACAGAGCCGCTGAAAGACTTTTATAAGTCCAGAGGCGTTCTGAAGTCTGTAGAGAATCAGCCCACCGTGGCTGCTACCTCTCAGGCGATCCTCCACACGTTAGGGAGATGAGAGTATCATGATTATTCTCAAATCCACAGAGGAGATCAACTTGATGCGCCGAGCAGGAAAACTTACCGCGGCTGCCCGTGCTTTGGCAGGGGAATTGGTAAAGCCCGGCGTAACAACCCAGGAGATCAACGACGAAGTGGAGCGATTTATCCGTAAAGAACACGCGGTGCCGTCCTTCCTGCATTATCAGGGATATCCGGCGTCCGTCTGCATCAGCGTCAATGACGAGATCATTCACGGCATCCCCGGTAAACGGGTGCTGCAGGAGGGCGATATCGTCAGCGTGGATGTGGGTGCGTACATCGGTGGGTTTCACGGCGACTGCGCGGCGACTTTCGCCTGCGGCAAGATATCTGCGGAGGCTCAGGATCTGATCGATGTGACCAGACAGAGCTTTTTCGAGGGCTTCAAGCAGGCAAAGGAGGGCAACCGCATCGGAGATATCTCTGCGGCGGTCCAGGCTTATGCAGAATCCCATGGATTCTCCATCGTGCGGGAATACGTCGGCCATGGCGTCGGCGCGGATATGCACGAATCTCCGGAGATCCCCAATTACGGCCACCCCGGGCGGGGTCCCAGGTTGCTGCGGGGAATGACAATTGCGGTCGAGCCTATGGTAAACGCCGGGGCTGCTTCCATATATCAGATGAGCGACGGCTGGACGGTCCGCACAGCGGACGGGAAAAACGCCGCGCACTATGAAAACACGATCCTGATTACCGACGGTGAGCCGGAAATTTTGACGGCTCCCGCGATTTGAGAGTGCGCGTATGGAGATCGCAAAATCAAATATCGTACGATCGAATGCCGGCAGAGACCAGGGAAAGCTGTTCTGCGTGATGAGCGTGGAGGGAGAGTACCTGCTGCTGGCAGACGGAAAATCACGGAAGGTGGAGCTGCCCAAGCGCAAAAAGCGCAGACATGTGCTCTTTGTTGCCGATGACGACACCCGGCTTTCCGCAAAAATTAGGGGCGAAGAAAAAGTCACAAACAGTGAGCTTCGCAGAGTCCTCGCGGAGTACCGCGAGGAGGTTCATCCGGACCAGGAGGGATAAGGCTTGGCAAAATCCGATATGATTGAAGTAGAGGGCGTCGTGGTCGAATCTATGCCCAACACCACGTTTAAGGTGGACATTGGCAATGGACACATGATCCTGGCGCACATCTCCGGGAAACTCAGAATGAATTTCATCAGGATCCTGCCTGGCGACAAGGTCACGGTGGAAATGTCCCCCTATGACCTGACCCGGGGCCGGATCACCTGGCGTACCAAGTAACAACACTGCCTGCGCCGCTTTGGGCGGCTGGGAACAAAAGCTGAAAGGAATGGTTAGACAATGAAGGTAAGACCGTCCGTGAAGCCCATGTGCGAAAAGTGTAAGGTCATTCGCCGCAAAGGCCGTGTCATGGTCATTTGCGAGAACCCCAAGCACAAGCAGAGACAGGGCTAATTAAATATGGAGGTGCTTTAAGAGTATGGCACGTATCGCCGGCATTGACCTGCCGAAGGATAAGCGGATCGAAATCGGACTGACTTATATCTACGGAATCGGCAGAAAGAGCGCCAAGGATATCCTGGCGCAGACGGGCATCAACCCCGACATCCGCGTGAAAGACCTGACGGACGCCGATGAGCAGAAGCTCCGCGACGCCATCGAGAGTTATTCCGTGGAAGGCGACCTGCGTCGCCAGACCGCGCTGGACATTAAGCGCCTGACGGAGATCGGCTGCTATCGCGGCATCCGTCACCGCAGAGGCCTGCCTGTCCGCGGACAGCGCAGCAAGACCAACGCACGTACTCGCAAGGGTCCCAAGAAGACCATTGCAAATAAGAAGAAGTAAGGAGGGAGAACGAAAATGGCAGCAGCTAAAACAGCGAATGCAGCCGGCGGAAAGAAAGTCGTCCGCCGCCGCCGCGAAAAGAAGAACATCGAGCGTGGACAGGTCCATATCCGTTCTTCTTTCAACAACACCATGGTGACTGTCACCGATACGCAGGGCAATGCGCTCTCCTGGGCTTCCTCCGGCGGCCTCGGCTTCCGTGGAAGCAAGAAGTCCACGCCCTTTGCAGCGCAGACAGCGGCTGAGACTGCCGCCCGCGCCGCCATGGAGCACGGACTGAAGACCGTCGAGGTTTTCGTGAAGGGACCCGGTCAGGGCCGTGAGGCCGCTATCCGGGCACTGCAGGCCGTGGGTCTGGAAGTGACGATGATTAAGGACGTCACCCCCATTCCTCATAACGGCTGCCGTCCCCCGAAGCGTCGCCGTGTCTGATTTGAAGGAGGTAAAGCTTTATGGCTAAGAATATGCAGCCCATTGCCAAGCGCTGCAAGACTCTGGGTATTTCTCCTGCTGTGATGGGTTACGCCAAAAAGGACACCAAGCGTAATCCCGGAAGCCAGATGAGAAAGAAAAAGAGTGAGTATGCGACTCAGATGACCGAGAAGCAGAAGGTCAAGTTTATTTACGGAATCCTGGAAAAGCAGTTCCACAGCTACTATGAGGCGGCTGTGGCGACCCCCGGCAAGACCGGTGACAACCTGCTGATTACCGTGGAGCGCCGTTTGGATAACGTGGTATACCGTATGGGCTTTGCCATGACCCGTCGTGAGGCCCGTCAGCTGGTGAATCATGCGCACTTCACCGTCAATGGTCAGAAAGTCAACATCCCCTCTTATCTGGTCAAGGCCGGGGACGTGATCGAGGTTGCGGAATCCAGCCGTTCCTCCGTTGCGTTCAAGCGTCTGGTGGGTGAGAATGCGGTGATGTTCCTGCTGCCCGCGTGGTTGGAGCGTGAGAAGAACACCCTCAAGGGCACCGTTACCCGGATGCCTACTCGCGAGGATATCGATCTTCCCATTGAGGAACACCTCATCGTCGAGCTGTACTCCAAGTAATCGGAGGACACCCTCGAAGATGACAGGAACCGAACGCGGTCTGCTGTTAAGTCTGGCCGCAATGAGAAGATGAAGGAGGGTAACTGCATGATCGAAATCGAAAAGCCCCAAATCGAGTGTATCGAGGCTCCCGGCGATATCACCTACGGCAAGTACGTGGTGGAACCTCTGGAGCGGGGCTATGGTACCACGCTGGGCAATGCGCTTCGCCGCATTATGCTTTCCTCTTTGCCCGGCACCGCTGCGACCTCCATCAAGATCGCCGGCGTCCAGCACGAGTTTTCAACCATTACCGGCGTCAAGGAAGATGTGACGGAGATTGTCCTGAATATCAAGAGTCTCTTGACCAAGCTCCACGGCGAGAGCGGGAAGACGGTCTATGTTGAGGCAGTTGGCCCTTGCGAGGTTACTGCCGGCGATATCAAGGCTGACGGTGAGGTGGAGATTCTCAATCCCGAGCTTCACATTGCCACGCTGGACAGCGGCGCGACGTTGAATATGGAAATCACTCTGTCCCACGGCCGGGGCTATGTGTCTGCCGACAAGAACAAGCAGGGGATGCCCCAGCAGGTAATCGGCGTGATCCCCATTGATTCGATCTATACCCCGGTGTACAAAGTCAACTACACTGTGGAGCCCACCCGCGTGGGTACGTCCAGCGACTTCGACAAGCTGACTCTGGAAGTCTGGACCGATGGTACTATTTCTGCCCGGGACGCCGTGTCCCTGGGGGCCAAGATCCTTTGCGATCACTTCACGTTGTTTACCGATCTCTCTGAGAACGTGGGCAGCAAGCCTACGGTGGTGGAAAAGGGAGAGACGCAGCGGGACAAGGTTTTGGAGATGACCATTGAAGAGCTGGATCTCAGCGTGCGCAGCTTTAACTGCCTTAAGCGTGCCAACATCAACACGGTCGAGGACTTGATCTCCAAGACCGAGGACGAGATGATGAAGGTTCGTAATCTGGGACGGAAGTCTCTGGAGGAAGTTATCAATAAGCTGTCCATGATGGGCCTGTCTTTGGCAGACGAAGAGAACAATTGACTTAAGACCCGGCGGGAGACCGCCGCGGCAGAAAATTCCCGATAAGGAGGAATACCGAAATGCCCGGAACCCGTAAACTCGGTAAGACAACGGACCAGCGTATGGCGATGCTCCGCCAGCAGGTCACCGATTTCCTGGACAAAGGCGCCATGGAAACCACCGTTACCCGCGCAAAGGAGATCAAGCCCCTGGCCGAGAAGATGATTACCTTGGGAAAGAAAAACGATTTGGCCGCTTATCGTAAGGCTATGAGTTTTATCACTCGCGAGGATGTGTGCAAGAAGATCTTTAAGGAAATCGCACCCACCTATGCTGAGCGTAACGGCGGTTACACCCGCGTTGTTCGCACCGGCATTCGCCGCGGAGACGCCGCGGAGACGGCAATTATCGAACTGGTAAAGTAAAAACCGCAGAAAGTTCCCCTGCCAGGCAGTATTTACTGCACGGCAGGGGAATTTTTATGACGCGGGCGATTTAAAAAGTGGGTTTGTTTTAGGAAAAAAACATGTTATAATCATTCAATAATAAAGAGAGCCATACTCGAATCCAGCTCGTTCCATACTGGTTCCATTCTGAAAGTGATTTCGGAAATGCATGAGACGGGCTATGTGCAGAGCAAGGGAGATATGCTATGGATGGGTGGAAACCGGGAAAAAAACACAGGAGACCTTCCCTGCAAACGCTGGCGGCCCTCCCAGCGGTACTGGTGTGCATCCTGATGATTCTGTGGGTCTGCCTGACCACGGTATCAGAAAATGTAGCACTTGACAGTGAACCGACCTATCAGATCACCGGGCCATGGCGGGTTTCCGTGAACGGGGAGGAGCGCGGCACAGTGACGCTGCCGGCATATCCAAGCGCCCGAGCCGGCGACTGCGTGGTTTATACAACGGTCTTGGAGGAGCAGCCAACCTTTTGCAACTCCGTGCTGTTTCATTCTTCGCATCAGCATGTCAGAATTTACCTGGATGGAAAATTGCTCACCAGCTATGGAAGGGCGCAGAAGACGCCTGTTCCAATGTCTCCTGGATCTGCATGGCAGAATGTCCGGCTTCCTTCCAACTGGGTGGGGGGAGAACTGACCATTGAACTGGTTGGCTATTATGACTATTATGCGGGGGAATTGCTGGGCGTAGAAATAGGCACTAAGGCCGGTTTTTTGTATGATATAGTCGAGGGTGCACTCCCAATTTTGATTCCATCACTTACCACTCTCTTGTGCGGCCTTATCATGCTGGCGGTCAGCTTGTTTTTTCATGAGCAGGCAGGAAAAAGATTACGCTATCTTGGACTGTTCACAGCGACGACTGCTGCATGGATTTTGCTGGAGGCACACATAACACAGCTGTTTTCTGGAGATATTCTGCTGAACATGAACCTGGTCTTTATACTGTTCAGTTTGGTGCCAGTATTTAATGCCTGTTACCTTTTGACCTATTCTGAGTTTGAGAAAAGCAGGTATATACGATTTATACTGGTAGCGTCCTCCATTAACTGCATTGTGCTGCACGTGCTTCGCTTTCTGGGACTGGTCGACTATTTGATATCCATTCTAAGTGTTCACTTAATGCTGCTTTTGACGATGTGGGGCATCTTAAAGGTTTACATACGGGGAAAGCGGGAAGGGCATAAGCTGAATCGTGAAAGTCGAATGCTGTTTACGGCGTTGCTTGTGTTTTCCATTTTTGCCCTGATGGATATTGTGCGTTTTTATATACCCATTACCAACATAGCCACACTGTATTCCAGTATTGGACTGTTCTGCTTTGTACTGATCCTCGGCTACTCTGCCGTGCGGCAGGAGGCCCAGAATAAGGCGGAGCACATTGAACGGGAGATATACAGGAAACTGGCGTATACCGATATTTTGACAGGCTTGAAGAATCGGACGGCATTTGAAGAACAGATGGAACGATACCGTCAGATAAGCAGCAGGAGCAGTCTGATGATCATGATGGCGGATATGAATGGGTTGAAGTGGATCAACGACAATCTGGGCCATAAAGCAGGCGATCAGGCGTTGGTGATCGTTGCAAATTTATTGGAGAAGTATTTCTGCAATTGTTACTGTTATCGGATCGGAGGCGATGAGTTCTGCGTGCTTTCCGAACAGTATACCGAGCAGGAATTTGCTGCGGTGGCAGAGGAATTCACACAGGCGGTCTCCGCTCAGAAAATTGGGGAGGGACATTCGCTGTCTATCTCCTGCGGTTATGTCAGAGAAAACGGATGGGCTGTGGATCAGACGTTGGTCAAAGCGGACGCTGAAATGTATGAGAAGAAGATGGCGTATCGCAGCCAGCACGGGATAGGATAACGAGAGTATGTATTATGTTTATATGCTGCGCTGCGGGGATGGGTCGCTTTATACCGGTATCACGACCGATCCGGTACGTCGCCTTGCAGAGCATCAGGGGCAAGGGGGACGTGGGGCGAAGTATACCGCTGCCCGACGGGCAGTGCGAATGGAAGCCATTTGGACGGCGGAGGACCGCTCTGCGGCTTCCCGCCTGGAGCGAAACATCAAGCTGCTTGCAAAGCGGGAAAAGGAAGCATTAATCGCAGGACAGCTTCCGCAGAGACCGGAATTTGAGGGATATCAAAAGCAGCCGATTGCCCCGTCTTGCGTCCGTGGGTACTCCCCTTGACGAATGTACAGTTCTTCCGCTTTATTTAGTGCTGAGATTAACTTTGATCTTAATTCTTCAAGTAAGTTTTGAGTATCAATGATTGCATTAAATAAAACCAAGTACTCTTTTGTGAGATTTTCCACGGGTAATGAATCTTCTTTCTAAAAATTTGACGTGGACAAGAATACTCCACATACGGGCAGCATTTTGCTGAATTATGTCAACTCGTAAAATCATTTAAACAAGAAAGTCGCTGCGAAAAAGCCGCGCAGCAGAGCAGATTGCCGCGAAGCTGGAATTCTGCAGCGCGTGCGGCAAGGCCGATGAAATAGACGCTTAATTCAGCGAGATATCCAGATGCAGCACCAAGGGCCCCCAGAGAGCCATGCTCTCCGGGGGCCCAAATGTGAATCAGTCAGGCGGTCAGATCAGGTCGGCCTTAAGCATGGCAGAGGCGATGATCACGGCATGGTCAAAGGCCAGACCGCCGCTGTCCTGAATGGCATATTCCGTGCGCAGGCCTAAAATACCGGGAACGATGTGCTTTTGCAACACTGCGCGGAAATTTCCTCTCACGCCGGAAAAAGCAAGCGTGAGTGTTTGCTTGCCGTCTTCGGCGCTGACTGCAAACCATGCGGCGTCGGCGGCGTCATCCCCAGCAGCTACTTCCGCTTTTTCACTCAGCTTTGCAACATACGCTTCCGACATGACCCACATGCGGGGGTCCCGCCCCGGCGTACTGAAAAGCCCCACCGGCTCCAGAAAAATGCCGGTCAGATGGGTTTCCTCCTCCAGCTCCCGGCGCGCGGTTTCACTCACCGGCTCGGACTCTTTGGAAAACCCGCCCGGCAGCGCCCATTTTCCAAGATACGGATGCCCTCCACGTTGAATCAAGAGCAGCTCACAGCCTGTCTTGACTGTGCGGAAGACGACAATATCGGCGGTAACAGAGGGGCGATTGTAATCTTTTGGCCGGTACTGGGCGAGATATTCCGCCTCGGTGAGTCCGTTTTTATCTCTCAATTCCATGTGATTCCCCCAAATTTGCAGACAGGGCCGCCGTCTTATAAAACGGCGGCCCTGCGTTTTTATCAAAAATCAACTTCTGAATCGTAATAGCAGCACTTTAGAAGCTTCTCCATCTCCTCCTGGCTGGGCTGGCGAGGATTGGAACCGGTGCAGGCGTCGCCGATCGCGTTCTTTGCGATCTCCGGCAGACGCTCCAAAAATACTTTTTCCGGAACAAAGCCGTCTTCCACAGGATAGCTGTCCGGACCATAGTGCCGGATGCAGTGGGGGATGTTCAGTGCGTCGTTCATGCCGCGCAGATGGGCAATCAGCAGAGAGACCTTTTCATCGTCGCTCTTCCCACCCAGATTCATATAGTCCGCGATCTCACAATAGCGCTTTTTCGCGGCCTCATCCTTGGCGTTGAATGCAATCACTTTCGGCAGATACATAGCGTTGGCCGCACCGTGGATAATGTGGGCGCCATAGTCGGCGAAAGCTGCTCCGGTTTTGTGGGCCATGGAGTGTACAATACCCAGCAGCGCATTGGAGAATGCCATTCCTGCCAGACATTGCGCATTATGCATGCTGTCGCGCTTGGCCATGTCGCCATTGTAGGAATCAATGAGGTCGCTCTGAACCATTCGGATGGCAAAGACGGCGAGCGGATCGGTGAAATCACTGTGGGCGGTAGAGACATAGGACTCAATGGCATGGGTTATGGCATCCATCCCGGTGTGGGCCACCAGCTTTTTGGGCATGGTTTCCGCCAGATCGGGGTCCACAATGGCTACGTCCGGGGTAATCTCAAAGTCCGCGATGGGATATTTTATTCCCTTGGCGTAGTCGGTAATGATGGAGAAAGCCGTCACCTCGGTAGCTGTGCCGGAGGTTGAGGAGATCGCGCAGAAATGGGCTTTTTTGCGGAGCTTGGGCAGACCGAACACCTTACACATATCCTCGAAGGTAACATCGGGATATTCATACTTGATCCACATAGCCTTTGCCGCGTCGATCGGGGAACCGCCGCCCATGGCAACAATCCAGTCGGGCTGGAATTTCTGCATGACCTCGGCACCCTTCATGACCGTTTCCACCGACGGATCGGGCTCAATGCCCTCAAACAGCTCCACCTCCATGCCGGCCTCCTTCAGATAGGAAACGGCACGGTCCAGAAAGCCGAATTTCTTCATGCTGCCGCCGCCGACACAGATAATTGCGCGCTTTCCTTCAAAGGTTTTCAACGCCGCCAGAGTGCCCTTGCCATGGTACAAATCTCTTGGTAAAGTAAATCTTGCCATAGTATTACCTCCATGTTTTTTTAGCATTTCTATGATATTTTGTGGCTCACAAGAAGCTCGAGAACTGCGTATCGGCCTCGCGGCGACGTATTTCTCCTATAATTGCTAAATTATCAGGACTTATAGCTCTTGTCAAGAGGAATCCGCCATGATTGTCAAAAAATTAACTTTTTGTTGAAAGAATTTCTTAACGTAACCAGAGACGGTCTCAAGTGGTTTAATTATGGGACAGTTTTCCCCAGATGCCTCGATTCATACTGCGCCAGCATGCGCGATCAGAGCCTTAATTCGTTTTAACTCCCGTATGTATTACCCTATACACGGATACCTGCCTGACGGACAGGGTTTTCATGGATACGCATCCGCTTGTTTCAGATTTGCAAAGGCGCTGGATATTGCCAGTCAGCTCCAATTCTGCTATACTGTACTGATCAAGCTGCACGAGGTGCATTATGAATCGAACTGAAAAAGATATCAGCGACGCTTTTTGGCAGCTTTTAGAAGAAAAGCCGTATAACAGAATTACCGTAAAGGACATTGTGGATCGCTGCCAGGTGAATCGGAACACATTTTATTATCACTTTGAGGATATTCCATCACTGACGGAGTACACGATTAAAGACTGGGCGGATGAGATAATCCAGCAGCATTATAAGTTTGGTTCGCCTGCCAGCTGTATTATGCCTCTTATCCAGGGGTGCATCAAACGCAAGAGCGCCATCCTCCACATCTATCGCTCTGTTCACCGCGAAGCGTTTATGCACTATTTGGATGAAATCAACCGTCATATTGTCAAAGCCTATCTGGAATATGCGGCGCAAGAGGCTGCTGTTTCCACCGAAGACAGGGATGCTTTGCTCTGGTTTTACAAGTGCATGTTGACAGGGACTGTTTTGGACTGGCTGGACCAGGGAATGACATATGACCTTCTTGATTTTGCGGACAAGATTTGCGATTTCTTTGCGGAAGCCGGCAGAAAAGAACGCCTGAAAGCGCAAAAGGAATTTTCGGAGCCTGCGGCCGAAATTGACCCGGGTCCTTCGGCTTCCGACCATTGAGAGAGTAGAGCAGGAATGCGGCGCAGGCATACCTGCGCCGCATTCCTGTTGGTTTTTTCAGTCAAATGCCTTAAGCCTTGGTTGCTTTGGCAGCGAGGGTTTCTTCCCAAAGCTCCTCGGCAATGGGCGCCCAGTTTTCGGCGTATCGGTCGCATTTTGCGCACAGATGCTCCGCGGACTCCGGGGACTGGAGATCGGTGGAATGGGCCCCCGCGCTTGCAACCATTTCTCTGAGCCGCTGCGGGTTTTCCAGCATAGGACAGGGACGAAGCATGTTTTTGTTGAAAGGCTGTCTCCGGTGATAAGCCATCATCATAGGCGACCGGAGCGCATCCAGCAGGCTCTTTTCCCGGATGTTGGAATCGGAGTAGTGGATGAAGACGCAGGGATCGACGTCTCCGTTGGCGTTGATATGGAGATACCGGTAGCCGCCGGCAATACAGCCGCCCACATATTCGGCGTCGTTCTGGAAGTCCATTGCAAACAGGGGCTTGGAAGCTCTGAAATGACGAATGCGCTCATAGGTGCCTTTCCGCTGCTCCGGCGTGGGCAGCAGCTCCGGAACTGCGTCGTTGCCCACCGGCATATAGTGGAAGTACCAGATAAAATAGGCGCCCATGTCGATCAGACTGTCATAAAATTCCTCTGAGGTAATGGATTCATAGTTGGAACTGGTATAGCAGGAAGAAATGCCGTAGACGAGCTTCTTACTCCGAAGAAGCTCCATAGCTTTGGTGACCTTCTTAAAAACGCCGCTGCCGCGCCGCCCGTCAGTGGCTTCTTCAAAGCCCTCCAAAGAGATCGCGGGGACAAAATTTCCCACTCTGAGCATGTCATCGGCAAAGTCCTCGTCGATGAGCGTTGCGTTGGTGAAGCACAGAAATACGCAGTCGCTGTGTTTTTCGCACAGACGGATCAGATCGGCTTTGCGAACCAACGGCTCGCCGCCGGTATAGATGTACATATAGACGCCAAGCTCTTTGCCCTGTCGGATAATGTCGTCAATCTCATCATAGGTCAGATTCAGCTTGTTTCCGTATTCGGCTGCCCAGCAGCCGGTGCAGTGCAGATTGCAGGCCGAGGTTGGGTCGAGAAGGATCGTCCACGGAATATTGCAGTCGTATTTCTTCCGGTATTCCTCCTGCCTGGACCATCCGTCAAGACTGGCATTGATGAAGAGATTGACCGTCAGCGTTTTCATGACGTTGGAGTCGACCTCCGTGACAAGCCTGCGAACATAGGAATAATACGGATGCTCCGGATTCGTAATTGCTTCCCGGATTGCCTTTCGCTGAGGAGCAAACTCGCCCCCGGAAAACTTATCCGCCCAATCCATCAGCTTCCGCAGATTTTTTTCCGGATCCTTGTAGAGATAGTCAAATGCTTGCTCCAATCCAAACTTTTTGATTGTGGTTGCTACGTCCATGATAGATACCTCCCATAACGTTTGCTTATTTATAGCCTTGATAACCCTGCTTGTTTTAATTTCAGGCGCCGCCGCAAATGCGCGGCGCTTTGTAAAACTATGCATGATGTGCCGGCGGAACGGTAAATAAAACGACGCTTTGCCTTAAAAAACCCTCCGCCAGCAAAGCAAGTCCTGCTGTCAAATGCGAACCGGCTATAATTTGCAGGACGCCGAAGGTTCCCCCAACAATCGAAGCCAGCAGAATCACATTCCATTGACGGATACCAAATTTCCGGGCGTCAATGGATGTCTGAATGGAAAGCAGACTGTCCAGAAGAATCAAAACGCCAAGGCTAGGTGCCAGATATCCGAAGAATCTGACGTAAGTAAAAAGCAAGATTAGTCCAAGAACAATCAGCAGTGCGCCGCAGGCAAAGTCAAATTGAAAAGCAAGACTATAAATGTCTTTTGACACATACCCTATAATTTTAATAATTCCATAAACGATCAGAATGATTCCGCTTGAGATGGCCGATTCTCCTGGATTAAGTCTATGAGACAGAATACAAAAAAACCCCGCGATATAGAACAAAACCGAAATCAGAATATATCCGAGCCGTGCGAATCTAAGTCGCTTCAGGTATATCATCCCCCTCCTGAGCCGATTCCGCTGCCTTTATAATCAGCTTAACAAGTTCAGGGATGATTCTACAATGGGCAAAAGAACGGCTATGCCTAATTTTTGGGTAAATACCCTTGCTTTGCCTAAAATCAAAGCAGCTTCCCGCCTGATGGAAAATCAGGTGAGAAGCTGGTATAATGCTGATAGATAGCACTTATATAAATTTCAGTCTGACGCAGCGCCATAACTGCGTTGTTGGCTGCATGGCGGCCGAGGTCTGATGCCGCCGCCATTGGATGAATTGGGAGGATAGCATACATATGAACGAAGAAAAAGACCCCTTTGCGTTTATCACGCTGACGATTCCCAAGCGGGCGCCGGTGTTTCCCGGGAGCGTCGGTGCATTTCGCTACCGCTTGGCGCGGGACGGCAAGGCGGGCGAGGGGACGATTCAGGCCAGCGTATATGAGAATATCTGCTTTGAAAAGGCACAGCACGTTGAAACGGAGACCTTCCCCTGGACAGAGGAGGGCATGGCGCAAATCCGTTCCTGGCTTAGCCAAAAGCTTCAGGAGCGGGGGTCGGAGCCGTTTTCCATCTTTGGCGGACTTGAAATTTGAACACAAAATAAAGACGGTCCGATGAGCTGTGTATCGCGCGCCTCCTTACGCGCCCCGAAGCAGCCGCTTCAAAATTTCTTCCGCGGAAAGTGCCGCAAAACCATCCGGATCGGAGAGGACGCCGCTGCCGTCCAACAACCAGCGGAACACGCCGCCGGAGAAATCCGTGTAGACGGCATAGGGCTTTTGCACCGGCGCATAGCGCCGGTACCACGCGGGACAGAGTCGTTTCATGACCGACTCCGCAAGAGCCAGCGCGGCGCAGCCGTCCGCGTCGGCGGGGGACAGCGCGCTGAGCTGGACGCCCCCGCCGGGACAGCCGGCGCGGCTTTCAGAGGGGGTGGAGTGGGCCAGCAGGACGCTGCCGTCGCCGCAGGTCCCCATACACAGCCAGACGTGTCCCGCGATGCTGCAAACGTCTCCCGGACGGAGGCAGTCTGCTTTTTCCATCCAGCGGCCCCAGCCCCGGCGGGCATAGTCACGGGCCATTCCCTGGGCGGGGCAGACATATCCCGAGAGTCCGCTTTTGTCGTGGAGCGTATTGTATACGGTCCAGCCAAGATACCCGGAGCAGTCCAACCCCGCGCAATAGTAAGAATTCCGCCCGCCGGTGGGATAGAAGTCCCGGTAGCAGTAGTGCCCGTTCTGGGCGCGAAAAAACGCGGGCCACTCCGGCGCGGAACCCACGCAGACCGCCTGAGGCCCCGCGCCGGTGTCCTGCCAGTTCCAGCCTCCGCCGTAGACATACAGCGCCCGGCCCATCGGCGTCATGGCGGTGGCCAACAGGTTTTTCAGCGTCCGCAGACCGGGAATGGCCCCTGACGGCGAGGCTGGCGGAGTCGGCAAAATTTCGCAGGCTCGAACGGCGGTGACAAGCCCGTCCGCCACATCAACTTCATAAGCCCTGCCGATTTGCAGGGTATTTTGCAGTAAAAAATTTCCGGCGGAGGAAACGCGCATGCATTTCACGGCCCTATTCGCCAGAAACCGGCAGCAGAGGTCCGGTCCCGTTTCTTCCGATACTGCGCCTAAGAATACAGCTTTCATAATGTTCCGCCTCTCTTTGAATGCAGCTGCATTCAAACCCGGATACTCCGATTTATGCAGAAAGAACCAGTTTGATCATACGTTTTCTTCATGAGGACGCAAGCGCCGCGCTGCAACGCAGCGCGGCGCTTCTTAGTTGAAATCAGACCAGCAGCTCGCACACAAGGTCGGTGTAGCCGGAGGGGTCGTCCAGCGGCAGGCCTGCGATCAGCAGCGCCTGGTCAAACAAAAGGGAGGCGTACTTTTTCGCCTTCTCCGGGTCATCCGACACGGCCTTTTCCAGCGCGGCGAAGACGGGGTGGGAGGTATTCAGCTCCAGAATGCGGTCGGCCTTCAGCTTCTGGTCCGGCTGAACGGCGGCAAAATACTTCTCCATCTCAAAGCTCAGCCCCGGTCCGGCGGTGAGGCAGACGGGATGGGATTTCAGAATTTTGGATGCCTTGGCCTCCTTCACCTGTTCGCCCAAAGCCTCCTTGACGAAATCGAAAACGGCCTTGTGATCGCTTTCTTCGCTTTCCTCCGGCTTCTTCTCACGTTCGTCGGCGGGGGCGGCATCGCCGGACAGGGCGGACTGGAACTTTTTCTCCCGATAGGTCATGAGGGCCTGGGCGGTAAATTCGTCCACATCCTCCGTAAAATAAAGAACTTCCGTACCGACGTCCTTCAAAGTCTCCAGCTGAGGCAGACGGTCGATGGCATCCGCCGTTTCGCCGGCGGCGTAGTAGATGCTCTCCTGTCCCTCTTTCATGCGGGAGACGTAATCCGCCAGGGACACCGGCTTTTTCTCCGTGGAGGAATAAAACAGCAGCAGATCCTGAAGGTCTTCCTTGTGGGCGCCGAACTCAGCCACCACACCGTATTTCAGCTGACGGCCGAAATTCTTCCAGAATTTCGCGTATTCCTCCGGCTCGTCCTTCACCATCTTGGCAAGGTCGGCGCGGATTTTTTTGTCCAGATTGGCGGCGATGACCTTTAACTGCCGGTCATGCTGCAAAAGCTCGCGGGAGATGTTCAGACTCAGGTCGGGGGAATCCACCACACCCCGGACGAACCGGAAGTGCTCCGGCAGGAGGTCCGCGCACTTGTCCATGATGAGTACGCCGTTGGAATAGAGCTGCAAGCCCGCCTCAAAGTCCTTGGAATAGTAATTAAAGGGCTGTTGGGAGGGAATGAACAGCAGGGCCTTGTAGGTTACCGAACCCTCGGCGGATACCGCAATCACCCGCTGGGGCTCCGCATAATCGCTGAACTTGTCCCGATAAAATTTGTCGTACTCCTCTTTTTTCACCTTGGACTTCTGCCGCTGCCAGATGGGGATCATGGAGTTCAGCGTCTCCACCTCGCTGTAAGTCTCGTATTCCGGGCTGTCCTCGGGAGAGTCCTCTTTTTTGCGGGACTTGCTGACCTCCATGCGGATGGGGAAGCGAATATAGTCGGAGTATTTGCGCACCAGCTCCTGAACGCGCCAACCCTCCAAAAATTCACTGAATTTCTCGTCGTCGGTGTCGGGACGGATGTGCATGATAACGTCGGTGCCGATACTCTCCTTTTCACATTCCGTGACGGTGTAGCCGTCCGCACCGGAGGACTGCCACATGCAGGCCGTGTCGGAGCCGTACTTCTTCGTCACCACCGTGATGTGGTCGGAGACCATAAACGCGGAGTAGAATCCAACGCCGAACTGACCGATCACGTCGGTGTCCTTCGCGTCGTCCCCAACCTCCTGCTTAAACTGGAAGGACCCGGAGGAGGCGATGACGCCCAGGTTGCTTTCAAGGTCCTCCTTGTCCATGCCGATCCCGTTGTCGGAGACGGTGAGGAGGCGGGAGTCCTTGTCCGCCTTGATCTCAATTTTGAAATCCTTGCGGCCAAGGCCCACGCTGTCGTCAGTCAGCGCCTTGTAGAACAGCTTGTCGCATGCGTCGCTGGCGTTGGAGACGATCTCCCGGAGAAAGATCTCGTGATGGGTGTAGATGGAGTTCACCATCAGATCCAGCAGCCGCTTGGATTCTGCCTTGAACTGTTTCTTTGCCATGGATGATACACTCCTTTTTATTTTCTATTTTTTCAAAACAGCCTTATTATAACATTCTGAAAAAAAGAAATAAATATCAAATTGCAAATTTTTGCCTGCGAAAGCTTAAGCTGCCCGAAATTTGCCCACGCGGCTTGGCGGATCCGGAAAGAAATGACCAATTTGTAAATTTCAATCGGAAATAGTTGTGGGAAAAGAAAATTGCGAGTAAAATATATTCTAAGTCCCAGCTGGGATATGTTTTTCGAAAAGGAGCCTTTCTCTATGGGATTTATGCAAGGGATGAAAAAAGGATTTGTCCGTCTGATGTACGGACGCAACGGCGCAGACCAGCTGGGAATGGCAACGGTCTGGACCTGTCTGGTTCTCGACATTATCTCCATGTTCCTTCAGCGGCGCGTACCGGTTGCGGGCGCGGTGCTGTATTGGGCAGCTATGGCTCTGTGGGCTTTGGCGATTTTCCGGATGTTTTCAAAGAATCTCTATAAGCGCAGAGAGGAAAACAGCCGATGGATGCAGCTGCGCTCGAGGCTTCTGGGCGGTCGTCAGAGCGCGAAGGAGCGCCATGCCGATAAGGAGCATAAGTATTTTACCTGCAAGAGCTGCAAGACCATCTGCCGGGTGCCGGTGGGCAAGGGAAGCGTGGAGATCACCTGCCCCAAGTGCGGGGCGAAGATCCGCGGAAAGACTTGATTTTAAAGGGCGGCCGTCTTTGACGGCCGCCCTTTGGCTTTGATCCGCCGAGGGGAAAGAAAAAGAAGTTAAAAAATTGCTGTGCTTTGCATAAGAAGACGTTAAATCCACGAAAGCATAACCCATATTTCGACAGGCCGTATTCTTGACGCTAATTTTGCCATGGGGTATAATTGAACGATAAGAAAGACAAAGGCCGGAGGGTATACGAAAATGAGTGACCACCGGCGAATGGATTGTCTTGGTGGGAGAGGAGTGAGGTCATGGGGGAGAATGGACAGGCTTCCAGATTCCAC
This sequence comes from Oscillibacter sp., assembly GCF_040505565.1. Classification (GTDB taxonomy): domain Bacteria; phylum Bacillota; class Clostridia; order Oscillospirales; family Oscillospiraceae; genus Oscillibacter. The sequence goes on along the minus strand of NZ_JBEUWZ010000006.1, from coordinate 151,695 downwards.
GCGGGAACGCTGACGGAGGGCTGGGCCTGGTTCGGCGCGCATCCCGCGCTCAGCCGGGGACGGGAGGGATGGTCATTCCGGGTCTGGGCGCCCCACGCCGCGGCAGTGAGCGTGGTGGGAGATTTCAACCAATGGGATGCCTCCGCCGCGCCGCTGAAGCGGGAGGGTGAGACCTGGACCGGATTTTTGCCGGATCTGCCCCGGTATACCTCCTATAAATATGCCGTGACCGGAGCGGACGGCGCCGTGCACTACAAGGCGGACCCATACGGATTCCACACGGAGACCCGCCCCGCCACGGCCAGCAAGCTCATTGACATCGAGGGATTTCCCTGGACCGACGCGAAATTTCGGGAGAAAAAGGGAGACCGCCCCGTCTATACCTCGCCTCTGAACATCTACGAGGTTCACTTGGGCTCCTGGCGAAGACCGGAGAACGAGGGATTTTATGATTACCGCACCATTGCCAGAGACCTTGCAGCCTATGTGAAGGACATGGGATACAACGCTGTCGAGCTGCTGCCGGTGACGGAGCACCCACTGGACGACTCCTGGGGCTATCAGTGCACTGGGTACTTCGCACCTACGTCCCGGTATGGCACACCGTTCGATTTCATGTGGTTTGTGGACCATATGCACCAAAACGGAATCTCCGTGATCTTGGACTGGGTTCCCGCCCACTTCTGCAAGGATGAGCAGGGCCTGTACGAGTTTGACGGCTCTTTCTGCTATGAGTATTCCGACCCGAAAAAGCGGGAGCACGCCGGCTGGGGAACCCGCATTTTTGACTATGGACGGCAGGAGGTAGTCAGTTTTCTGCTCTCCTCCGCCCGGTTCTGGCTGGAGATGTACCACATCGACGGACTGCGGGTGGACGCGGTGGCGTCCATGCTCTATCTGGACTATGATCGGCCGGACGGCCAGTGGACCCCCAACAAAAACGGGGGAAAGGAAAATCTGGAGGCCGTCGAATTTCTGCGAAACCTGAACCGGATGGCCTTTTCCGTGGACCCCAGTGTGCTGATGGTGGCGGAAGAATCCACCTCCTGGCCGCTGGTGACCAGCCCGCCGGAGGCAGGCGGTCTGGGCTTCAATCTGAAGTGGAACATGGGATGGATGAACGACATGTGCCACTATCTGAAGCTGGACCCCTATTTCCGGCAGTTTAATCACAAGGATATCACCTTTTCTTTGATGTACGCGTTTTCCGAGAACTATGTGCTCCCCCTGTCCCATGACGAGGTGGTACATATGAAGGGATCGCTGGTGGGCAAAATGCCCGGCGACTATGAAAATCAGCTCCGCTCCCTCCGGGGATTTTACGCATACCTTCTGGCACATCCGGGAAAGAAACTATTGTTTATGGGCCCGGAGATCGGCCAGTGGCACGAGTGGGACGCAAACGGTCAGCTGGACTGGTATCTGCTGGACGCGGAGATCAACCGCAAGACCCAGGCGTTTTTCAGGGCCGCCAACCGGTTTTATCAGAAAACGCCGGAGCTGTGGGAAATGGACTTCCGAGGGCAGGGATTTGAGTGGCTGGTGCCGGACGACAACCACAACAACGTGGCTGTCTTTCTCCGCAGGGACGCCGAGGGCAGCGATCTTCTGTGCGCGGTGAACTTCTCGCCCAACGCCTATCCCGACTACCGGGTGGGGGTGCCGGATCACCGGCGGTTTGTGGAGGTATTTAACACGGACGCCGGGGAATTCGGCGGCGGTGGATACGGAAATGCGGAGCCGGTGGAAGCGGAGACCGTTCCCTCCCATGGGCGGGACTGCTCGGTATCCCTGCGGATCCCGCCGTTTGGCGGCGTGTTCCTTCGGGGAGAGGGAAAGATTCCGGCGAAAAAGGCGGCGGCGAAGGGCGAAAAGCCCGCGCCGACAGAGGCGTCGATGCCCGCGGCAGAAAAACCGGCAAAAACTCCAAAATCCTCCAAAGCGAGTCCGACGGTGAAAAAAGAGAGAGATACAGGGAAGAAAGCCGCGAAAAAACCGGCGGCGAAGCCCGTAAAATAAGGAGGCAGAGGCATGAAAAAAGAATGTATCGCCATGCTGCTGGCCGGCGGCCAGGGCAGTCGGCTGTACGTGCTGACCGGCGAGATGGCAAAGCCCGCAGTCCCCTTTGGCGGAAAGTACCGCATCATCGATTTCCCTCTGTCCAACTGTGCTAACTCCGGCATCGATACCGTGGGTGTGCTGACCCAGTATCGCCCGCTGGAGCTGAACGCATATGTGGACAACGGACAGACCTGGGATCTGGACAGCAGCACCGGCGGCGTCCACATTCTGCCGCCCTATCAATCCGCTGCGGGCGGAACCTGGTATAAGGGTACGGCCAACGCCATCTTTCAGAACATCGCGTTTGTGGACCGGTACGACCCGGAATATGTGGTGATTCTCTCCGGCGATCATATTTATAAGATGGATTACTCCCGCATGGTGAAGCGGCACAGGGAGTCCGGCGCCGCCTGCACGATCTCTGTCATGGAAGTCCCTTGGGCCGAGGCATCCCGCTTCGGCATCATGAATGTGGATGAACACGACCTGGTGCAGGAGTTCGAGGAAAAGCCCAAACAGCCCAAAAGCAATTTGGCCTCCATGGGAATTTACGTATTCACGTGGAAGACCCTGCGGGCCTATCTTGAGGCGGACGAAGCGGACCTTGGCTCGGAGAATGACTTTGGAAAAAACGTGATTCCCGCCATGCTGGGCAGCGGAGAGAAGATGGCGGCCTATCGCTTTGAAGGCTATTGGAAGGACGTGGGGACGCTGGAGTCCCTATGGGACGCCAACATGGATATGCTGTCCCCGGAATCCGGGCTGGACCTGCTGGACGAGTCCTGGCCCATCTATGCCAAATCCGTCTCCATGCCCACGGCTTATCTTGGCAGGCACGCACAGGTGAGCCACAGCGCCTTTAATCGCGGCGGTGATCTGGAGGGGACCGTTGAAAATTCCGTCCTCTCCGCCGGAGTCAACGTGGAGGAGGGAGCCAGAGTCAGCTATTCCGTGCTGATGCCCGGCGTCACCGTGAAAGCGGGAGCGATGGTGGAATACGCCATCGTCGGGCAGGACGCACTGATCGGAGAAAACTGCCGGGTAGGCGCGTCGCCGGAGGGCGTGGACCCGCAGGCCTGGGGGCTTACAGTGCTGGCTCCGGGCTGCGCGCTGGAGGCGGGGACCGCCGTCCCGCCCAAGACCATGCTGAGTAAAAACGGCGAGGAGGTGGCAAGATGAATGGACTGCACGGAATCATCTTCTGCTATGAGAAGCGAAATGATCTGAGAGAGCTGGCGGATACCCGTTCCGCGTCCTCCATGCCCTTCGGAGGGCGGTACCGGGCCATTGATTTCGGCCTTTCCAATCTGGTGAATGCCGGGGTCACCGACGTGGGCATCGTGCTGCACGGGCGTTATCAAAGCTTGATTGACCATCTGGGCAGCGGCAAGAACTGGGACCTGAGCCGAAAGCGCGGCGGGCTGAAGCTGCTGCCTCCTTTCGCCTATGAGCGGCAGCGCGGCGGCACCGGGGAGTTCCGGGGAAAGATGGAGGCGCTTTCAGGAGTCCGCAGCTATCTGGACACCATCCGTCAGGACTATGTGGCGCTGATGGACGGCGACCTTGTGGTGAACCTGCCCCTGTCCGAAATTCTGGAGCAGCACATCCGCTCCGGGGCGGACATCACCGCCGTGTGCGGAAACGACAGCTTCGCCGTGGACAACGGCACCTATTTTGAACCCGACGGGACGGGGCGGGTGCGCGGGGTTCTTTATCATATGCACACGCCCCGGGGTTATCGGGGGCTGGAGGTCTATATCATTTCCACCCGGCTTTTGAAGGATCTGGTAGACGAGTGCATCAGCCGCGATCAGTACAGCTGGAGGCACGATATACTTCAGGCTAAGGTGGGGGAACTGAATATCCGTTCCTTCATCTGGACTGGTTTCGCCGCCCAGATTCGCTCCGTGCAGGAATATTACGACCGGAGTATGCAGCTACTTGACCCCGCCATCCGGGCGGACCTGTTCACTCCCGAACGGCCTATCCGGGCGAAAAATGCCGATAAATCCTCCAGCTATGCAGGCCCGACGGGCCACTGCGTCAACTCTCTGGTGGGAGACGGCTGCAATGTGGAGGGGGTCGTGGAAAACTCCATCCTCTTTCCCGGCGTGGTGGTGGAAGAGGGTGCGCGGGTGCGCAACTGCGTGCTGTTCCCGGACACCGTGATCCGCCGCAACGCGGATCTGGCGCATATCATTGCGGATAAGCAGGTTGAGGTGCTGGCGGATCGGACGCTGATCGGCCACTCATCCTACCCGCTGGTGCTGAGCAAGGGGGCCTGCGTATAAGGCAGCCCGGGCGGTCCGCCTCTTCGGACCGGGTAAAATGAGAACGGAAAGGGGAAACTGCCATGAAAATTTTATATGCGGCCAGCGAGGCCGTGCCCTTCTGCAAAACGGGGGGACTGGCCGATGTGTCCGGCTCTCTTCCCGCCGCCATCGCGGCGGAGGGCGTCCAGATGGCCGTGGTACTGCCGCTGTACCAGCGGATACGAGAGCAGTTCGGTCCGGAGCTGGAGTACCTGTGCTACGACTATGTGAATCTGGCGTGGCGGCGCTGCTACTGCGGGCTGTTCCGCCTTCTCCGGGACGGGGTGACGTATTATTTCCTGGACAATGAGCAGTATTTCAATCGCCGGAACCTTTACGGCTATGTGGACGACGGGGAGCGGTTCGGCTTTTTCTCCCGGGCCGTGGTGCGGATGCTGCCCCACATGGCCTTCTGGCCGGATGTGATTCACTGCAACGACTGGCAGACCGCGCTCATTCCCATCTATTTGAAGGACGACGGAGTGAGAGAGGAGCGCTTCCGCTCCATCCGGACGGTGATGACCATTCACAATATCGAGTATCAGGGCCGGTATGGGCCGGAGGTCATGGGCGACCTGTTCGGGCTGGACCACGGCTGGGTGGACGACGGGACCATTATCATGGACGGCGACGTGAATCTGCTGAAGGCCGCCATTCTCTGCGCCGACGCCGTCACCGCCGTGTCCCCGTCCTACGCCGAGGAGCTGAAATACGCCTTCTTTGCCCACGGGATGGAGGGTGTTATGCGCCGGTGCGCCTACAAGCTCTCCGGTGTGCTGAACGGCATCGACATGGAGCGTTACAACCCGCACACGGACGCTCTGATCGCAGCGAACTACACGGCCGGAGACTTGAGCGGGAAGGTGAAGGACAAGGCGGAGCTGCAGCGGATGATGGAGCTGCGCCAGGAGCCGGACACGCCGATTCTTGCGGTGGTGAGTCGGCTGGTGTCCCACAAGGGGCTGGACCTCATCAAAGAGGTCTTCCACGACATCATGGAGCTGCCGGTGCAGATGGTGTTGCTGGGCAAGGGCGATGAGCAGTATCAGGATTTCTTTGCCTGGGCGCAGACGCAGTATCCCGGACGGATGGCCGCGCGGCTGGACTATGACGAGGCTCTGTCCATGGCAATCTACGCCGGTGCGGATCTGTTTTTGATGCCCTCCAAGAGCGAGCCCTGCGGCCTGAGCCAGATGATTGCCATGCGGTATGGCACGGTACCCATCGTCCGGGAGACCGGCGGACTGAAGGATACCGTCCACCCCTATGAGTCGTGGAGGGACACGGGCAACGGTTTTACCTTTGCCGCTTATAACTCCGGGGATATGCTGTTTGTGATCCGGCAGGCCGTGGGCCTTTACTGGGACAATGGCGATCAGTTCTGCCGCTTGCAGCAGCGCTGCATGGCGGGGGACTTCAGCTGGAGGCGCAGTGCCGGGGAATATCTGCGGATCTATTGCAATATCTCCGGAAAACCCCGCCTTGCTGTCCCGGGGGGAGAACCAGAGAAAGACGCCCCGCCGAAGGAACCGGATGAAAGGCACGCTGAAGAGGAGCCCCCTGCCCTAAAAACCGAGGAACCGGCCCAAGAGCCGAAGGTCCCCGCTGAAAAGCCCGAGGAGCCCGCAGAAAAACAGGCGGAGAAACCTGCCCAGCTCCGCCTGACGGCGAAATCCGATCAAGCCAAGCTGACGGCGAAATCCGATCAAGCCAAGCTGACGGCAAAGCCCGACCAGGCGAAGCTGGCGGCAAAGCCGGATCACCCCAGACTGGCGGAGAAATCCACGCAGCCCGCGGCGGAAAAATTGTTCAAAGTGACAGGGATGAAAAAAGCGGCGGAGAAGAAAACCGCCGCTAAAAAGCCCGGGGCGGACAAATCTGCCGCAAAGAAGGCGACCCAAATGAAAGGACCCGCGGATAAGAGAGAAGAAATCGCGGATAAGGAAAAAGAATGACCGCATTTACGACAAAGGAACTGGAAGATGCCCTGACCGCGAAGCTGATGGTCAACTTCGGCAAGACCGCGGAGGAGGCCGGCGAGACGGAGATGCTCCGCGCCAGTGCGCTGGTTTTGCGGGATGTCATGGCCCTGCGAAGCGTGGAGACCCGGAAGGAGACGCGCCGAAAGGGAAAGCGGAAGGTGCACTATCTGTCTATGGAATTTCTGATGGGTCGGAGCCTTCAAAAGAACGCTTATAATCTGGGGGTTTTGCCCCAGCTGAAGGAAGCGCTGGAGCATTTTGGCTTTCATGCGGGAGACATCTTCGAGCTGGAGCCGGACGCGGGTCTTGGCAATGGCGGACTGGGTCGTCTCGCGGCCTGCTATCTGGACTCGATGAGCACGCTGGAGATTCCCGCTGCGGGGTATTCCATCTGCTATGATCTGGGTATTTTCAAGCAGAAAATTGTGGAGGGTCAGCAGGTGGAGCTGCCCGACAACTGGAAGGGCATCGGTTCCGCCTGGCTCCTTCCCAAGCCCGAGGAAGCCAAGCAGGTCCGCTTCGGTGGTACCCTGCGGGAGTTTTGGGACGACGGGCACCTCCACATCGTTCAGGAGGGCGGCACCACGGTGCTGGCCGTTCCCTGCGACATGGAGATCGCCGGATACGACACCCGCCACACCAATACCCTGCGTCTGTGGGACGCCAAGTCCCCCAAGCCGGTGGATATGAGCCTCTATTCCCGGGGGGAGTATTTCAAGGCCACGGAGGACGAGGCCATGGCAGAGGTGATTGCCAAGGTCCTCTACCCCGAAGACAACCATATCGAGGGCAAGTCCCTGCGGCTCAAGCAGCAGTACTTTTTCGTATCCGCCACGGTGCAGAGCATTGCGGAAAAGCATCTGGCGGAGTTCGGGGCTTTGACCAACTTCCATGAGAAGAATGTCCTCCAGATCAACGATACCCATCCGGCTCTGGTGATTCCGGAGCTGATGCGGGTTTTAATCGACGACGCGGGTATGGAGTGGGACCAAGCGTGGGAGATCACCACCCACTCCGTTGCCTACACGAACCATACGGTGCTGGCAGAGGCTTTGGAGAAGTGGCCCCAGGATCTGTTTCAGCGCTTTTTGCCCCGCATCTGGCAGATCACGGCGGAGATTGCCCACCGCTGGCAGGAGAAGTGCGAGAACTTTTTCCACGACTCTGAGAAGGTCCGAGACACCGCGGTGATCTGGGACGGCGTGATTCGTATGGCGAACCTGTGCATCGCTGGGGGGATGAGCGTCAACGGCGTCAGCGGGCTTCACACGGAGATTTTAAAAAGCGACGTGTTCAAAAACGCCTGCGCCATGGAGCCGAAAAAGTTTACCAACGTCACCAACGGCATCGACCACCGCCGCTGGCTGGCGGAGATCAATCCGAGGCTCCACAGCCTTGTGTGCGATCTTGCGGGGGGAGAGACCTACTTGATGCGCCCCCAGGCGCTGAAAAAGTTGGACAATTACGCCGACGACCCGGAGATCCAGCTTCGTCTGGCGGAAATTAAGCGGAAGAACAAGGAGGACTTTGCCGCCTATGCGAAACAGGAGCAGGGAGTCCTTCTGAACCCGGACGCCATTTTTGACGTACAGGTCAAACGCCTGCACGAGTATAAGCGGCAGCTTTTGAACGTCCTGCATATCATCGCCCTCTATCAGCGGTTGCAGGAAGACCCCAACGCCATTGTCCAGCCCCAAACTTTCATCTTCGGCGCAAAGGCCGCGCCGGGGTACGCGGTGGCAAAGCGGATTATCCGCCTCATCAACTCGCTGGCGGACCAGATTGACCATGATCCTGTCTGCAAGGATAAACTGCAGGTGGTGTTTCTGGAGAACTACCGGGTGTCGCTGGCGGAGCGGCTGATGCCCGCCAGCGAGGTCTCCCAGCAGATTTCCACCGCCGGAAAGGAGGCCAGCGGCACCGGCAATATGAAGTTCATGATGAACGGTGCGCTGACTGTGGGGACTCTGGACGGGGCCAACGTGGAGATGCACGACGTTCTGGGAGATGAAAACATGTTCCTTTTCGGACTTCACTCCGACGAGGCGGCGGCTTTGCAGCGGGGAGGGTATATTCCTCAGCGGCTTTATGCCCGGGACATGGTGCTCCAGCAGGTGCTGAACGCCCTGAAGACCGGCTTCCGGGACGGCGTGGACTACGAGGACCTGTACAGAAGGCTTCTGTTCGGCGACCGGGGCGCTCCGGCGGACGAGTATTTGCTACTGGCGGACTTTACTGCCTACTGCGATGCGGAAAAGCGAATGGCCGCGACTTACGCCGACGCGGCGAAGTGGAATACGATGAGTCTGCACAACATTGCCCGCAGCGGCGTGTTCGCGGCGGACCGGGCCGTGGCGGAGTATGCGGACAAAATCTGGCATGTTCCCCACCGGTAAAGAGCGGCCAAAGGCGGTATCCGTAAACTATAAAAAAGTGGCCGGTATCCTCGATACCGGCCACTTTTTGGGGTTGATCGGGAGAGACAGCTGTTCTTGCGGCAGGCCAAACTGACCATGTAAAAGAGGCCTTGCGTGACATAAATCAGGTTTGATGCTATGGTGTGGATGAGGTGATTTGCTATGCGTGATATTGGAAAGAACATTTTCAATTTGCGGGAACAAAAGAGACTGACTCAAGAGGAATTGGCTGATAAACTGTTTGTGACGCGGCAGACCGTATCGAATTATGAACACGGCAAAACAAGACCGGATGTGGATATGATTATGAGGATTGCAGATATATTGAACGTCGATGCAAACGCTGTCTTTTATGGCATTCCTGTTCCTGAAAGCAGGAAAACAGCGTTCAGAAGGATGATGGTTTCTTCTATCGTTCTCCTGATGATGGCGGTTGGAGCAATTATTCTACATCCTCTGTGCCTTTCCTTGCAAGCGGAAAAATACATAACAACTCCGTCCTTCCTTATGAGCATGTTCTACGATCCAATTTTGATGCTTGTGCTTGGATGGTGGATTATGCAGGGAATTGGCGTTGTGATGCAGACAAAGGGTTTGAATAAACCGTGGACGAAAAAAGCAAGGCGGACTGTTATGATCGTTCTTTTACTCTGTTTTGTCTTGGAGCTGCCTTATGCGATATGGTCGGTGATTGTGTTGATTGAATCTGTTACCGCTGGCATTGTTCAAATGAGTTTCCCATATGTTCCCGTGTATCAGGAAATTGTTTCTTTTATTATGAAAGTCGACATTCGATGCCCGGCTGCATATGCCTTGTTTGGCGGGCTGCTTTGGATTTTTGGTTTCCCACAGACCGGAGAAGCAGCGGAAACAGATTCGCACAGGTAAGAAAAGCATTTTGACACTTAGCTCTTATACAGTTCTGTTTTACGAGCGGATAAAGACAACACAAATTATAATTCGAGGTGCAGTCTTAGAAATGAGACTGCGCTTCATATTTTTAAATACTTTGTTCCAAACAGCCTTTTAGGCACCAGACTTTACAAATTCCGCCAAAGCGGATATAATAACAGAGATTTGTAACAAATATGAAGAACCGCGTCCCGGTCAGGCTCGGAGACGCTGAAAAACCAAATCGGAAAAGGGAAGAAACAGCTTATGGAATTGACACAAGGCGTCCGGTTTGACAGTCTTGGACTGTCACCGGAGATCATGCGCGCCATTGAAAAACGTAATATCGAACTATCCACCCCGGTGCAGGCCGGGTGTATCCCTCCCATGCTGGCGTGGAAGGACGTGATCGCAAAGGCTCCCACCGGCACCGGTAAGACCTTTGCATACGGCATTCCCATCGTGGAACACATTGCCCCGGAGGATGAGACTGTTCAGGCGGTCATTCTGGCGCCCACCCGGGAGCTGGCCATCCAGATCACCGACGAGCTGAGGGACATCGCGGAGTTCCGTCCGGGTGTGCGGATGGTGTGCCTTTACGGTGGACAGCCCATCGGCAAGCAGATTGACATTCTGAAGAGGAAGCCCCAGATTGTCGTTGCCACCCCGGGCCGCCTGGCGGACCACATGAAGCGCCGCACAGTTCGGGTGGACACCGCCCAGACCGTGGTGCTGGATGAGGCGGACCGGATGCTGGACATGGGCTTCATCCATGATGTGACCCGTCTGCTGGACCGGATGAACCAGCGGAAGAACCTGGGCATGTTCTCTGCCACGATTTCCCGGGAGGTGTTGGACATTGCTTGGGTGTATCAGCGGGACGCGGAAGAGATCACCGTCCGGGCGGACGAGCAGAACAAGCCGGACATCCTTCAGTACCGACTGGAGGTCAGCTACGACGGCAAGGCGGAGGCCATCGCCGGAATTATGAACGGCGGGAACTACGACCGGGCCATGGTCTTCTGCAACACAAAGGGGTCCACAGAGCGCATCGCCAAATTTTTGCAGATGCGGGGGATGGACGCCGAGTGTATCCACGGTGATATTCCCCAGAAGAAGCGGGAGCAGGTGATGGACAAATTCCGCAAGGGCCAGCTGCAGGTGTTCGTGGCAACCGACGTGGCGGCCCGGGGCATTGATGTGGACGATGTGGACGTGGTATTCAACTGCGATGTGCCCGATGAGAATCAGGACTATGTCCACCGCATCGGCCGTACCGGCCGGGCGAAGCGTCACGGCATCGCGGTGAGCCTGATCGCGGACTACCCGGCGAAAATGCGGATTGACAACATTGCCAAATGTACCGACAACACCATTATCCCCGCCCAGATGGACGAAAGCGGACGGCTGGTGGAGCTATCCGGGACGGAAAAATAGAAGAAGCACACAAAAACGTCCGGCATCCCGCCTTTGGGATGCCGGACGTTTTCATTCATGCAGGTATGTCAGGTTCGGGTGCCGCGGGGGCGGTCTCCTTCAGAACAATCAGGCGGCATTTTTGGTCTGGCTGGCCTCGAACTGCTTCACCTGATCCAGCGTCTGGCCCTCTACGGTGAGGTCGGCGGCCAGCACCGGATCGATGGCCACAGCCAGATACATGTTGTTGCCGAAGACAAACGCGCCGGAGGTGACGCCCACCACCTGACCGTAGACATTCAGCAATGCGCCGCCGCTGGAGCCCTGAGAGATGTCGGCGGTGGACATGATGCAGGGAGCGTCATAGCTGGATACGACCCGGCTGACGTCACTGATGATGCCGGTGGAGATGGCCAGCCCCAGCCCCAGAGGGCTGCCGATGGTGTATACCTCGTCGCCCACCCGCAACGTGTCCCGCGCGGCCATTTCCAGATGTACGAAGCTAGGCGTTTTCACACCGGTAATGGATTTGGTACCGATGCGCAAAACGGCAATATCAATGCCTTCGTCATAGTAGAGGACCTTTTCCACAGGGTACTGCTCGCCGCTGATAAGGGTGACGATGCCAGCGGAGCAGCCCCTAATGGCGTGGTAATTGGTGACAGCCAGACCGTCCCCGCTGATAAAGAAGCCGCTGGCGGTACTGTCTGGCTCGTCGAGGTTGTAGCCCTTGGCCTCTGCGTACATGCTCAGCTGGAATACGGCGGCGGTAAGCCGGTCAGCGGCCTGCCGGACGGTTAGCGCCTGATTGTAAAGGCTCAGAGTGTCGGCGGTGGCGGCGGAGGCCGTGCCGGAGGCAATCAGACGGTCCAGAATGGTTCCGTCGCTGTTCTTATAGGCTGCATAAAGAGCGCCGACAGTCAGTTCAAACAGGTCGCCCCGTGTAAGAGTATCTCCGTAATTTCGGGAGATCACCGCCATGTGCCGGGCGAAGGCGATGGAGTTCTCATAGGAAAAGTCGCTGCCGGTATAGCCCAGCATCCGCATCAGGGCCGCGCAGTAGGACCTGGTTGTGATCGCCTGAGACGCGCCGAAGGTGTTGCCGGTGACGCCGCCCAGCCAGCCTTGTCCGTATACGTACCGAACGGACTGCACCGCGTAGGCGGGTACATCCTGAAAGGGAGTGTGGGTCCTGTCCGCGGCGGCGGACTTCTCGGCCCCGGCCAGGCGGACCAGCAGTACGGCGGCCTGCGCCCGAGTGGCAGGGTCGTTCACGTTATAGGCTCCCCGGACCACGTTCAGGGCCGACAGCGTTTGGGCGGCACGGGTCCCCTCGCCGGTGAGCGCCTGGGCGGGAACGGCGCAGATCAGCAGCAAAACCGCCAGGGCCAGTGCGAAAAAGTGTTTCTTCATGGTGAAAAGTGACCTCCACAACTAAAGATTCTTTATTCTAACATGCGAAAGCATGCTTTTCAAGGCGGGGAGGGAAAATACAGCGGGCGGCAGGACTATAAACACCGCGATGGTCGTCTTTTCCCGGGTTTTAAGCGGCAGCCGTGGACAAGCCGCAAAAAAACTGCTACAATAAACCAAAACGAGAGAATCAAAAGGAGAAACGCATGGCGGAACAGATTGCGCCGGGACTCTGGCGCCTGAATATCCCTCTGGTGGGAAATCCGTTGAAAAACCTCAACAGCTTCCTGATTGTCGGAGAGCGGAATCTCCTGATCGACACTGGGTTCAACCAGCCTGCCTGCAAGGAGGCGATGGACGCCCAGCTCCGGGAGATCGGCGCGGATCTGGGGCGGACGGACCTTTTCATGACCCATCTCCACAGTGACCACACGGGCCTTTCAACCTATCTTCACCGGCCAGGCTGCGCCGTGTTCCTTAGCAAAACGGACGCAGTCCGGCGGGAGGAATACAGCCGCGAGGAGGTCTGGCGGACAAAGTATGCCAGCTATGTGGAAAACGGTTTTACGTGGGACGAAATGAACTGGCTGTGGAACAGCAATCCTGCCAAAATGGAGGGGCCTGAGCCACTGGGCCGGGGTTTTGACCGACTGGAGGACGGTGAGGTACTGGAATACGGCGGGCGGAAGCTCCGCTGCATTCTGACGCCGGGGCATACGCCGGGACACCTTTGCCTGTACGACGCGGAAAACCAGACGCTTTTTTCCGGCGATCACGTCCTGTTCCATATCTCACCGAACATCTGCCGGTGGGAGGGGATTCCCGATGCGCTGGGGGATTATCTGGAGAGTCTGGACCGGGTGAAGGAACTGCCGGTTAAACTCCTGCTGCCCGCCCACAGGGCGGAGACCGGAGACCTGCGGGTCCGGGCGGAGGAGCTGAAGACCCACCATGCTAAGCGGCTTGACGACGCACGGAAGATCGTGGCGGAGACGCCGGGGCTGACGGCCTATGAGATTACCGGTCGGATGCAGTGGAGTATCCACGCCCGAAACTGGGCCGAATTTCCGCTGACCCAGAAGTTTTTCGCGGTGGGAGAAGCAATGGCCCATCTGGACTGGCTGGAGGTTCGGGGTGGTGTGGTCCGTCGGCTTGAAAATGAAAAGGAACGGTATTATCCTATCAATGAATATAAAGGAGTTAACTGAAATGGAACTGAAAGACATTTTATCCAGATGCGACCACACGCTGCTGGCCCAGACGGCTACCTGGGACGAGATCAGAGCTCTTTGCGACGACGGGATGAAGTATGGCTGCGCCAGCGTTTGCATCCCGGCCGGCTACGTCGCCCAGGCGGCGGAGTATGTGGCGGGAAAGCTGACCATCTGCACCGTTATCGGCTTTCCCAACGGATATTCCACCACGAAGACCAAATGTTTCGAGGCGTCCGATGCCGTGGATAACGGGGCGGAGGAAATCGACATGGTCATTAACGTGGGCTGGGTGAAGGACGCAAAGTGGGATCAGATCCTTGAGGAGATCAAGGCGGTGAAGGCCGCGTGTAAGGGAAAGCTCCTGAAGGTCATCATTGAGACCTGCTTCCTCACCGATGCGGAAAAGATCAGGCTATGCGGGATCGTCACGGATTCCGGCGCGGACTTTATCAAGACCTCCACCGGCTTTGGCGGCGGCGGAGCTACCCGGGAGGATGTGGCGCTGTTTAAGGCCCATGTGGGTCCTGGCGTGAAGATCAAAGCCGCGGGTGGAATTGCCGGATTGAAGGATGCAGAGGACTTTATCAATCTGGGCGCGGACCGACTGGGTACCTCCCGGGTGGTGAAGGCGGTCAAGGCGCTGGAAAAGTAAGCGTCGGACAAAAAAATGAGAAAACCGCGGGACGAAAAGCCCCACAGGTGAGAATAACAAAAATCAAGGAGGAAGTAACTATGTCCACTCCCCATAACAGCGCAGAGAAGGGCGATTTCGCAAAAACGGTCCTGATGCCCGGAGATCCCTTGCGGGCAAAGTATATCGCGGAAAACTTCCTGAAGGATGCAAAGCTTGTGAACAACGTCCGGGGCGTTCAGGGCTATACCGGCCTTTACAAGGACACCCCGGTGTCCGTCATGGCCTCCGGCATGGGTATGCCCAGCATCGGCATCTACTCCCATGAGCTGTTCCACTTTTACGACGTGGATAACATCATCCGCGTGGGCAGCGCCGGAGCCGTCTCAAAGAAGCTGAAGCTGCGGGATGTGGTTCTGGGTCAGGCCGCCTGCACGGATTCCAATTTTGCCCACCAGTTTGGCCTTGGCGGAGTATTGGCCCCCGTTGCGAATTACGAGCTGTTGGAGACGGCGGTAAATGTGGCCCGGAAGTCCGAGGCCAACTGGGTCGTGGGCAGCTTTTTTTCCAGCGACATCTTCTACAACAAGGCCGAGAATACCATGAAATGGGCGGACTACGGCGTGGTGGCGGTGGAGATGGAGTCCGCGGCGCTTTATTGGAACGCGCAGGAGGCGGGCAAGCGGGCGCTGACCATCTGCACCGTGTCCGACAGCATCGTCACCGGCGAGGGCCTGCCCGCTGAGGCGCGGCAGACCAGCTTTACCCAGATGATGGAGATCGCTCTGGATACCGCCGTGGCAATGTCGGAAAAATGACCGAAAATTTCACGAAAATGTGTCAAAAGAGAAAACTATTTTAAATTCAGTTGAAATTCTCATAAAAAATTGATATAATTTTCCATGGCCTTGGGAAGGGCGACCTTTTGTTTTTCCCGAGCCAAAATTTTGAAAGAAGGTTTGATTCCAATGAAGAAGTTTCTTGCACTGGCGCTGGCATTGGTCATGACCGCGTCTCTGGCCGCCTGCGGCGGCAGCGGCAGCAGTTCAGCTGCCGCCTCCGGCAGCAGTTCTGCGTCCGCTTCCGGAAGCGCTGCGGCAGCATCCGATTACCGCGTGGCAATGATCACCGATTACGGCGATATTACCGACCAGTCCTTTAACCAGACCACCTATGAGGCCTGCAAGCAGTTCTGTGAGAGCAACACCGTCAATTTTACATACTATAAGCCCGCCGGAGACTCCACCGCCGACCGCGTGGCCATGGTGGACAAGGCTGTGGCAGACGGCTACAACGTCATCGTGATGCCCGGCTATGCGTTTGCCGGCACCATTGTTGAGTCCGCCGCCACCTATCCCGAAGTGAAGTTCGTTGCTCTGGATGTTGCCGCCGGCGATATTCTGGGCGCCGCTCTGGGCGACAAGTACGATTATAACCCCGCCAACTGGAAAGTCACCGACTACTATAATTCCGACAACGTCTACTGCGCGGTTTATCAGGAAGAGCTGTGCGGCTACATGGCCGGCTACGCGGCTGTGAAGCTGGGCTACACCCAGCTGGGCTTCCTGGGCGGCATGGCTGTGCCCGCCGTCATGCGCTACGGCTACGGCTTTGTTCAGGGCGCCGACGCTGCTGCCGCTGAGACCGGAGCAAAAGTCACCTTGAACTACACCTACGCCAACCAGTTCAAGGGCGACGCCGACATCACCGCCGCTATGGATACCTGGTATTCTGCCGGCACGAAGTGCGTCTTTGCCTGCGGCGGCGGCGTGTATACCTCCGCAGCCGAGGCAGCCGCCAAGGTTAACGGCAAGGTCATCGGCGTGGACGTGGACCAGTCCGCGATCATCGACGGGCAGTACGGCAAGGGCATGACGGTTACCTCCGCCATGAAGGGCCTGGCTGCTACCGTCAACACCCTGCTCACCGAGATCATCCTCAACAACAACTGGGATTCCTATAAGGGCCAGATTCAGACCCTGGGTCTGGTGTCCGGTGACGATCCCACTCAGAACTATGTCCAGATCCCCATGGATACCACGCAGTGGGGCGACGGCTTCAAGCAGGACGATTATAAGGCTCTGGTGAGCAAGATGTTCGACGGTACCGTGAAGGTTTCCAACGACATTTCCGCCGAGCAGCCCTCCGCCACCAATATCACTGTCAATTTCCAGGGGAACATCAAGTAATTTCAGCGCTTTCCCATCAAGGAGGACGGGCTTTTGCCCGCCCTCCTTTTTCACTCTGCGGCCTGCTCCCCCGGTCTTGCCGCGCTGCGGCGAAAAATTTAAAAAAACTTTGAAATACGATGACAGCTATAGTATAATGTAATATCAGCCTATAGTTTTGCTTCTGCCCCTCGGATGCGCAGAGCGAAGCGGACGATTTGAGGGACAAAGGAGGTCGTGGAGCTTGGAGGAAACATACGCAGTTGAAATGCTGAACATTACCAAGCGGTTTCCGGGCATTATTGCCAACGACAATATTACTCTGCAGTTGAAAAAGGGAGAGATCCACGCGCTGCTGGGGGAAAACGGCGCGGGAAAATCTACGCTGATGAGTGTCCTGTTCGGTCTGTACCAGCCGGAGGAGGGGACCATCCGCATGAATGGAAAAGAGGTTTCCATTAAGAACCCCAACGACGCGAACGCCTTGGGCATCGGTATGGTCCATCAGCACTTCAAGCTGGTGGAGTGCTTCACCGTACTGGACAATATTATCATGGGCGTGGAGCCCTGCAGGCACGGCTTTCTGCAAAAGGCGGAGGCAAGGCAAAAGGTGGTGGCTCTGTCAGAAAAATACGGATTGATGGTGGACCCGGACGCCTATGTGCGGGACATCACCGTGGGTATGCAGCAGCGCACCGAGATCCTGAAAATGCTCTACCGCGACAATGAGATCCTGATTTTCGACGAACCTACCGCCGTTCTGACGCCGCAGGAGATTGATGAGTTGATGGGGATTATGCGCAATCTGGCGGCGGAGGGAAAGTCTATTCTCTTCATCTCCCACAAGCTCAACGAGATCATGGCGGTTGCAGACTGTTGCTCCGTCCTGCGCAAGGGCCGGTACATCGGTACCGTCAGCATCGCGGATACCTCCCGGGAGGAACTGAGTCACATGATGGTGGGCCGAGATGTACAGTTCGAGGTCACCAAAAAGCCTGTGGAGCCGGGCAAGGTCATCCTTCAGGTGGAGAATATGACCGTGGCCTCCAAGCTCCACCAGAACAAGGCCGTGAAGAACGTCTCCTTTCAGGTTCGGGCGGGGGAGATCGTCTGCATCGCAGGCATCGACGGCAACGGCCAGACCGAGCTGGTCTACGGCCTCACCGGGTTGGAACCGTTGGAGTCGGGCCGCGTTTTGCTGGAGGAGCAGGACATCACCAAATCCAGCATTCGCAGACGCTCCGTCATGGGAATGAGCCACATTCCGGAGGACCGGCAAAAGCACGGTCTGGTGCTGGACTTCTCGCTGGAGGACAATCTGGTTTTGCAGCGTTACTTTGAACCGCAGTTCACCGGAAAGGGCGGCTTTCTCAAGCGCCGCAATATCCGGGAATACGCCGACCACCTGATTGAGCAATACGATGTGCGCTCCGGTCAGGGACCCGTCACCGCCGCCCGGAGTATGTCCGGCGGCAACCAGCAAAAGGCCATCGTGGCCCGGGAGATCGACAAGAACCCGGAACTGCTTGTGGCGGTGCAGCCCACCCGCGGATTGGATGTGGGTGCGATTGAGTATATCCACAGGCAAATCGTGGCCGAGCGGGACACCGGAAAAGCGGTGCTGCTGGTTTCACTGGAGCTGGACGAGGTCATGAGCGTATCGGATCGCATTCTGGTCATGTACGAGGGTGAGATTGTGGGCGAGCTGGATCCAAAGAAAACCAATGTGCAGGAGCTGGGTCTTTATATGGCCGGCGCGAAGAGGGAGGCGGAGCAGGTATGAAAAGAGAAAAGACCAGCCTTTTGAAAAACGGCGCCGTGCAGTCCATTTTGGCCTCTCTGCTTTGTATCCTGCTGGGCCTGCTGCTGGGCTACATTGTTCTTCTCTTTATCAATCCCACCGGTGCGTGGGACGCGATTTCCACGGTTTTGAAGAACTTCTTTACATATCCCAGCCGCCCGGCCGCCATGAAGTATTTCGGCAGCACTTTGGTGAAGACGGCGCCTCTGCTGATGTGCGCCCTGTCCATCCAGTTTGCCTATAAGGTGGGCCTGTTCAACATTGGCGCCGCCGGGCAGTATGTGGCCGGGGCGGGCGCCTGCCTTTATGCGGCTCTGGCTTGGCATATGCCGTGGTGGGTCTGCCTGATTCTGGCTGCTGCGGCCGGCGCCGCGCTGGGCGCTCTGTCCGGCCTGCTGAAATCCTACTGCAACGTCAACGAGGTTATCTCCGGCATTATGCTGAACTGGATCGCCCTGTACGCCGTTAACATGCTGCTGAACGGGGTGAAAGAGCCCACCAGCCCCTACACCAACGTGGTGGCCAGCTTCAATTCCACCGCGCTGCTGCCCTCTTTGGGCATGGGGAAGCTGTTTACCAACAATCAGTACGTGACCATCGCTATTCCGCTTTCGGTGTTGGTGGCCATCGGTGTGTGGATCGTGCTGGGCAAGACCAAATTCGGCTATGAGCTCCGGGCCACCGGCTGCAATAAGGACGCAGCCCGCTACTGCGGCATGAACGAAAAGCGAAACATCATCCTGACGCTGGTCATCGGCGGCGCTCTGGCCGGAATCGGCGCCGCATTTTTGTACCTCAGCGGGTACGAGCAGTGGCAGTGCACCCAATCCTCTGTTCCGGCCATGGGCTTTAATGGCATTGCCGCTACATTCCTGGGCGGCTTGAACCCGATCGGCACGGTTTTCGCCTCCTACTTTATCCAGCACATCACCAGCGGCGGCGCCTATGTGGATAAGACTTTGTACTGTTCCCAGATCTCCGATCTGATTTCGTCCCTCATCATCTACCTGTGCGGCTTTGTGCTGTTCTTCAAGTACTTCATGAACAGCCGCATCGCCCGGAAAGAAGAACGGGAGTCCTTGAAGGAGAAGGAAAAACTGGCCGCGGACAGCGCCGCGAAGACTGAAGAAGGGGGGCGGAAGTAATGCTGCTTCTGATTCAGTACACTTTGATTTTTGCCTCCGTTCTGATCTTAGTGGCTCTGGGCGGCTGTTTTTCCGAGCACTCCGGCGTCATCAATCTGGGGCTGGAGGGCATCATGGTCATGGGCTCCCTGGGCGGCGCGCTGGCCATGAAGTATCTGCCCGCCGGCGCCCCGGCGCTGGAGATGATTCTGGTGGTGGTGCTGTGCGCCATTCTAATGGGAATGCTTTACTCCCTGCTGCTGGCGGTGGCCTGCATCAACTTCAAGGCTGACCAGACTCTGGTGGGTACCGCTATGAACCTCCTGGGAACCGCGGCGGCCACTGTCATCGTCAAGGCTATCAACACCGCCGAAAGCCCCGACAACGTGTCCTCCACCATTCAGTATGTAGCTGCCAAAAAGGCCTTCATCGTCCGAATCGGCGGCTTCGAGTTCAACTGGTTCATGCTGATGGCGGTAATCATGCTGGTTTTGGCCTATGTGGTGCTGTATAAGACCCGCTTCGGCCTGCGGCTCATGGCCTGCGGAGAGCATCCTCAGGCGGCGGACAGCGTGGGCATCAACGTCTATAAAATGCGCTATGCGGGCGTATTGATTTCCGGTATGCTGGGAGGCCTCGGCGGTATCGTTTACATCACCGCCGGCGTCAGCGAATGGAAATTCGAGACCGGCGCCGCCGGCTTCGGTTTTCTGGCTCTGGCCGTTATGATTTTCGGCCAGTGGAGACCCACCCGCATTGCCCTTGCAGCGCTGTTGTTTGGGTTGTTCCGGGCGCTGAGCAACGTCTATACCGGCTTTGACTTCCTGGTGGCGCTGAACCTTCCCAGCGGCGTGTACAATATGCTGCCCTACATCATTTCACTGGTGGTGCTGGCGTTCACGTCCAGCAAGTCCCGCGCACCCAAGGCGGAGGGCATCCCCTACGACAAGGGCCAGCGGTAAATCAAGACTAAAAAACGCGGGGCCTTTCCCACTGGGAAAGGCCCCGCGTTTCAAATGTCAGCACAAAAAAATATGGTGATTTTTGCTAACCTCAAGCGCCGTTGCATAGCCGCCACTTCAGACCCGAATACCGCCGCTGACGGCGGTCGTTTTCCGCCATGGCGGACACAGCGGAGTCGTCTCCCACCACAATCAAAAGTTCTCTGGCCCGGGTCAGGGCGGTATACAGCACACCCCGGACCATCAGCGCCGAAGCGGCGGGCATCGCCGCCAGAATCACCGCCCGGTACTCACTGCCCTGCGCCTTATGGACCGTCATTGCGTAGGCCAGGTCGATCTCGGAGAGCTGGTCGGCGGTATAGGTGGCTATCCGGTCGTCAAAGTTCAACTGAAGCCACTCGCCGCTGGGGTCGATCTGCACCACGCAGCCCACGTCGCCGTTGAAAATGCCAGTGCCCACGGCGCCGTCCGATCGTTCCCATACCACGTCGTAGTCGTTTCGGGTTTGCATGATGCGGTCTCCCTCCCGGAACACCTTTTCACCCCACTGGCGCTGGTGCTTGTCCGGAGCGGGGGGATTCAGCGCTGCCTGCAGCAGGCGGTTCAGGTTTTCCGTGCCGCTCTCGCCCTTTCGCGTGGGAGAGAGGACCTGAATCTGGTCCACCGGAACGCCCATCTTCTCCGGAAGACGAGTCGTGCACAGCTCCACTACGGTGCTCACCGCCCGGTCCGCACTGCGGCGACACATGAAGAAGAAGTCGTTCTGGTCGTTGACGAACCGGGGCGGCTGGCCCAGATTCACCGCGTGGGCATTGCGGATAATGGCGGATTGCTCCGCCTGGCGAAAGACCTCCCGCAAAAAAACGGTCTCTACATTTTTACTGCGGATCAGGTCGGAAAAAACATTTCCCGCCCCCACCGAGGGAAGCTGATCGGCGTCCCCCACCAGTACCAGCCGGGTGCCGGGCCGCAGAGCGCGGAGCAGCGCGGCGAACAGGGACACATCCACCATGCTCATCTCATCCACGATCACCGCGTCGGCTTCCAGAGGCTCCTTTTCGCACTTGGAGAAGGCGGTCTCCCGTGTGTTTTCGTTCCAGGTGACGCCCAGCAGCCGGTGGATGGTCTGGGCCTCCAGCCCGCCGCACAGCTCGCTCATCCGCTTGGCCGCCCGGCCGGTGGGAGCCGCCAGCATCACGTCCAGTCCCATCCGCTGAAACAGGGCCACAATGCCCCGGACGGTGGTGGTCTTTCCGGTGCCGGGGCCGCCGGTTAAGATCAGGACTCCGGTCCGGGCCGCCAGCGCCACGGCCTGGCGCTGCTGGTCGGCGTAGGTGATTCCCTGCGCCTTTTCTATTTCCGCGATGACCTTGTCCACCTGCCGCCCTTGATCCGCGTCCACAGACAGAAGCGCCCGCAGCCGGGCGACAGCGCTTACCTCCGCCGCCCACAGGCGGCGGAGGTAACAGGCGGTCACATTGGCTACCTGCTCCTGCACCACTGCGCCCCGGACGCAGAGATCATCCAGCGCCTTTTCCACCAGATCTTGGCCGCAGTTCAGAAGCTGCACCGTGGCGAAGACCAGCTTGTCGCGGGGGAGAAACACGTGGCCGTTGCTCTCGTTGTGGTTCAACTCGAAGATCACCGCCGCCTGGAGCCGTTCGTCGCTGTCGGCGGCAATGCCCAGACTCATGGCGATCTCATCGGTGGCCGAAAAGGGGATGCCGCATTCGTCGGCGGAGAGCAGATACGGGTTGGAACGTACCGCGTCCAGCGCCGCGTCGCCATATAGCGTTCGCAGCAGAATCGCCAGAACAGGGGGCAGCTCGTATTGGGCCAAAAACGCCATCAGCCGACGCAGACCCATCTGCTGGCGGAAGCTTTCTCCGATCTGCTGCGCTTTTTTTTCGGTGACGCCCCGCAGGCAGGTCAGTTTTCCCGGCTCCTGTTCCAGCACGTCCAGCGTCTGCTCACCGAAGCGGTCCACGATGGCCCGGGCTGTGGCGGGACCCACGCCCTTGCACACGCCGGAGGAGAGATAGTTGAAGATCTCGTCTGCATCCTCGGGTAGTCGCCGCTCCAGCTCCATAGCTTTTAACTGCTCCCCATGCTGGGGATGGGTCTCCCACACGCCGTTCACCGTCAGGTGTTCGCCGGGGGCAACGCAGGGAATGCATCCCACCACCGTGTGGAGTTCTCCCTCCTCCGTCACCAGCCGCAGGACGGTATAGCCGTTTTCGGCGTTTTGAAAAATGAGACTATGTACCGTGCCGTCCAGGCAGCAGAGTTCGTCCATGCCGTTTTGTCTTCCTTTTCTTTGTGTGATTGCGGGATTTTAGCCGAACTTCATGTCCTTTGCGTCCACCAGCTCCACATTTCGCCACCGGCGGCTGAAATACTCCGCAGTCTGCCGTGCCTCGCCCGTCATGCCACAGTCCACCAGCAAAATTTTTGCAAGCGGCAGAGTGTGTCGGGTTCGCAGCAGCTCCCTCAGGTCAGATTCCAAGCCGGGCGCGTCGTTCCGCAGGGGGAGGATGAGCCGTACTTCCGAATTGCGGCACTTTCCCGTGAGGAAAGCTCCGGCAATGAGCCAGACGCAGGCCGTCAGCCCCACGGCGGACAAAAACGCAATGGCACCATCCTGAATGAGTTCCATAAGATCACCTCAGAACAGTGTATGCAATAGGGGCGGCGGCGGTTAGTCCTGCGGCTGTTCCGGGGCTTTTGCGTCCGGTTTGTCCGGCGCGGACGGCTCCCGCTGTTCCAGCAGTCTGTCCAGCTTTTTTTCGATGTCTCTTTGTTTGATATACATACAGGTCAGCGCAGCGAAAAAGGCTGATTGAATCAGAATTTCCCAAAGCGTTTCATCTTGTAATCCCATTGCGCCCATGCCAAAAAATGCGAGAATGGTCACCATTAAATATAAAATCCACAGACCGATAAAACTTCCGGCCACGGTTTCCGCCTACCTTTCCAATCCCAGTTCCTCCATCACGGCTTCCTCACGGGCGCGCATCTGCGCCTTCATCGGGCCCTCGTCCAGATGGTCGTACCCCAGCAGGTGAAGCGTGGAATGGACTGCCAGATACGCAAGCTCCCGGCGGCCCGAGTGTCCGTACTCCTTTGCCTGAGCGGCCGCCCGCTCCATGGAGATCACCATATCCCCCAGAGCGAGGAGTCCTGTGGAGTCCAGCAGGTCCCCGGCGGTTTCTGGCGTGGGCGGCTGACCGGGCTTGAAATCAAATTCCGGGAAGCTCAGTACGTCGGTGGGCCGGTCAACGTCCCGCTGTTCGCGGTTAATCTGACAAATGCCCGCGTCCCCGGTCAGCAGCACGTCCACCTCGCAGGGAAGCGTCACGCCCTCCAGCCGGAGGGCGGTCTTGATCGCCTTGCGGAGCAGGGAACAGGTTCGCTCGTTGGACGCCCCCGGCACGTCGGCGGTGACGGGGATATAGTGGCTCTTTCTCATGACCGTTTCACCTTTCCCCCGGTGTGTTTCATCCGGGACAGCTCGTCTTTTTCATAAGCCTCCACGATGCGCTGCACCATGACATGGCGCACCACATCCGCGTTGGTCAGCTGGCAGATGCCGATGCCCTCCACGTCCTGAAGGACACGTATGGCCTCCTTCAGGCCGCAGGCCTTGTCGGCGGGCAGGTCGATCTGGGTCACATCGCCGGTGATGACGATCTTGGATCCGAAGCCAAGGCGGGTGAGAAACATCTTCATCTGTTCCCGGCTGGTGTTCTGAGCCTCGTCCAGAATGATGAAGCTGTCATCCAGAGTCCGGCCCCGCATATAGGCCAGAGGCGCTACCTCAATGTTTCCCCGCTCCAGATATTTCTGGTAGGTCTCCGCCCCCAGCATATCGAATAGCGCGTCGTAGAGGGGCCGGAGATACGGGTCAACCTTGCTTTGCAGGTCTCCGGGCAAAAAGCCCAGCCGTTCCCCGGCTTCCACGGCCGGACGGGTGAGGATGATGCGGTTGACCTGCTTGTCCCGGAAGGCAGCCACCGCGGCGGCCACGGCCAGATAGGTCTTGCCGGTGCCCGCCGGGCCAACGCCCACGGTGACGGTATTTTTCAGCACCGATTTGAGATACTGCTTCTGTCCGATGGTCTTGGGCTTCACGGGTCGGCCCTTGGCAGTGACGCACAGCACGTCGCCGGTCAGCTCCGCAATCTGCGTTTCCTTGCCAGCCCGGACCAGAGAGATGACGTACCGCACGTTCTGCTCCCCAATGGCCTCGCCCCGGGAGGACAGGGTCAGAAGCCCCTGTACGGACTTCACGGCCAGCATGACGTCCTCCGGCTCACCCTCCACCCGCAGTTCACCGTCCCGGTTCACCACGGCCACGGAAAATTCCTGTTCCACCAGACGGATGTTTTCATCGAAGGACCCAAAAATATTTATCGCTTGTTCCAATCGCTCGATGCTGATTCGCTGTTCCAAAATGTGACCACTCCTGTTTGCCGGGCGGCGGGGCGCGTCCCGCCGCCCGAATTCTGATGAAATTTCCCGCTGTCTGCGCGGGCGCCGCTTTGCATAAGGAATCTCGAAAGGACGGTCAGCCCGCCTCTGCCTCAAGGGGCGTCGTCTGCCCGATCTCCTCCACGCACTCCGCCGTCAGCGTGACGCGCAGAATGTCTCCCTGCTGCCGGGATGAGACGAGGGTGGACCGGATCTCGCCGCTCTCGCCCATCAAAGAGGTCAGGTAGGCGGTGAGAGCCGCCTTGCCCGCGGCCTCCGCCTCCGCAGCGGTGCGGGTGCGGGCGGTCAGCTGGCAGGGAAGGTAGGTCTCCGTCTCCAGGGTGACGGGGAGTGGCAGACCGAAGACCTCCAAACGCTGTCTTTTGACCATTTTATCATAGATTGCCCCGAAATAGCTACTGCTTCCATAGAATTTTATCCTTCGTTTTCCAAAGATCAGCGACCAGCGCTGTTCCGCCTTGGTTTCACCGCTTTTTTCCTGAACCGTCAGGGGAAAGTCGGCATTCAGCCGATACCAGGTCCGGGCGGTGATGGAGCCCGCCGCCGTGGTGATTCGTGCGCCGAAGGTGTCCAGATCCTCAATCCCGGAAATCAAAATCTGATCCTTTTCCACGGTGTCGCCGGGAAGAACGCATTTTTTTCCGAGAAAGGCGTGGACCTTCAAAACCAGTCCGTCCCGCCGGGCCGTCACGTTGCACGGAGCGCGGCGGTTTACCAACTCCGGCGCCATGACCCGCTCCCGTACCTGGACATAGGCCCGGCAGCCGGAGACGTTCACCGTCAGCCAGCTCAGCTCAGGAATGTCCAAAAGGATGTGATTGCGCAGATCCTCGCTGTCAATGGAAAAACCAAAGGTGCCAAAGCCCACGCCGTTTTTTTCCAGAGCCCGCAGAATTTCCTCCTCAGGCACCGTTACCGCGCCGTCCACCGTGATGTCCCAGATGAAAAAGGAACTGAAAAACAGCCCCAGAGCGCAGACGATCAGGCAGACCGCCAACGCCTGCCGCCTCCGGAGCTTTCCGACCAAAAAGGGCGCGCCCTCCCGCTTTTGCACGTGGAGCGTGCAGTCCAGCTTCCTGGTCAGAAGCCGAAGAATGCGAAAATCCCGCCGGGTGAGGACGCAGGAAAACACAGTGGCGCTCTCCCACCGAACGTCCCACAGCTCCAGTTTTCGCTGGGCGCAGAGATTCAGTATCCGTTCCGGAAAGGCGCTCTCCACCCGCAGACGCACCTGTCCCCGCAGATGGTTTACAAGACTCTCAAGCATCTGACCTCACCCATTCCACTTTGTCCACCATGCCGCCGATCCGCAGTTCTTCCCCCGTTATGGCCTCCAACGTCAAATTCCGGCCCGTAACCCGCAGGATGCCGCCGGGGGTGTTTACGTCGATTGAATGGTCACTGTAAGATAAAATGCCGCTGTGATGCTCCAGAAACAGCCGCCTGTCGCCGATCATCTCCAGATGGCACAGCCCCGCCACCACGTCGCCGGGGAGATCAAACAGCTCCGCCAGCTCCGTCAGCGGCGTATCCCGCCGCTTACGTTTTTCCATCGTCTCACCTCGCTCAACTGTATGAGGGCAGGTGGGAAAACTTGCCTGAAGGGCGCACTTTTCCGCCTATCCCGCAGGCATGACCGCCCGCGCGGGCGCATAGGGTGTCCCGAGGGGGCGGTTGGGTGAAGAAGAGAACGATCCTGTGTCTGTTGGCGGCGCTAGGGCTGGCGGCGATGCTGGCAGATGCGGAGGGAGTGCGGCAGAGTGTGAGCGAGGCGCTGAGTCTGTGTGCCGGGACAGTGATTCCCTCCCAGTTTCTCTTCCTCGCCGCCAGCTCCCTGCTGGTTTCGCTGGGCGTTGGAGAGGTTCTGGCGCCCAGACTGGAATTTCTGATGTGGCCGCTGTTCCGGGTGGACGGCGCGGGAGCTACGGCGCTGATCCTGGGCCTGGTAGGGGGCTACCCCATCGGGGCGAGGACCGCGGCGGAGCTGTACCGCGAAAATCTGGTCAGCGAGGTGGAGGCGGAGCGGCTGCTGGCGTTTTGCAACACGGCCAACCCCGCTTTCCTCATCAGCGTTTTGGGTGCGGGAGTGTTCGGCAGCGTCCGGGTGGGCATCTGGCTGTGGCTCATCCATGTGTTGTCCGCCCTGCTGACGGGAATTTTGTTTCGAGGCGGGGCCGCCCGACGCGCCCAGCCCCGGCCAAGGTTTACCGCGCGGGCCGTACCGTTTTCTGCGGCCGTAGTAGGGTCGGTGCGTCGGGCGCTGGAGTCGGTTTTAAACATCTGCGCGTTTGTTACAGTGTTTTACGTGTTGGCGCGGCCCCTGCAGAGGCTTCCCGGCATAGCCGGGGCGGCTGCGGTGGGGGCTTTGGAGCTGTTCTCCGTGATTCCGCTGCTGCCCGGCGGGCACGCCGGGTTCATTCTGGCATCGGTTCTTTCAGGCTGGGGCGGAGCCTCGGTGCTGTGCCAAACACTGGCGGTGTTGGCGGACAGCGGGCTTTCAACCCGAAACTGTCTTTTGGGCAAGGCCGTTCAAGCGGGGATATCGGGGGTGCTGGCACTTCTGGCGGTTCGCTATGTGATGGGCTAGCCGCGCTCCGCGGGAGCAATTGCTCCCGCCTGGTGACACCAAAATACACCGGTTGCCCGCACAAATATATTAGGACAAATGGTCCAAAATAGAATAGTACTATTTGTCCAAACTGTAAAATTGCATTGGTGATAGATGTGGATTTAAAAATTCGGGATTTACGGGAAGACAACGACCTGTCCCAGAGTAAGGTGGCACAATACCTGCTGTGTGACCAGTCGCTCTATTCCAAGTACGAGCGGGGAGAGAGGGAACTGCCGCTGCGGCTGGCGGTTCAGCTGGCGGAGTATTACGGCGTCAGCTTGGATTATCTGGTGAGCCTTACGGACGAGGCGGCGCCCTATCCCCGGAGGCGGCGGGCAAAATGAACGTTTTCGGGGTAGTTTTGGACCTGCTGTTTCCACCGAAATGCCCCTTCTGCCGCCGCGTCGTGGACGGGGCGGCAATCTGCGAGGCCTGTGAAAAATCCCTGCCCTGGACAAAAGAGGAAGAGGGACTTTACACAGGGGCGGACGGGCTTTTCTGCGCCGCGCCGCTTATCTATGAGGGTACGGCGCGGGACGCTTTGCTGCGCTTGAAATTCTACGGCGCGGATCATTTGGCGCAACCGCTGGGCGAGCTGTTGGCCCAGTGCGCGGCGGAGCGGTTTTCCGGGGAGTTCGACGCGGTGACCTGGGTGCCGGTTGGGCCGAAGCGGCTGAAAAAACGAGGCTACGACCAGGCGAGTCTTCTGGCGGAATCTGCCTGCCGTTTGTGGAACACCGCGCCGGAGCGGCTTTTGGTGAAAATAGGGGATAACCCGGCCCAGTCGGGCCTTGCCGACGCCGCAGCGCGCAGGGCCAACGTACTGGGTATGTACCAAATTGCGCCGGGAGCACAGGTGGCGGGGCGTCGGATTTTGCTGATCGACGACATCTGCACCACCGGTTCCACGCTGTCGGAGTGCGTCCGTACGCTGAGAAGCGGCGGAGCGGAACGGGTGGTCTGTGCCGCGGTGGCACGGACCCGTTCGGAGCGGGAGACTCCGTGCGTGGCGCAAGAGCATTAAATTTTTCATTTTCGGAGAATGTGCTTGCATTCCGTTAACGCCGTCGGTATAATATATCCGTATGACTGTGCGCGGTGAAAACCGCTTCTCATAATTTTGAAGAAACCGGCAGAAAATACTGAAGAAAGAGCATGAGGTGGAGGATATGTCCATGGCAAAAGATATCGGTATCGATCTTGGTACCGCTTCCGTTCTGGTATACGTCAAGGGAAAGGGAATCGTTCTCAACGAGCCCAGCGTGGTGGCGCTGGATAAAAACACCGGGAAACTGCTTCAGGTGGGAGCGGACGCTCAGGCGATGCTGGGCCGTACCCCCGGCAACATCATTGCGATCCGTCCCCTGCGGGAGGGGGTCATTTCCGACTATGACATGACGGAGCGGATGCTCCGGGAGTTTATCCGGAAGGTAGCCGGCTTCTCCTTCTTCAAGCCCAGAGTCATCATCTGCATTCCCTCCGGCATCACGGAAGTGGAGGAGCGTGCCGTCATCGACGCGGGTATTCAGGCCGGCGCCCGGAAGGTATACCTGATTGAGGAACCGGTGGCCGCGGCCATCGGCGCGGGGATTGACATTGCCAAGCCCGACGGCCACATGGTGGTGGACATCGGCGGCGGTACCGCCGACATCGCGGTAATCTCCCTGAGCGGCGTGGTGGAGTCCGCCTCGATCAAGGTGGCGGGCGACCAGCTGAACGAGGCTGTGGTGAAGTATATGCGCCGCAAGCACAATTTGCTGGTGGGCGAACGGACCGCCGAGGACATGAAGATCAAGATCGGCTGCGTATTCCCCAAGGACGAGGAGGAGACGCTGGATGTGAAGGGCCGGTGTCTGCTGACGGGTCTTCCCAAGATCATCACGGTCAGCTCCACGGAGATGATGGATGCCTTTGAAGAGCCGGTAGAGCGCATCATGGAGGCCATCCACTCCGTGCTGGAGCGGACGCCCCCTGAGTTGGTGGCGGATATTTCCACCAACGGCATCGTCATGACCGGCGGCGGCAGTCTGGTATCCGGCTTTGACAAGCTTGTGGCGGCCCGGACGGGTATCCACACGGTGGTGGCGGAGGATGCCATCTCCTGCGTGGCGCTGGGCACCGGCAAGAGCCTGGATGAGCTGAACAATATGCAGGACGGCACCCAGAACTTGAGCCGCCGGCGGCAGATGAACTGAACCAGACAGATGAAAGCGGCCCCTTTTGGGGCCGCTTTTTTGCTCAGCTACGGAGGTCCGTTGTACCGCCGGTTTTCCGGTGCGGCATGACGCGCAGCTCTTCTGCCAGAGCTATGACCCAGGAAAAAGAATTAAAAAGCATCTTGCGAAATGCACAGAGATCTGCTATGCTGTATAAATCGTATTGTGCAAGAATACAACGCTTTAAAGTAAGTGAGTGAGGGGAAAACATGGAAAACGGATTGGAAAAAAAGTATGGACTTCCCACGGCCATTTGTATGGTGGTGGGTATCGTTATCGGCTCCGGTGTGTTCTTCAAGGCAGAGGCGGTGCTGGTACAAACTGGCGGCAATATGCCGCTGGGTATTTTGGCGTGGCTGATCGTGGGCGCGATCATGATCGTCTGCTCCTATGTGTTTGCCACGATGGCGACGCGGTATGAGAAGGTCAACGGTCTGGTGGACTACGCGGAGGCCACGGTGGGAAACCGGTACGCCTACCTGATTGGGTGGTTCATGGCAACGATTTATACGCCGGCGCTGACCAGCGTGCTGGCCTGGGTGTCCGCGCGGTATTTTTCCGTGCTGATGGGCTGGGACATCACCGGCGGCTCTTGCCTGGTGCTGGCCTGCTTCTTTCTGTGCGTGGACTACGCTTTGAACGCTCTGTCCCCCCGTATTGCGGGAAAATTCCAGATTTCCACCACGGTTATCAAAATGATACCGCTGCTGCTGATGGCGGTGGTGGGCACCGTTGTGGGTCTCAGCAACGGCCAGATGGCGCAGAACTTTGCCACGATCTCCGCCGGTACGGTCTCCGCCGGAACTGGGTTGATGAAGTCTATGGTGGCGGTGGCCTTTGCCTATGAGGGCTGGATTCTGGCCACTTCCATCAACGCAGAGCTGAAGGACGCCAAAAAGAATCTGCCCCGTGCATTGGTGCTTGGGTCTTTCATTGTGGTGGCCACTTACATCCTATACTATATAGGGCTGAACGGCGCGGTGACCACCGAAGAGCTGATGGCCAGCGGCGAAGCCGCCGCGAAGATGGCCTTCCAGCGGGTATTTGGCGGGGCTGCGGGCACCGTGGTATTCGTGATGATCGTGATTTCCTGCCTGGGGACACTCAACGGGCTGATGCTCTCCAACTGCCGCAGCTTCTACGCTCTGGCGGCCAGAGGCGAGGGACCCAAACCAGAGATGTTCCGCCAGGTGGATCCGGTGACCAATATGCCCAATAACTCCGCAATTCTCTCCCTGGCGTTCGCGGCGTTCTGGCTGCTGTATTTCTATGGCGCGAATTTGACCGCAGGGTGGTTCGGCCCGTTCTGCTTCGATTCCTCGGAGCTGCCCATCATCACGCTGTACGGCATGTATATTATCATGTTTGTCCAGTTTATGCGCAAGGAACGGGAGCTGAACGGCTTCAAGCGGTTTGTAATGCCGATGCTGGCGCTGTGCGGCTGTGTATTTATGGTGTATGCAGCCTTTGCCGGATACGGTGTGAAGGTCTTCTACTATCTGGCAATTTACGCCGTGTTTATGCTGGTGGGCAACTGCTTCTATCGGAAAAAGAGCTGAGTCCGCGAAGCGCGGCCACGGGGAAATTAGCCGCGGGTTGAGGAAGGGTGAGCGCTGCCTGACGGCGGCGGGTCTCCGTTCCGCAACCCGCGGCTGTGTCTTGCCATCTGCGCAAAATCGGTTATAATGAGAAAAAAGCACTCATGGAGGAACCTGCTGTGTTAAACACCACATTATGCTATTTGGAGCGGGGAGATCAATACTTGATGCTCCACCGCGTGAAGAAGAAAAATGACCTGAACCACGACAAATGGATTGGCGTGGGCGGAAAGTTTCTGGAGGGCGAGACACCGGAGGAGTGCGTTCTGCGGGAGGCAAAGGAGGAGACCGGCCTGACGCTGACGAACTGGCGCTATCGGGGCCTTGTCACATTCCTCTCCGACACATGGGAGGGCGAGTATATGCATCTTTTCACCGCGGACCGGTGGACGGGAGAACAGATCGTCTGCAACGAGGGGGACCTCCAGTGGATCGGCAAACGGGAGCTGCGGAAGCTGCCGCTGTGGAAGGGTGACCATATTTTCCTGGACTTGCTGGAGTCCAACGCGCCCTTTTTCTCCCTGAAGCTGCGCTACGAGGGAGAGACGCTGGCGGGGGCCGCGCTGAATGGGAAGCCTTTTAAATTCTGAGCGCTGGAAAGGGGAATAGAAGATGGGAACGATTTTACTCTATGGCTTTGAGGAATTGAACGACATTCTGGCGGTAAAGGCCGCCGCCGGACCGTTTCAGGCGGAGGTGAAGCCCGTCTGGCACGACGGCTGGCGTACCCCCATCGGTGCGCTGGTGGGTCGAAAGACCCGCCCGGCCCGGGAGGGTGTGTTCTCCGGAAAGCTGGGTGGGAAGATGATGGTCTTTTGCGATATGGACAGCCAGATGGATGACCTTCTGCCCGCCCTGCGGCAGGCCGGGATTGGCCCGGAATGCTATAAGGCGGTGCTAACCGCCTGGAATCAGGAGTGGGACGGCATCGCGCTGTTTGCCGAGCTTCAAAAAGAGAGGCGAGTCATCGAAGAGCGTCGAAAGGGGAAGTGAGGAAGATGAGGATTTTGGTTTCCGCTTGTCTTTTGGGCGTTCCGTGCCGGTATGACGGCGGATCGAAGCGCTGTCCCGAAATTGAGGAGCTTTTGCAGAAACATACCTGTATTCCCGTCTGCCCGGAGCAGATGGGCGGACTCCACACGCCCCGTCCGCCGGCGGAGCGCCGGGGCGAGGGCGTTTATACAGTGGACGGCGCGGATGTGACCGCTGAATTCCAGCGGGGTGCCACGGCCGCGCTGGATTTGGCGCGGCTGTACGGATGCGAAGCGGCGGTGCTGAAGGAGCGCAGCCCCTCCTGCGGAAGAGGAGTCATTCATGACGGGACCTTTTCCCATGGCCTCACGGCCGGGGACGGCGTGACAGCTGCGCTGCTGGAGTCCGAAGGCATCCCTGTGTACGGGGAGTCACGAATCGGAGAGCTGCTTCCTTGAACGGAAGAAAGATGTGGAAATTGGGCGGATTATCGAATTTAAGGCTGAAACGGTTGACATTTATAGATAGTTTGCT
The DNA here is from genome assembly GCF_040505565.1 of Oscillibacter sp. Taxonomy (GTDB): domain Bacteria; phylum Bacillota; class Clostridia; order Oscillospirales; family Oscillospiraceae; genus Oscillibacter. Next base: position 118,881 of record NZ_JBEUWZ010000006.1, on the reverse strand, counting down.
ATAATCAAACTTACTGCATGATAGAGGCGCGGCAGCCAAAAGTAGCGTTTTTCCAACAGCGGGCCTAACGGGGGAAAACGGGAAAGGGACTGCCGCCGAGGTTTCGTTTTCCGTGGCCTGACGGGAGACGGAGCCGGGCCGACGGAGAATATCCGCCGGACTGTCGCCCCACGGGGCGGAGCGCTGTCGTGATTCGTACAGGCCGAATGTATGAAGTCATGACGCAATGTCATGACTTCATTTTTTTGGAGGAAAACCCATGAAAAACAAAACGCGCCGTGCGCGGACAGCGGTGGGGCTGGTCGCTGTGCTGCTGGTTCTGCTGGCAGTTCCGGCCTTTGCCGCCGAAGAGGGAACCGGGGCGGATCCCAGGTTTTACGAGACATTCTGGTCCCTGCTTCCGCCGGTGGTGGCCATCGCGCTGGCGCTGATTACCAAGGAGGTCTACTCCTCGCTTTTTCTCGGTATTCTCACCGGAGGGCTGCTGTGGTCCGGCTTTGCGTTTGAGGGAACGATTACCCATGTGTTTCAGGACGGAATTGTCTCAGTTCTGGCGAACAGTTACAACGTGGGTATTCTGGCATTTCTGGTGATTCTGGGGGCCATGGTGTGTCTCATGAACCGGGCGGGCGGCTCCGCCGCTTTTGGGCGCTGGGCCCAGAAAAACATCAAGACCCGGGCGGGTGCGCAGTTGGCCACCATTGTACTGGGGATTCTGATTTTTATTGACGACTATTTTAACTGCCTCACCGTGGGCAGCGTGATGCGTCCCGTGACGGACAGCCATCAGGTCTCCCGGGCAAAGCTGGCCTATCTGATCGACGCCACCGCCGCGCCTGTGTGCATCATCGCGCCGATTTCCTCTTGGGCTGCCGCCGTCAGCGGATTCGTGGATGATGGGTCGGGTCTGGCGCTGTTTATCCGGGCTATTCCCTATAATTACTACGCACTGCTGACCATCGTGATGATGGTGGGGCTGGTGGTGATGAAAGCGGACTTTGGCCCCATGGCTGTTCACGAGGCCAACGCAATCGAGGGCGATCTGTTCTCCGGCAAGAATCCCTATGCCGGGGCGGACGAGAGTGCCGCCGCTGAAAACGGAACGGTGCTGGATCTGGTGGCGCCCATCTTGGTGCTGGTAATTTGCTGCGTAATCGGTATGATCTATTCCGGCGGCTTCTTCTCCGGAGCCAGCTTTGTGGATGCCTTTTCCGGGTCTGACGCCTCCGTGGGTTTGCTGCTGGGCAGCGCGTTTGGACTGGTGTTCACGGTGGTGTTCTACCTGCTTCGCCGCCGAATGAAGTTCAAGGAGATGATGGACTGCATCCCGGAGGGGTTCAAGGCCATGGTCCCCGCTATCATGATTCTGACCTTTGCCTGGAGCCTGAAGGCCATGACCGATTCTTTGGGCGCGGGGGAATTTGTCGCCGCCGTGGTCAAGAGTTCCGCCGCCGGATTCCAGCTGTTCCTGCCCGCCATCATATTCGTGATCGGCTGCTTCCTGTCCTTTGCCACCGGCACATCCTGGGGTACCTTCGGCATTCTGATCCCAATTGTACTGAGCGTATTCCCGCTGGAGAGCGGAAATCCGCTGAGCATCGTGTGTGTTTCCGCCTGCATGGCGGGCGCGGTTTGCGGCGATCACTGTTCTCCCATTTCTGATACCACCATCATGGCTTCCGCCGGTGCACAGTGCGACCATGTGAGCCATGTGACCACGCAGCTGCCCTACGCCATGACGGCGGCGGCGGTGAGCTGTATTGCCTACATTGCGGCGGGTATTTTTGCCGCAGTCGGACTTCCGACGTGGTTGGCACTGCCGCTGGGCGTGGCTATGATGCTGCTGGTGCTGGCCGCGATGGCACGCCGGAAAAAGGCGTAAGGCGCTGATACACGAAGCAATGCCCAGGTTCATTATGGAATAAAGGATGGGACCCCCTCGCATAGCGAAGGGGTCCCATCCTTTTGAAATTGTTTCAATCCTAATTGTCGTTTTTTTAATGATCAATTCCATGTGATTTCCCCAAATTTCCTGATAGGGCCGCCGTTTTAAAAGACGGCGGCCCTGCGTTTTTATCAAAAATCAACGTCTGAATCGTAATAGCAGCACTTTAGCAGCTCCACCATCTCCTCCTGGCTGGGCTGGCGGGGATTGGAACCGGTGCAGGCGTCGCCGCTCTTCCCGCCCGGATTCCGATAGTCCGCGATCTCACCATAGCGCTTTTTTGCGTCTCATCCTTGGCGTAGTCGGTAATGATGGAGAAAGCCGTATTACTTTTTCAGCTGCATTAATTTTCCCAAAATGTCCAATAATACAGTTGAAATTTAAGAGCACTTTGTAGCTTGTTAATAAGAAGCTAGCTATAAACAATTCATGGAGTGCTATTCAAGGAGGGCTATCCAATGCTTAAGAAAACAGTGTTTGTCAATGGAAATGAAACCCGCTTAGTAGTAGATCCCGACGCAACTCTAGCTAGCGTATTAAGGGAACGATTGCTTCTTACCGGGACAAAAGTCGGATGTGGAAAAGGCGAATGCGGAGCATGTACCGTCATTCTGGACGGAAAAGTGGTCAGATCCTGCATTGTGAAAATGAGAAGGGTGCCGGATGAGGCGCAGATCATTACCATTGAAGGAGTGGGGACCAAGGAGAGTCTCCATCCGCTGCAGCTGTCGTGGATGATCCACGGCGCGGCGCAGTGCGGTTTTTGTACGCCGGGATTTATTGTCTCCGCCAAGGCACTGCTTGACGCGAATGTGAATCCTTCCAGAGAAGAGGTCCGAGACTGGTTCCAAAAGAATCGGAATGTCTGCCGCTGCACCGGCTATCAGCCCTTGGTGGACGCGGTTATGGACGCGGCCAGAATGATGCGCGGCGAAGTGACCAAGGAGGAGCTGTGGCCAAAGCTGAAAAACGGCGACACCATGCTGGGCTCCAGTATGCCCCGCCCATCGGCCCTTGCCAAGGTAACGGGAAAATGGGAGTTTGGCGCGGACCTGGGGCTGCACCTCCCCGAGGGTACGCTGCATATCAAATTGGTCCAGGCCCAGGTATCCCATGCCAACATCCTGTCCATTGATACGTCGGAGGCCGAAAAGGTACCGGGCGTTTACAGAGTTCTCACCTACAAGGATGTTCCCGGCACCAACCGGATCAACGGCTTGGCATTTCCTTCCAATAAAGGCAGCGGCAAGGAGCGGCCGATCCTGAACGACAAGAAGATTTTTCAGTTTGGCGACGCCATTGCCATGGTGCTGGCCTATCTTCCATCCATTGCGGAAGAGGCTGCCAAAAAGGTCAAAGTCGAGATCGAGGAACTGCCGGCTTATATGAGCGCACCCGCGGCCATGGCGGAGGACGCCATCGAGATTCATCCGGGAACGCCCAACGTTTATTTTGAAACGCACATTGTAAAGGGAGAAGAGGTTGACCCGCTGCTTGAAAACCTGCCGTATGTAGTTGAGGACGACTTCTATGTGCAGCGCCAGCCCCACCTTCCACTGGAACCGGACGTCGGTTTTGCATACCTGAATGAAGAAGGAAAGCTGATTGTCCACACCAAGAGCGTGGGGATTCATCTGCACGCGCTGATGGTGGCGGAAGGCATCGGCATTCCGCTGGATAAACTGATTATTGTGCAAAACCCCACCGGCGGTACGTTCGGCTATAAATTCAGTCCCACCATGGAGGGGCTGCTGGGCGTGGCGGCGTTGGTTACAAAAAAGCCGGTTTATCTCCAATTTAATATGTTCCAGCAGATCACTTACACCGGAAAACGGGCGCCGTTTTTTGTCAATCTGAAGCTGGGCGCCGATCAAGACGGAAAGCTTGTCGCCATGAAATCCGACTGGACGGTGGATCATGGCCCGTACTGCGAGTTCGGCGATCTGGTGACGATGCGGGGCAGTCAGTTTATCGGTGCGGGCTATATGATTCCAAACATCCGCGGCGAGGGCCGAACGGTTGCGACCAACCACGCGTGGGCTGCAGCGTTCCGGGGCTATGGATCTCCCCAGAGCATGTTCCCCTCTGAGGTGCTGGTAGATGAACTTGCCGAAAAGATGGGTATGGATCCGCTGGAATTTCGTTATCTGAATGTATATCGGGAAGGGGATACCACCCCAACCGGCTGCCATCCGGATGTGATTGCGTATCCGCAGGCGCTGGACAAGCTGCGGCCGCTTTACCGGCAGGCAAAGGAGAATGCCGCGGCAAAGAATGCCGAGGGCAGCGACACGAAGTATGGGGTTGGCATTTCGCTCCTCACCTACGGTTCGGGGCTGGACGGCGCTGATTCCTCCGAAGCCTGGGCGGAGCTCACGAAAACCGGAGTCACCGTCGGCTGTTCCTGGGAAGACCATGGACAGGGCGCCGATATGGGCGCGCTGACAATCGCCCACGAATCCCTCAAACCCATGCACATCCGGCCTGAGCAGATCAAACTGGTGATGAACGACATGGAGTTTACCCCCAACAGCGGCCCTGCCGGCGGAAGCCGTTCCAATGTTTTGACGGGCAATGCCATCCGGGTGGCCTGCGAAAACATGATGGCGGCCCTGAAGAAGGAGGACGGAACTTTCCGCACGTACGAAGAGGCCGCCGCGGAGAACCTTCCTGTCAAGTACCCCGGAAAATGGACGGCCCCCTGCAAGGAGTGCAGTGTGGAAACCGGACAGGGGAATCCGTTCCCCGCTTATATGTACGGCGTACTTTTGGCCGAGGTATCGGTCAATATGACCAGCGGAAAGGCCAAAGTGGACAAGCTGACGCTGGTCTCCGACTGCGGCCCCGTCATGAATCAAACGGTTCTGGACGGCCAGCTGTTGGGCGGACTGGCACAGGGCATAGGTCTGGCGCTGTCCGAGGATTTCGAGGATTTGAAAAAGCATACAACTCTCACCGGCTGCGGAATTCCGCAGGTCAGGGATGTCCCGGACGGTATGGTTCTCATCCATCAGGAGACCAGGAGACCCAACGGGCCGTTCGGTATGGCCGGAGCGGGCGAGATGCCGCTTTCTGCTCCCCACGCGGCCATTATCAACGCGGTTTACAACGCGTGCGGTGTTCGTATTACAAAGCTGCCCGCTTATCCGGAGAAGATCAGACAAGGGTTACAAAGCGTCTCACATTGATCGACAGGTGGGCAAAACCGGGTTTATCCGGTTTTGCCCACTGGAGGTAATTATGGATTTACAAAAGCTGCTGGAGAACGGGGAAAAGTGCATCCATGACGAGCCGCCGGCTTGCGCGGCAACGTGTCCCATCCATGTGGATGTCTCGGCGCTCCTTGACGCGGTCGGCGCGGGCAATTTTCAAAAGGCCTATCAGATTCTGGAAAAGAGAATGCCGTTTCCAAGACTGATCGGCAGAATCTGCGATCATCCCTGCCACGCTGCCTGCGTGCGGGAGAAGATGGACTGCGCACTGAACATCTCCGAATTGGAAAGAGCGACGGTGGAATACGGATATGCGCCGCCGAAGAAGTCGCTTTCCGTCCCCAAAACCCTTGGCAAGGTAGCGGTTGTTGGCGGTGGACTCCGCGGCATGACCGCAGCCGTGGAGCTGGACAAAAAAGGAGCGCAGGTTACCGTCTATGAACAGTCGCCGCGTCTGGGCGGCCGGCTTTGGGACTTTGCGGGCGGCCGGCTTGACCCGGAGGAGATTGAAGAAGAACTGCGGGCCTTTGAAAAACGGGGGATCACCGTACATTACCATCAGAAAATTGATCCAGACGGATTATCTGCGCTTTTGAAACAGTTTGACGCCGTTTATCTCGGCACGGGCACATGGGAGAAAGAGCTTGAGGCAGATCCGCTGACGTTTCAGGTGCGGGATTCGTTGTTTGCAGGCGGCACTCTGGTATCTCAAACGGCGTCCGTGATTGGTTCGGTGAGCACCGGAAAGCGGGCGGCTGTTTCTATCGAGCGGTTTTTGAAAAAAGTGTCCATGACCGCCGCCCGTGAACGCGAGGGCACGTTTGAAACACCGCTGCACTTCAATTTGGAGGACGCGAAGCCGGAGAAGCCGATTTCCTGCCCTCCCGACGGCTACGGGAGGGATGCCGCCGCGGAGGAGGCCCGGCGGTGTCTGCACTGCCGATGCGTTCAATGCGTGAAGTGCTGCAGCCATCTGAAGAGCTTTAAGATTGCGCCCAAGGCCTATGCCCGGCAGATTGGGACCAACGAGAGTGTCATTATGGGCACTCATTACGCCAACAAAATGATTAATTCCTGCACCCTGTGCGGACTGTGCGACGAGCAGTGTCCCTATGACGTTCATCTGCGCGACATGGTGTACGAGACCAGAAAAAGTATGGTGGAAAAGGGAAAGATGCCGCCCTCTGCCCACGATTTTGCCCTGCGGGATATGCAGTTCAGCAACAGCAACCGCCTTTTCATGGTGAAATCCCCCCCGCAGTCCGGGGCGGAAAAAGAAGGAAAACCGGCACAGTATCTGTTTTACCCGGGATGCCAGCTCTCCGCATCCGCGCCGGAGTCCGTGGAGGCGTCTTACCGCTACCTGCTCTCCCATGTGAAAGAGGGCGTGGGGCTGATGCTGGGCTGCTGCGGCGCGCCCGCAGACTGGGCGGGGCGGCAGGATCTGATGCGGGAAAATGTGGAGCGGCTGAAGAGCGCATGGGAAACCATGGAGCGCCCCACGTTCATTCTGGCCTGCTCCAGCTGCGGTCAGGTCTTTCAGAATTATTTGCCGGAAATTCCGGTGATTTCCCTTTGGGAGATCATGGATCGGTACGGTTTACCGGATTGTGCGGCTGACGGTGCGGGACAGGCTTTGAACATTCACGACGCCTGTACCTCACGATACAATGAGCAGCTCCAGTCCAGCATTCGGAAAATTGCCCGGAAACTGGGCTATGAGATCGACGAACTGAATTACTCCCGGAATAAGACAAAGTGCTGCGGATACGGCGGTCTGGTCTATTATGCCAACCGGGAACAGGCGGAGGATTTTATACAGGACCGGATTGGTGAGAGCGGGGACGATCTGCTGGTATACTGCGCCATGTGCAAAGATTTGTTTGTCAGCGGGGGGAAGAGAACCTATCACATTTTGGACCTGATTTTTGCCGAGGACCTGGAGCGTGCCGGGAGCCGGAAAATGCCGAACCTCTCCCAGCGGCAACAAAACAGGGCGGAGCTCAAGCGCAGGCTCCTGCGCGAATTGTGGGGGGAGGAATTGGGCATGGAACAAAAACATGGGAATCCGCTGGGGCTGGTAATTCCTCCCGAAGTTTGGGAGAGTATGGAGAAACGGTATATTCTTCTGGAGGATGTGGAGCAGGTCATCTCCCATGCTCAAAAAACGGGGGAGCGGTTCTTCAATCCCGAAAGCGCCTGCTATTCCGCCAGTCTGCGGGTTGGTGAAGTCACCTACTGGGTGCGCTATCAGGAAGAGGACGGAACCATTCAGGTCGTCAGCGTGTACAGCCACCGCATGGAAATCGCAAGGGAATAGAACCATGCTCATTTGTCCGGCTTTAAGAAAAGAAAGAGGGGGATTTCATGAAAGAAAACGGGGAGCGGGAGTTGCCGTGGATCTGTGACAAGTGCAAAAAAAAACTGGAGCCCCGCAAGGTGAAAGTCAGCTACCTCAGCGGAAATTTCGAGGTGGAGCTGATGCAGTGCCCCCAATGTAAGGCAGTCTTTATCGCAGAGGAGCTGGCGCTGGGCAAAATGCTGGAAGTGGAGAAAGGATTGGAGGACAAGTAGTGGAATGCTGCAACGCCTATGAGAGCAAAAGCATGGCGGAGGTCACCGGGGAAACCCTGCGGCCCGGCGGCTTTCGCCTGACCGAAAAAGCGGTTCAACTGTGCGGACTCTCCCCTCGGGACGCCGTATTGGATCTGGGCTGCGGACGCGGCGCCACCGTGAACTATCTCTACAATACCCACCGGATTCGGACAATTGGAATTGACCCCTCGGAAAAGCTGATTGAGGATGCAAGAAAGCGATACGGGTTTGCCGACTTCCTGACGGGCAGAGGGGAGGATCTGCCGTTTGAGAGTGAGCGCTTTACGTGCGTTTTTTCAGAGTGCACCCTGTCCCTGATGGAGAATTTGAACCGCGTACTGAAAGAGACGTTCCGGGTATTGAAAGGCGGGGGCCGACTGGTTGTGACCGACGTCTACGCCAGGAATGCCCAGGAGGTAAGCGGACTGCGTCCGTTTGCCATGAACAGCTGTATGAGAGGGCTCCATGATCTGACAAAGCTTGAAGAAATGCTGAAGAAAAACGGGTTTGCTGTTTCATACAGGGAGGATTGCAGTGATCTTCTAAAAGAGCTGATGGTGCAGACCATCTTCACCTTTGGCTCTATGGCGACGTTCTGGAATTTGACGTCGGGGAACTGTGTGGATGGCTGCCGGTATCAGGAGGCGCTGAAAAAGTGCAAACCGGGGTACTTTATGATGATTGCGGAAAAGGAGGGGACAAACTGTGGATGAGACCGGCTTTCGGATGTTTCGACTTTCCAGTGTCGGCTATTGCTGTGCCCAGATTATGATAAAAATGGCGCTGGAAGACGAGGGAACGGAAAATGAGGATTTGATCCGGGCTTTAAACGGCCTGTGCATGGGAATTGGAAGCGAACAAAAGACCTGCGGTGTCCTCACGGGAGGAATTGCCGTTCTGGGCCTGTATGCGGGAAAGGGGAACGATCAGGAATGTCCGTCCCCCAGCTATACCGCGATGGTGGATGAATTTACCGGATGGTTCCGCGAGGAATTCGGCAGCACGGATTGCGCCGACCTGATCGGTGTATGCAGCGTAATAGATTACCAGACAAATCAGGAATACCGGCTTAAATGCGGTGACACGCTGATCAGGAGCTTTGAAAAGATCCGGGAAATTCTGCGGGGACATGATTTTACATGGGGAAGCAGGGTACCGGATTGAAAGAAAACCGAATCATCACCCGAACGGAAAGCCTGTGTCCCATTTGTCTGCGGAAGGTGGAGGCTTTCATTGTGACCGACGGTGCCGGCTGCTATTTGAAAAAAAGCTGCCCGGAGCACGGCGCTTTTTCCGCGTTGATTTGGCGGGGAAGCATTCCGATTGAAAACTGGATGCGACACCGGGAAGGGGCGCATCTGGAAAAGACCGTCACCAGGATTCAAAAAGGCTGTCCCTACGATTGCGGTTTGTGCGAGGAGCACCGTCAGCACACCTGCACGGCGCTGATCGAGGTGACGCAGCGATGTAACCTTCACTGTAAGTTCTGCTTTGCGGATTCAGGTGCTTCAGAGGGTGCGGATTTGTCTCTGGAGCAGATCAAAACCATGTATGAAGCAATCCTCAGCGTATCCGGGACATGCAATATCCAGCTTTCTGGGGGCGAGCCCACCGTTCGGGATGATCTGCCCGGGATTGTAAAGCTGGGGAAGGAACTGGGGTTTCCCTTTATTCAGGTAAACACGAATGGAATCCGTCTGGCGCAGGAGGAAGAATTTGTCCGCGCATTGAAGGTTGCTGGACTGGATTCCGTTTTTCTGCAATTTGACGGCACAAAAGACGACATCTACCGGAAGCTGCGGGGGCGGGAGCTGCTGACGCTAAAAGAAAAAGCGATTGCAAACTGCGAGAAATACCACATGGGGGTTGTTCTGGTTCCAACTCTGGTTCCGGGAGTAAATGTGGACAATATCGGGGCCATCATTCGCTTTGCGCTGGACCACATCCGGGCGGTACGCGGCGTACATTTTCAGCCGGTCAGCTATTTCGGCAGGATGCCCCACGCCCCCGCGGACAGCGACCGGGTAACGCTTCCGGAAGTGATGGACGAGCTGGAGCGGCAGACGGGGGGAAAAGTGAAGGCCGCGGATCTAAAGCCCGCTGCGTGCGAGAACTCCCTCTGCTCTTTCCACGGCAACTTTATTCGCCTTGCAAACGGTGATCTGATGCAGACCGCCCCAAAAACGAGCTGCTGCTGCAAGAGCGACACGGCAGATGCGAGCGCAAAAAAAGCAGTGGAATTTGTTTCCGGCAACTGGTCATCCCGCCAGTCCACCCGGCAGGAAGCGGAGCTGCCGCCGTCCGACTGGGACGAAATCATCAATCAGATTCGCTGCGAATCCTTCAGCATCTCAGCCATGGCGTTTCAGGACGCCTGGAATGTCAATCTGGACAGAATTCGGGATTGCTGCATCCACGTGGCAACTCCGAAGGGAAAGCTGATACCTTTTTGTATGTATAACCTTACAAATACTGCGGGGAAGTCTTTGTACAGGAATGGGGGCAAGGGGTAAAAATGCAGCGGACGCCGCTTGAAGACTGGATTGTGGAACGGACCGGCATTTCTCGGCGCAGCCGGGAGGCTCTGGAAGAATACCAGCTGAGAAAGATTATGGAAACCGTGCAGTTCGCCCGGAGGCACAGCCGCTTTTATCAAGAGCAGCTGGCAGATGTCTCTGTGATTTCCTGGGAGAATGTCCAAGCACTTCCCTTTACGTACCCAAATCAAATACGCCGAGACCCAAACGATTTTCTATGCATTCCTCAGCGGGATATCAAACGGATTGTCACGCTGAGAAGCTCGGGGACGGAAGGAGAGGAAAAGAGGATATTTTTCTCCCAAGGAGACTTGGATGCAACGATTGATTTTTTTCAGTATGGAATGAGCAGCCTGACCGATGAGTCCGACCGGGTTTTAATTCTCTTTCCTGGCGCCTCCTGCGGCAGTATTGGAGATTTGCTGGGAAAGGCATTGAAAAGATCAGGCGTAGTCTGTTTCAAGCACGGAGTCATAACGAACATGGAGGAAACGGCCAAGTGCATTGTTGAAAACGGTATTACCTGCCTTTCTGGAATCCCAATACAGATTTTACAGCTCAGCCGTATAAAGACGGAGATTTTCCAAAAAAACATCAGAAAAGTGCTTCTCAGTGCCGACTATGTTCCGGAGGTTTTGATCCGGGAACTGACCGAACGATGCGGGTGCCGCGTTTTTACCCACTATGGCATGACGGAAATGGGATATGGCGGCGGTGTGGAGTGTCAGGCGCTGGGCGGATATCATATGCGGGAGGGCGATTTGTATATTGAAATTCTCAATCCAGATACCGGACAGCCGGTGCAGGACGGACAGATGGGCGAGGTGACGTTTACCACGCTCACCCGGCAGGCCATGCCGCTGATCCGGTACAGGACGGGAGATCTGGCCTCCTTTTCTCCGGTTCCGTGCCGCTGCGGTACCTTTTTAAAAACGATGAACAGAGTCTATGGGCGCTTGGAGAATCAGATGCAGATTTGCGGTAACTCGTTTCTGCACTTTAGCCAACTGGACGAGTGGATGCTTCCTTTTTCGGAGTTGCTGGATTACAAGGCATGCATGGAACATGAAAATATGCTGGGAATAGAAGTCGTCTTCATGGACGGGGGGGATTTTCAGGAGACACTTAATAAAATCTCCAAAACAATTCAGGAAAAAATCCAAAGGCAGTATGGCTGCCGGATGCAGATTCGGTTCACAAGGAAGACGAATCAGCAGGAGAACTGTTTCAACAGCATGGAGAAACGGAAGTTTTGCAGATAAAGAAAGATTCCTCTCAAAACAAGTAAGACGACGTTTCAATAGTTCTCTTCCCCAGATTCTGCTAGCGCTGAAACAATAGTGTTATAGTATGTAATGAAAATAAAATAGAATAGAAAGTGCCTCTATGAGCACAGAACTCATAGAGGCACTTTGGGATTGTTCGCAAATCACTTAGGAAATATGCGCGTGCACTATTTTTCTCTGTTCGTGAATCAGTTGTTATATTCACGAATCAGTTGTCATTTTACAACATCAACTTAAATTGATTTACAGATGGAGTACCCGCTCCTGAATTTCCTGCGTCCGGCCCTGATTCCAGAATTGAGTTCCGATATAGCCGCAGGTCCGCCGGGCCACATTCAGTCGGTTTTGATCCCGGTTGCCGCATTTGGGGCATTCCCACACCAGTTTGCCGTCATCCTCCACAATCGAGATCTCTCCGTCGAAGCCGCACACCTGACAGTAATCGCTCTTGGTGTTCAGCTCCGCATACATGATGTGGTCATAGATATACTCCATCACCGCCAGCACCGCGGGAAGATTGTCCTGCATATTGGGAACTTCCACATAGCTGATGGCCCCTCCTGGGGACAGCGCCTGAAATTGGGACTCAAATTCCAGCTTGTCAAAGGCATTGATGGGCTCGGTCACATGGACATGGTAGCTGTTGGTGATATAGGCTTTATCCGTCACGCCTGAGATGACGCCAAATCGCTTTTGCAGGCACTTGGCAAACTTATAGGTGGTGGATTCCAACGGCGTGCCGTAAAGGGAGAAGTCAATGTTCTCCTTGGCCTTCCAGGCGGCGGTAGCCTCATTGAGCCGATGCATCACAGACAGCGCAAAGGGTGTGGCTTCGGGGTCGGTATGGGACTTTCCGGTCATAAACTTCACGCACTCGTAAAGCCCCGCGTAGCCCAGTGACAGCGTGGAGTAGCCGCCGTAGAGCAGCTTGTCGATGGTCTCGCCCTTGGCAAGCCGCGCCAGCGCGCCATACTGCCACAAGATCGGCGCAGCGTCGGACAGCGTCCCCTTCAGCCGATTGTGGCGGCACATCAGGGCCCGGTAGCAGAGTTCCAGCCTCTGCGAAAAAATCTCCCAGAACCGGTCATAATCCCCGCCGGAGGACAGGGCCACGTCCACCAGATTGATGGTGACCACGCCCTGATTGAACCGCCCGTAATACTTGGACTTTCCCGTCTCCGGGTCTACATAGGGCGTCAGGAACGAGCGGCAACCCATGCAGGTGTAGCAGTGACCCTCTCCATTTTTATCGATCTTGCTCTCCAGCATGATTTTCTCGGAGATATAATCGGGGACCATCCGCTTGGCGGTGCATTTGGCTGCCATCTCCGTCAGATAGTAGTAAGGCGTTCCGGGACGGACGTTGTCCTCCTCCAGTACATAGATGAGCTTGGGGAACGCCGGCGTGACCCATACGCCCGCCTCGTTCTTCACGCCCTGATATCGTTGGTTCAGCGTCTCTTCGATGATCACCGCCAGATCGCGCTTGGTCTGGGGGTCGGATACCTCTCCCAGATACATGAACACCGTCACGAACGGGGCCTGCCCGTTGGTGGTCAGCAGTGTCACCACCTGATACTGGATGGTCTGCACGCCCCGGCAAATCTCGCTGCGAAGTCTCTTTTCCACAATCCTGTTCAGCGTGGCCTCATCCGGGTGCCCACCCATAGCGGTGGCCTCCGCCAGCACGTCGCCCCGGAGCTTTTCCCGGGATACCTGCACGAAGGGCGCCAGATGAGCAAGGGAGATGGATTGTCCGCCGTACTGGCTGGAGGCCACCTGTGCGATGATCTGAGTGGCGATGTTGCAGGCGGTAGAAAAGCTGTGGGGTTTTTCAATCAGCGTGCCGGAGATAACCGTCCCGTGTTGCAGCATATCCTCCAGATTTACAAGGTCGCAGTTGTGCATATGCTGGGCGTAATAGTCCATGTCGTGAAAATGGAGAATGCCCGCCTCGTGAGCCTCCACGACGTCCGGCGGCAGCAGCAGCCGCTTGGTAATGTCCTTGGAAACCTCGCCGGCCATATAATCCCGCTGAACCGAATTCACGGTGGGATTCTTATTGGAATTCTCCTGCATGACCTCCTCGTTGTTGCACTCGATCAGGCTGAGAATCTGATTGTCGGTGGTGTTGGCCGCCCGGGCCAGAGTACGGGTGTAGCGGTAGCGGATATAGCGCTTGGCAGTCTCATAGGCGCTGTGGCGCATCAGCTCCGTTTCCACCAGTTCCTGAATCTCCTCCACGTTCAGCGTACGGCCAACTTTTTCCGCCGCGGTCTCCACGTTCAGCGCGATCTGGTCAATCTGCGCTTGGGACAGCTCGGGCGTCTGCTCACCGGCCCGGTTGGACTTCTCCACCGCCGCCGCAATCTTTACGCGCTCAAAACCCTCTTCGCTGCCGTTTCTTTTAATGATTTTCATGGTCCTTTTGTCGCTCCCTCTTGTTGAAAAGCCAAAATTATTTTTCCCTGTTTCTTTACTATAAACCACATTATATAGTGTATCTATTGCATTTGCAATCCCTTATTTTGTATTTTCTAAAAGCGGATCTGTCTTCCGCTGCAAATGGGCATCGGCAAATCGCCGGTCCACCCGTCGCTTGGCCCAGATATAGCAGAGAATGTGGGCCAAAAGTGTGACCGTCCAGGAGACCGGATAGGACCAGTAGACGCACTCCGGCGTGTGGTATCCGGGAATCTGGAACACAGTGGCGATCCACACCAGCCGCAGAATGCAGGCCCCCATCAGTGACACGATCATGGGCATGACGGAGTATCCGATGCCCCGCAGGGCGCCCACCATGGTATCCATCATGCCGCAGATGGCATAGGGTGCGCACACGATGCCAAGACGCACAAAGCCCGCCTCAATCACCGCCGGATCCTGAGTGTAGATGCCCAGCAGCACCCGTCCGGCCTGCCACGCGCCGACGCCCAGCATCAGCCCGGTGGCCGTCACGCAGCCCTGACCCGTCAGCAGGATGCGGTTGATACGATCCAGCCGTCCTGCACCCGCGTTCTGACTGGAGAAGGACAGCGTGGCCTGATAGACGGCGTTCATGGCCGTATACACAAAGCCCTCGATGTTGGCGGAGGCGGTGCTGCCGGCCATGACCACCTCGCCAAAGGAGTTGATGGACGACTGTATCACCACGTTGGAAAGGGAGAAAATCACGCCCTGCACTCCGGCGGGCAGTCCTACTCGCAAAATACCGACCAGCTGATCCTTATGGATGCGCAGCGCCTTCAGCTCCAGACGAAAGCCCCCCGTTTCCCGCATCAGGCAGATCACCACCAGCACGGCGGAAATGCACTGGGATATCACGGTGGCAATGGCCACACCCGCCACATCCAGGTGGAAGACGATGACCAGCAGCAGGTTTAGCGCCACATTCACTGCGCCGGACAGCAGCAGAAAATACAGCGGCCGCCGAGTGTCTCCCTTGGCCCGCAGAAGCGCTGCGCCGAAATTATAGAGCATCATGGCAGGCATTCCCAGAAAAAAGATACGCAGGTACAGCACGGCCAAGTCCAGCACGCCGGCAGGGGCCTGCATCCAGATCAGCACCTGGCGTGCGCCCGCGATGCCCACCACAATCAGCACGGTACCGCTGCACAGTGCCAAGAGCATGGAAGTGTGGACCGTAGCCCGCAGCTCCCGCTCCCGCTTTGCCCCGAAATACCGGGCCGCCAGAACGTTGGCGCCCACAGAAAGTCCGATGAACAGATTCGTCAGCAGGTTGATGAGGGCTGCGTTGGACCCCACCGCCGCCATGGAGTTATCTCCGGCATACCGGCCCACCACAATGATGTCCGCCGCGTTGAACAGAAGCTGCAGCACACCGGAACACATGAGCGGCAGGGAAAAGTACAGCATCTTTTTCAGAATTGGTCCGCTGCACATATCAATTTCATAAGATTCAGACTTTGGCATAAGGATTCCTCTCTTTAATTTCTGCACGTGGCCCTCAGCGGCAAGATTCGCGGCGGCAAATTTTGCCGCCGCGAATCTTGCCGTCGGGGGTCTTTCCGTCAATTGTCATTTACCAGCGAATTCAGTGCTCTTTTCAGATCCTCCGGGTCATAGGGCTTGCGCACAAAGCCGCTGGCACCCAGCTGTCGGGCCTTTTCCTCGCTCTCCCGATTATCAGACTGAGACAGCACCAACACAGGAATATCCCTCAGGGCCGGGTCCTGCGCCTTTTTTCGCAGGAACTCGTATCCGTCCATGATCGGCATGAAGATGTCCAGCAGCACCGCCTGGATATTCTCCCCGCTATGTAAAATATCCAGTCCCGCCTTGCCGTTGGGAGCTTCCAGAATACCGTACTCCTGAGAGAGCATCTTTTTCAAAACCAGCCGGTTGACCTGATTGTCCTCCACGATCAGCATCTTGCGGCAGCTTTGACAGCCGGAGGGCTGCTGCGGATTCGGCGGCGCGGCATCCGCCGGTAGGACAGCCTCCGCCGAAAGTGTCAGCTTCAGCAGGGAAATGTCCCGGAACAGCGTAAGAAACAGCTTTCGGTTGTCCTTGCGTCCCATATAGCAAATGCTGACCATCAGATTCTTCATGCGGTCGGCTTCCATATACCGCCGGACTACCAGCTCCTGCCGCTCTCCGGTTTCCACAGCGGCCTTCAACGCCATTAGAAACCGAGGCCGATCCTTTTCTTCCAGCCACGCGGTAATCAACTGACTGCTTCGGAAGAGAATCTCCGGAGAACTCTCCATCAGCTTATAGTAGGCGTCGTTCACGCTCATGACTTCCACCGTGTCGCCGAACTGTTCGAAAAGCGCTGCGGCGTCCATCCGTCCCTGCATCATTCGGTCATAGGCCATTACCGCGCTCCATACTGCACGGGTATCCGCAGTCTTGTCGAAGACCCGCGGCTTCTCCCGAGCGGGATTTCCCCGGTAACGCGCCAGCAGATGCATAAACTCATCCTTGGGAACCGGACGGGAGAAGTAATATCCCTGCACCCGGTCGCAGCCGATGGAACGCAGATAGTCAATTTGGGTCTGCGTCTCTGCCCCTTCGGCCACTACCCCCATCTCCAGCCACTTTGCCATGCGCACAATGCTGTTGACCACGCAGTTGGTCCGCTCGTTGCTGCCGACGCTCCGGACAAAACCCATGTCCAGCTTCAGGGTGGACACCGTCATGTTCATCAGCATATTCAAAGAGGAATATCCGCTGCCGAAGTCGTCGATCAGCACGGCGAAGCCCGCCGTGTTCAATTGCTTTGTCATGTCCAGCATCTGCTGGGAATCATCCATATAGGCGCTCTCCGTCACCTCAATGTGAAAAGAGGCTGGGTCAATCGCATATTTTTTTGCCATATTTGTCAGCAGACCGCACACATCCGCATTGTAAAGGTCGAGCCTGGACATGTTGGCGGAGATCGTCAAAGCGGGATAGCCCGCCGCCTTAAATTCCACCAGGTACTGAAAGACCGTTTCCCAGACATATTGGTCCAGCCGCGTGATAAAGCCGTTTCGCTCAAGGACGGGAATAAACTGATTGGGCGGAATCAGCCCCCGCTCCGGGTGAATCCAGCGCACCAGAGCCTCTGCCGACACCGGTGCGTTGGACGACAAACTGAAGATCGGCTGGAGATAAACCTGAAATTGACCCTGTTCCAGCGCCTCGTACATCTGGGAAGATACCTCCTGCTCCCAGCGCAGGTTGCGGCGCAGTTCCTCGTCGTAGAGTGCCACGCTCTGATCGCTTCGTCCGGAAATCGTCTCCTGGGCAATCTGCGCGCGGTCACATATCTCGCCCACCGGGAGCGTCAGATCGTCGATCTCATAGATGCCGCAGCAAATGTGCAGTCCGTATTTCAGGTGCAGACGGCGCATCAACTCCGGTCCCACTTGACGAAAACGGTTTAGCTCCAGCCCCTCCATGCGGCACAGCATCACGAATCTGTCTCCGCCCACGCGTCCCACGCAGGCCACGCCTTTCAGTTGGGTCAGCCTTGCCGCCAGATTTCGCAGGAGCTGATCCCCCGTTGCCCGGCCGAAAAGGTCGTTGAACACTTTAAAGCGATCCACATTTAAAAAGGCCATGGACCACTGCTGAGGCCGTTTATCCTGCTCTGCCTTATCCAGCAAATCCCGGGCCTTCTTCAAAAAAGGCTCCCACTGTAAAACGCCGGTCAGCGCGTCGCTGTCTCGGTCATACCAGATAAGATTCATCAAATTCTTCACCTGATAGGAGATCATGTAGGGCTCCTTGGACTGCTCAATAAAAGCAACTGCCCCAAGGGAAAGCGCTTTCAGCTCATCTTCCGGAGCTCCCATGGCGATTGTCGGAATGGCCAGCAGCGTCCGACTTGTGTGAAGGTAGTTCATCACGTCAAATCCGCTGAAGTCAAACAGACGACACTGCAGTAAAATCGCTGCGAAGTCCTGACGTCCGCGCAGGATATCCACCGCCATCTCCCCGTCCAGCGCCGGCGTCACATGGAATGCGTTTTGCAGGCCTTCGACCATCTGCTGGCGGCGCTCGCTGTTGCCGTCCACCAGCAGAATCTTCTGTTTGTCCTGCGTCTCTTTCACGTTTTTCCCTCTCTTCCAGCAAGACGGGATCGTCCCGCTTCCTTTTCCACCCACCGCATCAGACGACCGGCCGCGAATCCCAGTGTTGTCCCCAACGCCGCACCGGCCAGCACATCGCTTGGCCAATGAAGGTACAGGTACAGCCGGGAAAAGGCGATCAGCACCGCCAGAGCAAACGCCGGCTTCCACAACCGGTTCTTCTCCGTCAGCAAAGCCCCCACCGCAGCAAAGGAGGCCGCAGTATGCCCGGAGGGAAACGACCAATCTGTCGGACGGGAAACCAAAAGTGTCACTGCCGCGTTCACGTCGCAGGGACGCACTCGCGCAATCAGTGGTTTGAGGATCACATTGCAGCAAAGACCGTCCAGAATCAACGCCAGCGCCAGCACCGCACCGGTCCACCGGTATCTTCTGATCAAAAGCAAAATCACCGCCAGCGCGATCCAGATTTCCCCGTGGTTGCACAGTGCGCTGACAAACGGCATCACCGCATCCAGTAAACCCGTTCGGCAGTTGGCCTGTATCCAATTCAAAATGCCAAGTTCGAAAGCCCTCACGCGCGCATACCTCTTCCACACAGCCCAAGCAGAGCACGCTTCAGCAAATTATTCGTTACTTTTCACTATATCATCTCCTTCCAGATTTGAAAAGGATTTTTTATAAATAGGATTGAGGCAAAACAGTGAGAGCTAACATTTTAAAGTTTGATCCCACAGAAATTTAACATTTTGCACAAAAATTTAATTTTCTTTTTGAAACGTAGTTGACATTACCCACTTATCGTGATAGGATACGAAAAAATTAGATCGCTCAGATAGAGGCGCGAGGTTCATCAGTACCGCGAGCAGACGGCAGGCAGCCGCCGCGGGAAAGGGGACGTCGCCGAAGGGTTTCGGAGCTGCCTGCTCCGTTGTGCCTGGGCTGTCGGGGAATACCCGCCGGACTGTCACATTTTTTGTGAAGCGCTATCGATGGCTGAATCAGGTATACCAGCCTGTTTTTCCCACGGACCGCTTTGCGTCAAAGCGGTCTGCTTTTTTTGCATTTCTCCGCCGCGGCGTGGAGAGAAGCATCCGAATTTTCGCCGTGAAAAACTCAACTGAAAGGATGTATTCTAATGAAGAAGTTTCTTGCTCTTGCCATGGCCCTTGCCATGACGGCATCTCTGGCCGCCTGCGGAAGCTCTGGCTCCGCGGCTCCTGCCGCATCCGGTTCTGCGGTTTCTGCCGCCTCCGGTTCCTCTGCGTCTTCCGGTGCGCAGACGGTCCCCACCGGTGTGGAGGACGGCGTGCTGACCGTGGCCATGGAGTGTGCCTATGCGCCCTATAACTGGTCTCAGCCCGACGATTCCAATGGCGCCGTTCCCATTAAGGACTCCAACGAGTATGCCAACGGCTATGATGTCATGATGGCTCAAAAGCTGTGTCAGGCCAACGGCTGGAAGCTGGAAGTGGTCCGTCTGGACTGGGATTCCCTGATCCCTGCCGTCCAGTCCGGCACGGTGGACGCCGTTATCGCGGGCCAGTCCATGACCGCCGATCGCGCGGAGCAGGTGGACTTTGCCGGCCCGTACCTGTATGCCTCCATCGTCTGCCTGACCAAGGCCGACGGCGCTTTCGCAGATGCCAAGGGCCTGAGCGGCCTTGCCGGCGGCACCTGCACCAGCCAGCTTGGCACGATCTGGTATGATACCTGCCTGCCTCAAATTAAGGACGCCAAAATTCAGACCGCCTCGGAGTCCGCTCCCGCCATGCTGATGGCGCTGGAGACCGGCGCGGTGGACTTTGTGTGTACCGATATGCCCACCGCTCAGGGCGCTATGGTGGCCTATCCCGACTTTAAGCTGCTGGACTTCTCCGGCTCCGGCGACGACTTCCAGGTCTCCGACGAGGACGTGAACATCGGTATCTCCGTCATGAAGGGCAACACGGCGCTGAAGGACGCGCTGAACTCCGTTCTGTCCACCATGACCGCCGACGATTTCAACGCTCTCATGAAGCAGGCCGTCGCGGTGCAGCCCATCGGCGGCTGATCACTTTTCCGCCTGCACGCATCGACTAAAATCTGAGGGAGCGAGGGAACTTTTATGGACTGGTCGAAATTTCCACAGCTGGCCGCCGACATTGCGACTCTCTGGGCCAAATACGGCTTCGTAAACTATTTTTGCGGCATGGTCCGCACGGTGGTATTAGCCATCATCGCCACCGTGATCGGCTGCGTCATCGGCCTTGCCTGCGGCATTTTGCAGACTGTTCCCCACTCTAAGGCCGACCATCCCGCGAAGCGGTTTTTCCTGGGGCTGATCCGGGTCATTCTCCGGGTCTACATCGAGGTTTTCCGCGGTACGCCCATGATTTTGCAAGCGGTTTTCATTTTCTATGGCTTGCCCTACTTTACCAGCAACACCGTCCGGTTCGACAACATCTGGACGGTCTCCATCCTGGTGGTCTCCATCAATACGGGCGCGTACATGGCGGAGTCCGTCCGGGGCGGCATTCTCTCCGTCGACCCCGGCCAGACGGAGGGGGCCAAGGCTATCGGCATGACCCACTTCCAGACCATGATCAGTGTGATTCTGCCCCAGGCCCTGCGGAATATCATGCCCCAGATCGGCAACAATTTCATCATCAATATCAAGGATACCTCCGTCATGTTCATCATCGGCTTCACCGACTTCTTCGCCGCCCATAAGGCGGTGGCCGGGGCCACGTTCACCTATTTTCCCTCTGCTACCATTGAGATGGCGGGCTATCTAACCATGACGCTGATTGCTTCGTTCCTTCTGCGGTGGGTGGAAAAGCGGATGGAAGGGTCCGACAGTTACGAACTGGTCCAGACAGACGCTCTGACCATGACCGCCGGGACCTATAAGCATCCGGCAAAGGGCAGTAATTACGACGAGCACAGCAGGGAATACAGGGACAATCCCGAGCAATCACTCGAGGACCGGAACTTCACCGCGAGAGGAGACCGCTGACATGGGCGAGACGATTTTGGAGATCCGACATCTCGGCAAGGCCTTCGGCAGTCATGAGGTCCTGCGGGACATCGACTTTACTGTGGAAAAAGGCGACGTGACTTCCATCATCGGGGCCTCCGGCTCCGGCAAATCCACGCTGCTGCGGTGCGTGAACCTGCTGGAAACTCCTACCTCCGGTGAAATCCTCTACCACGGAAAAAACGTGGCGGACCGGGGTGTAAACGCCTCGGCTTACCGTTCTCACGTGGGGATGGTGTTTCAGTCCTTTAATCTGTTCAACAACATGACTGTGCTGAAAAACTGCATGGTGGGCCAGATGAAGGTACTGAAAAAGAATCAGGAGGAGGCCCACACCGCCGCGTTGAAGTATCTGGATCAGGTGGGTATGGGCCCCTATATCAACGCCAAGCCCCGCCAGCTCTCCGGCGGCCAGAAGCAGCGGGTGGCGATAGCCCGGGCTCTGGCCATGGACCCGGAGGTGCTGCTGTTTGACGAGCCCACCTCCGCACTGGACCCGGAGATGGTGGGCGAGGTGCTCGCCGTTATGCAGAGCCTTGCCCAGGCGGGGATGACCATGCTGGTGGTAACCCATGAAATGGCCTTTGCCCGGGACGTCAGCAGCCATGTGGTCTACATGAGCCAGGGCGTCATCTGCGAGGAGGGTACGCCGGGAGAGCTGTTCGGAAATCCCCAAAGGCAGGAGACAAAGGACTTCCTCTCCCGCTTCCGAGGTGTCTAATACTGGAATCCAAGAGCAAAGGCCCGCACAGGCCGGATGTTGAAGCATTCGGCCTGTGCGGGCCTTTCTGTATTGTATCACGGCAGGAACGGGACTCCTCGAGAGGCGAGTCTTAGGGGCTCATTCTCAAAGAGCAATGCGGTTACAGAGATAGAGCCGGACGGAGGAACCTCGATTCCTCCCCGATTCCCCCAATAATACAGGACACAGCCGTCGCTGCAATGATGAGCGGTGGTATTATAGGTGAATGCTGTATCTTCAGCATGATCCCAATCGGCAAACTCCAGCTGGTCAGGGGGCGTTGGTATCGGAGTAAGCGAGGAAGGTCCAAGCGTGGTGCCTAAAATATACATCGCCGGTGATCCGGTTGTGTTTTTCGTTTGATAATACTGATATGGAACGGGAGAAAACGTCCTTTCGTTGCTCAATACATCTCCATCAGGGCCTTTCTGCTGGAAAGACAGTCCAAAATATCCGCCAAGGTCAAAATCCAAAAAATATCTGATACCGACTAATACCGGTTCGGAGCCTGTGTTTATCACGGCAACAGTTATTTCAATCGTGGAGTTAAGAAATGTTGTACCATGCAGCGCAATTGTCTGCACAATGGTTAAATCGTCGGGGTATTCCGGTTTCGTGAGAGTAATGGTGGTTTGAATACTGCTGCCGGACAGTGCGGTATTGCTTGCAGGTTCTGTAAAAATGATGTTGTAACCCGGATCAGTCGCAGATGGTATCTCAGACAGCACATAATCGGTATGCGATGTAAAGGATCTTATTGTGTTATAGGTTGTTTCACCTGTACCATCATAAAAGATATCTTCATTTGGCCAGTAAGGATGTTCCGTATCAGTATAGGCCCTGAAACTTCCATTGTTTTTTACGGTCACTTTATAGATTCCGTTGCTGATGTCCATTTCTGACGAGCCTCCTTATGAGGGTTTCTATATCTTATGAAAGATTTTGTCAAATGTTCCAATTCCGGTCAGCGATTAATTGGTCCAGAATCCCATCCGCTTCATCTTCAGATAAGGAAGAATTGCTGGAGCAGATCATCGCTTTTATTTTACTCTTACTAAGAATTAACGGAGCAAACCTGACAAGAACCGCAAAATGGAACTGCTTTTCAGGCAGTCTGCTGCACAAAAGTCTGGTCCAGTAATTATCTCTGGCAAACGAGAGCCGATAATATAATTTTGCCGTATCCTGATCGGGAATGTATTTGTCCAACACCCCGATTCCCTGGAGGGGTTCCTGAATGGCGGATTTACGTCCGATAATTAAATCTCCGATAAGGTTGGAAAGGTTGTCTCTGTAATCCTGTCCCGGATGCCGCAGGTCTTCGCTCCTGAGGAGCTGAAGAAGGTCCTCGTCCGGACAGCTGAGATATTGCTTTGCAAGCTCTGTGAAAAGCTCTTTGATCTGCGCATTGATCCTTGAGTCTACCCGGTAGGCAATCAGATCTGCGGACGTGTTATCGATGATTTGCTTTAGAAGCGTCTCGACACAGCTTTCATTCGGAGAATTGCCAATCGCTGAGAACAGCTCTCGGTAGGAAATCCCTTTCGGAGGTGCGGTCACACGGTGGGTCAGAACGGTTTTCACGCCCGAACCGCTGGCACCAAGCTCACAGAGAAATTCAATATTGTTTGAGTAACAGGTGTCAAGTACGAGTACGTCTATGTTCTTTTCAAAGGATTTTTTGATGTATTCCAGCACCAGAGCAAGCTCCGGAATTCCCATGAGGCATGGTTCTTTGCCGCTGTAATCGTTAAGCAGGCCAATATATTCGCAGGAATGCCCACTCAAGATCAACATATAGTGCTGTGCTTCGTGTCCCATACAAAATGAAAGAAAGTCATACAGGCATTGGGGATCGGCCATGTTGCTTTCTCCAAGCTCACCGAGCAGAACTTTGCCGGATTGGCTGATTGCGTAACTCCTTACGCCGTTCCAAGGGTTGCAGGAGGGACTGTTTGTCAGTTCCGGCCGCAAAATATGGACCGTTTTCTCGGCAAGGCGCCCTATCTGAAGAAAGAGAAGCGTTTTGCTGGTTTGCTTAACGGTTTCTTCCATTTCACGCATAGCGGCAACGGTCTCTGGCTCAAGTTCATTGTTGCCATTCATATACGCCATAATGACCCAATTACTGGTATCCGGCACGGCAAGATCCTCTCCCTCTCAATATTACTTAAACGAAAATGTCTGACAGCATGTCTGGAAAAGCAGCGCACACAATCCTTGACGCGTTTAGCGCGCGATACGATCCCGATACTCAAACAATAGAATATGCAGAAGCGTTAAAAGAGAGACCAACGATTTCCCTTTGGATTCGGATTGGACATGTACGCACGTTGACAAAAACCGGGAGATGACGTAGACTAGAAAAAAGTGAGAACCCGCCGGACGGAGTCCGGCGGGACTTTTTCGAGGTGTGACATGAATTATGCAAATATTAAAACCTGCGATATAGCCAACGGCGTCGGAGTGCGAATCAGTCTCTTTGTCTCCGGCTGCACCCATCACTGCCCCGGCTGCTTCAACGCTGTGGCGCAAGATTTTCAATACGGAAAGCCCTTTACCCGGGAGACAGAGGATCTTTTGCTGGCGGAGCTGGGCAAAGCCTATATTGCCGGACTGACGCTGTTGGGTGGGGAACCCTTTGAACCGGAAAATCAGCGGGCGCTGCTGCCGTTTGTGCGCCGGGTGCGGGCGGAGTGCGCGGGGAAGACCGTCTGGGCCTTTTCCGGTTATACGTGGGAAGAACTGACAGGAAAGAGCCGTGCCCGCTGCGAGGTCACGGACGCGCTGCTGTCGCTGGTAGACGTGTTGGTGGACGGAGAGTTTGTGGAGGCGCAAAAGGATATCTCCCTGCGTTTCCGGGGCAGCGCCAACCAGAGGATCATCGACGTCCCCGCATCACGCGAGGCGGGGAAGATCGTTCTCTGGAACGGCTGACGCGGCGGAGGTTAGAACATAGAGCAGGCAAGCTGTGACTGCATGACAGGGCGGTGAAAAAGTCTTTCAGACCTTTTCACCGCCCTGTCATGCAGTCACAGCTTGCCTGCAAAAGCGCGTCAGTGCCCCAGCTCTACAAATTTTCGCAGCGGCACATCGCCCTGCAGAGCTTCGTCACACTCGCCAATAAGCCGGTCCCGATCCTGATTCAGAGTCCCGGCGAGGACCAGATAGTTGCTGGCGTGATTGGACCGGAACACCGCGCCGGGGCAGTCGATGTGCTCCAAAAACACCTTTGTCTCCCGAATCAGCTCCATGGGCTGCGGCATCACCAGCTCCCCGCTGGCGATCCACTCCGACATGGGTGTGCCGGTGTAGATGCGCAGTGTCAGCAGCGCAATATAGTCCGGCCGCATGGCGTTCAGAGCCGCGGCGGTGTCTGCCGCGTGGGCCTGCCAGTCCCCGTTGGACCCCGCAAGGCCGTTGATGGCGGTGACGGACAGGGTGAGCCCGGCGGCCTTCAGCTTTTGCCCGGCCTCAATTTGCTGAGCCGCCGTGACGCCCTTGCTGATTTTTTTCAGCAGGGCGTCATTCCCAGACTCAAGTCCAAGATACGCAAAATCCAGACCCGCTGACCGAAGAGCAGACAGATCCTCCGGTGACTTTTGCAGAATGCTCTTGGGGCTTGCATAGGTGGAGATCCGCAGGCATTCGGGAAACAGCTCCCGGATGTCGCCCAAAATTTCCAGCAGCTGCGCCGTGGGGAGAATCAGCGCGTCTCCGTCGGCCAGAAAGAAGCGCTCCACGCATGGGTACTGTGCCCGCGCCCAGCGCAGGTCCTCCAGCACCTGTCTGATCGGAGTGATGGAGAATTGCTTTTCCTTATACATGTTGCAAAAGGCGCACTTATTGTGGCTGCATCCTACGGTGACCTGGATGATCAGGCTATGGGCTTCGCTGGGGGGACGGTAGACGGCTCCGGAATAGTGCAGCATGGAAGGCCTCCTTTTGACGATAGGATTATTATTACTGTGCGGGTTGCGGAGTTTTTTTCACAGCGACTGCGTACTCCATACAGGGCGGCGCGCCGACTCCGCTTGCGGAGATGCGGGAATACTGCGCGAATTGAAAACGCGGCCAGACGGCTCGGCCGTCTGGCCGCGCAGACTGTGCAGTCAGAAAAAACTTATTTCTCCTTGGGAACCTTGATGAATGCCTGACCCGGATCGATCTCCTCACGGATGACGCGGATGATCTCCTCGCTGGGGCCTTCCATCAGCTGCGCACGGCTGACGTCCACCTCAAACCCGGTGTTCTCCTGTACCATCTCGGGAGAAGAGAACGGATAGTAATAGGCGAGGTACATCCGCTTGGTGACCTCATCGAACTTCATGATGCCAAGGTCGGTAACCACCATCTGAGGACCGCGGTTGCCGGGCAGGCCCGCCTTCTCGCGGCCGCCGGGGCCGTCCATCCAGCCGCAGGAGGTCACATAGTCGATCTTGTCCATAAAGCGGCGTTTCTGATGCTGCATCATGATGACGGTGTTGCAGTAGGTGGCGATGCCGTTGGCGCCGCCGGAGCCGGTAAACCGGGTCAGGGGCTTGACATAGTCGCCTTTCCCGTAGATGCAGGTGGAGTTCACGTTGCCGTAGGGATCGATCTGGGCACCGCCGATGAAAGCGATCAGCCGGTCCTTGCCATGGATCCACTCGTTGGCCTCAAAACCGATAAAACGGACGTTGGGCCACTGCACGGCGCAGTGCGCCATGAAACGGTTGTCGCCCACGGAGCGGGGGACCTCCACGGGGTCGCAATCCATCAGACCGCTCTCCACGATGGGATGGCAGGAGGGGCAGACCACCCGCTTGGCCAGGGACGCGCCGATCAGCGGCAGGCCCGTGCCCACGATGACGATCTGGTTCTCCTGAATATTCTTGGCGATGGCGTAGGCCTGCATTTCCTGCTTGGTGTAATTTTTATAATCAGACATTGTTAAGCCCTCCCCTTACTGGATCTTGCCGGCATAGCCCAGGCCGGGAACATTCTTGGTGGCAATCAGTCGGCTGGCGCCGACCTTGTCCAACAGCTCATCGTGGGTCTTGACGCTGTACACCCACTTATCCATATAGTCCCGGAAGGTCTCGGGAACAGCAGAGCCGTCCTCCGCGGCCTTGGAAGCGGCGGCAGCCTTAGCGGCGGTTTCCGCGGCCTTGGCGTCCTCGGGATTCTTCGCGGCGGCCTTCGCAGCTTTTTCTGCGGCCTTGGCCAGCTGCCCTTTGGCGTCCTCGGCATCCTGATACTTGGAGGCCCTGTCGTACTCCTTCATGGCGGTGCCGTCCACATCGTAATACCCGTAACACTGGGCGGGCCATGCGCCGTGAGGTGCGTGAACCACGGCGTCCACGCACTGGCCGAAGATGCGGGTCAGTGTGGGGTCACGGCGGATATATTCATCGGAGACCAACTCTTCGCAGGTGACAATAGTGCGCTTGGCGGCAACGGCGATGTCCACATCGTGGAACTCGTCGCCCTCAATGATGCAGGTGCCGTCGGGAGAGGCCTTCTGCACGTGGATCACGGCGCAATCCAGCCGGGGCACGGGCACGGCCACGACCTTCTCGCCGGGGTTGAACGGATTATCCACCATGACAAACTTGTCATTGTCCACGGAGTCCATCGCGGCGCGCTGCTCCTTGCTGATGCCCCAGTACTCCGTGAGTCCGGAGCCGCCCATCAGGCGCACGGGCAGGAAGGGAAGACCCAGAGAAGCGGCGTGGAGCTGAAGCATCAGAACATCCTGAGAATAGTCCTCATAGGTCAGCTGGCCGGCTTCAATGGCGGCGCGAAACCGGCGGGACACGTTGGTGTAGCCGGAGTTAGCGGTATAGCAGTTGATATAGGCCTTGACACGGCCCTCACCGATCATCATGTCCCAATCGCCGCCTGCGGGACCGGCCCAGACGGTGAAATCCTTCTGGCCCTGACGCAGGATCTCATACACCGCAGCATAGGGCTTGCGGTTGGTAGTGAAGCCGCCGAAGCAGATGGTGTCTCCGCTCTTCACATAATTGGAAACGGCTTCGGAGAGCGTACAAACTTTTCCCA
Source organism: Oscillibacter sp. (assembly GCF_040505565.1). GTDB lineage: Bacteria > Bacillota > Clostridia > Oscillospirales > Oscillospiraceae > Oscillibacter. The sequence goes on along the minus strand of NZ_JBEUWZ010000006.1, from coordinate 90,961 downwards.
TAAGATTGCCTCCATAAGATAGTTTTTCCTGTCTGAATTGGACAAAAAGACTTGTGTTTTCATAGAAAGTCATTTATTATAGTATCACACAACAATCCTCTGTAAAGGAACATTTGCGCGAAAAAATTAGCGGATATTGTTTTTGCTGTTTGGTTTGCATGTTCGGACAAAGAGGCGGAAGGAGAGGTCTTCGTGCAGGTGCAGCCGTTTTATCTAAAGATGAGCCGGGACAATTCGTGGTACATGGACCGGCCTCATTTCCATGAGAGCGTGGAGTTTTTGATGCCGGTCTCCCGGGGCGGGGAAATGTTTGTGGAAAATCAAATATATTCTTTGCACCCAGCGGCCCTGTTTATCCTGCCGGATGCGACGCTGCACAAAACGCTCGCCTCCGAGCCCTATGAACGCTACGTACTCCACATTCCGATTCCTACGATTCATGCGCTGTCCGCACCCCAGACCGACTTCTACCGCAGGATACTGGAGGCGGAGCGGATGGTGGAGACGGGCAGTCGGTACAACGAGCTGCTGTCTCTTTTGAAGCGGCTGGACTGGGAGCAGGGGCGGAAGAGTACGGAGTTTGGTTCCGATCTGAGCCAGATGCTGCTGCTGTCGGAGTTTTTATTGCAGGCACTGTCCATTGCCCCGGCCCGGCGGCAGGCGGACGAACTGTGCCAGATCGAGAGTCCTCCTCTCCCAGGTGCACGGGAGGGAACGCTGAAAATCAGCGCCGTGCTGGAGTATTTGCAGGCTCACCTCTCGGAAAAGCTGACGCTGGAGCGGGTGGCGTCGGAGTTTTTTATCAGCAAGTACTACTTGAGCCACTGTTTCAAGGAGGCCACGGGCTTCAGCGTCATGGAGTATGTCATCAACACCCGCATTCTCCGGGCCCGTCGCCTTTTGCAGGACGGCCAGAGGGTCCAGGCGGCGGGGGAAGCCGTTGGTTTTCAGAGCAACGAGCATTTCATCCGCACATTTACGGCCCTGACGGGACTGCCTCCGAAGCAGTACGCAAAGCGGTTCAGCCAGGGAGAGCGTCAATGAGAGAGCCCCTGTGAGCAGGAAAAGCTGTCTACCAATCACAATATAAATCAAAATCCTCTCAACTTCCTTTATTTTCTAGGAAATTGAGAGGATTTTGCTCTGCAAAATGACGAAAACTAATTAAGAAACCGAGCAAAAATGACGGAAATTATGAATTATTAAAATTATTTTGCAGGAATACTTGCAAAATCAAAAAAAGTGCGTTATGATGATGAAACAATATAAAAAAAGACATGCGGCACGTGGCATCCGCCGCACTCAAAAACGGATTTGTGGAGGAACATAAGTCATGAAATTCAAGGCCTATTATACAAACAAACTCAGCGACGTCGCCACCCAGATTTTCAACAACAACGATGTGGAAGTCAAGGTTGCCACCGCTCTGGATGAAGAGACTTATATCCGGGAGCTGAAGGAATATCAGCCCGACGTCATCATGTGCCGCACCGAGCCGGTGACCGCCGCCATGATGGATGTATGCCGTAATTTGAAGGGCGTGGGCAAACAGGGCGCGGGTCTGGATAACATCGACATCGATCATGCTACCGCCAAGAAGATTCAGGTGGTCTTCGCTCCCGCCGGAAACGCCAACGCTGTGGCGGAACACGCCGTGATGCTGATGATGATGACAGCCCGCCGATTCAACTATGTCGACAAGCAATTCCGCAGCGGCAACTTTTATATTCGCATGGGGCTTGAAAACACCACCGAGGTGGAGGGAAAGACTCTGGGTCTGGTGGGCTGCGGCCGAATTTCCAAGATGTTTGCATCCAAGTGCATCAATGGCCTTGGCATGAAGGTCATCGGCTATGACCCGTATGTGACGAAGGAGCAGCTGGGAGGACTTCCCATCGAGTTGAAGGACAACACCGATGAGATTTGGAAAACCGCCGATTTCGTCTCCATTCACCTGCCGCTGATGCCCTCCACGGAGCGCACCGTGGGCATGGAGCAGTTCAAGATGATGAAGCCCCGCGCCATTTTCCTGAACGTAGCCCGCGGCGGCCTGATCCGTGAAGAGGAGATGGTCGAGGCCCTGAAGACCGGCGTTCTGTTCGGCGCGGGCCTGGACGTGTATGAGCCCGAGCCGCTCAGCGAGAACAGCCGTCAGATGCTGGACATGGACAACGTGATTCTGACTCCGCACACCGCGGCCTCCACGGAAGAATCTGTTATTAACTGCTGCACCTCCTGCGCCACGGATCTTGTCAATGTTTGCTACGGACGGCCTATTGTCTGCCCTGTCAACAAGATCTGAGGCAATTCCGGGAAACGCGGTGCCCGAGCCGTGCTGATCCCACTCCGGCCATCTGCTGAAATCACTTTCGGCAGACGGCCGGTTTTTTTAGGCAGAGAAACTGTTTCAACTTCCAATGGCTTTCAATGTGTCGAATTTTCAACTGCCTGCCCAGTAAAATTATCAGAAAGTACGAAACGAAAAGCAAGATGTGCTAATTTTTTAACGCGCGGCAGTATTTACAATTTATGTCCGTATGGTATTCTAGGGTTGGTAAATAATAAGAAATACGTGATTTTAAAGGACTTTGGCGGATTTTGAGCGAACTCCTTTCAGAAGATCCACGAAAAAAAGGGTTGCGTTCTCCACCGCCGCTAGGAGGTACCGTATGAAAACAATTTATACTATGGGCATCGACGTGGGATCTACTGCCTCCAAGTGCGTTATTCTGAAAGACGGCAGTGAGATTGTTGCCAAGTCTCTGGTGGATGTGGGCGCGGGAACCAGCGGACCCACCCGCGCCATTGCGGAGGTGCTGGAGGCCGCCGGGATGAAGAAAGAGGACATGGCGTTCATTTTGGCTACCGGCTATGGCCGCAATTCTCTGGATGACATTGCAGACCACCAGATGAGCGAGCTGAGCTGCCATGCCAGGGGCGCATTTTTTCTGTTCCCGGACGTTCACACCGTCATCGACATCGGCGGACAGGACGTGAAGGTTCTGGAGATCGAAAACGGTGTTATGGTGAATTTTGCCATGAATGACAAGTGTGCCGCCGGAACGGGCCGGTTTCTGGACGTGATGGCCCGGGTGCTGGAGGTAAAGGTGGAGGATCTGGCGGATTTGGGAGCCCAGTCCACCAAGAACGTGGAGATCAGCTCCACCTGTACCGTGTTTGCCGAGAGCGAGGTCATCAGTCAGCTGGCCAAGGGCAGCGACAAGCGCGACATCATCCATGGCATTCACAAGTCTGTGGCCTCCCGGGTGGTGGGCCTTGCCAACCGCATCGGCGTGAGGGACGCGGTGGTAATGACCGGCGGCGTCGCCCAGAACGGCGGCGTGGTCTCTGCGCTTCAGGATGCGCTTCAGCATCCCATTTATACCTCGCCCCTGACGCAGTACAACGGCGCGCTTGGCGCGGCACTGTACGCATGGCAAAAGGCGACAAAATAATTTGCAAGTGATCCCTGAAAGGGGAACCACGCGCCGGTTCGTTTTTTCGGACACGGCGAAATAGAGGACAGTTATTTAAGAACGGAGGATATTTTCATGGCAGAAAACGAAAAAGCCACTGCGGCCGCACCCGAAGCGGCTCCTGTAAAGAAAGCTCCGAAGCCGGTCAGCCCCGGCACGCAGGCGCTGCGCGATGTTGTCACCAAGGTGTACGCCGCCGCGTGGGATGCTAAGAAGGCGGGCCGTCCCGTGGGCTGGTCGTCTTCCAAGTTCCCCTGCGAGATTGCCGAGGCGCTTGGCCTTGCCGTCGTATATCCGGAGAACCAGGCCGCCGGTATCGGCGCGCAGCACGACGGACAGCGGTTGTGCGAGGCCGCCGAGTCTTTGGGCTTTGATCCCGATATCTGCGGATACGCCCGAATCTCTCTGGCATATGCCGCCGGCGTTGAGACGACCAACGAGTCCCGCCGGGTTCCCGCGCCGGACTTTGTGCTGTGCTGCAATAACATTTGCAACTGCATGACCAAGTGGTATGAGAACATTGCCCGGATGCACAACATCCCCCTGATTATGATCGATGTGCCGTATAACAATGAAGTCACCGTCAGCGATTCTCAGGTGGCGTACATCCGCGGCCAGTTCGACGAAGCCATCAAGCAGATGGAGAAGATTGCCGGCGTGAAGTTCGACGAGAAGAAGTTTGAGCAGGCCTGCGCCAATGCGAACCGCACCGCCAAGGCTTGGCTGAAGGTGTGCGACTATTTGCAGTATAAGCCCTCCCCCATGAGCGGCTTTGATCTGTTCAACCACATGGCCGACGTGGTGACCGCCCGCGGCAAGGTGGAGACTGCCGAGGCGTTTGAGCTGCTGGCAAGCGAGCTGGAGGAGCACGTGAAAAACGGCACCACCACCTCTCCGTTCCCCGAGCAGTACCGCATCATGTTTGAGGGCATTCCCTGCTGGCCTAACCTGAAGACCCTCTTCAAGCCCCTGAAGGCGAACGGTGTCAACGTCACCGCCGTGGTGTACGCTCCGGCGTTTGGCTTTGTGTATGACGGACTGGATGAGATGGCCCGGGCCTACTGCAAGGCCCCCAACAGCGTCTGCATTGAGCAGGGAGTGGACTGGCGCGAGGGTATTTGCCGGGACAACAAGGTGGACGGCGTGCTGGTCCACTACAACCGCTCCTGCAAGCCCTGGTCCGGTTACATGGCCGAGATGCAGCGCCGCTTCACCAAGGATCTGGGCGTCCCCTGCGCCGGGTTCGACGGCGATCAGGCCGATCCCCGCAATTTCAACGAGGCTCAGTATGAGACCCGTGTCCAGGGCCTGGTAGAGGCTATGGAGGAGAACAAAAAGCTGAAGGAGGCCCGGGCATGAGCATCGAAACGATTGTAAAGGAGTTCGCCGCCGTCGCGGCCGACCCGAAGGCACAGCTGAAGAAATTCAAGGCGGAGGGCAAAAAGTGCATCGGCGTGATGCCGTATTACGCACCCGAGGAGCTGGTGGCCGCCGCCGGAATGGTGCCGTTTGGCATGTGGGGCAGCAACGACAAGACCATCTCCCGCGCCAAGGAATACTGCGCCACGTTCTACTGCACCATCGCACAGCTTGATCTGGAGATGCTGCTGGACGGAACCCTGGATCTGCTGGACGGCGTGATTACCCCCACCATCTGCGACACGCTGCGCCCCATGAGCCAGAATATCCGCGTAGCTATGAGCGAGAAGCTGCCCTGCATTTTCCTGGCCCATCCTCAGAACCGCAAGCCCGCTTACGGCAAGAAGTTCTGCATCGACCAGTATGCCCACATCAAGACCGAGCTTGAGAAGATTGCCGGCGCCAGCATTACCGACGCGGCTCTTTCCGAGGCGATCAAGGTCTATAACAAGAGCCGCGCCGCCCGCCGCGAATTCGTGAAGCTGGCCAGCGACCACTGCGATGTGATTACCCCCACGAAGCGCAGCGCTGTGTTGAAGGCCGCATGGTTCATGCCCAAGGGCGAATACACGGAGAAGCTGACCGCGCTGAACGCGGAGCTGGCCGCGCTGCCCGTGTGCGACTGGAAGGGAACCAAGGTGGTCACCTCCGGTATCATCTGCGACAACCCCAAGCTTTTGGAAATTTTCGAGGAAAACAACATGGCCATTGCCGCCGACGACGTGGCCCACGAGTCCCGCGCTTTCCGTGTGGATGCTCCCGAAACCGGTGACCCCATGGAGGCTCTGGCCCAGCAGTTCGCCAATCAGGATTACGATGTGCTGCTGTACGATGAGCATTCCAGCGAGAACCGCCGCGGCGAGTTTGTGGCAAAGCTTGTAAAGGACAGCGGAGCCAAGGGGCTGGTGCTGTTTATGCAGCAGTTCTGCGACCCCGAGGAAATGGAGTATCCCTCCCTCAAAAAGGCGTTGGACGACGCCAAGATTCCCCACATCAAGCTGGGTGTAGATCAACAGATGCGGGACTTTGGTCAGGCCCGCACCGCCATTCAGGCGTTTGCCGACGTGATCTCCCTCTAAAACAGTTTGTCCGCGGGCCGGTCGGTTGGCCGGTTGACCGGCCCACTTTCCCTTCCCCGGCTAAAATACATGATAAGGTGGTACGATATGAGCGCATTTGGCTACTCCATGCCTTCTTACTTCCAAAACATGCCCCAGTTGGGCACGCCGCTGAAAGCGGTGAACGAGGAAAACGCGAAGTCCCTGCAAGATGTCGAGACTGCGTACAACGCGGAGGTTGAGGCTGCCCTCAGTGCCGGCCGCAGCGACGAGTCCCTCAACGAGTCCGGACAGATGACCGCCCGGCAGCGGCTTGAAATTTTGGTGGACCAGGGTACCTGGTGCCAGCTGGACAGCCTGTATAACCCCGGCAACAACAAGGACGGTTCCACCGGCGTGCTGATCGGCATGGGCAAAATCCACGACAAGTGGGCGATGATCATTGCGTCCGACAACAAGAAGCTGGCGGGCGCGTGGGTCCCCGGTCAGGCACTGAAGCTGACCCGCGCCACCGACATTGCCAAGATGCTGCGCATCCCACTGGTGTATGTGCTGAACTGCTCCGGCGTGAAGCTGGACGAGCAGGAGAAGGTTTTTGCGGGCCGCGTCACCGGCGGTACGCCCTTCTATCGTCACGCGGAGCTGGAGCAGATGGGAATTCCCGTGCTGGTGGGCATTTATGGAACCAATCCTGCCGGCGGCGGCTATCACGCTGTCAGCCCCACCATTCTGATCGCCCACGAGAAGGCCAACATGGCCGTGGGCGGCGCTGGAATCGTGGGCGGCATGAACCCCAAGGGCTATGTGGATCAAGAGGCCGCCGAGGCTCTGATCGATGCCACCACCAAAGCCGGAAAGATTGATCCTCCCGGCGCGGTGCATATCCACTTCGGCGAGACCGGTTTCTTCCGTGAGGTCTACTCCGGTGAAGAAGGCGTTCTGGCCGCCATCCAGAAATATATGGATGCCATCCCCGGCTACAATGAGAATTTCTTCCGCGTGGCCGATCCTATGGAGCCCGCTCACAAGGGCGAGGAGCTTTATACCCGCGTACCGTTCAACCAGAAGCGCGCCTATGACGTCCGGGAAGTGCTGGCGTGCCTGTTCGACAACAGCGAATTCATGGAGTACAAGAAGGGCTATGGTCCCGAGATCGTCTGCGGCATTGCTCGTGTGAACGGCCTTCTGACCGGCGTGGTCACCAACTACCAGGGTCTGCTGCCCAACTATCCGGAGTACCGGGGCGCAGGCGCCGTGGGCGTGGGCGGCAAGCTGTACCGTCAGGGCCTCATCAAGATGAGCGAGTTTGTTACCATGTGCGGCCGCGACCGTCTGCCCATCGTGTGGATTCAGGATACCACCGGCATCGATGTGGGTGACCCCGCCGAGAAGGCCGAGCTGCTGGGTCTGGGCCAGTCCCTGATTTACTCCATCCAGAACGCAAAGGTCCCCCAGATGGAGATTACGCTGCGCAAGGGCACCGCCGCCGCCCACTATGTCATGGGCGGGCCTCAGGGTACCGAGCGCAACGTCTTCAGCATCGGAACCGCCGCCACCGAGATCTACGTGATGCACGGCGAGACCGCCGCGGCCGCCATGTATTCCCGCCGTCTTGTGAAGGACAAGAAGGAGGAAAAGGACCTTCAGCCCACCATTGACAAGATGAACAAGCTGATTCAGGAGTATTCCGACAAGTCACGTCCCGCCGCCTGCGCCAAAACCGGTCTGGTGGACGAGATCGTGGAGCTGCCCAAGCTGCGCAGCTATCTCTGCGCGTTCGTCGGTGCAACCTATCAGAATCCCGAATCCATCTGCCCGTTCCATCACATGATCACTCCGCGGATCATCCGTGACTGGGACAACCTGATGAACAAGTAAGAAAGGAAAGCGTTTGCTTCTGAGGTGAATGTATGATCCAAGGTAGTATGTCTATGGGAGTAGCCGGCATCGTCAGCCTTGCCAGTATGCTGGTGGTGTTTGCGGTTTTGCTGCTTCTCTATGTAATTCTGGTTATATTTGGCAAGGTTGCTACACGGAAAGGCAAAGCATCGGCTTCCCCCGCCGCACCGTCCGCAGCTCCCGTAGCCGCGCCCAAGCAGGATGACAGCGAGCTGATCGCCGTTCTCTCCGCTGCCGTCGCGGAGTATGAGCGCACGAGGGACAATCCTTTTGTTCGTAACCGGCAGGATCTGGACTGAGTCTGACTGACCGGTTCGCCATAATTAAATTATATAAAATTAGAGGAGAAATCGACATGAGAGCTTATACAATTACTGTCAATGGAAAGACCTATGACGTTCAGGTCGCCGAGAATGGCGCCGCAGCTCCCGCCGCAGCCCCCCGCATTCAGAGTGTGACCTCTGTGGCCGCACCCGCCGCTGCCCCCGCTCCTGCGGCAGCTCCCACCCACGCTGCTCCCGCTGCTCCTGCCGGTGCCGACACGATTATCGCCCCTATGGCGGGCAAGGTGATGAGCGTTGCCGTCAAGGAGGGTGACACGGTTACCGCCGGTCAGGTGCTGCTGACTTTTGAGGCTATGAAGATGGAAAACGAGATTATGGCGCCCGGCGCGGGCACCGTTACCGGCGTATTCATCACAGTTGGCGCTCAGTTCGATACCGGTGCACAGCTGATTCAGCTCGGTTGATCGAAAAGGAGATTTCCGAATGGATTTAATTACAGGAACCGTCAGCGGCATCGCCGGCACGTCCGGCTTTGCCATGATGACGGACATTCGTCAGGCCATCATGATTGCACTGGCCTGTGTGCTGCTGTATCTTGGCATCGTAAAACAGTTTGAGCCCCTGCTGCTGGTGGGCATTGCTTTCGGCATGCTGCTGACAAACCTGCCGGGTGCTGAGATCTTCCATCCCGCACTTTGGGGCACAAGCGTGAATTATGGGGACGTGCTGCACGACGGCGGCCTGCTTGACATCCTATATATCGGCGTCAAGACGGGTCTCTATCCCTCGCTGATCTTCCTTGGCGTGGGTGCGATGACGGACTTCGGTCCCATGATCGCCCGTCCGTCGTCCCTGTTCATGGGCGCCGCGGCACAGGGCGGCATCTTTGCGGCTCTGCTGCTGGCAACCGCCATGGGCTTCCCTCCGAAGGTGGCCGCCTCCATCGGCATCATCGGCGGCGCAGACGGCCCCACCGCCATCTGGCTGACTAAAATTTTGGCCCCTGAATATCTGGGCCCCATTGCCATTGCGGCCTACTCTTACATGGCACTGATCCCGCTCATTCAGCCGCCTATTATGAAGCTGCTGACAACCGAGAAAGAGCGGAAGGTCAAGATGGACACCATGCGTCCCGTCTCCAAGGCTGAAAAGATCATCTTCCCGATCATGGTTACGATCGTCACCTGCCTGGTGCTGCCCACCGTTGCGCCCCTGCTGGGCTGCCTGATGCTGGGCAACCTGTTCCGCGAGTGCGGCGTGACCGAGCGTCTCAGCGACACCGCCCAGAATGCTCTGATGAATATTGTCACTACCTTCCTGGGCATCTCCGTGGGCGCTACTGCCGTGTACGACCGGTTCCTGTCGGTGGATACCCTAAAGATTATTTTCCTGGGCCTGACGGCGTTTGCCTTTGCCACCGCCTGCGGCGTGCTGTTTGGCAAGCTGATGTGCGTTCTCTCCGGCGGCAAGATCAATCCGCTGATTGGCTCTGCCGGCGTGTCCGCCGTCCCCATGGCCGCCCGTGTTTCTCAGGTGGTGGGCCAGAAGTACAATCCCTCCAACTTCCTGCTGATGCACGCCATGGGCCCCAATGTGGCCGGCGTGATTGGCTCTGCGGTGGCCGCAGGTTGCCTGCTGAAGCTCTTCGGCTAAGACGTCGGAGTAAGGTCCGCTGCGTTTCGTTTCCGCATGAGGGCGAAAACTGCACTTCGCTTCCTTGCTCCTCCATTTCCTCCGCAAACGCTTTGCTGGTTTGCGTCGGAGAGAGACGGAGAAATGCGAAGCAAAGTCCGCTGAGCCGAAGATGCCGGCGAGCGGTTAAAAACCCGAGAAGAGGGGCTGCTGCAATGATGCAGCAGCCCCTTTTGGCAAGAATCTTGACCATGGAGGTACTATGAAAGAACTGAAAAGCACAAAGGACTATATCGCCTCGCTGGAGCTGCTGCGGGTGGCGGACATCGCCCGGGCGCTTCAGAAACCCCTGCTCATCAAGGGCGAACCCGGTACCGGAAAAACAATGCTGGCTCAGGCGGCGGCTGAGTCGCTGAATCTAAAGCTGATTGTCTGGAATATCAAATCCACGACCGAGGCTCAGGACGGCCTGTACGTCTACGACACCGTGGCGCGGCTGTATGACAGTCAGTTCGGTGAGTCCGGCGTCAACGATATAAAAAAATATATCAAGCTTGGAAAGATGGGCGAGGCATTTCAGGCCGAAGAACAGGTGGTTTTGCTGATTGACGAAATCGACAAGGCTGATCTGGAATTTCCAAACGATCTCCTGTGGGAGCTGGACCGAATGGAGTTCTACATTCCGGAGACGAAGGAGACCGTCCGGGCGAAGCACCGCCCCTTCGTCATCATCACCTCCAACGCGGAAAAGGAACTGCCGGACGCGTTTTTGCGCCGCTGCATTTTCCACTATATCGCTTTCCCGGACGCATCCATGATGGAGCAGATCGTCCGCGCCCATTACCCGGAGCTGGATAAGCTTCTGCTGGAGCAGGCTTTGGAACAATTTTACCGTCTGCGGGGCCGGGATTTGCAGAAAAAACCATCCACCAGCGAGCTGCTGGACTGGGTGCAGGCTCTCAGCATCGGCGGGGTAGACCCAAAGCTGCTGCGGGACACGCTGCCCTTTGCAGGCGTCTTGCTGAAAAAGACGGAGGACTTGGACGCCGTGCAGCGGCGGCGGTGAGCGGATGTTCACGGGATTTTTTTACGCGCTGCGCCGGTACGGTTTGGACGTGTCCCTGAACGAGTGGCTGACCTTGATGGAAGCGCTTAGGCTGGGACTCCACGGCTCCCAATTGACGGATTTTTACGAGCTGGCCCGCTGTGTCCTCGCCAAAAGCGAGGCGGATTTTGACCGCTTCGATCTGGCCTTTGCGGAGTATTTCCGCGACGTAGAGTCCGTCCGTGAACTGCCTGCGGAGTTTTTGAACTGGCTTGCCGAGGCGATTTCGCGGCGGGAATTTGACAAGGATGAGGTAGACGCCCGGTTCGGCGGGGGCCTTAATCTGGAGGAGCTGAAAAAGTTGCTGGCGGAGCGCCTTGCCGAACAGACGGAGCGACATGACGGCGGCGGCAAGTGGGTGGGTACCGGCGGTACGTCGCCGTTTGGACACGGCGGCTATAACCCTGCCGGCATCCGAATCGGAGGACCCGGACGGCAGAAAAGTGCTGTTCAGGTGGCGGCAGAGCGGGACTACCGGGATTTCCGACAGGATTCCGCGTTGGAACTGCGACAGTTTCAAATGGCGTTTCGCAAGCTTCGGAACCTGACGGTGAAAGGTGACGGGCCGAAGGACGAGCTGCAGCTGGACGAAACGATCCAGGCCACCTGTGACAACGGCGGTTTTTTGAAGCTGGAATTCGACAGGGCCCGCAAAAGCGACGTGCGCCTGCTGGTGCTGTTTGATTCCGGAGGGTCTATGTGGTCCTACTCCCGTCTGTGTTCACGGCTGTTTCACGCGGTCCATGAGTCCAGCCATTTCAAGGAACTCAAGGCCTTCTATTTTCACAACTGCGTCTACGATGACCTGTTTACCACCCCGGAGTGCTGGCATCAGGAGAGTGCGGACACGAAAAGTGTCCTTCAGGGACTCAACGCTTCCTGGAAGATTTTGTTCGTGGGAGATGGAGCCATGGCTCCCAGCGAGCTTTTGAGCCGTGGCGGATGTCTGGACTATTACCGGGTCAACGACGAACCGGGACTGGCCTGGCTGCGACGCTTTGCAGCGAAGTCGGTTCATACGGCGTGGCTGAACCCCATTCCGCAGGAGCAATGGGAATATACCTGGGGAAGCCAAACCATCCGGCTGATCCGCAAGGAGATTCCCATGTACCCCCTGACCATCGACGGACTGGACACCGCGCTCCATCATTTGATGGCGCCCCGGTGAGCAGCTTCTGCAAAAAAGGCCCGGCCTCTTAGGAGGCCGGGCCCTTTTGAGGTTTGCACATCGTCAGACCGTGGCGAAGCGATAGATCGTGGTGTGGTCAAAGGTCTCGCCGGGAGCCAGCACGGGCTGGGCGAAGGCGGGACAGTTGGTGGCATTGGGGAAGAACTGCGTCTCCAGACACAGCGCCCACCGCTTTGCATAGGGTGCGCCGCCCTTTCCGGCGGGACAGCCGTCCAGATAGTTGCCGGAGTAGAACTGAATACCCGGAAGCGTGGTCTCCACGTCCATGGAGATGCCGGTCTCCCGGCAAACAGCACGAGCCGCAGGGCGCAAAACACCCATTTCTCCGTCCACGACCCAATTGTGGTCGTAGCCGCCCGCCCAGCGGAGCTGGTCAAACTCATCGTCGATGTGGGCGCCGACGGGGGTCAGCTTCCGAAGGTCCATAGGAGTTCCTTCAACGGGGGCCAGAGTGCCCGTAGGCAGAGACGCGTTGTCAGCGGGCGTGTAATTCTTGGCGAACAGTTGGATCTCCTGATCGAGGATCGGCCCGGAGGCATGACCCGCAAGGTTAAAATAGCTGTGATTCGTCAGGTTGCAGACGGTTTTCCGGTCGGTTCGCGCAATGTAGCGGATGGTGAGTGCGGCATTTTCCAACGTGTAAGTCACCTGAACGGACAGCTTGCCTGGATAGCCCTCCTGCATGTCAGGGCTGACGAGCGACAAAACCGCCTGCGTGTCGGACGCGGCTTCCAGCTTCCAAAGCTGCTTGTCAAAGCCCACGCCGCCGCCGTGGAGGTGGTTGGAGCCGTCGTTGGCGAGAAGGGGATAGGCCTTCCCATCCAGGGTAAAAGCGCTGCCCCCGATTCGGTTGGCGTGGCGGCCCACCAGCGCGCCGATGTACTTGTTCTGCTTGAGATAGTCCTCCATGGTGTCAAAGCCAAGCACCACATCCACCAGACGGCCCTGTTTGTCCGGAACGGTCAAAAACCGCACCGCTCCGCCGTAAGTCAGAATGCCGCAGGAAAAAGCACCGCTGTGCAGCGTTATCTGCCGTACCTCCTCACCGGAGGCGGTGACACCGAAGGAAGTCACATGTTCATTCATAGCCGTTTCTCCCGATTATGCGAAAGGATTTTCAGTGGGATAGGGAAGGGCGGCGGGGTGATTATAGCCGGTATCCGTCACGCCCAGATATTTGAATACCTCGAAAATGGCCTTGCCGTAATGACCGAAAGCTACGGCCCCGTGGTGAGGGAACTGCTTTTCGATCAGCACATGGCGGTAGAACCGGTCCATCTCCGGGATGGCGAATACGCCGATGGAGCCGAAGGACTCTGTGGCCACATCCAGCACCTGCCCCTGTGCAACATAGGCTCGCAGCTGAGTTCCGGCGGTGGACTGGAGGCGGTAGAAGGTAATGTCGCCCGCCTTGATGTCGCCCTCCATGGTGCCGCGGGTGATGTCCGGCTCGTCAAGGTCCGGCTCCAGATCCCGCTTCATGATGAGCTGATAACCCATGTGGGGGTTGCGCAGAAGGCTGGAGCAGGTGTTGCCGCAGTGGAAGCCCATGAAGGTTTCCCTGTGCCGCACGGGATACTTGCCCTCGATGCTTTTTTGATACATGGAGGCGGGGACGGAGTTGTTGATGTCCAGCAGCGTCACCGGTGCGCCGGAGACACACAGGCCGATATACTCGGAAAGTGCGCCGTAGATGTCCACCTCGCAGGACACGGGGATGCCCCGCCCGGTGAGGCGGGAGTTGACATAGCAGGGGACAAAGCCAAATTCCGTCTGAAACGCGGGCCAGCACTTGTTGGCAAACGCCGCGTACTTACTCAGACCCAGATGGTCCCGTATCCAGTCCTCCAGCGTCAGTTCATACTGGGCCAGACGGGGCAGGATGCCGGAGAATTTACTCTCGCCGTTGCCGGCCTCCCCAGCCATCTCCTTCATCTTGTCCGGAATGCGGGGATCGTCTTTGTGCCGGTTGTAGGCCACCAGCAAATCCAGCTCAGAGTGCTCCTCCACAGCGACGCCCAGATCATACAGCGCCTTGATGGGGGCATTGCAGGCCAGAAAATCATTTGGCCGGGGACCGAAGGCAAAGATCTTCAGCCCCTTCAGACCGATCAGCGCGGTGGCCACCGGGGCGAATTCCCGCAGCTGCGTGGCCACGTCCTCCGCCGTGCCGCAGGGGTAGTCGGGAATGTAGACTCGCCTGCCGCGAAGCCCCAGATTGTAGGAGGCGTTCAGCATCCCGCAGAAAGCGTCGCCCCGCCCGTCGTGCAAGTCCCCGTCGCCCTCGGCGGCGGAGGTGTACATCAGGGGGCCGCCAAACAGATCGGCGATCATGGTCTCGGGCGTCTCGGGGCCGAAGTTGCCCAGGAATACGCACAGGGCGTTGACGCCGTGGATCTTCACATCTTCCACGGCCTTTGCCGCGTCTGCTTCGGTTTCCACGCACACGGGGCACTCATAGAGCCCCGCACCGTAGACCTGAGCGATGGCGTGGCGGCGGCGCTCAGACAGAGCAATGGGGAAACAGCTCCGGCTGACGGAGATGATACCAAGCTTCAGTTCAGGAATATTTGTCATAGTGGTTTTCCTCTCGTTTATAGATTGCGATTAAAGGGACTGACGCAGCAAATGCTGTCAAGGGATGCGGCGGTGAGAAAGCAGCCATTCCGGAGGTCACAGGGCGGCCAGTGTGTGGAACGGCTGTGCCAGCGCGGGGTACAGCGAACAATACAGCCGATAGAACGGCTCGTAGGCAGCACCCGCGGCGATGTCCGGTTCCTGCGCAGAATTTAGACGGATAACGGCCTCGCAGCCTTCTCCTACGGACTTCCAGATGCCCGCGCCCACGCCCGCTAGAATCGCCGCGCCCAAAGCAGGTCCTTCCCGGGAGGTCACGGTCTGCACCGGACAGCCGTACACGTCGGCGAGCATCTGCCGCCAGAAGGGACTGGCGGCCCCGCCGCCGCAGGCCATCATCTGCCCGATGGGAACTCCCATCTCCCGGAACACGTCCAGGCACTGCCGCTGAGAATAGGTGACTCCCTCCAACACGGCGCGGGTCAGGTCCCGCTTTGTGTGCATGGCGGACAGGCCGAGAAACGCGCCTCTCGCATCGGAGTCTAGAAGAGGGGAGCGCTCCCCCATCAGATAGGGGAGGTAGATCAGGCGGTTGGCGCCGACAGGGGACTTTGCCGCTGCGGCGGTCATCAGCTCGTAGGGGTCTATGCCCATACCCGCGGCCGTCTCTTTTTCCGCGCCGCAGAAATTGTTGCGGAACCACTGGAGAGACAAGCCCGCCGCCAGCGTGCAGCTCATGACGGTCCATGCGCCGGGAACGGCAGAACAGAAGGAATGAACCCGGCCCCTGGGGTCGATGGTGACCTTGTCGGAGTGAGCAAAAATGACGCCGGAGGTACCGATGGTGGTGAACGCCCGCCCGGTCTCCACCACGCCGGTACCAATGGCGGCGGCAGCATTGTCTCCCGCGCCGCCCACCACCGGAGTACCCGCGGCGAGGCCGGTGGCCTCCGCCGCAGACTTCGTGACGGTTCCCGTCACGTCGACGGACTCGTACATGGTTCCCAGCACTGCCGGGTCAATGTCAAGAGCTGAGAGAACCTCACCGCTCCAGCGGCGGTTCGGCACGTCCAACAGGTTCATACCAGAGGCGTCGGACACCTCCGTTGCGAACTCGCCGGTGAGCTTGTAGCGGATAAAATCCTTGGGCAACAGGATGTGGCGGCACTTTTCGTAAATTTCCGGCTCCTGCTCCCGCACCCACAGAATCTTTCCGGCGGTGAAGCCGGGGAGAGCGGGGTTGGCGGTGATCGCGATGAGCTTTTCCCGGCCCACAGTCTTTGTGATCTCGTCGCACTGCTTCTGGGTCCGTCCGTCGCACCAGAGGATGGCCCGGCGCAGGACGTTTCCGTACCCGTCCAGCATCACCAGCCCGTGCATCTGACCGGAGAGTCCCACGCCCCGGACGGAATTTGCGTCTATGCCGGCGGTCTGTAAAACGGCCCGCACGGTTTCCTTCACCGCCTGCCACCAGTCCTCGGGGTCCTGTTCCGCCCAGCCGTTATTCGGCTGATAGAGGGGATATTCCACGGTGTGGCTGGCGAGGGTGATCCCCTTCGTGTCAAACAGGACGGTCTTTGTGCCGGAGGTACCTAGGTCAATTCCAAGTATGCAGTCCATAGAGGCCCCCGCTTATTCAGACTGAGCCCGACGCTTGCTCACCACGTCGAAGATGACCGCGGCCAGCAGCACCAGACCCTTGACGACCTTCTGCCAGTTGGCGTCAATGCCAAGGATCGACATGCCGTTATTGATGACACCCATGAACACTGCGCCGATCACTGCGCCGCCTACGGTTCCCGTGCCGCCGTAAGCCGAAGCCCCGCCAATGAAACAGGCGCCGATGGCGTCCATCTCGTAGCTGGTGCCGGCAGAGGGGGCGGCGGAATTGAACCGGGCGGTGACAACCAGAGCGGCCACGGCGGACAAAAACGCCATGTTGGTGTAGGCAAAGAACATGGTCCGATTGGTGTTGATACCGGAGAGTTTGGCGGCCTTTTCGTTGCCGCCCATGGCGTACAGGTGGCGTCCGGGGACGGTGTTCTGCGTGTAGTACGCATAGATCAGGACGATGACGGCCAGCAGAATCAAAATGGTGGGCAGACCCTTATGGTTGCCCAGCATCAGAGACAGGGCCATAATCAGAACACATACCACCACGTTTTTGCTCCAGAACATGGATGTGCTCTGGGCTTCATAGTTGTTGCGCTTCCGCTTTGCCCGGTTCATGAACTGCGTGACCAGATACACCGCGCACAGCACGATGCCGATCACCAGCGTGACGGGCAAAATAATGCCTTTCTCCGCGTCGCTGCCGGGGACATAGCTGTTGAACAGATTCAGATAGCTTTCCGGATATCCGGAGATGGTCAGACCGTCCAGAATGATTTGGGCCAGGCCGCGCCACAAAAGCATGCCGGCCAGAGTGACGATGAAGGGCGGGATGCGGATGTAGGCGATCCAGTATGCTTGCCATGCGCCGATGGCAAGCCCCACCAGCAGACAGATGATCATCGCCAGCCAGATGTTCACATGCATGTTGACGATCAGAGTGCCGGCTACCGCACCCACCAGAGCTACGATGGAGCCCACGGACAGGTCGATGTTGCCGCCGGTGAGAATGCACATCAGCATACCGACGGCCAGAATGACCACGTAGCTGTTCTGAGAAATCAGGTTGGAGATATTCGCCGGGGTTAGCAGCGCCTGACTTGCAGGCTTATGTGCCACGGTGATAATGAGAATTTCAAATAGAAGAGTCACCAGTACCAGGGCGATCACCATGGTGTTCTTTTTCAAAAATCCGGTCAGCGGTCTTGCCACGGATTTATTTTTCGTCTCTGTCATATCGCCATTGCTCCTTTATTTCCACTGGATTTGAGGATGCAGGCCATGATGCTCTCCTGACTGGCCTGCTCGCGTGTCAGCTCGCCCACGACGGTACCCTCGTTCATCACGTAGATCCGATCGCACATACCCAGCAACTCCGGCATCTCCGAGGAGATCATCAAAACTGCTTTGCCCTGAGATACCAGATCGTTCATGATGCAGTAAATTTCATATTTTGCACCCACGTCAATGCCGCGGGTGGGTTCGTCTAAAATCAGGACATCCGGCTCGGCAAACATCCACTTGCTCAGCAGGACTTTTTGCTGGTTTCCGCCGGAGAGGTTACCCACATTTTGCTCGATGCCGGAGCATTTGGTGCGGAGAATGTCCTTGTACTCATTGGCGTATTTGATCTCAAGATCCTTATCCAGAATTTGATGGTTGCTGATGCGCTCCATCCGGGCCAGCGTGGTGTTCTGCCGGATGGGATTGGAAAGAATCAGGCCGTTGCCCTTTCGGTCCTCCGTGACATAGGCCAGCTTGTGATTGATGGCGTCGGTGACGGAGCGGAGGTGAACCTCCTGCCCGTTCAAAAGCAGAGTGCCCTTGATGTTCGTGCCGTAACTCCGGCCGAAAATGCTCATAGCCAGCTCCGTGCGCCCCGCGCCCATCAGGCCGCTGATGCCCACGATCTCGCCCCGGCGGACATTCAGGCTCACATGGTTGCAGACCATGCGTCCGGCGTAGGTGGGGTGCTCCGCGCACCAATCCCGGATCTCCATGGCAACGTCCCCGATATGACTCTCCCGTTTGGGAAAGCGGTCGATGAGCTCACGGCCAACCATGCCCTTGATGATGCGTTCCTCGTGAAAGTCGTCCACACCCTTGACCAGCGTCTCAATGGTGGCGCCGTCGCGAATAATGGTGATTTTGTCCGCAACATACGACACCTCGGTCAGCTTATGGGAAATGATGATACACGTCATGCCTTTGGATTTAAACTGAAGAAGCAGGTTCAGCAGCTTCTGGGAGTCCGTCTCGTTGAGGGAGGCGGTGGGTTCGTCCAAGATCAGCAGCCGAACGTTTTTCGTCAGCGCCTTGGCGATCTCAACCAGCTGCTGCTTGCCAACGCTGATATCCTTAATCTGCGTTCGGGGCGATTCTGCCAGCCCTACGGTCTGGAGATACTTTGCGGCAAGGTCGTAAGTCTTGTCCCAGTCGATTCGGGAGGTTTTGCCCTGCTCGTTTCCGAGGAACATGTTCTCTCCGATCGTGAGATAGGGAACCAGCGCCAGTTCCTGATGGATAATGGCGATACCTTTGCTCTCACTGTCGTTGATCTTGCTGAATTTACAGACCTCTCCGTCGTAGATGATATCGCCCTGATAGGTGCCGTAGGGGTAGATGCCGGACAGAACGTTCATCAGCGTAGATTTTCCAGCTCCGTTTTCGCCCACCAGAGCGTGGATCTCACCCTCTTCCACCTCCAAATTCACGTTGTCCAGTGCCCGGACGCCGGGGAATTCTTTGATAATGCTACGCATTTCCAAGAGTTTTTTTGCCAAGTCGATCCCTCCCATATCTGCTGCGATTGGCCCGCGCAAAGGCGCGGAGTTGCTTTAAAGGAAAGGCGGGCGGAGGAAACCTCCGCCCGCTCTGAGTCGATGCCGGCGGACAAGGCCAGCGAGATGACTGCGGAAAATCAGGCCAGATCCGCTTCGGTATAGTATCCGGAGTCGATCAGCAACTGCTTGTAATTATCCTTCGTGCAGACCACGGGATCGCACAGGAAGGAGGGGATCACGCCGGTGCCGTTGTCATAGGTCTTGGTGTCATTCACGGGGACTTCCTTGCCCTGGAGGATGCAGTCCACCATTTCAACGACCTGGGAGGCAAGAGTCCGGGTGTCCTTAAAGATGGACATGCTCTGAGTCCCAGCCAGCATGTTCTTCACGGAGGGCTTATCGCAGTCCTGTCCGGTGATGATGGGCATGTTGTCAGCGGTGTATCCCGCGCCCAGCAGGGCGTTGGTCACGCCGTTGGCGGTGGAGTCGTTGGAGCAGAGGACCGCGTCCAGCTTGGTTGCGGTGGGGCCGTAGCCGTTGGAGGTGATCAGGTTCTCCATACGCTTCTGGGATTCCTCAGTGGACCAGTTGGGGGTAGCGCACTGGGCCTTGGAGGTCTGGCCGGAGGGAATTACCAGCTTGCCGGAGTCGATGTAGGGCTGCAGCACGTCCATAGCGCCGCCGAAGAAGAAGTTCACGTTGTTGTCGTCCGGCGCGCCAGTGACCAACTCAATGTTGAATGGGCCAGCCTGATTGTCAAGATCCAGCGCGTCCTTTATGTAGTTGCCCTGGAACTGGCCAACTTTGTAGTTGTCGAAGGTGGCGTAATAGCTGACGGCGTCGGAATTCATGATCAGACGGTCATAGGCGATGACGGGGATGTTGGCATCCTTGGCGCCCTTCAGAACCTCGGTCAGGGCGGAACCGTCGATGGAGGCGACGACCAGAACCTTGCAGCCGCCGGTAATCATGTTCTCCAGCTGGTTGACCTGAGTGGGGATGTCGTTGTCGCCGGCATACTGAAGGTCCACTTCATAGCCCGCTTTTTCCAGCTCGGCCTTCATGTTGGTACCGTCCTGATTCCAGCGCTGCAGAGACTGCGTGGGCATGGACACGCCCACCTTTACGCCGGTGGAAGCAGCGGTGCTGGAACTGGCGCTGGCGCTGCCGGCGGAAGCGCTGGCTGCCCCGGAAGAGGCTCCTCCGCCGCCGCAGGCGGCGAGAGAGAGGGTCATCATTGCTGCAAGGGCCAGAGACAAAAGTTTCTTCTTCATCGTATTCGCTCCTTTTCCAAATTTGTAGTACCGTATGTTTTCCGCGCGCCTTTGCGCGGTGGAGTACAAAATTTGTCAAATAAAAAACGACTTTTACAAATATACTTTCCTTAAGCAAAATATTACACATTGGGAGGTCCACTGTCAATATATTTTTGTGCAGGTAAAACAGATTTGGCACAATTCATAAAATTGCTATGGCTATTTTTCTGTTTCCACAAGAGAAATATCTGCCTTTCAGGGAATAAAAAAAGCCCGCTGGGAACGTCCTGTCGAACGTTCCCAGCGGCGCTCCGGCCCGCTTAAAAAAGAGTGGGTGCGAGGAACAAACGTAAACATACGCCAGCCCATCCGGAGATTCTCACGCAGGATGGCGGAAGGTGCGTAAGCAGACGTATATCAAAGGCGGAGGTTGCGATGGTGCGGTGCGGTCTTATACTTGCGCGATAAACTCGGCGACATACCGCAGAGCTGCGCCCACACAGATGGACCGGTCGTGATAGCGGCAGAAGTGGACATAGTCCCCGTCATCGGTAAAGGGGTTCAGACGGCTCAGCCGATCTACCAGCACACCCTGATAGTTGGACAGATACTGGGGGAACGCGCCGCCAATGACCACGTTGCAGTCCAGCATGGTGTGGATGTTACTGACGGCCAGGGCCAGATCGTCCAAATATGTTTCCCAGGTGTTCTGATAGGCGGGATTTCCGGCAGAAAGGCCGGCAAAGAATTCCTCCAGTGAGATGTGCAGGTCGTCTGAGAGTCGGGTGGCGGAGCAGTATGCCTCCAAACAACCCCGCTTGCCACAGTTGCACGTCCGCCCGCCGGGATGAATGCACATGTGACCGAATTCCGCGGAGCGGTGATGGTCACCGTCGTAAGCACTGCCGTTTACCAGAATTGCGCCGCCGATGCCCCGGCTGAGGGAGAGATAGGCCAGATTTTCCATCTCCGCATGATTCCACCATTCCGCAAAGCCGCCGCAGGTGGCGTCGTTGTCCAGAAATGTGGGGTAGGGAATATAGCGGTTTACCCATATGGAACTCATTTTTCCGATTCGGGCGGTGGGAGCATACTCAATGATGGTCTGGTCCGCGTTGACGATGCCTGGGACCGTGATCCCAACGCCCAGCAGGCGTTCCCGGGAGAGATTGCCGTCATCCAAAAACTGCTCCAGCCGACCGGCCAATTCTCTGGCGGCCGGCTCGGTGTTTTCAAAGGGCCGGACAAACTGCTGAAAGGCCAGCTGGTTGCACTTCAGGTCCAGCGCCACCATGCGGATGCTGCCGCTGGACAGCTCAATGCCGACGGCAAAACGGGCGTCCGGTATCACGGAGATCAGTCGTGGCTTTCGCCCGCCGGTGGAGTCCGTGGTGCAGGAGGCATCAATTAGGCCCATGGCGCTCAGCTCCTTCAGATTCTGCGTCAGGGTGGGCAGACTCATAAAAAGCTCTGTGGCCAGGTCCTGCTTGGTGAGCGGTTCCCCCGAATTGATCAGGCTGCGGAACACACGGTTTCGATTCTGCCTGCGCAGCTCGATGGTGGACATCGTTCCGGACTTTACCACAGCATTCGCCTCCAACTTTTACAAAAGTATTTTACATTTAATATGAATATAGCACAGCATTTCACCGATTGCAAGAAGACTTCGGAGAAAAATTATAATTTCGCACGGCATCGCGCCGAAGAGAAAAAAGCAGATGACGGACGCTTACGGTCGAATCGCGGTGTTGTACTTCTCCAAAAGGTGTGATAGAATACAAGACATTCAAGATTCAGGCGCACATTTAGAGCCAAATAGAGCCAAAACGTCAAAGAACGGCGGGTGCGGAGCGGCCCTGCCGGATGGAGATGAAATTGGAGGGATATTATGAAGCACCATCGCGCATCCACCCTGACGGCGCTTTCCGTTGGGGTGTTCCTGCTTCTGACCGGCTGCGGCGCGGCGGGCGCGGCTTCCGTCTCTGCGCCTGTATCCATTACGGTCTGGAGTTATTACAACGGCGCGCAGCTCATCTCTTTCAACGCCCTGGTGGATGAGTTCAACAACACCGTGGGCAAGGACAAGGGAATCGTTGTGACCAGCAGTAGTCAGGGGACGGTATCCGATCTGGCCAACAACGTGCTTGCCGCCGCAAAGGGCGAGGTGGGCGCGGAGAAACTGCCTGCCATTGTTGCCGCCTACGCCGATACGGCGTATCAACTGGATCAGATGGGCTTTGTTGCGGATCTGGACGCCTATCTGACGGAAGAGGAACAGAATCAGTATGTGGAGAGTTTCCTGAAAGAGGGACAGTTCAACGGGCAAGAGATCAAGATATTCCCAGTGGCCAAGTCTGTGGAGATTCTGGCGGTAAACGAGACGGACTGGGATGCTTTTGCCCGGGCGACCGGCACGTCGCTGGACGCTCTTGCCACGGTGGAGGGTGTTACGGAAACGGCCGAGGCCTACTACAACTGGGCGGACAGCCTGACCCCCGAGCCGAATGACGGCAAGGCCCTGTTCGGACGGGACGCCATGGCCAACTACTTTTTTGCCGGTTCCATGCAGCTTGGGACGGAGCTTATTACCGTGGAGAACGGAAAGACGGAGCTGAATTTTGACCCCGACGTGATTCGAAAGCTATGGGACAACTACTATGTTCCATTTGTAAAAGGGTATTTCGCGGCTACCGGCCGTTTCCGCAGCGACGATCTGAAAACCGGCAATATCATTGCCTGCGTCGGTTCCTCCTCCAGCGCCACCTACCTGCCCGACACCGTTTCCACCAGTGACACGCAAAGCCATTCTATCAAACTGAAAATACTGCCCTGCCCTCAATTCCGGGACGGTAAGCCCTGTGCCATCCAGCAGGGGGCGGGGATGGTGGTTACAAACGGCCCGGAGGCGGACATCGCTGCCAGTGTTGAGTTTTTGAAATGGTTTACGAATGCCCAGCGGAATATTCAGTTTTCTGTGGATTCGGGCTATCTCCCCGTTACGAAGGCGGCAAACAGTATGGCGGCCATTAAGGCCAGCGGCCTGGCACTTACGGAGCTGATGGAAGAGATCCTAACGGTATCTGTGGACACAGTCAATGAGAATCTTCTCTATACGCCGCCGGCATTTGAAGGCGGCTGTAATATCCGCAATGAGCTGGAGCATTCCATGAGCGATCAGGCGGCGGCGGATCGGAAAGAGGTTCTTGCCCGGATTCAGACGGGGCAGAGTCTGAAATCGGCGGCAGAGGACTTTGTCTCGGACCGGCATTTCGAGGAATGGTACAAGGCGACGCTGACCCAACTGCAAGATCTGATGGAGAGCTGAGCGGCTCCGTTTCCTCGCCGGCAGACTGTTTGGGAGGGAGAGTGCTTATGAAACTAAATAAGACGGCGGAACCCGGCGCGGTGCGGCCTGTGTCCCGCTTCCTCATACTCCCCATGCTGGGGCTGCTGGCCCTGGAGATTGCCCTCCTTATGGGAAGTGTTATTATCAGTGGAGTTTTCCCGCAACTGCGGGAAAATGCCGATCAAATGCTGATTCAGCAGGTGGAAAACCGCCGGGACTATCTGGAAACTGCCATGGTTTCGTCCTGGAGTAATCTCTCATCGCTGCAGGAGACCATCAACGCCACCGCCTCCGACATGGTTGAAAACGGATCACTGGATCTGGATGCGCTGGGGCCAAGCGGCTCCGGCCCGGGGGGAGACGAATTACTGACCGGAATTGTCCCGGAGCTGACTTCCACCTTGTACGCCAAGCGGCTCTCTGGCGTCTTTGTGATCCTGAATACCCGGGAGCTCCCCGATGATTTCAATTGGGAGGACGCCTCCTTCTCCGGCATCTGCATTCGGGACATGGACCCTTCCGCCCCCCAATCTATGCACAACGCGGACCTGCTGCTGGTGCGGGCGCCGGTGGCTGTGGTCCGATCGCACCTGTCCACCAACTCGGACTGGAAACCGCAGTACACGTTCCGCTCCGGCTCCGGGCGGGACTTTTTTCAACAGCCTTTCCAGATTGCGCGGAATGCAAAGGGGAGCCTTTCCGCACAATATTGCGGTTATTGGAGTGAGCAGCCCTATCGGCTGGATGGCTCCGATACGACCTGCATCTCCTATTCTCAGCCGCTGAAGCTGAGGGACGGAACGGTCTACGGTGTTCTGGGCGTTGAACTGCAGACAGATTACCTGAGCCGTCAACTGCCCGCCGAAGAGCTTTATAAGGACGCCGGTTCCTATATTCTTGCGACCTGCCGTGACGGCGTCTGCAAGCCCGTGCTGGCCGATGGCGTGTTTTCTGACCGGATGCCGGAGACGCTGACGGTTGAGACGCGCAGCGATGGCAGTGTAAGCTTTGAATCGGACGGGCGAAAGTACTGCGCCGCCATGAAACCACTGCGCCTGTACAGCAACAACGCCCCCTTCTCAGGGGCGGAATGGGTGCTGATCGGCGCGGCGGCGGAGAAGGACTTGTACTACTTCTCCGATTACGTGCGTACCCTCCTGACTGCCATCGCGCTGGTGACAATTCTCTTTGGAGCTTTAGGCAGCGCTTTTATCAGCCGCAGTCTGGCGGATCCTATCAAGACTCTCGCTGATCGGGTGGCCGAAGCCCAAAAAAGTCACACCGGGATCCCAGATCTGCCGGCTACGGGGATCAGTGAGATTGACCAGTTTTCCAAAGCCATTTTCTCCCTCAGCCGCAGCGTGATGGAATCCTCAACCAAGATGCTGCGGATTATTGATATGGCAAGCGTCGAACTTGGCGGGTTCGAGTACCGCGACAACGAATCCATGTTCGTCACGGAAAATTTCTTCCCAATGCTGGGGATTAAGGATGTGGATGTAGCCGGGATAACCCAGCAGCAATTCGGACGGCTGCTGGAACAATTGGATTCAAATTTGATTTCCAGGAGTGCAAAGAGGGATTCACGTCTGTACAAGATCAAGGAAGGAGACAGCGTGCGCTATATCCGTGTAAGCATCCGGCGGGACGGCGGCTGTCTGGTGGGCCTGGCGGAAAATGCCACTGCGGCCACATTGGAGCGACTGCGGATTGAACACGAGCGGGACTATGACCTGTTGACCGGCATTTACAACCGACGGGCATTCTGCCGTATGGCTGACGATCTGTTCCTGTCTCCGGAGCAGCTTGGGACGGCGGCGCTGCTGATGATCGACCTGGATAATCTGAAGGGCATCAACGACCGCTTCGGCCATGATTCCGGGGATCAGTACATTCGCTGTGCAGGCCAGTGTTTTCTGCACGCAGCCCCAACGGGAACACTGGTGGCGCGGCAGTCCGGTGATGAATTTTTCTTACTCTTTTATGGGTATTCAGGTCAGAGCGAGATTCGGAGCAAGATCGGCCAGCTTGTGGATGCCGTGCGGCAGGAATTCATCATCCTGCCGGATGGATTGCCGCAGTATCTCAGCATTTCAGGCGGCGTTGCTTGGTATCCCCTCGACAGCTGCGGCATCGGAGAATTGATGAAGTATGCCGATTTTGCCATGTATCAGGTCAAACACGCACGAAAAAACAATGTGATAGAGTTTGATCTGGAGCAATATCAACAGGCCAACGATTCTTCCGAGTGCCGTCAGGAATTTCATAGGATACTGGACGAGGGACGGCTTACTTACCATTTTCAGCCGATTGCCGACGCCCATACCGGCAAAATTATGGCCTATGAAGCGTTGATGCGGGTGGATGCCACCACGCTGAAGGGTCCGGAGCAGATCCTGAACATTGCCCGGAGGGAGGGACGCCTGAATGATATTGAGCGGCTGACGTGGTTCAAGTCTGCGGAGATTTTTCAGAATCTGCTGGATCAGGGGCAGGCCGTACCGGACGCGCTGCTGTTTGTCAATTCCATCGCAAGCCAGGCCATGACGCCCCGGCGCGCGGAGGAATTTCACCGGCTTTTTTCCACGCTTCAG
Organism: Oscillibacter sp.; assembly: GCF_040505565.1. GTDB lineage: Bacteria > Bacillota > Clostridia > Oscillospirales > Oscillospiraceae > Oscillibacter. The sequence continues at coordinate 64,732 of NZ_JBEUWZ010000006.1, read as the reverse complement.
CCCCGCATTGTCACGGAGATTTTGGAGTCTGAAGACATGGACAATGCGTGTACCCGCGCCAAACGGGAGGCTCCGGGATTTTCCGGCATGTTTGCGTTGGATGATTACGGCAGCGGCTATAGCAGCGAGAAGAATCTGCTGGAGTTAGCTCCTGCTTTTACAAAAATTGACATTTCCATTATTCGAAGCATTGATGCCAGCCGGGATCGTCAGGAAATTGTCTCTAATCTGGTGGCCTATGCCCATCAGCGGAACATGAAGGTGATTGCCGAGGGAGTGGAGACGCCCCGGGAACTGGAGACGGTGATCGATTTGGGAGTGGATCTGATGCAGGGATATTTTCTCGGCCGTCCCACCGCCATTCTGCATAAGGAGATAACGTCGGAGGCGATGGAGCTGATTCGGGGAAAGAAGTCTGCGGGAGAGCATGGATTTCCTCCGAAAATTTAAAAGGGAGATCCACGACAGTTGAGGGCAGGGGTTGACGGCGATCGGTCGGCCCGCCTTTTCTGCCGGGAGCGGTCTGCCCCGCGAGGTCAGTTTTGGAAAGACGGAGAGTGGACGCGGCAAAGGCTGGCCCGTTCAATGTAAAAACTGTGAATGAATGTATTGTGAAATTTATGCATTTTTCGAGGATATGCATGCATAAATTTACGCCTAATACAAAGCGGGTGTTGTTAAAATACACAATTTAGTACCTGATTTATAGAGTAAACTGCTGGTTATTTTTGCGGTAAAATAGCCTTAAACAAATAATTATTCATTTTTTATGGAAAAGTATTGACATTTTGCTTCCGGCGTGATAAGGTATAGCAAGTTTCAGAAGAAGGGGCCTCCCTTCTGTGGAAAAGAATGAATAGGGCCCGCATCTGCGGGTGAGCACATTTTTGGAAAAGGATGAGATCATTATGAAAAAGTTTTTTGCGCTTGCGCTGAGTCTGGCAATGGCTCTGTCCCTGGCCTCCTGCGGCAGCAGCGGAGCCGCGTCCTCCGGCTCTGCCGCCTCCGGTAGCGGTTCGGCCTCCGGCAGCGGCGCTGCGGGGGCCACCATCGAGACCGTGGCTCCCGGCAAGCTGACTGTAGCTACCTCCCCCGATTTCGCACCCTATGAGTTTTATGCCATCGGCGACGACGGAAAGCCCCAGCTGGCTGGCTTCGATATGGCTCTGGCTCAGTACATAGCGGATTACATGGGCCTTGAACTGGACCCCGTCCCCATGGATTTTGACGGCGTGATTATGGAAGTGGGCATGAAAAATGTGGATCTGGGCATGGCCGGCCTCTCTCCCGACCCCTCCCGTGCCAACGCCATGGATTTTTCCGACATCTATTATACCGGCGGGCAGTCTCTGGTGACGGTGAAAGCCAATGCCGACAAGTACAACTCCTTTGAGGCGATTAACAACCCCAACGTATCCGTGGGCGCCCAGACCGGTTCCATTCAGGCCGACCTTGCCCAGAAAGATTCCCCCAACGCCAGCATTATTCAGCTGGCAAAGGTCACCGACATTATTGCAGAGCTGCTGTCCGGCAAGCTGGATGCCGCTTATATTGAGACCGCTGTGGCTACGAGCTATCAGATAAATTACCCCGATCTGGAGCTTGTGATGGATGTTCCCTATGATGTGGAGGGTTCCGCCATCGGCGTGCAGAAGGGCAATGCTCCGCTGATGGCGGCTGTCAACGCCGCGATTGCCGCCGCTAAGGCTGACGGTTCTCTGGAGAAGTTTGTGGCTGACGCCAATGAGCAGGCTTCCGGCAACAAGTACGAGGGTCTGCTGGATGAGAACGGCAACGTAAAGACGGATGCCGCTGCTTCTTCCTCCGCTACCTCCTCCGCCGCTACTTCCTCCGCCGCTTCTGCCTCTAAGGCCGGTTGAGCGGTCAAAACCTGAATTCTGCTCAATTCCTCCCCGTTTTTTCGGGGAGGAATTGGCCTGTTTCCAAGCCCCTGACCTGAATTGAAAGGAGCCATTTCATGAGCGACTTGATAACCGCGGAACACTTCCAAATGGTTGCGCAGTATGCCGACCTCTTTAAGCAGGGCATGGTGATTACCATTCTGCTCTCCGCATTGACGGTGCTGTTCGGCTTTTTCCTTGCGCTGCTGCTGGCAATCATGCGCCTGTCCAATCTCAGACCGTTCCACTTCCTGGCTGTGGACAGGGAGGGCCATCTGCGGGAGCAGGGGTTTGCGTTTGCACTGAGCCGGTTTAATCCCGTCAGCTTTATTGCCACCGTCTATGTGGAAGTCTTCCGCGCCACGCCTATGCTGGTGCAGCTCTGGCTGGTATACTATCTGCTGTTTGATAAGGCCGTGATCGACCTGCCGAAGGTGACGGTGCTGGGATTCATCCGTCTGGAGCGGTTCATTCCCGGCGTGGTGGCGCTGGCGCTGAACTCCGGCGCATACCTCTCCGAGATCGTTCGTGCCGGTATCCAGTCTATCGACGGGGGCCAGACCGAGGCGGCGCGCTCTCTGGGACTGACGCAGGGGCAGAATATGCGCTACGTCGTGCTGCCCCAGGCTATCAAGAATACGCTGCCTGCCATTGCGAACGAATTTGTTACCATCATCAAGGAATCCGCCATTACATATACCATCGGTGTGCAGGATATTATGTCCGCCGTCAACGCCACCAAGGGTGCGCTGTACATCATGGCGGAGCCGCTGATTGTGGCCACGGTCATGTATTTCTGCCTGACCTTCCCCACCAGTAAGATCATTGCGTACTTCGAGAGGAGGATGAGCCGTGGCGACAGGCGATAGTCTGATCCGGGTTACCGGACTGAAAAAATACTACAACCGAGGCGCGATCAAGGCGCTGGACGACGTGTCGGTGGATATTAACCGGGGCGACGTGATGGTGGTCATCGGTCCCTCCGGCTCCGGAAAGTCCACGTTCCTTCGCAGTCTGAATCTGCTGGAGGAGCCAACGGAGGGCTCCATCGTCTTTGACGGTGTGGATATCACCAAAGTCAGGGCGAAGACCGAGGACGGAAGGACGGTGAAGCTGAACATCGATCAGCACCGTCAGAAGATGGGCATGGTATTTCAGCACTTCAATCTGTTCCCCCATAAGACAATTCTGGATAATATGACGCTGGCTCCCATGAAGGTCCGGCATATGGATAAGGCCGCCGCTGAGGAAAAGGCTCTGGCTTTGCTGGATCGCGTCGGGCTGAAGGACCGGGCGGGGGCCTATCCCATCCAACTTTCCGGCGGGCAGAAGCAGCGGGTCGCCATTGTGCGGGCGCTTGCCATGGAGCCGCAGGTCATGCTGTTTGACGAACCTACCTCCGCTCTGGACCCCGAAATGGTGGGCGAGGTGCTGGACGTGATGAAGGAGCTGGCCCGGGAGGGCATGACCATGGTGGTTGTCACCCACGAGATGGGCTTTGCCCGAGAGGTAGGTAACCGGGTTCTGTTCATGGCGGACGGAAAGCTGCTGGAGCAGGGAAGTCCCGACGATATTTTCGACCACCCTGAAAACCCCCGGCTTCAGGACTTTTTGAGCAAGGTTCTGTAAACGGTAAGAATACGCATCTTCGGGCAGCATTGTCTGTCGGGTGCACTGCAAACGCAGCGGTTTCAGAAATACGGAGAAACCCCGGAGACGTTCACGTCCCCGGGGTTTTTGATTAAGATCAAGAGCCGTTTTTAAAAGGCAGAGCAGCGTCGCTGCGGCACAAAGTCTGCTCCGGTCCGGCCTGAAAGACGGGCGGCTCAGCGGCTCATGTAATTATACAGAACCATCGCGGCCTCCTGCCGCGTGGCTGTCCTGGCGGGATAGAATCTCCCTTTTTTGCCGCTGATGATGCCCAGCCCCTGCGCGATGGCCAGATAGCCGAGGTCGTCGGCGGAGACCTGAGAGGCATCCCGGAAGGAGGTGACGAAGATGCCCTTGAGCTGTGCCGCCTGGGAGTAGGGTGAGGCGCTCACAAGGGCCTTCACCAGTTCCAGCCGCGTCACGGCATGCTCCGGACTGCGTGTGCCCCGGGGGAGAAAACCCTCGTTCCACGCGGCCTCATAGAGCTGATCCAGCGTGCCGTCGGCGCGATCTTCCGTATCGAAGCTGTATCCGCAGGAGTTGAGCAGCAGTACCAGCAAATCCCGTTGGGTCAGCTTCGCGGCGGGTTGAAATTTGGCGCTGTCACTGAATCGGATGCCGGCGTCCGCCAACGCTTGAATCTGAGCTTTGGCATAACTGGCGGAAATGTCAGAGTACGCAGCGGAGACACCCTCCGGCTCCTCCCGCACCAGCTTTCCGGTCTTGGCATCCACGCCAAGGATCGCCTTGCCGTCTACCTCATAGGTATAGCCCAATACATAGCGGTAAGCCACGGAGCCGCAGGCGTCGGCATAGATCTTCCACACCGGGATGGCTGTGTCCACGGACACGGGATAGGCAATGTATTGGAGTTTGGCGGCGTAAGCGCCGCAGTAGGTGGCCAGAGCCGCCTTTTCACCCACCACACCGTCGGCAGACTGGAATTTCAGATCTTTGTTCCAGCTGTTGCTGAAGCAGATCACCGAGCCGTCTGCGGGATCGACGGTAATGTCCACGCCGTTGTTGTGATAGAAGTATCCGTTTTCCTGTCGGTCGTACCGGAACTCGCCGTCCTCGCCTCCGTACAGAGCCACGTGGGAGACGTAATCCGGACAGTACAGCTTTAAGAAGGCGTCCGCTGTGCCTTGAAGCCGAGCGCGGTCGGCCTGCACGTCTTTCATATAAGAGGGACGGTATCCCCAGCCGCTGAGCAGTGCGCCGGTTTTGGCGTTGACTGTCAGGGATTTGAACTGCTCAAAACTACCCTTGCGGTAGTCGTTCTGGCTCACGTCCTTTAATTCACTGAACGCCGGTGTACGCTTGTACCAGAGGGTGCAGACCACGTCGTCCGTGTCCGGGTCCTGACTGTAACTGGCGGAGGAGAGGGTATAAGAACTCAGCCCCAGCGCCGTCACCTTGCGGACGGCGGCGTCCAGCGCAGCCTTGGAGAGTACGCCCTGAAGTTTTTGAATGGCGGCCTGCTCGGCGTCGCTCAGCCCGCCGTCGGCTTTGCCATCCTCGCCGCGTGCGGCGGTGACGCTGGGGACGCCGTTTCCGATGCCTCCCGCCGCGGCGTTCAGACCGTTCCACACGCTGGTCAGGTCCACCACCGTACCGGTTTGGGCATCCACATAGAGGTCGTCCGCGGAGAGGGGTACGTAGCGCAGCACGGCGGCTTTACCGTCCTCCGCGTCCACATACTGAAGCTCCAGCTTCACAGCGGAGGATAGGGAGAAACCCGCGGCGGCGGCGGTTACCTTCGGGGAGGCAGACGGCAGCGTACCCACGCGGGCCTCATAGACGTCGTCGCGGCTGAAATAGGTTACGGTGCCGTCCGTGGAATCGACCTGAACCTGTACATGGATGGGGGAGGGCACGCCGCCCAGCTTCAGCTGCGCGGAGAACGAAAAATCTGCGCTGGAATCGTACAGAGGCGAGACAGTGCTGTCCGCCGTCAGCGCGGCGGTCTCGCCGCTGGACAGCACCCTGTTCAAAAATGCGCCGGCGGTTTTGGCTGCCTGCGCTGCCGTGACCTTTGCCAGAGTGGGAGCGTATCCGCCCGAGGACAGCGGCATGACGCCGCCCCGATTGACGCTGTACTGCATGACCTTGCCCGCCGAGGAGGCCAGAATGTTGAGATAGCTGCCCTCGTCGCTGGACCAGCTCAGGGACCAGTAGCGCAGCGCGCCCATGTCCTGTACCGTCCCGTTGAATTCCGTATAGCTGTCAGAGACGTCCACCGCTTTTTTTACGGCCAGTGTCACCTCCGTCAGCTCCTGATCCATGGCGGTGTCCGCCGCCAGCGCGGGTACGCATAGGCTGACCGCCAGCAGAAAACTCAGCGCCAGAGACAGGCATCTTCGTTTCAGATTCATAATGATTCTCCTTTTCTCGTTTTCACCGCGGAACGCAGAAATCGGTCCGTTCCGCTTTCATTGGAGATAGACGTAGGCGCTGGAAAAAAGTTCCGATCTTTTAAAAGAAAATTCGGAAATAGCGGCGACCGCGCAAGCGAACAAAGCCCGGAATGTACCACGTGTCCGCAGTCCGGAGGACGACCGGCAAAAAAATAGAGCATCGCTCTTGCAGGGCGGCTGAATGAGCGGTAAAATAAACAAGCTGTATTACGTGCGGCGGCGTTTGCTCCGGCATCAGCCACGGCAGGCGCAGACCGGCACATTGGCGAAGCAAAGAAAAGGAGTACAGGACTATGACCGAGGAAAAACTGGCGGCAGTGGCTGCCATTGAGGAAAAGGCGGACCTGATTGTCCGGACGGCGGATTCCATCTGGGGGTTTGCGGAGCTGGCCCTACAGGAGGAGCAGTCCGCCGCATTGTATTGCGAAATCTTGAAAAACGAGGGCTTCACGGTGGAGAGGGGAATCTGCAACATCCCCACGGCCTTTTCCGCCAGTTTTGGTACGGGCCGTCCCGTGATCGGCATTCTGGCGGAGTACGACGCACTCTCCAGCCTCTCGCAAAAGGGCGGAAGCCTGAAACGCGAGGAGGTTGTTCCCGGCGGCTGCGGACACGGCTGCGGACACAATCTGCTGGGCGCGGGGGCCATGGCCGCGGCCATAGGGGTAAAGGCATATCTGGAGAACACCAAGCGCCCCGGTACCGTGGTCTTGTATGGCTGTCCCGGCGAGGAGGGCGGCGCGGCAAAGGCGTTTATGGCCCGTGACCAACTCTGGCGCGACCTGGACGCTGCCCTGACCTGGCACCCGGAGGACCGCAACGAGGTGGCCACCGGGTCCTCCAACTCCTGCATCCAGGTGCAGTATCACTTTACCGGCGTGGCGTCTCACGCCGCGGGAAGCCCGGAGCGGGGGCGCAGCGCCCTGGACGCGGTGGAGCTGATGAACATCGGCGTTCAGTTCCTGCGGGAGCACATGAGCGACAAGGCCCGCATCCATTATGCCATCACCGATGCGGGCGGCCGCAGCCCCAACGTGGTCCAGCCCCGGGCAACGGTTTTGTACATGGTCCGCTCCAACCATGTATCCGAGGCGGTGGAGCTTCAAAAACGGGTGGATCGGATCGCTCAGGGCGCCGCTCTCATGACCGACACCGCTTTTGAGCGGAAATTTATCGACGGCCTCGCCGACACGGTTACCAACCACACGCTGGAAAAGCTGCTCCATGAGAATTTCACGGAGCTGGGCGTCCCTACCCACACGGAGGAGGAGTTGACCTTTGCCGACGGTCTCGCCGGAACCTATGAGGGGGCGGATACCCTGCCGGGGATCGGATGTGATTACGATTCGGAATATGCCGTGCGCGTGAAAACTCTGCGTAGCGAAAACGGCCGCGCCATGAATGATTTTCTCCTGCCTCTTTATCAGGGGGAGGCGTTCAAGCCCGGTTCCACCGACGTGGGGGACGTCAGCTGGGAGTGCCCCACGGCGCAGATTCATGTGGCGTCCTGGCCCAACGGATGCCCGGGCCACAGCTGGCAGAATGTATCCTGCGACCGAACGTCTATCGGCCACAAGGCGGCGATCCACGCCGGAAAGGTATTGTGCGCGGCGGCCATCGATCTTATGAACAGTCCGGAGACTCTGGAGTCGGCAAAGGCGGAATTTCTTGAGCGGACCGCGCGGGGGTATAGCTGTCCGATTCCGGAGGACGCCGTCCCCACCGTGGCGGACTGAGGATCCCGCGGACAAAGCGCCCCCTGCCCGCCGGGTTCCGGCTGACAGGGGGCGCTGCTTTTGGGCTGTATCAAGAGGTCGGAGTCTGAACGGGAATGAGGGATGACCGTGCCGCCTTATGCATGGAGAAGTGCCGCTGCGAACCGCGCGGCCTCTTTTTCCGCGGCTTCTTGGTGAGAAGCCGGGTTGAGAAAACTGGCCCTTTCCGTCAGCGTGCCAACCTGTTTCTCCAGCGCGGCGAATAGCCGTTCCGTGCTTCCGCCGGCACAGCATGCGAAGGCGGCAACGCGGCTTTGCCGCAGATCGATGGATTTCAAAAATGTATTCATCGGGGGAGCGACCCGGCTGGCCCAGACGGGAGAACCCAAAATGACGAGGTCATATTTTTCCGGCTGGCACACATAGGGCTTCAACTCCGGTGTGGCCGAAAAGGAGGCTGCCGCGCCGCCGAACACAAATTTGCTTGCTTTTCCACGGGGATAGTCCTTCACCGGTTCCAGTTCCAGTGTCTCGGCGTCCAGCTTTTCGGCAAGGAGCCGGGCTGCGTATCGGGTGTTGCCCTCAAACGAATAGTAGACGATCAGTGTTTTCATGATTCTTTCTCAAATCCTTCTTTCCGTAGTTTTTCGATTCCACGCACCAGCGCAGACAGCCTTCATATAACTCCAGACCAAATCGGCTGGTGAAGTATATCATATGCATCTATAAATTATATATCAGACGGATAGGTCTAGCAAGCTGTACTTTCCCAAAATTGAAGAGGTCAAGACGCATTTAAAAACTAAAAATGAAAGGACTCCACTCGGCAGACAACGATTCCGAGGTCTGACAAATTTTCAATAAAAATTGCGTATTTTGTAAAATACGCTGTGTTATCGGAGACTTTTCAGGATGAATTTATGAAAATTGCCGCTGCTTTGGCGGTTGACTTTCCGCTTCTTCGCCGCTACAATAAGACCAATCCATACGGGATTTGAATTTTCGGGAATATAAATTTTACAGGAAGGAGCCTGACGGTTATGACCTTTACGAATTGCTTCCATACGAATATGACCGCGTCTGCAAACCACGCAGAGGCTCCTTTCACCTGCGCAAATTTTGCTTCCAACAATGCCATCGCTCTGATTCTGGACGCCGTAATTGCGGCGTCCATTATTATTGCGCTCATTAGCATTACCCTCATTACCATTACGCTGGTACTGGTACTGGGCCTGTCTGTTCTGCTGGTACTGGTACTGGTAGTTCTGCTGGTTTTGGAAGAAGTGAATAGGCACAGGAGACGTCAAACCGCGTGATTCAGGATACGAAAAGCGGCTGCGCTCTTGGAGTGCAGCCGCTTTTTTGTATAGATTGGGCTTCCATCTGCGGGAATACGGACCGGACGGCCGCCGATCCAACCCCCGCCACAGGACCAAAAAATTTGAAGGAGATTTATACGATGAAAAAGAAAAATGTTTGCAGCTTTGTTCTTGCCGCCGCCATGATGGCGACTCTCGCCGGCTGCGGAAGCAGCGGCGCATCCTCCGCTCCCGCAGCGTCCGGCGGCAGCGCCTCCGGTTCCGCCGCCGCGACTGCCGCCGCCATCAAGATCGGCGGCATCGGCCCCCTCACCGGCGGAGCCGCCGCATACGGCATCGCCACCCGCAACGGCGCGCAGATTGCCGTAGACGAGATCAACGCCAAGGGCGGCCTGCAATTTGAACTGAATTTTCAAGATGATGAGGCCGACGCCGAAAAGGGCGTCAACGCCTATCACACGCTTCAGGACTGGGGTATGCAGATTGTTTACGGCTGCACCACCACCGGCTCCTGCGTCAATGTGGCGGCTGAGACCAATACCGACCGGTACTTCCAGCTGACGCCCTCCGCTTCCTCCACCGATGTGACTGCGGGCAAGGACAACGTGTTCCAGGTTTGCTTCACCGATCCCGGTCAGGGCACTACCGCCGCCGACTATGTGGCGGATAAGGGCCTTGCCAAGAAGGTGGCCGTTCTCTATAACAACGGCGACGCCTATTCCACCGGCATTGCCACCGCTTTTGCCAACGAGGCAGCGGCAAAGGGCCTGGAAGTGGTCTCCAACACCACGTTCCCCGACGACACCAACACGGATTTCTCCGTCCAGCTCTCCGACGCGAAGAACAACGGTGCGGAGCTGGTGTTCATGCCCATCTATTACACGCCCGCCTCTCTGGTTTTGAATCAGGCCAAGAGCATGGATTATTCTCCCATCTTCTTCGGCGGCGACGGCATGGACGGCATTTTGTCCATGGAGGGCTTTGACACCTCCCTTGCCGAGGGCCTGATGCTCATGACCCCGTTCAATGCCTCCGACGCCAGCGCAGCCGACTTTGTGGACAAGTATAAGGCGGCCTACGGCGAGACCCCCAACCAGTTTGCCGCCGACGGCTATGACTGCATCTACGCCATAAATGCCGCCTGTGAAAAGGCCGGTATCACCGCAGACATGAGTCATGAGGATACCTGCGAGGCCATGATCGCCGCCTTTACCGCCTCCGACTTCAGCGTGGACGGTCTGACCGGCAAGGGGATGACCTGGGGCACCAACGGCGAGGTTTCCAAGGCTCCCATGGTTGTGAAGGTTGAAAACGGCGCTTATACCACCATGTGATTCCTCATTTCCCCAGCCCATCGGGACTGGGAGGCCGCAATCGGCCTCCCGGTTCCCGTTGTTCATGCCGGCAGGACCCGGCCCGCCGCGGCAGGCCGGGTCCTTCTGGTACGAACACTCAAATTTGTGAAAGCAGGTGTCTCTTGCTATGACAATCCTCTCCAATTTGATCAGCGGCATCAGCCTGGGCAGCATATATGCCATCATTGCATTGGGTTACACCATGGTCTACGGTATCGCCAAAATGCTGAATTTTGCCCACGGTGACGTCATTATGGTGGGCGGGTATCTGTGCTTTTGCACCACCGCCTACCTGGGCTGGAGTCCGCTGCCCGCCGTGCTTCTGGCGATTGTGGGCTGCACGGTGCTGGGCATTGTGGTGGAGCGGCTGGCGTACAAGCCGCTGCGCTCCGCGCCCTCTCTGGCTGTGCTGATCACAGCCATCGGCGTGAGCTATTTCCTCCAGAATGCGGCGCTGCTGCTGTGGGGCTCCGACCCCAAGGTGTTTCCCACCTTCTTCAACTTTTCGGGAAAAAGCGGCGTGGCCCTGTTCGGCGGTCAGCTCAACATCACCTATGTGGCAATGATCACGGTGGCCGCGTGTCTCGTGATTATGCTGGTGCTGACCATGTTTACCGGCCACACCAAAATGGGTAAGGCCATGCGGGCGGTGTCTGAGGATAAGGGGGCGGCACAGCTCATGGGAATCGACGTGAATTTTACCATCTCCATGACCTTTGCCATCGGCTCGGGTTTGGCGGCCATCGCAGGAGTTCTGCTGTGTTCCACCTATCCCACGCTGATGCCCACCACCGGCTCCATGCCCGGCATCAAGGCGTTTACCGCGGCCGTATTCGGCGGCATCGGCTCCATTCCCGGAGCTTTGCTGGGTGGGCTGCTGCTTGGTGTGATCGAGATTTTTGCCCGGGCCTATGTCTCCACCCAGCTATCCGATGCCATTGTGTTTACGGTGCTGATCCTGGTGCTGCTGGTGAAGCCCTCCGGGCTTCTTGGCAGACTGGTCCGCGAGAAAGTGTGAGGTGAGAAGGATGGCAACGAAATTAAAACGCATGGCTTCCTCCACTCGCTCCAGCTTCATCACCTATGGAATGGTAATCGTGGCTTACGCCGTTATGGAGGCGCTGCTCTCCGGCGGGCTTTTGACGTCCTCGCTAAAGGGGATGCTGGTCCCCATCTGCGCGTATGTCGTTATGGCGGTGTCGCTGAATCTGACGGTTGGCATCATGGGTGAGCTGAGCCTGGGCCACGCGGGCTTTATGAGCGTGGGCGCGTTTACCGCCGTCATCGCGGCGGCCGCTCTTGGAAGTACGGTTGCCGGCCCGGTGCGGCTGGCGGCATCCATGGCAGTGGGCGGCGTGGCCGCGGGTCTGGTCAGTCTGATCGTGGTGGTGCCGGTACTGCGGCTTCAGGGCGATTACCTGGCCATCGTGACCCTTGCTTTCGGCGAGATCATCAAAAATATCATCAACTGCGTATACGTTGGTCTGGATGGCGCGGGTATTCACTTCGGGATGAAGGACGCCGCCGCCCTTGGGTTGGCAGCGGACGGCAAAATGCTGCTGCAGGGTCCCATGGGCGCAGTGGGTATCCCGAAGCTCTCTACCCTCACAGCTGGATTCATTCTCATGATGCTGACGCTGGCGGTGGTTTTGAACTTTGTTCACAGCCGGTCGGGACGGGCGGTCATGGCCCTGCGGGACAACCGGATTGCGGCCGAGTCCGTGGGTATTTCCCCGACCAGGTACAAAATGATGGCTTTTGTCACCTCCGCCGTACTGGCGGGTTTGGCGGGGGGACTGTACGCCATGAACTTTTCCTCCATTCTTGCGAAAAAGTTTGACTTCAATACCTCCATCCTGATACTGGTGTTCGTGGTGCTGGGCGGCATGGGCAATATCCGCGGCTCCATCATCGCCGCCGCCGCGCTGACGGTCCTTCCGGAGCTGCTGCGGCAGTTCGCGGACTATCGGATGCTGGTGTACGCCATCGTGCTGATTCTGGTGATGCTGTTCACCAATAACCCGGCCTGCAAGGCGCTTTTCGCCCGCTTCAAATTTGGAAGTTCCGCCCGAAAGGAGGCCGTCTGACATGTTTTCCAAACTGGTTCCCATCCCGTCCGGGGCCATGATCCCCGACCGGGACGCGGATAAGAGCCCGATTCTGGAGTGCATCAATCTGGGCGTCACCTTCGGCGGACTGAAGGCCGTCGAAAACTTCAACCTCACCATCGGACGCACGGAAATCGCCGGACTCATCGGCCCCAACGGCGCCGGAAAGACCACCGTTTTCAATTTGCTGACCAAGGTTTATCAGCCCACCAAAGGGACGATTTTACTGGACGGCAAGGATACCCATGGCATGAACACCATCCAAGTGAATCGGGCGGGTGTTGCCCGTACTTTCCAAAATATCCGCCTGTTTACGAATCTCTCAGTGGAGGATAACGTGAAGGTGGGAATGAACAATGCCATGCACTACAACATGTGGAGCGGCATTTTTCGTCTGCCGGGCTTCTGGAAAGAGGAGCGGGTGGCCCACGAGCGGGCCATGGAGCTTTTGAGCATCTTTGATATGCAGGACATGGCCAGCGCCAGGGCCGGCTCTTTGCCATACGGCGCACAGCGCCGTCTGGAGATTGTCCGGGCGCTGGCGACGAATCCCGGACTTTTACTGTTGGACGAGCCGGCGGCGGGCATGAACCCCTCGGAGACGGCGGAGCTGATGGAGAACATACGGAAAATCCGGGATACGTTCCAGATCGCGGTTTTGCTGATCGAGCACGACATGAAGCTGGTGATGAACATCTGCGAGGGAATCTGCGTGCTGAACTTCGGACAGATTATCGCCAAGGGCAGCCCGGAGGATATTCAGTCCAACCCCACCGTGATCGAGGCGTACCTCGGCAAGAAGAAGGAGGCGTAAGCGTATGAGCGTCATTTTATCTGTGGAAAATCTGAATGTCTCATATGGCAGTATTCACGCTGTTAAGGGTGTCTCCTTCGATGTGAATGAGGGGGAGATCGTCACTTTGATCGGTGCCAACGGCGCGGGGAAATCCACCACGTTGAATACCATCTCCGGCTTGCTGCGAAGCAAGAGCGGATCGGTCACATTCATGGGTGAGGATCTGAGCAAAGTTCCGCCTCATAAGGTTGTCTCCCGGGGCATGGCTCTGGTGCCTGAGGGACGGCGGGTTTTTTTGCAGATGGCCGTTCAGGAAAACCTGGAGATGGGAGCCTATACGAAGGGCAACGCGGGCATTCCCCCGGATCTGGAGATGGTCTATGGGCAGTTCCCCCGCTTAAAGGAGCGGCGGCGGCAGGTGGCCGGAACCCTCTCCGGCGGCGAGCAGCAGATGCTGGCCATGGGACGGGCGCTGATGAGCCATCCGAAACTTTTGATGCTGGACGAACCATCCATGGGGCTTGCACCCATTTTGGTAGAGCAGATTTTCGAAATCATCCAAAAACTGCACAAGGCCGGAACCACCATTTTGCTGGTGGAGCAGAACGCTCAGATGGCGCTGTCGATTGCCGACCGAGGCTATGTGCTGGAAACCGGCAAAATCGTCACCGCCGGCTCCAGCGGGGAGCTGCTGGCTTCGCCCGCCATCAAGAAGGCGTATTTGGGAGGCTGACGCCGTCGGGGAGGGGACAAAACGCCCCTTCCCCAGCCTGCGTTTTTACCAGCCGAAGAAAAAAGCACCCTGCTGTCCGCGAGAGAAATACGGATGAAGATTTGTGAAAAGGTCTGCAAAAAAATTGAAATTATTTGTACAATCTGTACTTGACAATGCAGAAAGATGGGCGTAAGATACGACCCAACAACAAAATATCCTGTTAAACCGCTGAAGTGAAAGTAAAGACCGCCGTGCGCGTCCAGAGAGTCCGGGGTGATGAGAGCCGGGCCGCAATGCAGACAGTCATAATGGGTCACTGAGGGCGCGGCAAAAACGGAGAGCTTCTCCGCCAGTAGCTTGCGACGTCGAAGGCTGACGTTATCCGGCCGGGAGTATGTTGGTACTCTGCTGAGCGCGCGGCCTTTTTGGCCGTGAAACAAGGTGGCACCGCGGTTTTATACCGTCCTTGATGAAGATCATTCATCGAGGACGGTTTTTTTGTTGCCCGAAAGGGAAGAAGGAGGCATTGACATGACCAACGAAAAGGGACGCTTCGGCGTCCACGGCGGGCAGTACATTCCCGAGACACTGATGAATGCGGTGATCGAGCTGGAGAAGGCCTATGACCGCTGTCGCGCCGACCCGGATTTTCAAAGCGAACTGACGGCGCTGCTGAACGACTATGCGGGACGGCCCAGTCGATTGTACTATGCGGCGAAAATGACCAAGGACTTGGGCGGCGCGAAGATCTATCTCAAACGGGAAGACCTGAACCACACCGGCGCTCACAAGATCAACAACGTGCTGGGGCAGGCGCTGCTGGCAAAAAGGATGGGAAAGACCCGCCTGATCGCCGAGACCGGCGCGGGGCAGCACGGCGTGGCCACCGCCACCGCCGCCGCCCTGATAGGCATGGAGTGCGTGGTCTACATGGGCCGGGAGGACACGAAGCGTCAGGCGCTGAATGTCTACCGGATGCGTCTTTTGGGCGCGGAGGTGGTGCCAGTGGATTCCGGCACCGGGACGCTGAAGGACGCGGTCTCCGAGGCGTTTCGGGAGTGGACGAACCGAATTGCCGACACCCATTACTGCCTTGGCTCCGTCATGGGCCCCCATCCCTTTCCCACCATCGTCCGGGACTTCCAGAGCGTGATTTCCAAAGAGATCAAGGCGCAGATGCTGGAAAAGGAGGGGCGGATTCCCGACGCGGTGTTGGCCTGTGTGGGCGGCGGGTCCAACGCCATCGGCTCATTCTATCACTTCATCGACGATCCCTCCGTCCGCCTGATCGGCTGCGAGGCGGCGGGCCGGGGCGTGGATACCTTCGAGACCGCCGCCACTATCGCCACCGGGCGGCTGGGAATCTTCCACGGCATGAAGTCCTACTTCTGCCAGGATCAATACGGCCAGATTGCTCCGGTTTATTCCATCTCCGCCGGCCTTGACTATCCCGGCATCGGCCCGGAGCACGCCCACCTTCATGATCTGGGCCGGGCGGAATACGTGCCGGTGACGGACGAGGAGGCGGTGAACGCCTTTGAGTATCTCAGCCGGACGGAGGGAATTATCCCCGCCATTGAATCCGCCCATGCCGTGGCCCACGCCATGAAGCTTGCTCCGGAGATGAGCGGGGACCGGATCATCGTCATTACGATTTCGGGCCGGGGAGACAAGGACTGCGTCTCCATCGCCCGGTACAGAGGGGAGGATATCCATGAGTAACATTGCAAAGGCCTTTGAAAAGGGCAAGGCGTTCATTCCGTTTCTCACCTGCGGCGACCCGGATCTGGAGACCACGGAAAAGCTGGTGAAAGCGATGGCAGACAGCGGAGCGGATCTGATCGAGCTGGGCATCCCGTTTTCCGACCCCACGGCGGAGGGTCCCGTCATTCAGGCGGCCAACGTCCGGGCGCTGGCTGGAGGCGTTACCACCGACAAGATTTTCGAAATGGTGCGCCGTCTCCGGGAAACCGTCACGGTTCCCATGGTTTTTATGACCTATGCCAACGTGGTTTTTTCCGGCGGGGCTGATACATTCATCTCCACCTGCGCGGAAATCGGGATCGACGGCCTGATTCTGCCGGATATCCCCTATGAAGAAAAGGAAGAATTTGCCCCGCCTTGCAGGCAATACGGACTGGACCTGATCTCCATGATCGCACCTACTTCCGAAAGCCGCATCGCCATGATCGCAAAGGAGGCAGACGGCTTTCTCTACATCGTCTCGTCTCTGGGAGTCACCGGCGTGCGCAGTGAGATCAAAACGGATATCGGCGCCATGGCGGCGCTGGTGCGGGCCAACAGCGAGCGCCCCTGTGCGGTGGGCTTTGGCATCTCCACGCCGGAGCAGGCCGAAAAAATGGCCGCTCTTTCCGACGGAGCCATTGTGGGCAGCGCCATCGTGAAGCTGGTGGCCAAGTACGGACGGGACGCGGTCCCTTATGTCGCGGACTATGTGAAGTCCATGGCGGACGCGACGCACTCGGCATAACGATACATTTATATATAGGAGGGACTTGAACATGAAACAAATTCTAAGCCTGATTGCCTCGGCGGCTCTGGTGCTGAGCCTCTGCGCCTGCGGCGGAAGCGGTGCGGCCTCTTCCGCGGCCTCCGGCAGCGCCGCCTCCGCCGCGGCTTCTTTTGCATCGTCCTCTTCCGTCTCCAGCGCAATGGAGGGCAAAAAGATTTCCGTCATGACTCCATACCTCAGCTCTGTTACCACGAACCAGATGGTGGGCGAACTGCAGACCGATCTGGAGGCGGCGGGCGCAAGCGTGACCGTCATCGATACTGCCAACGACTTTGCCGCTTTGGCCAGCCGCATTGAGGACGTGGTGGCGGCCCAGACCGACGCCATCGTGCTGGTCAGCGCGGACCCCTCTCAGGTGAAAAATCAGCTTCAGGAGGCGTTCGACGCGGGAATTCCTGTTTTTGGCTGCGACAGCGGGTATATCGACGGGATGCAGGTCAACGCCACCAGCGACAACCACCAGATGGGCGAATTGATTACAAATTACCTGTTTAACGACCTGATGGGCGGAAAGGGGACGGTTGTGGCGCTGACCCATCGTCCTCACCCCGGCGTGGCAAAGCGGTGCGAGGCGTTTGACGAGCTGCTGGCGGCACAGAAGGGGATCACCCTTGTTACCGAGCAGCATGTCCCCGCCGAGCAGCCCATCAATGACGCGCAGGATATTGTGGAAAACCTTCTGACGGCCAACCCGGAGAAAGGCTCTATCACTGCGATTTGGTGCGGATGGGACGAACCCGCCATCGGCGCGACGCAGGCCTGCCAGGAAGCGGGACGGGACGAGATTTTGATCGTGGGCGTGGACGGAAACGAGCAGGCCGTCTCTTTAATCAAAGGCGACACGAATTTGAAAGCCACGGTGGCGCAGAACTTCCAGGGCATGGTGGACATTGTGGTGGACCAGATGGGCAAGCTTTTCGCGGGGCAGACCGTTCAGCCCGGGGATATGTACGCGGAAGCGACGCTGATCACAAAAGAGAACGCCGGCTGAGAAGAGGCACAGGGAAGGGAGGGAACGGCCATGCTGCTGGAAATGAAACACATCTCCAAGGACTTCAGCGGGGTTCAGGCGCTGAAGGACGTGAATCTAGGGCTGGAAGCCGGAGAGGTTCGGGGGTTGGTGGGCGAAAACGGCGCGGGAAAATCAACCCTCATCAAGCTCCTGACCGGGGTGTACCGTCTCCGGGAGGGTACGGTCCTCTGGGACGGGCGGGCTGTCTCCCTCACCTCCCCGGCGGCGAGTCAGGCACTGGGCATCCATGCCATTCATCAGGACCGGACGCTGATTCCCACGTTCGACGGAATTGAAAACGCCTATCTGGGCCTTGATTACCCCACCCGCCACGGAAAAATTGACTGGAAGGCCATGGAGGTCCGGGTGCAGTCCGTGGCGGACTCGCTGGGACTGGAGCTGGACCTTTGCAAAACGGCGGCGGAACTGTCACCGCCGCAGCGGACGTGTCTTGAAATCGTTCGGGCGCAGATGCGGGAGTGCCGGCTGCTGATTCTGGACGAACCCACCGCCGCCCTGACGGACCGGGAGGCGGAACGGCTTTTCTCCGTGGTACGGGCACTGAAGGAAAAAGGTACCGCAATCCTCTACGTTACCCATCGTCTGGACGAAATTTTTCGACTGACGGACCGGGTGACGGTGCTGCGCAACGGCGCGATGGTGGACACCGTGGAGACCGAGAGCATGGATCGGGCGCGGCTCATCGCCATGATGACAGACAGTGTTCCGGCCCGGGCCGTGTCCCGCCGGAGAAATTTTGGAGGCGTGCTGTTGGCGGCGCGGGATGTGACCTCACGGGACGGCAGAGTTCTCAGCGGAGAACTCTGCGTCCGGAGCGGCGAGATTCTGGGGCTGTTTGGCCTTGGCGGCAGTGGGCGAACGGAGCTTTTGGAGTGCGTTTACGGCTATCGTCCCATGTCCGCCGGAACGGTGGAGCTAAGCGGCGTCACGCAGACAAGACCCACCCCCGCGTCCTCCCTTCAAAACGGCGTGGCCCTCATCTGCGAGGATCGGCGGGGCAAGGCCCTGATCGGCAATCTGGATGTTCGGGACAATATTCTCCTCACATCTATTGACCGCTTTGCCGTCGGCGGCGTCCTGCGCCGCAAAGCGGAGGATGCCGCGGTTCGGACTCAGATCAACGCGTTGCAGATCAAGTTGGCGGACATGGGACAGCGCATCGCGGAGCTGTCCGGCGGCAATCAGCAAAAGGCCGTGTTTGCACGGGCCATGATGACCTCGCCAAAGGTATTTCTTTGCGACGAGCCCACGCAGGCCGTGGATGTGTTGACTCGGGACGAGATTCACAGGCTTCTTCGCCAAAAGGCGGATGAGGGCTGCGGGGTGGTGTTCGTGTCCTCCGACCTCGGCGAACTGCTGGAGGTGGCTGATACCGTTCAGGTGATGCGGCGGGGACGTACCATCCGGCGCTGGGAAAATGAAAATCTAACGGCGCAGCAGGTCCTTTCCTGCTGCTACGAGACCTGAGAGGTGACAAAGATGAGACGAAATAAAGAAGTCCTGCACCGCGCGCTGCAGTCCTACGGCACGGTGCTGGCCCTGCTGGCGATCGTGCTGGCGTTCAGCGCCATCCGCCCCGGCTCCTTCTGTACCCTGACCAACTTCATCAACATCACCCGGCAGATCTCTTTGCTGGTGGTCATCTCCCTGGGAGCCACAGTGGTGATGAGCGTGGGGGAATTCGATCTGTCCGTTGGCGAAATGGCGAGTCTCGGCGGCGTGATGGCGGCGCAGATGGCGGTGGCGGGAGCGCCGCTGGCTGTGTGCTTCACGTTGCCCATTCTGGCAAGCGCTGTGGTGGGTCTGCTAAACGGGTGGGTAGTGGCACGGTTTCGGGCGCTGTCCTTTATCACGACGCTGGGCATGAGTACGGTGCTCTCCGGCATGGTCTACCGCCTTTCCGGTGGAGCCACGGTGTTTGAAAATATTCCGGACGGCTTTTCCGCACTGGGTACCGCCAAACTGGGCCGCGTTCCTCTGCTGTCGGTCCTGATGGTGGCTTTTGTGCTGATTTTCTGGTTTGTGATGCGGCATACGTCCGCAGGCCGAAAGTTTTACGCCATCGGCGGCGGCGAGGAGGCTGCGCGGATCGCGGGCATCCGCGTAAAAAAGTACAAAATTTTGGCCTTTGTGCTCTGTGCGGTTATGGCCTGCGCCACCGGAATGCTGATTGCATCCCGGGTGGGCTCCGCCAATACCACCGCCGGAGACGGGTATTTTCTCAAGTCCTACGCCGCGGTGTTCATCGGCTGCACCGCCTCACGCCGGGGAGTTCCCAACGTGCTGGGGACATTGCTGGGCGCAGCGATTCTGGGGGTGTTGGCCAACGGCCTCACCATGCTGCAAATGCCCACCTATATGCAGGATATCATCACCGGCGCGATCATTGTCCTCTCTGTGGTGGCCCAGCGTCTGGGCCGGGAGGATGGACGATGAAAAGGGATGAAAAAACGGAGTACATTGCCACATTCGACGTGGGTACCACAGCCGTAAAAGGCGTTTTGGTGGATGAGACGGGCTGTCCCGCCGCCGCATTGTCCGTTGAGATAGCCACGCTGTTTGAGGGGGACCAAAAGGAGCAAGACCCCCAAAGCTGGTGGGACACCTTTCGTAAAATCTCGCTGGAATTTACGAAGAGCGTGCCTTCGGCGCAGATCGAAGCCCTCGTTATGAGCGGCCAGATGCAGGATCTGATTCCGCTGGACCAGGCGCTGAACCCGGTATGCAATGCGATTTTGTACGCCGATGGCCGGGCGGGGGAGCAGGCGAAGCGCATCGAGGAGATCGT
This sequence comes from Oscillibacter sp., assembly GCF_040505565.1. Lineage (GTDB taxonomy): Bacteria > Bacillota > Clostridia > Oscillospirales > Oscillospiraceae > Oscillibacter. The sequence goes on along the minus strand of NZ_JBEUWZ010000006.1, from coordinate 44,402 downwards.
GGGTGCGGAGCGGTTTCTCCGGCTCACGGGCAACCGCTGCGACGGGTCGCTTCCGCTTCCAAAGCTGCTGTGGCTGAAAGAGCACCGTCCGGCTCTCTATGCCCGGACAAGTCACGTCCTTATCAGCTCGAAGGATTATCTTCTCGCGCGGCTCACCGGCGTGTGCGCCGGGGATGTCATCGCCGCTTCCACGGCGGGCGCCATGGACATTCTCCAAAAGCGCTGGAGCGGAGAACTTCTGGCTGCTGCCGGAGTATCGCAGGATCTGTTTCCAAAGCTCCTTGCCGCCCACCAGCGAGTGGGCAGTGTTCTGCCGGAGGCGGCAGAACACTGCGGGTATCTTCCCGGCACGCCGGTCTTTGCCGGGACGGGAGACGCCGGAGCCACCACGCTTGCCAGCGGCATCTCCGTGCCGGGGCAGTACAACATCAACTTGGGAACCTCCGGCTGGGTGGCCGCCGTGTCGAACAGCCCACTTTTGACGCAGGAGGGGGTCTTCAATCTGGCCGCCATGCCGGAAGGACGCTATATCAATGTGGTCCCGTTTTTAAACGCCGGAAATGTCCACAGTTGGATTGCGGGCGTCATGGCCGGATTTGCCGGGCGGGAGGCCACCGATTTTGACGCTCTGGGTGTTTTACTGACCCAAAGTGTCCCCGGTAGCGGCGGGACGCTGTTTTTGCCGTATCTTGTGGGGGAGCGGTTTCCGGTGCTGGACCCCGATGCCAGGGGCTGCTACATCGGCCTGACGCCCCGGACCACCTCTGCTGACCTTGCCCGTGCGGCGCTGGAGGGAGTCGCATTCTCCATTCGTCAGGGGCTGGAGCGGCTGGATGCCGCACCTGAGAGCGTTTCCCTGATCGGCGGAGGAGGACGGGAGGCGGTCTGGTGCCAGATTCTGGCGGATGTGCTGGGCCGTGAGATCGCGGTATTCCGGAACGCAGAGCTGCTGCCGGCCATAACCGTAGCGTCGGCGGCACTGCTGGGTCTCGGAAAAATCTCATGCTACGAGCAGTTCACTGCATCTCTCGGCGGGCTTGAAACCTGTGTGAGGTACACACCCTGCATCGGCAGCGGAGAGGTCTACGGTCCGCTGTATGAAAGGTTCTGCCGTCTTCATCCGGCGCTGCGGACGCTGTGGTAAGAGGCTTCCATTCATAAAAATACAGAAAGCTCGTTTAAATGGAGAGGACTATAGAATAAAACCCGACAGCTAAGAGCACCTTCGGCGCATCGCGCCGAAGGTGCTCTTTTACCGGGAAACAGACTTACCTGTTCTTTGCGTGTAAAGATGCGAAATATTACGTTAACTGAGTAAACATACTCTTGCGGACACTGCTGTTTTGAAGTAAAATATGAGTCGGGCCGCTGGATGTTTTTTCAGTTTTTGGACGATTTTAGGTATACTCGGCGTATAAATAAGCGGGAAGTTCTGCATTCGCCGCAGACTGCGGCCGGATCGAAGCAGACAGAGAGACAGGATACATATGTGCCCCCACGGGGAGGAGACGGATATCGGCGGAGGCCGGCCATCCGGCTGAGTGGGGAGTGCTTTTTGCCTTGCGGGCGGCGATTCATTTCGCGCTTGCAGAAGACCAGAGAGAACGGAGAAGACGCATGACAACAACGGAGGGGATGCGCCCGGCACGACCGGAGCAAGCAGTCCGGCGAATAGATGACGGAGGACCTCGGAGAAAACAGCTGCGCCCTTATTCCGACGGAGGGGAGGGCGCGACGATGCAGACCTGCAATACGCTGCTGCTGGTGGACGACATGCAGATCAACCGCACAATTCTTTGTGCACTGTTCGAGGGCGAATATGAGATCCTTGAGGCGGAGGACGGCGCGCAGGCATTGACGCTGATGCGGCGAAACCGGAAACGGATTGCCGCCGTGCTGTTGGATTTGCTGATGCCGGTGAAGGACGGTTACGAGGTGTTGCAGGAGGTGTCGGCAGATGAGACGCTGTCCCGCATCCCCGTCATTGTCATTACCGCCGATCATACTCCTGAGAGCGAGGTCCGAGTTTTCGACCTGGGGGCTTCGGATATTATTACAAAGCCCTTTGAGTCCCGGTCGGTGAAACGGCGGATTCAAAACGCCGTGGAACTCTACCGGCATAAGCTGCATTTGGAAGATCTGGTGGAGGAACAAGCCGCTCAGATCCGGGAATCCGACACCGCGTTGATTGACGGCCTTTCCTCTGTCATTGAACACCGGAGTCTGGAATCCGGACAGCATATCCGCCGTATCCGCGGCTTCACAAGTATTTTACTCCGGGAGGTGGCGCGGGAGCATCCCGAATATGGGATGAACGGACACACCATTGAGATCATTGCCAGCGCCTCATCCCTCCACGACATCGGCAAGATCGCCATTCCGGATGCTGTCTTGAATAAACCCAGCCGGTTGACGCCGGAGGAGTTCGAGATAATGAAGACCCATACCCTCCGAGGCTGTGAGATATTGACGGGTCTCGATCGGATGGGAGACCCGGAATATCTGAGTTATGCTTACAACATCTGCCGTTTTCACCATGAGCGGTGGGACGGCGGGGGTTACCCGGAGAGTCTGCGGGAGAACAATATCCCCATCTATGCGCAGGTTGTGGCGGTGGCGGATTGCTTTGATGCGCTGACTACCGACCGGGTGTATAAGCGGGCAATTCCTCAAAACGAGGCATACAATATGATTTTGCAAGGGGAGTGCGGCGCATTCTCCCCGGGCCTTTTGGAGTGCTTCAAAAGCGTGCAGCCGGAATTCTTTGAGCTATCCCGGAAATATACCGACGGACTGCGTACGGCGGAAGAGGGAAGCGAGGCAGAAATTTGCTGGCCTGCCTATGCCTATGAGGAAGCCCGGACGGCCCAGAGTCAGGAAAAGCTGTTTGCACTGCTCCGTCACCTGGACGCCACAGTATTGGAATTGGATCGGAACGCCGGGACATATCACCTTCTTTACCAGGCGGACCATAACTTTTCCGCCTTTCGTCAGAAAAAAACCGTGGAGGATGCGGGAAAGGCCTTCGTGCGGACCTGTGTCCACCCGGATGATCAGGCGAATGCGACGGAGCTTATGGACGGAGCCTACGACCGCTTTTTTATGGAGGGCTCGCTGGAGTTTTCCGGTCGGTACCGGATCAGGGACAGAGACTCCGGCCAATATGTCTGGTATCGGAATACGTTCCTGCGGCTGGGTTCGGAGGACCCGCGGTGTTGCAGGGCTCTGACCGTCTGGCACAGGGAACCGGAGACTTCGGAACGGCAGCCGTCCGTTCAGCGGAAGGGACCGTGTGATTCCTGCGACCGGATTCCCACTGCCGTGCTGCGGCGCAGGAATGACCGGAAACTCACCATTACGGAAATGAATCGCGGCTTTTTGAATCTGGTGGGATACACCGAAGAGGAGCTTGCCAGCCGCTTCCAAAACCACATGTCCGGTCTCCTGGACCCGGTAGATCGGGATCGGGTACTGGCCCAAAGCCAGCGGCAGATGGCAGTTGGCCGGGAGCTACAGTTGGAGTACCGCATCGGGACCGGAGACGGGCGGACCGTGTGGATTCTTGAAAATAGTATATTGCGCCGGGAAGCCGGAGGCGACGAATATTTTCAATGCGTCCTGACCGACGTCACCGCCCAGAAGCAGGTGCAGGAGGAGCTGCGCCAGAGTCTGGAGCGCTATCGGGTCGCGGTTCAGCAGGAGGGGGACATGGTCTTCGAGTGGAGCGTCGCCTCAGACCGCTTCTGGGTTTCCGGAAACTGGGAGCTGAAGTTCGGCTATCAGCCGCAGAGCGATCTGAGTAAGGCACTGGAGGCAGGCTCCCATATCTATCCCATGGACGTTAAAGACATTCTGCGGGCACGTCAGGCCATCCGCGACGGCGCCTTGCGGGAGGAGACAGAGTTCCGACTGATCGCCGCCGATGGACAGTATCGCTGGCAGCGGGCCAAAATGGCGGTACAGCTTGGCAGCGACGGAAAGCCCAATCGGGTCATCGGCATAATCACGGATATCGAGGTGGAGAAACGGTCGATCGGGGGCCTGGCGGATAAAGCCCGGAGGGACAGCCTTACCGGACTTTATCATAAGTCGGCGGCTCAGGAGCGTATTGAATATTACCTCAGCCACATGGGAGAAAATGAAAACGCCGCTATGCTGCTGGTGGATGTGGACAATTTTCGCGGCGTGAACGATCAGTATGGCCACATTTTCGGTGACGCGATACTGGTGGAGTTGGCCAACCTCTTCAGCAAGATGTTTCGGGACGGCGATGTCGTTGCCCGCGTCGGCGGAGATGCATTCTTGATCTTTATGCCTGCGGTTTCCTCGGAGTCCACCGTAATCAGCCGTGTGCGCCAGCTCATGGAGGTTTGCAAAAGTGTGGTGCAGGAACCCGGACGCGAGATATCGTGCAGTGTGGGCCTTGCGCTGGCTCCGCGGTATGGCCGGGACTGCGAGACACTGTTCCAGCACTGCAGTCACGCTCTATGCCAGGCAAAGGATAAGGGCAAGGGCGAGTATGCCGTATTCAGCGAGGCAAAGTCCTGGGCGGAGAATATGAGTCCCAGGGAACGGCGGCACACGCAGATCGATCCGGAGGCCGATTTTCAGGTAGATCTGTCTCGGGTTATCAGCGAAACGCTGCGGGAGTACTTCAGCACTGGAGACATTGAAAAGGCCATACCCGGTGCGCTGGAGAAGATGGGGCGGCTCTTCCATGTGAGCCGGGCGTACATCTTTGAGGATTCGGCTGACGGCGAATATTGCAGCAGTACCTTTGAGTGGTGCGGCGACGAGATTATCCCCCAGCGGACGATCTGGCAAAACATCTGCTACCGGGATTTGGATACAGACTACCACGAAAATTTCGACCGACGGGGTGTTTTCCTCTGCCAGGATGTGGAGGCTCTGACGCCTATGCAGCGAAAGCTGATGGAGAAACGAAATGCGCTCTCCGTGCTCCAGTGCGCGGTGACGGACAATGGGCGGATTGTGGGGTTCATGGGCTTTGAAGATTGTAAGATCCACCGCGCCTGGACCCAACCTCAGGTGGACGCCATCAGCTTTGCTGCCAAAACCGTTTTCATGATCCTGATGGAAGAGCGAAGTGTTGGGAAGAAATCGGAGAAGCTGACGGAAAACTGAACCGATCAAAGCGAGGGCCGCCCCTTGGTTAAGTGCCATAAGGCGTATATTTGTCATAATGGGAATCCGGTGCAGCCTAAGCTGCACCGGATTCTTCCAGTTTCGGGGCCTGCCCAATAAAGTTGTAAATAATCTCAATTCTCTGCGTCCGCATGCCTTTTGCTCAGGCGGGTCCTGTGTCGGCCTTTTGCTCGGATGTCCACCCTTTGAAACGCATGTGGATGACCGCCAGCCGCCAGCCGCTTTGCAATGCTATGTTGCTGCATATTAAACTGTAACTTCCCTTAAGATACCGAGAAACAGAACGTTAATGACGGTGAATACCACAAGATATTTACCCGTATGAGCACCGGGCGTTGAAGCATATAGTTTGTATGAGATCAAGCTGGCCATAGAAGCAATTAATGTACCAAGACCACCCACATTTACTCCAATTAATAACATGGAGTAATTAGCGGTAAAGTTTGATAAGAGCATTGCGGCCGGTACATTGCTGATTACTTGACTAAGCAAAATACCAATAGAAAGCTCTCGCCCGTTGACAAATGATGACAGCGCGGCGCTGATTGCCGGTACATTTTTCATGTTGCCAATAAATACGAATAAAAATGCAAAAGTAAGAAGCAAGCTATAATCCGCGCAAAACAGAATTGGCCGATCAAAAATTATAACTCCCGTAATCACGGATACAAGTGCAAGGCTATAAGGAATGATACGCAAAACTGCAAGCAGGCACACCAGAAACAGGATGATCCATGGAAGCGCTTGTTTAGCACCTGCAGTTTCCACTGAGGCACTCGTAAGCGCTTTAACTGGTTCCGATTTGATGAACAGAATCATGGCGGCAAGGATCAAAAGTGATATTGCCCATGGTACAGCCATGACCTCTAGAAATTGCCACGTTGTCATATTGGAAAGAGAATATAAATATAAATTTTGAGGATTCCCAAGCGGTGTCAGCATGCTACCGAGGTTTGCAGCTACCGTCTGCAAAACGATAATTGGAATCAGCAGTTCCTGCTTTTGCGCGCGTGTCAGCGTCATTATCCCAAGCGGCACAAAAGTAATTAGCGCAACATCGTTGGTAATCAGCATGCTGCTAAAAAAGCAGACTCCGACCAAAACAGCTGCCAGGGTACGGGTACTATGTACCAGCTTTAGTAAACGCTCGATTGCTATACCAAATATACCGACTTTTTGCAATCCGGCCACAACCAACATCAGAGACAGCAGTAAGCAGAGGACACGTAAATCCAGGTATCCCCAATATGCCTTTGAAGGTGGCACAAATAGAGCCGAGAAAACGGCGGCGGCCATGGCTGCCAATAGAACAGGGTCCCTGAGCAAATTATGCAGTGCCGTTTTCGCTTTTTGAATGGATGATTTCAATTGCCTTTTTATCCTTCTCTTTTGTTGTAAGTGTAAATGGCCTATAAAGTTCGAGTGGTATTATCAGCGAACTTATGCCGGCCCTTTTTAGTTCCTTGCTATTTTTACGTTAACACCATTGACTTCGACACCTTCATCAGCTGGAATAAGAATGTACTTTTTACCGTCAATCATCTTTGTTTCCACCATGTAACTGTATTCCGGATCGACAGATATCTTGACCTGCGGTGTGACAAGCTCGAATTTACTGCTGTCAATAATGTTGCACGGATTAAGCACGGCTTCGTTGCCGAATTCCTCTCCGCACTTTTCTTGAAATGCCTGAATCTGTTCTTGCGGTACACCATTGCTTTGCAAAATTTGGCCAACCTCGCGGGATGTAATAGCAAGCGAATCCGGGTCTTTTCGCTCCTTGTGCTGCTCAATGCGCTCGCGAATTTGCTCGTGCACAGCCTGTATCACATCATAGCTGCAACCGTCCGCCAGAGAGTCGGAAAGCACACTTTGAAACGTTTCCTTTTGCTCATCAGCAGACATAGGGGCTTTCGTGTGGAAAACAGCATCAATGAATTCCTGATGGATTTGTGCGGTGTCCTTGGAATAAAAAAGCGCGTTATAAATATTTGCCGCACGGTTATCAAACGCAGGAAACAGAAACCCAAGTTCGGGCGGTGCGACAATCTGGTTTGCAGTATAGCCATGAAACTCGTTCTCTCCGGAAAAGTATCCGAGTTCTGATTTACCATCATTGACAGGACAGACCGCGCAGAGGATGTATTTAAAAACGGTCTCGGAGGCATCAACCTGAATCTCATCGTCTTTCCCACGATACGGTACGTCATAGGCGTCACTGGCGAGGAGAATCAGATAGTTGCAGTCCTCCATATCCAGCGACTGTATTACTTTTTGATAGAACTGTTCTCTGGCTGCGGCATCTTTAAGTTCAGAGTTAGTCAGGCTTGACAGCAAACGGTGCTCGTCACTATCGCATACTTGCTGGGTTGAAAAAACGATATCGATCAGGTTCTTCCCAAGACTTCCGGATAGAGACTTCTTTAAAAAAGTCATATACTTTTCCGTTTCCAACTGGGACATAATTCCAAGAGATTCTTCCAGATAGGAAAGGATGGCCTTGTTGCTATTAACGTAGCAGCCATAGATTTTACTGATATTACTTTTATTGGGAGCCATACGGCGGCGGATTTCATTCAATTCTTTTTGATTCATAACGAGACCTCTCAATTTTGATAATAAACCATCAATACGGCACGGTTGACAAAAATTAATTATAGCACGGTTCAGATTTAAATTCTACACTCCAGGCTATCCTATCAGCGGAATTTGTGAGCGGCAGAAACGGAACCGTCATTGACCACAGACGCAGATTGCCCGCGCTGAGGCTGCTGTAATCGTTCGGCGGTTGCTGCAAGAATCCAGACAGATTTAAGCATATTCGACTATATTTCAGCGGAGAACCATCCTTGATCCCGGATGGTTCTCCGCTTTCCTTTGTTCGACTGTGCAATATAGAGGATTTAGATAATGTCAACTGAACAAACCGTATTTTTCTCTTGGGAATAAAAGCGCTGACAAAAGCGAAAGCAGTTTAAAATGGGTGCACTGAAACTCGGAAAGATTCAGCGCGCCCTTTTGCGTTTGTTCAAGTCCATACTCTCTTATGAGCATAACCCACTACTTGGCGGCCCTCGCTTCAGACTGTCCATAAATTGCTAAGCGGCAGAATAAGGCCCTGAAAAATGGGTAGCGTGAAAAGGGCAGTGCCCTCATTTTTTCAGAATGTCGTTCCGAATATAGGAAAAAGCGGCGTCCTCTCCCTCGTCCCGTAGCTTGACCAGCATGGATTCCAGCAGATCGGCGGTCTTTTGGTTCAAAATGGTGTGAGTCTTGGAATGCTGAAAAAATTCCCACGGGTCCGCGGTGTTAAATGCCTTGTCCCGATAGATCCGACTGGCGGCGTACCGGTCACAAAACATCTCCGCCACATATTTGACGGGCATCTCCACACCCACGACGCCGAAGGAGCCGTCGGGTTTTTGCCCGTAGTCCGTCCAATATTCCAGATGGTGCCGGTTGCGGCCCTTGTGGTGGAGCCAGGCGGCAGAGTAGCCCTTGTCCTTTCGCTCCGCGTCGTTGGGACTGCGGTCACCCTGAAAATATTTGACGCCCACAAGGAATTCCAGCGGCGAGTATTTGGAAAGGTCGTGCGTCAGGCCCTGCCAATACAGGCCCAGACGGAAGCAGTACCTGAGGACCAGGGCACGGTGGTGGTTGATGGTATGTAGGTGGGCGAAGAAATACAAAGCAGTCACCTCGGAACTCTGAAAACAAATTGTTAAAATCAGTCTAGCACGATCCGGTAAAAAAAACGAGAGAAATTTTCGCATAAACCCGCGGCCTTCGCAAACACTTTCTATAGAAGGGAGGCGCGCATATGGTGGACGCAGCGTTTTTTGGGGCAGGTGCGACTCCGCCCACACCTCTTCCAGCGGGCGTGGAGCAGCCTGAAACGGTCCAGGCACTGACGCAAAAACGGTGGGAGGTGCTGGCTCTTTCCACCGCGGGTTGCCGACTGCTGGCAGACGCGCCGGAGGCGGTGTGTGCCTGTGGTTCCGTCCTGCTGCCAAGCGATTGGAGCTGCCTCACAGCCCGGCAGGTGAAAGCGGAACGGGTGGTGAGTTGCGGCCTCTCGTCCCGGGATAGCCTGACTTTTTCCAGCATGGGGGATGGGGACGCGGTGGTATGTGTCCAACGGGTACTGATCAAGCCAGACGGCGGACAGGTGGAGCCGCAGGAGCTGCCGCTTGGTTGCCTTGGCAGCCAGACGGAGGACCTGCTGGTGGTGGTCGGCCTGGGCCTTTTGCTGTAAATGGCGCTGGCAGAGCAGGGGAGACTGCGTTATTCAACAAATAAATGAAAGTCCCGACGCGAAGCATGGTTCCGCGTCGGGGCTTTCGCTTTCAGTCGTAGTCCGCACCGGCTGATTGGTCACAGTCCGCCCGTGTGGGAGAAAGGGGGCGGGTGACCCAGATCACCGTTGGTATTCGAACTGAAAATTATAGAGCGACACGGTGTCCCCGTCCTGAATCCCCATAGCCTCCAACTGCTGGTAGAGACCAGAATCCCGCAGGGTCCTGTCAAAATACATCTGGCTCTCATAGTCGTTCAGGTTTACGTTGCTCATAAGCCGCTGGAGCCACGGGCCGTCCGCCACCCAGGTGCCGTCATCCAGATGTTGAATGTCCAGAGGCTGAGAATAGTCGATGACCGACGGCCTGGGAACGTACTCCGGCTCGTATACCGCAATGGGCGGCAAAGTAGAGAGGGTCTCGCTAACCTTGTTCATCAGCTGCTCTACGCCCCGGTGCGCCGCGGCAGAGATCTCAAAGAGCGGATAGCCCAGCTTTTCCACATGAGAGCGGAGACGCTCCAGATTTTCCGGGTCCTGCATGATATCCGTCTTGTTGGCGGCTACGATCTGGGGGCGTTTCTCAAGATCGGCGCTGTACTGACTCAGCTCGGCATTGATGGCGTCAAAGTCTTCCACCGGGTCCCGTCCCTCGCTTCCGGACACGTCCACCACGTGAATCAGCAGACGGCAGCGGTCAATATGTCGGAGGAAATCGTGGCCCAGACCGGCGCCCTCGCTGGCCCCTTCGATAATGCCGGGAATGTCGGCCAGCACGAAGGAACGACCCTCTCCCACGTATACCACGCCCAGATTGGGGGATAGCGTGGTAAAATGATAGTTGGCGATTTTCGGCTGGGCGCGGGATACCACGCTCAAAAGGGTGGATTTTCCCACATTGGGAAAGCCCACCAGTCCCACATCAGCCAAAAGTTTCAGCTCCAGCACCACGTCGTGGCTCTCGCCGGGGAGACCGCCCTTGGAAAATCGAGGGACCTGCCGGGTGGGGGTGGCAAAGTGGGAGTTGCCCCAACCGCCCCGACCGCCCTTGCAGAGGACATAGGGCTCTCCGCTGGACATATCCCGAATAATTTCGTTGCTTTCCGTATCCCGGACCAGGGTTCCCCGGGGAACCTTAATGACCAGATCTTCCCCATCCCGGCCGGATTTGCGGGCGCCCTGGCCATCCATGCCGTTGGGGGCGTGATATTTCCGTTTATAGCGGAAATCCAGCAGGGTGGAGAGATTATCGTCCACCTGCAAAATGACGGAGCCGCCTCTGCCGCCGTCGCCGCCGTCGGGCCCGCCCGCCGCCACGTACTTTTCACGGTGGAAGGCGACCACCCCGTTTCCGCCGTTGCCCGCGCGCACGGTGATGTGGGCTTTGTCAATAAAAGAAGATGCCATAAAATGCCTCGCTTTCTCATCGGCTGGTATGCTCCCCGCGCCCGGTACGCCCCGGCCGTCGGGAGCAGATCAGCCATCATTCGTAGTATATCCCATTCTGGGAAAAAGGGCCTCGAACGCTCACGTTCGAGGCCCTTCCATCGTGTTCGGTTACTGCGCCTCGTAGACAGAGACCTTCTTGCGGTCCTTGCCGAGATGCTCGAAACGTACCACGCCGTCGGCGGTGGCAAACAGCGTATCGTCGCTGCCCTTGCCCACGTTCACACCGGGGTGGATGTGGGTGCCGCGCTGACGAACCAAAATGTTGCCCGCCAGGACCTCCTGCCCGTCCGCGCGCTTCACGCCCAGACGCTGGGCGTTGGAGTCACGGCCATTCTTGGTGGAGCCGCCGCCCTTTTTGTGGGCGAATAATTGCAAACCAATGTTCAGCATAATGAGAACCATCCTTTCTTTCAGATTGTTTAGATGGGGAGGGGGTCAGCCCTCCAAAACCTCGATATTTTCGGGATACTCGTCGTGAAGCTGGGCGAAATAGACCATCAGGCCTGTCAGGAGCGACTGACAGCAGTTCTCCGCTGCGGCGGACAACCCGCCGGGAAGACGAAAGCTGATTTTCGCGTCCTCTTCGTCCGCTTTCACAGAAGCCGCAAGGCCCAGCACATCGTTGACTGTGGCGTCCACCAAGCGAACGGCGCTGGTGACGGCGGCGCAGACGATATCGGACCCGGCTTCAGCGTACCCGCTGTGTCCCAGAGCGTCAAACCCGCAGATGCGGTCGCCCTCCATATGGAACGTAACGGTAGTCATACCTTAGACGGAGATCTTGCCGATCTCGACCTTGGTGTAGGGCTGACGATGGCCCTGACGCTTACGGTAACCCTTCTTGGAATTGTACTTGAAGATACGAACCTTCTTACCCTTGCCGTTCTTGACGATCTTGGCCTCCACGGAAGCACCAGCCACGACGGGAGCGCCGAAGGTGGCCTTTTCACCGTCCAGAATTGCCAGGACCTGGTCGAACTTCACGGTGTCGCCGGCTTCGTTGTCCAGCTTTTCAATGAAGACCACGTCGCCCTCTGCGACCTTGTACTGCTTGCCGCCGGTTTCAATAATTGCATGCATATGTTTCAACTCCTTCAATACGGGCTCGCTGTCGGGGGCGGCATCCAAAAGGACGCACTTCTGCCCATTCAAAGCGGCTTATTCAGTATAACGGCCAGATCCGGCTTTGTCAAGCAAATTTGACTGTTTTCTTCACTAATTTCTGCATATTTTTAATCATATAGGGACTACTGTTTCACCGGGATGGAAAATACGGACGATCTGCTCCCTTTTGATCTCCCAGATGTTGCCGCAGACAGTGGGGCAGGTCCGCTCCACCGGGTCAAATACCCGTTTCCAGCTGTCCCGTACCCGCTGGGTCTCCTCCGGATATTTTCCGGCGTACCGCCCCTCGAAAAACTCAAAGGAGTTTGTCACTCCGATCTCCCGCAGATGCCTGCGATACGCGGCCTCGTCTGCGTCGTCGGCGGGCAGGTAGCGGTGGCTCAGTACATAATCCCACTTTGCGTCGTCAAAAAACACCACCTGCTCCTCCGACACGTCCACCGCATACACCACCGTTCCCTCAATGGGCGGAAGACAGTTCTTCACATTGGGTGTACACCAGATGGACAGCTCTGCCCCCTCCGGCTTCGGTGCCCGCCGGGCGGCTTCCCGGGCAAACCAGTCATAACAATCCAGATAGTGTTTGGACATGTCGCCAAAATGAAGCTGAACGTAGACCCGCTGGTTCAGGATGCGCCCGCCGTGCTCCAGCATCAACAGGGTCTTGTCGCTCTGACGGGTATAAAGACGGACGGTACTCATAGAACCTCTCCCTTATTTCAGCTCTGACAGCGCCTGAGCCAGAGGCAGAACCACCTTTCCCAGATTTTCCATCGCCTGAGCAAAGTCAAAATACTCTTCCGCCTGATTGTCTGCGAACAGGTGGTCGGACACGGATTTCAGAGCCGCGAACTTCACACCGTTCCGAAGGCACGTCTGAGCCACGGCGCAGGCCTCCATCTCCACCACAAGCGGGTGAAAGGTGTCCACGATCCACCGGGCGCGGTCGCCCTTCACGGCGAACCAGTCCCCGGTGGCCACCCGGCCCTTCACGGCCTTCACACCCTGACTTTTGAGAAGCCCCAGACAGGTATCCGGCTCCCAGGCGGAAAATTCCGTTACGTTTACCGTGGACACAAGACCGATAGGGTCCCCCACGGCAGTGGTGTCTACGTCGTGCTGCACCAGAGAGTCCGCCAAAACCAGAGATCCAGTGGCAAGGTCCGTGCAGCAGCCGGCCACGCCTGCGTTCAAAATGAGCTCCGCACCAAAGCGGTGGCAGAGAATCTCGGCGGTGATCGCGGCGTTGACCTTGCCCACACCGCCCGCGCAGGCAAGAATTCCCGGCGCGACCTCAAAAAACGGAACGCCGGCGACAGTTTCAAAGTGCGGCAGGGCCTTCGCGCCCGGAAGTGCATGAAATTCAAAGGGCATGGCAAATTGCAGAGCGACTTTCATGAGATTCCTCCTGTATTAATCCAGCGGGTGGCATGTTAAGCGGTCAAACCGTCCTGCCGACCGGGATGGATGGTCCGCGTGCGAATGGTGGAAAAAGCGGCTGCCGACAAATGATACCCGTATTGTAGCACAGCGGGTCTGCCAGAGCAACGGAAAAAACCCAGGGCGCTTCTTTGCGGCATCGCACCTAAAAATTTTCTCTTGACTTGGAGTGATCTTCAGGGGGTAAAATATGGTCAGAGGCATAAATAGACCCGGAGAGAGAAAATAAGGCGTAAGTAAAGAAAATGCGGAATAAATCAGACTGAAATTGAGTAAATTCTTAAATATTGGAAAGAAAATTCATATGAAAAGAGCAGCATTTCTCCTATGGCTGAGATTACGGAGGGTCAGCTTCTAAACAGTAGACTATCCGGGTCCGATTTGAAGACATGGCTGGCTGGTTTTTGCTGCTGAAAATTTCGCGGTGTGTTGCTGCGGGCTGGCCCGCGCAATAGCGCATGGGAACCGAAATAGTGTAATAGAAAAAGCAGACCGATTAAGGGTTACGTACTACGGTGTTAGTAGAAGCCATCCGGATTACCCTCCGCAGATAAGACGGCCCGCGTTTGGACATGTGGTTTCGTCTCCTGTCAGAATGCCGGACGGTTATTACCGGGTCGATACCGGCGAAAAATGCAAGCTGCGGTGATAAACTCAGCTTGGTTACAGTTTTTCCAACAAGCGGATTGACTTTGCCAACAAATTCAGATATAATACTCGGGTGTTTTGTGATATAAATATGTATGTCTTCACTGGGCCACCGTACGAATAGTACAATTTCATATATCCGGGTGTAGCGTGGGTGGTTTGGGCGTGTCTATCGGTATCCGGGATGGGCAAGGCCGAAGCGCCGGAAGCCCTCGGAACGCGGGGATTGCGGGATTTGACCGCCCATCGAAAAGTACCCCAAAATTACATCTGACCGCAAATTTGATTGCAGACAGCGAAAACCTTTGAATTGCACGAGTTTTGTGCTACAATGAAAAAACTCAATATCCGGGTGTAGCGCAGTTGGTAGCGCGGGTGGTTTGGGAGTGCCGTGCCGGTATCCGAGCCGAGTAAAACAGAAACGCCGGAAGCCCTTGGAACATGGTCGATTGTGGGATTTGACCACCCATCCAAAAGTACCCCATAATTGCATTTGACCACAGCTTTGACCACAGACAGCGAAATTTTCAGAAACCGAAAAAGTAAATATCCGGGTGTAGCGCAGTTGGTAGCGCGGGTGGTTTGGGACCATCAGGCCGCAGGTTCGAACCCTGTCACTCGGACCAAAAGTCCGCTGAAATCGTTGATTTTAGCGGACTTTTTCCTTGGAAAAATTAGAATTTTGCATTTTCGCCTACCACCGATTTTGAGAGCGCTCAAAACCGGCTTTTTCTTTGTTTATTGCGGTGCAATTCTTGAATTTGCGCCGTTTAGATGTTTTCTTGTAATTTGTACCATATTGCCCTATAATGAATTAACGGTAGGCCTTGTGCCTGCAGCGCCAGCCGTGTGGATTTTCCATGCGGCTGTTTTTCTGCAGGTAATAGCATTATTCAAACATCAAAGTACGTTAATAAAATAAGAAGTGCTTAAAACTTCGGCTTGCCGAGCTCCGCAGTTTGTCTGCTTGGTGGACAAACATGCATAGCTAATCAGACATACGCCTGTCCGAGAGCTGCCATTCAGTACGAGGAAGAGATTGCCGGAAAGCCGCGCTATCGCTGCGATTCAGTAATTTGAATGGAGGCCTGCTTTTTTGGAAACACGGGCACTTACGGAAAATGAATACTGTGCGCGATGGGACTTGCATATAGCGTGTTTTGAGAATACCGACGGACTTTGGCAGATTCGCAAGATTTGCAAAGGCTATTACAGAGATTCGAAATATCAGTCATACGGGAGGGATGAGCATGGCAAAGGACATAAACGGGGCTATAGGCAACTTGGCTGCAATCGCAAAAAACAGCGTCGAAAAGATTGATGTAGAAGCAGCTAAGAAAAAAATGGTCCAGGCATCCAAGGAAATTTCAGAGAAGGCCGCCGTTATCAAGGACTCTGCGGCAAATGTGAAAGAGGACATCGACAGCAAAATTCATGAGTTGGATCGGTTATTGGAAACATCCATCACAGAGTACAATGATGCCTATACGCTCATGAACGATAAGGGTATCAAGCTGTATGTGGAAAGGTGCCGGACAATTGATGCCATTGCAACGGTGGAGAATATTGTCAACAGCATCGCAAATCACCCAAAATCCTTTAATACTGACTTTGAGGAAATCAATGTCTGCCGCAACCAATTTGTGGATTCCTGCACTTTTGCCGAACAGGAGTTGTATGCCGCACGAGCAGCGGCCAGCGGAGCCGGGGCGGGTCTTGCCGCGGGTGCGTCTGTGGCATTCATGGCACCCACAGCCGCCATGTGGATTGCTACTACCTTCGGCACGGCATCCACCGGTACTGCCATTGCCACACTTTCTGGTGCGGCGGCAACCAACGCAGCCTTGGCGTGGTTGGGCGGCGGCGCGCTGGCGGCTGGCGGCGGTGGTGTTTCAGCGGGAAGTGCGCTATTGGCACTGGCGGGGCCAATAGGCTGGTCGATTGCCGGCGCAACCCTGCTGTCTTCTATCATTCTCTTTACCAGCAAGCGGGCAAAAATGAACAAACAGAAAAACGAAGAGATCAGTGGCGTGAAGAACAACACCGAAGCGGTTCGGGAACTGGATGCAAAGATCGCTGTACTTTTGGATGAGACCGACACGGTTTTGACGAATCTGAACAGTCTTGCCATGGAATGTATGTCCCTCTATCAGCAGGATTATTCTGCTTTTTCTGATGAAGAGAAGAAGCGCGCAGGTGCCCTTGTAAACAACACAAAGACACTATCCGTGCTTCTCGGGAAAACCATCGGTTAATGTGTGGGTGTGATGATGCTGGATAACGTAATCAAAGGGCTGTCGGCAGAGTTTTTGATAAAAACTCCCATCGGCAGCGAGGTGGAAAAGGCAATGCACATTTTAGTGGATGTGCAGAAGCATCTGTACGCGCTCTCGGACAAAACCGGCGAGGAGCCATTGACCGCCATGAAATGCGGCACGGTCTTCGTGCTTGCAGTGCTGAAAAAGGCCGTAAATGGGAAGAAACCTAAGGAGTTCGACAGAACTGATTGGGCTGAAGTAGCCGGCGCAGTATCCGATTATGCCGTTTGCTATGACAATCAAAATTACAGCGAGTTTGTTTTCCTGCTGTATGTGAAGTATATCGACTTTTCCGCATCTATTTTGGAAGGCAGAGCTTCCGAGGACACCGTGGCAGCAATCCGGGGCCTGGCTGCAGCCCTGCGTGCGGAGACGGAAACGCTTCACAAGGGAGGTATATCAGAGGCAACGTACATTGATAGATGCCTTTGGATTGCTTTGGAGGCCATGATCAAGCAGTTAGCGTCGCTGATGGGTGTTGTGACCGGAGCATCTGCAGAGCAGTTGGCACAGGCTGTGGCCTCCATTGCGTTTGAATACGGAAGGTATCTGCTGCTTCAAAGGGAGCAAAACCTGCTGTCAGAATACCTGGTGCAGCAGCACACCCTTGATCTTGAGCTTCAAGACAAGTACGATGCCTTCATCAAAGACTTGCTCGCGGATGCAGAATCTTTCATGAATCTTGTGGATCATGCGTTTGCACCCGACTTCGAGGCGTTATTGATGAACTCGGCAAAATTGGCAAAGTGTGCCGGAGTCAATGAACTGGAGATTCTCGATTCGGTAGAAAAAGTGGATGCCTTCTTCTTGGAATAGCAAAAGGGAATTACAAATGATGCACTGACTTGAAAAACGAACGGTTCTCAAGTCAGTGCATTAAAATACGGCCATGCGCCCCCCCTCTGCGTTAGTTTTTATTTGCCTGCCTTTTTCTTAGACCCGCAATCTCGGCTTTCATTTCAGCAATCAGCACCTTCAGCTTTTCCTCACACTCTGCGCGGGTTTTGGCATACACATTTCGGGCGTGCTTCTTGCCGTCGGGCCACACAGGTGAGTACCGCCCCTCAAACAGGTGGTCATTGATCTCGCTGATACAGCCGGTGCCGGGCTTGCGCATGCTGCCGCGGTAAGGCTTGAAGTCGGTCATCCTTGGTTTTTCCGGCTGAGCGGGAGTAGCTGCCGGATTGTCCTGTTTCGGCTCCGCCTTGCCGATGCCCCGGTCAATGCTGGCGGCGGCAGAATGCCGCATATCATCTGTGATATGCGTGTAGATGTCCAGTGTGGTGGCCGCCGACACATGACCCAGCATGGCGGAGAGTGTCTTTACATCCATGCCGTTTTGCAGGGACAGGGTGGCAAAAGTGTGGCGCAAATCGTGGAAGCGTACATGCTTGCATTCTGCGTGCTCCAAAATTTTCTGGAGCCGCTTGCGTATCGCGCAGGGAGTCATGGGGCAGTCCGCCTTTACCGGGGAGGGGAACATCCACCGGGAGTCAGTGGTCTTCCAGTACTCCTTCAGCACCGCCGCCACCGCCGGTGGGAGCGCCAGCTGTCGGATGGAGGTTTTGGTTTTCGGCGTGCTCAGCTGCAGCTCACCCTTCACATCATAGATCTGCTTGGTTACACTCAACACCCCGGTCTTGAAGTCCAGATCGTCCCATTGTAGCGCCATCAGTTCGCCGCGCCGCAGGCCGGTGGCGAGCTCCAGAAGGAATAGCTCATAGTAGCCCTCCGCCTTGGCCTGTATCAAGAACCGCTGTAGCTCCTCCCGATCCAGCACCTGCATCTCCCGCGCCTTCTTGGGCGGCAGCTTGCAGCCGATGGCGGGATTGGTACGGATGAGGCCGTCCTGCATCGCCTTTTCCAGTGCGGTGCGGCAGACCGCGTGGCACATTCTTACCATCCGGTCGGACAGCCCCTCGCCGTATTGGTTGGTGAATCGCAGCCGGCCGGTCTTTTTAAGCCGTGCGTAAAACTGCTGCAGGTCGTTTTGCGTCAGCTTGTTCAACGGGATTTTGCCTATCTCCGGCGCGATGTGCAGGCGGATGCGGCTTTCATAATTTGCCTGGGTGGTGGGGCGGAGTTTCGGCTTGGAGTGATTTTCATACCAGTATGCGAGCCAGTCCCCGAAGGGCATCTCTGGGCGCAGCTTCGCGGACTTCGAGCCGCCGCAGGTTTCCCTGAGTATCTGGAGCTTTTCCAGACACTCACTTTTTGTTTTGGCAAGGACGTTTCTTGTTTTGGGATAGCCGTTGTCATCGTAGTCGACGACGATGCGGCCTTCCCAGCGGCCGTCCTTGCGCAGCCTTACGGTTCCAGCTCCGTTTTTCCGCTTTCTTGCCACGGTTTCAACTCCTTTCCGAAGATATCCTCCATGAATCCACCCACGATGCCGCTGGCGGTTTTCTGCATATCCGGCGTCACATGGGTGTAGGTGTCCAGCGTGAAGCTGGCGTTGGTGTGCCCCAGGATGCCGGAGAGCGTCTTGGCGTCCACGCCGCTGGCGAGGGCGTGGGTTGCGAACGTGTGCCTGAGATCATGAAACCGGATGCTCGGCAGCTCTGCCTGCTTCAGCAAGGTTTTCAGGTGGTTGTAGGCGGAGTTGGGCGGCACAGGCAGTTCCGGCTTGATGGGATTTGGAAAAATCCACTGGCTGATCGAATTCTTCTTGCGCCGGCGCAGAAGTTCCACCGTGCTCTGCGGTAGAACAATGGTGCGCATGCCCATTCCCGTTTTGGTGTCGCCGAGAGAGAAGACGCCCAGCTTCTTGCTGTGGAGGGTGCGGCACACCTTCAGGGTTCCGGCTTTCCCGTCGAAGTCCCGCCACATGAGACCACAGATTTCGCCCCGCCGCAAGCCGGTGGTCAGATCAGTATAGAACAAATCGTGCCAGATTTCGTCCTTCTCAATGATCGCGAGGAAGGCGTCCAGCTCACGATCATTTAGCACCTGCTTTTTGCCTCCGCCCTGCCGGGGGATGGTAGCGCCCTCCGTTGAATTGCTGGCGATGAGGTGTGCCTGCACGGCATCCTGCATGGCCAGATGGAGCACGCAGTGGATGCCGCGCACGGTGTTGTCGGCAAGCTGGGTGCCTTTCTCCGGGTGTTCGTTGACGCGCCCTTCTTTTTTCAGCCGGCGATACATCCGCTGAATGTCCTGCGGGGTGATCAGGGAGATCTGTTTGTCGCCTAACTGCGGCTTGATGTACTGTTCGATCACGGTGCGGTAACTTCGTATGGTACCGGGGCGAACGGTGTCCTCCTTGTATTCGGCAAGCCAGCGATCCAGCCACTCGCCCAGGGTCATGCGGCTGTCCTCGGTCAGATCCACATCGTGGTAGTCCTCAATATTGCGGTGGAGCCTGTCCATCAGCTCCTTCTGCGTCTTGGCGTAGACATGGCGGAAGATGAAGTCTCCAT
Organism: Oscillibacter sp.; assembly: GCF_040505565.1. Lineage (GTDB taxonomy): Bacteria > Bacillota > Clostridia > Oscillospirales > Oscillospiraceae > Oscillibacter. Next base: position 24,543 of record NZ_JBEUWZ010000006.1, on the reverse strand, counting down.
TTTTCTTGTGCCCCACCACGATGCGGCCTTCCCAGCGGCCGTCCTCCCGTTTTCGCACCATGCCGTCACCGGATGGGCGTCGTTTTGCCATGGATTAGTCCTCCTTCCCGGAACAAGCGGCCTCCGCCGCTTTTCCCTCGATTTGGTAAATTTCCTCCGACCGCTTTTCCTCCTCCCGGTCGAAGGAGTGGGGCGGCTCCTGTAATAATTCCCGATAAATTCCGCACGCCAGACGATAGCCATTCAGAAAACTGCAGAGCGACGTTTCCTCGCGCAGTGCGTTTTCCAGATCGATATAGCGCAGCAGCAGGGTGCGTTGCTGCTTGTCCAGCTGTTCGTGCAGGGCTTCGTGCGCACGCTCCAGCTCGTGTTGGAGACGCTCGCTTTCGGGCGGCGCGTCGAAGCTCTTTTGCAGAGATTTCATATAGTCGTACATGGAATCGCCTCCTGTTCAAGACAACACATATACCACAACAGTCGGCACAAAGCTATTAAAAAATGTAGTGTTTCCAATGGCTTGGTGGTTTACATGGACAGGGTGGGGCCGGTGTATTCCTCATGGTCGTCCGGCTTGTGGCCCATGGCGATTTTCTTCTCCCTGAGCTTTTGCAGACGCTTGCGGTCAATCCGCATCCCCACGGGGCCGGTCTTGGGAAGAGAGTTGTCCTGGAAAATGCGACTCATGTAGTGGAGCAGTCGGGTTGCCGCCAGCATGAAGGATGGCGGGTGCAGACTGTCCGCGCGATCGAGAAAGAATTGTGCGTACTCGTTGCCTTGATCGGCGGCGCGGGTCAGCCAGCAGAGTGCCAGCTCCTTGCCGTATTTCACCTCGCGCCCCATGAGGCACAGCTTGCCCAGCAGATATTGGGCGTACTGGTTTTCGGCATTGGCGGCGTCGGTTAGATACCGCAGCGCCCTGCCCATATCTTTTTTCACAATCTCGCCTTTGAGATATTCTTTGCCGACACGGTAGGCGGCGTAGTGACTGCCATTGCTTGCAGCATATTCCAGCCACTCCATGCCAAGCGTGGTGTCCCGCACCAGCAGATCGTCAGAAAGGAACAACTTGCCCAGCGCATACTGCGCTATCACAACATCTTGTCGCGCCGCCTTATAGAACCAATCCCGTGCCAGCTCGGAGTTTGGAATCAGCAGCCCGCCGTCGCGGTAGAGCTTGCCGAGAAAATACTGTGCAGTCGCGTCGCCGTCCTCCGCCCACGATTTCAAATCCGCTACCGCTGCGTCGCGCTCTGCAAGGGGCTGGGTATCGTCATAGACATCGTCCATGATTTGCCACAGGGTGCGGTCGGCCTGAAGATCATCCTCCGGCTCGTCCCGCTGCTCCATGCCGGCGTCCTCAAAGGTGATCTCGCCAAGTCGGATGTGCTCGGCCTCCTGAATGACGGCGTTCTTGATGGCGCGGAATTCTTTCTGCTGAGATAATTTCAGACGCTTCCGCTCGTCGCCGCCATAGTAACTGCCCACCTGACCCTGCAGCTCCAGCCAGCGGTCGTAGCAATCAGATACGACAGGCAGGCGTTCCATCTGATCGACGATCTCGTCTGCGATTTTCTTAATGGGCTTCGGCAGATAGCCGTAAGACTTTTTGCCGGTGACGGAATCCAGCGCTTGCGAAAGCTGCTGCATCAGACCTTCCACCTCCGGGTGATTGCAGATACCGTTTTGCATCCGGCGCGTCAGCTCCAGCAGAGCATCCCGCGCCTCGCGCACCAGCTCATCACGGCTTTCGCTTTTCTGCTCGTAGACATGCAGCAGCTCCTGCTTGAAAATATCGTTGGTGAGCTGCGACTTGATCTGCCGGATACCCTCGCGGGAGAGATACGCCTGACCCGGCTTCGTCGACCAAGCCATCATATGGATGTGCGGGTGATCGCCTTCATCATGAAACGCTGCGTACCAGCGAAAGTCCTTGGGCGGTATTTTCATCGCCGTCGCGATATCATTTCTGTGCGTGCGGAGCAGATTCCGCCAGGCGGCAGCGTTGTCATAGCCCAGCCGCGCGGCGTCCTCCCGGTGCAGTGAGATAATGTGCGTCCACACATTCCCCGCATAGGAATTCAGCTCAGCCATGGCAGTGTCCAAATCCACATGGTCTCCATCACCGAAAAGGCCGTGGGAGCTGATACGCTCCGCGCGCGGACGTGTGGCGATGTACTGCATATACGTACCCATTTGGCTCACCGCATCCCAGTTGGTTTCAAAAGCCAGCGTGATGAGCGCGGAGGCGTTGGCTTTCGTCGGGTGCTTATAATAGTCCTCGTATTCAAATAATCCTTTCATGCTGGGGAAGTCTTTCACCAGCTTTGCGATGAGCTGTTCTTGCTTCCGCGTGGGAGGGCGGTCATCCGGAATGAGCTCCACATGTTCGCGGGTACCGATGTAGTGCAAATACCCGCCGGCACCGGCAGCACCGCTGTTGCCGGTACATTTGATATATGGACTTTTGACAATCAGCTTCGCCATCACTCGTCACCCGCATCACGCATGCGCTGCTCAAAAGAGATGCGCCCGTTTGTCTCCTTCACATTTCTGACGCTCTGTGCCCGCATGTGCCGCAGCGCATCTTCGCCGATGTCATAAGCGGTGGCGATGATCCCGTTGGTCATATCGATCTCTACCAATTGCTTGTACAGCAAACTCGCCATGCGATCCTCAAACATCCCGAGCCGACCGTCCAAGTATGATTGGACTGCTTGCGGAAGGAACGGCCCGGCGTCACCTGCAGTCAGGTACCCATGGTAGAAGTCCACCGCTCTCCGTACAACTTCCGCTGCGCTCCGGCTCCCGTCCAGGTCCTGGCAACGGTCAATCTTGTCTTTCTGATCCTCAGTAAAATAGGCTGCGAATTTTTGAGTTTTCTCCATCTCTGCCTCTCTTTCCGGCTCTGACCCCGTTCAAAGCCTTGCTCCGCCGTGATGTTTCAGCCTGATGACCCCAGCAAGCCATTTCTTCTGCGATTTTGACCCCATTTGCGGCACCCGAAAATCTCCCGTAACTGCCCGCACTGCGGGCAGTTGTGTGCGGGCAGGGTGTCGCTTGCGACGCCGGCCCTTTATCCCGCTTCTCCTATCGTCCTTCGTGCCTCGTCCGAAAGCGGCTCAATTTCGTTCGAATTGTGCCCAGAGTGGTCTGTTCCTATCTCTGGCTCCAATGGCCCACACAGCGGCTCAGAGGGGCTGACAGGGGCGAGCTTTGCCAGCTTTGCTGCCGCGTGCTGCTTCGCCACATTCTCGTCTACCCGCGCCATCTGCCAGGCGTAGAACAAATCCAGTGCCTCCTGAATGGGACGGATGGTGTAGAGCAGACTGCCGTTGCGCTTTTCACCGGACTTGGTGTAGACGGTCGTCGGCTCGGTGGTGATGAGTGCCTTGTCTTCAAGGCTCAGCACATATTTCCGCACGGTGTTCTGGCTCATGTTTACCGCCTTGCCGATGGTTTTGTAGCTGGGCCAGCACTGAAATGTTTTTCGGTTCTCCAGATAGAGCAGGTAGGAGTAGATGGAGATTTCGCCGGCGTTCAGACCGAGGATGAAAAGCTCGTTGGGCAGAGGGAAATAGTTTCTGATGGCGTCGCGTTTTGGATAGCGGTTGTACTTCACTCGGCACCTCCTGTGTTTTGCTCGACCCACGCGATAAACTTTTCCTTTGGCACCACGATGCGGCTGCCGATCTTCAGCGCCGGGAAATCTTTTTCGTGCATCAGCTCATACCCGCTGGAGGGCGACACGCCCAGCACCTTGGCCACCGTCTCCGCGTTCAGGAACAGCGGTAGCTCGTCGTAAGATTTGTAGATGGATTCTTTCAAACTTGTTCCTCCTTTTCTGATTCATAACTGTCGAGACACTGTGTAGGTAGGAAAATGGCCTTTTTTATCCTTTCTGTCATTTCGTTGCGGTTTTCAAGGCTCTGGCGAGAATTTTTTCCCTACTATCCGTTTGCTACAATTTTTTGCTGAATTGAAACGCCTCTTTGTTTTTGATTGATTTTAAAATATCTATCTGGTATAATCAGCGTAACAGAAGCAAAGCCACGTTTCAAGGCCTCCGGGCATGGTTGGGGAAATCCCAAATCTTCATCGGATACAGAGGGAGCGATACTATGGCAAACTTGTTTGATTGTTTTTTCGTCCTTTTTGGAAAGGGCGAGGTATTTGTAAACGGCAAGACTTTTCCGCTGGGGCAGTGTACCACCGAAATTTTGGACTTAGACGATGAGGTACTGGTCGAGCTTGACCGGCGCATTGAGAATCTGATGCCCGCTGTCAAAATCCTGCTTCAAGAAAAAACAGACAGTGCCGCACGCTCCGCGCAGGAGCGGCTATGCGCTGTCTGGGATCTGATCTTTTCTTTTCCGGTGTATCGGGATTTGAACATGGACATATGGACGGCCAACAACCTTTTCCCGCTGTTGCTTTCCGATCCGGAGAAGTGGGCCGAGGTGCAGGAGGTTGGCACAGAGGGACACGCCATGTTTCAAAAGCTCATGGAGGGGCTGGAGTATTTTCCGGAGAGCCTCCGCACTTTTCGGGGGCAGGTCACCGGCATGTTGGAGCTGTATTTTGAGCCTCTCGCCCGCAGGAGCGCTGACACCTACGCCGAAGCGTTCGCCCAGTATTACGGCGAGATGAAGTCTGTGGAGGGGATCTTTGGACAAGGCCCGTTTGAGCAGAGCTTTCCCACGGAGAACCAGTTCGTGCCCATGGTGCACTCGGCGGAGAAGGGAAAGGTGATACTTGCGGAGCAGGCGCAGTTTTCCTATCTCACGCATTTCCTGTACACGGATTTTTACCGCGGCCTGATGGAAGGCAACGCCCCCCGCCGATGCCACAACTGCGGAACGTACTTCCTGCTCACCGCCGGCTACAACACCTGCTATTGCAACAACCTCGCGCCCGGCGAGACAGCTCGTACCTGCCGCAAGGTAGGTGCGCACAGAAAAGAAGCGCAGGAGCGCGTCACCGCAACTCCTGTGCAGAAGGAATATGCAAAAGCGTACAATCGCCTGAAGGCCAGAAAGCAGAGAGGCAAGATCACCGTGAATGAGTGGAATACTGCAGTCGTCAAAGCGCAGGACTTCAAAGATCAGGCCGAGCACGGCGAGCTGAGCGACGAGGAGCTTCGGAGACAGCTGGCGGCGCTGTGAGCGAAGAAAACGGCGGGACGAGTGTTAAAACTCAGCCCCGCCGTTTTTCTTTGTTTACGCTGACGCAAAAATGTGCCGTATTATACCAATTTATAACAGCAGCAATTCTTCTTTACACTTTTTCGAAGAAAAGCGTTACAAAAGAATCTTTACCAGCGCTGCGGCAATCCTCTCGACCTCTTCCTCAGTATTATTTTTTCCCAGCGAGATGCGAATCGTACCTTTAGCATAATCCTCATCGAGCCGAATGGCCTGCAAGACATGGGAAATTTCTGTATTCACGCTGTCGCAGGCAGAGCCAGTTGAAAGGCTGATGCCCATAAGGTCCGTGCGATGAAGGATTGCCTCTCCGTCCTTCCCCGAAAATGAAAGGCTCAGCAGTCCGGGCAGCTTGCTGTCTCCACCGTTGCGTTTATAAGCAACACCGGATTCATTAAGCTTTGATATGAGCTGCCTTTCCAGACTCAAAATATGCTGCTGATTCTGCTCCAGCAAATCGCAGTTTGCCTTTAATGCCGTAGCCATGCTGACAATCGCCGCCACATTCTCTGTTCCTGCCCGATGCGCACTTTCCTGGGTACCCCCATCTGCGTAAGGCGGTAGTTCCACGCCATTGCGAATATAAAGGAAACCGATACCCTTCGGTCCATTAAACTTGTGCGCAGAAGCCGAGAGAAAATCCACTCCCAGCTCATGAACATCGATTTTAATATGCCCGACTGCCTGAACTGCGTCTGTATGGAACAACGCACCGTGAACATGGGCTGCTTCGCACAGCTCCCGGATAGGCTGAATGCTGCCAATCTCGTTATTGGCGAGCATCACAGAAACGAGCCGTGTATTATCTGTAATATTCTTTTCCAAGGCTTCCGGAGTAATATAGCCTTCGTCTGAGGGCCACATGTACGCAACCGAGTATCCCAGCCGCTCAATTGCCGCGCAGGAACGAAGAACAGCATGGTGCTCAAATGCGGAGGTTATCGTTGCTCTTTTCTCCGGGTCTGAAAAGGCTGAACTCTTGATGACCCAGTTGTTGCTCTCAGTGCCACCGGAGGTGAAATAAATCTCCTCCGGAAGTGCACCAATACATTCCGCGATTGTTGCTCTTGCATCCGCAAGGGCTTTTTTCGGCTTCCGTGCAAAAGCATAGGGCTGTGAGGCATTCCCGTATTCTTCAAGAAGCCAAGACGTCATCGCCTCAAACGCAGCTTTATCCAGTTTTGTTGTTGCCGCATTATCGGCATAGATATGTTGCTTCATCAGCTAACACCTCACTTAAATAGCGTACAGCCCTCGTTCTTGAATTCCTCAATCTTGGCGAGCAGTTCCTCTTCCGTAACTTCAAGGTACTCCGCCAGACAGGGCAAGCAATAAAAAGTCGTGGCTTTCTTATCGATTATCTTTTTGGTAAGGCCTATTTCATCCTTTGTCAGCGGGGTCTTTCCGCATACATAACATTTTTTCACTTCCATGTTATTCTGCGTCTATGCCGTAAATCTTGAATGGCGGCAAATCCTTTCCGGCATACTCCACATCAAGCAAGCCGAGCTGATACTTAATGGTATCTCTCATCCTTCGAGCACGGTCGAAGCAGTATCTTTTGAATTCTCTCGGTGTTATATCTTCCATATGCTGGACATTCGGGAAGAGCAACTTAAGGTAAGCCGCAGCTATTCGCTTCACGGCTTCCGTATCACGTGTGTCGGCTCCTTCCGGGACGATAATATATTCATCCACGATGCTTCTGTATGTCATATCGCTACGGAGTTCATGCATGATAGAGCAGAAGTATTCCGAATTCAATGCCCAGCCGTTCACCTTCAAATCGTCCTTCATGCGCGGGATATTCCAGCCCTTGATGAATCCGTGAAATCTTTCAATCAATGCCGACTCGTGGAAAACAACCGGCAGTTCAGTGAACATATTTTCATAGCCGTCTGCATCCATGATTTCCTTGCGGATGTTGCCGCAAAGCACCATACCGGCATCTGCAGTTCCTTTATAATCGCCTACGGTAAAGGTACCCTGTTCCAAGTAGCCTTTTAAAGCAGCCCGCATCTCATCCGTATCGGTGAAGGAAATTGTCTGTACTTCGTCCAGTGTGACAAAATCGCTCCCAGCAATCAGGCCCTCTCTGCGCTTTGTCTGGTCATAAAACATCTTGGCGCGGCTCATAACGCCACCGCTGGAAAGCCATCCGTATCGGCTGACATTTCCAAAAAGATAAGACTTGCCGGTGCCCTTGGGAGCCAGCTCAATCAGATTAAGACGCTTTTCCACAAACGGAAGCAGTCTGGTAAGCATAGTAAGCTTTTCTTCTTCGGTTTCGTAACCGGCAGCATTATAGTCAACAGCTCCGAGGATAACATCAATCCATTCATCTGTAGTAAATTCCTTGCGGGCCTCTTTGTAGTCCTCAAGATCAATCTCGTAGGGACAGAAATTCTTGAAGGAAACAAGCTTGATTTTTCCGTCCTTTGAATTCTTGGCCTTGGAAGATTTCCTTTCGTATTCAAAGGTGAAATCAAAATCGTCCGGAGAGCGATATCCGAGCTCCACCATTCCCCATATATCTCTGCCTTTTACAAGGTCATCCTTGCATGAATCCCATACATCGCTTTCGATGATGGTCTCCTTAAATCCCAATCCAAAGTCAGGCAGGGAAAAAGAGACTTCGCCGGTCTTAATGTCAATATTTACAGATACCTTAGCAAGAAATTTCACCGTCTTGCCTTCGATAACAATGTCATTCTTTATTGCATTCCAGTCGTCTTTTCTTGGAATGAATTTCTTGACGAATCTGGTAAGATCGTCTTTATCGAATTTACCCTCGTCATCCTCAAACTTTTTCAGCAGCCAATCGCGCATAAAAGCAGGGAGACTCAGAGTAGAGAAGAAATTGGTTTTCTTCAAATCCTTATAGACGACCATCTCGTCAAAATTATCTCTTAGTTTTTCGGAAAGCCCCATAGTTCTCCTCCTTAGAATTCATCGCCAAAGTCAAAATCATCTTTGACTGTAGCAGTCTTACCTTTTACCTTGAAAGAAATACTTCCAATCAAATCAGCCCCATCAAAAACATCGGCTGTATATGGCTTCGTCTTTGCCCGCTTAATTTCCTTAAGCCCGAAAGTATAATGTATTCTGTCTTCTGACTTGCCCTGATAAGGCTTATCCTCAACCACAAGGCTGATGTTATCTGGCGAATCTACATCCGAAATATACAGATTCAGTATAACACCGTCATGCCTATCCGCAGTAATATCATCAGAACGCATGACCGTAATCTGAACACGTGCCTGTTTTTTGAGTGTCAACGTAATTACCGGTACGACGATTTCCTCAAGGCTGGCGCCTCCGTGAACTTCCACGTTGGCAGGGCGGCTGCCGCGGAATCTGCCATAATCGGAAAGAATGATAAAACCGTTATCTTCAACCTTATAAGGAACGTCACATCCATCAAAAGCCTTGCAGCAGCGTCCGGAGTGCTCTCCCTTGGTGTCGGTTTCATACGGCACTTCCTGCTTTTTTATAACAGCCAATCTGGAGGCGCCGTGATCGCTTGCGATGACAAACGATTTGCAGTGATGCATGCCAAGCTCCATCGCAGCGGTATTCAGCGCTTTCTCGATTGTCCCAAGCTCTGCCGGGATATGAATCGGGTCCTCATCATCCGTGAAGAAATAGCCGCCCTTGTCCTTGTGCTTGATGTTGTCGAGCTGCTCTTCTTTATACTTCTTGCCGCCCGTCCACTGTTCGTAGAACTGCTTATTAATCGATGTGATTGTCGGCAAATCGGAGCGGACAATATCTGTATGAATCGACAGGCCCTTTTTCTTTGCAAGGGCTGTAATGTAAGACAGATATTCCACGCCTAACGCGTCAATCCAATATAGGTAAGCACTGTTCTTATCTGCGACGGCCTTGATTGCGTTATCCCTTGTAGGTAGCTGTGCGTATGAAATGCCGGATGCATACTTCTCAACAAGCTTGACAAAATCATCCGAAATATGGTTTGAAACCTTCTGCCGCTTATAAGAATCGAAGTATTCTGTCAGCTCACCCGCAAGTACAGAGCAGTCAAATATATATTTTTTCAGATATGCGTCAAGGGCAGGATACACATAGGATATGGCTTCGCAAAAGCCATTCCGTGCTACCCATTTAACAGTCGTCTTCTTCTCCAGCAGTGTATTATCGGTCAAGCGATAGATGCTCTCTTCCGGATCAATTTCATTTGCCTTCACAAAGACGGCAATATCCTCCTCCGGAAAATTCTTAAGCAGCTTTTTTCTCTCATCATACAACTGCCTGAAATGCCTGTCTTTATGAGAAAGCTCCGTAATCTTTACCATCAGATTGGTTTTGAAATCCTCAAAGCTCAGAGTTTCCTCAACCACAAGCTTCAGGTAGGAGTTTTGTATCTGCTCCGCATTTAATTTGAAATACAGGAAAACAAGCCAGTTCCGAAACTCAAGGCCGGAAACTGCCAAACACAAATCATCAACGATTCTTTCGTCAATGCCGTTCTTATCAAATACAGCTTCAATGTCCTTGCCGCACTTGTTAAGATCCTTCAGCAGCCGCTGCCACTGTTCTTCCGTTCCGAGCCCACTGTCAAGTGTAAAGCCTTCCACAAGCAGCTTTACGACAGAATATGCTCCGAAAAGGGTGGACAGCGGAAACAGTGTATTATCAAGCACCAGCGAGGTACTTGCGTATATGTTTCCGAAAACACCGTCTTCCATAGCCCGCAGCAGATGCTTCACACCAGTTTTGGAAACAAGCCCAACATCCGCAGGCATATTCGTAATGGATATGTTTGTGAGAGGATTGCCGGAGATATATGCTCTCTGCTGGTCCACCATCTTATTATCATCTCGGATAATTTTTGCAGCCGGTGTAGGCACACCTCTCAGTAGCAGAATGGCTCTCGCATTTCCAAGGGTGGTATTCTTCAACCGGCGGAGCTCCTTATCTGCAATGGCGGGTCCTCTAAGCGCAAGATACTCACCAAGACCGACTACAACAAACTTGTTGTCTCTGTAATCCACATCGGAGGTCCGGAAATAATCCACCAGCTCATCGACGCTGGGAAATTTATCGTCCTTGAAGCAGAAATCGCTCATTCTCACAACGGAGATGTCCGCCTGCTTCAACTCATCCAATACGGAACAGTAGTCCTCATCACCAACGATATAGAAAAACGGCAGCCCTTTTGCAGTTGATAGGTAATTTTGCACTTCTCTGCAAAGCATCGCTTACGCCTCCCTATTAATGATGATTTTTACTCCAAGACCCATATCCTTTCTGACAATGTCAGTAAGCCACTTCTTCAGCTCGGCATCATCCATACCTTCGATGATGTCGACGACCTTATCGCTGCCGCCTGCGTTATATTCGGCAGTTGCCATGCTGGAAACCTTGCTTCTAATAGAAGGATTGTCATTCCACTCATAGGCGCTGATTCCGGTACCTTCCAATGCGCCTCTTACCGCATCAATATCAGAAATCAGGCTCGTGTAATCCCCGATGATACACTTTGCAAAGCACTTATCACGATAATCAGCGGAAGCAATGTCATCAAAGAAGTCCGCTTTCTGAAGGAACGCCAAAGCCTCTTTGATATCTGCTTCGCTTTGCGTGCTGCTGTTAAGTGTGCCAAACGCTTTTTTGGCTTCGGCATACTGAGTGGCCTTCATACAGCACAGAATCGGCGTGCGGTATTTTTCGGACCAGACACGCGGATTTTTGCTTCCTCCGGTCTTATCGTTCCACAGCTTATATAGCTGCGACTTCACTTGATTCTTTCTGTAGTCCTCTGCAGCCTTTTTCACTGTGGCATTGCTTGCCGTAGAGGATGCGGTAAACATCTCAGATGTGATGGAGTTTTTGATTTCCTCACATTCTGCCTCAGTAAAGCCCTCCAGATAAGGAGCATATACATCCATAAAGACAGCCAGAGGATTATCCAGCACCTCCCGGACATCCACGATATGATTTGTCATCTCATCAAGAAATGACTTCACATGCTCCGGAAGCATATCCTCATAGTTTGCAATGCGAAGCAAGTTATAGAAGAACTTATCCAGCGCGGGCTTTTTTGCCTTGATGGATTCGCAGGAGAAGCCGATAAACTTCAGAGTCTCGCGCCATTCCTTAAATGCGGCATCCTTGGAATGGGCAGTGACATTCAGGAGAATGTTGGTGGACTTCACCACCTCATACTCCGTTATGAGCTTTCTGATTTCATGCTCTCCGGTTGACCCAATCCAAAGAGCAGAATACTGAACGCTGAACAGCTTCTTGATATCCGTCAACACAGAATCCTCAGCGCCTATTTCTTTGGCAACATTCAGCAGCTTACGGCCCTCAAACCGCTCAAGGAATATATGCATACCGTTCTTGCAGTTATCAAGAGTGAGCAGGGCTTTCAGATTCTGCGCAGATGACGGACGCTGAATTGCAATCTTTCCGATTTCGTTAGCCACATCGTGCGCTTCATCACCCTTGCTCTGCACAAGCTTGATGTAAAGCTTGACGAGGTCGAATACGCCTGTGGTATCCAAATCCTCCAAACACCAAACAGGATAAGACAGGTCTCTCATTTTTGAAAGGACAAGTGTCCCTGCCTGCTGCGGCGAAGAGCAGGTATTGGCGGTAATGCTCCATGCGCTTTCCGTAAGCTCATAGAACGCTTTTTCCTCTTCAGTCAGGCTGACGATATAGGTCGATTTCGGGCTCTTGCCGATATAGTTTCCAATCATTTCAGAAAGCTTATCCGGCGTCATGGAATCCCGGTGTCCTTCCGCATCCATGGAACGATATGGCTCTGTGCTGTATTCCTTCAGCAGGAAGCCGGTAATGAAAGCGGACAGGTTACAAACGGAGAAGCCGAAGGAGGTCTCCAAATGATCGTAAATCTCGCCAATTGAAATCTTGCCGCTGCTCTTGAAGGCATCTTCAATCATCTTGTCAACGGATTGCTTAATGATGACGATATGCTCACCGGCAAGGGCCTCGTCCTTCCAGTATTCCTTTTTGCTCCAGAACTTGTCCAAAACGGACTTTTCGCATCCGGCAATCAGGCCCTTGATCTCCATCACGCCCATGCCGTATTTCGCAACGGGCTTCGGCGTAGTGAGCTTCAGTTGCGTTTCGGAAAGGCCCTTTGTAAAATCCTGCACATGCTTGAAGCGATTTAGGACAATAGTCTGCAGAATAGTCTGAACGGCATTGGCACCGGTAGCTTTTTCACCATCCTGATTTGCATAGGTAAAGACGATGTACTGTCCGTCGTGAATGCGGTCCTTCCAATCGCGCTCCAGTACATCTTTTGCCTTTTTCGCATTTTCCTTTGACTGCTGTCCGTTGTTGCCGTTGTAATACATAGACATAGCGGAGTAGTCCACATACTGTTCAAAGGCTTCTAAGCCCAGAGGTGTGGACAGAGCGTCGATAACAACAATGTTTTTATATACAGGGTCAGCAACGGTTTTCTTTATCAGTGTGCGGAAACTCTGCGCTTCCTCGTCGGTCTTCGCCAGCGCAAGCACGGCATAGAAATGCCAGTCCACGTCCTTGCTCTTCAGGGCATCCATAGCCTTCTTGAAATCGGACATGGTGACAACCGGCAGCTTGCCGCTTTCCAAATCCAACGCATAGCGGAGCTTCAGCGCAGGAGGCAGGCTGAGCGCTGTAGCAACGGCGGTACCTTCGGAGACCAGTTTGGCAGTTGTGCCTTGCTTTTCCCGGATATCCTTCTTGAACGCTTCAATCTTTGCACCGTCACCTGCAAGAACAGCAGCGGAATATACCTTTTTGCCGTCCGCAATCGGATTCTCAATCAGGATGCCCTTCTTCACGAGAGCTTTTGCAATGCTCTTGCAGGAGGATTCCAGCTCGCCAGTATCACCCTCAAATGCGTAGCTGAGATTCTGATCCGTTGGTTTCAGAATCGGCAGAGCACCGCCCAGACGCTGGTCAATGGACTGCATAATCAGAACAGTCTTCAGGACAATTTTCTCTTTATCGTTCAGCTGTGTCTGCTGCGGGAAGGTGTCCAGAATGAGTTTGATATCGGAGGACAGGTAATCCTTGCCCTTCTCATAGAAGAAGTCCCACAGCATATCCACAGTAAGGAAAGGCCTATCAGAAAGCGGGCTGGTGTTCTGAATAAACCACTGGAACGCCTTTACATCCATATCCTTCGGTGTCTTGATAAAGTCGAACATACTGCGCTGATTAGACTGGAAAGCCGAGGCAATATTTTTCAAAACGAGCGCCGCAATCGGGTGAATGGGTAGAATATCCCGCATTACATTTTCACCGTTGATATTTGCCGCCTTGATTACTGCGGCACGGGCACCATTTACAGAGGAATTTAGGTCTCCGGTCATCTGCACCCAGTTTGCTTTCGCTGCAGGCTTCACATTAAAAGCATGACCGATAAGGTCAAAGGCGATATTGTCCGGCAGAGTGATTTCCACCTTGTCAAAGCGCTGCTGTACAACGGACCACGGATTGGTCTTGTCGCCGCTGTCATACTTCTTAGCAAGGGAGGACAGCGGGTGCGTAACGATGACAAAGTAGAATGGCTTTTCCTGACAGATGGAGACAATCTTCTGGAACTCGCCCAGAGATGTGCTGTTCTGACGGAAATAGTCACTGAACTCGTCCCAGATAAGAACGAGCTTGATGTTGTTTTTATCGATAATATCCACAATCCAATCCCGGAGAGAATCTGCGGAAAGGTCGAGAGCCGTAATGCCTTCCTCCGCGGCAAGGCCGAAAATGTTATCCATCAGAGAGGAAACATCGCTCCTCTTTTTCAGGGTGTTGATAATCTCATCCGCAGAAGACTGAGAGAAGGTGGACATCCACTTTGCCTTCTGAAGCAGAGCGTCCATAAACTGATTGTGAATCGGATCTTCCAACCAAGCGATAACACTTTCCTTCAGAGAGTTTTCACCCTTGTAGGAAACCTCGTTTGCATCCAGAGCTTTCTTGATGCTTTCCTGCACCGCAAAGAAAAGCTGCTGCGGTGTGGTAATGCTGCCGGAAGCATAACGATAGGCAGTCACAATACCCTGCGCTTTGTGACCGATTAGCTTTTCCAGCAGGACAAGATTCTTTTTAAGTGGCTCAAACTTGTCCCAATAAGCTCTGGCTTCGCTTTCCGGCACCTCCAGCAGCTTTTTGAGCGTATAGGCGCACTGAGATTTACCGGTGCCGTAGGCACCGTGAATCCAGATAGAACGGTTTGTATTGCCGCCCAGCATCTTCTCTGTCAGGTTGAGCAGGTCAATGAAGGTCTGATGCGGGTAGGTGGTATCCCATGCCGCACCGCTGTTGATGGCGGATTCGTCAATGCAAGGGAAATACTTTTCATTGACATCAAAGTATTCGCAGTATTTCAGATTCTGTACCGGCATCTTATAATCCCTCCTTAAACAGGCTCAGCACATCGTTGCTGGTTTTATCCCGCAGCGTGATCGTCTGCAGATCGTTGGTGAATGTGGCATTGATGAACTCTGGGTATGCGGAGGAGAGGCCCAGCAGAATAGACTTCAGCTCTTCCTCCTCATACAGTCCGAAAATGCGCACCGGGCTGATGCCATCCCGCTCTACATCTTCATCGTAGAGGTAGGAAACGTGGAATTCCTTGTCGAGATTGCACTTCTCAGCAAATTTATACAGCGCATATAAAACAACACGGCTGTCGCTGATGGAGCACTTGGTGCGTACCATATCATCTTCGTCGGTCACATAACCGAAATTGAGAACCGTTCCGAAAGGAGTTTCGACAATACGCTTATATGCCTTTGCAATAGACTTTGCATCCTTTGGTTTTACTTCGAGTGAAATTAGCATTTCTTCAATCTGCTTACGTTCATAGAAGTAGCCAATATCCATGTTGTTGATGTACCAAGCAATTTGAGGATTTTCCATTGCAAGATTAACTAACACAAGCCCAAGTGCAGTATCCGTCTCCCATCCAATGTTGCTTATCAACTCTGCAAATTCAGTGAAGTGGTTTTTCTCATTAAGACCGGCATCCCTGAGAAATCTTCTGAACATGTCATACATCATGGGACCGAGTGTATGCTCTGTAAAGAAGTCCTCTTCTAATTCAAAAAATGAAACCAACCAATCGCGCTTTGGCGCGTGGTCAGCAAACGAGTTTAAGCTTTTCATACTTTTCCCTCCTCCGTGTGGATGACGAAGTGAATGGAACAACAGGCACCCACTTTCGATCATATGGCATTGGTAGCAGTGCAAGCAGTTGGTTATACTGAGTTTTCCATTGATAAACTTAATACAGCCATTTCTGCAGTTTGTTTCGCAAACCTTACATGCCGAACAGTATGCCGCCTTACGAAAGACCTGCTTGAATAATCTTGAAAACTTTGGCTTTTCTACAGATAGCCTTTCGGGTAGAGAGACAATATATCCATTCTCTGTGTTCTCAACCTGAAACGCAATCTCTTCACCTTCATAGCGTACCGTATAACCGCCGTCGGTTTTCGTGAGCATCCCCAACGTCTTTATCCATTCTTTCCAGTCCTCGTTGGGGCTTGTAACGGTTATTGTAATAAAGCCCTTTGTAACATTTTCTACACACCGAAATTTGTTTTCTTTTAAATCTCGACCATTATTTCTTGCGCACCAGCCACCGTTTGTGATGTACGAATTGACTTTCTTGGGATCTGATGATAGGTAGGATTCTTTGATGTACCCCACATACTCATCAATCTCCTGTGTGTACGCATTTCTTCTAAAATAGTCGCTGGCTCCTCCACCCATAGGGCAAAACAAGCATCCGGCGCGGGAATTACCCTTTTTGTAGGCATCATTTATGTTAAGGTGATTCAGAAAGATGTACAGCCATATCTCTGCGGATGTCCATTCCAAAATAGGATTGAAGCTGTACTGACCTTTCTGTTTCTTCCCAAAATTCTCGTAGTCATATTTGCTTCTCGCTAAACTTTCATGGGCTCGAACACCGACAAAGTCCATGCCGATATAGTCATCCTTGCCGGTTATCTCTCTCATTTTCAGAGTCTGCGGTGTGCTCTTGTGCACACTGCAGCACCAGCGAAGTACTCTGGCGGGCGGCCCGAACAGCTCCCATGAATCCTTGGGCTCAAAATGTGAGCGGGCAATGTAGAAGGGAGTGCCGTCCGCTTCACACTGCTTTTTCGTCTCCTCCACAGCCTCATAGGTATCCGGAAACTCCATGCCGGTGTCCCCAAAGATGACCACAAAGCTGTCCTTCGGCAATGCTTTTTTCACGAGATCCAGCAGCACCGCGCTGTCCTTGCCTCCGGAAAAGGCTACATGGAAGATATCCAGCTTATCCTTGAACTTTTCGTACTCCTTGACAATCTTCTTAACGGTGGAATCCTCTATGACAGTCAACAGGTCCTCGTTGGCGGCGCACATGGCTTCTATATCCATCGGCTCCAGTTTAACGCCGTCATCTTTGCCAAAGGGTATAGAGCCGCTTTCATCTCTGACCGGCTGGAGCTCCGGCGCGGTATAAAGGTCACCGCCCTTAGTCTTGGCAAACTGTACGCCTCTGTACCAGTAAATATTGGACTCCGCCCACATATAGGGAACATCGTTCTGTTTATCGTAATCCCAGTATTTATCAAAACCAAGGATGTCCAGCTCAGTAGCATAAACGGGTCTCGGCTCCTTGGAAAAACTCGTAGGAGTGGAATTCAGTATAATTCCGCCTGTCTCCGAATCAAAAGTATAGGAATACATGCCATCACCTCTCTTTCCGTAGTTCCGAAGCCCGCTGCGCGATTTCGCTCAGCTTGGTGTATTTGATCTTTGCCATATAGCCGGTGCTGAACAGATACTGCCCGATAACCTCTGGTGACAGCTCCACATCGGTTCTCGCAAGGGCAATGGCGAGCATTTCGTTGTATTTCCTATTAAAATCCTTCTCTGCGATGATTCCCGCGTTCTTGTCGTTGAAATGAATCACATGAAGGCTATATTTCCTGCTGTACTTATAGCAGAAGCTTTCCAGCAGATAGTGGTTCCAGCTCTGCCCGCAAAGCGGGAACATGGCAAAGGTGGTCACATCCCGAATTGCCCGGAAGTTATCGGTGATGACTCCGGATAGCACGGCGTCAATTTCATCCACAGAAAAGTTTACGAGCCGGTTGGCCACAAAACGATTTCTGTCCACCCGCACCATATCGTCATAGAGCGCCTGAAATGCGTACTGGCGGTTTGTGCCTCCGGTCAGCTCTACCACCTTGTCTGCGACATCATCAAAGGTGCATTCGTCTTTATCCTTTATGTACTGCTTGAGCAGCATTACGGCATCCAGCTTGGATTTTTCCTTGGTGAGGATTTTTCCGTTCAGATGATATTTGCCGGACAGTACTTTTTTATAGATTGCGTTATATATCGCGAGCTGCGTCAGCTCGTAGTTTTCTTCTTCAATGCCGCCCAGCGGGACATCGCTGAGGGAAGCAAAGCCGTTCTCTTCACAGGCCCCGTCCACAAAGTCGAAGATATCCGATTCCTCGTCTTCGGTGATACGGAAACGGTCGATGAACAGGTATTCTCCTTCAGCGGCCAGCACAAAAAGGTCATTTCCGGAAATCACGCGCCAGATATTGCCCAGCGGGATATACGGCAGACGATCGTGCAGGTTATACACGCTCTCCAACGGACGCGATCCCCAGACCCGCTTTAACTCATCGGTGACAGCTTCCTTTTCAGAGCGTCTGCTCCCTTTGACCATAAACTTCTTGGAGAAGGAGCACCCGTTGATGTTCTTCTGCAGATACTCTTTGAGCATGTCAGAAGAGGTGATTACATGGGACTCCATCCATTCCTGCTCCATTTCAAACAGGCTCTCATAGTAAATAATGCCCGTACCGGAGGAGAGAACATCGTCAACGATGCGCTGAAGTTCCTGCGGCATATCATCGCTCTTGCAGTAGACCTTATCATCAATAACAACACCGGAGGACAGGATAGAAGCCTTAAATATTTCATCCTCTTCCGGGAGAGTAATTCCCATTGCATCCGCAAACTGACGGAAGCGCATAAGCTCCCTGATGGAATCATACTTGAAGCCGTACTCATAGTGCTGTTTCAACACCGAGACTATTTCGCTGTTCACCTCTGCCGGAGCAGTGCTCTGTCCGTTATCACCACTATGGGAAGCGACTACTTTTTCAGGAATCTCCGCACCGATTGATTCCAGCAGCTTGTTAATGGCGGCACTGAAACGATTGTGCTGCTGTTGGTTGTATCTGATAAAATCGGAATCGCCGTACAATTCCACTGCCGTTGCTACTGTTGTCTCATTGTCTTCACTGAATAGTGCACGGGACGCATACCCATTATCTGCAGCATAGCGCTCCGCGCTTCTGATGGAGGAAACATACGAGGAGCAGGTCCCATCTGCAAGCTTGGCAGTATTCTGCAAATAGGAATAGAACGCGACCTCACAAGCAGATGAGGCAGGTGTACTTGCTGGCGATGCATTTTTAGATACCGCGGCTCCGAATCTTCTTTCATATACAATTTTAAGATCATCATAAGCCACTCCGCATATGGAGAGAAGTATTTTTATCCGTTTGATAAAATCCGTCGCGCTGAAATTAGTATCTACGCAAAGTTCCTCGGAAATCTCTTTCGGCGCAGCCATATGGCTGGCATCGTCTGTTTTGCCAAACTCCAATCTTGTGCTACTCGGAAAAGAACTCAGAGAGCCGAATACATCCGGGTGGTTTTCGTATAAAGCGGATACAGTGCTGACATACACATCCTTCCATGTGGAAGGCCTCAAAAGCTCTGCACCCAAAAATGTAATACTTCTTGGCTTTGTAAATGCCATGGATTCCTCGCTGGCGAAATCAACGACAAGAGGTCCATTATCCGGCTCCGTCGAGGCGGTAACAATACTCACAGGCTCTGCCGGAGTTTCAACCGCAGGAGGCTCCGTCTCATCCGCTTGTTCTACCTGTTCCGGTGTCTGCGAACAATATTGCATATAAGCTTTGAAATCGTCGTTTATGTTCTTGATGAGCTTCCTGTTTTTGATTTGGAAGATTTTATTCTTCCCGGCAGCCCTATAAATAGCCTCCAGTGTTGCCATATCTGTAACATCAAATATCGAGCCGAATATCAGCTTAGCTGCAACAGCAAGCTGCTCCACCTTCAGGATGTTTTCTTCTACCCATTTGCACCTCTGAGTGGAAAGAACAGATGCGGCCCACGCCAAAAAAGCATCTTTGTTATTCTGTTTGGCCGCGACCATGTTTTTTGCCTCCTCAAGTATCTCAAGGTATCTCTCCGTGCCTGTGCGGTACATTTCTACCGCTTTCTCAAATAGTCTTGTTGCCGGAACACATACCTTCTTGCCTTTGTATGCGGAATCCATGCTCTGAATCTGGTATGAGATACCATTTTTGTTTCGATAAATATCGTCGATTTTGATGCCACGA
This sequence comes from Oscillibacter sp., assembly GCF_040505565.1. Lineage (GTDB taxonomy): Bacteria > Bacillota > Clostridia > Oscillospirales > Oscillospiraceae > Oscillibacter. The sequence goes on along the minus strand of NZ_JBEUWZ010000006.1, from coordinate 4,898 downwards.
TTTGTTGCCATCCGGCGTAAATCCGCAGAAACGCGCCTCACAATTTGCGCCTTTGGCTGATTTGCCTGCAGCACTTCAAGGTAACCGTCGAGAAGAATGACGGCTTCATATATATCCCATTTTGGCTGCCTGCTTCCCGGTGACATAGCTGTCCTCATTTCCGTGTTAGTCATTAAAAATTACTGCATGTCCGAATAATAGTTCTCAGCGCTGTGAGCTTTTGAGTTGACCTTTCTCGCGTCCTCTGGCTTCTCGGCATCCTTCGGAATGGCCCAGGCTTTGCCGAACTTTGTCAGGCCCGGAATGCGGTTTTGCGCGCAGAGTACCTGCACACGGCGGCGGGTAATGCCCCATTTTTCTGCAGCTTCGGCGATTGAAATGTAATCCATAATCCACCTCTCATATGCGCATATAAAAAGAGCCCTGCCATGCGCAGGGCTTTGCCGTCTCGTGAAGCTTATCTGCCATCCCAACGGTACAGGCCCTTTAGCTTTGCGTCGCCGTCTTTCGACGGATTTGCCGGTAATTCAGCATTTTTACCAATTATATACCTTTTCGCGAATAGTTGCAATCCAATATGACGTGATTTGGAAAAGGATTTCCCACCACTATGTCCAACATGATAATCGACGTGGGCACGTCATCTGTTGAGCAGTTCTTCCAACTTTGCCCGAAACGCATCGTCTTGCTCACGTCTGCGCTTGGAGAGACCCTTGAGCCGTCCGCCGGCGTTACGGATTTTCTTGGCCGTGTGGCGCTGCAAAAGGAGAGCGTCAATATTGCCCGACGTGTACTCCATGCCGTCCTGATTGAGCACTACGGCGTTTCGAGCAAGGCACATGGCGGCGAGACCGTAGTCCTGCGTGACCACGAGATCGCCAGGCTGAACCAGATTTACCAATGCGAAATCCACACTGTCCGCGCCCTTGGAGAAGGTCAGCGTCTTTGCGCCACTGCGTTCAAAGACATGAGACGTGTCGCACAGCAGCAGGCATTCTGTTTTGTGCGCCGTTGCCAGCGCAATGGTGCTGTCCACCACCGGGCAACCGTCTGCGTCCACCAAAATTCTCATCGGTTCATACACTCCTGTAAGTTTTCAAGAAAGCGACAGGCCTGCTCGCCGTCCATCTGAACATGATGGAATTGGAAGGACAGCTTCAGCTCGGCCTTCAGCCAGCGGCAGCGGTATTTGCCCCAGATAAGGAAGGGGTTGTTGAAGATGCCGCTGTAAAAATTCGCCACACCGTCCAGATCGTAATGGACCAGCGCAGAGGTACCGACGATCATGTGATCAGGCAGCTCGTAATTCTCGCAGTTTTCCCGGCAGCGCTCCGTCAGCTCCGAATAGGTACGGGCAAATTCGTCCAGATCGCCGCAAAACGGAATGTCACAGGTGCTCAGTTCGCCGCGCTTGTTTTTGATGATCACATTGACGCCCAAACTATCGTACTGCATCAGCTTCTTGCCCACGGGCAGCAGATAGAATTCCGGAACACTCTGCGCTGCGCGGGCAATGCACCAGCACATGAGCATGTTAAAAGAATATCCCTTTTTCGTGAGCTTTACGAGGTGCGTCACATCCATCGTTTTGAAGATGGTGACCATGGGCATAGGCGCGTCGATGTAATATTCGTAGCTCATGGCGCGGCTGGTGGTTTTTGGGTCAACTTCTCTCATTTTGTGTTCTCCGTCCGCTGTTTATTAATGTTTTCAGTATAACCCCTTGCGTGATGGTTGGCAACAAAGGCCGTGGGGCAGGGGTTCCAGGATGCTGTGCTTACTTCTGACGAACATGACTTTTTCTTATTTTCATGCTATGATAGTTTTACAAGGGGGTGGCTGTATGCAGTTCGGTTTTCTGAATCTGACAGGCTTTCTCATCGTCACACTGATGATGATTCCCAACCTCATTTACGCACGGCGCAATCCTCATATAGAAAATAAATGCTTCTGCAAGCCGATGCTCATTCTGGAGCAGATCGGTCGGTACGGCTCCATGGCGATGATGGTCTTTCCGCTTTTTGTGTGGGAGTTCGGCTTCAAGTCCCCGGAGGAGCTTGTGATCTGGCTGTTTCTGCTTCCTGCGCTGCTGTTGGCTTATTTCATTTTCTGGGCGGTCTATTTTCGCAGGCCGTCGCTGCCCGCCGCGTTGTGGCTGGCGATCCTGCCCAGTACTATATTCATTCTGCGGGGCGTGATTTTTCGGCATTGGCTGCTGACAGCTTTCGGCGTCATATTCGCTGTTGGGCATATCTATATCACTTGGTATAACAACAGGTCGGAGGGGACGGGCAATGAGTAAATATGAGCCGCTTTGGCAGGCGATCGGCGGGCGCACGGAGGACAGCTTCACGCTGACCTATGCCGAGATAGAACAGATTCTGGGCTTTCCCATCGACCACGCCTTTCTGACCTTCAAGAAGGAGCTGCCCGCCTACGGTTACGAGGTGGGTAATATCTCCATGAAGGCGCATACGGTGGCGTTCAAACGCTGCGTTTGACAAGCGGCTGCGTTTCTGCTATCATCGGCTACACCCATCCACGAAAGGAGAATCACGATGGAAAAATTCATTCCCTTTGAGAAGCTCTCCAAGAAGGAGCAGCAAAAGAGGAACGCCGCACGGCGCGGCAGTTGGTACGGACTGAACCCCGTGACCCGCAAGCCGGAAAACTCAAAAGCATATAACAGACGAAAGGCACAGAAATGGAGTGATAGCTCCGGTTCTGTGCCTTTTGTTATCTCGGTGCGCCGTTCATCCGCCGCCGTATTCTTTGATTACAGCCCCGCAGATTTTGAACGCTTACCTTGGCGATTTCTTCGAATGTCCAGAGTTGCCCCTCGTCCGAGCGGGGAGAAAACGCGGAATCGAGAATATTGTGCGCCCATACACTTAGATGATTTTTCACGACGATATTGGCAAAGTGTGATAGAATGATAAAAAAGGGCGGTGATGTCAGTGATGAACTATATTGCGAATATACTGACCGCCTCGCGGTTTCTGTTTGCCGTGGGAATGGTGCTGGCAGCCCCGTTCTCTCCCGTGTTCTGGGTCTGTTATCTGGGCGGCGGGGTCAGCGATTTATTGGACGGCCCGGTTGCCCGCGCCCTGCACATTCAGAGCGATGTCGGCGCAACGCTGGACAGTGCCGCCGATCTGGTCTTTGCAGCGGCAATTGCCGTTGTGGTTTTGCGAAATGTTCAGCTTCCCGCATGGCTCTGGGTATGCGCCGGGTGCATTGCGGCGGTGCGGCTTGCAGGGTATGGCGTGGGCTTTATAAAATACCGCACGTTTTCCGCCCTGCACACTTATGCGAATAAGGCGACAGGTGCGCTGATCTTTGCATTCCCGATTTTGTACGCGGCGCTGGGGCTGACCGCGTCCGGCGTGATTTTATGTGTGGCGGCGCTTTTCTCCTCCGTGGAGGAGTTTGCGATCACCGTCAGCTCTCCCATGTTGAATCGGAATTGCAAAGGGTTCTATCAAAAGGCAGACTTTTTGGCAACACAAAAGGAGCGATGAATCATGGTATGTGAAATCATGAGAGATGAGGACTTTTTGAAGCAGGTCTCGGAGCCTGCGACACAGGCCGACATTCCGGTGGCGGACGACCTGCTGGAGACGCTGATCGCCCACAAGGACGGCTGCGTGGGCATGGCGGCGAATATGATCGGCATTTCCAAGCGCATCATCGCCATTGACAATGACGGTGAATACATGGTGATGTTCAATCCTGAAATCATCAAAAAATCCCAGCCTTATGACGCCGAGGAGGGCTGTCTTTCCCTAACTGGCACACGCAAGGCGCGGCGCTGGAAGTCCATCAAGGTACGCTGGCAGAACCGGAATTTTCAGGTTCGTATCAAGACCTTCGCCGGCTGGACAGCTCAGATTATTCAGCATGAAATCGACCACTGCGAGGGGGTTATCATATGAAACCATGGTTCACCATCGACCAGATTGATGAAAAGACGCACATCATCAGCGAATACCGCCACTGGGAGGAGACCCATTGCTATCTGCTGGAGGGAGACGACCGGGCGCTGCTCATTGACACAGGACTTGGCATCTGCGACATTTCAGCGGAGGTAAAAAAGCTGACGGACAAGCCGGTGACGGCGGTAGCCACACACATCCACTGGGATCATATCGGTGGTCACAAATATTACTCCGACTTCTACGCCCATGAAGCGGAGTTGAACTGGCTTTCTGGCGAGTTTCCCCTGAGCGTGGAGACAATTCACGACATGGTGGTTGACCGCTGTGACCTGCCGAATGGCTACGATGTGGCGACTTACCAGTTCTTCCAGGGAACGCCGACGCGGGTCCTGCATGGCGGCGATACCATCGACCTCGGCGGGAGGGAAATCACCGTGCTCCACACACCGGGGCACTCCCCCGGGCATATGTGCTTCTGGGAAGACGCGACAGGGTATCTGTTCACCGGCGACCTGGTCTATAAGGACACGCTCTTTGCCTACTATCCCTCCACCGACCCGCAGGCGTATCTTAAAAGCCTTGAAAAAGTCGCGGCGCTGCCGGTGAAACAGGTGTTTCCCGCCCACCACACGCTGGATATCCAGCCCGAGATTTTGATTCGTATGCGGGACGCATTCCGTGAGCTTGACGCTGAGGGCAAGCTGCATCACGGCAGCGGCACGTTTGAATACGGCGACTGGGCGGTCTGGCTGTAAGTGCAGGAGGTTCACCATGGCAATGTGGAATCCGTGGCGGGGCTGCCACAAATACAGCGAGGGCTGTCGGTTTTGTTAATAATGATATTTTTTCCGCTTGGCAGCAAGGAAGGTTGTTCCGAGCAGAACTGCCATAAACTCTGCGACAACAATGGCGAGCCAAACGCCCTTAATGCCCAAAATCAAAGGAAGGAGCATGACGGCG
>NZ_JBEUWZ010000005.1:7463-25240 GCF_040505565.1 Oscillibacter sp. | reverse complement strand
CCCCTTTTTACCTTCTTTTTTACTTTTTTTGATATTTACTATCTTTTTCCCTTATGGTGGGCATCCGACCGGTAATTTCGAAATGGCTCTGGGCTTTTCTACTTATATATGATATGATATGCATATATGAAATTTATAAACAGAGGTGATTTCTCTGCGTATCCATCGTATGAGCGCCACATTCGGCAAGCTGAATCAGGAAACTCTGCTTCTGTCCGACGGCTTGAACGTTTTACAGGCTCCCAATGAGATCGGCAAATCCACCTGGTGCGCGTTTCTGCTCTCCATGCTGTACGGCATCAACAGCCGAGAGCGGGATCGGGTGGGTTTTATTGCGGACAAGAACCGCTACGCGCCCTGGAGCGGCGCGGTCATGTCTGGCCGTCTGGACTGTCGCGCCGGGAATGATGAGCTGACTCTTTTCCGGGAGACAAGGCGGCAGACTGCTCCTATGGGCGATTTTAAGGCAGTCTATGCCGGAACCGGCGACGAATATCCGGGCATCACCGGTCAAACCTGCGGTGAAACTCTGCTCGGCGTCAGTCGGGAGGTCTATGAGCGTAGCGCTTTTATCCGTCAGACAGGTCTCGCTATAAGCCAGGACGCGGGCCTTGAAAAGCGGATTGCCGCCCTTATCACCACCGGCGAGGAAGACACGTCCTACTCCGAGGCCGCCGATACATTAAAAAGGCAATTGAACCGCCGCCGACATAACAGGACCGGTCAGATTCCGGCGCTGGAGCTGGAGTTGGCGGAGACAAGACAGCAGTTGGACGCTCTGTCGGGTGCGGAAAGCAAGCTTGTGGAAGCCCGCTGGGACATTGCGCGCCTGTCCCAGCGGGAAACGGACCTCTCCGCACTTTTGAAGCTCCACGACCACTGGGACGCAGCCCAGAAGCGCCGGGTTTTGGAGGAGGCGGAGACCGCTGCTGCGGAAGCGGAGCAAACAGCTGCCAATCTCCGTCGGCAGGCGGAGGAAACCCGTCTGCCGCAAAACGAGGCCATCGCCCGGCTCCGGGGAGCCATCGTCAATCTGGAGACGGTGCGCAAAAGCGTGGAAAAGGCCATGGTGGAGAAGGACACTGCCATGAGATCCAGCGTCAAGGCTGAAGCCGCTGTCAGTGAAAGTCCCTTTGCGGGGCGGACGGCGGAGGAGGCCCGCAGAGCCGCGCAAGGCATACCCCTTGTCCGCCCTAAAACGTGGTGGTTTCCTATTCTCCTGCTGATTGTGGGCGCTGGGGGGACCTTTCTACTCAGCGCATTGAATGGAGCGCCATATCCTTTGTGGGCTCTTGCCGCGATGGGAGGCATTGGCTTTCTGTCGGGCGTTCTTGCCGTTTTTAACAGGGAACGGAGTGACCGGAAAAAGCTAGATGCGTACCTCGCCGCCTATGGCGCGACCTCTGTTGAAGACCTTGCAGCTTTGACTGACGCCTACGCCGCGCTCTGCAAAGCCCGGGACGCGGCCCAGAATGCGGTTGTAAAAACCACTGCTACCTACGACGCACTGTACGCCTCCCTTACCTCTAACGAACAGGGCATCTTGCTGGAGGTCCGCCGGTTCGCCCCCGCCGCGTTCGACATTCCCGCTGCTGACGCAGCGCTGCGGGAGTGCGCTGTCAGGCGCAGGGAGCTCTCCGCCGCTCAGACCGCCGCGGAATCTGCTCAACTGCGGTATGAGACCATGCGCCGCCAATTCCCAGACGAAGCCCTTCCGGCAGATGACCTCCCCGCCGCGCCCCCGGTTGAGAGCCGGGAGGCGTTGAGTGCGGCCCTGCTGTCCGTAAAAGCGGAGCTTACCGCCGCTCAATCCACTGCCGACCGTCTCTCCGGTCAGATTGCCGCTCTGGGCGACCGAGCCGCGCTGGAAGCGCAGGCAGAGCAGCTCTCCGGACAAATTGAAACTCTGGAGGGGGAATTCCAGTCCATCGCCCTGGCTATGGAAACGCTGGAGGGCGCCAACACGGAGCTGCAAAATCGTTTTTCCCCAGAGCTGGGGCGGCGGACTGCGCAAATTTTCTCCGCCCTCACCGGCGGGGTCTATACCGGCGTGGTGCTGGACCGCAGCTTTCACCTCTCGGCTGAGCCAGCAGGAGACGCGGTTTGGCGGGATGCACAGCTGCTTTCCGCCGGAGCCGGCGATCAGCTGTATCTGGCTGCGCGACTGGCTATCTGCGAGCTGGTCCTGCCGGAAGAAGATGCTCCTCCGCTGGTGCTGGACGACGCTCTGGCAAATTTTGATGACCGGCGCTGTGAAACCGCCCTGCGTCTTTTGAAGGTAGAGGGAAAAAAGCGCCAGATCCTTCTCTTCACCTGCCACAGCCGGGAAGCCGCCTTTTTTGCAAATGACCCGGAGATTGCCGTCCAACGGTTGACGAACAGCACGTCCGGGGTATAAGATATCTTCCGATCCAAATACTAACATTTAAATAACATCTATTAAATGGCAAAAGGAGTATTGACATGAGCGAGTGTACCCACGATTGTTCCACTTGCGGCGAAAGCTGTGGAGAGCGGCAGGAGCCCCAGTCCCTGCTGAAAGAGGCCAACCCCGAAAGTCACATCGGGAAGGTCTATGGCGTTGTCTCCGGCAAGGGAGGCGTCGGCAAATCCATGGTCACCAGTCAGCTGGCGGTAACCATGCGGCGACGGGGCTTTAAAACCGGCATTCTGGATGCCGACGTCACCGGTCCCTCCATTCCCAAGGCGTTCGGCATTCACGAACGCGCCAAGGGCGACGGTCAGTCTCTCCTGCCCGCTGAAACCAAGACCGGCATTGAGATCATGTCCACCAACCTGCTGCTGGAGCATGAGACCGACCCGGTGATCTGGCGCGGTCCGGTGATTTCCGGTGTGGTCCAGCAATTCTGGACGGACGTGATCTGGGACGTGGACTACCTGTTTGTGGATATGCCTCCCGGAACGGGCGACGTGTCCCTCTCCGTGTTCCAGTCCATTCCTCTGGACGGCATCATCATCGTGGCCTCTCCCCAGGAGCTGGTGGGCATGGTGGTGGAAAAAGCCGTGAAGATGGCGGAGATGATGGAGATTCCCATTCTGGGTCTGGTGGAAAACATGAGCTACGTAGCCTGCCCGGACTGCGGGAAAAAGATCTATCTGTTCGGCGAGGGCAAAACTGCCGAGGCCGCCGCGCGGCACAGTCTGAAGCTCTTGGCGCAGATGCCCGTTGACCCGGCTCTGGCCGCGCTCACCGACGCGGGTAACATCGAGGATTTTCAGGGCGACTGGCTCTGTGCCGCCGCCGACGCCGTCGAAGGTAAATAATTATGGACAGAACGGGGTAGGCATCGCTTTGATGCCCGCCCCGTTTTTTATGCCGCTTCAGCTTGCATTCTTTTCTCCGAAAATCTGCCGGTCCATCCATCCGCGGAGAATCCAGCTGATACAGATCGCTGCCAATCCCATGGCGGCAACCACCGCTTTGCGCAAAGAGTCCGGCGCAGCAAGCACGGAGAGTAAAATCCCCACGCCTCCGCCGCCACAAGCATCGCTGATTCGTTTCCGCCTCAGCCATATTTTCTGCTCTGTCAGCGCCGTGAGTACATTGATGTCCGCTGCCTGCCGAAAGTCAAAATCCTTCAGACGCCGTCCGCTCAAAAGCTCGTTGACGCCGATTTCCAAAGCTTCACACAGCGGCACCAGTGCCGCCAGATCCGGCATATAATTTCCGGTCTCCCAGCGAGAAACCGTCTTGTTCGTCACATTCAGCTTCTCCCCCAGCTCTGCCTGCGTCCACCCTTTCTCCCGGCGCAGCGCCGCGATAAACGTTCCAATCACTTTCTGGTCCAAATCATCCGCCTCCCTTTGGGTAAGGATAGCACGAAGAGGAAGTTTTGTCTTCCCCACATACAGCGATTTCCCGTATAAAGACAAATTTAACAAGCATTGTTTCCAGAAAACCTCGTTTTTGTCTGTAAAAACAGTTGCAAAATCGCGCCCCATCCATAATAATAGTACTGATCAAAAAAACACGCGTCCTCGCACCGGGGGCGCGAAATAAACGGAGGGGGACACAGCTCATGCAGGAATTAAAGGACCGTATTGCCACAGAAGGCAAGGTTCTGCCCGGCAATATCATCAAGGTGGACGGTTTTTTGAATCACCGGATCGACACCACCCTGATGGTCCACATTGCCGAAGAATTCGGCCGGCATTTTGACATGGATCAAGTCACCATGATCCTCACCGCCGAGGCCAGCGGCATCGCTTTGGCAGCGATCTGCGCACAGCACTTCGGCAAGCCCATGGTCTTTGCCAAGAAAGCCAAGAGCGACAATATTGAGGGCGGTCTTTATCAAAGTGATATCTTCTCTTATACCTATAAGAAAAAGATTACCCTGCTGGTAAGCAAAGAATGGCTCTCCGCCGACGACAAGGTCCTGATCATCGACGACTTTATGGCCAACGGAGAGGCTATGCGCGGCCTATGTGACATTGTAAAAGCCGCCGGCGCTTCGCTGGTTGGTATTGGCTGCGCCGTGGAAAAGGGCTTCCAGGGCGGCGGCGACCGGCTTCGGGCTGCGGGCATGAATTTGAAATCTCTGGCCATCATTGAGTCCGCCGAGCCGGGCAATATTGTATTCCGGGAGGACGACTGATATGCAGAAAGTCATCGTTCTGGACTTTGGCGGGCAGTATAACCAGCTCATTGCCCGCCGTGTCCGCGAGTGCAATGTCTACTGCGAGGTAAAGCCCTATTCCACCCCTCTGACCGAGTTGGATGCAGATCCCCCCATTGGCATCATCTTTACCGGCGGGCCCAATAGCGTATACGACCCCGCCTCTCCTCAGGTGGATCCGGCTATTTTTGAGCTTGGCGTTCCCATTCTGGGTATTTGCTATGGCTGCCAGTTGCTGGCCCATCATCTGGGCGGCAAGGTCACCGCCGGCACCGGGGACACCGCCCGGGAATATGGTAAGACCGAGACCTATTTCAACACGGACTGCAAGCTCTTTAAGGGGCTTCCCCGGGAGGGCATCACTTGGATGAGTCATGGCGACTATATGGAAAAGGTCCCCGCTGGCTTCTCTCTGGTGGCCCACTCCGACGCCTGCCCCACCGTTGCGATCTGCGACGAGGCGCGGAGCTTTTACGGCGTCCAGTTCCACCCCGAGGTAAACCACACCCAACATGGATCCGACATGATCCGTAACTTCCTCTATGAGGTCTGCGGCGCCGCGGGCGACTGGACCATGGGTGACTACAGGGATACCGCCATTGGTCAAATCCGTGAGAAGGTCGGGGACGGCAAGGTGCTGCTGGCCCTTTCTGGCGGAGTGGACTCCTCTGTGGCTGCGGCGCTGATTGCTGAAGCCGTTGGAAATCAGCTGACCTGTGTTTTCGTGGATCACGGCTTGATGCGTCTGAACGAAGGCGACGAGGTGGAAGCCGCATTCAAAAAATGGGATGTTAACTTTGTCCGCGCCAACGTCGAAGATCTGTTTTTGGACAAGCTGGCGGGCGTGACAGAGCCGGAGCGCAAGCGCAAGATCATCGGTGAGGAATTCATCCGGGTCTTTGAAGCGGAAGCCAAAAAGATCGGCAAAGTGGATTATCTGGCGCAGGGCACTATTTATCCCGATGTGATTGAGTCGGGTTTGGGTACCTCCGCCACCATTAAGAGCCACCACAACGTGGGCGGGCTTCCCGACTTTGTGGACTTCAAGGAGATCATTGAACCTCTGCGGATGCTGTTTAAGGATGAGGTACGAAGCTTAGGCCGAGAGCTTGGCCTACCGGAATACCTGGTCATGCGCCAGCCGTTCCCCGGACCCGGCCTTGCCATCCGGGTGATTGGGGAGATCACGAAGGAGAAGCTGGACACCCTGCGTCTGGCAGACTTCATTTTCCGGGACGAGGTTGCAAAGGCGCATTTGGAGAGCTCCATGAACCAGTACTTCGCGGTACTGACCAATATGCGCTCCGTGGGCGTCATGGGAGACGGGCGGACCTATGATTATACGCTGGCCCTGCGCAGTGTGACGACGACGGATTTCATGACCGCCGATTGGACCCGTATCCCCTACGACGTGCTGGACCGCGTGTCCACCCGCATCGTCAACGAAGTTCCCCACATCAACCGCATCGTCTACGACATCACCTCCAAACCCCCGGCTACCATCGAGTGGGAATAAGTTTCTAAACTCCGCAAACCCGCATGGATACAGGGTTTTGTGACTGCAAAGCAGTTAAATGATACTGTTTTGATACTGAAACTTATCCCCATGGAACATTTAGACATGAGGAAACCCCTCTCGTCTGAACGCAAAGTTCAGACGAGAGGGGTTTTTATATTTTGTAGTATCAGACTTTTCGCCATTTTTTTGTCGGTTCATGCTTTCCGCGGTCGTCGCAGGTAGCGGGCCAGCCCAGTTTCCATTCGAAATACTCATTTCTTGTGATTTCTTTGGAGGCATATTCCTCTTGCCGAATTAACCATTCGTGGAGAAAATCATCTACTAAATAATATTTGAAATACAATCCCACTGGTGGACAAGTCGGCCATTCCTCCGAGGGATTGTAGAATGCAACATTTGAATGGGGCTGATTCAGTCCCAGATTACGCTCAAGGTGAAAGAGCTCAAAGCTGCCGGTCATACTCTCCTCCAGCCAGAAAAGAGTCAGCATGACTTCTTCAGCATGGCCAAGCCCTGTGATCCAGAAGTTTATCGGGTTTATATCCAGTACATGGGCGATTTTATCAAGCAAGTCCTTTTTGGGAACTCGGTAGTCAGTTTCATATTGGGCAATACGGTTATCCGCACCCTTTTCGTCCAGTCCTATGGCAATGCCGAGCTCCTTTTGAGTCATCCCCCGAAAGGTTCGTATCCGCCGAATTTTCTCTCCGATTGTCATTTCGTCACCGCCTTTGTAATGAGTATAGTGCAATCAGAGAGAAATTGCAAGAAAATTATTAACAAATATGCGAATGAGATGCTTGACATTAACATATTTGTTAATGTATAATTCACGTAGAGCATTAACAAAAATGCGAATATAAGAAAGGATTGAACACACATGAGTAAAGAACTGTTTGTTACCGCAGCGGATGTATCAAAGGAGCTGGGAGTATCCAGTGCCTACGCATACCGTTTGATTCGTAAGCTCAATGAGGAATTGAGTAAAAAAGGCTTTATGACCATAGCAGGACGAGTCAGCAGAAGGTTCTTCGAGGAAAAATTCTACGGAATGGAAAAAAATCAAAAGGAGGAACAGTGATATGCCAGCTTACAAAGACGAAAAAAAGGGTAACTGGTACGCTGCTTTTTACTATCAAAACTGGCAAGGGGCTAAAGTTAAAAAACTAAAGAGAGGGTTCTCGACAAAGCGTGAAGCTCTTGAATGGGAACGCAGATTTTTGCTGCAACAGTCTGCGGATCTGGATATGACCTTTGCGGACTTCGTGCAAATCTATGTTTCAGATATGACAGCCCGTATCCGTGAGCACACATGGCAGACAAAGAACAGCATCATCGAGGGAAAGATTCTGCCTTATTTTAAAGATAAAAAAATGTCGGAGATTGCGCCAAAGGATGTGATTGCCTGGCAAAACGAGATGATGTCTTTCCGCTACGAGGACGGCAAGCCATTTTCTCAAACCTATCTCAAAAGTATGCACAACCAACTGAGTGCCATTTTCAATCACGCAGTGCGTTTTTATGAACTCAAGTCCAATCCTGCAGCCAAGGTCGGTAACATGGGCAAGAAGGAATCCACCAAAGAAATGTTGTTCTGGACAAAGGACGAGTACCTGAAGTTTACTGATGCCATGATGGATAAACCGATCTCTTTTTACGCTTTTGAAATGCTCTATTGGTGCGGTATCCGCTTGGGCGAGCTGCTGGCGTTGACAGCCGGAGATTTTAATTCTTTGAAAAGCACAGTATCCATCAATAAATCCTATCAGCGGCTCAATGGCAAGGATGTGATTACCGAGCCAAAGACGCCTAAGAGCAATCGTATCATTGCCATGCCTGATTTTCTATGTGAAGAAATGCAGGAATATATCAAATCCTTATATGGCTGCAGTAGTGGAGACCGCATCTTCCCGATTACCAAGGCCTATCTTCACCACGAGATGGATCGCGGGGCACGAGCAACGGGGGTAAAGCGAATCAGAATACATGATATTCGTCATAGTCACGTATCGCTCCTGATAGAAATGGGATTTTCCGCCGTGGCTATTGCCGACCGGGTAGGACATGAGAGTATTGATATTACATATCGCTATGCACACCTGTTTCCAACAAAGCAGGCGGAAATGGCAAACAAGCTGGCACTGGAAAGGAGATAAAGAGATGTCGCAAAAAAATCGGGATGAGCATAACCGTTGGAGGAACAAGACAGTCGCTTTTCATGTATCGCCGGAAGAAGATGAGCAAATCGAGATTGCCGTCAAGCTGACCGGGCTTACAAAGCAGGACTATATCACCCGACGGCTGCTCTGCAAGGACGTTGTTGTACAGGGCAATCCGAGGGTATATAAGGCGCTTCGTAACCAGCTTACCGCGGTGCTAGACGAACTGCAGCGAATTGAGGCGGGAAGTAAGGTGGATGATGAGCTGATGGATACGATCAATATGATCGCCGCCATTATGGATGGGATGAAGGATGAGATGAATGGCGACTGAAATAGAAAAACCGGCTGTCCAGATTCCGCCTGCGCCAACAGACGGGGAACAGCCGCTTTCCAAAAACTCTGAACAAAGTATAGCAGAAGAAATTTTTGAAAACAATCCCCCAGAGAAAAATTACGAAGAGATGCTGCGGATGATGCAGCGCATGAACGACCCGGCCTATCTTAATACGGTATCCATGAATGAACTCTACGAAAATGTTTATCAGAGCAGACCGTACATAATCGACGGTCTGCTCTGTATGGGAACATATTTGTTTGTTGGAGCACCGAAGGTCGGTAAATCGTTTCTGATGGCCCAGCTTGCCTACCATGTCAGTACGGGGCTTACGCTCTGGAATTATCAGGTTCATAAAGGGACAGTGTTGTATCTCGCTTTGGAAGATGATTATAGCCGATTGCAGGAGCGTATGTTCCGTATGTTCGGCGTGGAGGGAACAGATAATCTGCATTTTGCAATCTACGCAAAACAGCTCAATTCAGGCCTTGAAGATCAGCTTCAGAAATTTGTGCGGGAGCACTCGGATACCAAGCTGATTATCATTGACACACTTCAGAAAATCCGGGAAGCAGGCGGTGAAAAAATCAGTTACGCCAGCGACTATGAGGTGGTTGGAAAGCTTAAGCAGTTCGGAGACCGCAACAGTCTTTGTATGCTGTTGGTGCATCACACGAGAAAGCAGCAGGCTGACGATAAGTTCGATATGATATCCGGAACAAATGGGCTTCTGGGAGCAGCGGATGGAGCATTTCTGCTGCAGAAAGAAAAACGCACCGATGATACAGCAACGCTTGATATCTCTGGGAGGGATCAGCAAGATCAGCGACTTTATCTGAAACGAGATCCCGAGTATCTGTCCTGGGAACTGGAGCGAGCGGAGACAGAGCTTTGGAAGGCCCCGCCTGATCCAATTCTGGATTTTGTTTCCCGGCTGGTGACAGCGGAAAAGCCTGAATGGTTTGGCAGTCCTACGGAACTGGTTGCTGCTCTCGGCCTGGATATAAAGCCCAATGTACTTACTCTGCGGTTAAACGTAAACGCTGGTCGTCTTATGCAGGAACACGGCATCCACTATGAGAGCAGCCGAGCCCACTCCGGGAGATTCATCAGACTCACGCTGGTTTCTTCCGAGGCGTGTCGATCGTGACGGTCGTGACGGTGTTTCGGGGAGCGGCGGCGGTGTCAAAAACACCGTCACCATCGACACGACCGTCACGGAAGCCAAAGCGTACCTTCGTCCCCGCGGCACAATCCGCAAATTGTACCGCGGACAGGCGAAGGAAATATCACAGATTTCCTCCGCATTTGGACGGCGGGATGCTTAGTAAAGCAGAACCGCTGGCCGTGCCGTATTTGCAATGTGGGTGCCACATGCAAACACGGCGGAGGCTTCCGCAGAAGCCGCATACTTGCCCTCTGCCTGCAGGCAGCCCACGGCACTTTGCAGCCTGCAGGGATGAAAGTGTCATAGTGGGTTATTACACTTTGAAAAAGTGCGTTCCCCGGTGGCTTTCAGCGTATATAAATTAAAATGGAGGTACAACGCCTATGGCAAGAAATGATGGTGTTGACCGAATCAGCGCAAGAAATGTCAACCTGTCAAGTGGAAAGATCGGCAACACGCAACGACATAACGAACGTGAAAAAGAATCCTACACAAATCCGGATATTGTACCGGAACGCTCCAATTTCAATATACATTTCAAAACACCCGCTGATGATTATGAAAAGATGTTCGCTCAAATGGAAGCAGACAAGGTGATCTCTACACGTGGCCTGAAAGAGGATGCCAACCTGTATGGAGAGCTGATCTTCGATGTAAATTCAGCATACTTCCACAATCATGGCGGGTATGAATTTGCTAAGCAATTCTATGAGGATGCGTATAAAGCTGCCGTGGAGATCGTCGGAGGTGAACAGTACATCCTCTCAGCCGTCATGCATGCCGACGAACGCAACCGGGCTATGTCCGAGGCCTTGAAAAAGGACGTTTATCACTATCATATGCACGTCGCATATATCCCCGTCGTGGAGAAAAAAATACTTTGGTCGAAGCGATGTAAAGACCCGTCTCTGGTCGGCACGGTTAAGGAAACTGTTATGCAAGTGAGCAGCAGCAAGAAGTGGATATCCAAGCCCGCTCTGGATGAAGGTGGTAATCCAATTTTACAAAAAAACGGCAAACCGGTGCTGCGGAAATCCTACAGCGTCCTTCAGGATGATTTCTTCCGTTTTATGCGAGCTGCCGGTTATGACGATGTGGAGCGCGGTGAGCGCGGCAGCTCTGAGGAGCATCTGACCGTGACACAGTTCAAAGTCGAGCAGGAGCAACACCGGCTTGAAGAACTGAATGCGGCTAAAACCGAGACGCAAGCCGAAATCTTACATCTTCAGGAAGAAAAAATTGACACTCAAAATGAAGCAAAGGAGGCAAAAGCCCGGCTGGACGATCTTGCACCGAAACTCAATAAGATGGAGATGCTGGCCGCGCAGTATTCCAATGATCCGGAAAAAATACTACCGGAGGCTGGGGCGCTGGAATGCGCCAGAGCCTACCGGGAGAAAAAGGTCAAGCCACTTCTTGCCGGAATCGTGAAAGTTCTGCGCTCAGTGTATCACGCCTATCTTGATCTTGTCAGTAAGTTTGAGCGACTGCAATCTTCCTATAATCGGGAGGTCAGTAAAAACAATACGCTTTCCGACAGACTGGAAGACGTCGTCTCCGAAAATCGGGTTTTGCGGAATGCGGCTGAAAATTATGAGCGCGTCAGCCGCGCTTATGGCCCGGAACGTGTGGCGGCTACTGTAGAAGCGATTAAACGACAGGAGCAGACCGAGAAAGAGCAAAAGCGTGTGGCTAGACAGCAACATGATCGGGTTTCACGCTAATGTCGTGCAACACTGGAAAAAGCACAGATTCTTTCAGTTCGATTTATTCAGTCACATCGAAGAGTATCATAGTCAGGATAGGGACAAGAAAATTCCGAATATGTGGGCAAGTATTGGCGAGTAATAATTGTAAATTCTATGATAAAACAGTATAATCATTGCAAAGATTTTAAAACGATTTCTCGGAGGTGACATTTTGTTCCAAGCAAAATTACATATGCCCTGTGTCGGCAGCGGGATTGTCCAGAGAAAGAAGATTGAGGAAAAGCTCAGCTTATTGCCTGAGCATCGGTTTGCCTATATTTCCGCGCCTGCCGGTTATGGAAAAACCACCGCCGTGGTGGACTATCTGATCCGGGAAAACAGAAAGCACGCATGGTTTTCCATTGATGAATCGGACAACGACCCTGTGCGGTTTTGGCGCTATTTGACCTCGGCTATTGCCCGGTGCTGCGGAAACAGCGATTTTGAGACGATATCCATCGATGCAAAGCTTGTGGCCTCCAACATTTCGGTGGATCTTCTGATTTCCATGCTGGAGCAGGTGCCAGAGGAATTCATCATCGTGCTGGATGACTATCACTTGATTGAAAACAGTACGATTCAAAGCAGCGTGGAGCATCTGGTCAGGCTTCTGCCGACTAATATCAAGCTGATTTTTCTCAGCCGAAAAGAGCCGGAAAGTTATCTTTCCGTGCTGTGCTCACGTGGTGCGGCTATCCGGCTTGGAGCCAATGAAATTGCCTTCGCTCCGGAAGAAACCGCAGAGTTTTTTTCGCGAAAGGGACTCTGCCTGACGGATGAAGAACTGTCCATCATGGATACGTTTACCGAGGGCTGGGTTGCCGGACTTGTTGCCGCATCCTTTTCCATCCAAAAAAGCGGGGACAGGGCGCAGACCATACGGGGCTTTTCCGGCAGAAACAACGATGTCAGTACCATTCTGGAATATGAGGTGTTTTGCCGCTGGACGGAAAAAATCCAGTCCTTTTTGATTCACACCGCATTTTTGGATCGGCTCTCCGGTCCGCTCTGCACCGCCGTCACCGGTCACGAGAGCAGCACGGTGCTTTTAAAGCTTCTGGCCGAGAGCAACAGCTTTATCATCCCAATGGACACCGAGAACAGCTGCTACCGCTACCATCATCTATTCCAGCGTTTCCTGCTGGATCGCTTTGAACAGGAAAGCGAGGAAGTCCGGCGTCCCTATTACCGCCGCGCAGGAGAATGGTATCTGGCCCATGGACAGACTGCCGACGGCATACACTGGCTCATTGAGTCCAGAGACTATGAGCGGGCGCTGCCGTTGGTTATGGAGCGCTGGTTCGACATGACCCGAGACAACGAATTCCTGCTGTGGAAGCAGTGGATCGACGCTATCCCTGAGACGTTCTACGAAAACAGCAACACGACCTTCACCGCCTATTCGTGGATTCTGTCCATGGAAAATGAGGTGGAACAGGCCGAGGTCTGGACGGAAAAGGCGCGTGCCTGCTTTGAGCGCAACAAAGCCCGTCTTGAAAAGGAAGAACATGACTATCTGGAAGCGCACGTTTTGTTTGCCGAGGCGAACACCGCCTTTTATCGGCTTGACGCGGCGCGGGTGCTGGACCGGATGCGCTTTCTCAGCACGATGAAGCTGAACACGCCGGTGGTCATCGGCGAAATGAACTGGGGCGAGCCGAATATGCTGAAAACGGCTTACGGCTTTCGCGGCAGACTGAGCCTGGTGGAGCAATGCATGCCCGCGTTAGATGTCCTTGACGGTCTGCTGGGCAGCTATGCCGCCTATTTCGCCGTGGTCGCGGCGGAGTTTTTATACGAACGCAATGCCCTAAACGAGCTGGACGGGATTTTGACCGAGCACATGAAAACAATTATCGGCATCGGCTTCCCGGGCGTTATCGTCCCCTGCTTTCTTGTACAGGCAAAGGGCAGACTGGCAAAGGGCGACCCTGCGGGTGCGCTTTCTGCGGTCGCGGAGGCGAAAAGGCTCCTTGGGGACAAGCCGGGCAGCGTCTGGCAGTACCATCTGGACATCTTCGCGGCGGAGCTGCACCTGCGGGCGGGCGACACGGATAAGGCGCTGGCTCTGCTGGATGTCGGTCGTCTGAGCGTTTATGACCCGCTTTCCGCAAGCCGGGAGGCGGAATATACCGTCTTTGCCCGGTTCCTGATGCAGGAAAAGCAACTGCAAGACGCATTGATTCTTTTGAAGCGGCTGGAGGACTTTGCCCGGCAGGAGAACCGTCTGTACAGCCGGATGGAGCTTTTGTGCCTTGTCGCCCTCTGCCACGCCAGAACCGGGGACTATACAAAGGGCGCGAAGGTTTTGGAAGAGGCTCTTTTCATCGGCTCGGCTGAGGGTTATGTGCGAACCTTTGTGGACGAGGGTGCGCCCATGGCGGAGCTTTTATCCCACTATCAGGTGATGAGCCGCAGTGATGAGGAATTACAGCACGAGCTCTACGCGAAAAAGCTGTTCCGCATGACCAATGAGTACCTGCACACGGTGCAGTCCGCCGAGGAACAGGGCACTGTGCTGTCCGGCGCGTTTACAGCGAGCCTTTTGAGCACGCGGGAGCTTCAAATACTAAGGCTTCTGGCGGAGAGCAAGGAGAACGCCGCCATCGCGGAGGAGCTGCGGCTTTCCCTCAGCTCGGTCAAACAACATAACTCCCATATTTTCGATAAGCTTGGGGTAAAAAACCGCAATGAGGCCGTCACCCGGGCAAGGGCGTTGGAACTGCTTCAATAGCTTGATTGGTATAAAATTCAAAAATTACTTCCGTCTTTCCGGGGCGGGAGTAATTTTTTTTGCAAAATTTGTACTTTCGCCTGTACCTCGGCCAATGGCGCAATGGAAAAATGTTCTTTATAATGTAAGGTGTAACTTTATAATCTGCAAATTAGTTAGCCTGAGGCCACGTTTTTGCTGCCAAAATGAGCCAAGGTATATCTGGAGGAAACTTACATGAAGAAAAAAGGAAAACAATTTTTTAGCCTGCTGCTGAGCGCCGTAATAGTGCTCACGCTGCTGCCGACCATCACGCTTAAGGCGTCGGCGGCGGACGCTCCTTCAATCGCTGAGAAATATAGCAACTTTGCCTACCATTTTCCCCATGCCACCGGCGTGGCGGTCGATTCGGACAATCATGTATATGTATCCGACGACAGAGGCCTGGAAGAACAAGGAAGCGTCTACTATTATAAAGAAGTGGCACAGTCGTCGTGTATCAAGTACTACAACAATTATTTATATGTCGGCGATTACATCAATAGTAGAATCGCAGCCTCCTGTACAATAATTAGTTCATCAACTGATAATAACAATATTCCTTTTCATTCTTGGTCTAAGCCTGATTATACGGGGGATTTAGCATTTGACAGTAGTTCAGACATCTTTTTTGTGGAGGGCAACACTCTTTATAGGAAGTCTGTGGACTCCTCCGGAATGGTGGTCAATACAACTGATCATTTCAGTTATCCGGGGGAATTTTCCGACTACGACGGTCTTGCGGCGGACAATGCACGAAACGTTTATGTCGCGGATTACTCAAATAGTGTAATAGAAAAATTTGACTTTTCCGGCGATTGCTCCGTCATCGCCAATGTCAGGGCGCGCCATCTTGTCCTCGACAGCAACGGAAACCTTTACGCGAACGGCGACGGCAAGCTTTATCGAATCGACACGCTCGGAAATGTCGTCACCATACTTTCCAGCGGTGTCAGCAATAATGGCATGTGCTTTTATAACGACACCAAAGACAAAAATGCAAACAACAGCCACATTCTCATTGCCAATTCGGCAACTAATGCAGTTGATGAAGCCACATTTCCGACGCCTACGAGTAGTACCACCTTATCCGTTTCCGTCAACAAAAGTAGTATCGTTTCCGGTTCCTCCGCCACGCTGACGGCGACCGGTCTTCAGCCGGCCGCCACCGGAACGGTCACCTTTAAAAGCAGCGGCGGAACGGTTCTCGGCACGGCGCAGGTTTCAGGCGGCACGGCAAGCTGCGATACCGCGACTACGCTCCCCATCGGGAATTACAACGACATTACAGCCGTTTATTCCGGAGATGTTAATTATTTGGGCACTAGTTCCACGCTGGCTTCCACGTTCATCGTCACAGGCACAACCCCGACGGCCCTGACGGCTTCAGTAAGAGACAGCTCAGTCATGTATGGAACGCCCGTTAGCCTGATGTCAAGCGGCCTGCCGACGGCCGCCACCGGAACGGTTACCTTTACGAATTCTGACGGAACGGTTCTGGGGACAGCCGCGGTTTCAAACGGCGCGGCGAACTGCGTTACCAAATCGAATCTTGCTGTAGGAACCTACAACGTGACGGCAGCATATTGCGGTGACAGTACATACGAGCCTTCCAACGCGACGACGAGCTTTACCGTTACGTCGGCCGTGACAACGATTACACTGTTCGAAAACATACCGAGCGCAGCAAGCGATTCCAGCGGTTCCGTTACCTTTACGGTCGAAGGTATTCAGTCGAATGCTACCGCAACAGTGGAATTCAGCGCGACGAATGGGGCGCAAACTGTCTCACTTACTTCGGGTACTTTATCAAGCGGCGTAACCTCGGGGCAATTTACCGTTCCAATAAGCAGCTTCAAAGCCATATGCGGCGATTATACGGTAACCGCAACCGCAAGTTACCACGGATCAAGCAGTTACGCAAGCTCGTCGGCCACGGTGCATTTTGCCATAACCGGATCAGGTGATCCGAGCTTTACCGTTCCTTCTTCGGCATCCTTTAACCTCAACGACCCCGTCGTCCTTACGGCGAGCACCGGCCACACAGACGCGACCGGAACGGTGACCTTTACCGACTATGCTGGAAACTTGATTGGCTCCGCGCCGCTTTCCGGCGGAAAAGCGCAGTGCACACTCAATAGCGGAACGTTTCCCACAGGCAGCACCAATACAATCTATGTCGTCTATTACGGCGACAGTACCTACGAAGGCGCTACGGAAAGCTATACTGTTACAATAACCAGCTTATATTCGGCGGGTTTTTCAGTATCATCAACCACAAATCCATTTGTCGTCAGGGCCGACAACTTTCCTTCGGACGCGACCGGCAGCGTCAGCTTCAAATTAAAATCGGGCAACTATTCCCAAACGGCCACGGGCGTACAGATCAGCAACGGGTCGGCGGTTTTTGCCGTGACAAGAAACTTCAACGGCATGAGTGACGGAACCTGTATCATAACGGCAACCTATTCGCCCGATACCACCGCAAAGTCGAAATACGCAAGTACATCACAAACCGCAAATATGACCATCGTAAAAGCGGCGCCGCAGTTTACAAGCGCCGATAATGCCGATTTCACGGTCGGCAGTCCCGGAACATTTACCGTCTCCACCGCCAATTATCCGCTGGCGGCGCTCACCGAAACGGGAACGCTCCCCACCGGAGTGACCTTTACAGATAATAAGAACGGCACGGCGACCATTGCCGGAATACCGACAACCAAGGGCAGTAGTACGTTTACTATTACCGCCGCCAACGGAACATCACCGGACGCGACGCAGCAGTTTACACTGACGGTACAACCGGATAACAGTATGGTTTCGCCGGGGATAGCGAGCTTTGACAAAAACATAGGCAGTACTGGTTATGCGGATATTCCCGTGACACTGGCGCTTAACGGCAATACTTTCAGCGGGATTTATATCGGAGAAACGCAAGTCGACAGCGCCAATTATACTGTCTCTGCGGACGGAAAGACGGTGACGCTCAAGAAAGAATATCTTGCCGGACTTTCTACCGGAGATACAGCGCTGACCTTCAGATTCAACGGTGGAAATGACGCGACGCTGACCGTGACGGTGAGCGGGGCATTCGTGGCTGTGACCAGTATTACCGGCGTTCCGACAACGGCAACCGCGGGAACTGACCTGACGCTCAGCGGCACCGTCAATCCCGCTACCGCGACGAACCAAACCATCACCTGGACGCTTAAGAGCGCGGGAACGACCGGCGCTACGGTCACAAACGGCGTGCTTTCCACAACAGCGGCGGGTACCGCGACCGTCACCGCGACCGTTGCAAACGGCACGACATCAAGCACCGACTATACACAGGACTTTGACATTACCGTCAGCGCGGCAACACCCGCCTTTGTGGCCGTGACCGGCATCACTGGTGTGCCGACAACGGCAACCGCGGGAACTGACCTGACGCTCAGCGGCACCGTCAATCCCG
>NZ_JBEUWZ010000005.1:0-7363 GCF_040505565.1 Oscillibacter sp. | reverse complement strand
GCACGACATCAAGCACCGACTATACACAGGACTTTGACATTACCGTCAGCGCGGCGGAGCATACCTACGGCATCAGCCTGAGCCAAACGGCCGCATACACCTTCACCGGTCAGACAGCGGGCTACAGTACGCTTACCTCGCTAAGCGTGACAATCACCAGCACCGGCAATCAAGCAACGGGCGATTTGACTGTAGCACTCTCCGGCGATAATACCACCAGCTTTACTCTTTCCAAGACAACAATCAGCAGCATCGCGGAGAGCGGTACGGACAGCTTCACAGTTACACCGGTAACCGGACTGGGCGCGGGAACCTATACGGCAGCTGTCACGGTATCCGGGGGCAACGTGACCGCACAGACCTTCAATGTCAGCTTCACAGTAGGCTCCAGCGGTAACCCTGGTGGCGGCACGCCCTCAGGTGGCGGAAGCAGTGCTTCCCCAAGCAGCAACATTACTGTTTCGACAAATAACAATACCGCCACCGCATCGCAGACCCTTGCAGCGTCCACGGGCTCCAACGGCGTGGCAGCGGCGAGCGCAACAAGCTCGCAGATTTCGGAAATGCTTGCGGCGGCAGAAGCAAAGGCACCCACGGACGCACAGGCGGCCGTAAACCTTCAGGTTCAAACCGGAAGCGGTGCGACGGGCGTTTCCGTCACTCTCCCGCAGTCGGCTGTTACAGCCTTGACAAGCGGCGAGGCCAGCTTAACAGTATCCTCCTCTGTGGCAACCGTCACGCTGGACAGCGCGACACTGGCTGAAATCAGCAAGCATACCAGCGGAGACGTGACGATTACAGCCACTGCGGCAGATACCACCGCACTCTCGGCAGAAACCAAGACCGCCATCGGAACAAGGCCGGTTTACGACCTTAAAATCACCTCCGGCAGTACGACAGTTTCAAGCTTCGGCGGCGGTACGGCCACGGTATCGGTTCCGTACACTCCGGCAGCGGGCGAAAATGTGAATGCCATCGTGGTTTACTACATTAACGCTTCCGGAGAGCTGGTCACAGTACCGAATTGCAGCTATGATGCAAAAACCGGAACCGTAACCTTCACCACCACGCACTTTTCCACCTATGCCGTGGGCTACAACAAGGCCAGCTTCAAGGATGTTTCTGACAATGCGTGGTATGCCAACTACGTGACCTATCTCGCCGCACGCGGAATCGTCGGCGGCAACAACGGTACGTTCAGCCCCGACGCGAGCATTACTAGAGCTGAATTCGTGACCATTCTCGCCAGAATGTCCGGAGACGACCTGAGCGGCTACAAAGCCTCTTCCTTCTCGGATGTCTCAGCAGACAGCTGGTATTTTGCGGCGGTACAGTGGGCTAACAAGGCTGGCATCGCCTCCGGCTACGACGGCAAGTTCAATCCGAACGAAACGATTACACGCGAACAGATGGCCGCGATGCTCTACCGCTACGCCGAGTACAAGGGCACGGTATCGAACACCGAGGGCATGTCCGTTCGGGAGTTCTCGGATTACAGCAAAATTTCAAGCTGGGCGCAGGCCCCCATCCAATGGGCGATGAACAACAAAATCCTTTCCGGCAACACGGATGGCAGCTTTGCACCTCAGTCAAGCGCCACACGCGCCCAGGCCGCAAAAATGCTTGCGGTACTGCTGCAGGGAACGGTGAAATAATCAATCACAAGTTTTTATTCAATTAAATGAACAACGTCAGGGGGGCTGCTGCAAAATGAATTTGCGTTAGCTAATTGCACACAATAATAGCCTCAAAAATACGTAAATGCGTCTTGAAACGGCTTATAACGCCTAATCAAGACGCATTTTCTGTGTATTATTTTCAGCATGGCTGTTTTGCAACGCGCCCGCAAAGCCGAGAATCGTAGGGAGCTTACTTCATCAGCATTGTTCAGAACCAGAGTTACCTTGGCGAGCAGGAATAACGACACATTAGAATCTATTCAACTATGTGCATCTGTGTTATACTGCTTATATCAATTGGGGGAGGCGAACACCATGATCCGTTCAGCACAGCAAAATTTGAAATACACCTTGTCCACGCAAGCAATCGAACGGATTACGCCCAGCAAGGACGCACTTCGCCTCTGTGAGAAGTTATCTGATGGAAAACTTAGCGCCAATGCCGCTGTAGATGCCATTAAACAGAAGTGTGGTGTAACAAGAGGAAATTCTCGTGCCTGAGAGCTTCGGCAAATACGATGTATATGCCACATCGGGATCGATTTACTGCTGCAAGTGTGGACGAGCTGCTTTCGGCAATGGAGGCTTCAGTATATGACACCGCGCCTTTGATTCAGGTGCTGAGAAAGTGTGTAAGCAGGCAAACTGACTGATACTATTTTGATACTAAAAAAGTTGTTCGCCCTTGAAAAGAGGGATAGAGCAGCAAGAAAACCACGGTAAAGATAACCGATATTAACAAATATGTTAATAAAATGATCTGACCTTTGCGAGTGGGAATGATAGTGCAAAGCCAGGTATCCGTTGTACTGCAATGGATACCTGGCTCTCATTTTGTCGTTTAATCACATTTTGACCATCATTTTATCCCGTTGTTTACCCCTTGTTTTGCAAATAGAACATAGACATCAAAAAGAATTAGGGATATTTGGATTCAGAGAAAAAAGTGAAAGTAAATGCTTTTTACACAAGAAGAATTGTTCAATTTTTGATATGAGTTTCATAGGTCACATGGAGCAATTCATGGGCGCGGTTTTTTATTTCACGCTCATAAAGCTCCTGCACAATGGGATTGCGCTCGGAGCGCTTGATGAGGGAAGCGCGGTCCGCTTCATAGAGGCCGTCGGCTCTCTTTTTCTTGATGTCCTTCAATCCATAGGGCTGCCCGGCGCCGCCGACACAGCCTGTCTTGCAGGTCATGACCTCCACCAGGTCGAAGTACGCGGTGCCATCCTCAATCCGCTGCAACAACTCCTGTGCGTTGACAAGTCCGTGAACAATGGCAATCTTAAGCTCCCGGTCGCCCATGGGTAGAGATACGGCGCGGATCGATTCCGAGCCTCGCAGCCCGGAAAACGCCAGCGCCTGCAGCGCGTTTTTGGATTTGTCCTCCAGGCAGCGTCTCGCAACCGCTTCGGCCACGCCGCCGGTCGTTCCGAAGATGGTTCCTGCACCTGTACCGATGCCGAAGGGCAGATCTGGGGACTCACCTTCGATCTCTGCAAAGCGAATGCCGGATTCGTTGATCATATTGATGAGCTCCTGAGTCGTCAGGACCAGATCCACATCCGGCTTTCCATCATGTTGAAATTCTTTGCGCTCAGCTTCCATTTTTTTGGCCGTGCAGGGCATGATGGCAATATGGTAGATCTCCCGGCCATCCTCTGCATCCTTGCCTTTGTACTGATCCTTCAGCACGGTTGCGAACATCTCCATGGGTGATTTGCAGGTGGAGATATTATGAAGATATTTGGGATTTTTCTCCTCCAAATATTTAATCCAGCCGGGGCAGCAAGAGGTAAACATGGGAAACGGGCCGCCCTTTTTCAGGCGCTCCAAGAGTTCTTTTGACTCCTCCATGACTGTCAGATCTGCGCCGAAGGTGGTGTCGTACACCTCGTCTGCGCCCATGATTTTCAGCGATGTAACGATCTTATTAATCACATCGGTTCCCACCGGCATGCCAAACACCTCACCCACCGCTACGCGGACGGCGGGGGCAATCTGCACAATGACCCGCTTCTTGGGATCGTGGAGGGCACGCCAGGCGGAACCAATCTGATTTTTTACCGTAATGGCCCCGGTGGTGCACACGGCAGCGCACTGACCGCAGCTGACGCAGGCTGTGTCAGAGAGCTTGCGGTCAAAGGCCGGCATTACCTGCAGGTTGCTTCCGCGATAGGCAAAATTGATAATGCCCATGCCTTGCATCTCATCGCACACGCGGATGCAGTCGCCGCAGAGGATGCATTTATTGGGGTCCCTGATAATGGCGGGGCTGGATTCATCCTTTTCGTAGTGGGGGCGGGTATCTGCAAAGCGAATGTTCCGCACGCCGAACTGCAGTGCAAGACGCTGCAGCGTGCAGTTGCCGCTCTTTTCACAGGTGGTGCAGTCCCGGCAATGGGAGGCCAGCAGCAGTTCCAGAATCATCCGGCGGTGCTTTAAAAGCCGGGCGGTATTGGTGCGGATGCGCATGCCGTCCTTCGGCTCCATGGAACAGGACGCATCGATCTTGCCAGTCTTCTCCTCCTCCACCACACACATCCGACAGGCTCCGTAAACGGATAATTCGGAATAGTAGCAGAAGGTGGGCATGTCAATTCCGGCCTTGCGAATGACCGCCAGCACGTTGGCCTCTCCATCAAACGCAACCCGTTGACCGTCGATATACATAATTCCCTTGCTCATGCTCACACCTCCTCGCTGATTGCGCCGAACGGGCAGTTCGTCACGCAGACTTTACACTTGATACACTTGTCCTTGTCAATCACATGGGGCTTTTTCAGCGTGCCGGTAATGGCCTCCGCCGGACAGTTCTTCCGGCACTTGCCACAGCCCTTGCACATTTCGGGGTCAATGATAAGGCCCTTCTTGGGGCCGTTGCAAAGAGGGCAGTAATGATCCACTACATGGGCGAGGTATTCATTGCGGAAATACTTGAGGGTGCTCTGCACCGGCTTGCAGGCGCTCTGCCCCAAGCCGCACAGGGCGGTATGGGTGATCGTGTCCGCCAGCTCCTCCAGCAGATCCAGATCCTCCAACGTCCCTTTGTTGTCCAGAATCCGGTTCAGGATCTCCAGCATTCGCTTGGTACCCTCCCGACAGGGAACGCACTTGCCGCAGGACTCGTTTTGGGTAAAACGCATGAAGAAACGGGCAACCTCCACCATGCAGGTATCCTCATCCATGACCACCATGCCGCCGGAGCCGATCATCGCACCGATTTTTTTCAGGGAATCGAAATCCAGCGGGAGATCCAAGTGCTCCGCACTGGCGCAGCAGCAGCCACCGGACGGGCCGCCAATCTGGACGGCCTTAAACTTTTTGCCGTTCTGAATACCGCCGCCGATATCAAAAACAACTTCCCGGATGGTGGTGCCCATGGGAACTTCGATGAGTCCGGTGTTCACCACGTTGCCGGTCAGGGCAAAGGCCTTGGTGCCGGGGCTCATGGAGGTACCGATGGAGCGGTACCATTCCACGCCGTTCAGAATAATTTGCGGTACATTGGCAAATGTCTCCACGTTGTTCAAAACCGTGGGTTCCGCCCACAGGCCATGTTCCACGGTACGGGGTGGCTTAACCCGCGGCATGCCTCGGTTGCCCTCGATGGAGGCAGTCAGAGCGCTGCCCTCACCGCAGACAAAGGCGCCTGCGCCTCGGTTAACGTGCAGATGGAAGGAAAAGTCAGAGCCCAGGATGTTGCTGCCCAGAAGGCCATACTCCTCCGCCTTCTCAATGGCGGTTTTCAGACGGCTGACGGCCAGCGGATACTCAGCGCGGACATAGATATAGCCCTCGTCGGAGCCGACGGCAAGGCCGGCTATCATCATGCCCTCTATGATGCTGTGGGGGTTGCCCTCCATCACAGACCGATCCATGAACGCACCGGGGTCACCCTCGTCGCCGTTGCAGACAATGTACTTTTTGGAAGACTTCTGTTTTCTTGCACTTTCCCACTTCTTACCGGCAGGAAATCCACCGCCGCCCCGGCCACGCAGTCCGGACTCGATGATCGTCTGGCAGATATCCGAATCCGACAGTTCATAGAGCGCCTTTTCAAAGGCGGCATAGCCGTCTTTTGCAATATACTCCTCAATGTCCTCTGCGTCGCTTCTGCCGCAGTTTTCCAGCACCACACGATGCTGCTTTTTGTAGAACGGTATGTCTTCCTGCCGGGGATAGGCCTTACCGTCCAGATGATAGACGAGCCGGTCGATCACCTCACCGCCGAGGACGGTCTTTTCAATGATCTCCTCGCAGTCCTCCGGTTTCACATGGATGTACATAATGCCAAGCGGCTCAATATGAACCAGCGGGCCCATTTCGCAAAAGCCGTGGCAGCCGCTCATCTTGACGTGGAGACTTTTTTCCTCATCGGTGTCGTGTTTCAGTCCCACATAAACATGCAGGCCCCGCTTTTCGCACTCGGTCTTGATGTTGTCGTAGATTTTCAGGGAACCGCCCGCAATGCAGCCGGTGCCTGCGCAGATCAGAACGGAGGTTACGTGCTGGCTCTGCCTCAGGGCGTTTTTGGCATTAGCTTGAAAGACGTGGAAGCTGTCTTTTGTCAGTTGAATCATTTCGCAGCCTCCTTTTTCTGAATGTTCTTCAACAGTTCCAGCGCCGTCTCCGGCGTCATTTTGGCATGGACTTCGCCGTCGATCATCATGACGGGGGCAAGGCCGCAGGCGCCAAGACAGGCCACTGTTTCCAACGTAAAGAGGCAGTCTTTTGTGGTCTTGTGTTTCTCATCCAGACCCAGATATGCAAAAATGGAATCATAGATTGGCTGAGATTTTCGGACATGGCAGGCCGTGCCCGTGCAGAGTTTAATAATATGCTTCCCTTTTGCCTCCAGAGAGAAGTTCTCATAAAACGTCGCCACACTGTATACTTTGGCTAAACTGATATTCAGCTTAGCTGCAATCAGCGTCAGTACTTCCTCACTCAGGTACTTATACTCTGACTGAATCTCCTGCATGATCGCGATGAGATTTGAAGGATTACAGTTGCATTTTACGCAAAGCTCGTTGACTCGCTCAATATCGCTCATTGACTGCGATAATTTCACCATTGCTCAATATCTCCTACGCTTTCGATCTATAAATTATTTTGCCATTTTCCCCACCTCATATAACGCCCACACAGATGTTGAATCGCACAGATATTTGAACTATCAACCGTAAGCGCCGTCCCCGTCCGTAATAGGGACAACTATAAAAAATGAAGAGAAGCAGCGGGATCCGCATGCCCATCAGGCAAAGAAGGGCAATAAATGGTACTTCGGCCATAAAGCACACATCGGTGTGGACAAGGACAGTGGTCTCACTTATACTTACAGGTCAAAAAGAGTCTGCGAAAACAGACCGCTAAACTTAATATGCTGTTTGCTCTGGAAAATCCGATTCTGGCTGACAGGCCCTGCCTGGTAGCTTGAGTCAGTTTGTCTCCATAATAAAAAGTAAGATCTTCTCTGTGCTGCTCACCTGCTAGAGTGAGCAGCACAGCTTTTTTATTTCATTGCGTGGAGTTACCTTTTTTACATGTTTACGATGGCAACTCAAAAACTCTGGAAATCAAACTACGCAGCATAATGCAGGGCTATATGGTAAATAAAGAAAGATTACTTTGCGGCCTTGGCGGCTCTAACAGCCTCGGTGAGCATGGGAGCAACCTTG
>NZ_JBEUWZ010000004.1:211553-221873 GCF_040505565.1 Oscillibacter sp. | reverse complement strand
CAAGGTTGCTCCCATGCTCACCGAGGCTGTTAGAGCCGCCAAGGCCGCAAAGTAAGGGTAACTCCATAAAGAAAAAGGTTCCCGCCATCCTCTCGGATGGCGGGAACCTTTTTTTGAAAATGCCTCTTCAACTGTCTCTAGCATGGTATTATCCGCTGCCATAGTATCAACATAATGCTGGCGGGTTTAATCAGGAACAACCCGTTACCTCAAACGGAAACCAGTGGCCAGTGTACATAGAGTCTCCGCTTGTGCAGCCAGTTCCTCACTGGCTGCCGCACTCTCTTCTGCGGTTGCGGAGTTTGTCTGAATGATGCTTGAAACCTGATTGACTGCTGTATTGGTTAGTTCCAAGGCACCCGCCTGAGCCTTTGAGATCTGTGAGATATTCTGGATGAGCGCATCTACCATCTCAGCCTGCTTAGAGATTTGATCAATCGCCCTTCCTGCATTTTTGGCCATGGTGTCTCCGTTTTCTATGGCCGACAAAGTATCTTGAATGAGGGACGTCGTGTCCTTTGCCGCGTCCGTACTTTTGCTTGCCAGATTCCGTACCTCATCGGCGACTACGGAGAATCCTTTTCCAGCCTCGCCGGCCCGCGCGGCCTCCACAGCAGCGTTCAGCGCCAAGATATTGGTCTGAAATGCAATATCGTCTATAACCTTGATAATTTTTTGAATTTGCTTGGAGGTTTCAGCAATGCTGTCCATCGCACAGACCAGCTTTTTCATAAGTTCATCGCTCTGCTTAATTTCATTGGTGGTTTTATCCATCTCGGCTCTGGCATTCTGCGCGTGATCCGCATTTTGCTTAATTCTCTCCGATATTTCGTTGATGGATGACGCCAGTTCCTCCACGGAGCTAGCCTGCTCCGAAGCGCCCTGAGCCAACGACTGCGCGCCCGACGACACCTGCTCCGATCCGGCTGCGACCTGCTGGGAAGATGTCTGCATTTGCTTTAACAAATCGTTGATCGAAGCAGTGATCTTTTCAAGGGAGTTTTTAATGGGCAGAAAATCATTTGGATATTCCATGTCTGGCGAAACTGTCATATCCCCATCGGCAATGCTGCTCAGCACCCTTGCAATATCGGATATGAAAAAGCGTAAATTTCCGATGAGCGTTCTGATGTTTTCGGCAAGAGAACCAAATTCGTCTTCGGAGACGAAAGAAATGGTTGCGTCCAGCTTTCCGGATGCCGCCAGCTTAGCAGCGGATTCAATTTCACCCAGCGGTTTTGTAATGCTTTTGATGACAAATACGCCAAAGCATACGATTATAACGCAAGCGGGAAGGGACCATAGGAGAAACAAAATGCCTATGTTCATTAAAGTATGCTTTTCAATCAACAGCGATGCCAACAGCGAGGCTGCGTAAACTATAAAATTGATAAGGCAGATAAGCCCCACTTTTTTCTTGATCGATATGCTTTTCATAATTTTTTCTCCTGACTTAATAATAGAAGGTGAAGATGTTTTGTGAATCATCTTCAGCTTTGCTGATAGTTGGCGACAAACTGGATATATTCTTTCTCAGTAAGAGGCTTGCTGAAATAATAGCCCTGTATATTGTCACAGCCCATTTCTTCTAATAGCTGCAGCTGGCGTTCGGTTTCAACACCCTCTGCGATGACCTCCATTCTCAGACTATGCGCCAGTCGGATTACCTCTCTGATTACTGCCTGATCGTTTTCGTGCTCAATACGGTCAATAAAAAATTTATCAATTTTCAAGTTGGAAATTGGCAGTGTGACTAGTTGAACCAGTGAGTTATATCCGGTTCCAAAGTCATCGATAGAAATGCTGATGCCCATGGACTGCATTTTATTCAGCAGGGATTTGACCTTTGCCTGATTTTCCATAATGACACGTTCTGTCAGCTCAAATCCCAACAATGTAGGATCAATTTTGGCCTTTTTAATGCATTCTTGAGCATAAGAAAGGACAGAATCATCGTTTAAATCTTTGGAGGAAACGTTGACGGCGATTTTTGCTGTTATTCCGGCGTCCTGCCATATCCTGATCTGCTGCACGGAATGCTGTATGACCCATTTTGTAATATTGCTGATAAATCCGGCTTTTTCAGCAATATTGATAAATTCTCCGGGCCCCATATGGATATTTGCATGGTTCCATCTTAATAAACCTTCCGCGCCTTTGATAGTGCGACTTGCAATATGGATAATCGGCTGATACACCATAAAAAACTCATCATTTTGAATTGCAGTATACAGTGCTGTCAGCGTCTCAAATTTTTTTCGGTTTTCCTGAATCATCTCTTCGTTGAAGATGACAAGCGCTTGCGGGTACTCCTGACTTCTGTCAAGCGCAATATTTAATTTTCTTAAAAGCTCGTCTGCGCTGTTCCCGTGAGAGGGTGAGTGAAGAATTGCACATTGAACTTTAAGCTGAACAATCAGGCCATCTATTGTTACCGGTACAGTCATGGAGCTGATTACTTTGGAAGCTATAGCGTTTGCATGCTCCAAAGCAATATCTGGAAGAAGCACAATATAAGTATCCGCTGATGCCATGAAAACAGTTGGTTTTCCAAATGCGTTCTCCAATTGCTCCGCAACATACAAAGCGGACTTCTCGCCAATGCTGTAATCCACATGGGCGTTAATGTCCAATGAATTTGCTATTCGAAAAGTAAGCATGGAAAAATGATTATGCCCAAGTGTAAGAGTACTGATCTCCTTGCGAAGCCGATTTAAATTGGATAGGCCTGTTTGTGTCTCTAGGTATGATATACGAAGCTGTTCTGACGAGTCCGTTTTGATCAATTGAAGCATCAGGGCAACAACGATGCCGACCAGCAAAAACATGCAGGTTCGGAAGATCCACGCGGGGACGACTTGCGCAATATTGCTGCCAACATCCATTGGCATCCATGGTCCCAAGATAAGCCCGCCGATCACTGCAAAAGAAATAGCTCCCCACAAATCCAAATAATACGCCGCTAAAATAATTGGAATATACATCAGGTGTGTAACGGCAAATTCTGTTCCACCAGACAGGTATGTAATTGCACCGACCAGTATTTCCATGCCCAGCGTGAGCTGGGCTGCAAAAGCACGTGATAGATGGAAGATCCGTTTGAGTTTTTCTGCTTTCATAAGTGTCCCTTTTACATTCATTTTTATGGAAGGGTTCAGCTGACAGCTGAGTCTTTTTCTCTGTGCTTGCGGGTAACTCAGAGGCCTGGAAGCGATATGTCAGTTGCGGGCAAAATGAAAAAAGCCCACCCGGTTCAATAGGGCAGGCTTTCCGCGAACTAAAGATAGCCAGACCGTCGTAATAAATCTTGCGCAGGAGGACTTTGGCGTTTCACCCCACAGAGCTTGTCAGCCGGAAGACCAACAAATTCGATCGTGTCAGGTGGAATTCAGGGACATATATGAATAGAACTTATCCACTATGTCCCACAATTCCCTATGTCGCTTGTCTATCTGCGGAATCCCAAGTGGAAAGTTGTCTTTCCAGGTCATAATAAATACCTCCATTAGATTGATTATATATAACCGAAAAGGTTATATAAAAGAGTGAGGGAGCGGCGCATTATGGCAGGAGAAGCAAAGACTTAGCTTTTATAAGTTCTCGCCGGATTTATCCGCCATCATTCGAAGAAAGGTCTCCGCAATCTGCGGGTCAAACAGCGTCCCGGCCCCGTTTTGAATTGCGCACAGTGCTTCCGCCCTGCTATCTTCCTTGTAATTTGCATGGCTGCGAATCCGCTCGTAAGCTTCCACAACGCAGATAATCCTGGAGATAAGCGGGATTTCCATGCCCTTCAGTCCCTTCGGATAACCGGAGCCGTCCCAGTGTTCATGATGTCCATAGACGCCGTTTGCTAAAGCCAGTGTTTCCTCGGATAAATTTAAAAGCCGATATCCGGTGGCCGGATGCTGGCGCAACATGTATGCCTCACTTTCCGTCAGCGGTGCATTTTGGCCTTTGCTGAGGATCTCGTTGCTCAGCGCAACCTTGCCGATATCGTGCAGGTATCCCGCATTCTTTAGCATTTGAATCTCCAATTCGGGCAGACCGATCGCCGCTCCCATTTCGCCGCAGAGCCTGCCAACTTCTTCGGAATGCCGTTTTTCCCATGGACGCTTTTCAGACAAAGTGTTAAGAATGCTCTTGACTGCTTCCAATCCAAAACTTTTCTGCGAGACGGATTTTTCCCTGTACATTTCGGTTTCTGCAGCTTCCATAACCTTTTCAATTCGCTGATACGGCTTCCACTTTACCGCGATTCCAAACGCCATGCTGCAGGAAACCGAATTAATTTTATACTGGGAAAACGCTTCATTCAGCTTTCCAGCAAGCCGCTTTGCCTCGTCCAGATTCGTTCGGGGGAGAAGCACGCAAAACTCATCCCCACCGACACGCGCCGCAATATCTTCCTTGCGGCAGTTCTCTTCTAATACTTCCGCCACTTTTAGAATAAGCTTGTCACCGGAGGCATGTCCAAACGTGTCGTTCATCATTTTAAGCCCGTTCAGGTCAATGTAGATTAAGCTGACGGGTAGATTTTCTTCTGTGTCCAGCTCCTGCATGCTAAGTTCAAAGAATCCTCTGTTATATAATCCTGTCATAGAATCATGGCAGCTAAGATATTTAATTTTTTCTTCTTCTCTTTTCCGCTCAGTGATATCCGTAAAAGTGACAACATAGCCGATGTGCCGCCCATTTTTATATTGTGGGAGCGCGCGGTATTCTGTATCAAAGCAGGTGCCGTCTGATCGCCAGAGTACGTTTTCCACCGCATGGCCTGCTTTACCGCGAGAAAGATATTCGGAAAGAGGGTCTTCACGCTTGGAACTACCATCCCTGAAGCTTTGATAAATCAGCCCAAGCAGGTCTTGTCCAACAAGGTCCTCCGGACGGCTATACCCCAACAGACGCAGACAACTCTCGTTACAAAAAGTACAATGCATGTTTAGATCTACACCTAAAATGCCCTCCACCGTATTATCAAGGATCAAACGAAGTTGGATGCGCTGTTCATCCAGGGTTTCGTTCGCTTTTTGAAGGTCTTCTGTTCGTTGCGCCACCGTAGCTTCCAGATTGTTGGCAAGCTGCTGCATGGCATCGGCGATCCTATTAAAGATCTCCGAAATTCTCCCAATTTCATCGTTTCTAACGATCAGTGCTCTTTGATTTAAGTCTCCGGAAGAGAATTTTTCAGAAACAATCAGCAGCGTTTTAAGAGGTTTTAAAAGTCTCCGGCTTATCAGATAATAGACTGCCGTGGCGATTGCAAACATGGCGAAGGAGAAGACGATAGCTACCCATATATTTCTTGATAGTTCAATAGCCATTGGGCTTTCTGGCACGGCGGAGAGAATCTCCCAGTTCAAACCGGCCTGTTCATATTCCTGAACCTTTACAGACAGCTTGTTATTCAAGTTTCCAACAGACAGTTTTGCTGTTCCGGAATTGCGATACTGCTGATACGCGTCAAGAATTGTTGAGTTATTAAGGCTTTCCAGATACGTCCGCTCCAAATCTCCGCCTTTTGAAACGGTATAATTAACGGCGCCACTGGAATTCGCAATTAAACATCCTGAGCCTCTTTCCACAATTGCGACGAAACCGCCGCGTCCGTTTACGATGCCCGAAAGATTCTCACTGATATCGGGCAGCAGGAGACTTGCCGTCAAGACGCCCTCAAGCGTGCCATAGTCACCATATATGGGGTAAACAGCCGCTATCGCCATTTCGTTTTGAAAAGCACTCTTATAAACAGGGGAGAATACTGGAACTCCTGCGTTCATAGCCGCCTTATACCAAACGCTTGTTCGCAGGTCATCTTTGTCGGTACTTTTTAAAAAGCTTCCGGCAGACATATCGTCGTTTACCGCGTAATACCAGGTTTCACCACCGGTATTTACATTATTTTCTGTAATTTCAATGGTTCCATCCATATCTTTGACTGCTCCGTAGTAGTCACCGTTTACGGTGCAGTAAGCATAACTGAAAATATTTTTTGTGTAAGAGCTTAATATGCTGACGAAGAATTTTTCTCTTTGAGCTTCGTCACCCAAATCAATCGTGCCACTTTCAATCATTTTATAAGTGACGTCATTAATATGGAGAGGAGCTTCAATAAACGAATCAATTCGCTCAATTGTTTCCTGATTTAAGTTTTCAGAAAGATCACCGGTTGTTTTTTCAATGGAAGAATACCAATTTGAAAAAGCAGGGTATCCAACGCCAACTGCCAAAATGATCGTTAAGATAATAAAAGAGCCTATGACCATTCTGATGGTTGAATGGTATTTCTTTGTTTGAGCTCTAACCATCGGTTATATTACCTTCCGTGTTGTCAGCTGCAGTAAATGATTTTCCGGCTGACAGATATTTTAATAGAATTGCTTATGTCTACCGAAATACCTTAAAAAAACGTCTATAAATTTCTTAACCGCAAGTTTTCTGCGCAAAAAAAACGCTGCTTAGCTTGATCCGCCAAATCCCATTGTATCTCATATGGCGTGATTCTTCAGTGCATTTTGGTATCATCATTTGTTGTCTTGAAAGGAACTGCGATCGTCCAATATCAATCGCAGTTCCCCACAGACTGTATTTATCCATTATACCATATATCGACGTCTTGCAATAAAATAATTACCCAAAATTACCTGTAAATTTGCAAAAAATATCTAATTAGGATGGATACGCAGTACAAATGGAAAAGAAATTTAGTATACTGACAGGTATTCGGCGGCGTTTACGCCGTCGAGATTTGTGTCACGCTTGAAAGGAGCTGTCAATATGCCAAGAAGGGGCGAAAACATTTATAAACGTAAGGACGGGCGCTGGGAGGCGCGAGTCTTGGAATCGAATGGAAAGTATCGATATGTTTATGCGAAGACGTACAAGGAGGTCAAAGAGAAGAAACAAAACTATCAGAAGTATATTAGACTTCGCCCGAGAATATTGCCTGAGCAAATAACAGCCGCAGCCGGACTATTTGCGGATTGGCTGCAAGGTGATGTCGTAAATCAGGTCAAGCCATCCACGTACGAAAACTATTACTTCTGTATGAAAAAGTATGTACTTCCTTTTTTTAAGACAAAGGGCTATGAGTTTCTCACAGAAAATACGGTCGTTCAATTTGCCAAATCCATTCATAGTAACCCAATAATTTCCGAATCCTATAAGAGAAAAATACTCATTATCTTTAAAACCGCACTGAAAGAAGTCGCAAAAGGCTACCCGAACTTTTCCGGTCTCATGGAAGCGGTTAAGCTGCCAAAAGCGCCAAACCCGGAGGTCCAGGCATTCTCCGTCAGTGAGCAGCGAATGATTGAGCAGGCAGCGTTTCATGAAAAAGATATCCGCGCGCTTGGAATTATTCTGACCTTTTACACTGGAATCCGCCTTGGCGAGCTGTGCGCACTCAAATGGTGCGATCTTGATTTTGAGGCGGGTACGATCTCCATCACAAAAACGGTAAGTCGCGTTAAGAACCCTCAGCCGCAGGGCAAAAAAACAGCGCTGCTTGTCGGTACGCCGAAAAGTCTGAAGTCACGGCGAAAAATTCCTTTGCCGAAGTTTCTTCAGGATGCACTCATGGACTATAAAGAGAAGTGCCCGGATGAAAACTTCTTTCTGTTTTCGGGAACAGAGGACCCGCCGGATCCCAGAGTTTATGAAAAACTGTTCAAAAATGTACTAAAAAGTGCCGGCGTGAAGGAACGAAAATTTCACACGACCAGACACACCTTTGCAACTCGGGCATTGGAGGTCGGTGTTGATATCAAAACTCTCAGTGAAATTCTGGGGCATTCCAGCGTCACTATTACGCTTAATATTTACGCCCATTCACTTATGGAACAGAAAATGATTGCAATGGACAAACTCAATAACATGCATCTTACACAAATGGAGGTTGCTTCATAAG
This sequence comes from Oscillibacter sp., assembly GCF_040505565.1. GTDB lineage: Bacteria > Bacillota > Clostridia > Oscillospirales > Oscillospiraceae > Oscillibacter. Next base: position 213,961 of record NZ_JBEUWZ010000004.1, on the reverse strand, counting down.
CCGTCAAAATTTCTGTCGCAGTTATTAAAAACTCAAATGGCACTGGGCTTTCCGGCTTTGAAATACAGTCTGTGGGGAACTGCGATTTTCAATACTCCACTGAATAGTTATCTTTCCGCATTCATAAAGGCTTATTCAGGATGGCAAGACAAAAGGATATATGGAATATGCTGCCCAATAGCATGATACCAATAGAGTGAGGGGCCGTTTATTAATATTTTCGAATGGTGGGAAACCTGCGGTAATGTGCCAAGCCGCCCGCGGTGGCGGAAATAATAAAACAAGCCGAAAACGAAAGGATAAAGAGAAATGAAAAAGTGGTTAGAAAATGTAAAAATATCCAAAAAACTGTCTGCAGGGTTCCTATTTATAACGATTCTTGGAATTATAATCGGTGCTGTTGGCATTTTTAATACAATTCGCATGATTAATGAGCAACAGAATACCTATGATCGCCATACTATGGGAATTGTTTACAGCTCGGGAGCGGAAGGCAGCTTTAAGGATATTGGAACCGCAATTCGGAATCTGTACATCTATTACGATAAGGATAAGGAAAGTGAAAAATACTGCGAAGAGATTTCAAACCAAATAGACGCTGTGCAGACGCAGATGGATCATTACAGCAAAACAATTACAACCAGTGAGGGAAAGCAGCTTTATGATTCAACCATGGCGGCTTACGATATCTACCTGGATACTGTTAATGAAATTCTGAAAACGGCGGATGCGGGAGGAACAAGAACAGAAATATTGTCCAAGATAACGGAAACGTCGTCTGAAACGCAGGATGCTACGGATGCGTTTGCGTCGCTTACACAGAGAAAAGAGACCAACGCGCAGGAAAATATTGCGTCCAGCAGGACAGCGGCATTCCTGTCAATGATCATTATGGTCGCTGTGATTGTCGTATCTGTGGTAATTTCATTTTTATTCAGCCGCTTTATATCCGGACTTATCAGTGAACCCATGCAAAAGTTTGCCGCTTTTGCAGCAATGATGGCTGACGGAGATCTGGATGTTGGGAAGGTTACCGATGAGAAGGACAGGCTGTGGGCACTCAGAAAGGATGAGGTTGGGGTATTGGCCGGCGCCTTTGATAAAATGATCTTATCTACTACAGATCAGGCGCAAAAGGCCATGGCGATCGCGGAAGGCGATCTTACGACAAGTATCACGATTCGATCTGAGTATGACGTGATGGGCAAGGCCCTTGCTGAACTTGTTGAGAAATTCCATGCTCTCGCGCTGTCGATTGTTTCGTCCGCAAATCAGGTGGACGCCGGTTCAAGGCAAGTGGCGGATTCCAGTACCGCTCTGTCCCAGGGAGCCACGGAGCAGGCCAGCTCCGTCGAGGAACTGTCTGCGTCCATGGAGGAAATCACATCCCAGACGACGCAAAACGCCCAAAATGCGCAGAAAACAAATGAGCTTGCGGCGGACATGCAGAACCACGCGGAGACAGGCAACGCAAAAATGGGGGAAATGCTCAAGGCTATGAAGGAAATCAACGCATCCTCCGAGAGCATTGGCAAAATTATAAAAGTAATCGACGATATCGCCTTCCAGACAAATATTCTTGCACTCAACGCGGCGGTCGAGGCGGCGAGAGCCGGCAGCGCCGGCAAGGGCTTTGCCGTGGTCGCTGAAGAAGTGCGAAACCTCGCCGGAAAGTCTGCCCAGGCGGCAAAGGAAACGACCGAGTTGATTGAAGCCTCGTCCCAAAAGGTGAATGCAGGCACTGGAATTGCCAACGAGACGGCCGACGCGCTCAAAAAAATCACGGAGGGGATTTCACAGGCAGCTGAGCTTGTCGGCGCAATCGCCACTGCTTCAAATGAGCAGGCGGCTGCTCTGGAACAGATCAATCAGGGTATCACGCAGGTTTCGCAGGTCGTTCAAAGCAACGCGGCGGCTGCCGAAGAATGCGCCGCGGCCAGCGAGGAGCTTTCCGCACAGGCTGAAGATCTGAAAAAGAACGTCCGCGTGTTTAGGCTGCACAATGAGCGTCCCTCTCAAGAAAAAGCGATGGTTTCCGCGCAGTCAAATTTTGTACCGGCGGGGAAAGATGAATTCGAGTTATCCGGCAGCGGCTTGAAAAAATATTAAAGCGTTAACGGTCATGTAGATGTAAGTAAAAATATGTGCAGGATGTTAACAATTTTTCATCCTGCGCATATTTTTTTGAAGAGAAATGAGGAGTCGTGGGCAGTCAAAGTAAATATCCAAAACCAGCTGTTTTTGTGTGAGCTTACTTTATTGCCAAAAAGCGGCAATGTGCTGTGATAGTATCATGATGCAGCTAAAAGTACAAGATATATCTCCAATGCAGCAGACTAAAAAGGCCTATAATTTCTTCGGATAGGAGCTTTTTTTAAAAATCTGTCAATAGAGCAGCGGCGGGGCGA
>NZ_JBEUWZ010000004.1:0-211543 GCF_040505565.1 Oscillibacter sp. | reverse complement strand
TATTTGCCCGCCGCTGCCGTAGGAAATCTTGCAATTTACCGCGACGTGTGGTATGTTATGAAAGTGAGCGGCAGCAGAGCCGCACAGCGGCTTTGGAAGGGAGGAGACACCGTGCAGCAGCGCCCACTGGCAGATGAAATACGTCCCAGGACATTGGACGAAGTGGTGGGACAAAAGCACCTCTTAGCCCCCAGCGCGGTGCTCCGTCGCCTGGTCGAGAGCGGAACCTCCGCCAACATGGTGTTTTACGGTCCCTCCGGGACCGGCAAGACCACCGTTGCCAACATCATTGCCGAGAGGACCCAAAAGACCTTGTATCGCCTGAACGCAACCAGTGCTACTTTACAGGATGTGAAGGATATTATTGCCAACGTGGGGACTCTTCTGGCCCCCGGCGGCATTTTGCTGTATCTGGATGAGATCCAGTATTTCAACAAAAAGCAGCAGCAAAGCCTGTTGGAGTTCATGGAAAACGGACAGATTACACTGATCGCATCCACCACGGAGAACCCATATTTTTACGTCTACGGCGCGCTGCTTTCCCGCAGCACGGTGTTCGAGTTCAAATCCGTTTCTCCGGAAGAGGTTCTGCCCGCCGTGGAGCGGGCACTGGAAATTGAGAAGATGCGGCAGGAACTGCCCCTTTCCTGGGAAAAGGACGTGCCTCTGGACATCGCCACCGCCTGCGGCGGCGATGTGCGCAAGGCCATCAACGCGGTGGAGCTCCTCTGTCAGTCCGCGCGGCCCAACAAAAGCGGGAAGCTGAAGCTGACAAGGGAGGACGCTTCACAGGTATCACAGCGCAGCGCCATGCGCTATGACCGGGAGGGCGACGCCCACTACGACATTCTGTCGGCCCTCCAAAAGTCCATCCGGGGCAGCGACCCGGACGCGGCGGTCCACTATCTGGGGCGGCTGCTGGAGGCGGGCGACCTGCTGTCCCCCTGCCGGAGACTGCTGGTGATTGCGGCGGAGGATATCGGTCTTGCCTATCCCATGGCAATAGTGGTGACAAAGGCCTGCGTGGACGCAGCGGTGCAGCTTGGGCTGCCGGAGGCGCAGCTTCCTCTGGCGGAAGCCGCGATCCTACTGGCAACCGCACCGAAATCCAACTCCGCCCACGACGCTATCAACGCGGCCCGGGCCGATCTGAGAGCGGGGAGAACGGGTGATATTCCCCGCCAGCTCCAGAATGTCCACGCGGATACCACCGGCTTTGATAACCGGCAAAATTACAAGTATCCCCACGATTACCCGAGCCACTGGGTGGAGCAGCAGTATTTGCCCGACGCACTGAAAAATGCCCGGTATTACGAATACGGAGAGAATAAGACCGAACAGGCCGCCCGGCGGTACTGGGAGGAGATTACGGGCAGGAGCCGCTGAAATCCGTTACCACGGGAGGCTTCTCATAGCCGGGAGGCGAGTAGACCCAGCGGTCCAGCTTTCCGTCTGTGATCTGATAGCGCAGCGGCGCTGGGTAGAGCAGGGGCGGCAGTCTCTGAATGATCTGCAGCTTCACCTTCATGTGCTCCGGTCGTATGGAGCGGATATAGACCGAGACCCGGTCCCCCTCCGTCACGCCATCTTTCGGGTCGGCAAGGCCGGAGAGATTGGGGGCCAATTCCACAAAGACCCCGTATTCCCGGACGGAGCGGACGATGCCCTGTACGGTCTCGCCGGGAGAAAAGTAGCTGGCATTTTCCATCCAGGTGCCCAGCAGCTCCCGGTGCGTCATAGTGAACCGGCGATTCTCCCGGTCAATGCACAGCACGGCAGCCAGAATTTTCTGCCCGGTGCGGAAACGCACCGCCGGATGGGGGAGCCGGGAGACGGAAATGCGCTCGATGGGCAGCATGGCGATGATTCCGCAGCCGATATCCACGAACGCGCCGAAGGACTCCATGTGGGTGACCCGGCAGGTGAGGAGCATCCCTGGTTTCAGAACCTCCAGCAGGTGTTCCAGAGCCTTTTCCTGCACGGCCCTGCGGGAGAGCAAAACATGTGGCGCGCCCTTTTCATCGGCGGTGAGACTTGTGACTGTAAAGCAGACTGGCTTGCCAACCAAGGACAAAAGCGCAATGTCCCGGCTGGCGCCACTGATCCATGGAGAGATCGCCTCCTCCCGGGGAATTAGTCCCTCCATGGAGTCCAGTGAGATGTGAAGTGCCCGCGACCCGTCGCACCGTTCCACGGGAGCTTCCAGAATCGTGTTTTGCTCCAGGGCATCCCGCAGCAAGGCGGGGGTCAAAGGGACGCAGGGGCGCAGGCCCTCCGGCAGATAAATTTTATTTTCCGGCATGGCAACTCTCTCCATCCGCCGCGCAGCGCGGCATCAAATTCAGCATCTGTGCTACTATATGCGATTCGCGACGGAGGATTGACAGGAGGAATTTCATGGACTTGCATCTTCACGACCATGTGGAACTGAAAAAGCAGCATCCTTGCGGCAGCAAACGCTGGGAGGTCCTGCGGGTCGGGATGGATATCAAACTGAAATGTCTCGGCTGCGGGCATGAACTGATGCTTCCACGGAGCCGGGCGGAAAAGAGCATTCGAAAAATACTGACGGAGGAGGAAAAGAACCAATGAACAAGGGAACCCGTATTGTGGCGCTTGTCATCGTCGGATTGCTGGTGTTTTCACTGCTGGCGTCACTGGTGACGCCGTTTTTGATGTAAGACACATGTGAAAATCGCTGGGGCGCAGCGTATTCAACCGGAAGCTGACAGAATTTTAACCGCCGCGTACTATAAAATCTCGTTGACATTGTAAAAAAAAGTGTTAAAATAAGCAGTAATCTGAAAATGCTATGACAGAGCCAGCCTTGCGGACGGGCCGAAGCGAGAGGGGAAACGGTGAAAGCCCCTTGGTAAGCGCCGCAAAGCAGCCACTCCCGAGCATCCCGCGTTGAGCGGGGCGGATCATCCCCGATACAGGATGGCTTAAGATGCCCCGTGAGGGGATAATTAGGGTGGTACCGTGAAGTGTCGCTTCGCCCCTATGCCGGGGCGGGGCGTTTTCTTTTTGTACTGCAAATTTGAGAAAGACGGAGGATAACAAGATGTCACATCCAGTATACGGGCTGAACGAACTGCGGGAGATGTTCCTCAGCTACTTTGAGGGCAAGGGCCACCTGCGCCTGCCCAGCTTTTCCCTGATTCCCCACAACGACGCAAGCCTCTTGCTGATCAACAGCGGCATGGCGCCCATGAAGACCTGGTTCACCCGGGAAGAGGAGCCGCCCCGGAACCGGGTGTGTACCTGCCAGAAATGCATCCGCACCGGCGATATCGAAAATATCGGAAAGACTGCCCGCCACGGCACGTATTTTGAAATGCTGGGAAACTTTTCCTTCGCGGATTATTTCAAGAAGGAAGCCATTTCCATGAGCTGGGAGTTTTTGACCAAGGTGGTGGGGTTAGAACCGGACCGGCTGTACCCCTCCATCTATTTGGACGACGACGAGGCGTTTGAGATCTGGAACAAGGACATGGGCATTCCCGCCGAGCGCATCTTCCGCTTCGGCAAAGAGGACAACTTCTGGGAGCACGGCCCCGGACCCTGCGGTCCCTGCTCCGAGATTTATTATGACCGCGGGCCGGAGTACGGCTGCGGCAAGCCCGGATGCACCGTGGGCTGTGAGTGCGACCGGTATATTGAGATATGGAACAACGTCTTCTCCCAGTTCGTCAACGACGGCGAGGGCCACTACGAGGAGATGAAGAACAAGAACATTGACACCGGCATGGGACTGGAGCGTCTGGCTGTGGTGAGTCAGGGCGTGGCGTCCCTGTTCGACGTGGACACCGTCATGCACATCACCAATAAGGTCAGCGAAATCACCGGGGCTCATTATGAGCAGAGCGCGAAGACCGACGTTTCCCTGCGGGTCATCACGGACCATATCCGTGCCGCCGCCATGATGATCTGCGACGGTGTGCTGCCCAGCAACGAGGGCCGGGGTTACGTTCTGCGTCGTCTGCTGCGCCGCGCCGCCCGGCACGGAAAGCTGCTGGGAATGGACGGGCAGTTCCTTTACAAGGTGGTGGCCACGGTGGTGGAGGTCAATAAGGTGGCCTACCCCGACGTGGAACAGAAGGAGGCCTATATCACCAAGGTGGTCCGGACCGAGGAGGAGAATTTCCTCAAGACGCTGGATGCGGGCATGGGCATTTACACGGACCTTCTGGCGGTTCACAAGGGCAACCGGGAGACCGTTTTCTCTGGTGCGGATGCGTTCAAGCTTTACGATACCTACGGCTTTCCCATCGACCTGACGGTGGAGATGCTGGAGGAAGAGGGCATGAGCGTAGACAAAGCTGGATTTGACGAGCTGATGGAGCAGCAGCGCGTCCGGGCCAGAAAGGCCCGGGAGGCCTTGGGCGACTTGGCCTGGGCCGGAATTGATCTGGGCCTTGACGCCACGCCCACCGCATTCACCGGTTACGATCACAGCAAGGACGAGGGCAGGGTGTTGGCCATCGTGGTGGATGAAGAGCTGCGGGACGCCATGGTCAAGGGCGCAGAGGGCATCCTCGTACTGGACAGGACGCCGTTTTACGCGGAGATGGGCGGTCAGGTGGCCGACCACGGCACAATCTCACTGGACGGCGCGGTGTTTGCCGTAAACAATGTCCTGAAGGACAAGGCGGGTAAGTTCCTGCATCACGGCGTGATGGAGACCGGCGAGTTGAAGATGGGAGACACCGTCACCGCCGCCATCGACACGGACCGCCGCAAGGCCATCGGACGCGCTCACAGCGCCACACACCTTCTGGACGCGGCGCTGCAAAAGGTCCTGGGCGACCACGTCCATCAGGCTGGCTCTCTGGTGGAGCCGGACCGGCTGCGGTTTGACTTCACCCACTTCTCCGCCATCACGCCGGCGGAGCTTACCGAGATCGACCGGCTTGTGAATAATCAGATTCTGGCGGGCCTGCCGGTTGTTACGCAGGAGCTGCCCATTGAGGAAGCGAAGAAGCTGGGCGCCACCGCCATTTTCGGCGAGAAGTACGGCAAGACCGTCCGCGTCGTCTCCATGGGAGAGGGTGAGGAGACTGTCTCCATGGAGTTTTGCGGAGGTACCCATCTGGACAACACCGCAAAGGTCGGCCCCTTCCGGATCAAATCCGAAGCCGGTATCGCCTCCGGCGTGCGCCGGATCGAGGCCACGGTGGGTAAGGCTTCTCTGGAGGTTATGAGCTGCAATCAGGAGCTGCTGTTCCGCGTGGCGGAGATGATGAAGGCCAGCCCAGCCGATCTTGCGGCTCGCGCGGAGCAGATGATGAGCGAAATGCGGGAGCTACGCCATACGGTGGAGAAATTTGAGGAAAAAGCCTCTTTGGGCGACGCACAGCAGTTTTTGATGTCCGCCAAGACCGTGGGCGGCTTGAAGGTTGTGACGCACAGCCGCCCCTGTTCGGACGCGGGTGCTCTGCGGCAGATGGGCGATTTCCTGAGGGACAAGGAGCCGAGTGTGGTGGCGGTTCTGGCCAGCGCCACGGAGGAGAAGATCACCTTCATGGCAGTGTGCGGCAAAGAGGCGATTGCCAAAGGCATCAAGGCGGGGGAGCTGGTGAAGATGGTGTCCGGTATCGCGGGCGGCTCCGGCGGCGGTAAGCCTGACTGCGCCATGGGCGGCGGCAAGGACCTTTTGAAGCTGGATGACGCGCTGGCTAAGGTGGATGATTTTGTGGCGGAAAAGCTGAAATAAAACGCTGCGCGGTGAATGCGGAGTTGCGGGACTGCCGCTCACTCCAGACGCGCATGATCCATTTGACTGAATCAAACTCATTCAGAATTTTTAGGAGAGGGGGAAAATTTATGTCCGATTGCTTATTCTGCAAGATCGCCGCAGGAGAGATCCCCAGCGATAAGGTGTATGAAGATGAGGTGTGTTATGCGTTCAACGATATTGCACCGCAGGCGCCGTCCCATTTTCTGGTGATTCCGAAGACCCACATCGGGTCCGTGTCGGAGATCGAAGGGAGCAACAGCGGAGTGGTTGCCCACATTTTTGAGGTCATCGCCAAAATCACCGCCGAAAAAGGGATCAAGAGCTATCGCGTGGTCTCCAACATCGGAGAGCAGGCGGGGCAGAGCGTGCCGCATCTGCATTTTCACGTGCTCAGCGGCCGGGATATGACCTGGCCTCCGGGCTGATCGACGCGAAGTCCGTAAGTTTAAAGACACCCCGGCCGCTTCAGCGGCCGGGGTGTCTTTAAACTATATGGTGTGCCGGGCAGTATACCTCCCGTAGAAATCCATCTCCCGCGCATTTCTGCGGGAGACGGAATGGACGATTCAAATCAGCCGCCCAGTTTGGCGTTGCACTTGGACAGGAACCGTTCGTTATCGATAATGGCGCGGGTGTGGACGCCCTGGCCGATGGGGCCTTTTTCGTCCCAGGCCTTCACCTTGAAATCCACAAGTTTCCCATTATCGGAAACGGCAGTGATCTCCGCCTCCGCCCAGACCTTCATGCCGACGGGGGTGGGGGCGTCGTGGCTCACGTCCATGTGGATGCCCACGCTGCCTTTGCCCTCCTCCAACCCTTGCTGGAGGCAGGTGAGGGCGGCGTTTTCCATCATGGCGATCATAAACGGCGTGCCGAACACCGCCAGCGCGCCGGACCCAACCACGGCGGCGGTCAGCTCGTCCGTGACCACCTGCTCCAACTGACATCTTGCTCCAATTATTACCATATCCGTCCGCTCCTTTGTGTTTTAAATTCCTTTGCATTTTATTATACGGAAAACTGCCCGGCCTTACAAGGGGAGAAAGCATAAAAATCCGCCCGATATTCATGAAAGTGTATTGCAAGTGAACAAATTTCAGCGCTTGCGGCGTCTATATTTCCCACGTCCGGGAAAAGGCCTGTCGGCAAGTAAAACCACGCCCTCCCCGCCAAAGGCGAAGAGGGCGCGGTTGCCGGATACGGTACCGGGTGTCTCTTAGAATGCGGGGACGACAGCGCCCTTATAGGTGGAGGTGATGAACTCCCGTGCAGTCTCGGATTGCAGCGCGGCCACCAACGCAACGATGGCGGGATCTTTTTCATGGCCTTCCTTCACGGCGACGATGTTCACGTAGGGGGAGTTGGCGTCTTCGATGGCCAAAGCGTCCTTCACAGGGTTAAAGCCAGCCTGAAGCGCGTAGTTGCAATTGATGACGGACAGATCGACCTCCTCGACGGTATTGGGGATCATGGCGGCTTCCAGCTCCTTGAACGTCAGGTTCTTGGGGTTTTTCGCAATATCGTTGGGCGTGGACTCCAGATTGGTGCTGTCCTTCAGCTTGATGAGTCCTTGAGCCTCCAGCAGCAGCAGCGCACGGCCCTCGTTGGTGGCGTCGTTGGGGATAGCGATGGTGGCGCCGTCGGGCAGATCTTTCAAAGAGGTGGTCTTGCCTGCGTAAACGCCCATGGGCTCGATGTGGATGCCTCCGGCACTCACCAGATGGGTGCCGTTCTCCGCGTTGAAGTTGTCAAGATAGGGCAGATGCTGGAAGTAGTTGGCGTCCTCGTCCCCTTCCTCCACGGCGGTATTGGGAACCACGTAGTCGTCGTATTCGGTGACCTGCAGATCAATGCCCTGCTCGGCCAGAATACCCTTCACGGCGTTCAGAATTTCAGCGTGGGGTGTTGGAGAGGCGGCGACTCTCAGAGTCACGGTCTCGGCGGGCTTGGAAGCGGCGGCTGAACCGGACGCGGAAGCAGAACCGGCAGAGCCGGAGGCTGCGGGGGCGGAAGAGCCGCAGGCGGCCAGAGAGGCGGTCAGGCCAAAGGCCAGCGCCAGAGCAAGCAATTTCTTTTTCATGGTTTTCCTCCAATAATATAAATAAATAAATGTAGAAGTAATTATATTTCAATGGCCGTGTTCCAAGCCGCCGCGCGTCGGCTGAAATAACGGGTCAAAAAAAAAAACAAAAAAATTTATTTTAGGGTTCCAACCGCTCAGCAAGCAAGGTGTTCTGCCGAGGCTGGAGAAAGCCCTTATTTCAGACGTTTGTCGATCTTCGCCGAAAGCCAGCTGAAAACAGATTGGATGACCTGCACCAGAATGATAATCAGGACCACCGTGACCAGCATCATGGAAGGAACTCGGCGCTGATAGCCATATCGGATGGCCAGATCGCCCAGACCGCCTGCTCCCACCGCACCGGCGATGGCGGTGTATGCCAGAATCGTGATAATGGAAATGGAGCTGCCCAGCAGCAGAGAGGGCCGGGCCTCCGGCAGATAGACCTTCCGGATAATCTGAAACGGGGAAGCGCCCATGGCCTGGGCCGCCTCCACCACGCCGGCGTCCACCTCTGCCAGAGAGGTTTCCACCATCCGGGCGATAAAAGGAGCGGCGGAGATCACCAGCGGGACGATGGCACCCCGGATGCCGATCTTGGTGCCCACCAGCAGCTTTGTGAAATCCATAATGGCCACCATCAGGATGATAAAGGGGAGGGACCGGCCCACGTTGATGATCCAGCCAAGCACCCGGTTCAGTCCCTTGCGGGGCAAGATGCCGTGTGGCTGGGTGATGCTGAGAAGAACGCCCAGAGGCAGTCCCAGCGCATAGGCGAAGACGGTGGATACGATGGTCATGGTCAGCGTGTCTCGGGTACCCGCTGCCAGAAGGGAACCATACTGCGCCCAAAATGCGGAGGTAAAGATTTCAGCCATAGTATTCGGCCTCCTCCTTTTCGTAAGTGACATGCTGACTTTTTAGAAACGCCAGCATCTTTTGAACCTGCGCCGGGTCTTTGGGCAATTCCAGAAGCATCTGCCCATGGGCTTTGCCGTCGATGTCCTTCGTGTCGGCGTACCAGATATTCACCGGAGCGCCGCTGGAGAGCACCATGCCGGAGACCACCGGCTGGTCGGAGGTGTTGCCGTCGAAGGTGATCCGGTACAGCGGACCGTGGATCCGGCTCTTTTCAGATATGGCGCCCTTTGGGGTAATCAACTGCCGGGCTGCCGCGGTCTTGGGATGGTGGAACACGTCCGCCACTGCGCCCTGCTCCACAATGTGGCTGTCGGCGATAATGGCGACCCGGTCGCAGATCTGCTCCACGACCTTCATCTCGTGGGTGATGACCACCACGGTGACTACCAGCTTCTCATTCAGCTCCTTCAGCAGGGCCAGAATGGACTGGGTGGTGGTGGGGTCCAGAGCGGAGGTGGCCTCGTCGCAGAGAATCACCTTCGGGTCTGTCACCAGCGTCCGGGCGATGGCCACCCGTTGCTTCTGCCCGCCGGAGAGTTGGACGGGATAGGCATTTTCACGCTCCTCCAGCCCCACCAGCTTCAAAAAGGGAAGGGCTTTTTTCCGGGCCTCGCTCCGGCTCATGCCGGAAAGCTCCAGCGGAAAGCAGACGTTATCCAGCGCCGTGCGCTGATAGAGCAGGTTGAAGCCCTGAAAAATCATTCCGATTGACTGGCGAACCTTCCGCAGCTTCTTTTCCGGCAGCTTTGTCAGTTCCGCACCGTTTACCCGGACAAGACCGGAGGTGGGCCGCTCCAGCAGGTTCATGCACCGCACAAGCGTGGATTTTCCCGCGCCGGAAAGGCCGATAATACCGAAGATTTCGCCGCTTTCAATATTCAGACTCACATCGTCCAGCGCCGTGACCGTATTGGACCCGGGAAAGGTCTTGGTCAGATGTTCGATTTCGATCATGGACACAGTAAAAACGCTCCTTTGCAGTAAATTGGGCAACAAAAAGCGCCCTCGATGCAAATGCATCAAGGACGAACGTAAAAAAACGCCGCGGTACCACCTTGTTTCGCACGCTTCCTCGCGGAAGCGGCCTTTGAGAGTGCAAGCACACTCCTGCGCTTTGACGGGCGCTCCCGTCGTGACCTGCGCATAAGCGGTCGGTCACGCAACTCCGGAACCATGTTCAGCAGACCCTTCCGTACCTCTTCTCACCAACCGAGGCTCTCTGCGACGTATCTGTCAGCTTACTCTTTCCTTCATCGTCTTTGCGGTATTCAGTTGTTATGGTAAAGTTTACGAAAATTCCGGCGTTTTGTCAACAGGAAAAATAACTTATAAATTAGCTGAACTTTCAAGCTAAAACTATACAGAATGACGAAAAATGTAGGAAGTTGACGAAAAGAGAGAAGAACCGGGGAATCGAATTGAAAATTCAGGGCAGAACTGCTATATTACCTATGAGACTTTCCATGTGAAACGGAGGCGGGCCGCGTGCGGAAACAAAACCATAATTTCATGATGCGCTGCCTGCGGGACTTTCTTTGCGGTATCCTGATCGGAGCGGGAGCCATTTTGCCAGGTGTGTCCGGCGGAGTGCTGGCGGTGGCGTTCGATTTGTACCGCCCGTTTATGGAGATGCTGACGCACCCGAAAAGGGCCCTGCCAAAATACTGGCGGCTCATACCGGCTTTGGGCCTGGGCGGGGCCATTGGATTTTTTGGTTTTGCAAAGGGTATTTCGGCGGCGCTGAATGTGTCCGCGTCGGTGACTACCTGGGCGTTCATCGGCCTGATCGTGGGGACGGTGCCGTCCCTTTACCGTGAGGCGGGGAAGGAGGGACGGAGCAGGGCTTCCTGGGTCAGTCTGTTTCTTTGCGCGGGAGCAATTTTCGCGGGGCTGTTCTATGTCAGCCGTGTCCTCTCCGTCCATCTGGAGCCGAGCTTCTGGTCCTTTACGCTCTGCGGGGCGCTGTTTGGCCTGGGCATCGTGGTCCCGGGACTTGCGACGTCCTCGGTGCTGATGGCGCTGGATCTTTATCAGCCCATCGTGCGGGGGCTGTCTGAAATGAATCTCTCCGTCCTGCTCTCCACGCTTCCGGGGATGGTGCTGACGGTGCTGCTTTTGGCTAGGCTGGTGAACTGGGTGTTCCAAAAACATTATTCCGCTGCGTTTCATGGGATTCTGGGCGTTGTGATTGCCTCTACCATGGTGATCATCCCCGTAGAGTACGCAGGGGCGGGGGAGGTTGTCCTTTCTGCGGTATGCGCCGCAGTGAGTTTCCTGCTGGCTTTTTCCCTCAGTGGGCTGGACCGGCGGACGCAGGGCTTTTGATTCTGCCGGGACAGTCTACGTCTGACTCCAGAATCAAATCGCAGCGGCCGCGAACATCCAGCGCATCAAAATAGGAATTTTCAAGGGGAATCCAAAGAACAAAGAACATGGCCTGCATATCCGGGTCGTTCCGTTTTTCAATGCGAATATGCTGCAATTTGGGAGATACAGAGAGAAATACGGACAGATCATAAGCCGAAGCCAGCTCCGGACGCATGGAGTACACGCCCTCCACAATGTTCAGCGCCCGGGGAACGATGGTCTTCGGCGCCTCAACGGTCTGGGTATGGCAGTTGTAGCGGCGGTATCGGACGGTTTCGCCGCAGGTCAGGGGCGACAGCACCTCTTCTCGAAATCGCTCCCAATCCACGTTCCCGCCCGGCTCCGTCAGCCGGGCCTTTGTCCGTTGTTCCGGACGAAGGAAAAAGTCGTCCATGTGAAAGATGCTGCAATCATAAATTTTTTCCAGCAGGGCCGCCGCAGAGGATTTCCCGGCGGCGCTGCCGCCTTCCAGCGCAACGATGATCCGGGATTTTTCCGCCAGAAGACGGTCGATCCTTGCCAGCAGCGGCAGCAGACGGGCATATTCCCGCCGCACAACGCAGTAGGCCGGAGCATAAGCCCGATAAAACTCTTCCGAGTGGCGGCAGGCGGGGTATCCGGCCGCACTCCAGCATTTCACGGCATCCTCCGTCTCACCCGGGGAAAAGGGGAGCTTTCCCTCTTCTGCCAGAGCCAGCAGACAGGCAAGACGGTCCGCCAGCGCATCCCAGTCGTCGTCGGATGGCTCCCTAGCGGAGAGGGCAGACAGATGAAACAGGGTTTTGATGCTCAGCGTGCTGCATCGCAGGTATTGCAGATGGACCCGGCAGTAATCGTCGTCCAGCGGCTCGATCTCCGGGCCGGTTGGCGCATAGAGAGAAACGCCGGCTTTCTCGCGGAGTGATTGTAGTCTCTCCACCTCGTCCACAGGGGAATTCCCGCAGCCAAATGTACCCTGGCGCAGGGCTTTCAGCAGGTCCTGCGGCCGGAGCTCCGGGTAGCGGGCACACTGGTCCAGTAAAAATTCAGATGTGTGGTGCATGACTGCCATCAAATTCCCTCCCATATACCACCGAGCGGTTTTCAGTGACCGCTGGCCTGCGGCAAAAAGTGTCCATTGAAAGGGCCACGACTGGACCGGGTCTTCTTTGCGGAAATGCAGGCCTTCTGCGGCAAAGTGCTCAGAACCAGTGCTTCCATTTGAACCACAGAATCAGCCCCACGCTGATCAGCGCGCTGAGTCCGATGACGGCGGGATAACCGTATTTCCATGTCAGCTCCGGCATCCCCTGAAAATTCATTCCATACCAGCCAACCAGCAGCGTCAGGGGCAGAAAAACCGCCGTGATGACCGTGAACAGCCGCATCAGCTCGTTTTGCTGGAGATCGATCTGAGCCTGATATGCCTCCCGCATTTGGGTGACATATTCCCGGAGGCTCAATACGGTGTTGCGGAACCTCTCTGCCCGGTTTTGCAGGTTGAAAAAACGGCGCTGGGCATTTCGGGTCAGCAGCTTTTCGTCGTCGTCCGCCAAATTTTCAAAAATCGCCACCAGCTGCTCATAGTAGCGCTTGCGGCGCAGCAGTTCCTTTCGGTAGTCCACGATATGGTTCATGTAATTATACCGTCCCGTTCGGACCATAACGCTGTTCTCTTCCTCTGTGACGGCGGCTTCAAAGGCGTCGAGAGAGTCGGTGTCACACTTCAGCAGGTTCGTAAAAAACTGATACAGGGCAGACTCATTGTCCAGCCCCTCCGCCGCCGTCTCACGGACCCGATTCAGGGAACGCTCATCCTCACAAAAGAAAAAGAGATCCTCCCTGTCCAGATAAATTAGGATTTTTTCGGTGCCGGTTTCCGGCGAGGACACGTCGTACCAGTCGAAGGCCAGCAGATAAAAGTCTGCAAATTCCTCAAATGTCTCCGTTTTCCCCTGCCAAAGGTAGTTCAGCACCTTTTCATCCATCTGTGCCTGGACCTCTTTCATCTGGTCCAGCAGCATGATCTTCTGCATGGTCCGCGCTCCTTCTTTCCGATTACCTGTTTCCTGCTTTGCGGACGGCGTTTTCAATCAGCGCCTGTCCGTCGGGAGAGCGGAGGACTTCCAGCACGGTGGCTCGTAAAGTCTCTTGGAATTTTTTGCTGTTTAAAAAGGCGTCGAACACCATGCCGTCCTCACTGACAGCCGCCTTTTTCACCGGACGGACAGGCGCGGGAGCGGGGGCCGGAGTCGGCTCGTCCAGAAATGCGCCGTCCATCCAGTCAGACATTTGGGTGCGGTCGTCGCTTTCGCCCCGGAGATAGAAGGCTGAGACGCCGAAAAAGGACGCCAGCTTTTGCTGCTGTTCCTGCGTGGGCGTCTGACGGCCGGTTTCAAATTTTTCGATAGCCGTACGGGGAAGACCCAGAGCGGCGGAGAGCGCCGAACTGCTGACGCCGCGCTCGGCGCGGAGCTGTTGTATGCGCTGTGCCATTGTGATCATGCGATTGCCTCCTGTTTGTAAACATGGACATTATTTTATCACTTTTCCCAAGCCTTGACAATCATTTTGCCAAAATTGCCGAATCGAATACCTGAAAAAAAGACCGGATGTCCTTTCCAGAGGACACCCGGCCTATCAGGAGATTTTCAAAGCGCCGCCTACCGGTGCAGGAATTCCTCCGGAAAGCGGTCCATGGCCCAGGCTGTGAAAAATACGCCCAGAGCCAGCATGACCAGCACAAAGCACAAGAGCATTCCGAGCCAGTCGTATTTGATCCGCCCGCCTTTTCGAGTGGACAGCAGGACCTCTATCCCCAGCAGAATCAGCACGGCGGGGGAGAGCTTCAGCAAAAGCCGGAAATCCAGCGAGGGAAAAAACAGCGCCGCCGTCATGGCGATGCCCGCGATCACCAGCACAACGCCGAAGGTGAACGTCCCTACCCGGCGCTCCCGCCCGGAGACGAGCTTGGACTCCGCGGGGGAAGCCGGTTCCCGCTCAAAGCAGGCGTCCGCCGAGTTATTTTCCGCCATGGCTCGGGTCCTCCGTTTCTGTAGGCTTAGCGCTTCCGGTTTCGTCGGGTCCGCTGTCGTGGGCCATTCGGGTTACCGCTTCTGAGACGGTCCGGTACTCCGGGGAACCGTCCGGGGCTGCGCCGGAGGGGGCTGACCCTTCCGAAGAGGAGACCTTCGCGTCCGACGCGGCGGAGGACGGCGGGGCAAATCCGGTGAATTCATCATCCGCAGGATACTTCGGTCCTCGGATGAACCAGATGCCCAGAGCAATCACCAGCAGGAGGGTTACCAGTTTGGGCAGCTGATAGTTGACTAGCCCGTAAAAGTCGGTGCCAAAAAGGTCGGACAGGAAGTCGGAGAAATAGTCTGCCACCGCCTGCCATAGACCATACAGCCCCAGAATCACCAGAGCCCAACCAATGAGGCTGTGCCGTTTTGCCAGCAGACGGGAAAGCTGCTCTTGGTCCATATGGGAAAGGCCCAAGGGATAGGTATCCGGCGCCGCCGTTCCGTTTTCCAGCGCGTGGCGGATATTATAGGTGTCAAAAAACGAATACAGCCACAAAACCGGCAGTGCCAGCGCCAGCTGCCCAAAATAGAGCCAGGTGGCCAAGCCAATGATGAGGAAGAACAACGACATGATGGATACGCCCCGCTTCATATATCCCTGATACATCTGGCCGCAGCCGGGGATACAGGCGGAGAGGAACAGCAGAAACGGATTTTTACGGGTCATGATGAAAGCCCTCCTTGAAATTGAGGTTGATTGGTTTGGGATTTGACGGGACCGCTGCCGAAATCGAACAGCCCGTTAAACCAGCTCAGCCCACTGCTGACGGCCCGGTCCAGCTGCTCTATTTTTTCGGAAAAAGCACCTTGCCGCTGGGCGTAACGGTCGGTATTCGTAAGCGCGGCGGAGCCGGTCACAAGACCGCCGAAAATGTTAAAACTCCACAGGCCCGCGGCAATGGCAATGGCTGCCGCGGCGGTGGCGTACCGGCTGGTGAGAACCCGGACGGTCCGTTGACGGATACGCTTCCAAAGAGTGTCCCGGCAGGAGCGGGCCGGGGTCAAAAGCGTTTCCCCCGGTAAAAACTCCATGGAGCGCATCAGACATTCATCGCAAAAATCCAGATGCTCCGCGATTTCCAGCCGCTCCAGCTCCGTCAGCGATCCGCCGCCGAAAAGATTTTTCAGGGCATCGTCCGTCAGATGCCCGCGCGTATTAAACAGATCCATTGGACGACCTCCTGTTCCACTGTTCCTGAATTTGAAGCTTTCCACGGGAAATCTGCGTGCGGACGGTCTTTACCGGCCGCCCCAGACATAGGGCCGTTTCCTCCGGCGATCGCTCCTGTAAAAAATGGAGGATGCACACCTGCCGGTATGGCTCCCGGAGATTTTGAATAATTTCGGTAATTGCCGCCGTTTCGCTGTTGGACACGGCCTGCTCTTCCGCGGGCGGCGACAGCCCCGGGGGAATGGATTCGTCGCCGGGGAGCAGGGTATGGCGGCTGTAGGCGCTTTGGAGATGGTCCTTTGCCTTGTTGGCGGCGATTCGCGCCAGCCACTGCTTTTCAAATCCCGCCGGACAGCTGTCCCGATGGGTGTAGGCGGCGAGGAAGGTTTCCTGAGTCAGATCTTCCGCCGAGGTCTCGTTTTGCACCAGACGGTAACAGACCGTGTAGACCAGCCGCTCGTAATTTGCCACCAGCGCGGAAAATTCCTGATTTGTCATAATACTCACG
The DNA here is from genome assembly GCF_040505565.1 of Oscillibacter sp. Lineage (GTDB taxonomy): Bacteria > Bacillota > Clostridia > Oscillospirales > Oscillospiraceae > Oscillibacter. The sequence continues at coordinate 195,709 of NZ_JBEUWZ010000004.1, read as the reverse complement.
CCGGCGGACACCTCCCTTGCGTCTGACAATAAAACGATGCAGCGCACCGAAATGCTTCAGCTATTCAAAAGAATCTATAAAAAGTTTATCAACATTCCATACGAAACATCATACCACGGCTCCTGACGTTCCGCCAGACGAACGGCCGGACCTTGACGGCAAAGCAGGAAGCTGATAAACTGAAAAATATCAAATTTAAGGCGCGAAGCCGCGCGGAAAGAGGGAAACAGCTATGCGTGAAATTCGGAGAAAAGACCGGCAGGTAACGGACAAGGCGGAAATTTACAGGGTCCTGGAAGAATGCGACGTGTGCCGCGTGGGCTTTTGCGACGAGGGAGAGGTCTACATTGTTCCCCTGAATTTCGGCTACGGGGAAAAGAACGGCAAGCTGACCTTTTACTTTCACTCTGCCGGTCAGGGGCGTAAGGCGGAGCTGTTCGGCAGGGGCGGCGGCGTAGGCTTTGAGCTGGACTGCGCCCATCAGCTGGTGCAGGCGGAGAAGGCCTGCGGTTATACGGAGAAGTATAAGAGCATTGTCGGCACGGGGCGGACCTATGAGGTCCCGGAGGAGGAAAAACTGGCGGCTATGAAGACGGTGATGGCCCATTATACCGACGCGGAGCTGGAATACGACCCTGCGACGCTGGAGCGGGTGCGGCTGTTCGCGCTGGAAGTGGAAGAGCTGAGCTGCAAGGAAAACGTTTGATGGAAATACGCAGCCTGCGTGTGGAAACCGCGCCGCTGGAGGGGATTACCACCTGGCTGTTCCGCCGGACCCACTTTAGCATGTTCGGCGGAGTCGACCGATACTTCACGCCCTTTTTCTCTCCGGTGTCGGAGCATATTCTGACCGCGAAAGATCTGCGGGATCTGTCTCCGGAGAACAACAGGGGCATTCCCACCGTACCGCAGGTGATGACGAAGCGGGCGGAGGATTTCCTCTGGGCCGCGGAGCAGGCCAGGGACTTGGGCTTTGAAGAGGTGAATCTGAACCTCGGCTGCCCCTCCGGTACCGTCACCGCAAAGGGAAAGGGCGCGGGTTTTCTGCTTCGACCGGATGAGTTGGACGCCTTTTTTGACGTGGTGTTTTCAAAGGTTTGTCTGCCGGTGTCGGTGAAGACACGGATCGGCTTCCATGATGTGGAGGAATTTGGGCGTCTGCTGGAAATTTTCAACTGTTATCCCATCCGCGAACTGATTGTCCACCCACGCCTGCGGGGAGAATTCTATAAAGGTCCGGTACATCTGGACGCGTTCGCCGCCGCGCTGGAGTCCAGCCGCGCCCCTGTGACCTATAACGGCGATTTGGTGACGCTGGAGGATCTGACCGCGTTTTCGGAGAGATTTCCGGCAGTAAACACAGTGATGATCGGTCGGGGAGTGATTGCGGACCCGGCGCTGCTGCGAAAGCTCCGGGGCGGTGCAGCCGCTACTCGCGAGGAATTGCAGACCTATACGCAGACGTTGTATCAGGGCTACCGGGCGGCCTACGGCTACGCAGGCACGGCGGCGCAGCGGATGAAGGAGCTGTGGTTCTACCTGATTAATCTTTTCGACGACGGGGAGAAGTACGCGAAAAAAATGCGGCGGGTGGGAAACGCGGCGGAATATGAGCATCTGGAGGCGGGAATTTTCCGGGACCTGAATCTTTTGACGCAGGCCCACAAGCCTCTGGACGGAACCGGGAAGACGGCGCCGTAAAGGACCTGACTGAGCTGCCCGGCAGCAGGCTTTCGATTTTGCCGCCGCGCATGATTTCCCATAATCCGGGCAGACTGTCGTTGAGGTGATGCGAATGGAACCCACGGATTTGCCGCTGGGAATGGGGATGGCTCTGGCGCAGGACACCGCTGCCATGGAGAGGTTTGCCTCCCTGCCTGATGCGCAGAAGCAGGCCGTAATCAATGGCGCTCATGCCGTCCGCTCCAAAGCGGAGATGCAGGCGTACCTGCAAAATACCCTGAGCGCACAGTAAGACGCGAAAAAGAGGCTCCTGTGGATGCATCCACAGGAGCCTCTTATCGTTCGGGAAATTAAAGTTATGGTGTTATGATGGAAAACTATGTAAGCATGCATATTCAAACGGCGTCAATGCTTGCAGCCCCCGCAGTGTTCGCAGCAGCCGTCACAGCCGCCGCAAGCTCCCTTGTGCTTTCGGCAGGAACGGAGCGCCACCCCCAGCCAGAGCGCCAGTCCGGCTAAAATCAAAAATTCCAGCATAAAAATCCCTCCTTAGAGAAATAAAGCGATTCGGTAGATCACAAACGCCACGGCCCACGCGATTACGCACTGTCCCACCGCGACTCCGGCGGCCTTCCAGCCGGAGCCAAGCTCCCGCCGAACGGCGGAGATGGCGGCCACGCAGGGCGTATAAAGCAAGGTGAACGTCAGGAAGCTGGCGGCGGAGATGGGGGAAAACAATCCACTCAGCGCCGCGGCCACGTTGCCGGACGCTCCGGTGAGGACGCCAAGTGTGGATACCACCGACTCCTTGGCAATAAAACCTGTGACCAGCGCCGTGGACACCCGCCAGTCTCCAAACCCAAGAGGGGCAAACAGGGGAGTCAGCACCGTGCCTACCATCGCCAGAAGGCTGTTTGCACGGTTCTCAACCAGATTGAGCCGCGCGTCAAAGGTCTGGAGGAACCAGACGATAATGGTGGCGATAAATATGACGGTAAACGCACGGGTCAAAAAATCCTTTGCCTTGTCCCAGCAGAGGTGTGCCACGCTCTTGAGGGAGGGAAAGCGGTAATTGGGCAGCTCCATGACAAAGGGAATCGGATTGCCCCGAAATATGGTGCGGCCCATAACCTTTGCCGCCAGAATGCTCACCAGAATGCCCAACAGGTAGAGCGAGAACATCACGAGTCCGCCCTTCCCGGGAAAAAACGCGGCGGCAAACACGCTGTAAATCGGAATTTTTGCGGAGCAGCTCATAAAGGGCGTCAGCAGGATCGTCATTCGCCTGTCCCGCTCGGAGGCCAGCGTTCGGGTGGACATGATGGCGGGGACGGAGCAGCCAAATCCGATGAGCATGGGCACGATGCTTCGGCCCGACAGACCGATCTTTCGCAGCAGCTGGTCCATGACGAAGGCCACCCGGGCCATGTAGCCGGTGTCCTCCAGAATGGAGAGGAAGAAGAACAGCACCACGATGATGGGCAGGAAGGAAAGGACGCTGCCCACCCCGGCGAACACGCCGTTGATCACCAGAGAGTGGACCACCGGGTTCAAGCCGTAGTCCGTCAGCGCACCGTCCACCAGAACGGTCAGCGCGTCGATTCCCGCTGCCAAAAGGTCCGAGAAAAACGCGCCTACGACGTTGAACGTGAGATAGAAGATAGCCAGCATGATGCCGAAAAAGATGGGCAGCGACCAAATCCTGTGGGTGAGAACCCGGTCGATCCTCTGGCTTCTGATGCGCTCTTTGGACTCACAGCACTTTACCACCGTGTCCCGGCACACCCGCTCAATGAAGTCGTACCGCATGTCGGCCAGGGCCGCGTTGCGGTCCATGCTGCGCTCCGTCTCCATCTCCGTGACGCTGTGTTCAATCAGCTCCAGCTCGTTCTGGTCCAGCTCCAGCCGCGCTGCAAAGTCCGGATCGCCTTCAATCAGCTTTGTGGCGGCAAATCGGACGGGGACGCGGGCTGCCTGGGCATGGTCTTCAATTTGGTGGGCCACCGCGTGGATGCAGCGGTGGACGGGCCCAGGAGGGCAAAAATCCTTGACGGCGGGAAGCGTCCGGCTCTTCGCGGTCTGCACCGCCGCCTTCACAAGCTCCCTCACGCCCTCGTTCTTCACGGCGGAGATGGGGACCACCGGAATGCCCAGCGCCTTGGACATGCCTGCCACGTCGATGGTTCCGCCGTTTTTTCGCACCTCGTCCATCATGTTCAGCGCCAGCACCATGGGAATCTGCATCTCCATCAATTGCAGGGTCAGATACAGGTTCCGCTCAATGTTGGACGCGTCCACGATGTTGATGATGCCGTCGGGCCGCTCGTTCAGGATAAAGTCCCTTGTGACAATTTCCTCCGGCGTGTAGGGCCGGATGGAGTAGATGCCCGGCAAATCCACTACCGTGCAGTCTTTTTCACCGCGGATGACACCGGATTTTTGGTCCACCGTCACACCGGGAAAGTTGCCCACATGCTGATTGGAGCCGGTGAGCTGGTTGAAAAGCGTGGTCTTTCCGCAGTTTTGATTTCCCGCCAGCGCAAAAATCATGGCCGGACCTCCACTTCAATGTTCCTGGCATCCTCTTTCCGCAGAGACAGGGCGTATCCGCGTACCTGCAATTCCAAAGGGTCACCCAGCGGCGCAATCTTGTCAATCCGCACGGTGGTTTTCGGAATCAGGCCCATATCCAGCAGACGGCAGCGAAGAGCCCCCTGCCCGCCCACAGCGGTGATGACGGCATCCTGACCAATTGGTAAGCTGTCTAATCTCATCTCTAGGTTCCCTCCAAAAAGAGTTAGTTTAATCTAACCTCTAGAGTTAGTCTAGCATAACATCGCGCTCCTGTCAAATGCCGAGCCATGCAAAATTTGAAGAATCGTGATGCCTAAATTTGTGAAAAATAGCAGAGCCTAGAAATGCAGAGAAGAAAAAAGCGCGTGGGGACGAATGGTCCCCACGCACAGGAGTTCAATCGGAGCATCCTTTAAGCCCCGTTTTATGCAAGCTGCACAGTCCCGCGCCGATGGCGGTTGCAAACGTGGCGTTTTCGGGAATGATGTAGTGGAAGCCATAGAGCTTCTCGAAAATCTGAAACGTGGGGGCCGCCTGGTCCAGAGTGGTCATGGACCCGGTGAGAATGACCGTCTTGGTACCGCATAAGCGGCAGGCCAGCACCGTCATGGTGCCGATGGCCTGCAGCACAAGATTCACGGCGCCGGCAGCCAGGTCTGCGGGGGTGGCATCCTCGGCGAGGTTACCGAAGTTGGCGGCGGTCATTTCGGGATTCAGGGTTTTGGCGGCCCCGGTGGTAATGTCCGCGATGGTCAGGTCCACATGGCCCAGGTCGCCGCTGGCAGCCAGATTCTTGATCTGGCCGAACCGTTCCATGCCCACCAGCTTGTGGCAGAGGCCGCCCAGTGTGCCGCCGCCGATGCCGCTGCCGCAGAGATGCTCCACCCTGCCGTCCTTGGCCCAGAGAAAAGCGGTACCGGTACCCATGGTCACCACCACGCCCTCCGACTGGCCCGAAAGGGCCAAAGCCCCGGTGCCGCTGGCGGTAAACTCATCCACCCGACAGGTGGGAAGACCGTAGATATCGCCCTCCACGTAGGCTGCGCCAACACCGGTGAGCACCACCCGCTGCACGTCGTTCAGTGACAGCCTGTTGCTTGAAAGATAGTTGCCCAGAGCCCCGAAAAGAGAGGTGAGCTGGTCCTCCGCCCGGACGCGGAGCATAGCGCCCGGCATCCCCTGTTCGTCCAGCCCCACAATCTTCGTGGTAGAGCCGCCAATATCAATTCCTAAAATCAAGCCCATGGTGTCAGGCCCCTTCAATGCCGCGGGCGAGGTCAGACTGGCCAGACGTCCGCTGAAATTCCAAGTATGGTTGTATCATAGGGGAGGGAAAACGGATTGTCAATCCAAAATTGACAAATATTTGACAAAAAATACAGACGGCGTTGATTTTCCTGAAAGAAGGCGATATAATCATAATAATTACCTCCGTCCAAAGCGGAGTACATTTTTGAGGTGTGATATGGGTATCCGCGAGAAACTCAACATGTCCATGCTGTGTGATTTCTACGAGTTGACCATGGGAAACGGTTATCTTGAGGCGGGATTAAAGGACCGCGTGACCTATTTTGACGTATTTTTCCGGGATGTTCCGGACAAGGGCGGCTATGCTCTGGCCGCGGGACTGGACCAGATTATTGATTATATAGAAGATCTGCATTTTTCCGAGGAGGACATCCAGTACCTCCGGGAACGGAACCTGTTTTCTGAGAACTTTCTGGACTATCTGAAAAGCTTTAAATTCACCGGCGACCTGTACGCCATTCCGGAAGGAACGCCGGTGTTTCCGCAGGAACCGCTGATAACGGTCCGCGCTCCTGCCATTCAGGCCCAGATCATCGAGACGTTTTTGCTGCTGGCGGTGAATCACCAGAGTTTGATCGCCACAAAGGCCAACCGTATCGTCCGGGCCGCCAGAGGCCGTACGGTGCTTGAATTCGGCTCCCGCCGCGCCCAGGGGACGGACGGCGCCATTACCGGCGCACGGGCCGCCTACATCGGCGGGTGCAAGGGAACGGCCTGCACCATCTCCGATCAGCTGTACGGCGTCCCCGCGGGAGGGACTATGGCCCACGCCTGGGTACAGATGTTCGACAGCCAGTATGAGGCGTTCAAGACCTACTGTCAGCTCTATCCCACCAATGCAACGCTCTTGGTGGACACCTATAACACCCTCAAATCCGGCGTGCCGGACGCCATCCGGGCTTTCAACGAGGTGCTGCGCCCCATGGGTATCCAGAAGTGCGGCATCCGCCTGGATTCCGGTGACATGGCGTATCTGACCCGGGAGGCCCGGAGGATGCTGGACGACGCCGGGTGGCCGGGTTGTCAGATCTCCGTGTCCAACGCGCTGGACGAATACCTGATTCAGGACCTGCTGCTTCAGGGAGCCTGCATTGACATGTTCGGCGTGGGCGAACGGATGATTACGGCCCGCAGCGAGCCGGTGTTCGGCGGCGTTTATAAGCTGTCGGCCATCGAGGACGATCAGGGGAACATTATCCCCAAGATCAAGGTCAGCGAGAACGTGAGTAAGATCACCATTCCCCATTTCAAGAAGACCTACCGCCTGTACGACCGGGCCACCGGAAAGGCGGAGACGGACTATATCTGCCTCCACGACGAGGAGCTGGACGATACGAAGCCGCTGGAGCTGTTCGATCCCCAGGCCACCTGGAAGCGGAAGACTCTGTCGAATTTCACCGCACGGGTATTGCAAGTGCCGATCTATCTGGGCGGCAGGCTGGTCTATCAGCAGCCGAAACTTCAGGATGTCCAAACATACTGCACCCAGCAGGTGGATACCCTCTGGGATGAGGTGAAGCGTTTTGACTACCCTCACAAGTATTATGTCGATCTATCTCAAAAGCTGTGGGACATCAAGCAGAAGCTGCTGACCCAGAGCAGATGAGTTCGGACATTTTTCAGAAGGGAAGGCGGAAGCGGAGCGCCACGCAGCAGCGGCGCTGAGGAAGAGAGGAGAGGACCATGCGTCAGGCCGGAGACAGACAAACACGGGACCAGCGAATTGAGCGGCGAATCTCCGCCGCGTCCAGTATTGCCATGTGCGTACTGACGGTGCTGGCCCAAATCGTCGTGACGCTGCTGCTGACGCGCTTTCTGGAGGAGTATGTCAACATTGCCTATGCGGCGCTGGAACTGTTGGGTATCATCATGGCTGTGGGTGTGTTTCTCCGCTCAGGCAGCCCCAGCTATAAGCTTAGCTGGATGTGTCTGCTGCTGGCGCTGCCGGTGTCCGGCATGCTGCTGTTTTTTCTGTGGGGTGGCACGCATCAGGCCAAGACCCTGAACCTAAAGAGGGTTCCGCCACCGGCCGAGCGGGAGGGCGCCCGCCGGCAGAGCGAATGCAATGTGGCGAAGCTTGCAAAACAGGACGCGGCTATGGGTCGCGTGGCTGCCTATCTTCAAAAGCGGGACTTCCTCCTGTACAAAAACACCGCCGCCAAATATTTTGGAGACGGCATGGAATTTTTTAAAGACCTGATCGGCCGCATTCAAAAGGCGGAGACTTACATCTTCCTGGAGTATTTTATCATCGCCGAGGGTAAGATCTGGGACCAGACCTTCGCAGCGCTGAAGGAGCGGGCCGCCGCCGGTGTGGAGGTCCACATTATTTTTGATGATTTTGGGAACCTGACCCGCTTTTCCGACGCTGCGCTTCAAGCCGTGCAAAACGCGGGAATTGAGGTGCAGGTCTTCAACCCGGTTCACCGTTATGTAAACAAAATATACTTTAATTATCGTGACCACCGCAAAGTCGCGGTGATCGATGGTTACTGGGCCTATACCGGCGGCATCAATCTGGCTGACGAGTATGCAAACCTTTTTGAGCGGTTTGGACGGTGGAAGGACTCCGCGGTCCGAATTGAGGGGGATGGGGCCTGGGGCCTTGCAGCCCAGTTTATCCAGATGTGGGAGATGATGGGTGAAACACTGCCCAACGAGGATGACTACTACCGCGCCCGGACCGACGGGCCGGATTGCGTCGGGTTCTGTCAGGCGTTCACCGACGGGCCGCTGAATAATCCGGACAACCCGGTGGAAGACACGTTTCTGCAATTGATCGCCGAGTCTACACAGTTTCTTTATATCACCACGCCGTATTACGCGGTGGAGGCCGCCATGCAGCGCGCGCTGTGTATCGCGGCGGACTCCGGCGTGGATGTACGGCTGATGGTTCCGGCTGTCCCGGACAAGAGGTACGCCTACATGGTGGCGGAGACCTACTGGGGAGAGCTGATGAGTCACGGTGTAAAGATTTATAAGTACGCGCCCGGCTTTGTACACGCAAAGAGCGTTATGGTGGACCGAAAAATGGCTCTGGTGGGCAGCCCCAACATGGATTACCGGTCCTTTCAGCTGCATTTTGAGTGCGCGGCGATCCTGTATGATATGCCGGCGGTGGAAGAGCTGTTGGAAGATATGGATAGAATCATGGCGGACAGCGTTTCCTATACGATGGAGGACTGGAAGAAGCGGCCTTGGTATCGGCGGGCGTTCGCGTCCATTTTAAAATTGGGCGCTATCTGGCTCTAAGCGCTGAAAAAAATTGAAAAGCAAGATAAAGACGAGAAATGTATTGGAGAACAAGAAATGCCGAGAGAACTGACGCCCTGCGAGGTCGCGGAGCGGAGCTTGATCAAGAAGTACCGCAAGACGCTGTGGAACCCCTTTATCGCGGCGGTAAAGCGGTATGAGCTGATCGCACCGGGAGATAAGATTGCCGTGTGCATTTCCGGCGGAAAGGACTCCATGGTGCTGGCAAAGTTGATGCAGGAACTGCAGCGCCACACGAGACACCCTTTTGAACTGGTTTTCATGGTGATGGACCCGGGATATGCCCCGGAGAACCGGCGGCTGATCGAGGAAAATGCCGCCAGACTTGAAATCCCCGTGACGATTTTTAACAGTGATATTTTTGACGTAACGGTACAGGTGGATAAGAACCCCTGCTACCTCTGTGCCCGTATGCGCCGGGGATTTCTCTATGCCAAGGCTCAGGAACTGGGCTGCAATAAGATAGCCCTGGGGCATCATTTTTCAGACGTGATTGAAACAACCCTGATGGCACTGCTATACGGCGCGCAGCTTCAGGCTATGCCGCCGAAGCTCCACAGCAGGAACTTTCCCGGTATGGAGCTGATCCGCCCGCTGTACTGTGTTCATGAGGACGATATTATCGCCTGGAAAAATTACAATGGTTTGCAGTTTTTGCAGTGTGCCTGCCGATTCACAGAGGCACGGGACACCTCCGATGACGGTGTGGGGCACAGCAAGCGGCAGGAGATGAAGGTCCTGATCCGGGAATTGAAAAAGACGAATCCCAATGTGGAGAAGTCTATTTTTGCCGCCATCCACGGCGTCCAGCTGGACACCATGGTTGGAGTGAAGTTCCGAGGGAAGGAATACTCATTTTTGGATTATTACGACCTAAAAGACCTTCCGCTCCATGAGTTTTGAGGGCAGAACACAGTTTACCTAATAAAAAATCCATTAAAAAGACGAAACCGTCTTTTTAATGGATTTTTGGCATATTATGCGCTTACAGCGAAAACCGTTTTCTGGCGATGTCGGCCGACATCGCCGCCGTACCGTCCGCGCCCTGCATGGCGCTGCTGGGCATCAGGTCGAAGTGCTCCGGATCCATGAGATCGTATTCGGTGAATTCCCTGTGATGGGCCAGACGTATGATCTGTTTGACAGCGCGTATCTGGTCAGCAGCGGAGAGGTAAAAGAGGAAGTCCCGATTCTCTGCCGTAGAAAAGTGCGGTGAGGTGGAAAAGGCCGGGGCCGTTGTCACGACCTCCTACTATTTACCGCGCCAGAGCTCCGGGCTGACCCAAATGAAAAAAGCCGCGAAGGGCAGCAGAACCAGCAGCCCAAAGCCGTCCAGACCGAACAGCGCCCACGTCAGGCCCAGCCCCGCCAGCAGAGAAAGAGCGCCCAGCAGGATCCTTACGCCTTGGGGCAGCTGAAAAATTTTCTTCATAAGTTCCTCCCGGGTGCAAGATCTGCATCCGTGTTTCATTTTAGGACAAGGCCGTTGCAAAATCTGTCGAAAGCCGCTGAATTCCGGATAAGGCAGCAGAAAAACAAATCGCCCTGCGCGATGTGCGGAGAGTCGGAAAATTTTTCCTGAAAGGGATTGACAATTGAACGCTATTGTATTAGTTTTATAGTACAATCCAAGGGGTGGACAGCGAGGGCTGCCCCCTCTTGGAGAGATGAATGGAGGAAATCAGATTGAGCATGAAGAAACGGACCGCGGCGGCACTGCTGGCTGCGGTCATGCTGGCGTCGTCGGTGCAGGCGGCGCTGGCGGCACAGCCGGATTATCTGACCCGCGGCGAGGTGGCGGATATGCTGGTGGCCGCGGCGGATGACTATAATCCCGGTGTGAAGAAGACCGATATTCTGCGGGGATATTCCGACGGCAGTCTCCATGAGGAGCGGTCCGTCACCCGCGCGCAGGCACTGGTGATGCTGCGCCGCGCCTTTGGCGGTAAGCTGCCTGCTCCCGTGGGCGATAATGCCCGCAGCGGGTATTCCAGCGCCAACTTTACCGATCTGCCCGCATGGGCAGCGGGGGATCTTCAGGACGTGCTGTCCACCGGCATCGTGGCCGGTACCAGCGCGACCACCTTCTCCCCCAACAGTTATGTGACGGAGCGGCAGATGGAGCTTTTCATCCAGCGGACCTACGCGCTGGAGGGAACGAACCGGAAGGACGACTTTTATGCCGCAGTCAATAAGAAAGCGCTGGATTCCAGCGTAATCAAGACGGGCTATACCGGAACCGGCAGCTTCAACGATCTGGCGATCACTGTAAACCAGCAGGTGGCGCAGATCATTAAGGAGGCCGCCGCGTCCCCTAAGACCGAGGGAGAGAAAAAAATTTCCGCCCTGTACAACAATATTCTGAGCACGGACGCCCGAAATAAGGCGGGTATCACGCCCATCCGGCCCTATCTGGACGCGGTGGACAACGCTAAAACGCTGGACGAACTGATGGCTGCCAGAAACCTCGTCTATCAGAAACTGGGCGCCAGCCTGCTGCTGGGCTTCGGCCTGACGGTGGACGCCAAGGACAGCAATGTGTACGATCTGGCTTTCAGTGCGTTCTATCCTTCTCTGGGACAGAGCGGCTATGAAAATGCCACTGACAGTCAGAAGACCGCGTATCTGACCTATGTCGCCACGCTGCTCAAGCTGGTGGGGACATCCGAGGCCGACGCACGGACGCAGGCCCGTCAGATCTGGGACATGGAGGCGTCCATTGCCGCCAAGTCCCTGACCAATCAGGAACTTCAGGATGTGGATAAGACCTATAACCTCTATACCATGGCAAAGATTCAAAAACAGTTTCCCAATGTGGACCTGAGCGCGGTCTTTGCCCAGACCGGCTATACCCAGACCGACAAGATCGTGGTGTCGGACGAGGGGGCGCTGAAAGCCGGAGCGGCATACTTTGACGGGGCGCATCTGGAGCTGCTGAGAACCTGCTGCCGTCTGGAGCTGGCCATGAGCTACGGCGCACTTTTGAATCAGGAATTCACCTACGCGGCCAACACGTTCCAGCAGGCGTATATGGGTTCCACCGGGTCCATCCCTCAGGAGGAGCTGGCCGCGCAGTACGTTCAGTCGCTGATGAGCGATTATCTGGGCAAGGCGTATGTGGACCGTCATTTCTCCGCCAAGGCCAAGGCAGATGTGGAGAAGATGGTGAAGGAGATGCTGGCCGTCTACAAGGAACGGATCCAGAATCTGACGTGGATGCAGGACGCGACTAAGGCCAAGGCCGTTCAGAAGCTGGAGGCCATGAAGCTGAACATTGGCTACCCCGATACCTGGCGGGACGATCTGAAGGATACGGAGTTTTTAACCGTGGCCCAGGGCGGCAGCTTTTTTAACAATGTCGTCGCCATCGCCAAGACTCAAAGGGCCCTGTCGATCCAATATCAGAAGGACGGCGTGGACAAGACCGAGTGGCCCATGACGCCAGATACTGTGAATGCCTGCTACGATGGGACCAACAACTCCATCACCTTCCCCGCGGCCATTTTGCAGCCGCCGTTCTATGAAGTGAACGCCACTTACGAGCAGAATCTGGGCCGGGTGGGCTATGTGATCGCCCACGAGGTCACTCACGCCTTTGACAACAACGGAGCGAAGTACGACGAGAAAGGTAACGCCGCCGATTGGTGGACCTCTGCGGACTACTCCGCGTTCCAAAACCTGTGCAATCGGGCCGTGAAGCTGTACGACGGGAAGGAGGCCGCGCCCGGGATCACCTGCAACGGGGCGCTGACCCTGTCGGAGAACATCGCGGACCTGGGCGCCATGGCCTGCATTACGGAAATGGAGGGAAAGCGCGCCCAGCCGGACTATAAGGCGCTGTATACCGCCTCGGCGGAGATCTGGTGCTCCAGCTATCCTCGCGAGATGAAGCAGTATCTGGCTCAGGCCGACGTCCACGCACCCGATAAGCTGCGGGGCAGTCTGGTTTTGCAGAACTTCCAGCCGTTCTACGACGCTTTCGGCATCACTGCCAGCGACGGGATGTGGCTGGCTCCGGAGGACCGGGTCGTGATCTGGTAATTCAACGCTGACAAAATAACGCCGTCCGTGCGATTAAAAATCGCACGGACGGCGTTTATTATCTTGGATTAAGGCTTATTCGCTGACCGCACCCAGAGCGGCGGCGGTATTGGTCTGCGTCTGGGCAGACTCGGTATCGCTCTCCGTCTTCTGGCGGGAGGAGATCTCCGTGAGATACTCGGCGGTGGTAATCTCACCCTTGCTGAGCATAGTGCTCAGTTCTTCCACCGTATAGTCTGAGAGGTCGGTGTCCGTGTCGGAGGAATCGCTGTCCTCCGTGCTGTTGGCGCTGTCTGTGCTGTCCAGACCCAAGGCGGAAGCGCCTGCGCCGCGCAGGACCGTGTTATTCGCGTTCGCCTGTGTATAGCTGCTCAAAAGATCGGTCAGGTCTGAGAAAAGCGAGCTGGAGTCGTCGGAGCTGTCTGATCCGCCCAACAGATCTGAGGCAGAGACACCGGCCTGCAGGGCGGCCTCCTGCTGCTGAACGAAGGACAGACCGGAGTCGTCCGCCGTGTTCAGAGAATCGAGCAACTCGGCGTTCTCCGCCCGTACGGAGCTGCCGGAAGAGGAGGAATCCGACGCCTGTGCGTCGGCATAGGCCGAGCCCTCCTCACTGATGTCCACCGTATCGTACAGGGCAGCAGTAGAGGAAGAAGCGGATTCGGTGCTGCTTTCGGCTTTGCCGGTTGCCGCTGCGGCTGCTGCTGCGGCGCGATTTGCTTGCAGGGTTTGGAGCAGAGTGTTGGTGTCGTTACTCACAGAAGAAATTGCCATATGATCGCATCCTTCACCATAAAATATTCTCTCTCATATTCTACATCGTCGAAATTTAAAAAAAGATAAGAGCTTTTAAGAAAATATTACCAAATTATTAAAACTGGTGGAAGGGTGTCTCTCCATTGCCATGCAGTTAGGGCACGGAGACGAATGCCGCCACGGGAAACACATCCGTTTCGGCCCAGACGCTGCCCAGCGGGACCCAGGCCACCATCGGGTCGCTGCGGAGTGAAAGCCCCTAAAAATCCCACTCCCGGCGGCTGATGATGCAAAAGTCTGCGCGGTGTTCTGCTAGAGCGGCGGCGGACAGGCTGCCTACTTCGATGACGCGTAGGATGCCACTGCACTTTTCCGTATCCATAGAGGCCTCCTTTTAATTTGCGGGATGCGGGCTGGTACTGGCCTCTATAGCGCTGTCCCATCTGGGGGAACCGGCGAAGCGGGAAACCTCAGAGGAAAAAGCTTAAACAGAAAGTTGAATCAAGGGGAGCGCCGACGACGCTCCCCCGCATCGTTTTTGAAAGATGTCCATACCCACTTGACCGAGAAAGCAGTACAACGGAATAACTGCGGAAGCGCCGACTGTGGACACGAACTGTAAAATTTGGTGGACGAGGGCTTGACAGTCACCCACGAGATACCCTATCATAAATAGAAAGAGTTACCATAGAGAGTCGTTCTGTTGACAGGCGTGGGTGTAGCAGAGGGATTACCCGATGCCTAGGACATTGGACGGGATTGGAAGGAACGGGTATGCTAAAGATCAATCTGAAGCAGTTAGAAGCGTTCACAGCCACGGCGGAGTATGGCAGCTTTACTAGAGCGGCGGAGGAGCTTTACCTGACGCAGTCCACCGTCAGCGCCCACATCCTCACGCTGGAGGCGGAACTTGGCGTTCAACTGATCCTGCGGGGCGCCCGGCGAAAGTTGACGCTGACGGAGGAAGGGCGGCGGGTCTACGGCGCGGCGCGGGATATTCTGGATCGCTGCCAGCTTCTTCAGGACCCGGAGTCCACTGCGCGGAGGGAACTGAGTGTTGGTGCATCCACGGCTCCGGCCCAGTATCTGCTGCCAGGGTTACTGTCCGGTTTTCTCCAACACAACAGCGACAGCCGGTTCCTCCTGCGCCGGGGCGACAGCGCTCAGGTCCACAGCCTTTTGAATCAGGGAGAGGTGCGAATCGGCATAGTGGGGGCGGCACTAGACCGGCGGGAATATAACTATCAGACGCTTTGCGACGATCGGCTTGTGCTGGTCACCGCCGCCACGGAGCGATTCCGGGCACTGAAGGCGCTGGGGGCCTTCGGGTGTGATTTGCTGGATGAACCCTTTATTGTCCGGGAGGAGACCTCTGGTACTCGCCGGGCGGTGGAAAGCTACTGGAAAAAGTGCGGCATCCTGCCTGAGAAGCTGCAAATAGTAGCCTGCATGGATAATCCGGAGGCCATCCGACGCAGTGTGGCGGAGGGAATGGGCGTCTCGGTGATGTCCGAACTGTCCGTCCGGGAGGATGTGGCTGACGGAAAGCTACTGACCTTCGATCTGGATGAGAAGGGCTTTTTTCGGCGGATCTACCTTGTCTGGCGTAAGGCTGTGAGCCTTACCCGGACGGAGCAGGCATTTGTCAGCTACCTCAGATCAGAGTTGAAGAAATAGTGTGCAGCGGGCGGCCAAAGGCTGCCCGCTGTATTCTTCGAACTTGCAAAAAAATCAAACGGGCTAGGGAGCCGCTGATTTAATTGGACGTCATATCGGCCGTTTCCGGATGTTTTTAACGTCACAGTACGCGTCATATGCTATAAAGTCGGACTGATAAGCAGAGGTTACCTATTATAGTATCGCTGAAATCGATTATAAATTTTGCACAATTGTTAACAAAGATTGGCTTTTCCTTTCAAACTATTCTATAATAAATAACGGAAACTCAAGAAAAATTTGTATAATGGGAGAGTTGAAATGAGAAAGGTTAACTGGGTCGTGGTGGCCGCCGGTGCGGTGGTCGGTCTTGCGGCGGTGGTGCTGACGGCTCTCGGCAACCCCGCCAACATGGGTTTTTGCATTGCCTGTTTCCTGCGGGATATCGCAGGCGCGGTGGGGATGCACAGCGCCGCAAAGGTGCAGTATGTCCGCCCGGAGATCATCGGACTGGTGCTGGGCGCTTTTATTATGTCTGTTGCCACAAAGGAGTTTCGGGCAAAGGCGGGTTCCTCCCCAGCTACGCGGTTCGTTTTGGGCGGGTTTGTGATGATCGGTGCGCTGGCGTTTTTGGGCTGCCCCCTGCGGATGGTGATCCGTCTGGGCGGTGGTGATGCCAATGCCTTGGTGGGCCTGGTGGGTTTCATCATCGGTATTGTTATCGGCGTGCAGTTCCTCAAGCGTGGTTTCTCCTTGAAGCGGGCATATGAGGTGGGCAGGTTAGAGGGCGGTGTGTTGCCCATCGTCATGATTGGACTGCTGCTTTTGCTGCTGGCGGCTCCCGCCCTATTAAAGTTCAGCGAGGAGGGACCCGGGTCCAAGCACGCGCCTCTGGCTGTCGCTTTGCTGATTGCGCTGGCGGTGGGCGCGCTGGCCCAGAAAGCCCGCCTGTGCATGGTGGGCGGTATCCGCGATGCAGTGCTGTTTCGGGATTTCAAGCTGCTGTACGGCTTTGTCGCCATCTTTCTGGTAGTCCTGATCGGAAATCTTGTCACAGGCAATTTCCATTTCGGATTCGTGCTGCAACCCATTGCCCATAGCAATCATCTTTGGAATCTGCTGGGGATGACACTGGTGGGCTGGGGTTCTGTCCTACTGGGCGGCTGCCCTCTGCGTCAGCTGATTCTGGCCGGCGAGGGCAACGGTGACTCCGCCGTCACTGTGTTTGGAATGATCTCCGGCGCGGCACTGGCTCATAACTTCGGTCTCGCCGGCAGTCCCGACGTACTGAACGACGCCAAGGAATTGGTGGTCGGCGGGATCTCCAATGCCGGTAAGGTTGCTGTGATTTTGGGCTTTGTGGTGTTTGCCGTGATTTCCGTGATGAACCTGCCCAAAGAGGAAACAGCCGCCGTCACAGTGAAAACGGCCTGAGAAAGGAAGGACACAGAATGGTTGACGCAAGAGGATACTCCTGCCCCACGCCAGTTGTGATGGTGCAGAAAGAAGTGAAGAACGGTGGTCCCGACAAGTTGGAGGTTTTGGTGGACAACCAGTGCTCCGTGGAAAACGTGACCCGCTTTGGCAACGGCTGCGGCTATCAGGTCAGCGTCGTTCCGGAGGGCCATGACTTTCGATTAACGCTCACAAAATGAATCAATACATTGCCACATTCCATACCCATTTGGCGGCGCTGACCACTGCCCGCGCTCTGGGCGCGGAGGGTATTCCAGCCAAAATGATGCCGGTGCCCCGGAGGCTTAGTTCTTCCTGCGGCACCTGTGTGCGGTACGAGGCGGGGGAAGCCTGCCTTCCTGCTATGGATGCGGATGTGGAGCGGGTTTACGAGATCGGAGCGGAAGACCGATATGTTTTGCTGATGGAAAACAAGTAATAATCCTTGTCTTCTCTTTTCACCGGGTTCCTGCCCGCATTAGAATCTGTGCTCACCGGGTACACTGAAAAAATATCCCCGATGTCTGATGGGCTATAGGTACTTTTGTCGGACCTGCCGCCAACTGATTTCAAAAGCTTCGGTTTGCTCGCAAACTGAGTGGCATTATCCTGTCTCTCAGGTGGCCAAATTTTGAAGCTGCCCTGGCATTGTCTCCCTGTGCCACCCCAAAAAAGGTAAGCCCCGTAGGTCAAAAACCTACGGGGCTTACCTTTTGGGGGCGACAGGAATGCTATATTTCAGAATTTTTCCAAAACTGCTGTTTCTCTGTCAGTTCATAATTCCTTGCATTCGGCGGAGGACATTCTCCCGGCTTGGCATGGCGGGCATGGCACCCCGCTTTTCCACGCACAGAGAAGCGGCGGCGTTGCCAAAGCGGGCACAGGACTGAAAATCCTGAAATGTGAGCTGGTCAAGCGTTTTCCCGCTTTCTGAAATACGGGTCAGGAATCCGCCCCAAAAGGAGTCTCCCGCGCCGGTGGTGTCCACGGCTTTTGTGGGAAAACCGGGAACCATGACGCTTCCGTCTTTTGTGGAAACCAAGGCACCCTGATTGCCGATCGTCACAACCGCACACCGAAGGCCCAACTTTACCAGCTTCTCCGCTCCCGCCCGAGGATCGGCGCAGTCCGTCAGCAGTTCCACTTCATCGTCTGAGACCTTCAGAAAGTCCACTAACGGGAGAGGAGACCGCATCTGTTCCATGGCTTCCTCCTTATTTGCCCACAGCAATGGACGGTAATTGGGATCATAGGCAATCATCGCGCCGGACTGCCGCGCCAGGCGCACGGCCTCCATCGTGGCGCCGCGGGCCGGTTCATCCGTCAAAGAGAGGGAGCCGAAATGCAGAATATCGCTATGTGAAATCAACTCCTGATCCAGCTCCTCTGATGAAAGCTGTGTGTCTGCTCCGGGCTTCCGGGCAAAGGAGAAGCTGCGCTCTCCGTTTTCTGCCAGCTTGACAAATGCCAGCGTTGTAAAATAGCGCCCGTCCACGCGAAGGGCTCGGGTGTCAATGCCGGTCTTTTTCAATGTATCCACCAGGAAGCGTCCCTGTATATCATCGCCCACTTTGCCAATGAAAGCGGTCCTGCGTCCAAGCTTTGCAGCACAGGTCAACACATTTGCCGGCGCGCCGCCTGGATTTTGCTCGAATACCGACATACCGGCATCGGAGTCCGGCAGGGGAGTGTAGTCAATCAGAATTTCACCAAGTGCCGTGATCTGTATGTTTTCCATCTGTTTCTCCCTATTTTCTGACGGGGACCCGAAACCTGAGTTCCATCGGAAGTAAATCGTTTACGTGATAATCGTAATCTTACCAGCTTCACGTAGAAAAATCAAGAGAAAAAATTTAAGGAACTAATGATTTGATTCTATAAAACCATAGAAATATGATAAAAACAGAAGCATAGCACACATAATCGCGAAAATAATCCGGGAAATGGACATGGGAAAAATTTTCCATGCAAAAGGTTAGACTTTGACAAGCAGGGCTGTTAATCAGCGGTTCCTAAAAAAATCTGGCCGCTCTCAAAATTTAAAAAAGCGGAACTTCAGCCCATATACGAAAGTAAAATTTTGGAAAAGTAAAAAACGAAGGGCTAACATAAAAAATGCGATTGCTCGCACACTTCCAAACGACCTCGGATGAAAATATGCGGCGGTTACCATAATAAAATATTTATGGTAACCAAAAGACTTTCGACAGAAAAGAAAATTTGAATCATGTTATGATCACCCAAGAGACATGCTACGGCGGTTTCTATTTGCAAAGGCTAACTATCATTTAAGAACTGACTCTGCGAGAACGGCAAAAAAGCCGTGCTGTCACGCAGAAAATTTGCCACGCTAATACAAAGGAGACTTGCAATATGGATATTAAAATGCAAAGTGTCGACCGCAATCTGCTGCTGGAGTTCAGCGGGGAACTGGACCACCATGCCGCCAAAAACGCTATCAGGGAGCTGGAATTGGCAGTGGATGCCGCTCTCCCGCGTCGCTTGGTGCTGGATTTCAGCGGTGTGACCTTTATGGATAGCTCCGGCATTGCGCTGTTGCTGCGAGCGAAGCGGTGCATGGATGATTTGGACGGAAGTCTGCAGGTATGCCGAGTGCAGCCGCAGGCAAAGCGGGTTATGGACGCCGCTGGGATCGACCGGCTGGTTCATATAAAACGGGAGGGAACAGTATGAGGAAGAGCATGAATGACATCCGGATGGAATTTCCAAGCCGTAGCAGCAACGAAGGATTCGCACGGGTGGCCGTGGCCTGTTTCGCCTCGCAGATGGATCCAACGCTGAACGAATTGGAGGACATCAAGACGGCGGTCAGCGAGGCAGTGACCAATGCCATAGTCCACGCTTATCCAGACTCCATTGGACGGGTAAGTCTGAAAGTTAGAATCTGTGAGGGCAATGTGCTGGAGATAACGGTCAAGGATGCCGGAAAGGGTATCCCCAATGTGGAAAAAGCCAGACAGCCCATGTTTACCACCGGCGGCGAGGAGCGCAGTGGCATGGGGTTCACCATTATGGAGAGCTTTATGGACGCATTGACTGTTCACTCAACGCCGGGGCGGGGAACAACCGTGACGATGCGCAAAAAGATCGCCAGCCGGGTAAACGGCCAGAGATGAGCGGTCAGGTAACGCTGGACCTGCTTCGGGCAGCACAGGAAGGTGACCGGCAAGCCTGCGAGCAGATGGTGGAGGAAAACAGCGGTCTAATCTGGAGCATCGTCCGGCGATATTATGGCCGGGGTGTAGAGGCGGACGACCTCTACCAACTGGGATGTCTGGGTTTTTTGAAAGCCGTGCAGGGGTTTGACTTTACATATGGGACCTGCTTTTCTACATATGCGGTGCCAAAAATTGCGGGAGAGATCCGCCGCTTTCTTCGGGATGACGGCACCATTAAGGTGGGCCGAACAATCAGGGAGCGGGCAAATCTTCTATACAGTGTTCGGGAGCGGCTGCGCAGTGAGTTGGGAAGGGAACCGGTACTGTCTGAGCTGTCGGAGATCACAGGGCTGTCTGCGGAGGAAATTGCCTGCGCCGAGTTGGCCACCGACCTGCCGGATTCACTCCAGCGGGAGACGGAAGACGGACTTGCTCTGGAGGGGATGCTTGGGACTGAGGCTCCGGAGGACGGAATTGTGGAACGAATCGCTGTGCGGGAGGCGGTGGATGCACTGCCGGAAAAAGAGCGAATGACGATTCTGCTTCGTTACTTTCGTGGATTCACGCAGGAACAGACTGCTAAGATTCTAAAGGTATCGCAGGTGCAGATTTCCCGCCTGGAACGGCGAGGTCTGGAACGACTGCGTAGGGTATTTGAACCGTAGCGCCCGGAGAGAACGAGAAATGCCGAAGGTGACCTCGGCACGCCGTTCCTCCGGGCGTTTTACGCGGAGAGGCTGTGCTGCGTAAAAACGCTTTGAGCTGCGATAACAATGGAATCAATCAGCAGTAATTGAAACAGTCGGCAGGGTATCGGTGCGATTGCTTATTTCGGAGCTTTTCCCGGAAATAAAATATTCCTCGCTCTGGAATTCCGTCATGGTGTTCCAATACCGTTTTGGCATATGCGTCTGACGGCAGCGGGGATTTTCACGCTCCTTGATAGCGATGGTATCGTAAAATCGCTTCCAGAGCCGCCGATAGGAGGTCTCCGTTTCGTCCGGCGGAGCCATCTCAAATCGATCCAGCGGTGCGATGATCGCTTTTGCTCCAGCATAAAGAAGCGCCTCTCGGTGAGTGCGGTCGTAAATGAAAAATTGCTCATTTGGGAAGCGGCTGCAAAAGTGAGAGCGGAGCAGGGGAAGAACATGATTTTTTGGCTCAATCTCTCCGCCCAAAATGCCGGAATAATCCGAAAAACGGACAAAACCTCTCAGCAGGTGTGCCTCTCCCTCCAAGTGGCGCACTGCCTTTAGGATCGGAAGCAGCGTTTCATCCGCCAGATTCCGAAGGAACCCGGGGCCTTCCCGGAGCAGTTTCGCAACCAGTCGGTAGAGATGCATTTCCCGATGCTCCATGCAAGTGAGAAATCCACGGCTCAGCAGCAGTGCCGCCTCGCCGGAAAGAGCGGTGACCTTGCGGAAGACCCGGTCCGCGCGGCTTTTGTCTGTTACGATGAAACGGGTCTCAAACAGAGAAGGGGAGGCGCTTTCCTCCGGTACGATGTCGGACGGAACTTCCCGGTTGGCATAGCTGTCAAAAATACAGCAGAGGAAACCCTCAAAGCTGCCATCGTAAAGATAGATGATCTCCATCGATTTCACGCCCTTTCACGCGCCAAACAGGGAGAGCTGTTCCATTCCGGAACTGGGCAGGGCAGGCCGTTCCGCCGCGACCAGATTGAGCAGCAGACTGTCCGGCGTAAAGCGCAAGCCCTCCGCCATCCGGCCCCGGCAGGTCAGAAAATACTGCGCCCGCTTCATCACCACGCCCAGCTTCCGCAAATCTTCGACCTGCAAACGCCCCGCACGCCGGGAAACCAGAATGCGCTTGGCTGATACGACGCCTATGCCCGGGACCCGGAGAAGCGTTTCATAGTCCGCCGTATTGACTTCAACCGGAAAGAAGTCCAGATGTGCCAGTGCCCAACTGCACTTTGGGTCCACCAGGGGGTTGAAGTCCGGCGTCTGCTCATCCAAAAGCTCTTCCGCCCGGAATCCGTAAAACCGTAAAAGCCAATCGGCCTGATAGAGCCGGTGCTCCCGGAGGAGAGGGGGCTTTGTGTCCAGAGAGGGGAGAAGCGTGTTTTCGATGACCGGAACGTACGCGGAATAAAATACCCGTTTGAGACGATAGCGGTCGTACAGCCCCTGCGTCAAGCGCAAAATGTGAAGGTCCGAGTCCTGCGTGGCTCCCACGATCATCTGAGTGCTCTGCCCGGCAGGGGCAAACTTTGGTGCATGGCGATACTTTACCAGCTCTTCTTTTCCCTGTGCCGTGCGGGTCTGAATCTGCTTCATGGGCGCGAGAATCGCGCCTTTTGTCTTGTCTGGGGCCAGCGATTTCAGCCCGGACTCCGAGGGCAGCTCGATATTAACGGACAGCCGGTCTGCCAGAAAGCCCAGCTGTTCCACCAGCTCGGGGGAGGTGCCCGGAATGGCCTTGGCGTGAATATAGCCGTTGAACCGATAAGTTTCCCGCAGAATACGCAGCGCCTGGATCATCAGCTCCGTGGTGTAGTCGGGACTCCGAAAGACGCCCGAAGACAGGAAAAGCCCCTCGATATAGTTCCGCCGGTAAAATCCGATCGTCAGCTCCGCCAGCTCCTCCGGCGTGAACGCCGCCCGCCTTGTATCGTTGCTGCGGCGGTTGACGCAGTATTTGCAGTCGTATACGCACCGGTTGGTCAGCAGGACCTTCAACAGCGTAACGCATCGTCCATCCGCCGAAAATGTGTGGCAGCAACCCGCCAGCGAGGAAGATGTGTTGCCGATGTAGCCCTCCCGATACCCCCGCCGAACACCGGAGGAGGTGCAGGCAGCATCGTATTTTGCGGCGTCGGAGAGGATCGTCAGCTTTTCCAGCAGCTCCATGGCGTAGACTCAGCGCGCCCCGGCACGCCGGGAGTTGCGAGAGGGACGCTCAATGGCGTCAATGATGCGAAAAAACTGATGTGTCAGAAAACTTACACCCACGAAAATAAAAAACAGTGTCCAGCCAGTCATTGTAAAACCCTCCAATGGAACTCATGTTCTAATTATGAATTATTATAAATCGAACAAATGTTTTTGTCAAGAAAAAAATAGAACAAAAGTACGACGAGAGTCTGAGGACATGGAGTATAGAAAAAATCCGCGCACCGTCGATTAAGCGGAGCACGGATTTTTATTATTCCCAGGTCTCCCAAATCTCAGGGTGGTAGCCCACAGTGGCGTCCTTTCCGTTTCGGACAATGGGCGTTTGAAACAGCTCTGGATTTTCCAGCAGTTTTTCCTCCTGCGCGTCCGGCGCAATATAGGCCATAAACAGCGCTTCATAGGCTTTGCATTTGCTGTTGACCAGCGCTTCAAATCCCACTTTTTGCTTGACGGACTGGTATTCGCGGGGGGATAATCCTTTTGTGGGAGTGTCGATGTACTGATATTTGATACGGCGCTCTTTAAACCACCGCTCGGCTTTTTTACTGTCGAAGGATTTGGAAGAGCCGAAGATTTGAATATTCATTGGATTCTCCTTAGTTTATAAATTGATTGATGTGGATGGAGGCTAATTATGACGGAGAACGCGAGGAAGCTAAAGGAGCTGGTAGATTCCAGCGAAAACATTGTTTTTTTTGGCGGAGCGGGCGTGTCCACCGAGTCTGGCATTCCTGATTTCCGCAGTACCGACGGACTGTATCATCAGCAGTATGATTACCCGCCTGAAACCATTTTAAGCCATACGTTTTATGAAAGCAAGCCGGAAGAATTTTTCCGCTTTTACCGGACGAAGCTCCTAGCTCCCGACGCAAAGCCCAATGCCGCCCATGTAAAGTTGGCAGAATTGGAAAGACGGGGGAAGCTCAAGGCCATTGTCACACAAAATATCGACGGACTTCATCAGGCCGCGGGAAGCCGGGAGGTTCTGGAACTTCACGGCAGCGTTCACAGAAACTATTGCGAGCGATGCGGAAAATTCCAGGATTTCGACTTCATGCTTCACTCTGAGGGAGTCCCCCACTGCACGGCCTGCGGTGGCCGGGTGAAACCGGACGTAGTGCTCTACGAGGAGGGGCTGGACATGGAGACCATGGAAAGAGCCGTTCGGTTCATCTCCGAGGCGGACATGCTTATCATAGGCGGCACATCCCTGAACGTCTATCCGGCGGCGGGACTGATCCGTTATTACCGGGGTCACAAGCTGGTGCTGATCAATAAGTCTGCTGTGGCCGCCGATCTGAACGCCGATTTGGTGATTCCGGACCCCATCGGTGAGACGCTTGCACAGATATGAGTATAAAGCAATTCTAGGTAAAAAGTATGAGTGATTCACACAAAAATGAATAACAAAAAGAAAGACGCTTCAATAATTGGAGGATTATCCAATGGAAAACCCGGATTATTGGTTGTAAATGAAATGTGAAGGTGGTATGATTGCATTATGACTTGGCCGGGAAGCCAATGCGCGCCGGCAGAGCAGTGAGTTTGCCGCCATGCCTAAGGCATTGGATCTGGCGAGAGGAGACAGCGGAATGATATGGTCGGATAAAGGAGAGAATGTCTACTCCCAGATTACGCCCGCAATCCGGGCGCTGGAGGAGCAGTGGGAGAAGAAAAATTACATAGATCCCAAGCTATACCAGCAGTACAACGTTCGCCGCGGCCTCCGGGACGAAGACGGGCAGGGCGTGCTGACGGGACTGACCCGCGTGGGAGAGATTCAGTCTTATACAGTGGAAAAGGACGGGAGCCTCCTTCCGGAGGACGGCGTGTTATATTACCGCGGGATCGACTGCCGTGAGATTGTCCGGGGGTCCGAGGGCCGGAGACTGGCCTTTGAGGAAGCGGCGTATCTGCTTTTGTTCGGCGAGCTGCCCTCTGAAGTGCAGCTGCGGGACTTTTGCGTCCAGCTGGCCACCTATCGGACGCTGCCCAGCAACTTTCTGCGGGATGTGATTTTAAAAGCGCCGCCTCAGGATTTGATGAACACCATGCAACGGGCGGTTTTGACTCTGTTTTGTTATGATGACCGGCCCAACGATATCGGCCTTGAAAACGTACTGCGCCAGAGCTTGCAGCTGATTGCAATTATGCCGCTTCTGGCAATTTACGCCTTTCAGGCGTATCGATTCAACAAGGGAGAAGGCCTGTTCATCCATGAACCAAGGCCGGAGCTGTCCACAGCGGAGAACTTCCTGCGAATGCTGCGCGAAGACGGGCAATTCACGGACTTGGAGGCCCGGGTACTGGATGTGGCGCTGGTTCTCCATGCCGACAACGGCGGCGGCAACAACTCGACTTTTACGAACCATGTGGTCACCTCCTCGGGAACGGATACATATTCCGCAATTGCGGCATCTATGGCGTCCTTGAAGGGCCCTCGCCACGGCGGCGCCAACAGCAAGGTCATGGAGATGATGGCGGACATTAAGGCCCACGTGTTGGACTGGAACGACGATAACGAACTGAAAAATTATCTTGGCCGCATTCTCGACAGCGAGGCGTTTGATGGGCGGGGGCTGCTGTACGGTCTGGGCCACGCGGTCTATACCCGGACGGATCCCCGGTGCGAGGTTTTTCGGGATTATGTGAAGACCCTCTCCAGGGAGAAGCAGCGACAGCCGGAGTTGGATCTCTATGAGCGGGTGGAGCGGATCGGCAAGGATCTGCTGATGGTAAAACGGCATAAGGATGCCATCTCCACCAATATTGACTTTTACAGTGGATTTGTTTTTGAGATGCTGGGTTTGCCCAGAGAACTGTATACGCCGCTGTTTGCGGTTGCCCGCATTTCCGGCTGGAGCGCCCATCGGATGGAGGAGCTGTCCGGCGGCGGAAAGCTGATCCGTCCGCGGTATGAGTGCGTGGAGGCCCACAGGGGTTATACGCCTATGGCAGAGCGCTGAGCGCTTCAGCGAGAATGTACGCCGGACGGCAGAAAACTGCCGTCCGGCGCGGGGTTACCTACAGCAAAAACAGGTCGGAAGACGGAAAACGGAAATTTTGCCGAAAAGGAAAATTTAAGGTTGACATTTTTATTGCTTGTAGCTATAATAATCAAGCAGTCTTTTTTAGAGCACAGATTTGCGGCTGTGCTGGAACTGGTAGACAGGCCAGCTTGAGGTGCTGGTGTCCGAATCGACGTGTGGGTTCAAATCCCGTCAGCCGCACCATTTCCCCTATCCGAAGGTCTGGGGAGAAAGACTGAGACAATTTCAGATGAATATGCGCGAGTGGTGGAATTGGCAGACTCGCTAGATTCAGGTTCTAGTGTCCATTACGGACGTGCGGGTTCAAGTCCCGCCTCGCGCACCAATATCTGTCTGAGGGCGGATGTCTTCAGACAGATATTTCTGAAATTGTTCTGGCTCTTTTTAACTTCATAGATATGCGCGAGTGGTGGAATTGGCAGACTCGCTAGATTCAGGTTCTAGTGTCCATTACGGACGTGCGGGTTCAAGTCCCGCCTCGCGCACCATAATTTGTTCCCCAAAAAGATGTCCTGCGGCAAAAACCGCAGGACATCTTTTTGGAACTCTTTTTATCTGCTTTTGCCCGTCAAAAATAATTGCGTTTTTGGAGATGTCTTTCGGTGTTTTAGACCCGTCTGTGTATTCAAACTCACACAAATCCCTATTCATCAGAAAACACACAGACAAAAACCGGATATTTCGTCGTAAGAACGACGTACACATCGCATATTTATATTAATATATCGTCCACTTTTGTGCCGAGGTTTTAGAAATAAGACCTCGGCTTTTTTTGTTTTTACAGGAGGTCATTGTCTACGGACAAAATATTTTAATGAGCTCGCCCGCATTCTCGCCGTACTAAGGAATCCAATCCACAGTCCGGCGCGAGGACAATCTCACCATTCTGGTTGACGGCCTACTCGCTTGCCACGTGGGCGTGACAAGCAAAAGGTACGCTGTAGCCGGCGATTTTCGGATTTCGGGCGCGTAAAGTGAGTCACTTTTGGACAGAGCGTTAATACCGATAGCCCAGCCGCCCGTAGTGCCCAAGACCGTTCTAGCCTGTGCCTTCGTCAGCTTACGTCCCAAAGCACCGTAGTACGTTTGTATTTCCTCCGCTGAAAAAGACAGCTCGTCCGCCGTAATGGGAACACTTCCTCTGCTCTCCGTGAATTCCTGTAATTCGTCGGGGAGCTTATTTCTGCTCAGAAGCAGAATGACAAAGGAATGGGGCATCCGTTTCAGGATCAGCGGCAGGGCCTTGAGAATTTTTTTGTTGGTGATGGTATGCAAATCATCCAGCACCAGCGCGTAAGCGCCGTCGTCCTGTGTAAATTCCAGCAAAAAGCGGATGGTATTCTCAACGGGGGAGGAATAAAAAGCCTTGCTGTTTAAAATCACCTCCATTTTTTCGTTATTCGGCTGTATCGACAGGATTCCGGTACAGAACAGCTTGTAAAACACAAAGGGTGCGTCGTCATATTCATCCAAACCGATCCAAACCGATTCAGAACGGAAGCCCTCGGCGCGCAGACCTCCGGCATCGGGGTTGGGATAAATTTATCGTTGATGTAGTTGTTTGAGGACATAACGGCCTCCTCTCTATAGCGCTAGTATATTGTTACGAAGATATAAAAGCAAGGAAAATAAATTTCAAAAACCTCATACCGGTACGATTTTATAATTTAAAAGATCCTGTTAGAATATGCTATACGCAAAAAAAGCGAAGTAAAAAACGATGCAATTGGCGTTTTCGATCAATTTAATTCCGGCGTCGCATTCAAACTTACAGGATAAGGAGAAAATATGAAAAAGATAAGAAAAAAGATCCTTTCGATCTTTCTGACAGCATGCATGCTGTTCAGCCTTATGCCGCAGTTGAGCCAGACGGCGGCTGCTGCAAGCTGGCTGGACGACGGCACGACGGACACAAGCTGGTATACGGGACACGAAAGCGACAGCAGCTACACCATCACCACCCCGGAGGCATTAGCGGGGTTTGCAAGTTTAGTTAATGGCGGAGATAGCTTTTCCGGCAAGACAGTCACGCTGGGCGCAGATGTCGTTTTGAATATGGTTATAGACTACTATCAGAGCAAACGATGGACGCCAATTGGCACCAGCAGCAACAGCTTTCAGGGTATTTTTGACGGCGGCGGATATACAGTGAGTGAGCTGTATATAGCCACGAACGATGACAACACGAACAAGGAAAATCAGGGCTTGTTCGGCTATGTCTCCGGTGGGGAGATTAAAAATGTAGGTATGGTAAACGGCCATATAGGCATGGGCGAGGGTACCACTTATCAAAAAGGTGGGGAAAATGTTGGAGGCCTAGTCGGGTACATAGAAAACGGTACCATTACGAACTGCTATAACACGGGCGTAATTAACGGCTACGACCCTATCTGCTGTTTTTTTGGCGGTCTGGTCGGGCGTTGCAAGAGCAGCACGATCACTAAGTGCTATAATACGGGCAGTGTCAGTAACGCGGGCAGCACTTTTGGCGGCTTGGTCGGGTGCAGCGACAGCAGCACAATCACGAGCTGCTATAACACGGGCAATGTCACAGGAACAGGAGGCCTTAACGAAAATATTGGCGGTCTGGTGGGGGTGAGCCATGGGACCGGTGCAATTACCGATTGCTATAACACGGGCAGCATTAATACCAGCCGCAGCCAATATATCGGAGGTCTGGTGGGCGATAGCCAAGGTACAATTACGAACTGCTATAGCACGGGCAGTGTCAGCGGCAGTAGCAACACATCTGTCGGCGGCGTAGCGGGGACCAGCACCGGTACGGTTACGGGCTGCTATTATAACAAACAGACGAGCGGCATCAGCGGCGGCATCAACGGCGGTGATACGGCCGGAGCTGCCGTGGGCAAGACGACAGAGTGGATGAAAAACGCCACCAGTACCGCAGGTATAGATGGGGACCCGGATCCCTTTGCGGGCTGGGACCCTGAACTTTGGGGGTTCGTCTCCAATAAGTATCCACAGTTACGCATCAACTTGAGCGTATGGGAGGTTTCAACAGAAGGTACGGAAGCACCTCTTAACGGAAACTTGGTAATCACGTTCAGCAAGTCGATGAACACGACAGCCGGAGGTACCGTATCGCTGAGCGACGGAAGTACCCCAGCAGAGCTTTCGGGTGGGTCGTGGTCAGAAAATAATAGAGTTTACACGGTCGCGTATTCCGGGCTGGTATATGAGACAAAATACACTGTTAAAATATCAGGTTTTACTGACACGGAAGGTAAAACCATGACCGAGGACAGCAGTTATAGTGTCACTACCAAATCAATACCCAGAATTACACTGAGTCAGACCGACCAGTATACCTTTTCCGATCAGACTGTGGGTTATAGCCCGGTGTCCCCATTGACTGTCACAGTGAGCAACATCGGCAAGCTGGTAACGGGAGATTTGACCATTGCACTGAGCGGTACGGGCAAGGACAGCTTCACGCTGTCAAAGACAACCATCAGCAGCATTGCCTTGAACGGCACCGATACCTTTACCCTTACGCCGATAACGGGGCTAGACGCAGGAACTTACAGTAAGACCGTGACGGTATCGGGGAATAACATGACATCGAAATCCTTTACCGTCCGATTCACGGTCAACGACGGCACATGGAACGGAACTTCGAATACAAGCTGGTACACGGGACACGAAAACGATAGCACCTACACCATCACCACCCCGGAGGAATTAGCGGGGGTGGCAAGCCTGGTCAACAATGGGAATGATTTCTCCGGCAAGACAATTATACTGGGAGCGAGTATCGCTTTGAACACGGTGTCCGGGGTAAACAGCTGGAATACAAAGGCGCCGGATCATTCATGGACGCCAATCGGAAGCAGCAGTCACGCTTTTAAGGGCAGCTTTGACGGCTGCGGATATACGGTGAGCGGGGTTTACATAAACACGACCACACGCAATCAAGGTCTGTTCGGCTATGTCTCTGGGGGGAATATTAAAGATACAGGCGTGATCGACAGCTATATCAGCGGCAGCATATGTGCCGGCAGCCTGGTCGGGTACATCGAAAACAGTACGATAAGCAACTGCTATACCACGGGAATAGTTACCTGCGTCAGCAGCCAAAGTAGTTTTGTCGGTGGTGTGGCAGGGCGAAGCGTCAGCAGTACAATAACAAGCTGCTATAATACAGGCAGTATCAGCACCAAAAGTACCCTATCCGACACTAGCAATGTCGGCGGTCTGATCGGGAGCATTGACAGCAGTACGATAACCAGCTGCTATAACACAGGGAGTGTCACAGGCAATGTCGGAGTGTATGTCTGCGGCTATAATGCTGGAGGTCTGATCGGGGGCAGCTACGGAAACAGTGCAATCACCAACTGCTATAACCTGGGCAGTGTCGCCAACACCTCCTACCCCCCAAATACCGGCGGGCTCGTGGGTGATAACCGAGGTATCATTACTAACTGTTATAACACGGGCAGCGTCAGCGTCAACGGCAAAGGAAATAATGTCGGCGGCATAGCGGGGTATAGCAGCGGCACGGTTACAGGCTGCTATTATGACAAAGAGACGAGCAGAGTCAGCGGCGGAATGAATGGAAGTGACACTGCGGGGGCTGCAGTGGGCAAGACGACAGAGTGGATGAAGAACGCTACCGCTACCGATGGTATAGATGGAGACACGGATACCTTTGCGGGATGGGATACTACTGTCTGGAGCTTTGCATCCCCTAAGTATCCGCAGTTAAGAAACGCACTGCATGTGCTGCGTGTTTCACCAGGCGGCACTGAGAAAGCGATCAGTGGAAATCTTGTAATCACGTTTAGCAAGACGATAAACACGGCGGCCGGAGGCACCGTGTCGCTGAGTGACGGCAGCGCCTCAACAGCGCTTTCCTCCGGGTCATGGTCAAAAAATGATACCGTTTATACGGTTGCGTATTCCGGACTGGCATATGAAACAGAATACACCGTTAAGATATCCGGTTTTACCGATACGGAAGGCGAAACCATGGCCGAAAACGATGGAAACAGCTTCAAAACCACGTCCAGAATCAGACTGAGCCAGACCGACCCCTATATTTTTGCCGAGCGCATATTGGATTACAGTGCGGTGTCCCCACTGACGGTCATCGTGAGTAACACCAGCAATCAGGTGACGGGAAATTTGACCGTGGCATTGAGCGGTTCGGGCAAGGACAGCTTCACGCTGTCGAAGACAACAATCAGCGGCATCGCCGTGGGTGGCACCGATACCTTTACTGTAGTGCCGAAAACAGGGCTGGGTGAGGGAACTTACAGCACTACGGTGACGGTATCAGGGAATAACTTAGTCTCGAAATCCTTCACAGTCCAATTCACAGTCAAAACCAACATTTGGGACGGTACTTCGAACGTAAGCTGGTATGCGGGACACGAAAGTGACAGCAGTTACACCATCAATACCCCGGCGGAATTAGCAGGGCTTGCGAGTCTTGTGAATAGCGAGCACAATTTCTCGGGCAAAACAGTTAAGCTGGGCGCGAATATCCTATTAAACGATGTGTCAGGTGTAAGCGGATGGAGTACAAACGCGCCGAGCAATTCATGGACGCCTATCGGTAACGGCAGTTACACCTATGACAGCAACTATAACGTCACCTATGACGACACCTTTAACGGCGTCTTTGACGGCTGCGGGTATACGGTGAGCGGGATTTACATAAACAAGGCCACCGGCTTTCAGGGTCTGTTCGGCAATATTAACGGTGGAACGATTAAAAATGTAGGCGTGGTTGACAGCTATATCAGCGGAGGCTTATATGACGGTGGTCTGGTCGGGTACATCAAAAACGGTATGATCACCAATAGTTATAACATGGTAAGTGTCACCTGCAGCGGCCAATATGTCGGCGGATTGTTTGGGCAAAGTGCCAGCAGCACAATCACCAATTGCTATAACATGGGCAATCATACGGGACTGGACAATAGTGCGGCTGTAGGCGGTCTGGTCGGGTTAAGCAAAGAAGATATCATAACAAACTGCTATAACACCAGCCGTGTCAGCGGCGGACAATATGTCGGCGGCATAGCGGGGGATAATGGCTTAAGCACAGTTATAGGCTGCTATTATGACAAAGAGACAAGCGGAATCAGCGGCGGAATGAATGGCAGTGACACTGCAGGAGCCGCTGTGGGTAAGACGACAGCGTGGATGAAGAACGCTACCGCTACCGCTGGTATAAATGGGGATGCAGATTCATTTGCGGGTTGGGATACTGCTGTCTGGAGCTTTGCCTCCGCTAAGTATCCGCAGTTGAGAGCTCTACCGTATGGTATCAGCCTGAGCCAGACCGGTCTGTATACTTTTACCGCGCAGACCGCGGGTTATAGCTCCGTCTCTCCTCTGAGCATCACGATAATCAACATCGGAATTCAGGCGACAGGCGATTTGACAGTTTCACTGACCGGTGCGGGCAAAAGCAGCTTCGCACTGTCCAAGACCGCCGTCAGCAGCATCGTGGAAGGCAATACGGACAACCTCACCGTTGTACCGAACTCAAACCTGAGTGCGGGAACCTATACGGCGACGGTCACGATATCCGGAAGTAACGTAACTACACAAGCATTTGAGCTGAGTTTTGAGGTAACCGCAGCTCCTGCAGTGCAAGAAATCTTTATCACAACCCCAGCAACCAAGCTGACCTACATGGTAGGCGACAGTCTTGATATCAGCGATATGGTGGTGATAGGCCTCTACAGCGATAATTCAAGAAAGACAGAAACCATAACAACCGCCAATATAACCGGCTTTGACAGCAGCGCTCCGGCAGTGGATCAGGTGCTGACCGTAACGGTAGGCGGCAAAACAGCAACCTATACAGTAACGATCAACGCAGCACCGGACACGCTTAGCAGCGCAAATGCCATTACCGGCTTCACACTGGGTGGCGTGGACGGAACAATCCATGCGGACCATACCATCGCGGTGACGCTTCCTTACGGCACAAGCGTAACGGACTTGACGCCGATGGTCACGGTAAGCGACAAGGCCACCGTTTCCCCGACAAGCGGCACGGCGCAGGACTTTTCAAATCCGGTTATCTACACCGTCACGGCGGAGAATGGGTCGACGCAGGACTATACGGTTACAGTAACCGTCAGTGAAGCCGTCACCTACGGTATTAGTCTGAGCCGGGCAACAGCATATTCCTTTACCGGACAGACAGCGGGTTACAACTCCGTCACGCCGCTACGTGTTACTGTCTCAAGTACGGGCAACCATGAGACAGGCGCATTAACCGTGGCGCTGAGCGGCACAAATGCAACCAGCTTTACCCTGTCCAATGGTACATTGAACAGCATCGCCTCCGGTGGTATAGACAGCTTCACCATTGGGCCAAACACGGGCCTGAGCGCGGGAACCTATACCGCGACGGTAACGGTTTTCGGCGGAAGCGTGACCTCGCAGACCTTTGACATCAGCTTTACGGTCAGCGCTGGCAGCAACACCGGCAGCAACCCCGGCAGCAACCCCGGCAGCAACCCCGGCGGCGCGCCTACCGGAGGCGGAGGCAGCGCTTCCCCAAGCAGCAACATTACTGTTTCGACAGAGAACAATACCACCACCGCATCGCAGACCGTTACCGCTACAACCGGCTCAAGCGGCGTGGCGGCTGCAAGCGCAACAAGCTCGCAGATTTCTGAAATGCTCACGGCGGCAAAAGAAAAGACAGCCTCAAACGCACAGGCCGCTGTTAACCTTCAGGTTCAAACCGGAAGCGGTGCGACGGGTGTTTCGGTCACTCTCCCGCAGTCGGCAGTTACCACATTGACAAGCGGTGAAGCCAGCTTAACAGTATCCTCCACTGTGGCAACTGTCACGCTGGACAGCGTGACGCTGACGGAAATCGGCAAGCAGACCAGCGGAGATGTAACAATTACCGCCACGGCGGCGGACACCTCCGCACTTTCGGCAGACACCAGGACCGCCATCGGCACAAGGCCGGTCTATGATCTCAAAATCACCTCCGGCAGTACAACGGTTTCCAGCTTCGGCGGCGGTACGGCGACGGTTTCTGTTCCGTACACTCCGGCTTCGGGCGAGGACATCAGCGCCATCGTGGTTTACTACATCAATGCCTCCGGCGAGTTGGTCACAGTACCGAATTGCAGCTATGACGCAAAAACCGGAACCGTGACCTTCACTACAACACACTTTTCCACCTATGCCGTGGGCTACAACGCCGTGAACTTCAAGGATGTGTCTGACAGCGCGTGGTATGCCGACTACGTGACCTATCTCGCCGCGCGCGGCATCGTTGGCGGAAATAATGGAGCATATAGCCCTGCTGCCAGTATCACGAGAGCGGCGTTTGTGACCATCCTCGCCCGGATGTCCGGCGACGACCTGAGCGGCTACAAGACAGCTTCCTTCTCGGATGTCTCAGCAGACAGCTGGTACTTCGCGGCGGTGCAGTGGGCAAACAAGGCTGGCATCGCCGCCGGCAATAACGGCAAGTTCAGCCCAAGCGCAACGGTCACACGTGAACAGGTGGCCGCGATGCTTTACCGCTACGCCCAGTACAAGGGCACGGTCTCGAACGCCGAGGGCATGTCCGTTCGGGAGTTCCCGGATTACAGCAAAATTTCAAGCTGGGCGCAGACCCCCATCCAGTGGGCGATGAACAACAAAATCCTGTCCGGCAATACCGACGGCAGCTTCGCCCCGCACTCAAGCGCCACACGCGCCCAGGCGGCGAAGATGCTCGCGGTTCTGTTACAGGGGATGTAACCAAAACAATAGCATAAGGTTTAGGGCAAACCCATCAAACGAGATATTTTCATAAAGAATGGTAGAAATAAAACGAAGCAAGCTAGGACGGTATTATCAAACAAACAGCCGACAGATACAAGAAGTGTATCTGTCGGCTGTTTTGGAGATGATCTTACTATCTTCGAAATAGTTCTCAAGCAGCTTACTGCTCTGTTTGTTTATAATCCACCACTACTAGTGTCAAAAGTAGCAGTAATATCTTCTCCACCCATATTATATGAAGTCATAATATCTAAAAAAATATGGTTCTCAACAATTCCGCTATCCAGGCCGCGCCTCCTGAGCCACTGAAAAAAGACGACCCAACTGGCATTGTCTTCTTTCATGCTCTCAGCAGCACCCAAAATCTCCCGATAGCCGTCCTCATTCACGGCGATTGCCACTAGAATGGCTACATTCGCGAACTTTCCGCCCTAGGTGCGGCGAAGATAAATGCCGTCCACATAGAAGTGCCCGCCCTGCAGCGACCGGTTGCGCCAGTCCTCAATATGGACGTAGGGTTATTCTACCTTATTTTTCCAACCTTTCCCTCTCCCTGTCCTACTTTTTTTTATGAGCACTCCGAGGTTCAGGCCCGGAGCGCTCACTCTTTTTTTCGAGAAGCATAGACTGGACTGAAAGAGTCTTTCTTTCACAGCTACTTAAATAGGAGGTATTGCAATGCCTGACAAGATCATGCCCGGACCTGTGGATGACCCCCGTGGCATCCGCGAGGCGGTTTGTATTCACACCAAAAAGATCTATGACTCGTGCAGAGATAAGGACTGCGTGGAAGACTTGCGCTTTTATCCGAAGCTCCAGTATGTAGATACCATCAACCACGCGCTATCCGTAAAGGGCGGCACCGCAAAACTGCTTCATGTGTACGTAGACGTGGAGCCGGTGACGTTTAACCGGGGCTTTTACACAATTGATATGCGGTTTTTCTATCATGTGACGCTGCAGGCGTATCTGAGCTGCCCCATCCCGGTGACAGTAGAAGGCCTGTGTGTGTTCGACAAGCGCGTCCTGCTGTTCGGCAGCGAGGGAAGCGCCAAGATATTCTCCTCTGAGTTCCGCGCGGGCGGGCTGGATCCGCAGTGTCTGCGCGACAGTAATCTACCCGTTGCTGTGGTGGAGGCCGTGGACCCCATTGTGCTGGACGCGAAGCTGGTGGAGGCCTGCGGTTGCCACCCCTGCGACAACGACCTTTGCGAGGTTCCGTCCTTTATCAGCGGCTTTTTCGACGGAGAGCTGTCCGGTGGGGACGACATGCGGCGGGTTTATGTGACCCTGGGCCAGTTTTCCATCGTACGGCTGGAGCGGGATTCTCAGCTGCTGATCCCCGTGTACGATTACTGCCTGCCGGAAAAGGAGTGCTCTGGAGGCGTAGACCCTGGTCAGGACCCCTGCGGTCTGTTCCGCAATATCCGCTTCCCTGTGGGCGAGTTCTTCCCGCCCAACACGGTCTGCCACCCCGAAACCTACGAAGAGACGAAAAACATCTGCAGCTGCTGCCAGTAAGCGCACGAGACGCCCGGTATTTTCGGATACCGGGCGTTTTTATCTCCCCTTATATTTTTCCGGCATAAAGTGGGACGGGCTCTCATATGGTTGGGTATCGGACGGGGAGGGATGCAGATGAAGGAGCGGGAGGAAATTTCCAGATACCGACAGGCAGCGATGTTTTTGCCGGTGCGGCTGCGCAAATTAGCGGAGACGCTGCCAAAGGAAGACCAGGCCGTTGCGGAGGAGTTCCGCCTAAGGACCGGCTGGCCCATGACCGTGCTGCTGCCGGGTGGAGAAACCTGTCCCTGGCCGTCGGAGCCGTCGGTGGAGCCGGAGGAATTGGAGACCCTGTGCGACCTGGGAGCGGAATTTTCCCGCTATGCCGCCGCGGAGACGCTGCGAGAGGGCTTTTTGCCCGTCCGGGGTGGATTTCGGATCGGCTTTTGTGGCTCCGCCGTCATGAAGGGCGGCGTGTGCACGAATCTGGCGGATCTGTCCTCTGCCGATCTGCGGATAGCCCGGGAAAAGCGCGGCGTGGCGGAGGAACTGGCGCAGCAGCTGCTGTCAGACGGAGTGCCTGACAGTACGCTGCTTCTGTCTCCGCCGGGAGGGGGAAAGACAACACTCCTGAGAGACCTGATCCGCTGTATCTCCCAGCGGGGGCTCCGGGTGGGACTGGCGGATGAGCGGGGGGAGGTGGCGGTCTGTTATCGGGGAAGGCCACAGATGGATGTGGGGCCATGTACCGACGTGCTGGACGGCTGCCCGAAAGCTGTCGCCATCCCCATGCTGCTGCGGACCATGAACCCCCAGATTGTGGCCGCCGATGAGATCACGGCGGAGGAGGATATCCGGGCCATGACCATGGCGGCGGGCTGCGGCGTGAAGTTGCTGGCCACCGTCCATGCCGCGGACGCTGCGGAGCTTATGCAAAAGCCCCTGTACGCCCGGCTCCTGGAGACAAAGGTCTTTCGTCGGGCGGTGTGTATCCGCCGGACGGAAGAGGGGCGGTCCTACGAATTGGAGGAGCTGCCGTGAAAGCGCTGGGAAGTCTTTTCATTCTGGTGGGGTTTGGCGCGGCATGGGCCGGAGAGCTGCGCCGCTGGCGGCAGGAGACGGAGACGCTTTCCCAGCTGATCGCGGCGATGGAGGCTCTGTCCAGCCGTATTCGTCTGACGCGGATGCCGCTGCCCCGACTGCTGCGAGAGCTGGGACAGGTGCGGCAGGGAGCTGTTGCAGCTTGGCTGACGGGACTTGCGGAGTCTCTGGAGCGGGGAGAACCCCTTCGGACTACGTGGGACGCGGCCTGCCGCCGTCTTCCGGTGGAGGACGACGTGAGGGAGACGGTTGCCGAATTGGGGTACAAGCTGTCCGGAGACGAAACGGAAATATGTAAAGGAATTGAACTTGCAACAGGCTGGCTCAGAAAGAAGATGGAGGAGCGCTCAAGGAAAAAAAGGGATTGGACCAGGCAGGCCACAGCGGTGTGTTTCTCCGGCGCCGCGTTGCTAATCATTCTCCTGCTGTGAAGGACATACGAAAGGAACATTTGCCATGGATGTTGATTTGATTTTTCGAATCGCCGCCATCGGGATTCTTGTGGCGGTGCTGAACCAGCTGCTGGTGCGCTCCGGTCGGGAGGAGCAGGCCATGATGACGACGCTGGCGGGATTAGTGGTGGTGCTGATGATGATGGTGCGGCAGATCAGCGATCTGTTTCAGCTGATCAAGACCCTGTTCGGCTTCTGATGGAACAGGTTATGCAGATCACGCTTGTCTGTGTGGTGACGGCTCTGCTGGGCGCGGCGATTCGGCGGGGCGCGCCGGAGGCGGCGCTGCTGCTGGGGCTGGCCGCCGCCGTTGCGGCGCTGCTGGCGCTTTCCGGAAGTCTCCGGGAGCTAATGGCCTTTTTCTCGGAGCTGACCACACGGGCCGGGGTGTCCAACGAACTGTTTGTGCCGCTGTACAAGACCGTTGGCATTGCGCTGGTGGTAAAGGTGGGGACCGGACTTTGCAAGGACGCCGGAGCGGCGGCTCTGGCCTCCGCCGTGGAAATTGCCGGGGCGGTTTGCGCGCTGCTGGTGGCTTTACCGCTGCTGGAAAAAGCGATGAACGTCCTGTTGGAGTTGATGGGATGAAAAAATGGCTGCTGGCGCTGACTCTGGCGCTGCTTCTGACAGTTCCGGTCTCCGCCGCCGAGGTACCGGACGAGCTGTGGGACGCCCTGCCGGAGGGGACGGAGGACATTTTACAAAATACGGACCTGACCGCGACGGACCCACTGGGCGGCGGCGTCTCTCAAATTCTCCAAAATCTGAAGGAACAGGCAAAATCCGTTCTGTGCCAGAGGATGCGAAGCGCGGTGAGCATTTTGCTGGTGGTGCTTCTGTGCGGCGCGGTGGACGGATTCTCTCAGACCGCCGGGGCGTCCGGCCCCAAATTGGTGCTGGCGGCGGGGGCGCTGTCGGTAACGCTTTTGGCGGCGGGGAGTTTGGAGAGCCTGATCGGTATGGGCGGCGGCGTGATCGAGAGCCTGAACAACTTTTCCCGGGTTCTGCTGCCGGTGCTGGCGGCGGCGACGGCGATCAGTGGTTCCGTCACCACCGCCACGGTCCAGCAGGTGATCACGGTGCTGTTTACCGGTCTGCTGCTGAAGCTGATCGAGGGACTGCTGCTGCCGCTGATCTATCTCTACATCGGGACGCTGACCGCCGCCGCCTGTCTTCCCGGCGGGCGGCTGGGAAATATTGCGGAGGCGCTGCGCAAGTGTATCACCTGGGTTCTGTGCGGGGCCCTGACGGCGTTTACCCTATATCTCTCCGTGGCTCATATCATCTCCGGTGCAGCAGACGCGGCGGCGGTGAAAATGGCAAAGGCCACGGTGGCGGGAGTGGTTCCCGTGGTGGGCGGCATCATTGCGGAGGCGGCGGACACGGTGCTGGCCGGAGCGGGGATTCTGAAAAACACCATCGGCATCTTTGGAACGCTGGCGGTGCTGTCGGCCTGCGCGTGGCCGTTTCTGCATCTGGGTATCCAGTATCTGCTGTATAAACTGGTGGGCTTTTTGGCGGGAGTTATCGGCTCGCCGGAGCTGTGCAAGCTGATCGACGGCCTGGGCAGCGCGTTCGGACTGGTGCTGGGGATGACGGGGGCCAGCGCGCTTTTGCTGCTGATCTCCATCCTGTCTTCCGTGGCGGCTGTGACGTGAAAGGGGGAGCGAGTGAAATGATTGAGGCGGCGCGGAGCTGGCTCATCGCCGTTGCGGCGGCGGCCTTTTTGGTGTCTCTATCCCAGAGCCTGATCCCGGAGGGGACGGTGCGGAAGATTGCGGGCTTTGCCGGAGGGCTGACGCTTTTGCTGGTGATGGTCAGGCCTCTGCTGGGAGCGGACTTCGACCACTTGGACTTTCACTATGAGGATTATGCCGGGGAGATCAGCCAGCGTCAGACGGAGCTGCAGACCCAGAGCGACCAATCGCTTCAAGAACTCATAGCGGAGAAGACGGAAGCATATATTTTGGACAAAGCGGCGGCGCTGGGGGTGGACTGCACCGTCCACGTTCTCGTGGAGCCGGGGGAGGACGGTACCCCCATCCCGGCAGGCGCGGAGCTGACTGGGCAGAAGTCGGATGTGCTGGCGAACTATATGGAACAGGAGCTGGGGATTCCCAAGGAGAGGCAGGTTTATCATGAAACAGGCTGAGACGTTCAAAAAGCTATGGGACCGTTGGAAATACGCGGTTTTAGTGGTAGCGGCGGGCGCGGCGCTGCTTTTGCTGCCCTCCGGCGGCAAGCAGAGCGCCGCTGTCGTCCCGGACGAAAATGTGCAGGACACGGTTCAGGAGACGGAGAAAAGGATGGAGACGATTTTGGCGAAGATCGATGGCGTTGGGGAGCTGCACCTGATGCTGACGGCGGACACGGGAACGTCGCGGCATCTGGCTCAGGACACGGAATTGAGCTACAGCGGCGATACCGCCGCGCCAGAGGATTATCAGCGTAAAAGTGAGACCGTGCTCTCCGGAGGAAGCGGGTCGGAGGAACCGGTGGTGACAGAAACGCGCTGTCCCACATGGCGAGGAGCACTGGTGGTGTGTCAGGGCGGAGGCGACGCGCAGGTGCGTCTGGCGGTGACGGCTGCAGTGGCCTCACTGACGGGCCTGGGCTCAGATCGGATCACGGTGGTAAAATGTCAGTGATATTTTGGAGGAGGAAGCAGGAAATGAGAGGAAACTGGAAGCGCTATACGGTGGTCGTGACCATGCTGGTGCTGATCTGCGCCGCGGCCGTCCTGAATTGGCAGGCAACGCAGAAAGCCGCGCCGACGGGCGGCGAGGCGGCATCCGACACGGCGCAGGCGGGCGGAAAGCTGCTGGGCGAAGCCACGCTGGTCTCCGGCGGGGATGGATCTGCCAGCGCTGCCGGTTCCACCGCATCGGTGGATGAAACGGGGGTCTACACTGGAGGGGATTATTTTGCCTCTGCCCGCCTGACCCGCCAGCAGGCCCGGGACTCCGCCGTGGCTCTTTTGCAGCAGGCCGCCGATGAGGACGGCGCGGCTCAAAGCGCCTTGGACAAAGCGTCGGAGGGAATTCAGACCATGGCCCAATACACCATGGCGGAGGCTCAGATCGAAAATCTGGTAGCAGCCAAGGGCTATGCCGACTGCGTCGCGTTCATGAGCGAGGACAGCCTCAGTGTGGTAGTGTCTACCGACAGCGGAAAACTCAGCAGCGAGGATGTGGCGAAGATCACGGATATCGCCATGTCAGAGACCGGCTATTCCGCCGGGAATATCAAGATCATGGCGGCAAATTAGCTGTTGTAATTTCCGGCGAATCATGGTAAACTAATATGCACGAAAGATGGGGCTCGGCTATGAGCCGGGCGACAAGAAGGAGCGTGGATACCATGGGCGAGAGCCGGGAATACATGACCCTGCCGGAGGAAAACGGCAGTATCAATATCGCGGAGGAAGTCATCGCCGCCATCGCGGTGGGCGCCGTCCGGGACGTCGAGGGTGTGTCCGGAATGATGAGCGGTATGGGCGGCAGCGTGACCGACCTGATGAATAAGAAAAATGCCCAGAAGGGGACCCGCGGGGTCAAGATCGACATGACCGGCGCGACACTGACGCTGGATATATACCTGACGGTGGCATATGGACACCCCATTCCCGAAGTGGCGGAGAATGCCCAGAAGGCCGTGGTCTCGTCGGTGGAGGCCATGACCGGCTGCCCGGTGGGTACGGTGAACATTCATGTGGACGGCGTGACGCTGGCCTGAGAAAGATAGAGGACGAAACGGTATATGGTACGGAACGTTGCACGAGAGATCGCCATCCACCTTGCCTATGAATTGAGTTTCACGGATCAGACGGTGGAGGAGCTGCTGAACCAGCGGCTGACGGCGGAGAGTTTTGAGTCCCTGGCGGGCGAGGATGCGATTTATGCTGAGGCCCCCAACGACAAGCAGGCGGCCTATATCCGCCGCCTGGTCGTCGGCGTGGAGGAACACGCCGCGGAGCTGGACGGCTATATTTCCAAGTACGCGGTGGGCTGGAGCTTTGCCCGTATCCCGCTGGTGGCTTCCGCCATTATGCGAGTGTGCATGTACGAGATCCTCTATATGCCGGATGTCCCCAACAGTGCGGCGATCAACGAAGCCGTGGAGATTGCCAAGAAATAC
Source organism: Oscillibacter sp. (assembly GCF_040505565.1). GTDB lineage: Bacteria > Bacillota > Clostridia > Oscillospirales > Oscillospiraceae > Oscillibacter. The sequence continues at coordinate 153,848 of NZ_JBEUWZ010000004.1, read as the reverse complement.
GAGACGCCGGAGACGGTGAAATTCATCAACGGGATTCTCGGCAGCTTTGCGCGCCAGGAGTGCCCGCAGGAGTGATTCAGAACGGGGCGGGCCGCCGATGCCCGCCCCGCTTTTTTACTGTGAACGCCAAAGAGAATTGCAAAAAGAAGGTGCGCATGTGGATCAGCCGATCTATCAGGTTTCCCAGGTAAATGAATATGTGAAGGCTTTGCTGGACGGAGAGCCGATCCTACAGGACATTTTGGTCCGGGGCGAGCTGTCCAATTACAAGGTCTATCCTTCCGGACACCACTATTTTACGTTGAAGGACCGGGAAGGCGCGCTGCGGTGCGTTATGTTCCGGTCTCAGGTCCAGCGCCTGCGATTCCGACCGGAAAACGGCATGAAGGCTATCGCCCGTGGCCGAATCTCCGTCTTCCCCAGAGACGGAGCCTATCAGCTCTATTGCAGCGGACTGTCGCCGGACGGCGTGGGCGATCTGGCGGTGGCGTTTGAGCAGCTGAAAGAAAAGCTGTTTGAAGAGGGACTGTTTGACGAGGCGCACAAAAAGCCCCTGCCGCGCTATCCCCGGACCATCGCCATTATTACGTCCTCCGCCGGCGCGGCGGTCCACGACATGATCCGCATTCTGCGGCGCAGGTTCCCCGCCGCCGCGGTAGTCCTGCTGCCGGTGCGGGTGCAGGGGACAGAGGCTCCGGCGGAAATCGCGGGGGCCATTCGGTATGCAAATCGATGGAATGTGGGAGACTTAATCATTACGGGCCGGGGCGGCGGGTCCATGGAGGATCTCTGGGCCTTCAACGATGAGCGGGTGGCGCGGGCTATTTTCGATTCGGATCTGCCGGTGATCTCCGCCGTGGGCCACGAGCCGGACGTAACGATTTCCGATTTTGTGGCGGACGTGCGGGCGTCCACCCCCTCCAACGCGGCGGAGATCGCCGTGCCCGATCAGATGGAGTTGCTGCGGTGGCTGCGGGGAGCGGGGGTCCGCATCGCGCAGGCGGAGGAGACAAAGCTGCAAATCTGCCGCCGCCGTCTTCAGACCGCTGCAGAGAAACGTGTGATGAAAAATCAGCTAGCTTTTGTGCAGGATCGGCGGATGCTGCTGACCCATTTACAGCAGCGGCTGGGGGATCTCTCCAGCCGAAGTATGGGGGAGAAGCGGCAGAAGTTTTCCACTCTGGCTGCATCTTTGGACGCCATGAGCCCGTTAAAAGTCCTGAGCCGGGGCTATGCCGTGGCCCGGAATGAGCAGGGCATTATTAAAAGCTACCAAAACGCCCCCGTCGGGAGCCGCATCGAGGTGACACTGGGTGAGGGGACGCTGGATTGTACTGTTGAGAAAGGAAGACCGTGATGGCTGGAAAGAAAAAGGAAACCCAGACGTTTGAACAGCAGATCACCCGTCTGGAGGAGATCGTGGCCCAGATGGAAAAGGGCGACGCGGAGCTGGCGGATTCACTGGCGCTGTTCGACGAAGGAACGTCGCTGATCGCGTCCTGCGGAAAGCTCCTGGACGAGGCCGAGCAGAAGGTGGTGCAGCTGATGAAGGGCGCCGACGGCGCGCCGGTGGAGATGCCCTTTGACACCGAGGATGAAATTGATGGATAAGGCGGCGTTCGACGCGCGGTACGGCGAGTACCGTCAGTCGGTGGAGGAGTATCTGGCCGGACTGTTTTTGGACAGGCCTCATTGGGCCGATCTGTACGACGCCATGAGGTATAGCCTTCTTGCCGGAGGAAAGCGCATCCGTCCGGTGCTGACTTTAGAGGCGGCCCATCTGTCCGGGATGGACTGGCATCAGGCACTGCCGGCGGCCTGTGCGCTGGAGCTGGTCCACACCTATTCCCTCATTCACGACGACCTGCCCTGCATGGATAACGACGATCTCCGCCGGGGAAAGCCCACCAACCACAAGGTCTACGGAGAGACGCTGGCGGTGCTGGCGGGGGACGCCCTGCAGCCGGAGGCATTCCGCCTGATTTTGTCCGCTCCGGACCTCAGTGCGGTCCGGCGGGCTGACTGTGCGCTGATTCTGGCGGAGGCCGCGGGCGCGGACGGCATGGTGGCCGGACAGGTGCTGGACACGCTCCATGAGCCCCAGACCCACAAAGAACTGCTGGAGGTTCACCGACTGAAGACCGGGGCCATGATCCGGGGCGCCGCGCTGCTGGGCTGCGCCGCAGCCGGAGCGGGGCCGGACCTTCGTTCCGCGCTTGGGACCTATGCCCAGGAGCTGGGCGTGGCGTTTCAGATTCGGGACGACATGCTGGACGTCATCGGTGACGAGGCAGCCTTTGGAAAGCCCATTGGCTCCGACAGGGCGGACGGAAAAGTCACCTATGTGGACGTGCTGGGACTGGAGGGCTGTGAAAACGCCGTTCGGATGTGTACCGCCGCGGCAAGGGCGGCGCTGGCGCAAGTGCCGGGGCATGAGTTTCTGGACTTTTTGGCAGACTCGCTGGCGGAGCGAAAAAGCTGAGCGAGGAGTGCGTTTAAGTCTGTTCAATTAAAATTAACATTTGTATATACAAAAATCGTTGTATATTTATTGAGAACGTGCTATACTAAAAATGCTAAGCGGCGGCGCAGTATCCTAGTCAGGACTGCCGTCTCTCAGGGAGGGCCTAAAAATCCTCTGAAGGGCATATCGATGAAACCCGTGGTGCTTGCTTGAAACGCCCAGTTTTGGGTGGGTGCTGGGGGGAAGCGTGGCTTCACGCTTGCGGACTCAGGGCGATGAGCAATGGCATGGTCAACCCGACCCTGTTTCCGTGGAGACCTGTTCTTGTGCGCGGACGTAATCCCATGTGGTATCCGGCCCGCGTACGAAACAGATTAGGAACCTGCAATGCGGTGCATCAGGCGTTTACGCCTGTAATGCTGTGTGCAGATGTAGCCTGCCTTGCGTGGGCGCGGTGGATGGAGGATTCACGCGGCTTCGGCTCTGGCCAGAGCCAAGCTGCTATCGCTTCCTGAAACCCCGGTTGCAAAAGAGGCTAAAGAGACGGACAGACTGAGGTGGAAATCACCTAGGCTGTCGTAAGGGCAAAAAAGGGATTACAGTGCGGACTAAGTGGCAGTCGGGTCGCGCGGACGGCGACGCCGCGACGCAGCGCCGAAAGGGGAACCGCCTCTATCGGCAACGAGAGGTGCGCTGCAGGGAAATCCAACCCGTACCTAAGCCGTAAGATTAACCTTTTTTGCCGCCGCTGACTTAGTAAAATGAATTTTTGATCCGTCCAGGTCTTGGCGGAATTTTGCCGCCGAGGAGGCCACTGCTTGAACAAGGGAAACGTAAAAAAGAAGAAGGACGCGGATTTACCGCAATGTCGCTGGATTCTGCGAATATTTTTTATCGCCGTGGCGCTGTCCGCCGCACTGAGTCTCGCTTCAGAAAGCGTGCTCACCGGGGCGGGGATCGCGGCGGCGCTGTTAGTCTTGGCTGCGTTCATCGGTCTTGGCATCGTATTTGACATCATCGGCGTGGCCGTTACTGCCGCGGACGAACGGCCTTTCCACTCCATGGCGGCCCACAGGGAGCCGGGAGCGTCGGAAGCCATTGGCCTTCTTCATAATGCCAGCCATGTCAGCAGCTTCTGTAACGATGTGGTGGGCGACATCTGCGGCATTGTCTCCGGCACAACCGCCGCCGTCATTGTGGTCCAACTACAGCGAATGCTGAGCGTACACACAGTGCTTTTGAGCGTGGGGGTCACGGCGCTGATTTCCGGCCTTACCATCGGCGGCAAAGCGCTTGGCAAGACGTTTGCCATCGATAAAAGTACCCGCGTGGTCTTCCTCGCGGGCAGATTTTTGCACATATTTCATCGTTCCTCCAAGTGAGGAGGATGAGGGAGAGACTCCATGATTCTTGAAAAAATTGATTCTCCGGCGGATGTGAAAGCCTTGAGCCGTCGGGATCTGGATACGCTCTGCGGCGAGCTGCGGAGCTTTTTAATTGAAAATATTTCTCAAACCGGCGGGCATCTGGCTTCCAATTTGGGTGTGGTGGAGCTAACGGTGGCGATCCACCGGGTGTTCGATACCGCCAATGACCGGCTGGTGTTCGACGTGGGCCACCAGTGCTATGTCCACAAGGCTCTGACAGGCCGCAAAGAGCTGTTCGGCACTCTGCGGCAGTTCGGCGGCCTTTCCGGATTTCCAAAGCCCTATGAGAGCGGTCACGACGCGTTTGTGGCGGGCCACGCATCCAATTCCGTCTCTGTGGCGCTGGGTATGGCCCGGGCCCGGACGTTGGAACAGAAGGATTACAATGTGTTGGCTCTGATCGGAGACGGAGCGCTGTCCGGAGGCTTGGCCTATGAGGGACTGAACAACGCCGGGGCCGCCAGAGAGCCGCTGATCGTGATTCTAAACGACAACGGCATGTCCATTAACCCCAACGTGGGGGCGGTGAGCCGCCATCTTGGGAAAATTCGAAGCAAGCCCGCCTACTACCACTTTAAAAAATGGTACCGCAGCCTGTTCGGGACGAGCCCTATGCAAAGTACGCTTTATCGGTTTAACCATCGCCTGAAATCCTCCCTAAAAAAGACGCTGTGGCCCGGAAGCACCCTGTTCGAGGACATGGGCTTCACGTATCTCGGCCCCATCGATGGGCACGATCTGAGCCGGCTGTGCAATGTGCTGCAATGGGCGAAGGAGCTGCGCTGCCCAGTGGTGGTCCACGTACACACCCTGAAGGGAAAGGGGTACGCTCCCGCTGAGCGGGACCCCGGAAAGTTTCATGGAGTGGGGCCTTTCGACGTGGAGACCGGTCTTTTGAAAAAGCCGGACGCGGAGAGCTTTTCCTCCGTCTTCGGCAAAACGGTGACCACCTGTGCCGCGGAGGACCCGCGCGTGTGCGCCATCACCGCAGCCATGGCGGACGGAACGGGACTGGCTCCATTCCAAAAGGAATTTCCCCGGCGGTTTTTCGACGTTGCCATTGCGGAGGGCCACGGCACGGCTATGGCCGCAGGACTTGCCTCCCAAGGGATGATTCCCGTGTTCGCGGTGTATTCCTCATTTTTGCAACGGAGCTACGACATGCTTATCCACGATGTTGCGCTTGAGCAGCTTCATGTGGTGCTGGCAGTGGACCGGGCAGGACTGGTGGGCAACGACGGCGAGACCCACCACGGCGTTTTTGACGCGCTGTTTTTGCCTACTATCCCCGGTATGACGGTTTACTGCCCCGCCAGCTTCGCGGAGCTGCGGCGGATGCTGAGGGACGCGGTTTTCCAGTGCGGCGGCCCGGTGGCGGTCCGGTACCCCAGAGGCGGCGAGGGCCGCTACCGGGAGGACAGCGGGACGGATGCCGCCGTGCGGCTGCGGGATGGAGACGATGTGACCATCCTGACCTACGGTGTGCTGACCAATCAGGCGCTGGACGCCGCGGAGGCGTTGGAAAAGCAAGGCGTGCACGCAGGCGTTGTCAAGCTGAACCGCATTGCACCTCTGTGTTATGAGGATCTTGCGCCCGTTCTGTCCGGCTGCGGATGCATGGCTGCGGTGGAGGACTGCTGCGGCTCCGGCTGCGTGGGGCAGCGAGTGGGGGGCATTCTGGCAGCACGGGGAGATGCGCCAAAGCAGATCATCTTTAAAAATTTGGGTGGCAGCTTTATCCCGGCGGGTTCCGTGGGGGAGTTGGAACACAGCCTGGGGCTGGATGCCGAAGGCATCGCAAAGTCCATTTTAGAGAGAATTCGGTGAGTACATCGCACTCTTTCAGTCGGGAGAGCGCAGGAGGGTTACCATGAGTGAAAAAAAACGGCTGGACATGCTGCTGGTGGAGCGCGGCTTGCAGGAGAGCAGGCAGAAGGCACAGGCCACCATCATGAGCGGTCTGGTATTTGTAAGGGGCCAGCGGGCGGATAAGCCCGGCACCGCTTATCCTTCCGACGCGGAGATCGAGGTGCGGGGAAACGCGCTGGCCTATGTGAGCCGGGGCGGACTGAAGCTGGAGAAAGCCATGTCGGTCTTCCCCATCGAATTAAACGGTACGGTCTGCGGCGATATCGGAGCCTCAACCGGCGGATTTACCGACTGTATGCTCCAAAACGGCGCTGTGAAGGTCTACGCCGTGGATGTGGGCTATGGACAGCTGGCGTGGAAGCTGCGGTCCGACCCGCGAGTGGTGTGTTTGGAACGGACCAATGCCCGGTATCTCACCCATGAACAGGTGCAGGACGAGCTGGACTTTGCCAGCGTGGATGTGAGCTTCATTTCGCTGAAGCTGATTCTGCCGGCCCTGCGGGGACTGTTGAAGCAGTCGAGCCGCGCGGTCTGCCTCGTCAAGCCCCAATTTGAGGCGGGCAGGGAAAAGGTCGGGAAAAAGGGCGTAGTCCGTGACCCGGCGGTCCATCAGGAGGTGCTGGAGCACTTTTTGATGCATGCAAAGGAATCTGGCTTTACAGTGCTTGGCTTAACTTATTCTCCTATTCGAGGCCCTGAGGGAAATATTGAGTATCTGGGATTTTTGCAATGCGGCGCGTCGGAGGAGGAGACAACTTTTGACCTGCGGGCGCTGGTAGATGAGTCACACGAGGTTCTGCCGGAGCGGGGAGGCACGGAAACATGAAAGAGGGAAAAAAGATTATTCTCTGCCCCAATCCCAGCCGGGATCGGGATATGACCGCCACAAAATTCGCCCAGTCCATTCTGCACGGAAGCGGTTTTCGGACAGTGGTATGTTCTCCCTTCAAGGATCAGCGGGAGGGGACCTTTGCCAATCTGGAGGTGCATCCGCTGACGCAGGAGCTGCGTTCCGCGGATCTGATGATTACCTTCGGCGGGGACGGTACGATTCTGCACCTCGCCAAGCTGGCGGCGCTGAACAAGGTCCCGGTTCTGGGCGTCAACACCGGCAGCCTCGGGTTCATCGCGGAGTTGGAGCTGGGAGAGCTGGAAACACTGCGGCGGCTTGAAACATGGGATTTTGAAATGGAGAGCCGGATGATGCTGGATGTATCTGTCCTGCGGGACGGACGGCCCATTTACACGAATCTCGGGCTGAACGACGCGGTGATACGGGAAGGCCCTATCTCCCATGTGATTCATCTGCGCATTGAGTCCGACGGCCACCATCTGGCGGATATCGCGGGAGACGGCGTCATTATCTCAACCCCCACCGGGTCCACGGCCTATTCCCTCTCTGCCGGAGGACCTGTGGTGGAGCCGGAGGCCGAGGCCATGGTGGTCTGCCCGATTTGTACGCATAACATGCGATTTTCGTCGTATGTTCTCTCTCCCGGACACATGTTGTCCATTCGCACGGAGCGAAACGGACGCAAGCCGGTGTATTTGTTCGTGGATGAGAGCCGGGGCTTTTCTCTCCACGCGGAGGACGAGGTGCAGGTGCGCCGGTCCAAATACGCACTGAAGCTGGTGCGGCTGACGGAAAAGAGCTTTTGTGAAATTTTTGCAAGAAAAATGCTACCGGGAGGACAGGAAAATGAAAAATGAACGGCAAATGATGATTTTAGAGATCATTGGACAGGAGAATATCGAAACGCAGGAGCAACTTTTGACCCGGTTACAGGAGCGGGGTGTCTCCAGTACACAGGCCACCATTTCCCGGGACATCAAGCAGATGCACCTCATCAAGGAGCCAGTGGGCCGAGGAGTGTATAAATATTCTGTTTCTGGAAATCGGACACGGCTGAACTTTGCGGAGAAGCTGCGCACCATCTTCCGGGAGAGCATCACCAGTATCGACAGTGCGCAGAACATCGTGGTGGTGAAGACTATGCCGGGACTGGCCAGCGCCGCTTGCGCCGCGCTGGACGACATGGACTTGAATTATATGATGGGGAGCCTTGCGGGAGACGACACGGCGTTTCTGGTGATGAAGGACACAGCCTCAGCGGAGACTTTCTGCACGGAAATTCAGGAAACGATTAACGGATAAGATCGAATATTCATACAGAGAGAAGAGGAAGGGAGCCATGCTGGAACTGCTGCACATTGAAAATATTGCGGTCATCGAGCAGGCGGACATTCAGTTTCGCCCGGGCTTCAACGCACTCACAGGTGAGACAGGCGCGGGCAAATCCATCGTGATCGACGCCATGGGCGCGGTGCTGGGGGGCAGGACCTCCCGGGATCTGATCCGCACCGGCAGCAAGAAGGCGGTGGTCAGCGCGGAGTTTTCCGGCGTGACGGGTGATTTGCCCGGTCTTGCGGAGAGCGGCGCGGAGCCGGATGAGGACGGCCTTTTGATGATTCAGCGTGAGATCGACGCGGACGGCAGAAACCTTTGCCGCATTAACGGCCGGCCGGTTACGGTATCCCAGCTGCGCGCGCTGGGCGCGAACCTCTTGAACATTCACGGCCAGCACGACGGACAGCAACTTTTGGACGAGGAGCAGCACGGCGCATATCTGGACCGCTTCGGACGGCTGGACAACTCGCTGGGCGAGTACCACAGTGTTTATGACGCCATGGCGGAGCTGTGCCGGAAGATGGAAACCCTTCGGATGGACGAGTCGGAAAAAGCCCGGAAGGTGGACAGTCTGCGCTTTCAGATTGAGGAGCTGGAGCGGGCCGAGCTGCGCCCTGGCGAGGAAGAGGAGCTGCTGGAGCGGCGGGATCTTCTGCGCAACGGGGAAAAGTACCTGTCGGCGGTGAGCGGAGCAGACCAGTGCCTCAACGGGGATGACGAAACCGGCGGCGCGGTGTCGCTGATTCAGGAGGCAGAAAATGCACTCGCCCATGTGAAGGGGCGCAATGGACGGCTGGAAGAAATATGGAACCGGCTGGAACAGCTTCACTGTGAAGCCTATGACCTTGCGGAAACGGTGCGGGACATGGCGGGGCAGTTCGACTTTTCGCCTCAGGAACTGGATGCGGTGGAGAGCCGGACCGACCAGCTGTACCGCCTGAAGAAGAAGTACGGCTCCACGGTGGAGGACATGCTGGCCTATCTGGACCGCAGCCGCCGGGAGTTGGACGAGATTGAAACGGCGGACGACACTCTGGCTCGGCTGGAAGGCCAACTTGTCAAAGCTAAAAAAGCGGTGACCTCTGCGGGCGCGGCGCTGTCAAAGGCACGGAAAACCGCCGCCGCGGAGCTGGAGCAGCGCATTTTAAAGGAACTGCGGGACCTGGACATGAATCGGGTCCGGTTCTCCATTGAATTTACATCCAAAGAGCCGGGGCCGGACGGATGCGATACCATCCGGTTTTTGATGTCGGCCAACGCGGGGGAGGATTTAAAACCCATCGCCCGAATTGCCTCCGGGGGCGAACTGGCCCGCATTATGCTGGCGCTGAAAAACGTATTGGCGGAGCAGGAGCGGGTGGGAACGCTGGTGTTCGACGAGGTGGATACCGGCGTGTCCGGCCGGGCGGCCCAGAAGGTGGCGGAGAAGCTGGCGCAGGTCTCCCGGCATAAACAGGTGCTGTGCGTGACCCATCTTCCGCAGCTGGCGGCCATGGCGGATTCCCACTTTTCCGTGGAAAAGGGAGAGCGCCAGGGAAGGACCTTTACGCAGGTGCTTCAACTGGACCGGGCGCAGCGCATGGCGGAGCTGGCGCGTCTCACCGGCGGCAGCAGGGTGACGGACGCATTGCTGCAAAGTGCGGGAGAGCTGCTGGACGAGGCGGAAGCCTATCGCGGAAAACTGTGAGCGGCTTTCCTTTCAGCAAACTCAACCGGGAGAAGTTTTCACGAGAAAGCACCGGCCTGCAAAAAATTTGACGGGAAAGGAGCCGTATCCATTTTAAAATGGATATGGCTCCTTTCCGTCTTCCTTTTGACACAGTGGAATCGAAGAGACAGCAAATCGCTGAAATTTCAGCTCCGGCACGATTCGCTGTGTCGGAACGAAACCGTCCGTGATCAACGGAGAAATTTTAAGTGTTATGTCTTTCAACGGAAGAGGCAGCGTGTCGACGAGTTCGTCTAATTGTACAAAGCAGTATAAAAAAATAGGCTGGAGCATAGTCATCTTTCCTTGCTTTGTCCTATGCGCGGTGTTAAAATACCGATAAGAGTAATCCGCGTAACTACCGGAAAACGATTGAAATGAAGGAGAAAAGTAATGAATCGTACGTTAATCTGTCAGATTCTCAATCACGAGATGATGCTGGCCACAGGGTGTACGGAGCCGGCAGCAATTGCCTTGACTGCTGCTGTCGCCCGGGAGCATTTGATTGGGGAACCCACCCACGTCAAAGTCCTCGCCAGCGTCAACATCATTAAGAATGCGATGGCTGCCGGCATACCGGGGACGGACTGCACCGGCATGAACTACGCGGCAGCGCTGGGTGCCGTCTGCGGTCGGGTGGACCGTCAGTTGCAGGTGGTGGACGGGGCCACGCCGGAGGATGTGACAAAAGCTGTGGAGCTGGTGCGCAGCGGCAATGTGGAAATGGGCCGAACGCCGGAGCCGGATAAGCTCTACGTAGAGGTGGAGCTGACCAATGGGTCACATCAGGCCCGCGCCATCATTCGAGGAGCGCACACCAACGTCACCTTTATTGAGGAAGATCATCGGGAGCTTGAGACTGCCGCGCAGGAGGCTGCCGCCGATCCCATCACGCCGCGGTTAATCAAGGAGACACTGAGCATACAGACGATTTATGACTTCGTGGAGACACTGGATCGGGAGAAGGACGACGTCCACATGATCGAGCAGGCCATCAAGATCAACAGCGAGATCGCAAAAGTGGGCGCCGAGGGAAGCTACGGGCTGAATATCGGCCGACACATCCGCCAGAGCCAGGAATCCGGCCTGATGGGCAAGGATGTGATGCTGGAGGCAGTGGCCGTCACATCCAGCGCCGCGGACGCCCGTATGGCGGGGGCCAACGCGCCGGTTGTCACCAACTCTGGCTCCGGAAATCAGGGCATCACCGCCACCATGCCCATCGTCTCCGCCGCGCAGTCGCTGGGTGTCGGCGAGGAGCGGATGTTCAGGGCCGTGACGCTCAGCCATCTGATGTCCATTCATATCCACGCCGACTTTGGCCTGCTCTCCGGCCTGTGCGGGGCCACCATCGCCGCGACCGGCGCGGCCTGCGGACTGGTTTACTTACTGGGCGGCAGCGCAAAGCAAATCGGCTATGCTGTCAACAATATGCTGGGCGACGTGACGGGAATGCTGTGCGACGGAGCCAAGGCCGACTGCGCACTGAAAATCTCCACCTGCGTGTTCACTGCATTCCACTGTGCGGCGATGGCCCTGCGGGACGAGACCGTGAAGCCCACCGACGGCATTGTGGAGCAGGACCCCGAAGTCACCATCGCTAACTTCGTGAAGCTGGGCAACGACGGGTCCCCCAAAATGGACGATCTGGTGCTGGATATGCTGCTGCAAAAGGGAAAGTAAGACGCCGACGGGAAAAAGACAGGCAGGGGGCTGTGAGATGCCCCCTGACCTTTTTGTTTCGTGTGTTTTACGCCGCAAATTGGATTTTCCTTGTATTGAAAGGAAGAAACTGCTATAATAATATAATTGATATTTTTAAACATACTTTCATACAAGGAGATTACTTTGCTGCATTATATTCAGGCGCTGCTTGGGCAGCTTGACCTTTCCTCCGCGCTGGACGCGGTGCTGCGGGCGGTCTCCGTTTTGCTGTGCCTTACGATTCACGAAACCTGCCACGGCTTGGCGGCACTGTCTCTGGGGGACCCAACCGCTAAATCCATGCACCGGCTGTCCCTGAATCCCCTGCGGCACATAGACTGGCTGGGTCTTCTGATGATGTTTGCGGTGGGGTTCGGCTGGGCAAAGCCTGTGCCGGTGGACCCACGGTACTTCAAGGACCCCAAGAAGGGGATGGCACTAACGGCGCTGGCGGGGCCAGTCTCCAATTTCATGCTGGCCTTTTCTCTGATTTTGATCAGCAAGGGAATTTACCTTTATGCGGATTACAGTCCGGTGTGGAACGGAATTTTCAACTTTTTGCTCTCCACCGCCATCCTCTCCATTGGTCTGGGGCTTTTTAACCTGATTCCCATCCCGCCGCTGGACGGGTCCAAGGTGCTGGGGGCACTGCTGCCCGACCGGGCGTATTTCATGCTGATGCGTTATGAGCGGTACGGAATGCTGCTGCTGATCCTGCTCTCCTTTGCCAATGTGGGCGGCGGATTGATCAGCCGCGCCATCACCGCGGTGTACACCGCCATGATCAACCTGCTCTATTGAGGTGAACGATTTTTGGACAGTCCCGTATTCAAACTGGAAAAAGTAGTCCGTGCCAAGTCTCAGGAAGAGATGCAGGACTTTGAAGGACCGCTGGACCTGATTTTGTTTTTGCTGGGCAAGAATAAAATGGAGATTCAGGATATCTCCATCGCCCTGATCTGCGACCAGTATCTCCAATGGCTGGAGTCACGCAAGAAGATGGATCTGGAGGTGGCCAGCGAATTTATTGCAATGGCGTCTCACCTGATTTATCTCAAGACGCGGATGCTGCTGTCCATTGAGGACGAAGAGGCCAAGGGCGAAATGGACGCCCTGATCCAGTCGCTGGAGGAGCGCCGCCGCAGCGAGAGCTACGGAGTGGTGAAGGCCGCGGCCATGCGGCTGGAGCCCATGGAGGAATTTGGCCGCAGCATCGTCATCCGTCAGCCGGAGCCGGTGGAGCGGGGGAAGATCTATGAATATGACCAGGACTCCGGTGATTTGATTCTGGCCATGGCGGACATCCGAGACCGGGTGGAGCGGGCGTTGCCCCCGCCGAGAACGGCCTTTGCGAACATCGTGCAACACGAGCCCTATCCCGTGGAGAGCAAGGCAAGGGAGATCGTCCAGCAGCTGAAGATCGGCGGAATTACCCGATTTTTGCTGTTGTTCAAGGGAAACCGGACTCGCAGCGAGGTGGTCGCAACGTTTTTGGCAATCCTGGAGCTGTGCCGCGCCCATGTCATCCGTCTGGCGGGGTCCGAGACGGACTGCACTGTGAAGCAGGAGCAGGAGCTTCCGGAAAATCTGACGCTGTAAGGAAACATCATGGAAAGTATGGACATGAAGGAGATTGAGTCCGCCGTGGAGGGAATTCTCTTCGCCTCCGGCGAGCCCATCCACATTGACCGCATCTGTCTTGCGTTGGACATTGATCGTCCGGCGGCGGAGCGGGTGCTGCAAAATCTGATGGACCACTACGCCTATGACCGCCGCGGCGTCCGGTTGCTCCATGTGGAGGATACGTGGCAGCTGTGTTCCGCGCCGGACTATGCGGACGTCATCCGCAGGGCGTTTGAGATCCGGAAGCCCGCCAAGCTCAGCCAGCCGGCGCTGGAGGTACTGACCATCGTCGCGTATTATCAGCCCGTTACCCGGGCCTATGTGGACCAGATCCGGGGTGTGGATAGTTCTTATACCTTGGGACTGCTTCTGGAGCGGAAGCTGATCGAGGAGTGCGGGCGGCTGCAGGTGCCGGGTCGTCCCCGGCTGTATCGGACCACGAAAAATTTTCTCCGTGCGTTCCACCTCCACTCACTGGAGGACCTGCCGGAGCTGCCGGATTTCGGCGGCGCGGGTCAGATGCGACTGGGGGACAACGGAGAGATCGTCGATCCGGACGGAGAGAAATGCGAGGCCGCGGTGCCGGACGAACCGGAGAACGGCGAATAAATTTCGCCTTGCGGGAAAGCTAAGGAAGGAGGGAGATCCGTTTGCTCTGGCTGAAAATTTTGGCGGGCATTACGGTTTTATTTGCCCTGTTTTGCCTTACGCGGCTAGGTGTTCGCATTGATCTGGGGGACATCGTGTCGGCGGATGTGACCTTTGGATTCCTGCACTTCCGGGTGGCTCCCTCAAAGGCTGAAAAGAAAAAGCCCAAAGAGGAAACAATGAAAAAGGAGCCGAAGGACCTGACAAAGACGCTGAAAAAAATCCAAAGCCCCACGCTGAAGGACCTGAAAACCGCGTATCAAATGCTCTGGCCGCCCTCAAAAAGGACGCTGCGACGGTTCGGCCGTGGCATCCAAGTCCGTCCGCTGACGATGTCGCTGACCCTTGCCGGTAAGAATGACCCCGCCGGAGCGGCGGAGGCCTACGGCGACATATGCGCCGTGATGTGGGCGGTGATGCCGCCGCTGGAGGAACTGATCGACATTCCGAAGCCGTCCCTCCACGTGGGCGTGGACTTCGACGCGGCAGACCTCCGTGTTCGGGGGCAGGTGGGCGTTTCGCTGCGAATCGGGACGCTGCTGGCGATGGGCTTCGATCTGTTGATCCCCGGTATCCGCTGGTTTATAAAATTTCAAAAGGCCCATAAACAGGACGAACCAAAGCCGGATCAAAAGGCGGAAACGCCGCCGGCCGCCGCGTAGAAAGGAAATCGCTATGGATAACAATGTTCAAAAAAGTCATCCGCTGAACGACCTGATGCGTTCCACCATGGAGAAGATCCATGAGATGGTGGACACAAATACCATCGTCGGACAGCCAATCACCACAGCCGACGGCGTGACGCTCATCCCCATCTCGAAGGTCAGCTTTGGCTTTGCCAACGGCGGCGGGGATTACGGTACCACTCAGCCCCAGAATTTCGGCGGCGGCAGCGGCGCGGGCGTGAAGATCAGCCCCGTGGCGTTTCTCGTGATCAAGGACGGGACGACGAGGGTTCTGCCGGTCTCCGTACCTCCAGTGTCCACCGTTGACCGGGTGGTTGAGATGGTCCCCGATATTCTGGACAAAGTGGAAAAATATTTCGACAAAAAGAAGGAAAAAGAGGACTTGTAACAGGGGTATACTAGGGTCACCTCAGTGGAAAGGTGATCGTAGATGGAAACTCGTTTCAAAAGATTCCTGACTTTGTTTTGCACCGTCTTAATTCTATACAGTGTTTTTCCTTGCCAAGCACACGCCGTTAGCATATCTGCCACGGCTGCTGTGCTGATGGATGTGGACTCCGGGCGGGTGTTATACGCCCAAAACGAAGACACCAAAATGCTGATTGCCAGCACCACGAAAATTATGACCGCACTGGTAGCGCTGGAAAACGGGGACTTGAACAGCACCGTAAAGATCTCCGCGGAGGCCGCGAACACGGAAGGCTCGTCCATGTATCTGAAGGCCGGGGAAAAGCTGAAGCTGGAGACCTTGCTGTACGGACTGATGCTCTGCTCCGGAAACGATGCGGCGGTGGCCGTGGCCCAGGGCGTGGCAGGCAGCACGGACAAGTTTGTGAAACTGATGAACGAAAAGGCGAAGGCGCTGGGTATGACCCATACCTCCTTTGCAAATCCAAACGGTCTGGACGACGACAAGCACTACTCCACCGCCAAGGATATGGCGGTTTTGGCCTGCGCTGCCATGAACAACGAGACCTTTTCCCGCATTGTCTCCACCCGCACTGTCACCGTGGGCGGGCGGACGCTGTCCAATCACAACAAGCTGCTCTCTTACGTGGACGGCTGCATCGGCCTGAAGACCGGCTATACGAAGGCCGCGGGCCGCACACTGGTCTCATGCGTGCGGCGGAACGGGCAGCGGCTGGTGGCTGTGACCCTTCAGGACGGCAACGACTGGGCAGATCACGCTGCGCTGTACGACTACGGTTTTTCCACATATCCGGCCCAGCGGGCCATGACCATCGGCGAGACGGTGGGGACGCTGGCGGTGACCGGCGGGCTGACGACTTCGCTTCCGCTGGTGGCGGCGGACAGCTTTTCCTGGCCGCTGGCGCAGGGGGAGAAGCTGGAGGTTCGATTTGAGCTGCCGAAGAGCCTGTGCGCCCCGGTGACGGCGGGGAATTCTGCGGGACAAGCCGTTTTCAGTCTGAACGGGAAAGAAGTCGGGCGGGTCGAATTGCTGTGCGGCCGCGACATTCTGTCGGCGATCCAGCCGCCCGCGAGTCTGCTGCGCCATCTGCGGCTGCTGATACAGGGCGGATGAACGTGCGGTTTTTGCCAATGCGGAAAGAATATAGCAGGTTGCCAAAAGAAGCGAGGACTTTTTTGGCAGCATGGAGCCGTGCAGGCGGGCGCGGCTTTTTTTTTGAAATGCCGAGAGGAGGGAAACACCATGGAGGAACGTCTGCAAAAGCTTCTGTCGGCCGCGGGGCTTTGTTCCCGCCGGACTGCGGAGATTTGGCTGGCCGCCGGGCGAGTGACGGTTAACGGCCATGCCGTCCGAATTGGGGACAGAGCCGACCCGGACCGGGACGATGTACGGGTGGATGGTGTGCCGCTTGGGAAAAAGGAGAACAAAACCTATATTTTGTTGAATAAGCCCCGGGGATACGTGTCAACTCTTTCCGACGAGAAAGGCCGTCCCACGGTGGCGGAATTGGTTCGGGACGTGGGGACGCGGGTTTTTCCGGTGGGTCGGCTGGACATGGATTCGGAGGGGCTGCTGCTGCTGACCAACGACGGGGAGCTGATGCAGAGGCTGATCCATCCGAGTTTCCAAATTGACAAAACCTATCAGGTGGATGTAACAGGCTTCAAGGCGGGGTTGGATGTGGAGCTATCTTCCGTCACAGAGCTTGACGGAGAACGGATCTGTCCGGCGACAGTGGAGGTGCTCGTTCAGAACAGAGACCACGCGCGGCTGTCCGTCATTATCCATGAGGGGAAGAACCGTCAAATCCGGCGTATGTGCGCGAAGTGCAGTCTGACAGTCCGCCGCCTGCGGCGAGTGCGGGAACACACGCTGGATCTTGGGGACCTGGCGGAAGGGAAGTGGCGGTTCCTGACGGCGGCGGAAACCGCCGCGCTGCTAAGGGAATGCTTGTAAGGTGATTTCTTATAGTTATAAAATCGCCTTTGCTCGGGGAAGCCATTGATGAACTAGTTTTAAATAAGATAGGATTCAGAGACTCCTTATACATTGACGATGCGTACGCGTTTTCCTTGCAGGATTTTTATAAATCCTGCAATTTTTATGCTGCGCGCAAAATAGAAAACTCGCTGTAATGAATCTGTTCGGATCCCTGCTGCGGTAAAAGTGCAGGTTGATATTGAAAAATGCAGGAAATGTGATACACTATTCAAAGTGGGCACTCAGTGCACGGATAGCGCGCTGAAACCGAGAAGAGCAATGGAGGGAAAATATTGTGGCTAAAGGCATCTTATATACATTGGAAAACGGCATGAGCGGTTTTTCCAAAGGGCAAAAGCGCATTGCTTCCTACATCATAGAGAGCTATGACAAGGCGGCGTTCATGACCGCCAGCAAATTAGGGGAGCTGTCGGGCGTCAGCGAATCCACGGTGGTCCGTTTTGCCTATGAACTGGGCTTCGATGGCTATCCCGCCATGCAGAGAACACTGCAGGAGATGATCCGCAGCCGCCTGACCTCCACCCAGCGCATCCAGGCGGCGGACAGTATGCTGAGCGGTCAGGACGTGCTGTCCTCCGTGATGCGGTCCGACTTTGACAAGCTCCGGTTGGTTGCGGACAAGGCCGACCGGAAGGATTTTGAACGTGTGGTGGACGAGCTGGTGCGGGCGCGTCATATTTACATTCTGGGTGTGAGGTCATCCTCCTTTGTGGCGGGATATCTGAACTTTTACATGCATTTGCTGCTGGAAAATGTCACGCTGGTACAGTCCAATGCCGCGGGTGAGATTTTCGAGCAGATGTTTCGCATCGGCACCGGCGACGTGATGCTGGCCATCAGCTTTCCCCGGTATTCCAAGGTTACCATCAACACGGCGAAATTTGCCAAGGACCGGGGCGCGACGATTCTGGCCGTCACAGATAACGAGCTGTCTCCTCTGGCGCAGATGTCCAGCGCGTCGGTCCTGGCGCCCAGCGAGATGATCTCCTTTGTGGACTCCATGGTGGCTCCGATGTCCATGGTAAACGCCCTGCTGGTGGCCCTGGGTTTCCGGCTGGGGAAGGATGTGTCTGCCACGTTCTCCGAGTTGGAGGACATCTGGGATGCCTACGGTGTGTTCGGAAGGTCGGACGATGAGTAAGAAAGTCCTGGTGGTCGGCGGCGGAGCCGCCGGCATGATGGCTGCGATCTCCGCGGCGGAGCGGGGCGCGTCCGTGACGCTGCTGGAGCCTAATGAGCGTCTTGGAAAAAAGCTGAATATCACCGGCAAGGGCCGGTGCAACGTCACCAACGACTCCACGGCGGAAGAACTGTTGGCCAACGTCCCTCACAACGGAAAATTCTTATACAGTGCCTTTTCCCGGTTTGACGGGCGGGACGCCATGACGTTTTTTGAGGAGCTTGGTGTTCCGCTGAAGGTGGAGCGGGGAAAGCGGGTATTTCCCGCGTCTGACCGTTCCTTCGATATCAGCGACGCGCTGGAACGGCGGCTGAAAAAGCTGAACGTCTCCATGCTGTGCAGGCGGGCGACGGGTCTGCTGACCGAGGACGGCGTGGTTCGGGGCGCAGAGACGGAGCAGGGGATGCTTTTTGCTGACGCTGTAATTCTGGCCACCGGCGGCGTGTCCTATCCCGCCACTGGCTCCACCGGGGACGGTCACCGTCTTGCGGCGGAGGCGGGTCACATGGTCACGCCCCTGCGGGGTTCTCTGGTGCCTTTGCAGGAAGAGGGCAACGTCTGCGCGAAATTGCAGGGACTCTCTCTGCGAAACGTGGGGCTGGCGGTCTTTGAAAACGGCAAGAAAATTCATACAGATTTTGGCGAACTGCTGTTCACCCATTTCGGCGTCAGCGGCCCTCTGGTGCTGTCCGCCTCCGCCCACATGCGGCATTTCGATAAGAAGGCGTACCGGCTGGAGATCGACCTGAAGCCTGCGCTGGACGAGGCACAGTTGGACAGGCGTCTGCTGGCGGACTTTGAAAAATACGCCAACAGCGATTTTTGCAACGCGCTGAATGACCTGCTGCCCCAGAAGCTGATCCCGGTCATGGTGGAGCGCTGCGGGATTTTCCCGCACCAGAAGGTCCACGACGTCACAAGGGAGCAGCGGCAGGGTTTGCTGTGCCTTTTGAAGCATTTCCCCATTGATATCGCCGCCCCCCAGCCGGTGGAGGACGCCATCGTCACCTCCGGCGGCGTAAAGGTGTCGGAGATCGATCCACATACGATGGAGTCAAAGCTTGTAAAGGGATTATACTTTGCGGGAGAGCTGATCGATGTGGACGCCTATACCGGCGGATTCAACCTACAGATTGCCTGGTCAACCGGGCGCGCCGCCGGATTTGCGGCAGCGGAAACCAAGGAGTAAGGAGCATCCCAATGAAAAAGGTGAACATCGCCATCGATGGACCATCGGGTGCGGGAAAAAGCACCCTGGCCCGGGCGTTGGCAAAGGAAAAAGAATATTTGTACGTAGATACCGGCGCCATCTACCGCACGCTGGGCTGTTATGTATGGCGCAGGGGAGCGGATCCGAAGGACGAAGCGGCGGTGATGAAGCTGCTGCGGTCGGCAAAGGTGGAGCTGCGTTACGGCGGTGACGGTTCGCAGCGCATGTTCCTGAACGGGGAGGACGTGTCGGAAGAGATCCGCCTGCCGGAGGTCTCCAGGTACGCCTCCGCCGTCTCCGCACATTCCGACGTTCGGGCGTATCTGCTGGACATGCAGAGGGACCTTGCCCGGAAACACAGCGTGGTGATGGACGGACGGGATATCGGCACGGTGGTCCTGCCCGATGCGGACGTAAAGATATTCCTCACCGCCTCGGCGGAGGCCCGGGCGCAGCGCCGGTGTCTGGAACTTCAGCAGCGCGGGACACCGGAGCCGTTCGACCAGGTGCTCAGCGAGATTGTTCAGCGGGACTGGGACGATACCCACCGTGCGGCCGCGCCTTTGCGTCAGGCGGAGGACGCTGTCATGGTGGATACAACCGACCTGGATTTTCAGGGGAGTCTGGCCGCGCTTTTGCGGGTGGTCGGGGAGGAAATGAAATGAAGCCGCTGAACCGTTTTTTTGTGTTTATTTACTATTTTGTTGGCTTAATTGCTGGAATTCTTCACCCGGTCTCCGTAGAGGGGATGGACCGCCTTCCCCACGGCGGCGCGCTTCTTTGTCCCAACCATTCCAGCGACTGGGACCCGGTGCTGGTGGCGCTGAGGTTGCCGGTTAACTATCGGCTGCACATCATGGCGAAGGAGGAGCTGTTCCGCAATCCGGTTCTGGGCTGGATTATGCGCAAGGTGGGCGCGTTTCCCGTCAGTCGTGGCAGCAACGATATTCAATCCGTCAAAACCGCTATGCAGGCCATCAAGGCCGGGGACAATCTGCTGATGTTCCCGGAAGGCACCACCATCCGGGGCGGCGTGGGCTATGCCGACGGTCTGCCCGCTCACGCCCACGGCGGTGTTGCCATGATCGGCATCCGCACCGGGGCCATTCTGGTGCCGGTGTTTGTGGACGGTGAAAAAAAGCTGTTCCACCGGACCCGCATTATTTTCGGTGAACCGTATCAGCCTCAGATTACCGGACGGCACGGCACTGCGGAGGAAGTCCAGCGGGTCGCCGACGGCGTTCTGGCGGCGGCCTATGCCCTAGGCGGCCAGTCTGTGGGAGGGATGTCGCTGTGCGAGTGATTCTGGCTGGCAGCGCCGGCTTTTGCTACGGAGTAAAACGGGCGGTGGAGCTGACAAAGGAGACCGCCGACGAGTGTGGCGGCTGCGTCATGCTGGGTGATCTGATCCATAACGCCCACGTGATTGCAGAGCTGGAGGCTCTGGGCGTCCGGAAGGTCGCTGCGCCGGAGGATGTGTGGGAGGGAGAGACCGTGGTGCTCCGCTCCCACGGAGAACGGCGGGAGGTGCTGGAGGCGCTGGAAAAGCGCGGCATCCACTGCGTCAGTGCCGCGTGTCCCAATGTGCAGCGAATTCAAACCCTTGCGGCACAGGCTGAGGAAGCGGGCCGTCAGGTCATTATCATCGGAGAACCGCACCATCCCGAAATCCTCGGCGTAGCCAGCTATTGCTCCCATCCGCTGATCTTCGGCGGGCCGGAAGAGATTCGGGCATGGCTGGAGGCGGAGCCCGGGCGGCGGGATACGCCTGTTACGGTGGTGGCACAGACTACCTGCATTCGTGAACTTTTTGAAACTTCCGCAAAAATCTTAAAAAAAGAGTGTACAAACGCGAAAATATTTGATACAATATGCTTTGCTACGTATAAACGTCAGTCTGAGGCGGCACAGATCGCCGGACAGGTGGACGTGATGGTGGTGGTAGGAGACCGCAGAAGTGCAAACACCAAACATTTGACGGAAATTTGTAATGAGAGATGCCCGCGCGTCCTCCAAATTGAGAGGGCGGACGAGCTCTCGCCGGATTTTTTCAATGGTTGCTTTGTTGCAGGTCTGACGGCCGGTGCCTCCACGCCTGCGGGCATCATTAAGGAGGTATATGCAACGATGAGTGAAGAAATCAAGGTCGCCGAAGACGGCGAGGAGTCCTTTGAGGAACTGCTGAATCAATCTTTTAAGACTTTAAATACAGGGGAAAAGGTAACTGGCATTGTCACGGCCATCGGCCCGACGGAGGTTCAGGTGGACGTGGGCGCGAAACAGGCCGCATACATCAAGTCCAGCGAGCTGAGCGAAGATCCCAACGTCAAGCCGGAGGAGATTCTGAAGGTTGGAGACGAGATTGAGGCATATATCGTCCGCGTCAACGACGTGGAGGGTTATGCAGAGCTTTCCAAGAAGCGTCTGGATGCCGTCAAGGTCTGGGAGAACATTGAAAAGGCCGTGGATGACAAGACCGTCATGGAAGGCACTGTCACCGAGGTCAACAAGGGCGGCGTTGTGGTATCCGTCAAGGGCGTGCGCGTGTTTGTGCCCGCTTCTCAGAGTGGTATGCCCCGCGGCGCCAATCTGGAGACCATGGTGAAGTCCAAGGCCCAGTTGCGCATTACCGAGGTTAACCGCGCCCGCCGCCGTGTGGTGGGTTCCATCCGCTCCGTGGCGGACGAGTCCCGCAAGGCCGCTCAGGATGAAGTCTGGAACAATATTGAGGCCGGAAAGCACTATATCGGTACTGTGAAGTCCATGACCGCATATGGCGTGTTTGTGGACATCGGCGGTGTGGACGGTATGGTACATATCTCCGAGCTGAGCTGGAGCCGCATCAAGACCCCTTCTGAGGTCTGCAAGGTGGGCGACACGATGGAGGTATATGTCATTTCCTTCGATCCTGAAAAGCATAAGATCTCTCTGGGCGTGAAGGACCGCAGCGTCAACCCCTGGGATATGTTCATAAGCAAGTATCACGTGGGTGATGTAGCCAAGGTCCGCATCGTCAAGCTGATGACCTTCGGTGCGTTTGCCGAGGTTGTCCCCGGTGTGGACGGCCTGATTCACATCTCTCAGATTGCTGACCGGCGCATTGAAAAGCCCGGCGATGTGCTGAGTGAAGGTCAGGAAGTGGATGCCGAGATCATCGCTGTGGACGAGGAGAAGAAGAAGATTTCTCTGTCTATCCGTGCTCTGCTGACACCCGCTGCCGAGGAAGGCACCCCCGCCGACGCGGAGTAAGCGGTCTTTCTTTTGAATACGTGACTGAGCGCTGGAAATGCAAAAGAATTTCCAGCGCTTTCTTCAGCCCAGATTCCGTTAGAGTTTAAAGAGATAAAGGCAAAATTTATCCCACTTTTTTGTAAGAAGCAGACATTACGCCTCTGAGTTTTTGTTTGAGCAAATTGCTGAAAATTCTTCTTAATATGTCCCTGAAAGGGAATGAAGAGGGGTACCACATTGGCGGTACCTCCGCTTTTTTCCTGTAAAATCAAGGATAAATTTGCCTTTTTAACTTCTCTGACGCCACTTTACGTTGTCTGACAACGTAGGTCGAAAAATGACCACAAATTTCACAAATTTGATTGCATTTTAAAAACGAATATGTTATTATATTGACAATCTTTGAAATTGCATACTGGTGAACAGGGAGGAATATGATCATGAGCTATCAGGAGATATACAAACAGAAGCTGACCACTGCGGACGAGGCCGTCAAGGTTATCAAGTCCGGCGATTGGGTTGATTACGGCTGGTGCGTGGGTACTCCCGACGCACTGGACAAGGCGCTTGCAAAGCGCGCGGATGAGCTGATCGACGTGAATATCCGCGGCGGCATTCTCACTCACCGTCCCGCCATTGCGGATGTTCCGGACGCGCCGAAGCATTTTACATGGAATTCTTGGCATATGGGCGGAATAGAACGGAAGATGGTCAAACAGGGAATGGCGTTTTACATTCCCATGCGTTACTCCGAAATTCCCCGTTACTGCCGTGAAAATATTGCGCCCATTGATGTTATGATGATACAGGTCACTCCGATGGATTCCCATGGCTGGTTCAACTTTGGTCCCAACGCTACCCATCTGAAGGCTGTTTGCGAGCGCAGCAAGTGCATTATTTTGGAAGTAAACACCGCGATGCCATACTGCCATGGCGGATTTGAAAACCGCATCCATATCGACGATGTGAGCATGATCGTCGAAGGCGACAATAAGCCGATGGATGAATTGGGCGGCTCCGGGGAACCGAGTGAGGTAGACCTGGCGGTGGCCCGTCTCGTCATGGAGGAGATCCCCAGCGGCGCCTGCCTGCAGCTTGGTATCGGCTCCATGCCCGGCGCTGTGGGCAAGATGATTGCCGAGTCCGATCTGAAGGATCTGGGCGTACATAGCGAGATGTATGTGGATGCCTTTGTGGATATGTCCAGGGCCGGGAAAATTACCGGCGCAAACAAGCCCTTTGACAAGGGCCGCCAGACCTATACCTTTGCCGCCGGGACCCGGAAGCTCTACGATTTCCTCGACAACAACCCCGAGTGCATGGCTGCGCCGGTGGATTATGTCAATGACGTGACCCGCGTCTCTCAGATCCCCAACTTCATCTCCATCAACGGTGCGGTGGATATCGACCTGTTTGGTCAGGTGTCCTCCGAATCCTCCGGAACCAGCCATATCTCCGGCGCAGGCGGGCAGATGGACTTTGTCATGGGTGCTTACCTCTCCAAGGGCGGAAAGAGCTTCATCTGCTGCTCATCCTCGTTTAAGGATAAGAAGACCGGCGAGTTGAAGACCCGCATCCGTCCCACCCTGCTTGAGGGTTCCGTAGTCACCGCCACCCGTGCAAATCTGAACTATCTGGTGACGGAATACGGCAAGGTCAACGTCAAAGGTCTGTCCACATGGCAGCGGGCGGAGTCCATCATCAACATTGCCCATCCCCAGTTTCGCGAGGAGCTGATCGCCGAGGCGGAGAAAATGCATATCTGGCGTCAGTCCAACAAGAAATAAGCTTCAACTGTTTTCAGAAAACCGCCCTTCGCCTATGTGTGAAGGGCGGTTTTTCCTGCCAGGGTAACATTTCAGGGGAAATACTTGTAAAATTACTGGAAATATGCTATAATCTATTCGGCTTATTATAAATATCAACAGGTGTGGGGAGATATACAGGGACAGGGAAGGAGCCTGAAATGTTCAGTGTCGGAGATATGGTAGTCCATCCCATGCACGGAGCCGGAGTGATCGACAGCATCGTGAATGAGAAGATCGGCGACACAGCACAGGATTACTATGTTTTCAAGATGCTGGTGGGAGGCCTCCTTCTGAAAATCCCCATAGCCAACAGCGATGTGATCGGTCTGCGCCCCGTGTCTGAACGGGAGACGGTGGAGCAAATGCTCAGCGCGCTCCCTGCTATGGAGACCGACGAGAACACCAACTGGAGCAAGCGCTACCATGAAAATCTTCAGCGGCTGAAAAGCGGAGACCTCTATGAATTGGCCCGGGTGGTCAAGAGCCTGACCCAGCGGGACAGGGAGCGGGGCCTTTCAACAGGGGAACGGAAGATGCTCCACGATGCCAAGCAGATCCTGATTTCGGAAATCGTACTCACCGGCATTGGAAATTATGAACAGGTGGAGCAGCGGCTGGCCGGAGCCATAGAAGCATAAATGCAGACCGGAATGATACCGGCACAGGGAAAGGGGACTGGCATGGGTCGTTTCTTTCATCGATTCAGGGACGCGCAGCGCCCCTTTTGTACGGCGATTGTCGCTGCTGCGGGAAGCTCTACCCGGATGGGGGAGGGCGTTAACAAGCTGCTGGAGCCGCTGGACGGGATTCCCGTTCTGGCGCGGACCCTGTTGGCGCTGCAGCGGGCGCAGAGGGTGGACGCCATCATCGTCGCAGCGCGGGAGGGGGACATTCTGCCGTTTTCCGAGCTGTGCCGTATATACGAAATTTCCAAATGCGCCAAGGTAATCCGGGGCGGCGAGACCCGGGAACACTCCGTCCTTTTGGCGGCGCTGGAGGCCGACGGGAAAACGGAGCTTTTGGCGGTTCAGGACGGTGCGCGTCCGCTGGTGACGCCGGAGCTGATTGATGATGTGGTCGAAAAAGCGGCCAGATGCAACGCTGCCGCCCCGGCAATCCCTGTGAAGGACACCGTGAAGGCCGTCCGGGACGGGCAGGTTGAGGAAACTCTGGACCGCAGCGCGTTGATGGCGGTGCAGACACCCCAGGTGTTCGAGGCGAGCCTTTTAAAGGCGGCGCTACAGTCCGCGCTGGAATCGGGCGCAGCGCTGACGGATGACTGCTCCGCAGTGGAGCGTCTGGGAAAGACCGTGTACCTGATCGAAGGGGACGAGGAGAACCTGAAGATCACCACGCCGCTGGATTTCATTGTGGCTGAGGCGATCCTGAACGCCAGAGAGGACGGACTATGACGAAGCTGCGAATCGGTCAGGGCTACGACGTCCACCGTTTGACGGAGGGACGAAAGCTGATTCTGGGCGGCGTGGAGATCCCATGGAACAAGGGCCTGCTGGGCCACTCCGACGCCGACGTACTGACCCACGCGGTGATGGACGCCCTCTCCGGAGCGGCAAAGCTGGGAGATATCGGCAAGCTGTTTCCCGACACCGACCCGCAGTATGCCGGAGCGGACAGCATCGGGCTTTTGCGGCAGGTGTCGGCACTTTTGAAGGAGCGGGGCTACGCGGTGGTCAATGTGGATGCCGTGCTGATCGCCCAAAAACCCAAGATTGCGCCTTACCGGGAGCGGATGGAGGAAAATCTGGCCGCCGCGCTGGGTGTGGACCGGGATCAAGTGAACGTGAAGGCCACCACGGAGGAGGGGTTGGGCTTCACGGGGGACAGCTCCGGCATGGTGGCGCAGGCTGTGGCGCTGCTGGAAAAAGAATAGATGTTTTACGGGAGGCTCGTCCTTTGGACGGGCCTCCCGTTTATCTCCCGAAAAAGCAGAAAGAGTCTAAACTCCCCGCGGGCTATAGCTTTCCCAAAAGTGCGGCGCAGGTTTCACGCCTTGTAGCGGCCTGCATAAGATGTTGGGAGAGGAGGAGTGTCCGTGGAACAATATTGGATTATCGCCCGTTCTGTGACCTATGCCCAACGGATGGAAAGAGTGTTGGCAGCGGCGGGTATCCGGACGCGCATCTTCCGCGCCCCCCGGGAACTGAGCAACCTGGGCTGCGCGTATGCTGTGGAGTTTACCGGAGGGGTGAACCCCGCACTGGCAATTCTTCGAAACGCGGGACTTTACCCTGCTAAATTATATCTGCTTCAACAGGGAAAATACGTGGAGCTTTCTCTGTAAACCTTGCCCGGCGGCTCTGCCGCCGGGCCTTGGAGAACGTCGGGACGCGGGGCGGCGGTCTCCTCACTGAGATCTTTGTAAGGAGGTTGACTATGATCTATCTGGACAGCGCGGCCACCAGTTTCCAAAAGCCGGAGGCGGTGGGTCATGCGATGGAAACGGCCCTGCGGAAGATGAGCTCTCCCGGGCGGGGCGGATATCCTGAGGCCATGCAGGCGGCGGAGACGCTGCTTTCCTGCCGCACGGAGCTGGCTGAACTCTTTCATGTACCTGAACCGGAGCAGGTGGTGTTCACCATGAACGCCACCCACGGATTAAATATTGCTATCAAAAGCCTCGTCCCCTACGGGGGGAGAGTCGTCATCTCCGGGTACGAGCACAACGCCGTCACCCGGCCCCTGGCGGCGCTGGCGGCGGATATCCGCGTGGCGCGTGCCCCCCTGTTTCGGCCGGACCTGATGTCGGAGGCCTTTGAAAAGGCCATCACACCGGATGTGGATGCGGTGATCTGCACCCATGTGTCCAATGTCTTTGGAGCAGTGCAGCCGGTGGAGGCCGTCGCCGCCATTTGTCGGGAAAGGGGTGTACCCTTCATCATCGATGCATCCCAGTCCGCCGGGGTCCTTCCGCTGAATATGGCGGCGCTGGGGGCGGCGTTCATCGCCATGCCGGGCCACAAGGGGCTGTACGGTCCGCAAGGTACCGGCGTTCTGCTCTGCTGCGAAAAGGCGGAGACAAGTCCCCTGATGGAGGGCGGCACCGGCAGCGTATCCATCCAGCAGGAAATGCCGGAGTTTCTGCCGGACCGGCTGGAGGCCGGAACTCACAACGTACCGGGCATCGCGGGGCTGCTGGAGGGCGTTCGTTTTGTCCGCAAGATGGGGGAGGAAGCCATTTGCGTCCATGAGCGGAAGCTGGCCCAGCGGGCGTCGGAAGGGCTGCGGGAGCTCTCCGGTGTCACTGTCTGCGCGAGGCGCGACCTGTTTGACCAGACCGGTGTCCTCAGCTTTGTCGCACAGGGACTGGACTCGGAGCTGGTGGGCAACGCTTTGGCGGACGCGGGTTTTGCGGTCCGGGCGGGAATGCACTGCGCGCCTTTGGCCCACCGCACTGCCGGGACCATAGACAGCGGCACCGTCCGCCTGAGCTTCTCCGTGTTCAACCGAGAAGAAGAGGTGGATCTTCTGCTGAAGGCTCTGCCGGAAATTTTGCAGCGTCTCTCCAAGTAATTTCCAAATTTCGCCCGCGCCCTGAAAACCGGGCGCGGGCGAAAAAGCCGCGTTTCGGAGAAAAAACTTGCAAAGCAGTGAACATACTATGAATTTTGGAGTTGTTTACCTTGCAATCTCCATCTGTTTTTTATATAATATAAGCATTCTTGTAATTTGGGCGTTCACCTTGCGGCCCGAGCCGCCGCCGGGATGCCGCCCAGACCCGGGAAGGAAGCTGATGCTACTATGAGCGCAAGGCTCTCGGTCCTGCTGGGCGAGATCGTCCGGTATCTGTTGACGATTGAGATTACGGATATTCTGGATATCCTGCTCATGGCCATCATTTTGTACAAGCTGCTGAACTTTGTCAAGACCTCGCGGGTGGCAAACCTTCTCAAAGGCGTGCTGTTCTTTATGGCGGTACTGTGGCTGTCCTCTATCTTCCATCTCAACGGCATCAGCTATATCATGAGCCGTATGGTGGAGTGGGGCGTTCTGGCTCTCATCATCCTCTTCCAGCCGGAGATCCGCCGGGTACTGGAACAGGTGGGCAGCCGCCGCTGGGCTCTTTTCTTCACAAAAGGGGAGACGGAGAGCACTCTGGAACGTATGATCGGCCAGACCGTTCTGGCCTGTACGGAGATGTCCAAGTCCCGCACCGGCGCGCTGATCGTATTCGAGAGAGAGATCATGCTGGACGATATGGTCCGCAGCGGAACGGTCCTGAACGCGGATGTTTCAAATGAGCTTTTGAAAAACATTTTTTTTGTCAAAGCCCCTATGCACGACGGTGCGGTCATTGTTCGCAAGGGCCGGGTTTTGGGCGCGGGATGTATGCTGCCTCTGAGCAAAAACGTGAATCTCTCAAGAGATCTTGGAATGCGGCATCGGGCCGGTATTGGCATGAGCGAGAACTCCGATGCCGTGGTGGTGATTGTGTCCGAGGAAACCGGGTCCATATCCGTGGCCATCGGCGGAATGCTGAAGCGGCATCTGATGTCTGAGACGCTGGAAAACATCCTGCGCAATGAGTTGCTGCCCCAGGAGAAGGAGACGCCAGATCAAAAATCGGGCATTTTCAGTCTGCTGCGCGTCCACAGGGAAGGAGGCGGCGACCGTGGAGAACAGTAATCGCAAGTGGAACAAACGTAAGGTTTTGCATATCATACTCTCCGTTTTGATTGCCTGCGCCATCTGGATCTACGTGGACAGCGCGGACAATCCAGAAGGCAGCGAGAAAACGAAGGTCATCAGCAATATTCCCATTGAGTACGCAGGGAAGGACACCACGCTGGCGGACCGGGGACTGATGCTTCTGCCGGACAGCGACCAGACCATCACGCTGGAGATCAAGGCCCGCCGGCGCGTTCTGGCCCGGCTTGACCCAAGCAAGATTCGTATTCAGGCCGACCTAACCGACATTACCTCCACCGGGACCCAAAGCGTTAGCTATACGATCTACTATCCCGACGGCATTACCAGAAACTCCATCACCATTCTCAATGCCAGCTCTTACACGGCGCAGGTGGAGATCGGCGAACTGTACAGCCGGGACGTGGATATTCGCTGTGCGCTTGAGGGCTCCGTTGCCCAGGGCTATATTGCCGGCGAACTCCAGTTCCAACCCGAAACGCTTGAAATCCGCGGGCCTCAGGAAGACGTCGACAAGGTGTCTTACGCCAAGGTGATGCTCTCGGTTGATAACGCCACGCAGACCGTCTCCCAGACACTTGGATACCAGCTCTATGACGAGGCCGACCAGTTGATTCAGGATACCGGGGATCTTCACGCCACCGCTGACCAGATCCAGGTGACACTGCCGGTAAATGTGGAGAAGGAGCTTCCGCTGAAGGTGAACTTCATTGAGGCGGACGGTGCAAGGGTTGGCAATCTGGAGTACACCATCACACCCGCCAGCGTTATGGTCTCGGGAGCCGCAGAGCTTTTGAAGGACATGGATTCCATTACGCTGGATGACTTTGATCTGGCGGATTTCTCCGGCCCCACCACGTATCGGTATACGATCACTGTCCCGACGGGCTGTGAGAACCTCAGCGGCACCACCCGGGCCACAATGACCGTTAAATTCAAGGATATGGCTTCATCCACCGTCAGCGCCGTTAAATTCGCGTGTGAAAACGTACCGGCCGGAAAAATTGTAACGGTACTGACTACGGAATTGCCGGTTTCTCTGCGGGGGACCGCAGCGGATGTGGCGTCCGTGACGTCAGAGGACGTTACGGTGATGGCAGATCTGACGGATGTCACCGCGGCAAGCGGGAGCTATACGGTCCCCGCGCAGGTGGTGATCGGAAATGGCGCGGATGTGGGCGTTCGGGGTGAATATCAGGTGCGGGTCACGATTACCGAGGACACCGGACAGACGGGGGAAACTCCGGAGGCCGATACCAATCGTACGAATAACAATACGGATGTCAATCAAGAACCTTAAAAGGACTTAGGAGCATTATTATGACACAAGTTGCAACGATCGAGAAACTGTTGGATGCGGACCATGCGCAAATCGCCGTGGCCCGGAAGTCCGCCTGCGGACACGACTGTGAGGAGTGCGCCGGATGCGGCGTCTCCGGGGCACCGGTCTACGCCCGCGCCAGCAATCCCATTGGGGCCCAGCCTGGACAAAAGGTGGTGGTGGAGAGCAGCACCAAGCATTTGATGGGTATTGTCCTTTTGGTCTATATGGTGCCGGTGGTGCTGTTTTTCCTGGGGTATTTTCTCACCGCTTCCATTTTCCCCACGGCCGTCCAGTACACTACGGCGGCGATCGCCTTTGGACTGGGCCTGATCCCGGCAGTGCTCTATGACCGCCACCTGCGGCGGCAGGGCGGACTGGACTTCACCATCGTCCGATTTTTCTGAGCCGGATCGCCATGTTTGGTTACGTGAGGCCGCCCCTGGAACAGCTTCCCCAAGAGGAACAGGAGCGGTTCCGACGGGCCTACTGCGGACTGTGCCACACCCTGCGCCGCCGCTGCGGGCTGCCCGCCCGGTTTATCCTGAATTACGATTTCACGTTTCTGGCCATTCTGCTCTCAGGCGGAGAGGAGCCGGAAACGCGCTGCGCCCGGTGTGTGGCAAGTCCGTTAAAAAAGCAAGCTTACTGCGGGGAAAATCCGGCGCTGGATCTGGCTGCGGACGAGAGTGTGATTTTGGCCTATTGGCAGGCGCGAGACGGCGTGGTGGACCACGGACTTTTCAAAGGGCTCAAGTACCGCGCGGCATCCCTGGCCCTTGAGAGCAGTTTTCAGAAAGCCGCCGCCGCCAGACCGGAATTTGACCGTGTGACTCGGGAACAGCTCAAGCGTCTCACGGAGCTGGAACAGTCCAAATCCCCGTCACTGGACGAGCCTGCGGACGCCTTTGCGCAGATTCTGGCCGCGGCCGCGGATGAGGCGGAGGACGGACGCCTGCGCCGCATCCTCCATCAGATGCTGTACCATCTGGGTCGTTGGGTCTATCTGATGGACGCGGCGGACGATCTGAAGGAGGACGCCGCCGACGGGAACTACAATCCGCTCATTTATCGGTACGGCCTGACGGACGGCGTATGGACGCAGGAGAGCCGCGCGTCCTTCACCCAGACCGTCGACCACTCCATCCGCTTACTTGCCACGGCCTACGAGCTGTGGGATTTCGGGTGCTGGACCAGCATTTTGGAACACACCGTCTATGCGGGGTTGTTTCAGATTGGAAAAGCAGTGCTTTCCGGCACGTACCGGGCGGGACGTCCGGAGCAAAAGAAAGATAGAAATGTTGAGGAGACCACATGAACGATCCCTATAAGGTACTCGGCGTTCCCGAATCTGCGACGGACGCGGAAGTGAAAAAAGCATATCTGGAGCTGGCGCGGAAGTACCATCCCGACAACTATCACGACAATCCTCTGGCGGATTTGGCGCAGGAGAAGATGAAGGAGATCAACGCCGCCTACGAGGAGGTCAATAAGCTGCGCGGCAGCAGTCGGGGCGGCGGAAGCCGCAGCACCGCAAGCTACGGCGGATACAGCGGCGGCTATGGGTACGGCTACGGCGGTGGAGGATCTGCGCAGCAGTCCGGAAGCTCCGTTTTGCAGCAGGCGCGTATGTCCATCAATGCCGGCGATCTGAGCCGGGCGGAGGCGCTGCTGTCGAATTACTCCGACCACAACGCGGAGTGGAACTTTCTTAAGGGCGCTGTATGCTACCGCCGGGGCTGGCTGGACGAGGCGAAGCGGTACTATGAGGCCGCTGTGCAGATGGACCCGGGCAACCGGGAGTATCAGCAGGCGCTGGACTTTATGGAAGGCGCCGGCCGCGCGGCCTATAGCCCAAACGGCAGCTTTGGGACGGAGATGTGCGGAGGCAGCAGCCTGTGCCAGCAGCTTTGCTGCACATTGCTTCTGTGCAATGGGTGCGGGGCTGGATTCCGCTGCCTGTGAGGCGGGAACTTTTGTTGGGAGGAAACGAATTTGATTAAAAGTATGACCGGCTATGGACGGGCCAGACAAACGCTTGAAAAACGGGACATCACCGTGGAGGTCCGGTCCGTCAACAACCGGTATCTGGACTGTGCGGTAAAACTGCCAAGAGCTTATGTATTTGCGGAGGATGCGGTGCGTAAGCACGTACAGCAGGCCATCTCGCGGGGTAAAGTGGATGTCCTTTTCACCATTGACTCCACAGGCGCGGACACCGCGAAGGTGGTGGTGGACCACGGTCTTGCGGAGAGTTATGCCACGGCGCTGCGGGAGCTGGCGGAGATCTGCGGCACGGAGCCTAAACTTACACCGGAGACGCTGGCCCGATTCCCGGACGTGCTGAGCGTGACCAAGGCGGAAGAGGATCTGGAGACGCTGGGCGCGGATATCTGCAAGGTGCTGGACGAGGCGCTGGCTGCATATAACACGATGCGGGCTGTGGAGGGCGAAAAGCTGGCTGCGGACATCGGCGGCCGTCTTACCGCAATTGAAGCTTTGACCAGCCGGGTGGAGGAACGCTCTCCAGAAACGGTTTCGGAGTATCGCCAGAAGCTGACGGCCCGGATGGAAGAGGTGCTTCAGAGTACCTCCATTGACCCTCAGCGGATTTTGACCGAAGCCGCGATCTACGCGGACAAGGTGGCGGTGGATGAGGAGACCGTCCGCCTGCGCAGTCACGTAGCCCAGCTGCGGGATATGCTGAAGGCCGACGAGCCCATGGGCCGGAAGATGGACTTCCTGATTCAGGAGGTCAACCGGGAATCCAATACCATTGGCTCCAAGTGCTGCGACGTCTCCATCGCCCAAGTGGTGGTGGACCTGAAGGCGGAGGTGGAGAAGATCCGCGAACAGGTCCAGAACGTGGAGTGAGGCCGTGAAACTCATCAATATCGGCTTTGGAAGCCTGCTATCCGCTGACCGCCTGGTGGCGGTGGTCAGCCCGGATTCCGCGCCGGTGAAGCGCCTTGTTCAGGAATCCCGGGAGCGGGGTATGCTGATCGACGCTACCTATGGGCGGAAAACCGCCTCTATTTTTATCATGGACAGCGACCATGTGGTCCTTTCCGCGCTGCCGGTGGAAAAGCTGGCGGGGCGGCTGGGGACTGAAATCGCGAAGGAAGAGGAAGAATAGAATGCAAAAGGGAAAGACTTTCATCATTTCCGGCCCCTCCGGCGTGGGAAAGAGTACGGTTTTGAAGGCGTTGCTTGAAAAGCGTCCCGATCTTTACTTCTCCGTATCCGCCACCACTCGGGAACCCCGTCCCGGCGAAGTGGACGGCGTCCATTACCGGTTTATGGATGTGGACACGTTCCGCCAGCGAATCGCAGAGGATGCGTTTCTTGAATACGCGGAGTATGTCGGCAACTTTTACGGCACACCCAAAAAGTATGTGGATGAGGCCATGGATGCCGGACGGGACGTGATTTTGGATATAGAGATTCAAGGCGCGCTGCAGGTGTGCAGCAAGCGGACGGAGACCGTCCGGATTTTTATTGCTCCGCCCTCCTGGGCGGAGTTGGAGCGGCGCTTGACGGAGCGGGGCACCGACTCCCCGGAAAAGGTTGAAAAACGTCTCCTGCGGGCCAAGGTGGAGTTTCAGACAGCCCATACCTACGACTATTTCGTTATCAATGACACGGTGGAAACGGCGGTGGCGGAGCTGGACGCCATCCTGACGGCGGAACACTGCAAGCCCAGCGAACGCATGGAGATCATCAACGGAAGGTGACCTTCTGCGAATAGGACCGTTTATTTTAAGCCGAAAGGCAGATAGGAAGATATTTACTATGATGCTATATCCTGCAATGAGCAAGCTGAACAGCTACATTCCCAACCGTTATATGCTGGTGAATGTGGTGGCCCTCCGGGCGCGGCAGATCTCCGAGGCCGCTGAGGAATCCGGCGAACCCCTAACCGAAAAGCCGGTGACCCTCGCCATCCGAGAGGTAGCGGAAGGAAAGCTGGATGCCCGGGGCATGGACCTGACCATTAAAGAGGAAACCGCTATCGTACAGCAGGAGGAACAGCTGTAAGCCGACGACCGGGGAGGGACACGGATGGAGCAGGCAGAGATCGCAAAGGTGGCCGTCAGCGCGGCGACGTATTCCATTGACAAGCCCTACGACTATCTGATTCCCGAACCAATGCTTGAAAAGGCGCTGCCGGGCGTCCGGGTGATGGTGCCCTTCGGCAGGGGAAACCGCAGCTGCGAGGGCGTGATTATGGCGCGGGAAACCGCGCCGAAGCGCTCCAATGTGAAGGCACTGGAATCCGTTCTGGACGACGGGCCGGTGCTGGACAGCTGGGGCATGTCTCTAGCGCTGTGGATGCGTCAGCGGTATTTCTGCACCATGTACGAGGCGGTGAAGACCATCCTGCCCGCAGGACTCTGGTACCAAATGAGGGAGACTTTTACTGCGGCAGAGGAGCTTGACCGCGCCGCTGCCGGAGCGCTTGTCGGGAAGATCAAGGATGCGGATCGCGTGCTGGACATGCTTTTCGCCGCTGGGGGCAGCGCGGAGCTGTCTCAGCTGAAGTCCGCCTGCGGCGACGGCGTGGAGCCGGTACTAAGGACGCTGTGCAAAAAGGGCGTTTTATCCTCGGACATCACAGCCGCCCGGCGTATTGGTGACAAGACGCGCCGTATGGCAGAGCTGACCATGGACGGGGCGGAGGCTCTGGCGCTGGTGGAGCCGCGAAAAAAATCAGCGCCGATGCGCTATGAGGTGGTTTTGCTGCTGTGCGCCACCGGCCGCGCCTCGGTGCAGGACATTTGTTATTTTACCGGAGCTTCCGCCCAGACCCTGAAAGGACTGGAGAAGTCCGGTATTGTGGCGTTTTCAGAGGAAGAAAAGCTCCGTATTCCGGAGCCGAAAGCCATCCGGCCCGGCTTGCCCATCGTCTTAAACGCAGAGCAGCAGTCCGCGTTTGAACACCTCCTGGCCCTGACTGAAACCAAAAAACCGGAAGCGGCGCTTTTACAGGGCGTCACCGGCAGCGGAAAGACCCAGGTCTATATCCGTCTGGCGCAGGAGGTTTTGAAACGCGGAAGATCCGTGATCGTGCTGGTGCCGGAGATCGTGCTGACGCCGCAGATGATGGAAAAATTTTCATCCTATTTTGGCTCCCAGGTGGCCATGCTCCATAGCTCCCTGCGCATGACGGAGCGATATGACCAGTGGAAGCGCATTCGGCGGGGAGAGGCCCGGTTGGTGCTGGGTACCCGGTCGGCCGTATTCGCGCCGGTGCGGGAGCTGGGCCTTGTCATCATGGACGAGGAGCAGGAGGGGAGCTACCTGTCCGAAAACGCGCCCCGGTATCACACACGGGATATTGCCAAATTTCGCTGCGCCCAGTGCGGCGCGGCTCTGGTGCTGGGCTCCGCCACCCCCACGGTGGAAACCGCATGGTGCGCAAAGCAGGGGCAATACCACCATGAATTGCTGCGCAGACGGTACAACGAAAAAAGTCTGCCGGACGTCACGGTGGTGGACCTGCGGCAGGAGATCAAGGCCGGAAATGCGGGCGCGATCAGCGGTCCTCTGCGGCGGGAGCTGCGAGAGAATCTGGATCGGGGTGAGCAGAGCATTTTGTTTTTGAATCGCCGGGGCAACAGCCGTATGCTGGTGTGCGGCGAGTGCGGCAGCGTTCCCACCTGTCCCAGATGCAGCGTTTCCATGACCTATCACTCCGCCAACGGGCGGCTGATGTGCCATTACTGCGGGCATTCCCAGCGCTCCAGCGATACCTGCCCGGAGTGCGGCGGAATCATGAAACACATCGGGGCCGGGACTCAGCGGGTAGAGGAGGAGCTGCGGGATCTGTTTCCCGGAGTTGGCGTCCTGCGGATGGACGCGGACACCGCCGGTGGGGACCACGAAAAACTGCTGAGCCGCTTTATCAACGAACGGATTCCCATCCTTTTGGGGACTCAGATGGTGGCCAAGGGGCTGGATTTTGAAAATGTGACGTTAGTGGGCGTACTCAGCGCCGATTCGTCGCTGTATCTGGACAACTACCGCGCCGCCGAGCGGACCTTCAGTCTGCTGACACAGGTGGTTGGCCGGGCGGGACGCGGCGCAAAGCGTGGTCGGGCGATGATTCAGACCTATACACCCGGAAACGAGGTCATTCAAAGCGCCGCGCAGCAGGATTACGAGCAGTTTTACGAAAGTGAGATCGCCCTGCGGCGCATCCGGCGCTATCCGCCTTTTGCGGACCTTTTTACCCTCACCGTCTCCGGTGGGGACGAGAGCGCGGTGCTCCGGGCGGCGGCATCCCTGCGGGACGAGATGCGGGAGCTGATGGCGGACGAGACGGTGCGCGATACGGAGCCGGAGATCCTCGGCCCGGCCCCCGCGCCGGTGCTGAAGGTCAACAACCGTTTTCGCTACCGGATATTTCTGTCCGGTAAAAACGACAAGCCCACCCGTGAGCGGATGGCATGGCTGCTGCGAGAGTTTGGAAAGCGGCGGGAAAACCGAGGACTGAATCTGTTTGCAGACTGCAACGCAATGGATTGATCGTAATTTTGATTGGGAGGTCAACGCAATGGCTTTGAGAAAGATCGTAGAGGTGGGTGACGAGTGCCTGCTGAAAAAGTGCCGCCCCGTGACGGAGTTCAACAGGCATCTCCGCGAGCTGCTGGACGATATGGCGGAAACGCTGACCGATGCCGGCGGCGCCGGTCTTGCGGCGCCGCAAGTGGGAGTTCTGCGCCGGGTGTGCCTGGTGCTGGACGAGGATTCGGATGAGTATATCGAGCTGATTAACCCGGAGATTATTTCCCGGAGCGGTCAGCAGACCGGACTTGAAGGATGCTTGAGCCTGCCCGGAAAGTGGGGAATTGTCACCCGGCCCAACATGGTGCGGATTCGGGCGCAGGACCGGGACGGCCAGTGGTTCGAGGCGGAGGGTGAGGGTTTGACCGCCCGGGCTTTCTGCCATGAGATCGAGCATCTGGACGGACATCTGTTCTCCGAACACGTGGACCACTTCCTCTCCGATGAGGAGTTGGAGACGTATATGGAAAATGAGAAATCAGGTGATTCCAGAGAAGACGGAGAAACAAAGGAGTAACGTCCATGCGCATTTTATTTATGGGGACCCCGGAGTTTGCCGTGGCCTCCCTGAAGCGGCTGGTGGAGGACGGGCATACTATATGCGGTGTCATTACCCAGCCGGACAAGCCTAAAAACAGAGGAATGAAGCTGGTACCAAATTCTGTAAAGGAATGTGCTATGTCATATGGAATTGCTGTTTTTCAGCCGTTGAAGGCGCGGGACGGCGAGGCCATGGGCATCGTGCGGCAGCTGGACCCGGAGCTGATCGTGGTGGCGGCCTACGGTAAGATTTTGCCGGAGGACCTGCTGAACTATCCGAAATACGGTTCCATCAACGTCCACTCGTCGCTTCTGCCCAAGTATCGGGGCGCGGCCCCCATCAACTGGGCGATTCTGAACGGAGAGGAGGAGACCGGCGTCTCCATCATGTATATGGCTGCTGCGCTGGACGCAGGGGACGTAATTACGCAGGTAAGAACCCCCATCGGCC
Source organism: Oscillibacter sp. (assembly GCF_040505565.1). GTDB lineage: Bacteria > Bacillota > Clostridia > Oscillospirales > Oscillospiraceae > Oscillibacter. The sequence goes on along the minus strand of NZ_JBEUWZ010000004.1, from coordinate 116,127 downwards.
CGGATGAGGACGCGCAGGCTCTGACCGCTCGGCTTGCCATACTGGGGGCAGAGGCGCTGAGCGGAACCGTGACGGCGCTGGAAAACGGCTCCGCCGTCCGGACGCCTCAGAACGAAAGCGTGTTCACTTACGCGCCCATGCTGTCCCGGGAGCTGTCACCCATCGACTGGACAAGGAGCGCCCACGCCGTCAACTGCCAGATTCGCGGCCTGATTCCCTGGCCCTCCGCGTCTACCGACGCTATTGCCGACCAGCCTATGAAAATTTTCCGTTCCGTGGAGACAGGGGAGGACACTTCCGCGCAGCCGGGTGCTGTGCTCTCTGCAGACAAGCGAGGAATCGCGGTGGCCTGCGGTGATGGCAAGGTTTTGCGCTTGACAGAAATACAAGCCACCGGCGGCAAGCGGATGTCCGCTGCGGACTATCTGCGGGGACATCCTATTCAACTTTGAAACGAGGAATTTGATGCAAAACGATTATGCTTATTTTTTCGCCAACAATTTTTACTGGATTCTGCTGATTCCGGTGTTTCTCCTGTCTCTTTATGCGCAGGCGCAGATCTCCGGCAATTTTAGCCGGTACAGCGCGGTGAACAACCGCCGTCATATCACCGGCGCACAGGCCGCGGAGGCAGTTCTGCGGGCCCACGGCGTCACCGGCGTGGCGATCTATCAGACCCGGGGCCGTCTCACCGACCACTATGACCCCCGGGACAATGCCATCTACCTGTCCGAGAACGTATACGGCGCTCCCACGGTGGCGGCGGTGGGCGTGGCCTGCCACGAGGCGGGGCACGCGGTGCAGTATGCCGAGGGGTACGGCCCCGTGCGGCTGCGCAGCGTCATTATTCCGGCCACGAACATCGGCTCCAGGTTTTCCTTTGTTTTGCTGCTGATCGGTCTATTCATGTACAGCCAAACGCTGTTTTTGGCGGGCATCATTCTGTTCGGCTTCACCACATTCTTTCAGCTGGTGACATTGCCGGTGGAGTTCAACGCCTCCGCACGGGCCATCGAGACCATTGAGGGGCAGGGCCTTTTGGAGGACGACGAGCTGTTGGGCGCGAAAAAGGTGCTGCGGGCCGCGGCGCTGACCTATGTGGCCGCGCTTCTCACCAGCCTGTTGCAGCTTATGCGGTTCGTGGCGATCTTTGCCTCCCGGGGCGGCGGCGGAAACCGCAGGGGAGGCGGCCGGTGAGCGCCCGGGATACCGCGCTGCGGGTGCTGAGCGCTGTTTCGGGGGCCTCCGCCTGGGCAGATGCCAGCCTGAAGGCCCAACTCCAGAGGGAAGGTCTTTCCGGCGCGGACGCCGCGCTGATCACCCGCATTGTCTACGGCGTTTTGCAAAACCGCGCGCTGCTTGATTTTTATTTGGGAGCCTATTGTTCCCAGAAAGTCGGCCATTTACAGCCGCCTCTGACCGATATTCTGCGTATCGGCGCATATCAGATCCTGTTTTTGGACAAGGTGCCGGACCGGGCCGCGGTGAACGAGTCCGTGGAGCTGGCGAAAAAGAATGGCAGGGGGGCAGCCTCCGGGCTGGTGAATGCCGTCCTGCGGAAGATTTCTCTGAATAAAGCGCAGCTGCCGTCCATCCCGGCGACGGATGAGGCGCAGTACCTCTCCATTCGGTACAGCCATCCCAAGTGGCTGGTGAAGCGGCTTTTGACGCTGCTGGGCCGGGAGGAAGCCGAGGCGTTTCTCGCCGCCGACAACGGTGTTGCGCCGCTGACGGTGCAGGTCAACACCCTGAAGACCACGGCGGCGGACCTGATCGCCCGATTGGCCGCTGCCGGCGTGACCGCGTCCGCACACCCGTGGGTGCCGGACTGCCTGGAGCTGTCCGCGTCCGGCGACCTGACGGCGCTGGAGGCGTTTCAAAGCGGAGAGTTTTTTGTGCAGGACCCCGCCGCAAAGCTGGTGAGCCTCATTGCCGCGCCGCAAAAGGGGCAGCGGGTCATCGACGTTTGCGCCGCACCCGGGGGCAAGTCCTTCGGCGCAGCCGTGGCCATGGGGGACGAGGGCGAGATCTTCGCCTGTGATCTCCACGAAAAAAAGCTGGGACGCATTGAGGCCGGAGCCGCACGGCTGGGTCTCGGGTCCATTCAGACCTTCGCCGCCGACGGGACAGTTTTTCGTCCCGACTGGGCGGCCAGCGCAGACGTGGTACTGGTGGACGTTCCCTGTTCCGGTCTTGGTATCATTCGGAAAAAACCGGACGTCCGGTATAAATCACCGGACGATCTGTTTACACTTACCGTGGCGCAGTCCGCCATTTTGGAAAACGCCGCGCGGTACGTGAAGCCCGGCGGCGTACTGATCTACTCCACCTGCACAATTCTGCCGGAGGAAAACGGTCAGGTGGTGGAAGGCTTTCTCTCCGGACACTCGGAATTTTCCCAGGAAACATTTACTCTGCCCGCGCCGATAGGGGCGCAGTCGGGGGAGCTGATGCTCTGGCCCCACCGCCACAGCACCGACGGGTTTTACATCTGCCGCCTGCGGCGAAACGAAAAGGATCTTTCTCTATGACCGATTTGAAATCACAAACGCAGGAGGAACTGACCCTAACCTTAAAGGCCATGGGGCAGCCTGCGTTTCGCGGAAAGCAGGTGTTCACCTGGCTTCACAGAGGTGTCGTCTCCTTTGACGAAATGTCGAATCTGCCGAAACCCCTCCGGGAAAAGCTGAAGGAGAGCTGCGTACTTATGCCGCCAAAGGCCGTCCGCAAACAGGTCTCCAAACTGGACGGCACCATAAAATACCTATGGGAGCTAGGCGATGGCAACTGTATTGAATCTGTTTTGATGCAGTATCACCATGGGAACACCGTTTGCATCTCCTCTCAGGTGGGGTGCCGGATGGGGTGCGCGTTCTGCGCGTCCACCATCGCCGGAAAGGTTCGGGACCTGACGCCCGCGGAGCTTTTGGATCAGGTGATCTTCACGCAGAAGGACTCCGGCCTACCCATCTCCAACATCGTGCTGATGGGCATTGGAGAGCCGATGGACAATTTGGACAACGTCCTGAAATTTCTGGAGCTGGTGAACCACCCGGACGGACTGAACATTGGGATGCGGCATATTTCTCTGTCTACCTGCGGCGTTATACCCGGCATCCAGCGTCTGGCGGACCTTGGCTTGCAGCTGACGCTGTCGGTTTCCCTTCACGCGCCGGACGATGAGACGCGTACCAGAATTATGCCGGTGAACCGGGCGTACCCCGTGGAGGACCTGTTCGCCGCCTGTCATCGATACTTTGAGAAGACGGGACGGCGTATCTCCTTTGAATACGCCATGATCGACGGCGTGAACGACCGCGACTGGCAGGCCGACCTTATCGCGGAGAAGGTCCGGGGAATGCCGGGCCATGTGAATCTGATCCCGCTGAACGATGTGGTGGAAAGCCCGTTCAAGCCGTCAAAGCGGGTCGCGGCGTTTCAAAAACGACTGGAAGACCATGGGCTTACCGCCACAGTGCGGCGGAGTCTGGGCGGGGATATCGACGCTTCCTGCGGACAGCTCCGCCGGAAGGCCATGGAAGAACAGAAAGGGGAGTGATCGACATGCAGGTCTGGGGTATCACGGACGTGGGCCTTGTCCGCAAGGATAATCAGGATGCTTATGCTGTGAAGGAGACGGACGGTGGATACACCGTCTGCGTGGTCTGCGACGGCATGGGCGGCACCGCCGGCGGTAAGCAGGCAAGCTATATTGCAGTGGATACTTATGTGAGAGAGCTTGAAAAGGTGCTGACGCTGGAGATGACGCCGCAGCAGCTGCGGGAGGCGTCGTCCTTTGCGGTGTCTCTTGCCAACCGAGCGGTACGGGAGGCGGCGCAGCAAAGCGAAGAATTCCGCAACATGGGAACGACGTTGGTCGCCGCTGTCAGTTACGGCGGCGGTGCAGTGGTCAGCAACGTGGGCGACAGCAGGGCGTATCACATCACACCGGAGGCTATTGTCCGTGTGACGCGGGATCATTCTCTGGTGGAGAGCATGGTGGAGCGGGGCGATATCACCGCCGAGGAGGCCCGCCGCCATCCCAACCGCAACCTCATTACCCGGGCTTTGGGGCCGGATGCGCAGATCGAGTGCGACGGCTACATATGCCCGATGAAGCGGGGAGAATTTCTCCTGCTGTGCAGCGACGGGCTGGTGGACACCGTGACGGATCAGGAAATGCTGGATGAGGTAAACCACGACGAGACGGGAGAGGCCTGTCTTGCAAGACTGCTGGAAATTTCAAAGAGCCGGGGGGCCAAGGATAATGTGACCGCGGTGCTGATGCGGAAGGACGACGAAAAGGAGGCGATGTGACATGGTGGATCCCTATATCGGAAAAATGCTGGATAATCGCTATGAGATTCTGGAACGGATCGGCACCGGCGGCATGGCCGTCGTCTACAAATCCAAGTGTCATCGCCTCAACCGGCTGGTGGCGGTCAAAATACTGAAGAGCGATCTGGCGCAGAACGAGGAGTTCCGTCGCCGGTTCCACGCGGAATCCAAAGCGGTCGCCATGCTGTCCCACCCCAACATCGTCTCTGTGTACGATGTGTCCCAGAGCGACGACGTGGAATATATCGTTATGGAGCTTATCGACGGTATTACCCTGAAGCAGTACATGGAAAAGCGGGGAAAGCTGGACTGGCGGGAGTCTTTGCACTTCATCACCCAGATCATGCGGGGCCTTTCCCACGCCCACAGCCGGGGCATCGTCCACCGGGACATCAAGCCTCAGAATATAATGGTCCTGCGGGACGGCAGCGTGAAGGTGGCCGATTTTGGAATTGCGTGTCTGGAAAACTCTGCCCAGACGCTGACGCAGGAGGCCCTTGGCTCCGTGCATTATATCTCTCCCGAGCAGGCCCGCGGTGATCGAACCGACGCCCGCTCCGACATCTACTCTGCCGGTGTGGTGCTCTATGAAATGCTCACCAACCGCCTGCCCTTTGAAGGGGACTCCGCCGTCTCCGTGGCAATCCAGCACCTCAGCTCCATCCCGCTGGCTCCTCGGGAGATCGATCCCGATATCCCGGGGCCGCTGGAGCTGATCTGCATGAAAGCCATGGCCCCGGACCGGGACCGGCGGTACGACTCTGCAGAAGCCATGATCGCCGATCTGGACGCGTTCCGCAAAAACCCGGGCGTGGATCTGGACATTGATCCCAAGGACTTGCACCCGGAGGAACCCGATGAGCCTACCCGCCTGCTCCACACCGGTGCCGTGGCCGCCGCACAGCACCATCCGTCCAGGGAGACGCTCCGGGAGCGGGAATCCGCGCGGGATTACGATCGGAACTATGACCGAAATTACGACCGGAGTTACGACCGGGAGCTCTCCCGGAAACCGGCCCGACAGGTGTCTCCCCAAAAACGCACGGCTATGATCATCGGCATTGTTGTGGTGGCACTGTTGGCAATCTTCTTCCTGGCCAGAGCGGTGTTCAGCTCTATGGAGGCGGGGGAGACCTATACCGTCCCCAAGGTGATGGGCTATACGGAGGACGAGGCCAAACAGCTGCCGGAGGTGGCCGGAATTTTTGAGATCAACGTCGTGGACTCCGTATATGACGATGCGCCCGAGGGCGTTATTATCAAGCAGGACCCGACAGAGGGCATGACCAAAAAGAGCGACCTTGTCATTAATGTGACCATCAGCGCCGGGGTGAAAACCGACAATATGCTGGACCTGACCGGACAGACCTCTCAGATTGCCAAGGTTTCCATGAAAAACCTAATCAGCGAGCTGGACTTGAACCTTGAAACCAAAGAGGAGAGCAGCAGCGATGTGGGTGTAGACTGCGTGATCCGCACGGAGCCGGAGGCGGGGACTCCCCTGAAAAAGGGCGACAGTGTGACGCTGGTCATCAGCACAGGGCCGGAGAAAACGCCGATCACCGTGATCTCGTTTGTGAATGTCTCCTTTGATGTGGCAAAGAAGCAAGCCGAAACCATGGGACTGAAAGTGACCGAGAAGGACGTGGACAGCGATGAGCCCGCCGGAACCGTGGTGGATCAGGACATTAAGAATGGAACGCAGGCCTATGTGGGAGACCCAATCACTCTCTCTGTCAGCAAAGGTCCGGCCGGTACACAGAATCCCGGAGGGAACACCGTCGCCAAGTCCGTTACCTTCTCCCTGCCGCAGGACGGACGGGAAACAGTTCATATGGTGGTTCTTCTGAACGGGCAATCGGCCTATGAGGGTAACGTGAATTGCAGCCAAGGGACGATTCCTTTGGACTTGTACGGGTCCGGCTCCGGGACGGTGCAGGTCTATTACGATGATGAGCTCTTCGAGACGCGCACGGTGGATTTCAATGGGTGAGGGCCGGATTAAAAAGGCACTCAGCGGATTTTATTACGTGGAGACCGACGGGGAGATACTCCAGTGCCGCGCCAGAGGAAAGTTCCGCAGAGAGGGAATTTCTCCCTTGGTTGGGGACTGGGTAGAGATTCTGGAGCTGGGAAACGGCGAGGGAATCGTGGAGACTGTGAAACCCCGGAAAAACTCCTTTCTCCGCCCCGCCGTGGCAAACGTGGATCAGATCGTCGTGATCGCCTCGGAAGCCCTCCCCAAAACCGACCCCTATCTGATCGACCGGCTCTCCGCCATCGCGGCACTGAAGAGCTGTCACATAGTGGTGGCGCTGAACAAGTGCGATTTGAACAGCGCCGACAGCCTGTACCACATCTACCGCGCCGCCGGATTCCCCACCGTCCGCGTCAGCGCGGAGACGGGAGAGGGGATGGAGGAACTGAAACCCCTGATAACCGGAAAGCTTTCCGCCTTTACAGGTAACTCCGGCGTGGGGAAATCCAGCATTTTGAATGCGCTGGACCCGGAGTATCATCTTCAGGTGGGCGAGATCAGCCAGGCGCTGGGCCGCGGACGGCATACCACCCGGCATATCGAGCTTTACCATTTGGACTGCGGCGCGGATGTGGTGGATTCTCCCGGCTTTGCCTCCTTTGACACCGACGAGCTGGATTTTGAACTGAAGCAGCGTCTGCCGGAAACTTTCCCGGACTTTGCGCCTTTTCTTTCCGGATGTCGGTTTGTGGGGTGCAGCCACACAAAGGAAAAGGGCTGCGTGGTGCTGGAGGCACTGAAAAACGGCGACCTCCAAAAGAGCCGCCACGACAGCTATCTTCGGCTTTACGAGGAATTGAAGCCTCTGAAAGAGTGGGAGGAACAGAAAAAGTAAGATAAGCGCGGATACCGCTTTGGCGGTATCCGCGCTTATTTGCTCCCGGTTCATGAAAAATTTCTCCGTCGCTCCCGGTATCCCGACCCGCACGCTTTTCCTCTCCCTCGTATATACTGGAGTACGGGAGGAGGTGCGGCGGATATGTGGTTTGGACGAGGCGGAGGCTGTTGGCTGGGCAGGTGCGCGGTTGCGCTTGGATTTGGCATTCTGGTTGCGTCGGTCTTTCCGACAGGATGCCTGATGTTTATTGTCGCGCTTCTTCTGATTGCCTGCGGATGCGCCTGTCTTCGGCGCTGAGATGAGTCTTATTTGAAAAAGGAGTGCGTCTTATGAAAATCGTCGTCTGGAAGTCGCCCAAAGCGCTGTGTGGACTGCTGCGCCGGTTGTTCGGAATCAAGGAATAACCGACCGTTTCCCGGCATAGGATACGCCAGAATCACAATGGCCGGGAAAGGATGGTCTGAATGGAACTGGAATTGAAAAAGGCCCGCTTCGACGCCTATGACGTAGGCGGCGAGCTGACGCTGACGCAGGAGGAGACGGCGGAGACAATCGTGCCGGATTACTGCCCCGACATCGCCCGCATCATTGACACGGAGGGCAAAGTATATCTCCACAGTCGGGAGCTGCGGGACGGTAAGGCAGAGGTTTCCGGCACCATACGGGTTACGGTGCTTTACACCCCGGACGGGGAGAGCGGCGTCCGTACGCTGGATTTCGCCATGCCCTTTTCCGCCGAGTCGGATGCCAAAGCCATGCCGGAGTGTGTGGTGCTGTTGGCAGAGACGGAACCGGAACTGCTGGAGACCCGAGCTCTGAACCCACGTAAGGTCTTTACCCATTGCAAGCTGGTGACCCGCCTCACCGGCTACCGCCGCACGGCGACGGAATTCTGTACCGACGCGGAGGCGGAAAATGCGCTGTGTATTCAAAAGCGGCAGGAGGTTCAGCACACCACCGCCCTGACACATATTGTTGAGAAGGATTTTACATTTTCTGATGAGTTGGACCTGTCACCGGGCAGGGCGGGGGCTGCGGAGATTCTGTCCAGCCGGGTGTGCAGCTGCGTGACGGAGGCAAAGGTCGTGGGCAGCAAGCTGATTCTGAAGGGTCTTTTCACCGTGACCCTCCTGTATCGCTCCCCGGAGGGGAAGTGTTGCTCCACCTCCGGTGAACTTCCGTTTTCCCAGATTATGGAGGTGGAGGGAGCCGCAGAGGGCTCCGTCGCCACGGTCAGGCTCCAACTCACCGGAACCGACATTCAGGTGGACGGCGACCATGACAACCGGAAGATCGCCGTAACGCTTTATCTCCACGCCGCGGCGCTGCTGCGTCAGGAGCAGGACGCGACGCTTCTGTGCGACCTGTACAGCACGGCCTATGACCTGAGCTACGACGCCAAGCCAATGCAATTCTGCGATTTAGCGGAGACACTGATCCGCCGTCAGACGGTGCGGGAGGTGCTGGAAATCGGCGTGGTCACGGAATCGATTCTATCCCTTTCAGCCATTCCAGGCGCGGTGTCCGTCAACCGGGAGGGCGGCGGTGTCACGCTCCGTTCCGCCGTTGCCATCCGGGCGCTGTATTTGGACGAGGGCGGCGCGGCGCTGGTGGCGGAGCGAAGCATCGACGTCAGCTGTCAGCTGGAGCTGCCAGAGGATTGCCGGGTCACCGCCCACGCCTTCTGCGCCGAGGAAGTGCAGGGGAGCCTGGGCGACCGGGGCATCGAGGTCCGGTTCCCAGTGGAGTTCCGCGCGGAGGCGGTCTCTCGTAAAAAACGAGTCTGCGTTTCCGCCGCAAAAGTCAGCAGCGAAACGCCCAAGGACCTCAGCGGCGCGCCTTCTCTGGTCTTGCGGTGCAAGGGAAAGCAGGAGACGCTGTGGGATCTGGCCAAACGGTACAACACCACCATCTCCACCATCCTCGCCGCCAACGAGTTGGAGGAGGAGGACGGTGTGCCGGATGAAAAGCTGCTGCTGATTCCACGGAAGCGGGCGTAAAGCCACAAAGCGACATAAAAGCGGTCCGGCAATGCCGGACCGCTTTATCTTTGACTGCGCCCTCAGTTGGCGAACCGGGCCAAAAACTGCCTTGTCCGCTCCTCCTTCGGCGAACCGATAACCTTTTTTGGGTCGCCCTGTTCCACGATGACGCCGCCGTCCATGAAGATCACCCGGTCGGCCACGTCCCGGGCAAACGCCATCTCGTGGGTGACAATCACCATGGTCATTTTCTCCTGAGCCAGCTGACGGATGACCTTCAGAATCTCGCCGGTCAACTCGGGGTCCAGAGCGGAGGTAGGCTCGTCAAAAAACAAAATCTCAGGATTCATGGCCAGCGCTCTGGCGATGGCCACCCGCTGCTGCTGTCCGCCGGAAAGCTGGCAGGGATAGCAGTCCGCCTTGTCGGAAAGGCCCATCTTTGCCAGCAGACCCCGGGCTGTGGTTTCCGCCTCCGCCTTGCTTCGGCCCCCGACGCTGACGGGCGCGTCCGTCAGATTTTTGAGGACGGTGTAGTGGGGAAAGAGGTTGAAATTTTGAAATACCAGGCCGAAACGGCTTCGGATACTTTTGAGATCCCTGGCGTAAACCGTCTTTCCGCCCTCGTCGTTCCACGCGGCCTTTTCCCCGGAGTAGGACAGCTCGCCGCCGTCCATCTCCGTCAGCAGCGTGGCGCAGCGGAGCAGCGTGGACTTTCCGGAGCCGGAGGGGCCGATGATGGCCACCACCTCGCCCTTTTCCACGCCGATGGAAATGTCCTTCAGGACCTCCGACTCTCCGTCAAAGGACTTGCGGACGTTGCTCAGTTCCATGACTTTCATTGCAGGACATCTCCTCAGCTATAATAGTTCATGCGCGTTTCAATACGCTCCATGATCCAGGCCACGACGCTGTTGAAAATGAAGTAAAACACCCCCGCCACAAACAGCGGCATGATGGTGGTCTTGGCTGCGGAAATCTGCTTTGCGATGGTGAACATCTCCTGATAGGCGATGACAAAGGCCAACGACGTGTCTTTGACCAGGGTGATGACCTCATTGGTGATGGCGGGGAGAACCCGCTTCACCATCTGGGGCAGGATAATTTTGAAAAAGGTCTGACCCCGGCTGTACCCCAGCACCTGCGCCGCCTCATACTGTCCCTGGGGAATGGACTGGATGCCGGAGCGGTAGATCTCGGCAAAGTAGGCGGCGTAGTTGATGGAAAACGCGATCACAGCCGCCAGCAGGCGGGAGTACCCCGAAAGGCTCACATGGAACACATAGTAAGGCCCAAAATACACCACCATCATCTGGAGCATCAGCGGCGTGCCCCGGAGAATGGAGATGAAAAACTTGACGATCAGCTGCACGGGCTTGAATCTCCGCAGTCCCAGTATCGTTTTGCCCAGTGCTTTTCCGGTTGACTCCGGTTTTGAACCCAGACGGCGCAGTGGCGCCCAGGAGGACATTCGCCCCAGAGCCACCAGCAGACCCAGCGGCAGGGAGAACACCAGCGTCAGCGCAAAGAGCTGCACAGCGGCCCACAGGCCCACCAGCAGCTGTTGAAGGATATTCATTAAGGGTACCAGATATTGAACCCAAAGATAGATCAGCTGTTGAACGATATTGCCCCAATCCATAGATGTCTCTCCTTGCTGTTCTCATGAAAAGGGCGGCGGGGAGACCCGCCGCCCTCTTGGAAGCGCATTGATTATTTTCCGTAGCAGATCATGTCGGCCAGCTCCGGCGCGTCGTATTTCTCCGCGGCGGCGGTGGCGATCTTCATAAAGGTGCCGTCAGCCCACATCTTATCCAGCGTGGCCTTCACCTGGTCGGCCAGCTCTGTGTTGCCCTTCTTGAATCCGATGCCGTACTGCTCGGTGGAGAGGGGCTTTTCCAGCATCATGAACTTGTCGGAGCCGCGGGTCTTCAGCTGGTAATTGGCAACGCCGATGTCCACCGCGATGGCGTCGTCCACGCCGGACTCCAGATTCATGAACGCGGTATTGTAGTCGGGGACCTCATCCAGTGCGGAGAAGGAGGCAGCCAGGGTCAGATTCTCGTTGTTGCTGCCGTCGCCCGGGTCGTCGGTCAGGGCGGTGAGAGCAGAGGAGCCGGACTGAGTCACCACGGGATGACCGGCCAGCTGGGACGCGTCAGTGATGCCGCTGCCGGCGTTCACGACAAACATAATGGAGTTGTTTACATAGGGTCCGACCCAGGTATAGTCATTTTCACGGCCGGTCATGGTGAATCCGTTCCAGATGCAGTCGATGTTACCCGCATCCAGCTCCATGTCTTTGGAGTTCCAGTCGATGGGCTGACGGACCAGCTCCCAGCCGTTGCGATCACAGACCTCCTGCGCAAGGTCCAGATCAAAGCCCACATAGCTTCCGTCGTCGGCCTTGTAGCCGTAGGGGGGGTACTCCGCATCAAAGCCCACGGTGAACGTGGTGCGCTCCGCGCTGCCGGACGCGGACGCCGCTGCGGAAGAAGACGCGGAACCGGAAGCTGCGCTTGCCGCGGGAGCAGAGGTCCCGCAGGCAGCCAGGGAACTCATCACAGCCGCCGCGCTCAGCAGAGCGAGAATCTTTTTCATATTCATCATAAATCCTCCAAAACTGAGGGCACCACCCTCTAATTCAATACGCTATCAGTTTATCAGGATAAACCGATACTGTAAATATAAGATATAAAAAATTACTGTAAAAAAATAGATGAATTTTTGTAAACTTCCACAAATAGCGCAAAGTCTGGGACCGTATTGCCGTTTTTCTCTTTTTAAAGCGAAATCAGATTTCTTCGTTTGTTTTTCAGTGCTTCAGCCTGTCATACTTGTCAGGGGTCGGACATAAAGTGGAAGCAGGATTGCAAGAAGGACGGGGGATGCTATGAATACGACCATCTATCAGAATATTGCCACCCGGACCGCCGGTGACATCTACATCGGCGTGGTAGGACCGGTACGCACAGGAAAATCCACCTTTATCAAACGGTTTATGGAGACGCAGGTGATCCCCAACATCGATAATGTCTACCGCCGTGAACGGGCCAGAGACGAGCTGCCCCAGAGCGGCTCGGGCCGGACCATCATGACGGCGGAGCCAAAATTTGTACCGGAGGAGGCCGTTCAGGTGCAGCTGCCCGACGGGGCGGCGTTCTCCGTACGGCTGATCGACTGCGTGGGGTATATGGTCCGGGGGGCCATTGGGTCCACGGAGGACGACCAGCCCCGCATGGTGACCACCCCTTGGTACGACCACGAGATCCCCATGACGGAGGCGGCGGAGATCGGCACCCGGAAGGTCATCGCGGAACACTCCACAATCGGCATCGTGGTCACCACCGACGGGTCCATTTCGGATATTCCCCGGGAGGACTATCTGGAGGCCGAAGAACGGGTCATCCGGGAATTGCAGGAGCTGGGCAAGCCGTTTATCGTCCTGGTGAACTCCGACGCGCCGAAATCCGATCGGACACAGGCGGTGACAAAGGATATTTCTTCCCGGTACGGCGTAAATTGTATGGCGGTGAACTGTCTGGAACTGGACGAGTCGGCGGTGGCTGATATTCTCAAAGCCGTGCTGTACGAGTTCCCCATGCAGGAGCTGGACCTGTTTCTGCCCGCATGGGTGGACGCCCTCCCGGGGGAGCACCCCATCAAGGCGGGACTGTATTGCGCGGTCCGAGAGGGGACGGCTCAGCTGCACCACATTCGGGAGATCGACAGCGTGATCGCCGCTCTGGGCCAGAGGGAAAGCATCAGCAACGCCAAGCTCACCGGCATCGACCTTGGGACCGGCGTCGCCTCGGCGGAGCTGAGTCTGCCGCGGGAACTGTTCTACAAGACGCTTTCGGAGCAGTCCGGCTTCTCTGTGGCGGATGACGGGGATCTAATGAGCCTTTTGACCCGGTTGGCAACGGTAAAGGCGGAATACGACAAGGTGGCCGGGGCGCTCCACGATGTGCGGGAAAACGGCTACGGCATTGTTGTTCCCGGCATCGACGAGCTGAAACTGGAGGAGCCGGAGATCATGAAGCAGGGAGGACGGTACGGCGTCCGCCTGAAGGCCAGCGCCCCCAGCATCCACATGATCCGAGCCGACATTGAGACGGCGGTCAGCCCCATCGTGGGGAACGAAAAGCAGTCTGAGGACATGGTGAACTACCTCTTGCAGCAGTTCGAGGGAGACACCAGCAAGATCTGGCAGTCCAACATCTTCGGCCGCAGCTTCCACGAGCTGGTCAGCGAGGATCTGCAAAACAAGCTCCAGCGGATGCCGGACGACGCCCGGAAGAAACTGCAGGAGACACTGACCCGCATCATCAACGAAGGCAGCGGAGGGCTGATCTGCATTATTCTGTAATATAAAAGGGCAGAGGAAAGCACAAAGTGCTTTCCTCTGCCTGCGTGTGCAAACCCGCAATATTTTGTCCGAAATCAGTGCGCTTGACACGGCATGGCGCTTTACTCTGCGGCTTTCCGGGACTGTCCATTTTCAACCGGCATATACAGCCGGGAGAGGTCCGTGCCCTCCAACTCCAGCAGCTTTTGCTTTTTGTCCAGGCCACCGGCATAACCGGTGAGGGAGCCGCCGCTTCCCACCACCCGGTGGCAGGGGATGAGGATGGAGATGGGATTATGGCCCACCGCTCCGCCCACGGCCTGAGCCGACGCAGCCACACCCCCCGCTCGCAGGGACTCCGCCAGCGCGCCGTAGGTGGTGGTCTCGCCCCGAGGGATCTCCAGCAGCAGCTTCCAGACCTCCTGGCGGAACGCACTGCCTCGGGGGGCCAGCGGGGGGAGCGGGCCTGGGTCTTCCCCGGAAAAATAAGCGTCCAGCCAGCGCCGGACCTCGTCAAATATCGGTAGCTCAGCGGTTTGCTCTCCACCGGTGAGGGTGGCGGCGAAGTACTTCTGCCCCTCCAGCCATAACCCGGTCAGCGCCGCGCCATCGGCGGCGAGATGCAGGGGACCCAGCGGGGAAGAGAGCGTAAAGATCGTGTCCATGGCGAAAGCTCCTCTCAAATTCAGCAATTTGGCTAAGGCAACATTTGTTCGACTTTTGAAATCATTATAACAGAGTGTGGTTCCCCTTGCAAGAAAAAGCCGGACGTGATACCATAGAAACATTAGACAGGGGGAGGATGCGTATGCTTTTAGCCATCGACATTGGAAATTCCAATACGTCCGTGGGGCTGTTCGGCGCGGACGGGGAGCTGAAATTTCTGGCCACGCTGGACACGGACGGTCGCAGAATGGCAGATCAGTTCAGCATCGACCTGATGAACGTATTCGCGCTGTATCACTACGATTTGAAGGACGTCAGCGGGGCCATCGTGTGCAGCGTGGTGCCGCCGCTGAATTTCATGCTGGAAAAAGCGGTGGCCCGCCTCTTGGGCAAGCCGCCCATGGTGGTCGGACCGGGCGTCAAAACGGGACTGAATATCCGCATGGACTTTCAGACCCAGATGGGGGCCGACATTGTGGCGGACGCGGTAGCGGCTCTTGAAAAATTTCCGGCGCCCATTGTCACCATCGACATGGGCACCGCAACCACCATCGGTGTGATCTCCCATGACCGCACCTACGAGGGCGGACTCCTGCTGCCGGGGGTCAATGTCTCGCTGGAGGCGCTGAGCCGCCGGGCGGCGCAGCTCCCCGCCATCTCCCTCCAGCATCCCAAGACACTGATCGGCAAGAATACGGAGGACTGTATGCGTTCCGGCATTGTCTACGGCACCGCTGGAATGCTGGACGGTGTGATTGACCGCATTCGGGAGGAGTTTAACGGGAAAACCGTCAGCGTGGTGGCCACCGGCGGCAACGCGCCGGTCATCGTCAAGTATTGCCGGAACAAGATCGTCTACGACAAGTATCTTTTGATGGACGGGCTGTGGGCCATCTATCAGAAGAACAAATGAACAAAGTGGGTGAATGCTTTGAAGGAAATGAAAAGCTCTCCAAAGTCATCTGGCTTTGGAGAGCTAAATGCCCGTTGGCTTATAAGGCTTTCAGCGAAATTACGATCAGTATCGTATTCGCTACAACCAAAAGGATACAAGCCCCAATAAGTAATTTTTTTAGCTTTTTGTCAGCCTTTGCCGCTGCATCTATCTTGCCTGAAAAAATCAACACGAAGACGGCAATAATGATAAAAATCCAGTAAATCTGCATGGTTTGCTCTCCTGATTATACGCGCCCCGCTCTTTTGAGCGGGGCGCGGCGTCATTGTGCTTATTTCGCCAGCACCTTTTTCAGCTTTGCAAAGCGGGGGAGGGAGTCCTGCTTCGGCAGCTTCGGCTCGCCCTGAATCAGGGGCAGCGCATAGTCGATAAAGGGCTTTTCCACGCCGTTGCCCCGTTCATTGATCCACTCCCGGGGAACCTTCTTCTCCGCGTTGGCAACGTCGGTCAGGTTCAAAAGCTCCGTCTTGCAGACGTAGCGGCCGTCTCGCTCGGTCCGCACGAAGCCCACCATCTTGTCGGAAATACCGTTGACCGCGTTCTCCACGGCCGCCTTGCCGGACATGAAGGACTCCTCGATGTCGGTCTCTGAGGCCAGATGCGCGCCGCAGCGCTGCAAAAGGCTCAGCTCAATGCCCCGGACCTTTGCGCCGGTCTTCTCCTTGACAGCAGCGGCGAGGGTGGCGGCGAGGCCGCCCAGCTGGGCGTGGCCGAACCCGTCGGTGGAGGAGGTTTTTGCCTCGGAGACAAAGGTGCCGTCGGCATAGTGGATTCCCTCGGACACCGCCACCATGCAGTTGCCCTTCTCCTTATATATGCGGTCCACATCGGCCAGGAATTCGTCCATGTTGAAGTCCGTCTCCGGCAGGTAGATCAGGTCGGGACCTGCGCCGTAGGCCGTGGCGAGACCTGCCGCTCCGGCCAGCCATCCGGCGTGACGGCCCATGATCTCAATGACGCAGACCATCCCGGTGTCATACACCCGAGCGTCCTGATAGACCTCCATGCAGCTAGTGGCAATATACTTGGCGGCGGAGGCGTAGCCGGGGCAGTGGTCCGTGCCGTAAAGGTCGTTGTCGATGGTCTTGGGTACGCCCATCACACGGCACTCATAGCCGACCTTCTGCATATACTTTGAAATTTTGTTGCAGGTGTCCATGGAGTCGTTGCCGCCGTTGTAGAAGAAATAGCGCACGTCATACTTCTTGAAGATCTCCAGAATACGCTTGTAGTCGGTGTCGTCCACGTCGGGGTCCGCCATCTTGTAGCGGCAGGAACCCAAAGCGGAGGAAGGCGTGTATTTTAGAAGCTCCAGCTCACCGGGATCCTCCTTGCTCATGTCGAACAGGCGGTCGTTCAGAACGCCCTTGATTCCATGCTCCGCGCCATAGACCGCTGTGATGCTGGAAGACTTCAGAGCGGTGGCGATGACGCCGTATGCACTGGCGTTGATGACGGAAGTGGGGCCGCCGGACTGGCCCAGAATGCAGGCACCTTTCAGTTCACTCATGAATTTTACCTCCTGATTTTTCATCCCGGAAAACCGGGTTTGTCTTGTACATATTGGCAAAATTATCTTACCATGACAAAATATAATTGTAAATACTTGCATTTTATTTTTTCTGTGATATTATCATAAAAGAAAATCGTTTTCCTCTAATTTAATTGGTACTGAACTGGATTTCTTCACCAGAGCGGCGAATTTGGGACTCCGGCGGCGCCGGAAGACGGGGAAAACTGATAATTTTGACAGGAGATGATTGATATGCCACTGGTCACATCAACCGAAATGTTCAAGAAAGCTTATGACGGCGGCTACGCTATCGGCGCATTCAATGTCAACAATATGGAGATCGTGCAGGGGATTACCGAGGCTGCCCGTGATCTCAGCGCTCCCCTGATCCTTCAGGTGTCCAAGGGCGCCCGGGCCTATGCCAACCACACCTACCTTTTGAAGTTGGTGGAGGCTGCGGTCATTGAGTGCCCCAATATCCCCATCGTACTCCATCTGGACCACGGTCCGGATTTTGAGACCTGCAAGAGCTGCATCGACGGCGGCTTCACCTCCGTCATGATCGACGCCTCCGGCAAGTCCTTCGCCGAGAACATTGAGATTACCAAAAAGGTCGTGGAATACGCCCACGACCACGGCGTGGTGGTCGAGGCGGAGCTGGGCACTCTGGCCGGCATTGAGGACGATGTAAAGGTCAAGTCTGAGGACTCCTCCTATACCCACCCCGAAGAGGTGGAAGAGTTTGTCACCAAGTCCGGCTGCGACTCTCTGGCTATTGCTATCGGCACCAGCCACGGCGCTTACAAGTTCAAGCCCGGCACCAAGCCCCAGCTGCGGTTCGACGTGCTGGAGGAGGTCTCCCGGCGTCTGCCCGGATTCCCCATCGTGCTGCACGGTTCTTCTTCCGTGCCTCAGGAGTTTGTGGAGAAGATCAACAAATTTGGCGGCAATATGCCCGGCGCTGTCGGCGTACCCGAGGACCAGCTGCGCCATGCCGCGGAGCTGTCCGTGTGCAAGATCAACATCGACTCCGATCTGCGTCTGGCCATGACGGCCTGCATCCGCGAGCACTTTGCGGAGGCTCCCGCCGACTTTGACCCCCGCCAGTACCTGAAGCCCGCCCGTCAGGCCATCAAGGAGATGGTCGCCCACAAGATTGTGGACGTTCTGGGCTGCGATCACAAGGCATAAGCATCATTTCAGCATGAAAGCAGGGAGACCTTTGTCTCCCTGCTTTTTTTCACGTTTCCCGTCCGCTTAACATAGTCTGAGGGCAGGGGAGGGGTGCCTATGTGCCTTTTACAGGATTATGACCGCCTGGCGGCGGTAGCGTACGCCCACCGGTGGGCATACGGACGGAACCCGGATTTTTACAACTACGACAGCATCGGCGGCGACTGTACGAATTTCGCCTCCCAGTGCGTTTATGCCGGGTCCGGCGTTATGAACTATCTTCCGACGTTTGGCTGGTACTACATCGACGCTAACCGAAAATCTCCGTCCTGGACGGGTGTGGAGTATTTTTTCAATTTCCTTACCCGCCCGCAGTCCTCTGTGGGGCCGGTGGGACGGGAGTGTCTGCTGACGGAAATACGCCCCGGAGATGTGGTCCAGCTGTCCTTCACCGGTCAGGGATTTCAGCATACGCCGGTGGTGGTGGCGGCGCAGCCGCCCTATGCCCCGGAGAACATTCTGGTGGCGGCTCACAGCTTTGATGCTGACAATCGCCCCCTGAACAGCTATGAGTACCTTTTGCTCCGGCCTATCCAAATTATCGGCGTCATCCGGCCATGACTTGAACGAAGCGGCTGAAGGTGCTATAATTGCGGTATGGCGGGATGCGTCCCGCCTCAGATGATTTTTTACGAAAGAAAAGGATGGCGATTAATCAAATGAAAAAATTTATTGCGGCGCTGCTGACCGCCGCTTTGTCGGCGTCTCTGGCGCTGCCTGTTTCGGCCATGGCCTTCGCCACGTCCTTTCAGGACGTTCCCGCCGAAAGCTCTCTTGCATCAGAGGTGCAGAAGGCCGTGGATTACGGTCTGATGGGCGGGTACAGCACTACATCCTTCGGCTATTCCGATTCCATGACCCGGGGGCAGTTTGCTGGGGTGCTGGTGCGGATGATGGCAAAGACCATGAACTGGGCCACGGAGACCCCGGCCCAGCCGACCTTTACCGATGTGCCCGCCTCCCACGCATGGTACTCCGCGGCGCAGACAGCTCTTGCCCACGACGTGGTGGATGGCGGAGGGGCCTTCCGGCCCAACGCCCCCATTACCCGGGCCGAGATGTCCGAAATGCTGGTGCGGGCGCTGGGCCTGAAGGGCGCCGCCGCCATTGAGGGAAAGCAGGTCTCCCTGCCGTTTACCGACGTGACGGCGGGGAAGGGGTACGTGGCCGTAGCCTATCAGATCGGCATGACCTCCGGCACTAGCGCCACCACCTTCGCGCCCTCTGCCACCGCCACCCGGGCGCAGGCTGCGGCCATGCTGGTGCGCATCTATGAAAAGCTGAACAGGAAAGTCGATTTCGTCCACGCATTTTACGCCATCTCCTCATACAGCCAAATCGGCTTGTCGAACGGGATGGCGGCGGTCAGCGCCGGATGGAGCCGGATGACCTGGAACGGGACGACGGCTCTGCTGTCCACCACCTCGGCGGGTGGCAATGAGTACGCCGTCCCCAGCAGCTATCAGGATGTGACCGGCAATCTGGATATCAATGGCACTTCGCTGAACCTCAGCGTATTTATGGATGTCTCCGGCGGAGTGAGGGACCTGCTGGCCTCGGCCAACGGCAGGGAAGCGGCAGTGGAGCAGATCACAAATGAACTGACCGTTACCTACAACGTAGTCGGAAAGAACCCCTATTACGGTGTGACCATTGATTTTGAGGGACTGCGGGCCGCGCAAAAAGAGAATTTCACCGCGTTTATCACCGCTCTTGCGGGTAAAGTACATTCCCTTGGCAAGAGCTTGTATGTATGCGTTTCCCCGGTTTTGACCACTGGAAGCTACTACGACGGCTACGATTACCCCGCCATCGGCCGGCTGGCCGACAAGGTGATCCTGATGGCCTATGACTACAACGCCGCGGATCTGACCGCCTATGTGGGGACGGAGTATTATAAGACCGCCGCGCCGGCCCCCGCCGACCAGGTGTACGCCTCGCTGCTGGCCGCGACTGACCCCAACACCGGTGTGGCAGATACGTCCAAGCTCCTTCTGGGCTACTCCAGCAAGCCGATGGCCTGGAAGATCGGCGCTGACGGAAAGCTGCTCTCCGGCACACCGGTATATCCCTCCAACGAGACGCTGTATCTGCGGCTGAATCAGTCCGACACGGAAGCGGGCTGGTCGGATACCTACCAGCAGCCCTACGCGGTCTATACCACAGAGGACGGCAGCCGCTACTTCGTCTGGTACGACAACGACGACAGCGTGCAGGTTAAACTGAACGCCGCAAAGCTGCTGGGGATTACCGGATTGTCGCTGTGGCGGTTGGGGACCATCCCCACGGAACACGGCTGGAACTGGAACAGTTTGCTGGCCTGAACTTTGAATAAAAAAGCATGGTTCCCGGAAGTATCCGGGAACCATGCTTTTCTGCTTTACCGCTTCCGCCCGTAAGGTACATCCGAGTTGCCATGTCTGAACTGTATCGGAAACTGTCCACGCTGTCCGTGTCCGGCTTTATGAAGCCTGCCTCCTGATTGCGAATTGCATACTTCCAAAAAAGTGCGGATATTTTCCTGCTCCTGCTGTCGATCCGCCCCTTGCCGCCCCAGCCTGTCGCAAAGCCCCAGAAGGGCGATCTCCCGGACATCCGTATTCCGCTTCATTCCCTCAAGATCGGCAAAAGGCAGGTTTCTTCCCACGAACAGAATCTGCATGTGATAGCGAACCAGCTGGGCCGTCCGCTCGATGAAGTCCATGTCCGCTGTAAAAACGCCAAGGAACTCTCTTGTGAGAAGAGCGCCCGCCTTATCGTGGTCATAGGATGTGATTTTACCGTTTCTGCGAACGGTTGTGGAGGGCTTGCCGATGTCGTGCAGCAGCGCAGCCCACATGAAAGCGCGGGGATCGGCGCTTTTTGTCTTGATCCCCGCGGCTTCGTCCACGACCAGCAGAGTGTGATTCCAGGCGCTTCCCTCCGGATGGTACCGGGGGGATTGCGGCGTTGGTTGCAGCCGTTTCAGCATGTCGAACGGATACTCGCCCAGTGCGGAGGAACCGGCGAGCTCCGACAGGAAGCGGGATGGCTTTTCGTCAGAAAGCAAGTGCTGCTCGATTTCCTCGAACAAAGAGCTGCCGTCAGCCAAATGATCACCCCGGATTTAGTATTTGATTGCTGCCCCAAATCATGCGCCGTGCCCGCAAAAAGAGGCAACGCTATACCATGATAACTTAAATCACGGCAGGGAACAGGCTGAACTGGAAATTTGGCTCCGCTATGGGAGCAGGGCAATGTTCCACTTCTTCATCCAGTAATTCACCTGAATGATATACGCCAGCATTTGCGGTCCTGCCATCAGCTGCCCGTACCACGGTTTTCCGTAATCCGAGGGACTGGAAAGAAATACTTCCACCTTTTTGGGGTCCAGAAACTGCCGCACGGGCGAACTGGAATCCGCCATGATGTCCCGTACTCGCTTGGAGAGCAACGTCTCATATTGCCGGTCATAGGTCTTGGGATACGGGGATTTGCGGCGGTATAGCACCGAGTCCGGCAGATGCCCGACGCCGCACGAGCGCAGCAGCGCCTTCACGACGCCGTCTTTCGTCTTCATCTCCCAGGGCACATTCCAGACGTACTCCAAAATCCGATGGTCCGCAAAGGGCACCCGGGCCTCCAGTCCGGAGAACATGCTGGTGCGGTCCATGCGGTCCAATAGCGTCTGCATGAACCACCGGATGTTCAGATAGGCAATCTCGCGGCGGCGGGCTTCCTCCGGTGTATCCTGCGCCAGCCGGGGCGTTTCGGCGACCGAACGCTGATAGGTTTCGGCCACATAGTCGTCCATCCCCAGATAATCCAGAAAATCATCCCGCAGCAGTACCTTGCGCGCTTCCAGATCCATGGTCCACGGGAAGGTGTCTGCCTCGAAGCACTCCTTTTTGTGGAACCATGGGTATCCGCCAAAAATTTCGTCGGCGCACTCGCCGGTCAGAACCACCTTGTTGTACCGGCTGGCCTCCTTGCAGAAATAAATGAGTGAGGAGTCCACGTCCGCCATGCACGGAAGGTCATGGGCGTCCACGGAAGCCTCCAGGCAGGCAAACTGATCCTCCGTACTGCATTCCAGGTACCGGTGATCCGTTTTCAGATAGTCAACCACAAGATCTGCATAGGGCCGGTCCTGGGACGGCTGGAAGGATGAGGGCTTGAAATTGCGGTCGTTTCCCGTGAAGTCAAAGGAAAACGTACGGAGCTGCTCACCCTTTTTTTTCAGCTCCTCCGCGCAGATGGCCGTCACCAGACTGCTGTCCACCCCGCCGGAGAGGAACGTACAGATCGGTACGTCGGAGACCATCTGCCGCCGAATGGAATCCAGCACCAACTCCCGGGTGGTCTCCACTGTGGTCGTGAAATCATCCTCATGAACCCGGCTGACCAGCTTCCAATAGCATTCCACGGAGATTCCGTCCGGTGATGCCGTGAGCAAATGTCCGGGAAGCAGCTCCTCCACGTCGCGAAATACGCCCACACCGTAAGATTTTGCGGGGCCGATGCTGAAAATCTCGTTGAGACCCCGGCGATCCAGACGTGGCTTCATACCGGGAAATACAAACAGTCCCTTGATCTCCGACGAGAAAATCAAATTCCCGTCCTGCACGGTATAAAAGAGCGGTTTTACACCGCAGCGATCCCGGAACAGCGTCGCCCTGTCGTGTACAGGGTCGTAGACAGCAAAGGCAAAAATGCCGTTGAGCCGTTTCACAAATTCAGACCCATACTCCATCATACCCACCAGAATCACTTCCGTGTCGCTGGTGGTTTCAAAGGTCCACCCCTTGGCCGCAAGGTCCCCGCGAAGTTCGGCGGTATTGTAGAGTTCCCCATTATATACAATTGTCCAGGTTCGTCCGTCCATGGTTTTGGACATGGGCTGACGGCCCGTATTCAGGTCAATGATTGCAAGCCGCGTGTGAGCCAGACCGACATGGGCATCCAGGAGCGTACCGCAGTCGTCCGGACCTCTGTGATGCTGGGCGACGTTCATTTTTTCCAAAATGTCCGTATAGCGCTCCCGCTCAGTCAGATAGTTTTTGTTTGCGTTATAAAATCCCGCGATTCCACACATAGCATTGCCTCCTCATTAAATCAGCAGGCACGCGGTCAAGAAAGTGAAGAAGAAGCCGATCATAACCGGAACAAAGTTTTTCCGCGCGAGTTCCAGCGGATTCACATTAGCGATGGCTGCCACCGGCATCAGGCCCCAGGGAATGATGGTACCGCCGCCGATAAAGATGGCAGCGATTTGTCCCAGCGCACCCAGCAGCGGCACCGAGCAGTCGACCGCGGTGCCGAATGTATTGGCCAGAGATCCCACCAACGGAAGTCCGGAGAATCCGGAGCCGTCCAAACCGGTCAGTCCGCCGATGACCATCTGAATCAGCGTGACCACATATTTATTCAACGGTGTAACGCCGGCCAGCCAAACGGCCCAGTCGTTCAGAATTCCGCTCTGGTATTTCTCACCCAGAATGGTGGTAATTCCACTGCCGCCAAGGAAGAAAAACGCGCCGATGATAATGACAGGTGCAAAGATACGAATGGCAAACAGAAATCCGTCCGAAATATAATTTGTGAACCGATCCAGACTTTCTTTTCCAAACCCGGCCACCGAACCAATGACCAGTACCACGACCGCAGTGCCGGAGACGAGACTGGTTGCATCGCCGCCCTTGAGATTAAAGACCGCCATGAGTACCACGTCGGCAATAAATGCCGCCGGCGCCAAAATGGCCAGCAGCATTGCCGCCCGGGGAAAGCGATTTTCAGTGTTCTCTTTTTGCTCCGCAGTCACGGAAACGCTTTCAGTTTGCCCCATTTCCTTGCGATTGATGATAAAAGCGGACACCACCGTCGTGACGCTCATTACCAAAAACAACGGCATGCCTTCAGAAATGAAGAGGTGGGTGTCAATCCCCGCCGCCGAGGCGGTGATGGCCGGCGCACCCTGAATCACAAAGTCTCCGCTCAGGGCAACGCCATGGCCGAACAGGTTCAGCGCCATAGCCGCGGCCAGCGGTTTAAGCCCCTTCTTTACCGCCAGCGGGAGAAGAATGGCACCCACCAGCGCTACGGACGGGGACGGCCACAGGAACAGCGAGAAGACCAGCATGGTAATTCCAAGAACCCACCACGATATGTACGAATTCTTCATCACGGTGGACATGGACCGCATCATGATGCGGTCGCTGCCAAGGTCCGACAAGCACTTGGACAGCGCCGTAATCAGCGCGATGGTCGCAATAATTTCCATAAATTCCTTGGCCGCATATAGAATTGATGCAAACACGGACTGAATCGCTCCCGTCAGCGTGCCGCAGGCCACAAGGCCAATTAAAAATAAAAACACAATGCAGACGAGGGGGGTATCTTTCCTGAGAATCATTGTGGTCAGGACGGTGATGACGCCGATCAGATATATAAAGTGAAGCGGCGTCAAGGAAACTGCAAAATCCGCCATTAACTGTACCTCCTAAAAAAATACTGGCAGACCATCTTATTCCCACCGTTTCGGAGTGTGATTTTTGAAAAATTCAATTCTATGCCACAAATTGTCAGTTTCTTTGCTGCTTATGAGAACAATCTTTGGCTCTGACCAAGCAACCTTGAGCCCTAAAACGCCCCGGAACTTGCCGTGCGGCAGGTTTCGGGGCGTTTCACTGCTTTCTTATCACAGGCCGTTGTTAACGGTCAGCTTGAATCGCTCAAAATTAAAATACAGAACAAATCACTTTAGATGCTGTTTTGCAGAATTTACTGAGCCTGTGACTTTACCTGCTGGATTTCAGTATCGCTGGCCTGCGCTGCGGGCTTATAATACCCCTTGGAGCTGGCCAACTGGAAAAGTTCATACTGAGAAGTCTCACAGCTGTTGCGAATCTGTTGAATTGTGGATCTAAGCTTCTGATTTGAACACTCTGCAATCGCGTTGGAGTAGAATGTCATCTCACTTTTCACGGCAGACAGAGCGTCGTTAACCATTTCTTTTTCGTGCAAAACAAGTTCCTCCTTATCCTAAAAATGTCATTAAGTTTTCTTTTGTGGTCTTGGCACTCTGCGCGGACTTTTCAAAAAAGGCTCTTACCTGAGGATCGGTTGACTGCTGTGCATAGGTCTGCATCTTCTGATAGGCAGTCTCATGTGCGCCAATCATATGGCGAAGGTTCTGCAGTTCCATTTGGTTGAGTTGAGACATGGTTATTTGCTCCTTTCATACGTTTTGAGCATATTATCTGCAAAAGTTTCAATATCATGTCTGTTTCAAGACATTTTTCTATCTGCATTCAGCGAGAATTTCGGATGGAGAGACCTTCCGCGTACCGGAGCGGATCTACCGGTCTCGGTCTCAATGGCTTTCGCTCGGTGCTTTGCATAATTTCAAATTATTCAGTAAGACTAAGTACATATTCAAAGGAAAGGTGTTGCCAGATATGAGTAATCTCGGATGTAGCGTGCATTCATGCGGTTATAACTGTTCCGGCCTTTGCGGCCTGTCTTCCATCGATGTTTCGGGAGAAAGCGCGAAATCCAGCAGCCAAACTTCCTGCCGTTCTTTTCGCCCATCAAACGGTGCAACTAACAGCGTAAATGAGGCTTCCGCAAGCCCCGCAACCAACATCAGCTGCAAAGCTACTAACTGCAAGCACAATGAGAACTGCAAATGCAAAGCTGGCGAAGTTACCATTGAAAACTGCGGATGCGGCAATGGTGCCGGATGCCAGACCTTCAAGGAATAATCAAGGGAATCCGCCACTATTAAGTGGCGGATTCCTTTTTATCCGCTCGGCAGGCGGCAGCTTGACCAATTGACCTTTTGGAAGCCCTCCACATATGATGACTGGAGGAGGTGGTTCCATGTCGCCATGTCCGCCCGGCAGCAGCCTCGTTTTATTGGCTTCTTCAATTGCTATAGCAATTTCAACTGACTTAACAGCCGATCAAACCAATGTCCTTGCGAACTTTTTCAGCGCGATTGGAGATAACCTTGCAATTATCGCAGCCAATAAGGAAACTTAGGATTTCCGCTTGTCCAACTCCGACTAGCTGTTGCAGATCTCGAATCCGCCTCCGAAGAATCAGAACGGGTTTCCACATATTTCAGCAGGTGCTTCTTCCCGGTCGCATCCGCGTTTTGATAGTCCTCATACATATCTTTCTAAATAAACAGAAGAAGTCCCGCCTCTGATGATAATACCTTGAAGGCGGGACTTTAACTTAATAAATGATTTTCACGGATTGTATATCTATGTCACCAAACTCTACGCTTTCAAAATGAAATAGGTTGCCTGTTGTGTTTCCTCTTGCCCGCGCATTATAGTTTAGCTGAATTTCTACTGGAACAGGGTTACCTGTATATTCATCAGTAAATAACGCATAAATGGTTCCATTGCGTGCATACGGACTGTACGGTATCGGCGGGGTATAATTCGGGGAAGGTTTGTATAGATCTACATCCAACAGCGTAAGAGAGGGTGGCTGTATATTGTAATTTAGTAGATTTAAGAGCTTTTTTTCCGATTCATCCGTTAATTTGAATGTTGCAGTTCCAATAAGCTCGCCGGTTTTGCCGTCGAAAATAACGATGCTTGGGTTAGTAATTTTTGTGTACATGACTCGACCCCTCTCCTATACTATTCCACAAGAAGGAGATATGCACCTGACACATGAGCAGGTGCGGACGCTAGTATTTATTTACCGGGGCTGCGGGTTCGACCGGAAGCTGCAGCCTGTCGGGATGGAGACGGCAGTATAGAATAACTTGACTGATTTGATCAATTATATAAAACACCACCCTCGTTCTGATCGAATGGTGAGCGGTGTTGCTAGGATAATCACCCCTGTGGGAACCAGCTAGGTTCTCACAGGGGTGATTTTTGTGTCCAAATTCGTGTGCAATTTTTCAATTATTTTTGGACATACGCTATTCTGATATGAATAAACTTCATTCAAGTACGAATCTCTAATCCATTGCAGTCCTAAGCAAAAACAAAAGAAGCCTTGATTTCTCAAGACTTCTTTTTTGGTACGCCGTGAGGGATTCGAACCCCCGGCCTTCTGGTCCGTAGCCAGACGCTCTATCCAGCTGAGCTAACGGCGCGTACCACTGTTTTCAAACAGCTTATTTATACTAGCATAGTTGATTTCAAAATGCAAGCATTTTTTTACAATCTTTTCACTTTTTATATGAGGGCTTGTAAAGAAAAAAATGGCATGCTATAATATTTGCATATACCGCAATGGCAAGAGCCACGGCGGATGAAGCTTTTTTAGAGACTTGCCTGCGCGCGGCGTCATACCTGAAAGCCGTCGGCGGAGGCGCGGGCGGGACCCGGAGAAGGAGCGGCAACAATGGAGACAAAAAATTTCAAAAGCGTTGCATTCGGTGGCTTCGACAAAGAGGAAGTCATTCAGTACATTCAGAAGACGGCGCAGGAGAACACGGATGTTCAGGAGGCGCTTCGCCGGGAGAACAACGATCTCCGTGCCGAAAATGAGGCCCTGCAAAAGAGGCTGGATCTTTCGCTGCGGAAGCAGGAAGATTCGGCACGGAGAGAGGCGGAGGAGCTGCGAGAGAAGATCGAAAGCCTTTCTGCCGAGCTGGAGGAACTGCGCCCTCAGGCGCAGTCCTATCAGGAGGTCCGGGCGCAAGTGGGGGACATCGAGTGCCAGGCCCGGAGGCGGGCCAGTGAGCTGGAGTCTGCTACCACAGCGCGGCTGAACGCACTGGTATCCGACATCCAAAGACAGTATCAGGATATGGCCGGGGCTTTCGGCACCACTGCGGCTCAGGTCACCGCGGAATTGCGGAAGATCGAGGTTGGCCTCTCTCAGCTGCCCCGCGCCATGGACCAGACCGGCAAGGAGCTCAACGAGATGGTTTGCGCGGTCAGCGGCCAGAAAAAACATTGACTGATACAAGCAGAGCGCTTCCTTATGGAAAGCGTTCTGCTTTTTTCGCTTTTAGAGGCACTTCCCTCTGGAACAGGATATGTCTGCTTGTCTGTGAAAAAACATAGGCATATATAATAAATTTTCAAAGACGGTTTGTCCATTTTTGTTATAAAAGTATGAACAAATGTCCGGAAAGGAATGCGGAATAAAAAAATGGCCTTGCTTTACAGATGCAAATACCATATAATCTAATCGGGTATTGCATGATAATGGAAAATATTAAGTCATTGGGAGAGAAGGTGATCAAAGAATGTCACTGGAAGCCATTGAGACCGTTAACAAGGCGGAAAATGAGAACAAGGCGCGAAAAGCCACTGCGGAGCAGGAGGCAAAGGAGCGGATTGCTCAGGCGGAGAAAAATGGGCTTGCACTTTTGGAGCAGATGCGAAGTCAGGCCGCAGAGGAGAGCAAGCGGCTGCTGCGAGAGGCAGAGGGCCGCGCGGAAGAGCGATGCGCAAAGATCCGGGAGGGTACCGCTCAGGAGTGTGAAGCCTTAGCCGGACAGGCGAAGACCCACATGTCCGAGGCCGTGGAGCGTATCGTTGGAAAGGTCGTGAAGCAGTAAAATGGCCATCGTAAAAATGAAAAAGCTCCGCGTGGTGGCCATGGCGGCGGAACGGGACGGATTGCTACGGGCGCTGTTGCGTCTTGGCTGCGTGGAGATCAGCGAGCCAGACGGCCTGCTGAACGACCCGGCCTGGTCGACGCTGCTGCGCCGGGGTACGTCCCCGCTGATGGACGCCAAGGGAGCTATTGCCGACGTGACCACCGCCCTGAACGCCATTCGGAAGTATGCCGCGGTAAAGGATGGATTGTTCATTCAGCGAAGACCCATCAAGGAGTCGGAATTTCTCAGCAGCGACTCCGCGGAGCAGGCGAAAGCATCCTGTGAAATGATTAACGGTCTGCTGACAGAACTGGCCGAACTCCAGAGCCGGAAGGGACGGCTGACGGCCCGCGCCGCGGCCCTGACGCCATGGAAGGACCTGGATTTCCCACTGGAGACGCCGGACACCGTCCACGCGGTTTTCCGTCTGGGAGTCTGTCCCGCCGCCACGGACGTGGGGGCGTTGCGGGCGGAGCTGAGCGGCGGTAAAATGGCCGCAGAGCTATATCCCGCAGGGGCGGATAAAACGCAGAAGTATCTGTTGCTGGTCTGCCACCGGGCGGACGAGGAAGCGGCGATGGAGATTCTGCACCGCGCTGGGTTCAGCGTGGTGACTTTTTCGGATTGCACCGGGACTCCGGCGGAGAATCTGGCGAGGCTTGAAAAGTCCGCTGCGGAGAATGAAGCGGGCCAGAAGCGGGTCACCGAGGCGCTTTCCGCCTGCGGCGGCGCGCGGGACGCCCTGCGGACTTATGCCGACCGCCTGAACGCGGAGGCGGCAGAGGACGCGGACGCCCAGCGCCTGCTGACCGACGGGACCATCGTCTTTTTTGAGGGCTGGGTTCCTGCGGAAGCGGAGAAAAAGCTTGCGGCCCTGCTTGAAAAGCGGGACTGCGCGTGGGAGACTGCCGAGCCCAGTAAAGAGGAGTACCCGGACGTTCCCGTGCAGCTGAAAAACAACTGGCTGACAAGGCCTTTGAACATGGTGACGGATATGTACTCCCTGCCGGCGTATGGAAGTCTGGATCCCAACCCGCTGATGACGCCGTTCTTTATTTTATTTTACGGTATCATGATGGCGGATATGGGATACGGCACTTTGATGATGCTGGCCTCTGTGGTGGTTCTGAAAAAATACAGGCCCAAGGGTGGCATGGCTCATTTCTTTGGTCTGATGGGACTATGCGGCATCAGCACGTTTATCATGGGCTTGATCACAGGCGGCTTTTTCGGAGATTTCCTGCCCCAGCTTATGGGCATTATCAACCCCGGAACGACATTTGCCCTACCCGCCCTGTTCACCCCACTGGACGATACGCTGATGATTTTGATCGGGGCCATGTGCCTCGGCTTCATCCAGATTAATACCGGTATGGCCATCAGCTTCTACAAGAAGCTCAAGCGCGGACAGATCATGGACGCCGTCTGGGAGGAAGGGACTTGGTGGGTCATGTTCGCCGGATTGGCGCTGTCCATTCTGGGTGTGACCCGGATTGTACTGATTGTCGGCGGCGTGATGGTGATGGTTGGCTCCGGATGGAATGCCAAAGGCTTTGGCAAGGTGACGGCGGTGATCGGATCCCTCTATAACCACGTGACGGGCTATTTCGGAGACATTTTGTCCTACTCCCGTCTCATGGCCCTGATGCTGGCGGGCAGCGTCATCGCGCAGGTATTCAACACACTGGGCGCCATCCCCGGCAACGTGGTAATATTTTTTATCATCTCCATGGCGGGCAACGCGCTGAACTTCGCCCTGAATCTGCTGGGCTGCTTCGTCCACGACCTGAGACTTCAGTGCCTGGAGTATTTCAATAAGTTCTATGAGGACGGGGGCAGACGGTTCCGGCCTCTGGAGATCAAAACAAAATATGTGGATATTGTAAAAGAATAAGGAGGAAATTCATCATGGGATTTTTTGAAGCATTTGGTGGTCTGGCTCTGGCTCTGCTGGGCGCTGGTCTGGCGGCGGGACTCTCCGGCATTGGCTCCGCAAAGGGCACCGGCATTGCCGGCGAGGCAGGCACCGGCCTTCTGTGCCAGGACCCAACCAAGTTCGGCAAAGTCCTGATTTTGCAGGTTATTCCCGGCACGCAGGGCCTCTACGGTCTGGTGGTGTGGTTCTTCGCCATTTTCCGCATGGGGCTGCTGAGCGGCTCTCTTCCCGACATTTCCCTTCAAGTGGGCTTGCAGTATTTCGCGGCATGCCTGCCCATGGCGCTGGGCGGACTGTTCTCAGCCATCGCTCAGGGCCGCGTGGCCGCTGCATCCATCAATATTCTGGCCAAGAAGCCGGACGACTGGGCAAAGGGCATGGTTTTGTGCATCACCGTGGAGTTCTACGCCATCCTCTCTTTGCTGGCGTCCATGCTCATGATTATCAACATCAGCAAGTAACCCCGCAGAAAGGGGATTTGACATGAACGGAATCGAAAAGATCACGGACCGCATTGCCGCCGACACACAGGCAGAGATCGACCGCGTACTGGCGGAGGCGCAAACTGAGGCGGAGAAGATCACGGCGAAATACCGCGCTCAGGCGGACCGCGAGTCCGCGGACGCCAGGGCGAAGAATGAAAAGACCGCCGCAGAGCGGGAAGATCGGTTGGTGAGCGTGGCGCAGATGGAGGCCCGAAAGGATCTACTCTCCGCGCGGCAAGCTCAGGTGGAGACCGCGTTTAATCTGGCATTGGAAAACCTCTGCGCCATGCCGGAGGAACGGTACATTGCCGTGACGGCGAACCTGTTGGCCCAGGCCGCGCCAGAAGGCAGGGGAGAAGTGGTTTTCTCTCAGGCGGACCGGGAAAAGATGGGCCAGGCCGCGGTGGACACGGCCAATAAGAAGTTGAACGGGAAGCTGACTCTTTCCGGCCAGACACGGGCACTGAAGGGCGGCTTCATTCTGGTGGACGGCAGCGTGGAGGTCAACTGTACCTTTGATACGCTGGTGCGTCTGCAAAGGGGCGAGATGGCCGGCGAGGTCGCCAAAGTCCTGTTCCCGGAAGCGTAACGAATCGAAGAGCTGGGAGGAAGCGCCTTGTCTAAAAAAATCAAGGACACCGATTATCTGGTGATATCCGCCCGCATCCGCGCCATGGAGACGGGGTTGCTGACGGGCGAGCGAATGGAGCAGATCCTGACTTCCCGCAGCAACGAAGAAGTGGTGAAGCTCCTGCAGGAAAGCGGGTATCCCACCATGAGCCTTGAGAGTCCAGGGGCTATGGATGCGGCGATTGCAACTGCAAGGGAAGAAACTTTACAGGACTTGGGCGACAGCGCACCGGACAACCAATACTTGAATATTTTCAAGCTGAAATACGATTACCACAATGCAAAGGCCATTCTGAAGGCCCAAGCTATGAATACGGACCCGGACCACATGCTGGCGGACCTTGGGCGCGTTCCCGCGGCGGAACTAAAAGAGATGATCACCGGCGGAGACATGAATCTATTGCCGCCCCTGCTGGCCACCGCCATCGCCGAGGCGAAGGAAGTGCTGGAGACCACCCGTGACCCCCAGCTTGGGGACATCGTGCTGGACCGCTGGATGTATCGGGACGAGATGGAAACGGCGGAAACCACCGGCAGCGAATTTCTCCGGGGCTATGTCCGCGTCTCCATCGACGCGGCGAACCTCCGCTCTCTGGTGCGGACTCTCCGCATGGGCAAGAACGCGGCCTTTTTGGAGGGCGTGCTGGTTTCCGGCGGGACTGTGGGCGAGAGCGAGATTTTGACGGTTGCCGGGAACAACGGCGGCGGTCTTGCGGAGCTGTACGCCTCCACGGAGCTAAAAGACGCGGCCCAAGCCGGCGCGGACGCGCTGAAGGTCGGCGCGCTGACAAAATTTGAAAAGCTGTGCGACGACGCGGTTTCCGGGTATCTTTCCGGCGCACAGATGGTGGCGTTCGGCGAAGCGCCGCTGATCGGCTATCTGGCCGCGCGGGAGACGGAGTATACAAACCTCCGCATTTTGCTGATGGGCCGGGCTGCCGGGTTGGACCCGGAGACCATCCGGGCGCGGCTTCGGACGTAAGGAGTGTGAAAAAATGGCAACGACCTATCGCATCGCGGTGGTAGGGGACTGGGAGTCCGTCATGGGCTTTCGGGCCTTGGGGCTGGACACCTACCCCATTTCCGCGCCGGAGGAGGCCCGCAGGAAGATCCACGAGCTGGCAAAAACCGACTGCGCAGTAATCTACCTGACGGAGCAACTGGCGGCGAAGCTGCCGGACGTGCTGGAACGGTACAAGGATGAGCTGCGTCCCGCCATCATCCTGATCCCCGGACGGGGCGGGTCTCTGGGCATTGGCAGAAACAACATCCAGAACTCGATCGAAAGGGCGGTCGGCGCCGATATTCTGTAACGGTCGGGCGTAGGAGTGGGCTTTCTGTGAAGCCCCCTGCTAAAGAGCGAATTTATCCTGAAAGAAGGTTGTCTGTTTGAGCGGTAAAGTTGTAAAAGTATCCGGGCCGCTGGTTGTGGCGACGGGACTGTCGGACGCCAATATGTCCGACGTGGTTCGTGTTGGTCCCCAGCGGCTGATTGGCGAGATTTTAACCATGAAGGGCGACTCCGCGTCCATTCAGGTTTATGAGGAGACCTCTGGCCTGGGACCCGGCGCAGAGGTGATTACAACCGGCGCGCCCATGAGCGTGGAGCTGGGGCCCGGCATGATCGAGGGCATTTACGACGGAATTCAGCGCCCGCTGGAGAAGATCGTTGAAAAGGTGGGCGCCAATATCACCCGCGGCATTGAGATTCCCGCTCTGGATCATGACAAGAAGTGGGACTTTACACCCGTTGCAAAGGTGGGAGATCATGTCACCGGCGGTGACATTTTGGGCACTGTTCCGGAGACGCCGGTAGTGTTGCACAAGATTATGGTGCCGCCCAATATCAGCGGTACGATAGAGAAGATCGAAAGCGGCTCCTTCACCGTTTTGCAGACCGTGGCGGTCATCCGAACCGACGACGGGAAGACGGTAGAGGTGCCCATGGCCCAAAAGTGGCCCGTCCGTGTGGGCCGGCCCTATCAGCACAAGTATCCCCCCAAGCGGCCCCTGTGCTCCGGCCAGCGCGTCATCGACACCATGTTTCCCATCGCCAAGGGCGGCACCGCCGCCGTGCCCGGCCCCTTCGGCTCCGGCAAAACAGTGGTCCAGCACCAACTGGCCAAGTGGTCCGACGTGGATATCGTGGTCTACATCGGCTGCGGCGAACGCGGCAACGAGATGACCGACGTGCTGCGGGAGTTCCCTGAGCTGAAGGACCCCCGCACCGGCGAGTCTTTGATGAAACGGACCGTGTTGATCGCCAACACTTCTGATATGCCCGTGGCCGCCCGTGAGGCGTCGGTCTACACCGGCATCACCATCGCGGAGTATTTCCGCGACATGGGCTATGATGTGGCTGTTATCGCCGACTCCACTTCCCGCTGGGCCGAGGCTCTGCGCGAGATGTCCGGACGCCTTGAGGAGATGCCCGGCGAGGAGGGCTATCCCGCGTATTTGAGCTCCCGTCTGGCCCAGTTCTACGAGCGGGCCGGCAGCGTGGAGTGCATCGGCTCCGACGAGCGCCGGGGCAGCCTGACCGCCGTGGGCGCGGTGTCGCCTCCGGGCGGCGATTTATCTGAGCCTGTGTCCCAGGCCACCATGCGGATCGTCAAGGTCTTCTGGGCGCTGGATTCGGCGCTGGCCTACAAGCGCCATTTCCCGGCCATCAACTGGCTGAACTCCTACTCTTTGTATCTGGATTCTCTGAAGCCCTGGTTCGACGAAAACTTAGGCGAGGACTTCATGAAGGACCGAGGACAGGCCATGAGCATTCTGCAAAATGAGGCCAGCCTGAACGAGATCGTCCAGCTGGTGGGCAAGGACGCGCTGTCCTCCGCTGATCAGCTGACGCTGGAAACGGCTCGTATGATCCGCGAGGACTTTTTGCAGCAGAACGCTTTCACGGATATTGACGGATATTCCAGCTATGATCGGCAGAAAAAGCTGATGGCAATTATTCTGCGCTACGACCTGCTGTGCCGGGACGCCATCGCAAAGGGTGCGGATGCGGCCAAGCTGTTCGCCATCCCGTCCCGAGAGACCATCGGCCGGGCAAAGAGCGTGCCGGCGGAGGAATATGAAGCGGCATACGCTGCCATTGACGAAGCCATGACGCAGGAGATCGCGGCAGTGACCGCGCAGGGAGGTGTGGACTGATGATTAAAGAATACCGTACCGTCGAACAGATTGTCAGCCCTCTGATGATGGTCCGACAGGTGGAGGGCGTCACCTATGATGAACTGGTGGAGGTGGAGCTGCACGACGGTTCTATTCGTCAGGGCAAGGTGCTGGAGGTCAACGGCGACACCGCCGTGGTGCAGCTGTTCGACTCCGCCGCAGGTATCAACCTGGCCCAGTCCAAGGTTCGCTTCTTGGGCCACCCGCTTCAGCTGGGCGTTTCCGCCGACATGCTGGGCCGCGTATTTAACGGCATGGGCGAGCCTATCGACGGCGGCCCCGCCATTCTGGCGGAAGAGTATCGGGATATCAACGGCCTGCCCATGAACCCCGCCGCCCGGGACTATCCCAACGAGTTTATCCAGACCGGCGTTTCCACCATCGACGGATTGAATACGCTGGTCCGAGGCCAGAAGCTGCCCATCTTCTCCGGCTCCGGCCTGCCCCACGCAAACCTGGCGGCACAGATTGCCCGTCAGGCGAAGGTGCTGGGGGACGAGGCCTCCAACTTTGCCGTGGTGTTTGCCGCCATCGGCATCACCTTTGAGGAATCGGAGTTCTTCGTCAGCGAGTTCAAGCGTACCGGTGCCATCGATCGGACGGTGCTGTTCTCAAACCTTGCCAACGACCCCGCAGTGGAGCGCATTTCAACACCCCGTATGGCGCTGACCGCCGCGGAGTATCTGGCCTTTAAAAAGGATATGCACGTTCTGGTCATCATGACCGACATCACCAACTACGCCGAGGCTCTGCGCGAGGTCTCCGCCGCCAAGAAGGAGGTCCCCGGCCGCCGCGGTTTCCCCGGATATCTGTACACCGACCTTGCCACCATGTATGAACGGGCCGGCCGCCAGCTGGGGAAGAAAGGCTCCATCACCCTGATCCCCATCTTGACCATGCCCGAAGATGACAAGACCCACCCCATCCCAGACCTGACGGGCTATATCACCGAGGGCCAGATCATCCTTTCCCGGGAGCTGTATCGCAAGAACATTCATCCTCCCGTGGATGTGCTGCCCTCTTTGTCCCGTCTGAAGGATAAGGGTATCGGCGAGGGCAAGACACGGGAAGACCATTCCAGCACCATGAACCAGCTCTTCGCCGCCTATTCCACCGGCAAGGACAACAAGGAGCTGATGAGCATTCTGGGCGAGGCTGCCCTGACGCCCACGGATCTGCTGTACGCAAAGTTTGCGGATGAATTCGAGAAGCGCTATGTCAACCAAGGCTACGAGGAGAACCGCTCCATCGAAGAGACGCTGGATCTGGGATGGGAACTTCTGAGCATCCTGCCCAAGAGTGAGCTGAAGCGGATCAAGCCGGAGCTGATCGAAAAATACTGGCCCAAGAAGGACGAAAAATAAGGAGGGGGGACCATGCCAAAGCTCAATGTGAACCCCACCCGCATGGAGCTGACCCGGCTAAAGGGTAAGCTCCGCACGGCCCAGCGGGGCCACAAGCTGCTCAAAGACAAGCGAGATGAGCTGATGAAGCAGTTTTTGGAGACCGTCCGGGAGGTGCGTACCCTCCGGGCGGAGGTGGAGGAGGAGCTGATGACCGTCCACGGGTCGTTTACCGTGGCGTCGGCCCTCATGTCCTCCGAGGCCATGGAACAGGCGCTGCTGTATCCCAAGCAGAGCGTGGAGTTGACCATGGGGTTTCAGAACATCATGTCCGTTAACGTCCCGGTCTATGATTTCAAGACCAAGACCCAGTCGGACAGCGACATCTATCCTTACGGCTTCGCCGGGACTTCCGGTGAACTGGATACGGCGGTGGATGCTCTGGGAAAGGTGTTCCGCAAGATGCTGAAGCTGGCGCAGATTGAAAAGGCTGCCCAGCTGATGGCGGAGGAGATCGAGAAGACCCGCCGGCGCGTCAACGCGCTGGAATACGTGATGATTCCCGATACCCAGGAGGCCATCCGATATATCAACATGAAGCTGGACGAAAACGACCGCGCCACCACCATCCGGCTCATGAAGGTGAAGGATATGCTTCTGGCTGAGGCCATTGAGGAACAGAGAGAGCGCGACGCCAAGGCGCTCAAGGCTTTTGCCGAACGGTCCGGTGCACCGCAGGGTGAATAAGCCTATAGTTTTAAAATCACATGATAAAATATACAGAAAAAAGAGCGGCAAAAACCGCTCTTTTTTCTGTATAATCTTATCGGGAAGGCAAACACTACCTCCACACAGAATTTACAACAGGAGGTCGTGTTCCCTTGAAAATGACAAACAAGAAAGCTCGCGTCCCGGCGCTGCTGCTGGCATTGCTGCTGATGATGACCGTGCCGGCTCAGGCATTGTTCGGCAAGAAAAGCGAGGAGACAGCCGTTCCCGCGCAGGGCGCTCCCATCGCAAAAGAACTTACCATCAGGACCTACCGCAACATTCCCTACCGCGCACAGTTTCTGGCTACGGACGATGAAAACGGTGATTTGACGTTTACCGTAGCGACCGCACCGAAAAAGGGTGTCGTTGCCGTGTCGGGCAACACTTTCACCTATACCCCCGCGGAAGGTAAGAGCGGGAAGGACAGTTTCACCTATGTGGTGGCGGATGCCAAAGGAAACGTCTCCGCCCCCGCCACGGTCACCGTGACGGTGGATAAGACGAAGTCCGGCGTGGAGTATCAGGACACCAAAAACTGCACCGCCGCCGCTGCCGCCCAGTATCTTGCGGAAACCGGAGTGTTCACCGGGGCCTGCATGGGCGGGAAGTATTACTTTGAACCGGATCGCACGGTGTCCCGGGGCGAATTCCTCGCCATGACCATGGAGCTTGCAAAACTTCCGGCGGATACCGTTACCATGACCGGCTTCTCCGACGACGACGCGATCCCCACATGGGCAAAGGCTTATGCCGCTGCGGGATTGGCCGACGGCATTGTCCAGGGCGTCTCCACTGGGGCGGGGGCGGCATTTCGCAGCGCCGATCCGGTGACGTTTAACGAGGCCGCATCCATTCTGGACCGGGTGCTGGCAGTGGGCGACGTGGACCTTGCCACATGGTATGCAGATCGGGATGCGGTGCCCTCCTGGGCGGCGCAGGCCGTCGGCAACATGGAGGCTGCCAGCGTTATGGCGGCGGGCAGCTTCGGAAGCAATACGCTCGCTCAGCCCATGACGCGGGCGGACGCGGCGCAGATGCTCTGCGCGGCGGGAACGCTGCTTGAGGGAGAGGACACCGGGTTCTTCGGCTGGATGAAGTAAAATCGTGCGCTTTTTCCTATAATTGCGTTACTCCCGGCGGCCTTATTCAAGAAAATCTACAGGAACCTGCCGAAAAGTTCTTCCGGCAGGTTCCTGTGCTTGTATTCACGGAAAATTTGTGCTAAACTGGTACAGATTGAAATAATCATTGGATAGCCCACCTGATGGGGGGCCGTCCTGTGGCTGTGGGGCGTTTTATAGGCTGCCGACGGCGGCGGAAGGGAGAACCATGAAAATTGTCGTATTGGCCGGTGGCCTGTCTCCAGAGCGGGAGGTCTCGCTGGTAACGGGAACGGCTGTTTGCAAAGCCTTGCGCAGGAAAGGTCATCAGGCGGTGCTGGTGGACCTGTTTTTGGGTCTGGAGGACTATGACGGTCCGCTGGAGGCGCTGTTTGACGCACCGGACGGTCGGTGCGGGGACGCCGCGATCCGAACCTGCGAGCCGGATCTGGACGCGGTACGCCGCGGTCGGAAGTTCCAAAGTCACGGACTGATCGGAAAGGATGTTCTGAACGTCTGCGCTCTGGCGGACCTCGTGTTCGTGGGACTCCACGGCGAGAGCGGAGAGGACGGACGCATTCAGGCGACACTGGACCTGCTGGGGATTCCCTATACCGGCTCCGGCCACCTGTCCTCCGCCATGGCGATGGATAAGATCGTCACGAAGCGGATGATGGACGCTGCCGGAATCCGTACGCCCAAGTGGCGTATGGCGGAGTACGGCGAGACGGATGTGGCCGCGCTGGCGGAGGGGCTGACGATGCCATGCGTCGTGAAGACGCCGGGGAGCGGGTCGTCTCTTGGCGTCTACCTGCCGGAGACGAGGGAGGAACTGAAAGCCGCTTTGCGGGACGTTCTGCGCTTTGACAGCCAGGTCATCGTGGAGGAGCGGATCATGGGCCGGGATATTTTCACTGCGGTGCTGGGCGAGAGGTGGCTGCCGCCAGTGGAGGTGATTTCCGCCAAGGGAAAATTCGACTATGAGGCAAAATATCAGTCCGGCGCCGCGCTGGAGCTGTGCCCCGCCAACCTCACGGAGGAGCAGCAGCAGGAAATCGGGGAGATGGCGCTGAAGCTTCATCAGCTGCTGGGCCTGTCCGTCTATTCCCGTGCTGATTTTGTTCTGGACGGGGACGGCGTGCCATGGTGTTTGGAGACCAACTCCCTGCCGGGGCTGACCCCTGCCAGCCTGATGCCCAAGGAGGCTGCCGCCGTGGGACTTACATATGATGATCTCTGCGAGGAGATCGTTCAGTTGTCTTTAAGGAGGAAGAATTAACATGCTGCCAATGACAGTCAGAGAGATCGAGGCCGCTGTTCGCGGAGTCTGGTGGAATCCGCGGGAGGACGCTCCCGCCGTGTCGGCCGTATGTACCGACAGCCGGGACCTGGTTCCCGGCTGCCTGTTCGTGCCCTGGAAGGGTGAAAATTTCGACGGCCACGATTTCATTGACAAGGCGCTGGAATCCGGCGCGGCCGGAACCCTGTGCACCCGATTGCCCGCAGATCTTCGTTCCGACAGATTTTATATCAAGGTAGACGATACCCGTCTGGCGCTCAAGGCTCTGGCCTCGACTTACCGGGACCGGTTCGACATCCCCTTTGTCCAGATTACCGGCTCCGTGGGTAAGACTACCACCAAGGAAATGATTGCCGCCGTTCTCTCCGCGGGACTGAATATTTTGAAGACGCCGGAGAATTTCAACAACGACATCGGGACTCCGCTGACGATGTTCCAGCTGATGCCGGAGCATCAGGCGGCGGTCATTGAGACCGGTATGAACCACTTCGGTGAGATTCACTATCTGGGGGAGCTGGTGCGGCCGGATATCGCCGTCATCTCCAACATCGGTGACGCCCACATTGAATTTTTGGGCAGCCGGGAGGGAATTTTAAAGGCCAAGAGCGAGATTTTTGACTTTCTCAAGCCCGGCGGCACCGCCATCCTCAACGGGGACGACGCGCTGCTGAATACGCTGGAGCTGCCGTTTACCACCCTGCGCTGCGGTCAGTCGGAGCATTGCGGCATCCGCGTAACCGATGTCAGCGACCATGGGCTTGACGGCATCACCTGCCGCGTTACCACAAAAAAGGACGTCTATGATCTGACCATTAACGCACCGGGACAGCATCTGGTATACTGCGCCTCCATGGCGGTAGCTATTGCGGAAATGCTGGGTCTGAGCCGCCAGCAGATCGTCTCCGGGGTCGCGTCCTTTCTGGGTGTGGGAAATCGCATGGAGGTTGTGCGGCTTCCGGGTCGGCGCATTATTTTAAACGACTGCTATAACGCCAATCCCCAATCGGTGGCGGCGGGACTGGAGGTGCTGGCAAAGAGCACTGGGAGTCACAAGCTGGCGATTTTGGGCGACATGGGTGAACTGGGAGACCACGGTGAGGCCGCTCACTACAACATCGGCGCACTGGCGGCCATGCTGGGAATTGACATGGTGATTGCCATCGGGCAGAAGGCGGAGAAGATCGCGGAGGGCACGCTGGCCTCCGGTGGAAGCGCCATTCATTTCCCCGACAAGGACTCGGCCCGGGAGGAACTGTTGCGGCAGTTCGGCCCGGATACCAGCGCTCTGGTGAAGGCGTCTCATTTTTCCATGCACTTTGAGACCATTGTGGAATTTTTGAAAGAGCAGGATTATCAGGATTAAGGATTACCAATGATAGAGATACAGGTAGAGGGGCTGGTTAAGTCCTTCGATTTGGAAAAGAAAATACTGGATGGGCTGACCTTTCAGATCGATGAGGGAGAGCGGGTAGGGCTTCTGGGCCCCAACGGCGCGGGAAAGACCACGCTGTTCCGCATCCTCACCGGTGAGCTGGACTATGACGCCGGCAGCGTGTCGCTGGCGAAGGGCCACCGAATGGGACTGATCTCCCAGATTCCCATCTATCCGGAGGGATTCACGGTGGAGGACGTGCTCCGCTCGGCGTTCACTCGCCTTTCCGCTCTGGCGCAGGAGATGGAGGACATCGCCCGGCGCATGGCGGCGGGGGAGAGTGATCCGGCGCTGCTGAGGCGGTATGGGATGCTGACGGAGAAATTTGAGACCTTTGGCGGATACGACACAGAAGTGGCCGTCAACAAGGTGGCAAACGGCCTTTCCATCCCCTTGTCCATGCGCAAGGAGCCCTTCGACCGCCTCTCCGGCGGGGAGAAGACCCGGGTGAATCTGGGGCGGCTGATTCTGGAGGACACGGATGTTCTTCTTCTGGACGAGCCTACCAACCATCTGGACCTCCATGCCACGGAGTGGCTGGAGGATTATATCTCCCGCTTCAAGGGCACCGTGGTGGCAATTTCCCACGACCGGTACTTCCTGGACCGGGCAGTGAATCGCATCATCGAGATCAATGGCGGCAAAGCGGAGTTTTACAGTGGAAATTACAGTTTTTACGCCGTTGAAAAGGAAAAGCGCTATCAGGAAAAGCTGAAACAGTACGAAAAGGAACAGGCCAAGATATCCCAACTCACCGAGGCGGCGGACCGCCTGCGGTTGTGGGCATTTATGGGAAACGACGCCATGTACAAGCGGGCGTTTTCCATGGAAAAGCGCATCGAGCGGATGCGCACCACCGACCGTCCCACAAAGCGACGGAAGATGGACGCCCGATTTTCTTCCGTGGAGTTTCAGGGCGACGAGGTGCTGACGCTGCGCAATGTGGCCAAGTCCTTCGGCGATAAGCACCTGTTCGAAGGCATCAGCCTGAAGGTGGAGGGCGGAGAGCGCATCGCACTCATCGGAGACAACGGCACAGGAAAATCCACGCTCATCAAAATGATTATGGACGAGGATTACCCCGACGACGGACGTATCAAGCTGGGACCGGCCATCAAGCCGGCCTATCTGCCCCAGATCATCCACTTCGACCACCCCAATTGGAATCTGGTGGAGAATCTCCATGCAGTGAAAAAGAGCATGACGGAATCCAGCGCCCGAAATCGGCTGGCATCCTACGATTTTCGCGGCGAGGATGTGTTTAAGTCCGTCTCCGTCCTCTCGGGTGGGGAACAGAGCCGACTGCGGCTTTGCATGCTGATGGACGAGGAGATCAACTTTTTGATTCTGGACGAGCCAACCAACCATCTGGATATTGACTCCCGGGAGTGGATTGAGGATGCGGTGGAAAGTTTTGACGGAACGCTGCTGTTCGTCTCCCACGATCGTTATTTTATCAACCGCTTTGCCACCCGCATCTGGGAGATCGCGGACGGCACCATCACCGACTGGCCCATGAGCTTCACTCAGTACCGGGCGGACAAGGCGAGAGAAGTGCTTCAAAAGCGGGAAAATACAAAACCTGTTAAGGAAAAAGACATTACGGAAAGACCACCCCGCACAGGCCGGGAGCAGACCGCCGCCCGGAAGCAGCTGGTTATTTGCGAACACCACATCTCCGAGACGGAGGAACTTCTCCAGAAGCTGGACCAGGACATGATCGACGCGGCCTGCGATTATGAAAAGCTGAACGGGCTGATGGCGGAAAAGGATGCCGTGCAGGCCGCGCTGGACGAGCTATATGAAAAGTGGGAGGCACTTTCGGAGGCGGCTGAGTGAAAAAATCCATCCGTCTTTCGCTGGCTGCGTCAGGCGTATTTTTGATGGTGGCGATGGGGCTTTGGTTTGTCCCCGGCGTGAAGTTTTCCGCCTGCTTGTGCGCGGGAATTGCAGGAGGGCTTGCCCTGTGGGCGGCTTTGCTCCGCTGGGCGGAGGAAAGTCGAAGC
Organism: Oscillibacter sp.; assembly: GCF_040505565.1. GTDB lineage: Bacteria > Bacillota > Clostridia > Oscillospirales > Oscillospiraceae > Oscillibacter. The sequence goes on along the minus strand of NZ_JBEUWZ010000004.1, from coordinate 73,472 downwards.
GGCAGAATTTGTAAAGTGATTTTCCTTGCAATCATTTCTGTGGGAATTGTGGGTTTTTGCTCCATCGAGGCGCTGCTGGTTTCCCACGGAACGGCGGATAATTCCGCACTGAAAGCCGACGCGGTAATTGTTCTTGGCGCGGGAGTGAACGGAACGACGCCGTCCTTGGCCCTCTCCACCCGAATCGACGCGGCGGCGGAGTACCTGACGGCCCACCCGGACGTGCCGGCGGTGCTCTCCGGCGGGAAGGGTCCGGGGGAGGACATCACCGAGGCACAGGCCATGTTTACGGCGCTGACGGAGAGAGGCATCAACCCGAACCGGCTGATTCTGGAGGAGACTTCCACCAGCACGGCAGAAAATTTCCGGTATTCAAAGAAGTTGCTGGAGGAGAACGGAGTGGATGCAGCAAGCGCTTCCGTCGCCGTGATTACCAACGATTTTCACGCCTTCCGGGCCAATCTGATCGCCCAGCGGGCGGGACTGAATGTCTTCGATGTTCCTGCAAAGCTGCCTTGGGTGTGGCTTTCCGTCAACTACTATGCGCGTGAGGCCTTCGCGCTGGTGAAGACCGTACTATTTGACTGACCGCGGGCGTACCCGCGAGAGACCAAGGAGGTCTTATGAGCGATATTTTATGTATGTATTCGACCCGAACGGGGAACACCAAGGCTGCTATGGAAGAGCTGGCGATGGCACTTGACGCCGAGTTGGTGGAGCTGAACGACGGCGTGGACCGCAGCGGCGCAAAGGGTTTTCTCCGCAGCGGCATGGATGCTATGCGCCGCACGGTGGCGCCGCTCCAACCTTTTGAGACGAAAAAGCCTCTGGCGAATTACAAGCTGGTGATTTTGGGTACGCCGGTCTGGGCCGGGCGGTGCAGCAGCGTGATACGCGGCTTTTTGAAGGAGAAGGGATATCTTTTAACCAATGTGTCCTACGTGCTTCTCCGCGGAGGTAACGGCAAGTGCGAGGAGGTCTATCAGCAGATGGATAAGTACCTCTCTCAGCCCCACCGGACCGCCGTGTCTCTGCGGGCCGGCTCTGTTGGCTACCACTTCTGGCAGGAGGAATTTCTCCGTCGGACGCGGGCTTTTCTGGAAGGCGAGGAGATTCAGGATTAGCTGCTTCCCCAACTAAAATTAAGAGAGGGGAGGCATGAGCTTGCTTGAAAAACTGAGGGAGGTCGCAACGCGGTACGACGCGCTGCAATCTCAATTGAGCGACCCGTCGGTCTATGGCAGTCCGGACCGACTGCGGGTGGTAAATCAGGAACTGAAAGAACTGACTCCGGTTGTGGAGGCATTCTCCGCCTGGGAGCAGGCGGACTGCCGCCTGCGGGAGACGGAGGATTTGCTGAGCGACCCGGAGCTGCGGGCCATGGCTCAGGAGGAGATGCCTGACGCAAAGGCGGAGGCGGAGCGGCTGGAACAGGAGCTGAAGCGGCTGCTTTTGCCCCGGGACCCGGAGGACGGGCGGAACGTTGTGGTGGAGATCCGCGGTGGTGTAGGCGGAGAGGAAAGCGCACTGTTTGCCGCGTCCCTTTTCCGCATGTACGGTATGTACGCCGAGCGGAAGGGCTTTTCCGTGGATGTGGTCAGTGAAAACCGCACAGAGCTGGGCGGTGTGAAGGAAATCAGCTTTCTTGTCGAGGGTGACGGGGCCTGGTCCCGGTTCAAATTTGAAAGCGGTGTTCACCGGGTCCAGCGGGTGCCGGAGACGGAGTCCGCCGGGCGCATCCACACCAGCGCCGCCACGGTGGCGGTGCTGCCGGAGGCGCAGGAGGTGGAATTCACCATTGCCCCCGGCGATTTGAAGATCGACACCTACCGTTCTTCCGGCGCGGGGGGACAGCACATCAACAAGACCGAATCCGCCATTCGCATCACCCATTTGCCCACCGGGACAGTGGTGGAGTGTCAGGAAGAACGGAGTCAGTTCAAGAACAAGGACAAGGCCATGAAGGTACTTCGCTCCAGACTTTATGAGGCGGAGCTTGCGAAGCAGGACGCGGCTCAGGCCGCCCGCCGCCGCAGTCAGGTGGGCAGCGGGGACCGGAGTGAGCGCATCCGCACCTATAACTTCCCTCAGGGTCGGGTGACGGACCACCGCATTGGACTGACGCTCTATAAGATCGACGCCGTCATGGACGGCGATCTGGATGAGCTGATTGACGCGCTGATCGCCGCCGACACGGCGGAAAAGCTGCGCAAACAGGAGAAATAAAAGCGGGCGGGACCCGTGTAAAATAGAAGGTATGACCATGGAGACAAAACTGATTGATTTAACCAACATTAAGGGTCAGCAAAGGATTGTGGAGGAAAAAATCGAGATGGCGGCGGATATCATCCGCTCCGGCGGGCTGCTGGCCATCCCCACGGAGACGGTGTACGGCCTAGGGGCCAACGCGCTGAACCCGGAGGCGGTGCGCCGCATCTTTGAGGCGAAGGGCCGGCCTCAGGACAACCCCCTCATCATCCACGTGCCCTCCGCCCAGTGGCTGCCCCGGTTCTGCGAGGATGTGCCGCCTCTGGCATACACGCTGGCGCGGAATTTCTGGCCGGGACCGCTGACGATGATTTTGAAGCGGAAACCCGTCATCCCCGACGTGACCACGGCGGGACTGAACTCCGTGGGCGTCCGATGCCCGGCCCACCTGGTGACGCAGGCCATCATCCGCTATGCGGGGGTCCCCATCGCCGCGCCCTCCGCCAACACCTCTGGACGCCCCAGCTGCACTACCGCGGCGGACGTTGCGGAGGATATGTCCGGCAAGATTGAGGGCATTGTGGACGGCGGACCCTGCTCCGTGGGTGTGGAGTCCACAATCATAGATCTGACGGTGACGCCGCCCCGGTTGCTCCGTCCCGGCGGATTGCCGCTGGAGGACCTTCAGCGGGTTCTTGGGGAGATCGAGGTGGATAAGGCAGTCACCGCGCCGTTGGGGGAGAACGAAAAGCCCAGGGCCCCCGGCATGAAGTACCGCCATTACGCACCGAAAGCCGCCGTCACCGTGTTCACGGGCAATCCCCGCCGGACAGCTCAGGCTATCGTCCAGCGGCTGAAGGCCGGTACCGGCGTGATCTGCTTTGACGAGTTTGCATCGCTGTTTCAAGGTCATGAGACCCACCTTCTGGGCCCTGTTGACGACAAGGAGGTTCAGGCTCAGCGGGTGTTCGACGCGCTGCGGACCTTTGACGGGAGCGATGTAACGGAGATTCTGGCCCAGTGCCCGGACAACCGGGGGCTGGGGCTGGCCATTGGCAACCGGCTGAAAAAGGCGGCCGGGTTCCATGTGGTGGACGTGGAGGAAGAGAGCATTGTTCTGGGCCTCACCGGCGGCACCGGCGCGGGCAAGACCAGCGCGCTGAAAGCCGTTGAGGACCTGGGCGGACTGGCGCTGGACTGCGACGCGGTTTATTATGAGCTGCTGAACACGGACGCGGGACTGCGCGGCGCCATTGCAGAGACCTTTGGCTCGGAGGTCTTCAATCCCAATGGGACATTGAACCGCAAGGCTCTGGGCGAGCTGGTCTTCGGCGACTCCGACCGGCTGGACCAGCTCAATGACATCGTGTTCCGGTTTCTCCGGCCGGAAGTGGAGCGGCGGATTGCTGCGTTTGAGGGAAAGCTCTGCGCGCTGGACGCCATCAATCTCTTTGAGTCCGGCCTCGACAAGCTATGCGACTGCACCGTGGCGGTTACATCGCCCATTGAGATGCGGGTCCGGCGGATTATGGAGCGGGACGGCATCGACGAGAAGTACGCCCGTCTCCGTGTCTCCGCCCAGCAGCAGGACGACTACTTCCGCGAAAAGTGCGATCAGGAGCTGAGCAATACCGCAGATACACCGAAGGCGTTTCGGGACGATGCGAGGGATTTCTTTGCCCGTTTAATCGAGAAAATCAAGGAGGATAAAGCAAATGGCAGAGGATAAAAAGATGAAAGAGCTGCGGGAAAAGTTGCTCTCCGGCAAGAAAAACGGCTACGATAAATTTGATGTAAAAGAAGAGAAGTCCATGGAGTCCTATTGTACGGACTACAAGGCGTTTTTAGATGTGAGCAAGACCGAGCGGGAATGCGCGGCGGAGCTGGTGCGGCTGGCGGAAAAGGCTGGATTCAAGCCCTTTGCCCGCGGCATGAAGCTGAAAGCGGGGGACAAGCTGTACTTCCGCAACCGGGGGAAGAGCGTGTATCTTGCCTGCATCGGGAACAAGTCTCTCAGCGAGGGCACGCAGATCGCCGCTGCTCACATCGACTCGCCCCGGCTGGACCTGAAGCCCAACCCGCTGTATGAGGACAGCGAGCTGTGCTACTTCAAGACCCACTATTACGGCGGCATCCGCAAGTACCAGTGGGTTACTGTCCCTATGGAGCTCCACGGCGTGGTTGCGCTGAAAAATGGTGAGACTATCCCCGTCAGCATCGGCGCGGATGAGGGCGACCCCAAGCTGGTCATCACAGACCTTCTGCCCCATCTGGGCACAGAGCAAAATAAAAAACCTCTGGGCGAGGCTGTTCTCGGCGAGTCGCTGAACCTTCTGCTGGGAAGCCGCCCTCTGGAGGGCGAGGGCAGCGATCGAGTAAAGCTGGCGGTGATGCAGCTGATGAACGAGAAATACGGCATTGTAGAGGACGATCTCACCTCCGCAGAGCTGGAGGCTGTTCCAGCCGCCATGGCCTGTGATATCGGGCTGGACCGCAGCATGATCGGCGCTTACGGCCACGACGACCGGGTGTGTGCCTACGCGGCGTTCCGTGCGCTTTTGGATTTAAAGAAGACGCCGGAGAAAACCGCTGTCTGCATTCTGGCGGACAAAGAGGAAATTGGGTCGGAAGGAGTGACGGGCTTGCAGTCCGCCGCGTTCGACACCTTTATGGAGGACCTGTGTGAAACGCAGGGCGTTCCCGTGCGGGTGTGTCTGGAGAAATCCTTCTGCCTCAGCGCGGACGTTACCGCGGCGTTCGACCCTGTCTTTTCTGATGTGTTTGACAAGCGAAACGCAGCTTGGCTCAACTACGGTGTGGGCCTTTGCAAGTATACCGGAGCCAGAGGAAAATCCGGCGCATCCGATGCCGACGCGGAGACTGTGGCCTATGTGCGCGGCCTCTTCGACGAGGCGAACGTTCTCTGGCAGATCGCGGAGCTGGGCAAGGTGGACGCCGGCGGCGGCGGGACGGTGGCCGCGTATATGGCCAATCGGAACATTACCACACTGGACGCGGGAGTTCCGGTGCTGAGTATGCACTCACCGTTTGAAACGGTGGCAAAGCTGGACTGCTACGAGACCTATAAGGGCATGACGGCGGTGTTTCAGGCGAAAAACTGAGCTTTTGACTTAAAACAAAAAGCGGCCCGCCGGCGCATTGCGTCGACGGGTCGTTTTTATCGCACTTAGGGCGGCAGTCATACCGCCGCAAGATCTTTCAGAAACTGCTCCACTGCGCTGCGCGGCGTGGCCCAGCTGGTGACCAGCCGGATGCAGGTACAGCCGTCCCCGGTGGGGCCGTTTACTTCAAATTCATAGCAGCACTCCAGCTTTTTCGCCACCGCATCCGGGAAAATGGGGAATATCTGGTTGCTGGGGGAATCGGAGGCAAAGCTGTATCCCAATTCTGCGATGCCCTTGCGCAGGAGCTGCGCCATTTCGTTGGCATGGCGGGCGATGTCGAAATACAGCCCGTCTTCCAGCAGCGCGGAGAACTGAAGGCCCAGCAGCCGTCCCTTCGCCAGCATGGCTCCCCGCTGCTTCATGTAAGCCCGAAAATCCGCCCTGCCGCATCCGGCGCTGAGAACGACGGCTTCGCCGAACAGCGCGCCGTTTTTCGTGCCGCCGATGGTAAATACGTCGGTCAATGCCGCCAGGTCCGGAAGCGTCAGGTCGCTGTCCTCCGCCGTCAGCGCGGAGCCGAGACGCGCGCCGTCCAAAAACAAATACAGGTCCTGATTCCGGCAAAAATCATACAGGGCAGACAGCTCCGCTTTCGTGTAGACGGTGCCCACCTCCGTGGTATCGGAGATATAGACCAGCCTGGGATGGACCATATGCTCCGAGCCGTCGTGCCGGTCGAGAACCGCCCCGATCAGAGCGGGGGTAAGCTTCCCGTCGGGCGAGGGGACGGAACAGACCTTGTGGCCGGTGGCTTCAATGGCCCCGGTCTCGTGGGTATTGACGTGGCCGGTGTCGGCGGCCACCACGGACTCAAAGGAGCGCAGCAGCGCGTGGATGATCAGCAGGTTTGCCTGGGTGCCGCCCACGACGAAATGCACGTCGGCATCCGGCGCGGCGCACTGGCGGCGGATTAGGTCGGACGCCTCGGCACAGCGGGGGTCCAGACCGTACCCGCAGGTCTGTTCCAAATTTGTGTCGGTCAGGGCCTTCAAAACTGCGGGATGTGAGCCCTCGCTGTAGTCGTTGCGGAAGCTGTACATGAAATCCCTCTTTCTCATTTTGGTTTATTTTTCGCTCTTTTCGTCCTGTCCGTCGGAGAGAAGCAGGTCCACGATCTGGCTGTACAGCCGCTCGGGACTCTGGCGAAAGCGCTTTTCAACGGCCCGGGCCATGTCCTCCTGCACCATCATCAGATTCAGGTCCATCACGCTGCCCATGTCGTCGGAGAGAGAGAGGGACACCGTCCACGTCCCGTTGGGCCGCTGGACGGAAGAAGCCTGAACCTGGCTTTTGCGCCGCAGACGGCGGTTGCAGTCCGCCAAGTTCTTGTCGCACCGCTGACGGACGGAGTAGGGGAGATTGGATTCGCAGATTTCGCTGTTTCGTTGTCCCTTTTCGGTAATGGCGTATAAACCGTCCTCGGACAATGTTAAGTGTTCTGTCTTTACAAGGTCTGCGAGGCAGTCTGAAAAGTCGAAATAGTCTATGGCGTCGTCGCACAGCGTCAGTTCCAGCATGGTATCGAAAGGCACCGGCTGAATGACGCGCGCGGCGATGTACAAAATCAAAAATTTGATTTCCAATTGATCATGGATAAACCCATGTCCGGCCATGCAACCGCCTCCTTTGCGCATACGTACTTTACTTTGATTATAACCGCCTTTTTCCGATTTGTATAGGGGAAAAATGTAAAATGACTTGACGGAGAGGGACCGGGGTGGGATGATAGGAGAGAAGAAAACGAAAGGCGGCGCGTCTATGAAACGAATCTTCTCCCTCCTGTGTGCGGCCCTGATACTGCTCACCCTTTCCGCCTGCGGCAAGGCGGAAGAGTCGGCGGCATCCTCGTCGGCCTCGGCGGTATCCGCCTTTGCGCCGGCAGTCGTAGAGGAGCCGGAGCCCTACGTCCCCTCCGGCACGAATCCGCTGACAGGGCTTCCCATGGAGCCGGAGTATGAGAATCTTCGGCCCGTGGCGGTAATGCTGAACAATTTGAAGGCCGCCCAGCCCCAGTTGGGAACCTCCTTGGCGGATATTATCTACGAAGTCCCCGCCGAGGGCGGCATTACCCGCATGATGGCGCTCTATCAGACGCTGGAGGGGGAAAGCGTCGGGACACTGGGCAGTATCCGCTCCAGCCGCCCCTATTACATAGAGCTGGCCCTGGGGCACGATGCGCTGTACGTCCACGCCGGGGGCAGCCCGGATGCCTATTCCGACATCGCCGCATGGGGCGTGGACAATATGGACGGGGTCAACGGCGGGTCTGATGCTAAAATTTTCTGGCGGGATGCGGATCGGCGGAAGACCATGGGCTACGAGCACAGCATGCTGACCTCCGGCGAAAACATCCTCGGCTATCTGACAGCGGGCCATTTCCGCACGGAGCACAAGTCCAATTATATCTACGGCCAGAAGTTCGTGGAGGACGGCACGCCGCCAAACGGCGAGACGGCGGAGCATGTCTCCGTAAAATTCTCCCAGTACAAGACCGGGACCTTTGACTACGACGCCGCCAGCGGCAAGTATCTGGTGGGGCAGTACGGCAAGGAATATGTGGACGGCAACACAGGTGAGCAGGTAGGAATTACGAACCTGCTGGTGCTGGAAACCGACATCTCCGTGATTTCGGGGGATACTTACGGACGCCTGACGGTAAAGACCATTGGCAAGGGGGACGGCGCGTATTTCTGCGGCGGGAAAAGCATTCCCATCCACTGGAGCCGTTTGGGACGAAACAGCCCCTTCGTCTACACCACCATGGGCAACATCCCGCTGAATCTGGGGCAGGGTAACAGCTATGTGTGCATCATCAGCTCCAAGACCGGTGTCATGACGGTATCATAAGGCGTGATCCTATAAGATTACTGTGGCATGAAATGGCTCCGAACGAGCACAATACAAGGTAAAAATGTTTCCGTTTGGTAGCTTTTTAGGGGATGGTGATGTGGTGTGGAATTTAAGAGAATCCGGGATTTACGTGAAGACAGGGATCATACGCAGCAGCAGGTAGCGGATTACCTGAATATGCACCGCAGCGTCTATCGGCGGTATGAGAACGGCGAGCGAGAAATCCCCGTATGGGCCGTGGTCAAGCTGGCGGACCTTTACAATACCAGTACGGACTACCTGCTGGGCAGGACCATCGACCCCGCGCCTCCGACAAAAAAATGAGAAAATTGGCGACATGGGCGCTCTCCTTTGCAGCGGGCATCTTTCTGGCGCAATATCTGCTTCCGTCGCGGTGGCTGCTGCCCGGCTCGGCAGCGGCGCTGGGACTGGGAACGCTGGCGCTTTTCCTGCGGGAACCGACGCGGTATCGGGTGGTTTTGATCTGCACGGCGCTATCCGTAGCATTGGGGTATGACTGGGCATTTACCCTTTTTGTCCAGACTCCGGCGGAGGCGCTGGCGGAAACCGATTCAGCGGGCGTGACCATGGTTTTGCTGGATTATCCGACGGCGACGGACTACGGCGCGAAGGTCACCGTGCGCCCGGAGCTTCCAGGCCTTCGAGGGGTGAGGGCCGTCTACTATGGGGACGCGGCGCTACTGGAGTTGACCCCTGGGTGTACGGTGACGGATGACGTCCACCTGAAAAGCGCGGCAAGAATTCAGGACGACGAGGTGACCACGTTCACGTCCCGGGGTGTCTTCCTGCTGGCATACGGTGGAGGAGAGGCGACTTACGGCGATTTGGGCGCGTCCTCACTCCGGTGGTGGCCCGTCCGGCTGGGACACGCCATGCAGGAAAAGATTCTGGAGCTGTATCCCGGCGAGACGGCGGGGTTTATGACCGCCATTCTCACCGGCGACAAGACGCTGCTGAGCGATTCGGCAGGGACGGATCTCAGCGAGGCGGGAATTTATCACATCATGGCCGTCTCCGGTCTGCATTGCTCCTTTTTAATGCTGCTGGTACTGGCTTTGGTGGGGAAGAAACGCCGCCGGACGGCGGCATGCACCGCCATTCCGGTGCTGATTTTCTACGCGCTGCTCACCGGGGCGCGGCCATCCGTGGTCCGCGCCTGCGTGATGCTGTCGCTGGTGCTGATCGCACCCGCCATGCGGCGGGAGGGAGACCCGCCCACGGCCCTGAGCTTCGCGCTGCTACTGATTTTGCTGCAAAACCCGTTTGCCGCTGCGTCTATCAGCCTTCAGCTGTCCTTTGGCGCGGTGGCCGGGATGCTGTGGCTGACGCCGAAGCTGGACCGCGTCCTGAGGGGCAAAAAGGAGCGGGGCAGGGTGTTTCGCGCGGTCTCCACCAGCTTTTCCGCCACTTGCGGCGCGCTGGTGTTTACGCTGCCGCTGACGGCGTATTACTTCGGCTTTCTGGTGCTGGTTTCGCCTGTATCCAACCTGCTGTGCCTGTGGGCGGTGAGCCTGATCTTCGCGGTGGGGCTGATTTCCGTCCTGCTGGGGTTTATTTGGATGCCGCTGGCTTTTGTTGCGGCGCTGGTCCCAAGGGGGCTGATTGCTTACGTGCTGCTGACGGTCCATACTCTGGCGAAGATTCCGTATCACGCGCTGTATTACACAAATCCGTTTTTGAAATACTGGCTTGTGTACTTCTACATTCTGTTCGGCACGGCGTATTTCTGCAAACCCAAGGCCCGCCGCAAATATGCGGTGGCGGCGGTTCTGGCGGCGCTGTCTCTGGCGGCGACGGTGAAGCTGGGGCGTCTCTATTACGCCCGGGGCGCACTGGATATCGTGGCGGTGGACGTGGGGCAGGGAGCCGGCACCATTATGGCGTCCGGCGGGCAGTTTGCACTGATGGACTGCGGCTCCGGAAACAGCTGGCTGGGCGCGGGCAGCGACACCGCGGACCAGCTTTTGACCATGGGCTGCAAGGAGCTTGACTATCTGGTGCTAAGCCACTACGATTACGACCACATCTCCGGCGTGGCGGGCCTGATGGACCGGCTGCGGGTAAAGACTCTGATGGCCCCGGACTATTGGGACGACGCGAATCTCAGAAGCTGGGTGATGGAAACGGCGGCGAACCACGGCGCGGATGTGGAGTTCGTCACGGAAGAGGAGTCGTGGGCGCTAGGGAACAGCGTCTTGACGATCTATCCGCCTCTTGGCGGCGATAACGACAACGACCACGGCCTGTCACTGCTCTGCTCCGACGGCGACTTCGACCTGCTGATCACCGGCGACATGGACGCAAAGACGGAGGAAAAACTGATTTCCGCCTATCCTCTGCCGGACATCGAGGCGCTGATCGTGGGACACCACGGCTCCAAATATTCCACCTGCGAAGAGCTGCTGGACGCGGTAAAACCGGAAATAGGCATCGTCAGCGTGGGCCGAAACAGCTACGGCCATCCATCGGAGGAGGCCTTGCGGCGATTGGTGCAGGCGGGCGTCACCGTCTATCGGACGGACAAGCAGGGCAATATCCACATTTTTGTAAAGTGAGAGGTCAACATGGCACGTGAAGCGGTTAAGCCAAAAGAAAACACAGCGTTTCAAAGACTGAAAGCGGACATCGCCGCCGGGACTCTCGGCAGCGTCTACATTTTTTACGGAGAAGAGGCATACCTCCGGGAATACTATCTGGGCGAACTGCGTAAGCAGCTGATCCCCAAGGAATTTGAGGAGTTCAATTATCACCGGCTGGAGGGAAAGGACCTGACGGTCCAGACGCTCTCCGAGATGGCAGAGGCCATGCCGATGATGACGGAGCGGACGCTGATTCTGGTCAGTGATTTCGACCTCTTCAAGCTGGGGGATGACCAGCGGGAAAAGCTTACTGCATTTTTGGAGGATGTGCCGGAGTATTGCTGCATCGTCTTTTCTTACGATACTCTGACCTACAAGCCCAACAAAACGATGAAAAAGCTGTGCGGGGTTCTCTCAAGCCATGCGCAGGCGGTGGAATTCCGTCCGGCGGAGAGCAGCGATCTGATTGCCTGGATCGCCCGACGGTTCCGGGCTTTGGGAAAGGAGATCGACCGACAGACGGCGGAGTACCTCACGTTTCTCTGCGGCCCGCTGATGACCGGACTGGTGCCGGAGATCGCAAAGATCGGCGCCTATGCAAAAGGAAAGACCGTCACCGAGAAGGACATCGACGCGGTGGCGGACCCGGTGCTGTCGGCGGAGGTGTTCAAGCTGTCCGACGCAGTTCTGGCGGGGAACTATGACGAGGCAGCGCGGATTTTGGGCGACCTTTTGAAAATGCAGACGGAGCCGATCCTGATTCTTGGAATGTTGGGGGCGCAGCTCCGCCGCATTTACACCGCCCGGCTCTCCATCGACAGCGGAAAGGACAAATACTGGCTGATGAGTCTGTGGGGCTACAAGTCGGACTATCCGGTGCGGATGCTGCTGTCCGCCGCAAAAAAGACCACAGCGCCCTGGTGCGCCGCAGCGGTGAAGCAGTGCCAGGTCCTGGACCGGCGGATGAAGAGCGAAAAGGGCGTGGACAGCGCCGGTGAGCTGAAGCTGTTACTGGTGCGCCTGGGGGCGCAGCGTAAATGAGAAAGGTGCGGGAAGTGATCGTGGTGGAGGGCCGCTACGACAAGAATACCCTCCGTCAGACGGTGGACGCCGCTGTGTTCCCCGTGGGCGGCTTTGCCGTGTTCAATGATCGGGAGAAATTGTCCCTCCTGCGGCGTCTGGCGGAGGAACAGGGACTGATCGTCCTGACGGACAGTGACGGCGCGGGGTTCGTCATCCGAAATTACCTCAAGGGTGCGCTGCCGCAAGACAAGGTAAAGCAGGCGTATATCCCGGATTTTTACGGCAAGGAGCGCCGCAAGCGCAAGGCTGGAAAAGAGGGAAAGCTGGGAGTGGAGGGGATGCGCCCCGAGGTGCTGCTCGCTGCTTTGGAGCGGGCCGGGGCCACCTTCGAGGGAGAGGACGCCCCCGCGCCTGTGCGGGAGCCGCTGACAAAGGCCGACCTCTATCAACTGGGTCTCACCGGCGGGCCGGACAGCGCGGAAAAGCGCCGGGCGCTGCTGCGGCGGCTGGCTCTGCCGGAGCATCTGTCCGCCTCCGCCATGCTGGACGCGCTGAATCTACTGTACGGCAAGGCGGAGCTGCTGGCTCTGCTGAATGACGAGTCTTGACGGATTTGCGGAAGAGATGAAAGGGCAGAGGTGTTTCACTTTCACATATGAAACTATTTGTGCATTTTAAACAAATGAATTGCTATAAAGAAATTAAATTTCTTGCAAAAATACTTATATTGCTTAAAATTCGACAAAATTCGACAGAGCGATGTGCTAAAATACACGTGTATCGATTCCCTCACGGCGGGATTCGCGGTACAAGCATAAACTAACTTGACAGTTTGTCAAAAATTGGAGGGAGCGCTGTTGCATAGGGTTTTGGTAGGAGAGGCTGAGGTACTGGGAGAAAAAACGGCATATTACCTGTTGGATGATACGGACGGCTTTCCGGGAGACTATGGAGTGGAGATCGTCCGTGGTAGTGAGTGCAGCCGCGTGAACGGCCTTGCGCCGTCCGGTGACCGGGTCTGGCGGTTGGTGGAGTTGCTGTTGCGGTGTGCGGTGACTCCGGTATCGCTGAGGGATGTGACGGAAGATTGGCTGCTTAGTTAGCCCGGACGGGGGAGTATGGAAGCGGCTCGGTGAAGATGAAAAAGATTTCCAGACTTTCTTTGACTGCTTTTTCGGCGATGCGGCCCCCTCTTGCATTTTCTGTATGAAGTTTGTATAATAGCTTTTAATATGGACAAAAGCAGAAGTGCGCCATAGGAAGGAAGGAAACGCAGTATGGCAGAGGAACGCAAGACCCCGGAGACAGAGACCCCGGAGAGCCGAAATTTTATCCAGACGTTTATCGAGGAGGACATCGCTCCCGGCGGGCAATATGCCGGCATGAAGGTCCACACCCGCTTTCCACCGGAGCCCAACGGTTATCTGCATATTGGACACTGCAAGGCGTTGGCCATCGATTTTGGCATGGCGGAAAAGTTTGGGGGATTGTGTAACCTGCGGTTTGACGATACGAATCCCGCCAAGGAGGACGCCGAGTATGTAGACGCCATTCAGGAGGATATCCACTGGCTCGGCTTTGACTGGGGCGACCGGCTGTTTTACGGCTCCGATTATTTTGACGAAGATTATAAGCAGGCCGTGGAACTCATCAAAAAGGGGCTGGCCTACGTTTGCGAGCTGAACCCGGAGGAGTTCCGGGAGTATCGGGGCGAAATCGGTGTCCCAGCCCGCAGCCCGTGGCGTGGCCGTCCCATTGAGGAGAGCTTGGATCTTTTTGCGCGGATGAAAAACGGCGAGTTTGAAAACGGCCGCATGACTCTGCGGGCCAAGATCGATCTTGCCAGCGGGAACTTCAATATGCGCGACCCGGTTATCTACCGGATCAACCATACTCACCATCACCGGCAGGGGGACAAGTGGTGCATCTATCCAATGTACGACTTTGCCCATCCCATTCAGGACGCGCTGGAGGGGGTCACACACTCTCTTTGCTCTCTGGAGTATGAGGATCACCGGCCCTTGTACAACTGGGTCATCGAGCATACCGATTTACCCTCCAGACCCCGGCAGATCGAATTTGCCAGACTTGGCATCGACCACACGGTCATGAGCAAGCGGAAGCTGCGCAAGCTGGTGGAGGAGGGGATGGTCTCCGGCTGGGACGATCCCCGGATGCCCACTCTGTGCGGTCTGCGCCGCCGGGGCTATACGCCGCGGTCTGTCCGCAGCTTCTGTGAGCGTATCGGCGTTGCAAAGGTTCCCTCCGTCGTAGAATTCGGTTTTTTGGAACACTGCCTACGGGAGGATCTGAACGAGACCGCCCGCCGGACTATGGCGGTGCTGCGGCCGTTGAAGCTGACGATCGCCAATTACCCCGCGGACAAGCAGGAGACGGTGACCGTGGAGAACAACCCCATCGACCCGGAGGCTGGCACTCGTGAGGTCGCCTTCTCCCGGACCGTCTATATTGAGGCCGACGATTTTCTGGAGGAGCCGGTGCCCAAGTACAAGCGGATGTACCCCGGCAACGAGGTACGGCTGAAGGGTGCGTATCTCGTAACCTGCACCGGCTGCGTCCGGGACAAGGACGGCAATGTCACGGAGGTCCTGTGCGAATACGACCCGGAGAGCCGGGGCGGCGACCCCGCCGACGGACGGAAGGTCAAGGGCGCGACAATCCACTGGGTGGACGCCGCCACAGCCGTGGATGCCGAGGTGCGGCTGTACGACAACCTGTTTACCGACGCGGACCCCGACGGCGCGGACAAGAACTTCCTAGATTATCTGAATCCCGGTTCGCTGGAGGTACTGCGCGGGTGTAAGGTGGAGGCCGAGCTGGCCGATGCCGCGGCTCCCGCGAATTTCCAGTTCATGCGTCTGGGCTATTTCTGCCTGGACAACAAGGATTCCGCACCGGGCCATCTGGTATTCAACCGCAGCGTCAGCCTGAAGGACAGTTTTAAAAAGTAATTTGCGGCACACTGAGCGGCCCGCCGTTTATTGGACGGCGGGCCGCTTTTTTGCACGCTATAGATTTTTTCGAATGGTATCAATGGCCCCTTTTTCAAGCCGCGAAACCTGCGCCTGAGAAATGCCCACCTCGGCGGAGACCTCCATCTGGGTCTTGCCCTCATAAAACCGCAAGGCCAGAATCCGCCGTTCCCGGTCGCTCAGGCGACGGAGTGCCTCCTTCAAAGCGATGTGGTCCACCCAGTTCTCGTCGGTGTTTTTCTTATCCCGCACCTGATCCATCACGCACAGGGTGTCTCCGCTGTCGGAATACACTGGCTCGTAGAGGGAGACCGGATCGGTGATGGCGTCCATGGCAAAGACCACCTCCTCCCGGGGGATGTCCAGCGCTTTGGCAATCTGCTCCACCGATGGCTCCCTCTGATTTTCGCCAATCAGCTTGTCCCGCATCTGGAGGACCCGGTAAGCGGTGTCCCGCATGCTGCGGGATACCCGGATGGCACTATTGTCCCGCAGATACCGTCGGATCTCACCCACGATCATCGGAACTCCGTAGGTAGAGAAACGCACGGGCTGTGAGACGTCAAAATTGTCAATGGCCTTAATAAGGCCCACGCAGCCCACCTGAAAAAGGTCGTCCGCGTTCTCGCCCCGGTTGGAGAACTTCTGGATAACCGACAGCACCAGACGGAGATTTCCCTCGATCAGTTTTTGCCGCGCCTCCTTGTCCCCCGCCTTCGTCCTGCGCAGCAGGTTCATGGTTTCCTCGTTTTTCAGAACTTTCAGCTTGGATGTGTTTACACCGCAAATCTCGACCTTTCCCTGCATGAAAGCCACCTCGCTACCTGATTTTTTCTTCCTGAATCAGTATTTCCGGCGGTCGATTTTCCTATACTGGAAGGTTTTGTCGAGATACGGCGGCACGTGTTGACTTTCACGGGGATCTATACTAGAATAATTTGGATCTTTATACTGAGAGAGGATGAGAGAAGGCGTGCTTCGCATTAATCATGTGACCAAAAAATACGGCAAAACCATTGCCAATCAGGATATCAGCTTCTTCGTGGACGACGGAGAGGCGGCGGTGCTGCTGGGTCCCAACGGCGCGGGAAAATCCACCATGATCAAATGCATCACGGGGCTTCTGCGGTTTGAGGGCGACATAGAAATTTGCGGAAAGCCCAACAAATCGCTGGAGGCTAAGCGGATGCTTGGCTATATTCCGGAGGTTCCGGCGGTGTACGATCTGCTGACCGTGGAGGAGCATCTGGAATTTATCCGCCGGGCCTACCGGCTGGAGGACGACGGATACGCGCAGCGGCTTATGGAGCGGTTTGAGCTGTGGGACAAGAAGGACAAACTGGGCAAGGAATTGTCCAAGGGAATGCAGCAAAAGCTCTCCATCTGCTGCGCGCTGCTGCCCAGGCCGAGAGTTGCGGTATTCGACGAGCCCTTGGTGGGGCTGGACCCCCACGCCATCCGGGAACTGAAGGAGGTCTTTCAGGAGCTGAAGGCGAGCGGCACCACTGTTTTGATCTCCACGCACATGATCAACTCCGTGGAGGAGACGTGGGACGTGTGCCATATCATGATGAATGGCGCGTTCGCCGCCACCCGGAAAAAGGGAGAGTCGGCGGAACAGAGTCTGGAGGAACTGTTCTTTTCCATCACCGAGGGCGGGGAAGGCGGCGCTGTATGAGACCGCTGCGGTATCTGGCCTTCACGACCATGAAAAACCGGCTTCGGGAGATGGTGAAAAAGCCGGCCCGCCTGATCTACGCCATTGTCCTGCTGGCGCTGCTGGTCTTTACGATGATCGGCGGCAGCCACACCGGCGGGGGGGGTGGCGCGTATCACAGCATGGATGGGCTGACAGCCATCGTCCTGGCGTTTTACACGGCAATGTTCATCATGACGGCCAACGCCGGCTTTTCAAGAGGCGGCAACATCTTTAACCTTTCGGACGCGACGCTGCTGTTTACCGCGCCTGTCCGACCTCAAACCATTCTGTTTTACGGACTGCTGCGCCAGATGGGAACCTCGCTGCTGGTGGGCTTTTTTCTGCTGTTCCAGTATCCGAATCTCCATAATTTTTATAATGCCACCATCCTTCAGATGATCGCGTTGCTGATCCTCTACGGCTGCGCAATCTTTCTGGGTCAGGTCGTGGCTATGATGCTCTACGCATTCACCAGCCACGACCTGCGGAGGCAAAAACTTTGCCGCGTGGTTTTCACCGGCATATATGCCCTGTGTGGGATGTGGCTGGCCGCCCGGTGTCTGCCCTATGGGTTGGAGGGCATCGGTGCGCGGGCCGCGGTGCAGGCTACGGGAAAGTTTTTATACGCGGTCCCCGTGGGGGGCTGGCTGAGCCTTGCGGCAAAGGGCGCGCTGGTGGGCGACTGGGGCCTTGCGGTTCAGGGCGTGGGCCTGTGCGTGCTTTTGACGGTCATTTTGCTCCGGCTGCTGTTTCGTATGGACCCGGATTATTATGAGGATGTGCTCAAAAGCGCGGAGATCAGCTATTCTGCCATTTCCGCCAAAAAAGAGGGAACCATGCGGGAGGCTCTGCCCGCCAACGTCAAGGTTGGCAGGACCGGCCTTCGCGGCGGCTGGGGCTCCAGCGCCTTTTTCCGCAAGCATCTGCTTGAAAACCGCCGTTCCCGGAAATTTATTCTGCCTGCCAACAGCCTGCTGTTCGCGGTGATTACCGTGATTTTCTGCGTGTTCACAAAAGACGCCGGGCTTTTGCCCACCTTCTGCATGGCCTCCTATCTGCAGCTCTTTTCCGCCATGACGACCGGGCGGTTCAACTATGAGCTGACCCGTCCGTACCTCTATCTGGTGCCGGAGCCGGCGCTGAAAAAGCTCCTTTGGGCGCTGGCGGAAACGATGCCCTCCATGGTGCTGGACGCGCTGGTGATCTTCGTTCCGGTGGGCGTTCTTTTGCGGCTCGGACCGATGGAGTTTCTGGCCGCTGTGCTGGCTCGCGTCGCGTTTGGGATCGTGTATCTTTCTGCGGACATCGCCGTGCAGCGCATCTGGGGTGGCAGCGTGTCCAGGGTGCTGGTGTTGCTGCTCTATCTTGCGATCTCGCTGGCGGTGATGGCGACCGGTGTCGCGTTGGCGCTGGTGGGTGGACTCATCTGGGACTTTGGCGCGGCATGCGTGCTGCTTTTGACTGTGGCGGGCAATCTGCCCGCAAGCCTTCTGGTGTTGTTTCTGTGCCGAAACCTGCTGGAATACGCGGAGCTGAGCAGCCGGTAAGGGGCCGCGTTTTCAAAGTCTTTTGCCGCCCGGCATAGGACATTCCTGCTCCGGCATATCCTCTTTTTCAGGGAGGTGGATCGCCATGGAGTGCAGGATGCGGGAGATGCGGAGCAAGGAGGTCATCAACATCTGCGACGGCTGCCGACTGGGATACGTGGCGGACGTGGAGCTGAAGCTGCCGGAAGGACAGGTGTGCGCGATCATTGTGTACGGGCCATACCGCTTTTTCGGTCTGTTCGGCAGGGGCGAGGAGTATTATATCCCTTGGGATTGCATCCAGCGCATTGGGGACGACATTATCCTGATTGACAAGCCGTTTCAGCGGCGGGACCCTGCGCTGGAACGAAAGAGGCGGAAGAAATATAGAAATTTTGACCGGAATCCCTGAAAAGTGAGGGGTTCCGGTCAGGATTTTGCGGTTTTTCACGAAAAAGTCCTTGCATCCGTAGACATCTTGTGGTATTATATTACAGCATTACGCATGGTGGTGGACTATCCGTCTGTGTTTCCGATGGAAACTGGCGGATGGGTTGAAGCGCCAGAGGGTAAACTAAATTTATATTTGGAGGAACAAAACCATGGCAAATTCTAGTATCGTATCCATGAAGTCTCTGCTGGAAGCAGGCGTCCACTTCGGTCATCAGACCCGCCGCTGGAACCCCAAGATGGCTCCGTATATCTATACCGAGCGCAACGGCATCTATATCGTGGACCTGCAAAAGACCGTCCGCAAGCTGGAAGAGGCGTACAATTTTGTCCGCGATCTGTCTGCCGACGGTAAGAGCCTTCTGTTCGTTGGTACCAAGAAGCAGGCGCAGGACGCCATCCGCGAGGAGGCTCAGCGCTGCGGTCAGTACTATGTCAACGCCCGGTGGCTGGGCGGCATGATGACCAACTTCAAGACCATGCGCACCCGCGTGGATCGGCTGCATCAGCTCAAGACCATGCAGGAGGACGGCACCTTTGATATGCTGCCCAAGAAGGAAGTCATGAAGCACCTGGGCGAGATTGCCAAGCTTGAGAAGTATCTGGGCGGCGTGGAGAACATGAAGTCCCTTCCCGGCGCGCTGTTCATCGTGGATACCCGCAAGGAGCGCAATGCCATTGCCGAGGCCCACAAGCTGGGTATTCCCGTGGTCGCCATTGCCGATACCAACTGCGACCCCGATGAGATCGATTACGTCATCCCCGGCAACGACGACGCCATCCGCGCTATCAAGCTGATCTCCTCCATCATGGCCAACGCCATGCTGGAAGGCAAGCAGGGCGAGCAGATGGAGGAGGCCGTCGAGGCCCCTGCGGCTTCCGCACCCGTGTCCGCCGAGTAAGAGACGTTTCCGGGGCATATGCCTCATTAAATCATCAATTTGGAGGAATATCGAAGATGGCTATTACAGCTGCTGATGTGAAGAACCTGCGCGAAATGACCGGCGTGGGCATGATGGACTGCAAAAAGGCCTTGGCCGCCACCGACGGCGACATTGACAAGGCTGTTGAATGGCTGCGCGAGAAGGGTATGGCCGCATCCGCGAAGAAGGCCGGCCGCATCGCCGCCGAGGGCATGGCTCTGGCCACAGTGATCGACGGCTTGGGTATTGTGGTGGAAGTCAACGCCGAGACTGACTTTGTGGGCAAGAACGAGAAGTTTGTGGACTTCGTTAAGGGCGTGGCCGCCACGGTTGCAAAGCAGAACCCCGCTGATCTGGACGCGCTGATGGAGTGCAAGTACGAGGGTACCGACCTGACCGTCACCCAGCAGCAGCAGGAGATGGTGCTGGTCATCGGCGAGAACATCAAGGTCCGCCGTTTCGTCCGCTATTCCGAGGGCATCTCCGTGCCCTATGTCCACGCCGGCGGCAAGATCGGCGTGCTGGTGAACTTCAAGACCGACCTGGCCGCCGAGAAGGTGGAAACCGTCGGCAAGGACGTCGCCATGCAGATCGCTGCTCTGAACCCCCGCTTCTGGGACAAGTCCGAGGTTTCTCAGGACGTTCTGGACGAGGAGAAGAAGATTCTGGTCGCTCAGATGTCCAACGATCCCAAGATGGCTTCCAAGCCCGACGCCGTGAAGGAGAAGATTGCCTCCGGCAAGCTGAATAAGTTCTACGAGGAAAACTGCCTGCTGCAGCAAGAGTTTGTGAAGGACAACAGCATGAGCGTGGAGCAGTATATCGCTTCCTCCGCAAAGACGCTGGGCGGCTCTCTCGAGTTCGTTACCGCCGTTCGCTTTGAGAAGGGCGAGGGCATTGAAAAGAAGCAGGAGAACTTTGCCGACGAGATCGCCTCCATGGTGAAGGGTTAATCAGCTGTCCCTCAAGTCAATGTTTAGAGGCCTGAGATGCGCCAAATCGGTGCTTCTCAGGCCCTTTTTTACGTTTTATAGGAAAGGCGCAGAGCAAGAAAATATTCTTACTCTGCGCCTTTTTGTGCCATTCAAGATCGAAGCAGCTTTTTTGCTGATGCGGTTTACAGAAGGGTAATCCCCGCGTTTTCACACGCCGCTGTTGTATCCTTATCCCAAAGGCTGGCCTGTACCTCGCCGATATGGCAGGTGCCAAGCAGCAACATGCACAGCCGGGACTGCCCGATACCGCCGCCGATGGACTGGGGCAGCTCGCCGCCCAGCAGCATCTTGTGGAAGGGCAGGCTTCTCCGCTCATCGTGGCCGGAGAGGGTCAGCTGCTTGTCCAGCGCCGCCTCATCCACCCGGATGCCCATGGAGGAGACCTCAAAGTTCCGCTCCAGAATGGGGTTCCACATGAGGATGTCGCCGTTCAGCGTCCAGTCGTCATAGTCTGGGGCGCGGCCGTCATGGGGCTTGCCGGATTTGAGCTTTCCGCCGATCTGCATGAGAAACACGGTATGGTGCCGCTCACACACGGCCTTTTCCCGTTCGTTGGGGGAGAGGTCGGGATAGCGGTCCTCCAATTCCTGGGTGGTGATGAAGAATACGTCCCGATCCGGGTGGAAGGTGAGGACGGGATAGGCTTTCCTCAGGTCCTCGGCGGTGTCGCAGATGGAGGTCACGATAGTACGCACGGTGTCTTTGAGATACTGGATGTTCCGATCCTCCCGGCGGATGTGTTTTTCCCAGTCCCACTGGTCCACGTACACGGAGTGGAGGTTGTCCACCTCCTCATCCCGGCGGATGGCGTTCATGTCGGTATAGAGGCCAGTCCCGACCTTGAACTCATAACGCTTTAGTGCCAGACGCTTCCACTTGGCAAGAGAGTGGACCACCTGCCCGTCGGTGCCCACATCCGGAATATCGAAAGCCACAGGGCGCTCCACGCCGTTGAGGTCATCGTTTAAGCCTGTGTCTCCGTCCACAAACAGGGGGGCTGAAACACGGTGGAGATCAAGCCGCTCCGTCAGATTCTTCTGAAAATCCGCGTGGATGAACTCGATGGCGCGCTGGAGCTGGTTGTTTGTCAGGGGCATTTTATATCCGGCAGGAATCACTACTTTACTCATTGGGCTACCCATCTTTCTGATTTGTATTTTGATACCGGGACTCAGCCCAGCAGGGAAAGGCCGTGCTTCAGCCGGCGCAGCGTTTCATCCCGCCCCAGAATGCGGCAGATCTCCACCGCGCCGCCGGGCGTCACCAACTTGCCCGCCGCCGCGATCCGTACGGGCCACATCAGTGTGGCGTTCTTGACCGCCAGCTTTTCCGCAAGGTCGATCAGCGCGTCATGGATAGAGTCGGTATCCCAGGCGGGCAGCGCCTCCAGCACGGGGATGGCGACGGAGAGCATACCTTTGGAGACGGCCTTGTCGGTTTTGGACTTTTTATTTACATAAAACTCAACGTCATAGTCCGGCAGCACATCGAAGAAGTCCACCTTTTCGGGAATCTCCGTCAGCTTTTCGCACCGCGCCTGAAGCAGTGCGGCAACGGCGGCAGCGTCAATGGACGGATTTTGGACGCTCTTTCGGATATAGGGCTCCGCAATCTTTGAAAATTCCTCCGGCGCAAGGGCGCGGAGATACGTGGCGTTAAAATAGTCCAGCTTTGCGATGTCAAAGATGGCGGGTGACTTGGAAATTCCGGCAATGTCAAACGCATCCACGAGTTGATCAAGAGAGAAGATTTCCTGCTCGCTCAGCTCTCCCTTGGGCGCCCAGCCCAGCAGGGCGACATAATTCAAAACGGCAGTGGTCAGATACCCCTGCGCGATCAGGTCCTCGTAGGAGGGGTCCCCGTGGCGCTTGGACATTTTGTTGTGGGCGTCCCGCATGACGGGGGCGCAATGGACATAGGTGGGAATTTCCCAGCCGAACGCCTCGTACAAAAGGTTGTACTTCGGCGCGGAGCTGAGATACTCGCTGCCCCGGACCACATGGGTAATGCCCATCAGGTGGTCGTCCACCACGTTGGCAAAGTTATAGGTGGGCAGTCCGTCGGATTTGATGAGTACCTGATCGTCCAACGTGTCGTTCTCCACCGTAATATCCCCGAAGGTCACGTCGTGGAACGTGGTAGTTCCCTCACGGGGAATCTTCTGGCGAACGACATAGGGCGCGCCGGCGTCCAGCTTTGCCTGAATTTCGGAGCAAGAGAGATTAGGACAGCCGCAGTGGTGCTTTTTGACCTTGACGCCCTCTGCAACCTCCTGGGATTCATCCTCGTCCTTCCCGCAGAAGCACCGGTATGCAAAGCCTTTTTCCACCAGCAGCTCCGCATACTTTCCGTACAGGTCCCGGCGCTCCGACTGAATATAGGGGCCCGCCGGACCGCCCACATCGGGACCCTCGTCGTGATTCAGGCCGCACTCGGCCATGGTTTTGTAGATCACGTCGGTGGCGCCCGCCACCAAACGGACCTGATCGGTGTCCTCAATGCGTAGGATAAAAGTGCCGCCCGCGTGGCGGGCAATGAGCCAGGTGTAAAGCGCGGTGCGCAGGTTCCCCACGTGCATGTAGCCGGTGGGGGAGGGGGCGAAACGGGTGCGTACCTTCCCTCCGGGAATATGGGCCTCCATTTCGTCAAAGAATGCTTTATCAACAGCCATGAATTTACCTCCATGCAGAATTTAACAGGATATATTATCGCTTTTGTCTCCCTGAATGTCAAGAATTTTCCTGCTTTGCGCCGACGCAGGGGAAGGAAGCAGCCTTTGACGCCGCTGGGGGCAAAATCCCCGAAACGGATTGCACTTTTCCATACGCCGTGCTACAATAAAAAAGTTATATTGCCGCTTTATGGCCAACATGGGGTAAAGCGGCAGATTTTGAGGTGTTACCATGGAAAACGAGACACAGAAAAAACGGATTCTGAGCGGTATTCAGCCCTCCGGTGACCTGACCCTGGGCTCCTATCTGGGGGCCATCCGCAACTGGGCGGCGCTGGCGAACGAGTATGACTGCTATTATATGCTGGCGGACATGCACACCATCACGGTCCGTCAGGTCCCCTCCGAGCTGCGGCGGCACACCCTCACGCAGCTTGCAACCTATATCGCCTGCGGTCTGGACCCGAAGAAAAACACGCTGTTTGTCCAGTCCCACGTTCCGGCCCATGCCCAGCTGGGCTGGGTGCTGAACTGCTACACCATGTTCGGAGAGCTGAGCCGCATGACCCAGTTCAAGGATAAGTCCGCGAAAAACGCGGACAACATCAACGCGGGCCTGTTCACCTATCCGGCTTTGATGGCGGCGGACATTCTTCTGTATCAGGCGGATCTGGTGCCGGTGGGCGGCGACCAGAAGCAGCACGTGGAGATCTGCCGGGACATTGCCGCCCGCTTCAACGGGATCTACGGCGACGTGTTCAAAATTCCCGAGCCCTATATTCCGCAGATCGGGGCGCGGGTGATGAGCTTGGCCTCTCCGGAAAGCAAGATGAGCAAGTCCGACAAGGATCAAAACGGCTGCGTCTATATGCTGGAAAAGCCGGAGGACATTCTGCGCAAGTTCAAAAAGGCGGTGACGGACTCCGAGGCCTGCGTGCGGTACGACCAGAAGGAAAAGCCGGGTGTGTCCAATCTGATGCAGATTTACTCCGCCTGTACGGGCCGGGGCTTCGACACCATTGAGTCGGAGTTCGCCGGGCACGGCTACGGGGATTTCAAGACCGCCGTGGGCGAGGCGGTGGTGGAACTGCTGCGCCCCATCCGGGAGGAGACGGAGCGGCTGCTTGCCGACAAGGACGCCCTGCAGTCCATCTACCGCGACGGTGCGGAGCGGGCGGCAAAGGTCGCCAACCGGACGTTGGGCAAAGTCTACAAAAAGGTCGGCTTCATCGACCGCTGATTACAGCGCGCGCCGCCGGAGAAGCCGGACAAAGCGCGCGGTGAAAGGAATCGTTGTCACAATGCTATTGAATACGCATTTGTTTGCCGGGGTATCTCTGGCCCTGCTTGTGGCGCTGGTGGTCAGCTTTCTGGCGTCTCCCATCGTAAAAACCTTTGCCTACAAGGTGGGGGCGGTGGATGTTCCCAAGGACAACCGCCGGATGCACCATGTTCCCATTCCGCGGCTGGGCGGGCTGGCCATTTTTTTGGGCTTCATTGTGAGCATCCTGCTGTTTGCGGAGATGACGAACCAATTTCGCAGCATTCTTCTGGGGGCCGTCATCATCGTGGTACTGGGTGTGGTGGACGACATCACGCCCCTGCCCGCCAAGTTCAAATTTCTCATCCAGATCGCGGCGGCACTGATTCCGGCGCTCAACGGCGTGGTGATCCACGTTCTGAGCAACCCCAACCTGCTCTCGGAAAATCCATACTGGGACATGGGTGTGCTGTCCATTCCAATCACGGTGCTGTGGATCGTGGCGATTACCAATGCGGTGAACCTGATCGACGGACTGGACGGCCTTGCCATCGGCGTGTCTGCCATCTCCGCCACTACCGTGCTTGTAATCTCGCTGCTGGTCAGCGAGGTCCAGGTTGCCGTGGTCATGGCGGCGCTGGTGGGAGCCTGCGTCGGCTTCATGCCCTATAACCTCAACCCCGCCAAAATGTTCATGGGGGACACCGGAGCAACGTTCTTGGGTTATATTCTGGCCTGCATGTCTGTGGAGGGACTGTTCAAATCCTGGGCCATCATCTCCTTCGCGGTGCCGTTTCTGATTCTGGGCCTGCCGATCTTCGACACGGCATTCGCTTTCATCCGCCGCATTGCCCACGGGCAAAGCCCCATGCAGGCGGACCGCAGCCATATCCACCACCGCCTCATCGACATGGGCCTGAACCAGAAACAGGCGGTGGCCACGCTGTACGTGATCTCCGCGATTTTGGGCCTCAGTGCCGTGGTGCTGACCACCAGCGGTGAGCTGCGGGCCATGATCTTTTTCGTGTCGCTGTGCGTGGTTGCGGTGGTGGCCGCAAGGGCTGTGTTTCCTAAGGAGGTCCGGGAGGAGCTCCACGAGGAGATGGAGGAGCTGAAGGAACACGGACACCATACGGAGGCACCGGAGTCCCCGGCGCCCCCGGCGCAGGACGGACCCTCCGTCCCGGGAAAGCCCGAGACACATGAGCCGGAGGGCTGGGAAAAGGAGGAGGACCAGTGATGGGGAAAATTCGTGTGATGAGCGTCTTCGGCACCCGGCCGGAGGCCATCAAAATGGCGCCTCTAGTCAGAGAACTGTCCGCGCGGGAGGGAATTGAGAGCCTTTGCTGCGTCACGGCGCAGCACCGCCAGATGCTGGACTCCGTACTGGAGGTCTTCGATTTGAAGCCGGACTGGGATCTGGACATCATGACCCCCCGGCAGACTCTCTCCACCATCACCAGCAAGTGTCTTTTGGGGATGGACGAGGCCATAGACGCGCTGAAACCGGACATGATTCTGGTACACGGAGATACCTCTACCACCTTCGCGGGAGCGCTGTCCGCGTTTTATCATCAGGTGAAGGTGGGCCACGTGGAGGCAGGGCTTCGAACCTATGACAAGTATTCTCCCTTTCCAGAGGAGATGAACCGGGTGCTGGTGTCCCGACTGGCGGACCTCTATTTCTGCCCTACGGTGAACAACCGGGACAATCTCAGGAAAGAGGGCATCCGGGAGGGCCTGTTCATCACCGGAAACACGGTGATCGACGCGCTGAAGACCACTGTCCGTCCGGACTATCACTTCTCCACGGAGGAGCTGAACCGTCTGCCCTACGGGGAGAAAAAGGTGTGCCTTGTCACCTGCCACCGCAGAGAGAACTACGGCGAGCCTATGAAAAATATTATGCTTGCCCTGCGCCAGATCGCAGAGGAAAACAGCGACGTGGAGCTGGTGTATCCCGTCCATCTGAGCCCCGTAGTACGGGAGGCGGTGGACCAATATCTTCGGGGTGCGCCGAGAGTACATCTGATCGACCCGCTGCCCGCCGATGAGATGCACAATCTCATGGCGCGCTGCTTTTTGGTGCTGACCGACTCCGGAGGACTTCAGGAGGAAGCCCCCGCTCTTGGAAAGCCGGTTCTGGTACTGCGCCGGGAGACGGAGCGGCCCGAGGCCGTAGCCGCCGGAACGGTAAAGCTGGCGGGCGTCAATCAGGACGATATCGTCACCATGGCCACGCGCCTGATTCGGGATCGTGGGGCCTATGACCAGATGGCCCGCGCCGTGAATCCCTATGGCGATGGCCGCGCCTGCGCGCGCATCGCGGACGCTATCGAGTGGCATTTCGGCCTGCGCAGCGACCTGCCGGAGGACTATACCGGCGCCTAAGTCAAAGACGGCGGGGAGGGAGGGCACCATGAGAAACCGCAAAATTGGAAAGTTTACCGCCGCCGGTTTCGTGGTTGTGTTTGTGCTGGTGGTGGCGATCCTGCTGATCAACAGCCTGCGCCGCTCCTCCCGCATTGTCCTGCCGGATGTCGTCCAGCCCACGGAGGATTCCTCGGCGATTGACGGCGGGAAGATTGACGCGATCACACCCATCGCCGTGACGCCGGAGACGGTGCAGTTCGCCATCGAATCCCTCCACCGCCCCGCCAGCTACCGGCGGAGCATCACTGTGGAGCGGCTATGGAGCGGCGGAACCGGCACGACGGATGTCACCGTGTCCGTCAGTGGCGGCTGGACCCGGACGGATACCGCACCGAAGGGCCAGCAGACCCGCCACACCCTCACCAACGGCAAGACCACCTACATTTGGTACGGGAATCAGACCAGCGTCTACAGCTGCTCGGCCGGGGACATCTCTGCAGACGAGGAGCAGGAAATCTCCACCTATGAGGATGTGCTGGCTCTGCCGGTGAACCAGATCGAAAAGGCGGATTACCGGAGCCTCTCCGGGGTGAACTGCATTTATGTGGAAACGGGAGAGGACGAGAACGGCTACGTTCTGCGGTACTGGGTCAGCGTGGACACCGGACTTCTAGCGGCGGCGGAGTGGCTGAAGGACGGCGAGACCATCTACCGCATGGGGTCCCCAACACTGGATTCCTCCGGGCCATCCACGAAAGATTTTACCCTGCCGGACGGAACGGTTCTGACCGAAGCGGCATAATTTAGAAGCGGCTTTCCGTACATACGGAAAGCCGCTTTTCTATAAGATCAACAGCAGGCCCAAAGCGATCAGGAGCTCTTCGTCGGCTTCTTCCTTAAATAGAAAAAACAAAAGCAGGAGGAGCAGCAGATCGCCGGAGTCCACGTTGTCCAAATGAAATTTGTCCAGCATCTTCCGCAGTGCTGCGGAGATTCCCTCGCCGTGCAGCGGCGGGGGGGGCGGGCCGTAAAACGGGCCGTTTGGAGGCGGGGGCGGCGGGCCGGAAAATGGGCCGTTTGGGGGAGCATGAGGGTGTCCGCCGGGACCCGGCGCGGGACCGCCAGATCCGCCAGGGACGGGTCCGCTTCCGTGCGGGGGCGGTGGATTTCCGAGACCGGACCGGAGGTCTTCTTCGGGAATTCGGGAGTAAGAGCCGTTATCGTTGCGGATATAGCGGTTATACATCCCTCATGCCTCCCAACCGGCGATAAATTTCTTCCCGATGTGGACAATACGCGCCAGCTGAAGCGCCCGTTCGATCTTCATCTGCCGCTCCGGCTTCAAATAGGGGCGCAAAGCGTACAGCAGCGCCCGGCTATTGTTGTTCTGGGGACTGCCTAGCTCCTGAACCAACGGCATCAGCCGGGCTATCGTCGCGGGGTCGATGCCGCCCAGCAGGGACGAAAGCGGATTGCCTCCCGGCGGCGCTCCCTGGGGCGCCTGAAAATTTCCCGGTGGGGGAAAGCCGCTCTGCGGCGGAGGACTCTGATAGCCTCCCTGAGGCTGACCAGGCGGAGGATAATAGCCGCCCTGGGGCGGATATCCGTTTTGCGCCGGACCCGGCTGAGGGGGAGAGGCGGAGGCCCCGCCGTTCAGGGACTGCGCCAGCTGCATAATCTGCGCCATGCTGTTGGGGTCCGACAGCAACGCGTTCAGTTTATCCTCAAATTCCGCCATGCCATCCGCCCCCTTTCCGGTTTACTTTTTTGTCGCCTGATTGATGCGTTCCACCAGCGCCGCTCCTTCGGGACTTTGCATCAGCTGGTTCACCATCTGCATGATCTGACCGTTGTCACCCTGCATGGCGCTGACGGCTGCCTTTTGGAGAGCCGGGCCTCCGTAGGACTGAGTCATCAGCTGGACCAGTCTGTGTCCGTCCTGAGAGGTAAGGATTCGCTGAATGGCGGCCGGGTCCTGATTCATCTGCTGAATGGTCTGATTGGTATTGTCGTCCATGGTACCCTCCTGTCAATGGTCGAATTGTATCTGTCAAAGCAGTATATGACCGGAAGGGGGGAAATGTGCCGCCGGACGGAAAATTCCCGTCCGGAGCGGAACCCCTGCGGGCGGGGCCGTAACCGGACGGGAATTTTAATGCGCCGCCGCACGCGGCCGCAGAGGAATTCGTTACCGTTCGCTCAGATAGGCTTTGACGTCAAACTCCATGAGAGCGGTGTCCCGCTTGAGGTACAGCGGATGGTGGGGGTGGCCGGACTTCAGAGGCGGACCGGCGGTGAACCATCTGGCTCCAGCGGACCGGCCTTGTGTGGCGAAGTCCCGCAGGCATTCCATCAGGTAGGGCCGCTTTTCAATGATGTTGCCCCAGGCGGCCCAGACGGCGGGTTGGGGAGAAAGAGACAGGAGGTACGCGAAGGCCCTGAGGTTCTCCCCGTGGAGAAAGAGATTGCAGGCCTTCTCCATGTCGTCTGGCCGGGTGGCCCGCTGGGCATATACATTGAACATGAGAAAGCTGTCGTACCCGTTGCTCAGGGCAATGCGCTGGGCGGATTGCAGCGTGGGGTCCAGCGCGTCTGGCGCGGCGGTGGAAGGGTTGATGCCCACGCAGATCAGGGGCTTTTCGCCCCGGGTCCCCAGGATATATCGGTATTCAGAGTAGGCGTTGGGGACGTACAGCCATTTGGCGGCGTCGTAGTCCGGGGAGGGCCGCAGCGCGTGGCACAGCGCCGCATCAAAGGACATTACCTTGATCTCTCCGGTGGTGGAACTGGGAATGTGCATCGGCTTGGCTCCTTTTCGACATTTTCCTCAGTGTAACAGGCCGGGGGCAAAAATGCAAATCCTCCGTTCTTTTCTTTCTTGGCGGATTGTGGTAAAATAGCTGCAAAGACGGTCGTTTAAAGCAGCCGAATGGAATTTTACCGGTTCAGCCGGAGACGCGGAAAGGGAGAGAGCCATGCTGACGATCCTGATGGGCCGGGCGAGGTCCGGAAAATCAAAGCGGATTCTGCGGGAGATCGCCGAAAAGGGAGATTCATCTCGGCAGATCCTGCTGGTGCCGGAGCATGCCTCCCATCAGGCGGAGGTGGACCTGTGCCGGGCCTGCGGGGACACCGCCAGCCGCCACGCGGAGGTTTTGAGCTTTCGGCGTCTCGCCACCCGCGTTCTGGCCATCACCGGCGGCGCGGCGGACGTGACACTCGACGCCGGGGGAAAGCTGCTGACGCTGCAAATGTCTCTGACGGAGTTGGCCCCGGTGCTGAAGGTCTACCGCCGCCCCAGCCAGCGCGCCGCGTTTTTGGAGCAGCTCATGGGGCTTTTGGACGAGCTGACCAGCTACGCCGTGACGCCGGAGACTTTTGCCGCCCAGGCGCAGGATATTTCCGGTGCCATGGGGGACAAGCTGCGGGATCTTGCACTGATCTACGCGGATTACCATGCCCGGCTCTGCCGTCCGGGGCTGGACGGAAGGGACCGGATGAGCAAACTCCAGGACCATCTGGAGGAATCCGGGTACGCCGACGGTAAAGACGTTTATTTGGACGGCTTCTCCTATTTCAACGGGCTGGAGCAGGGGGTGCTGTCCGTCTTTCTGCGGCGGGCGGCGTCCGTGATGGTGACGCTGCTGGGGGAAGAGAACAACGCCGGCGAGATATTCGAAGTCTCCGTGCGGACCCGGGACCGTTTGTGCCGCCTGGCGGCGGAGGCGGGCCAGGCCTGTGAAATTCAATATGTCCAAGACAGGGACGACTCTCCGCTGGGTCTTGTGGAGCGGGCGTTTTTTGGCGGGGACGAGACTTGGGATGGCCCGACGGACGCCGTCCGCGTCAGGGATGCGGACACCGCCTTCACGGAGGTGGAGCAGACCGCTGCCGACATTGTGCGGCTGGTGAAGACGGGAAAATGCCGCTTCCGGGACATCACCGTGGCGGCGCGGAACATGAAGGACTACGAATCCACCATTGAAAATGTGTTCGAGCGGTACGGCGTGCCGGTGTTTCTCAGCCGCCGCAGCGACATTTTGGAAAAGCCGGTGCTGTCCCTTCTGGCCGGAGCACTGGACTCCGTTACCGGCGGGTGCGAGTACGAGGACATGTTTCACTATCTCAAAACCGGTTTAGCCGGGCTGAGCCCGGCGGAGTGCGACCGACTGGAAAACTACGCCCTCACGTGGGAGATACACGGCTCCCTCTGGCTGCGGGAAGCGGACTGGGCCGCCAATCCCGGCGGCTACGGCGCGCCCTGGACAGAAGCGCAAAAAGCAGAGCTTCAGGAGCTGAACGATCTGCGCCACCGGGTTCGCGGGCCGCTGAAGCTCCTGTCGGACGGCATGAAAGCCGCTGAGACAGCGAGTGAACAGGTAAATGCACTCTACAGTTTTATGGAGGCTTTGGACCTTCAGTCCTCGCTGGAAGGCCAGATGAAGGCCCTGGGCGAGCAGGGTGAATTGCAGACGGCAGAGGAGACGAGTCAGCTGTGGGGAATCCTCTGCGGCGTACTGGACCAGTTCGTGGAAATTCTGGGGAACGAGGCCATGGACCCGGAGTCCTTCGCCCGGTTGTTCCGGCTGCTTCTGACGCAGTACAGCGTGGGGACCATTCCACCCGCGCTGGATCAGGTGTCCGCCAGCGAAATCACCCG
This sequence comes from Oscillibacter sp., assembly GCF_040505565.1. GTDB lineage: Bacteria > Bacillota > Clostridia > Oscillospirales > Oscillospiraceae > Oscillibacter. The sequence continues at coordinate 42,055 of NZ_JBEUWZ010000004.1, read as the reverse complement.
GAACGACCGCCACACGACGAAGTATCTTTTTTTGCTGGGAGCCAACGACCATGTGCTGCCCGCCGTGGCCCAGAGCGGCGGCGTGCTGAACGACGACGACCGAGAAGAGTTGGCCTCCCGGGGTATTCATTTGGCCCCCACCGGTATGGACCAGTTCAACGTTGAGCTTCAAAATCTATACGCCTCTCTGGCCCAGCCCACGGACGGGCTAACTGTGAGCTATCCCATCTCCGACGTGAATGGGGCGCAGCTCCGGCCCGCCTTTGTGGTGGAGCGGCTGGGAAAGCTGTTCCCGGATAACCGTTTGGAGAGGGAGAGCGGTGAAAAGGAATATCGCCTGTCAGCCATTGCGCCCGCTTTAGAAGCCGCTGGTCAGGACCCGGGCGGTCCGGTGTGGCGCTGGTTCGCGGAAAAGCCGGACTGGGCGGAGCGTCTGACGGCGATGGAGCGGGCGGCGGCCATGGGCCGGGGACGGCTGACCCTGCCCGCCGTTCGTGCGCTGTACGGCGAGCGGTTCAATATGTCCGCGTCCCGGCTTGAAAAGCTGCGCCAGTGCCATTTCGCGTACTTCATGCAGTACGGACTGAAGGCCAGACAGCGCGAAACGGCCTCCTTTGATGCGCCGCAAATCGGCACGTTTTTACATTTTATTTTGGAAAATGTCACGGCAGAAGCGGCGAAACAGGGCGGATTTGCGAATGTTTCCCAGGAAATGCTTCGTCGACTGACCGACCGCTTTATGGATTCGTTCGTCCAAAAGGAGCTGCCCAACCTTCAGGACCGGACGGCCCGGTTCCGGTATCTTTTCTCCCGTCTCAGGACCACGGCCTACGCCGTGGTGGAGGAGACGGCGCGGGAGCTGGCGCAGTCGGACTTTGTACCGGTGGAATTTGAGCTGTCATTCGGGGACAAGGGAACGCTGCCTGCCGTCACTGTGTCCGAGCCGGACGGGGAGCTTCGGGTGAATGGCAAGGTGGACCGGGTGGACGGCTGGGTCAAGGACAACAGGCTCTACCTCCGGGTGGTGGACTACAAGACTGGGAAGAAGAGCTTTGATTTGGCGGAGGTACGCATGGGGCTGGACATCCAGATGCTGTTGTACCTGTTTGCGCTGCAAAACGAGGGAAAAGCCTACTTCCAGCGGGACGTGGTGCCCGCAGGAGTGCTGTATCTCCCGGCGCGGGACGACATTCTGGCGCAGGAGCGGAACGTGACGCCGGAGAAACTGGCCCAGGAACGGGCTAAAACCCTGCGCCGCAGCGGCCTTTTACTGAACGAGTCGGAGGTTCTGCGGGCCATGGAGCACGACGCGCTGACGGAGCCGAAATACCTGCCGCTGCGGGTGGATCGGGAGGGGAACCTCTCCGGCAGCATCGCCACTGCCGCCCAGCTGGGAAAGTTGGGGAACTACGTGGAGCATTTGCTCCACACCATCGCTGACGAGGTGCGCGACGGTATGATCGACGCAGACCCCTGCTGCCACGACGAGAGCGACAGCGTGTGCCAGTTCTGCGACTGGGCGCCTGCCTGTCACTTTGAGGACGGCCGGGGCGGTGACCGCCTGCGGTACATCCAGAAGGTGACGGTTGCGGAGTTCTGGCAGCAGATGGATGGGGAGGGAGACGGACGTGGCTAACATTCAATTGACCGACGCCCAGCGGGCGGCGGTGGAGAACCGGGGCGGAAGCCTGCTGGTGTCGGCGGCGGCAGGGTCCGGCAAGACGAAAGTGCTTGTGGAGCGGCTGTTTCTCTACATTCTCGAGGACGGCTGCAACATCGACGATTTCCTCATGATCACCTATACGAAAGCCGCCGCTGCGGAGCTGCGGAGCAAAATCGCCTCAGAACTGGGTAAACTCTTGGGAGAGAACCCCGGCAATGCCCATCTCCGCCGCCAACTGCTGCGGGTCTATCAGGCGGACATTAAAACGGTGGACGCCTTCTGCACGGCGCTTCTCCGGGAGAACGTCCACCTGTTGGCCCGGGACGGGGAGAAATACTGCCTGACCCCGGACTTCCGGGTGCTGGATGAGGGAGAGGCGGCGCTGCTGCGCCGCCGGGTGCTGGACCGGACGCTGGAGGATTTTTACAAAAAACTTGTTGAAACTCCCGGCGCAGAGCTGCTGGCGGACACGCTGGGCGCGGGCCGGGACGACGGCGCGCTGGCTGAGCTTGTGCTGGAACTCCACGGAAAGCTCCAGAGCCACGCCTACCCACAGCGGTGGCTGGAGGAGAACCGGGAGAAGTGGGAGCACCTCTCCGGAGTGTTCGACGAAACGCCCTATGCAGCGGAGCTGCTGGCGGGCGTTGCCCGCAGAGCAGCGTCCTGGTCAAAAATTCTCCGTTGCGGTGCAGAGAGTGTTGAAAGTGATATAGCTTTACATACTGGATATGGAGAGAAGTTCCTGTCCGCAGCGGATTCGCTGGATGCTTTGCGAGACGCCGCTCAGGGCTGGGACAGCGCAGGAAACATGGCGGAGGCGGTGGACTTTCCCCACCTGACTACCCCAAAAGGTCGAAAAGACGACCCGGAGGTTCTGCGCCTAAAGACCTTGTGGGACGAATGTAAGGCGGATGTGAAGAAGCTGCGGACGCTGCTGGCCGTCACCGGAGGGGAGGCCATGGAGGATTTACAAGCCGTGGCTCCCGCCATGGCGGCGCTGCTGGCACTGACAGCGGAATTTTCCCGGCGCTACCGAAATGAAAAGCTGCGGCTGAACGCGGCGGACTTCTCCGACCAGGAACATCTGGCGCTGGAGCTGCTGACGAATGAGGACGGTAATACCACGGAGCTGGGGGAGCAGGTCTCCGCCCGCTATCGGGAAATTCTGGTGGACGAATATCAGGACACCAACGAGGTCCAGAACCACATTTTTCAGGCGGTATCCCGGGAGGGGAAGAACCTGTTCACCGTGGGCGATGTGAAGCAGTCCATCTACCGGTTCCGGCTGGCGGACCCCACCATCTTCCTGCGGAAATACGCCGCCTTCAAATCCCACGCCGACGCGGCGGAGGGGGAGGAGCGGAAAATATTGCTATCCCAGAATTTCCGCTCCCGGAAGGAAATTCTGGATGCCGCCAACTTCATCTTTGAGAACATCATGTCCCCGGAGCTGGGAGAGATAAAGTACGGCGAGGACGAAAAGCTGCACTTCGGCGCGGCCTACTACCCCGAGCGAAACGACTGCACCACGGAGTACCATTTGATTTCCGCCCGCCAGCGGTCGGCGGAGCTTGAGCGCCCGGTGAAAAAGGGCGTAGCGGAGGCCAGGCTGGCGGCGCAGCGCATTTGGCAGCTGCTGGATGAGAAGTACCCCATCACGGGGGAGGATGGCACACTGCGGCCCTGCCGCCCGGAGGACATCGTGATTCTGATGCGCTCGCCGGGAAGCCGGGCGGCGGTGTTCGCGGCGGCACTGGCGGAGCGGGGGGTACCCTGTTCCTTTCAGGAGCGGGGGGACTACTTCTCCTCTATGGAAGTATCCACCCTGCTGAGCCTGCTCCATGTGATTGACAACCCCCGGCAGGACGTGCCGCTGATTGCCGTTCTCCGCTCGCCCCTGTTCGGGTTCACGCCGGACCGGCTGGCGCGGGTGCGGGCGTCCTCTGCCGCTGGGGACTATTACGACGCGGTAACAAGCGACGGCGGGGAGGACTGCCGCGCGTTTCTTGAAACGCTGGACCGCCTGCGGCTTCTGGCCCGGGACATGAGTGTGGAGCGGCTGCTGTGGCATATTTACAACGAGTTGAACGTGTTGGGCGTATTCGGGGCCATGGACCGGGGCGAGGAGCGGAAGGAAAATTTGATCGCCCTGACGGAACACGCGGAGAAATTCGAGTCCAATGGCTGCCGGGGACTGTTCCTGTTTTTGGAGCAGCTTCAAAAGCTGATCGACAGCGATCAGGCGCCCGCCACCCGGGGAAAATCGGAATTGGGCGGTGTTCGGCTCATGAGCGTCCACAAGTCCAAGGGACTGGAATTTCCCATCGTGCTGCTGTGCGACCTGGACCGGACGTTTTCCCGGATGGATTTCGACACCCCGGTGCTGGTTCATCCGGAGCTGGGTCTCGGCCCCCGGCGGGTGGACCTTGACCGCCACATCCATTATCCCACCATGGCCCGCCGGGCGATCGAGGAAAAGCTCCGCCGGGAAAACCAGTCGGAGGAGCAGCGCATTTTATACGTGGCCATGACCCGGCCAAAGGAAAAGCTGATTTTGCTGCACAGCCTGTATCATACGCAGAGCACTTTGAAACGACTGGCCAGCCTTGCCGCCTGCCCGGTCCCGCCGGAGACGGCGGCGGGGTGCCGGAGCTATGGCGAGTGGCTTTTGCTGCCTCTCCTGTGCCGTCCGGAGGCAAAACCCCTGCGGGACCTTGCGGGTGTGGAGCCGGAAAACCTCTGCGCGGGGGACGAGAGTCCGTGGCAGGTGTTTTTGCATGACAGCGAGGATTTCCGAGAGATTTTGCCCATTCGGACGGAACGCAGGAAGACCGGAGACGAGGGGTGCGCGGACCTGAGCCTGTTGGATCGGAGCTATCCCTACGAAGCGGCCACCCGCCTTCCCGCCAAGCGGACGGCAACCCAACTGAAGGGCCGAGAGAAAGACGATGAGGCGGCGGAAAATGCGCCCCGCCCGCCCGCTCTGCGTCCGCTGGACCAACCCCGGTTCCGTCAGGAGCGCCAGGGGCTCACCCCCACGGAGCGGGGTACGGCGGTCCATCTGGCCCTTCAATATCTGAACTTTGCCGACCCGGACGCCGTGGGACAGGTGGCGGCGTTACGAGAAAAGCGTCTACTGACGCCTCAGCAGGCGGACTGCGTGGACGTGGGGCAGCTGGAAGCCCTGCTGGCCTCGCCGCTGGCGGAGGATATCCGCTCTGGGAAAAATGTCCTACGGGAGTATCCCTTCACCGTTCTGATCTCCGCATCGGAGCTGGATGCAGACGCGGGAGACGACCAGGTGCTGTTACAGGGCGTGGTGGACTGCTGCTTTGAGACGGCAGAGGGCCTCACGGTGGTGGACTTCAAGACCGACCGCGTATTCGAGGAGGACGTTCGGCGCCGGGCGGAGCATTACCGTCCCCAGTTGGAGGCTTACAGCGCCGCGCTGGAACGGGTTCTGGAAAAAAAAGTGGTCCGCAGGGCACTGTACTTTCTGTCTCCCGGCGAAACGGTGAATTTGTGAGGAAAAACAGCAGAATATACTGGAAAACTCTGCTGCGTTATGCTATACTACGTTTTTAATGACATTTACCGGAATTAAAAATTTGAGGTGTACCCATGGAAAATGAGATGAGGACGTTCGGCTATCTCTGCCCCGCCTGCGGAAAGCCCGTGATGGCGGCGCGGTCGTTGTTCGCGCTAAAGGCCTCCGGCGTGGAGGTGGAGTGCCCCTGCGGCGGGTCCGCCCTGCGGACGGAGTTTGACGGTCAGCGGTGTAAAATTTTCGTTCCCTGCGGACTTTGCGGCGAGACCCACACAACCCAGTGCAGCGTGGAGAGCCTGACGCGGGAAGGCGGCGTGGCCTTCAGCTGCGCGAAGACGCAGGAGTTCTGCTGCTACGTGGGGGACGAGGGAATCGTTGAAAAGCATCTTCAGGCGCTGGAGATCTTGGCGGAGAAGGAGAAGCAGAACCAGGAGAACGGCGGCGAGCCGTTTTTGGACAGCGTCATTATGTACGAGGTCCTCTCCGAGCTGAAGGATATCGCCGCCCGGGAAGGCGGGATCGTCTGCGCCTGTGGAAGCCGAGAATACGCCATGGAAATTCGCCGGTCCGCCGTGGATCTGATCTGCAAGTCCTGCGGCGCAAAGCTGCGCATTCCCGCCGCCACGGAGGACGATCTGGATGATTTGTGCTGCCACCTGCATTTGACGATCCCCGGTGAGGCGTAACCTTTTCGTTGCGCCGTCTCTTTTCCGGTGGCCTTTCGCGCCGGAAAGAGATGAAAAATGATTGGCGGCCTGCGCCGCTTTGAAAAGGAGTCTGACGGAATGATCCGGCTGCTCTCAAAAATTTTTATTAAAAACAGGGACGATATTGGAAACCCGGCGGTGCGGACAGCCTACGGAATCCTGTGCGGCGCGGTGGGAATTCTGCTGAACCTGTTACTGTTTGCGGGCAAGTTCTTCGCCGGCACAGTCTCCGGTTCCATCGCCATCACCGCCGACGCGTTCAACAACCTGTCCGACGCGGGTTCCTCCGTTATCACGCTGATGGGCTTTCGGCTGGGGGAGCAGAAGCCGGACTCCGAGCATCCCTTCGGCCACGGGCGGATTGAATACCTCTCCGGACTGCTGGTGTCCATGTTCATCATTCTGATGGGCTTCGAGCTGGCCCGTACCTCTGTTGGGAAAATTCTGCACCCTGAGCCTGTGGAATTCTCGTGGGTGAGCGTCGGGATACTGATTACGTCCATCTGCGTGAAGCTGTATATGTGCTCCTATAACCGCACGGTAGGAAAGCGTATCAGCTCCACCGCCATGCACGCCACAGCCATGGACAGTCTCAGCGACAGCGCGGCCACCTCAGCGGTGCTGATCGCTACGCTGGCGGGCCGTTTTTCCGGGGTGATGATTGACGGCTGGTGCGGTATTCTGGTGGCGCTGTTCATTATCTGGTCCGGGCTGGGCTCGGGACGGGACACGCTGGACCCACTGCTGGGCCAGCCGCCCTCAGCCGATTTTGTGGCCGGCATCCGGGACATCGTGATGGCGCATCCGGGCATTCTGGGCATCCACGACCTCATTGTCCATGATTACGGCCCCGGTCGCCGGATGATCTCCCTTCACGCGGAGGTCCCCGCCAACGAAAACGTGCTGGACATCCACGACGAGATCGACAACATTGAAATGGAGCTGAAGAAAAAGCTTGGCTGCGAGACGGTGATCCACATGGACCCCATCGTGGTGGACGACGGGATCACGAAAGAGACCCGTCAAAAGGTGGCGGCGCTGGTGAGCCGTATCGACAGCCAGATATCCATTCACGACTTCCGCATGGTGACGGGATCAACTCACACGAACCTGATTTTTGATGTGGTGGTGCCGTTCAAATTCCGGCTTGCCGACGAGCAGGTGAGGTCTGAGATCTGCGCGGCGGTGCAGGTGCTGGATGGCAACTATTTCGCGGTGATGAATATTGAACGGTCATATACCGCGTGAACTTCTGAAAAGCAAACCCCGCCCAGAGGCGACCTCCCGGCATCAGGAGGCCGCCGTCATAATCACTAAATTCAGAGAATTATTTTTTACAAACGCAGGTGAATCCACTCTTGCAATTCATCCTCGGCTTCTGTATAATCATACGGAAAAGAGCGAAAGGGGGCAGTGTCATGACGATGTTGAAGAATTACGGCACCGCCTTTTTTGCTTTTCCTGTTTAACCGGCCGTTGTGCCGGTATTTTTTTGCGCAAAAAGGAGAGAACACCTGCCATGAACGAGAAAAATTCCGGTCCCGTCCGCGACGCCCGAACTCTGGGTGTCCCCAAAATGCTGCTGCTGGGCTTGCAGCATATGTTCGCCATGTTCGGCGCTACCGTGCTGGTGCCCATCATCGTCAGGGGATACGGTCTGCCTCTGTCCATTCAGACAACGCTCCTGTTCGCGGGACTTGGAACGCTGCTGTTCCACGCCTGCACAAAATTCAAAGTCCCAGCTTTCTTGGGATCTTCCTTCGCTTATCTTGGCGGTTTTGCCGCGGTGGCGGATTTGAACAGCGGAAAATACGCCGACATGACCGGTGCGGAAAAACTGCCCTACGCCTTGGGCGGTGTGGTGGTGGCGGGCCTTTTGTATCTGGTGCTGGCGCTTCTCTTTAAAGTGATAGGACCTTACAAGGTCATGCGCTATTTCCCACCGGTGGTCACCGGGCCCATCATCATCCTGATCGGCCTGATTCTGGCTCCCTCTGCCGTGACCAACGCGTCCGCCTGCTGGCCTTTGGCGCTGTTGGCCATGGCGGTCATCATCGTATTCAATATTTGGGGAAAGGGCATGCTGAAGATCATTCCCATCTTGCTGGGGGTGGCTATCCCCTATGCGGTGGCGCTGCTTACCAGACAGGTAGACTTCACCGCCGTGGGGGAGGCCGGCTTCTTCGGCTTGCAGCCCTTTGTACTAGCAAAGTTCGACTTGTCCGCAATCCTTGTCATGGCGCCCATCGCCATCGCCTCCATGATGGAACACGTGGGCGATATCTCCGCCATCTCCGCCACAGTGGGAGAGAATTTTCTGGAGGACCCGGGCCTTCACCGCACGCTGGTGGGCGACGGTCTTGCAACGTCGCTGGCCGGCATGTTCGGTGGCCCCGCCAACACCACTTACGGGGAGAACACCGGCGTGCTGGTTCTCAGCCGGGTGTACGATCCGAAGGTAGTGCGTCTGGCGGCGATTTACGCGGTGGTACTGTCCTTCAGTCCCAAATTCGCCGCCGTCATCAGCTCCATTCCCGCGGCGGTCATCGGCGGCGTCAGCTTCATTCTCTACGGCATGATCTCCGCCGTGGGCGTGCGGAACGTGGTGGAAAATCAGGTAGACTTCACCCGCAGCCGCAACCTCATCATCGCGGCGGTGATTCTGGTCTCGGGCCTTGGCTTCAACAGCTGCGGCGGGCTGACCTTCACCGTGGCGGGCGCGCATATGACGCTGACGGGACTTGCCATTGCCGCCATCGCGGGTGTGGCGCTGAACGCCATATTGCCGGGCAACGACTTCCAGTTCGGAAAGACCGCCAGCGCGGACGGCTCCGCGGATCTGGGCAAGTACTAATCGGCAGAGCCTTTTTAAGCCTTAAAAAAAAGCGACGGGAAATATACTTTCCCTTGACAAACAGAAAAAAATCGGATATAGTACACCCTGTATACAGTGATGATGGGGAACAGTACTCCGCACGGCGCTGCAAAGAGAGCCCCTGGCTGGTGAAAAGGGGCGAGCGACTGCGGGCGAATACACCTCTGAACCGGCACCCCAACGGCCATAACCGGCCCAGTAGGCGTGCGCCGGGCGCGCCCGTTACAGCGCTGCCGTGTGATGGCACGGCCGAAGGCGTCCGTCCGCGAGGGCGGCGCGAACAGAGGTGGTACCGCGAAGCGATTCGCCCTCTGTCCCCATGGGACGGAGGGCGTTTTTTTGCGTCCTGTCCCAAATTCGAACAATAGAAAGACAGGAGAAATAAGACAATGGAAATTTACGAGGAATTGAAGGCCCGAGGCCTGATCGCGCAGGTAACCGACGAGGAGGAGATCCGGGAGCTGGTGAACAACGGAAAGGCCGTGTTTTATATCGGCTTTGACCCCACAGCGGACAGCCTGCACGTGGGCCATTTCATGGCCCTTTGCCTGATGAAGCGTCTGCAGATGGCGGGGAACCGGCCCATCGCCCTGATCGGCGGCGGCACCGGCATGATCGGCGATCCCTCCGGCCGGACGGACATGCGCCAGATGATGACGCCGGAGATGATTCAGCACAACTGCGACTGCTTCAAAAAGCAGATGGAGCGGTTTATCGAATTCGGCGAGGGCAAGGCGATGATGCTCAATAACGCCGAGTGGCTCCTGAATCTGAACTACGTGGAACTTTTGCGTGAGGTTGGCGGGTGCTTTTCCGTGAATAATATGCTGCGGGCGGAGTGCTATAAGCAGCGGATGGAAAAGGGCCTTTCCTTCCTGGAATTCAACTATATGATCATGCAGTCCTACGACTTCTACCACATGTTCCAGACTGTGGGCTGCAATATGCAGTTCGGCGGTGACGACCAGTGGAGCAACATGCTGGGCGGCACAGAGTTGATTCGTAAAAAGCTGGGCAAGGATGCCTACGCCATGACCATCACCCTGCTTTTGAACTCCGAGGGGAAGAAGATGGGCAAGACCGCCTCCGGCGCGGTGTGGCTGGACCCTGCCAAAACCAGCCCCTTCGACTTCTATCAGTACTGGAGGAACACGGGCGACGCGGACGTTCTCAAGTGCATCCGGATGCTGACCTTCCTGCCGCTGGAGGATATCGACGCCATGGACCAATGGGAGGGCAGTCAGCTCAACCGGGCCAAGGAAATTTTGGCCTATGAGCTGACCAAACTGGTCCACGGCGAGGCCGAAGCGGAAAAGGCGCAGGAAACGGCAAAGCGCCTCTTTACCGGCGCGGGCGAAGCGGAGCACATGCCCGCCACCGTCCTGGCCGACGCCCAGTTCGACGGTGGGAAGATCGGTATTTTGAACCTGCTGACGGCCTGTGGCCTATGCGCCTCCAATGGTGAGGCCCGGCGTCTGGTGCAGCAGGGCGGCGTGACGGTCAACGACAAAAAGCCGGAGGTCTCCGACGTCTTTGCCCGGGACGATTTCTCCGGAGACGGAATTGTTATCAAAAAGGGTAAAAAGATCTTCCATCGCGCGCAGATTTGAGTTATACTATTATAGTGTGCAATCATGCGGACAGCAGACGTGCTTTTGCGCGCCTGCTGTCGCGCTGAAATACGAAAACGACAAAAAGGAAAACAAGAATGATTACAGTCAGTGAAGTCAGCCTGAATTTCAGCGGCCAAGCGCTGTTCAAGGACGTGAATCTCAAATTTACGCCCGGCAACTGCTACGGCATCATCGGCGCCAACGGCGCGGGAAAAACCACGTTCCTCCGTATCCTCTCCGGAGAACTGGAACCTTCTACCGGCGAGGTCATCGTCTCCGCGAACCAGCGGATGTCGGTTTTGAAGCAGGACCACTTTCAGTATGATGAGTACACCGTGCTGGATACCGTCATCATGGGTAACCAGCGCCTATACGACATCATGAAGGAGAAGGATGCCCTTTACGAGAAGGAGGACTTCTCCGATGCAGATGGCGTGAAGGCCAGTGAACTGGAGGCTGAGTTTTCCGACATGAACGGCTGGGAGGCTGAGTCCGACGCCAGCCGCCTGATTCAGGGCCTGGGCCTGTCCAACGAAATTTTGTACAGCCAGATATCCTCCCTCACTGCCAAGGAAAAGGTGAAGGTTCTGCTTGCCCAGGCGCTGTTCGGAAAGCCGGACATCATTTTGCTGGACGAACCCACCAACCATCTGGACCTTCAGGCCATCGAGTGGCTGGAGGACTTCCTGATGGAGTACGAGGGCCTTATCATCGTGGTGAGCCACGACCGTTATTTCCTGAACAATGTCTGCACCAGCATCGTGGACGTGGACTATGGCAAAATCAAGATGTACGTGGGTAACTACGAGTTCTGGTACGAGTCCAGCCAGATGGTCCAGAAGATGATGAAGGACCAGAACCGGAAGAACGAGGATAAGATCAAGGATCTGCAATTGTTCATCCAACGGTTCTCCGCCAACAAGTCCAAGTCCAAGCAGGCCACCTCCCGCCGAAAGCTCCTGGATAAGCTCACGGTGGAAGAAATGCCCGCGTCCTCCCGGCGGTATCCCTTTGTGGGCTTTGCCATGGACCGGGAGCCGGGCAAGGAGATTTTGACCGTGGAGGGTCTGAGCAAGACCATCGACGGACGCAAGCTCTTGGACAACGTCTCTTTCCGGGTGAACAAGGGGGACAAGATCGCCTTTGTGGGTGAAAACGAGCTGGCGAAGACCACTCTGTTCAAGATCATCATGGAGGAACTGGAGCCGGACGAGGGCAGCTTTAAGTGGGGCACCACCATCTCCACCAGCTATTTCCCGCTGGACAACTCCGCTTTTTTCAACGACTGCAATTTGAATCTGGTGGAGTGGCTGGGGCAGTATACCTCCGAGACCACGGAGTCCTTCATGCGGTCCTTCCTGGGCCGGATGCTCTTCTCCGGGGACGAGGTATTCAAGCCCGTGAAGGTCCTCTCCGGCGGTGAAAAGGTGCGCTGTATGCTGTCGAGGATCATGCTGTTCGGTTCCAACTCGCTGGTGCTGGATCAGCCCACCAACCATCTGGATCTGGAGTCCATCACCGCTGTCAACAAGGGGCTGATCGAGTACAAGGGCGTGGTTCTGTTCGCCAGCCACGACCATGAGTTCGTCCAGACCGTAGCAAACCGCATCATCGACTTCCAGCCTGACGGAAGCATAGTGGACAAGGCCTGTACCTACGACGACTATATCGAGCTTCAAAAGGCGGAAAACGCCCAGTAAGAAGCTGGAAGCCCCAGCGATAAAAAAGCGCCTGCCCGCGAAACACGGACAGGCGCTTATACTTTACAGCTGCATTACTTTGCGGTGATGTAGCCTTCCTTGCACAAAAGCTCCGCCAGCAGCACGCCGCCGCCTGCCGCGCCCCGGAGGGTGTTGTGGCTCAGACCGACGAACTTGTAGTCGTACTGGCTGTCCTCCCGCAGACGGCCCAGAGAGATGGCCATGCCGTGTTCCAGATTCCGGTCCAGCCGGGTCTGGGGCCGTTCAGGCTCCTCAAAGTAGTGCAGGAACTGCTTGGGGGCGGAGGGAAGCTCCAGCTCCTGCGCGGGGCCGCGGAACTCCGCCCAGTCCTTTTTGATCTGCTCGATGGAGGGCTTGCAGCCGTCCTTGAACTTCATGAACACCGCGGCCATATGTCCGTCCTGACAGGCCACGCGGAAGCACTGAGCCGTGATGACGGGGGACTCCGCCCGGACGATCTTTCCGCCCTCGATATGGCCCCAGACCTTCATGGGCTCCTGCTCGGATTTCTCCTCCTCGCCGCCGATGTAGGGGATGCAGTTATCCACCATCTCCGGCCAGCGCTGGAAGGTCTTGCCCGCACCGGAGATGGCCTGGTAGGTGCACACCAGCGCACGCTCCACGCCGTATTTCAGCAGGGGATGGAGAGCAGGCACGTAGCTTTGGATGGAGCAGTTGGACTTCACGGCAATGAAGCCCCGCTTCGTGCCAAGGCGCTTGCGCTGGGCCTCGATGATTTTGATGTGTTCCGCGTTCAATTCAGGAACCACCATGGGCACGTCGTCCGTCCAGCGGTTGGCGGAGTTGTTGGACACGATGGGGCATTCCAGCTTCGCGTATTTTTCCTCCAGCGCCCGGATCTCCTCTTTCTTCATATCCACGGCGCAGAAGGAGAAGTCCACCTGAGCCGCCAGCTTTTCCGCGTCGGCCTCCGCGTCCAGAATCACCAGTTTTTTCGCCTCTTCGGGAATCCCGGTTTCCATTGCCCAGCGAGGAGACACGGCATCCTCATAGGTCTTACCCGCGCTGCGGGCGCTGGCGGCAACGGCGGTGAGCTGGAACCAGGGATGGTTTTCAAGCAGGGTGACGAAGCGCTGGCCCACCATGCCGGTGCAGCCGATGATGCCGACTTTGTACTGTTTCATGAAAATTGCCTCCTGTGTGATGTGATTTGACGTGGAACGTCGAATTCTTGTTGAATGTAGGGCTTTGGTGTACTATAATATAGAATGTGTGGATTGCAACCGGAACTGTATGTTCATACAGCACGGACATTTGTATTATGGTAGCATACTTTTTCGGTCCCGTCAAGGTTAAAACCCTGTGGAGGATGTATGAAAAAACTGTTGGGTATCCTGTCAATTCTCGTCATATTTCTCGCGCTGAACACCGTGTCCGCTTCCGCTGCCGTCAACGGCACGGTCAAGGTGGGCCTGCGGTACGGCAGCGGTGCCGTCACCTCCGCCAAACTGGAAAATACCCAGAGCGGAGGCTATGATCTTGGCTATTATGACGACGGCCGGAGCTTTGTCACGCTGGGCTCCATCACGCAGACCGCCATCACCATGGTGCCGGGCGGAGATTTGGGTTCCTTTGACCAGTCCGGGCCTTACAGTTCCTTTGATGAGGCGTCCTCTGCCGCCGCGGCCAACGGCGGCTGGCCCGCGTATATCGGCGGGCAGTTTTACGCCCGAAGGAACGGTGGGGGAAGTAGCCATTCCTCCACCGCTGTTGCAGTGACGGTCACCGGGTCCTCCGGAGCACTTTTTGAGTTCGACTGTCAGGGACTTTACAAGCTTGGCGTACTACCTGTGGGGGGGCCCACGTGGTTCAAGGGGTATCGGTATGCCGGGGGATTCGAGTATCCGAGAGTCACCGGCGGGGGACTGTATGTGGTGAACGTGGTGTCGCTGGAGGATTACGTGAAGGGCGTGCTGCCCTACGAGCTGGGGACCGGCTGGCCCATGGCCGCGCTGGAGGCCCAGGCCGTCTGCGCCCGAACCTATGCCTCCGTAACAACGAAGCATCTGAGCGCCTACGGCTTTGACATGTGCAATACCACGGACTGTCAGGTCTATAACGGCGTCAACGCCTCCGGCGCGGACACCGACGCCGCCGTGGACGCCACGGCAGGGGAGTGCGTCCGGTATCAGGGAGCGCTGGCGGAGACGGTGTATCACTCCTCCGACGGCGGAGCCACAGAAAACGCCGAAAACGTCTGGGGGAAAGCGGTGGGATATCTAATCGGAAAGGCCGACCCCTATGAGGCCACCATCTCCATCCCCAATTACAGCTACACCGTGACCTATTCACCCTCGGAGCTGACATGGGTTCTGCAAAAAAGCGGGTACTCCATCGGGACGGTGAAAAACGCCTATGTCTCAGAGCGGACCCCCACCGGAAACGTTTGCAAAGTCACCTTTGTGGATACAACAGGGAAGATCCTGACGGTGAAAGGCGAGACCTGCCGTATGGCGTTTTACAGCACAACCTACGGCAAGAATGTGAAGAGTATGCGCTTTTGCATCAATGGGGACGACAGCGGAATGACCACCGGATACTATGTGAACGGCTCCGGCAGTTCGATTTCCTCTTTGAGCGGGGCCTATACCGTCTCCGGAACCGGAACGGTGGCTTCCTACACCGGCAGTGCGCCCTATGCCGTCACCTCCTCCGGGACCGGGGCGCTGAATGCGTCCTCCGGTGCGTCTACCGCCACCACCGCGTCTCCCGGAAGCTTTGTGATCACTGGCACTGGAAACGGCCACAACGTGGGAATGAGCCAGTACGGCGCTTTGGCCATGGCAAAACAGGGGTATTCCTACCGCGACATTTTGAATTTCTACTATACCGATATCACCATCGGGTGATTGATCGCAAGTTGGCACGCCGCCCGCCTAAAGCGCGGCAGAGCCGCGTCACATCGAAAAACCTTCATGCCCGGAGATTTTTTCAGATCGTCAGCACGCGGACCCATGGAGGGTTTCATGAAGACCAGCGATTTTTACTATGACCTGCCCAAAGAACTGATTGCCCAGACGCCCATCGAAAAGCGAGATACGTCCCGTCTGCTGACGCTGGACAAGACCACGGGGGCCTGGGAGCATCACCATTTTTACGAGCTGCCAGATTTTCTGACGGAGAAGGACTGCCTGATTTTAAACGACTCCCGCGTTCTGCCCGCCCGTCTTTTGGGCCATCGACTACCCGGCGGCGGAGCCTGCGAGGTGTTGCTGTTGGTAGACAAGGGGGAGGGCGTCTGGGAGTGCCTTGTCCGCCCGGGTAAAAAGATGCGCCCAGGCGCGCAGGTATCCTTCGGTGACGGAGAACTGACCGGCGAGATCATCAGCGAGGTGGAGGGCGGCAACCGGCTTGTGAAGTTCCACTACGAGGGAATTTTTCTGGAGGTTCTGGAGCGTCTGGGCAAAATGCCCCTGCCGCCCTATATCCGAGAGGAATTGCAGGACCGGGAGCGGTATCAGACCGTCTACTCCCGGGAACTGGGAAGCGCCGCCGCTCCGACGGCAGGTCTCCACTTTACCAAGGAACTGCTGGAGAAGATCGCCGCCAAGGGTGTGAGCATCGGGTATGTGACGCTCCATGTGGGTCTTGGCACCTTCCGCCCCGTGAAGGAGGATGAGATCACCGACCACGAGATGCACAGCGAATACTGCATCATCTCTCAGGAGGTGGCGGACCTGATCAACCGTACGAAAGCGGGCGGAGGACGGGTGGTCTGCGTGGGGACCACGTCCTGCCGGACCGTGGAGTCCTGGGCGAACGAGGACGGGACCATGGAGTCCAAGTCCGGCTGGACCGGCATCTACATCTATCCCGGCTATCAATTCAAGGTGACCGACGCCCTTATCACCAACTTTCATCTGCCGGAGTCCACCCTTATCATGCTGGTCTCCGCGCTGGCGGGGAGGGAGCATATTCTCGCCGCATACCGCGAGGCGGTGAAGGAACGGTATCGGTTCTTCAGCTTCGGGGATGCCATGTTTATTCATTGACTTGAATCACTGTATATTCACATTTTGCATATACAGTGAATATGCAAAAGTATGCAACGTATATGCAATTCCGCGCATACATCGGACATTTATAGCGAGGGAGGAGCTTCCATGGAACTGACGGAGCTACCCAATATTGGGCCGGTTTTGGCTGAAAATTTGAGAAAAGTCGGCATTGAAACGCCGGAGGAACTGCGAAGGGCAGGAACCTATGACGCGTTTATGCGCATCTACACACAGGTGGACTCCGGCGCGTGCCTCCACCAGCTGGAAGCCATTGAGGGAGCCGTGGAGGGCGTGAAAAAATCGATGCTGCCTCCGGAGAAGAAAGCGGAGCTGAGGACGTTTCACAAAAATCTGAAATAGGAGCCGTTCATGTTTAAAGTCATTAAATATCAGGGCCGCGCGCGGCGGGGACAATTCTCTTGTGCCCACGGCGGTGTGGTTCAGACCCCGGTGTTCATGAACGTGGGTACGCAGGGAGCCATCAAAGGCGGCGTCAGCGCCCACGACCTCAGGGAGATCGGCTGTCAGATTGAGCTTTCCAACACCTATCACCTGCACCTGCGCCCCGGCGATCAAGTGGTTCGCACGATGGGCGGACTCCATCAATTTATGAACTGGGATGGCCCAATTCTGACCGATTCCGGCGGGTTTCAGGTGTTTTCACTGGCCTCTTTGCGAAAAATCAAGGAGGAGGGCGTTACCTTCGCCTCCCATATCGACGGACACCGCATTTTTATGGGGCCGGAGGAATCCATGCAGATCCAGTCCAATCTGGGCAGCGACATCGCCATGGCCTTTGACGAGTGCGTGGAGAATCCAGCTACGCACGAGTATGCAAAGGCGTCTTGTGAACGGACGGCAAGATGGCTGGAGCGGTGCGTCGCGGAACACAGGCGGTTGAATGCTCTGCCGGACACCGTGAATCCCGGGCAGATGCTCTTCGGCATCAATCAGGGGGCCACATTCCCAGACCTGCGTGTGTGGCACATGGATGAGATCGCAAAGCTGAACTGCGACGGCTATGCCATCGGGGGCCTTGCGGTGGGAGAGCCGGCGGAGGTGATGTACGACATCATCGACGCGGTGGAACCCCACATGCCGCAGGACAAGCCCCGATATCTGATGGGCGTCGGCACCCCCAGCAACATCATCGAGGCCGTCAGCCGCGGCGTGGACTTTTTCGACTGCGTGATGCCCTCCCGCAACGGACGGCACGGAAAGCTGTTCACATGGGAGGGAACGGTGAATATTCTGAACCGAAAATACGAGACCGACCCGTCTCCTGTCAGTGAAAGCTGCAGCTGTCCATGCTGCCGGAGCTTTTCCAAGGCATACCTGCGCCACCTCTTCAAGGCGGACGAGGTACTGGCCCTGCGCCTTTCTGTGCTGCACAACCTCTGGTTCTACAACGAGCTGATGCAAAAGCTCCGGGACGCACTGGATGCAGGGACTTTTGACGAGTTCCGGGCGAAATACAGCGGGAAATTGGAGCAGCGGGTATAAGCCCCGAAAAAGGACTTGCAAATCTTGGCTGTTTTGGATATAATAATACTATTCTGATTTTACAAAGGAGTATTTGTCCTATGGATCCTACGACAATTTTAATGCTGGTTGTCCTGGTTGCGGTATTTTATTTCATGATTATCCGCCCGGAAAACAAACGCAAGAAGGCCGCCGAGCAGCTGCGCAGCGGTCTGAAGAAAGGCGACAAGCTCACCACCATCGGCGGTATCGTGGGCAACATCGTGCAGGTGAACGACGACACCATTATCATCGAGACCAGTGACGACCGCGTCCGCGTGGAGATCACCAAGTGGGCTGTGTCCACCACTGGCGTGCAGACGTCCACAGACCCCAAGGACCAGAAGAAGCAGAAGGTCAAGCCTTCCGACGAGGTACCCGAAGAGCCCGCCGCCCCGGCTGTCGAGGAAAAGGCCGCCGAGGAGGAGAAGCCCGCCGAGGACGACGGGAAGAAGTCCTGGGACCCCGAGGTGTAAAAGCCGCACAGCAAAATTAGGACTGCCCCCTCATAAACGCCCCTCCCCTGTCATATGCTGGAAAAGAGCATGTGACGGGGGAGGATTTTTTATGGCCAAACGCAAAGCGCCCGGATGGGCGGGGTTTCCAGAAGGGGCGGCGCTGTCGCTGGCCCTGTATATTGTGTTCCAGTGCCTGCTGGCGCTGCTGACCATCAAGGGCGTCATTCCGGAGGCGGCGGCATTTCGGTTCCAGGCGGGGAGCGGGGCGGTGGCAGCCTGTTTCGGAGGAATTCAGGCTATCCGGCACACCAATGCAGGGACGCTGTTGGCGGCGCTGGGGTCCGCGGGCATTTTTGCGGTGATACTGATGCTAGGTGGGATGCTGGCCTGTGATGGCGTGGTCTGGTCCCGGGAGAGCGCGATCCTGCTTGCATCGGCACTGGCAGGAGGAATACTGGCCGGACTGCTGGGCGGTGGGCGTGGGAAGAAGCGGAAGCAGCATGCCGCTCCGCCCCGGCGATTGAAGACGGGGAAGAAGTCCTGAAATAGGCCTCGGATTCAAGAGATCGCCCCGCTCCGTCCTTGACCGCCGTCTTTCTCACGTGTCCGTAGTAGGGCTTCACTTGTGATTTTCAACAAATTTATAGTAAAACCCAAATTTTTTTGTAAAAATGATTGGAACGTATAAAAGCCAGACGAAATAGTCCGGCTGCGCAGATATAGTGGGGTCCGTCAAAGGGCGGACCCCACATCTTGACGTTTGGTAGAAACTGAGAGGGCTTCTAAGCCACTCAGTTTCATGTGTTTACATAATTACATTTACATAATATTTTGTCATAGTTTACAAAAATGGCAAATTCCTGTAAAAGCCCTTGCGGTCCGGGGGAAAAAGCAATATATTAGTAAAAGTGATATTTACGTCAACTGACTTCTAACCTGCCGGCGCACCGCATAGAATTGCGCGAGGTGAGGCGCTTTGTTTGTGGGGTCGGTAGTTGGACGCCGCCTGATACGGAGCGGACGCGGGCCGTGGCTGCGTCTGGTTCTGTTGGCGGCCTGTTTTCTGGCGGGCCTGTTTTTGGGACAGGTCCTCTCCGCGCGCGTGAGCACGAGCACCGCCGGAGAACTGACGGAGTACCTGAACGGTTATTTTTCCTTGAAGTCACCGCCGGAGATGACCGCGAAAACGGTGGTTTCCGCACTGGTGGTCTATTTTCGGTATCCGCTTTTGGCGTTTCTGCTGGGCTTTGCCTCGGTGGGTGCGGCGCTGCTTCCGGCGGTCACGGCAGCATACGGCTTCTTCCTTTCGTTTTCCGTCTGCTGCTTCACGGCGGCCTTTGGCCGCAACGGCGTTCTATTGGCTCTGGCGGTTTTCGGGCTGAGGTGTCTGATCACATTGCCGTGCTATTTTGCCGTGGCGGTCCCGGCGTTGGAAAAGTCTGTGGCGCTGGCTGCACTGTCGCTGGAAAAGAGTGGGCGGCCCACACCGCCCTCCTATGGTCGGGCGTGGTGGCTTCGGTTCGGAACAGTCTGCGCAGTGCTGGCTGCCGGGGTGGTGACGGAGCTGCTGGTGTCCCCGAAGCTTCTCAGCTGGGTCTTGGGGTTGATCTTCCGGTAACATAAAATTTGAAAAAACCGCGCTGACGGAAATTATTTTTACCGGCGGTAGGAAAGGAGATGCACGCTGTGGCAGCGGAGTATCTGGCGCTTTACGAAAAATACCTGACTGCTGAAAAGGACGCCTCCGCCAACACGGTGTCCGCCTACCTGCGGGACGTGAACCAGTTTCAGGAGTTTCTTCACGTGGAGGAGGACAGTGACCTGCGCCGCGCCGCGCCGGAAATGGTCCAGCACTATATGGACTGGATGCACGGAAAGGGTAAGTCCGCCGCCTCCGTAACGCGGTTTCTGGCCTCGGCCAAGTCTTTCTATAAATTCATGGTTTCCTCCGGCGACTTAGCCGCGAATCCTGCCAGGGGGCTGACGGCTGCGAAGGTGGAGCGGAAATATCCCGAAATTCTTACCAGCAAGGAAGTTGAATTGTTTTTGGAGCAGCCTCAGTGCGTGGACGCCAAGGGCTTCCGGGACCACGCCATGCTGGAGCTATTGTACGCTACCGGTATCCGCGTCACCGAGCTGATTGATTTGAATGTGGATGATCTGAACCTGTCGGCGGGCTTTCTGCGCTGCGCCAGCCGGGGCCGAGAGCGCATTATCCCCCTGTATCCCGCCGCTGTGAAGGCCCTGCGGGACTACGAGATCAACGTCCGGCCCGAGATCATCGCGGATGTTGACGAGCAGGCGCTGTTCGTCAACATGAACGGTGAGCGCATGAGCCGTCAGGGCTTCTGGAAGATCATCAAATACTATCAAGAGAAGGCGGGCATCCAAAAGGACATCACGCCCCACACCCTGCGCCATTCCTTTGCCGTTCACCTGCTGGAAAACGGCGCGGACCTCCGCTCCATTCAGGAGATGCTGGGCCATGCGGACATCTCGTCCACACAAATTTATACCCATGTGGTGAAAAACCAGTTGAAGGACGTGTATAATAAGGCCCATCCCAAAGCGTGAATACAAGCGAGTCAGCCGGAGCCGGGGCGGAAGGTTTTTCCGCCCTGGCTCTTTACTGCTGCAATCTTAAAAAAAATCCCACGGAAGGGAAATCAAAACGCCCGCATAAACGCTCTAATAGGCAGAAAGGGGGAAGGGCATGGATCAGCAGGAATTTATCCAGCGGACGGAGGCGCAGAAGACGCGGCTGTACCGCGCCGCCTTTGCGTATCTGGGTGGGGAAGCCGCGGCGCTGGAGGCCGTGGACGAGGCGGTGTATCAGGCGCTGCGGAACTTGCGCCACCTCCGTCAGCCGGAGTATTTCGAGACGTGGCTCACCCGCATCCTCATCAACGAGTGCGGTCGGGAGCTGCGGCGGCTGATGCGCCTGCGCCCAGCGGAATACCTGCCCGAGGCGGGGGAAGACTTCAACTATGACGCGCTGCCCCTGCGGGAGGCGGTAGCCCGTCTTCCTCGGAAACTACGGCAGATAATTGTCCTGCGGTACTTTGGGGATCTAACGCTGGCAGAGACCGCCCGAACGCTGGGTATCCCTCAGGGCACCGTTGTTACCCGCCAGCGCAGGGCGCTGGCGCTGTTGAGACTGGAGCTGGAGGAGGGCAACATATGAACCGAAATGAGGAATATAAGGCGCTGCGCGATTCGCTTGTGGAGACTCCATCGCAGCTTGCATACACGGTAACAAAGGCGGTAAAAAGGAAAAAAGCTTCACGGAAACGCACCCGTATTCTGGGTATTCCCGCTGGGAGTCTGGCGGTGTGCTTCGTGGCGTTTATGCTTCTGGTGAACCTGTTCCCGCCCTTCGCCCGGGCCTGCGGAGGAGTGCCGGTGCTGCGAGAGCTGGCAAAGGCGGTGACGTGGTCGCCGTCTCTCTCCGCAGCGGTAGAGGACGAATACGTCCAGTCTGTGGGACAGGAGCAGCGCAAAAATGGCATCACCGCTAGGGTGGAGTACCTAATCGTGGACCAGAAGCAGCTGAATGTCTTCTACACACTGGACACCGACCAATACGGTCAGCTGGATGCCGACGGTGCGGTGACATTGCCGGATGGCGGCGACGGGTACAGCAGCTCCAGTGGGTCCTACGGTACCCCCAACGGGGACCTCCGGCAACTGACAGTGGACTTCGTGGACCGGGACATGCCGGAGGGATTGACACTGACTCTGAACGTCTACCAGAGCGCTTATGATGAGAATGGAATTGCAATGGAATCCGCTGAAGAGACGATGGAGGACACATATTTTAAAGTGCAAACCCACGACCCGAAAATTCTGGCGGTGTTTACTTTCGATCTGACCTTCGACCCTTGGTTCACGGCTCAGGGCGAGACCGTGGCGGTGGGGAAAACCTTCCAACTGGACAGTCAGACGCTGACGCTGAAGCAGGCGGAGATCTATCCCACCCATCTGCGGCTGGATTTGGGCTATGACCCGGACAACACCGCATGGCTGACCGGACTGGACTTCTACGTGGAAAACGAGCGGGGTGAACGGTTCGTCCCAGTGACCAACGGCATCTCCGCAACGGGGGAGGAGAATTCTCCATCTATGGTGACCTATTGGATGGATACTACGTATTTTAGTAACAGTAAAGAATTAAAACTTTACATCACACAGGCCCGATGGCTGGAAAAGAGTCGTGAAAAAATCCGGCTGAATCTTGCCACAGAGGAGCATGATCCGCTGCCGGACGGCACGGAGCTAGCCGGGATTCAGCATCTTGAGCGGGGATACCTGCTGACGTTCCGTGAGAAGCAGTATCGGGAAGGCTGGATGTATAGCTTGTGGAATGGGCATTTGGATGCGGGTGGGACGGCAGAATCCTTCTCATCCAGCGTCTCGTCTTACGGCTATCAGGAGCCAGACACCGGCGAATACCTAGACGGCAGCGTATCGGGATTTTTCTACGAGACCGTTCCCCTGCCGGATTATCACGGAACGGAGGTCTGGCTAAAGCCGGTTTTCACCCGCGTGACAGACTTCTCCGCCCCGGCGGCAATCTCCATCCGGTGACACGAAGTATAAAAAAGGAGTGCCTTAGACGGCGCTCCTTTTTTTCGGTTGCGTATCGGGCCCCGGTTTGCTATAATGACTTTAATTGTGTGAAAGGGGAGTACCATGCGGATCTTGGGTATCGACCCCGGCATCGCCACCATCGGCTTCGGGCTGGTGGAGGCCGACCGGACAAAAGCGTCTATGGTGACCTACGGGGCCATTACCACACCCGCTGGCCTGCCACTTTCCAAAAGACTCTATCAGATTTTTAGCGACATGGAGGAATTGATCGGCCAGTTGAAGCCGGATGTGATCTCCATTGAGGAGCTGTTTTTCAACAACAACATCACCACCGGCATCGCCGTGGCCCACGGCAGGGGCGTGATTCTGCTGGCGGCGGAGAAATGCGGCGTGCCGCTGTATGAGTATACGCCGTCCCAGGTAAAGATGGCCGTGGTGGGATACGGAAAGGCGGAGAAGCGGCAGGTTATGGACATGACCCGGCGGCTTTTGAACCTGAAGGCCGTCCCTCGGCCGGACGACGCCGCCGATGCGCTGGCTCTGGCGCTATGTCACGCAAGGAGTTTTACTTCACAGATGCCACAGATAAAGGATGTGAGGGAGACTGTCTGAGCATTTTGAATGGGTACATGGCTGATTGCCGGCATTTGTACGAAAGATCGGAGGAGACCCAGTGTTTTACTATTTGAACGGCACCGTGGCGGAAGTACAGCCGAATTTGGCGGTGATTGACTGCGGCGGCGTGGGGTACGCCTGCGCCACCACCAGCAACACTCTCTCCAGCCTTAAAAAAGGGGAAAGGGCAAAGCTGTACACCTATTTCCATGTGGCAGAAAATGCCTTTGGGCTGTACGGCTTTGGAAGCGTAGGAGAACTGAACAGCTTCAAAATGCTGATTGGCGTGTCGGGCGTGGGACCCAAGGCGGCGCTGGCCATCCTGTCCGTTTCCACGCCGGAGACGCTGGCTATGTCCATCATCACCGGGGACGAAAAGTCGCTGACGGTAGCCCCCGGCATCGGAAAGAAAATCGCCCAGCGCATCATTTTGGAGCTGAAAGACAAGATGACTAGAGAAAGTGCCGCGTTCGGCGGACTGACTTCGGTCGGCGGAAACGCCGGCGCGGGAGCCGTCCTGTCAAATAAGACTACGGAGGCCGCCGCCGCACTGGGCGTGCTGGGATACTCCACGGCGGAGACTGTGGCGGCTCTAAAGGGCGTGGACGTGGAGAGCCTGCCGCTGGAGGAGATCATCCGGGCATGCCTGAAAAAGATGGCGCGATAACGTTCGGAGCTTATTTGGGAAGACTTGCGCGGCCTCGCCGCGTTTTGCATCGTCAGATGAGAAAGGGGATTGGTCATGGCTAAATACGAGCGCCGGTTTCAGGGCGATTTCGACAGCACCCTGAGTGTCCTGCATGACGGAGTCCTGAGCGGCAGCATGTCCGCCACCTATGAGGACGGAAGTGACTATGTGGCGGGGGATGTGCGTTGTGCGGTCCGAGTCTATGAGCGGTACAGCTATATCGGCAAGAATCGGGTCAGCATGAACCTGACCCTGCTGGGGCACGGGACGGACCTGTTCCTCACCGCCATCACCTCCGGCGGGAGCCAGGCGGTGTTTTTCAAGATCAACACCTGGGGTGAAGAATCATTTTTGGACTGTATACAGGAGCTGGTGGAAGGTCTGTAAGGCAAAACTCCTGTACATATGAAACCGCCCGCGATTTGGAGGAAGTGAGCAATTGAGCATCGACTTTGGAAACGATATCTATGAAGAACCCATCGTCGCCAAGACCTTTCTGGAGGAGGACGGCGGCGAGATTTCCCTGCGCCCCAAGGCGCTGAGGGACTACATAGGGCAGGAGAAGGCCAAGGAGAACCTCAGCGTGTTTATCGCCGCCGCAAAGCAGCGGACGGAGCCGCTGGACCACGTACTGCTCCACGGGCCTCCGGGCCTTGGCAAAACGACGCTGGCAGGCATCATCGCTGCGGAGATGGGCGTCAACATCCGCATCACCTCCGGCCCCGCCATCGAAAAGCCGGGGGACCTGGCGGCGCTTTTGACAAATTTGGCAGAAAACGACATTTTATTTGTGGATGAGATCCACCGGCTGAACCGCTCTGTGGAGGAGATTTTATACCCCGCCATGGAGGACTACGCGCTGGACATCATTGTGGGAAAGGGCCCCTCCGCCAACTCCATCCGGCTGGATCTGCCCCGATTCACTCTGATTGGGGCCACCACCCGGGCGGGACAACTCTCCGCGCCGCTGCGCGACCGCTTCGGAGTGACGCTGCGGCTAGAGCTGTATTCCCCGGAGGAGCTTTCTTTGATCGTGAAGCGCAGCGCAGGAATCTTAGGCGTCCCCATCGAGGATACAGGCGCGTTTGAGATTGCAAAGCGCAGCCGGGGAACGCCCCGAATTGCCAACCGGATGCTTCGCCGGGTGAGGGACTTCGCCCAGGTGAAGGCCGATGGCGTCATCACAAAAGCTGTGGCGGATCAGGCGCTGAACGCGCTGGAGGTGGATTATCTGGGCCTTGACTCCGTGGACCGCCGAATGCTCACCTCCATCATTGAAAACTATGGCGGCGGGCCGGTTGGCCTTGAAACTCTGGCGGCCACCATCGGGGAGGAGTCCGTGACGCTGGAGGATGTCTACGAACCGTATCTGATGCAGCTGGGCTTTCTGACCCGGACGCCCCGGGGCCGTTGCGTAACCCACCGGGCGTATCGGCATCTGGGACTGTCCGTTCCCGGCGGGACAGACGAGCCGGAGCAGCTCTCCCTTTGATTTTTTGAATAAATGAGGTATGTTTGATATGGGAAAACTCTTTGGGACCGACGGCATCCGCGGCGTGGTGGGCGAGAATCTCACCGCGCAGGAGGCGTTTCTTGTGGGACAGGCCATCGCCGCCGTGCTGATGGAGGAGCTGGGCCGCCGTCCGGTCATTTTGATCGGCAAGGACACGCGCGTCTCCTCCGATATGCTGGAATCCGCCCTGATGGCGGGTATCTGCGACGTTGGTGGTGACGTCAAGCCGCTGGGGACCATTCCCACCCCCGCCGTGGCGTACCTGACCGTACGGGAGCGGG
The DNA here is from genome assembly GCF_040505565.1 of Oscillibacter sp. Lineage (GTDB taxonomy): Bacteria > Bacillota > Clostridia > Oscillospirales > Oscillospiraceae > Oscillibacter. The sequence continues at coordinate 16,244 of NZ_JBEUWZ010000004.1, read as the reverse complement.
GAGACGCAGGCATCGTGGTCTCCGCATCCCACAACCCCTATGAGCACAACGGCATCAAGGTCTTCAACGCTCAGGGCTACAAGCTCAGCGACGAGGTGGAGCGCCGGGTGGAGGAAAAGATCCTGTCCGACGAGCCCATGAAATCCCGGACCCGAGAGGAAATCGGCCGACGGCATCACGGGATGCGCCAGCTGAAGCGGGATTATATCGACTTTGTGGCGGGAACAATTGAAAGCGATCTGGCGGGTCTGCACATTCTGGTGGACTGCGCCAACGGCGCGGCCAGTGCCACCGCGCCGGAGCTGTTCGGCCGGTTCAAAGCCCACACGGATTTCATCCACACTCAGCCCGACGGCGTGAACATCAACAGCCGCTGCGGCTCCACCCATTTGGAGGACCTGTCTGCGGCGGTGGTGAAGGGGCGGTACGACGTGGGCGTCGCCTTCGACGGGGACGCGGACCGCTGCCTTCTGGTGGACGAGACCGGTGGAACCATCGACGGTGACAAGGTGATGGCCGTATGCGCCGCAGACATGAAGCGCCGGGGAAAGCTCAGCGGCAACACAGTCGTCGCCACCGTGATGAGCAATCTGGGCCTCCACGAATTCTGCCGCAACAGCGGACTGGAGCTGGTGTGCACCGACGTGGGCGATCGGAGCGTACTGGAGGAAATGCTCCGGTGCGACTACCGCATCGGGGGCGAGCAGTCCGGCCACACGATCTTTACGGAACTGGAAACCACCGGCGACGGTGAGGTCACCGCCCTCCAGTTTTTGCAGGTTCTGAAATTGGCCCAAAAAAAGGCATCGGAGCTGGTGTCCGTCTGTGCGGTATACCCGCAGGAGCTTGTGAACGTATCCGTCTCCCATCTGCGGGGCGTGAAGGAGGCGATCATGGCCTCTCAGGCGCTGAAGGACGCCGTGAGGTCGGAGGAAGAGGCTTTGGGCGGCGAAGGTCGAATTCTGGTGCGCCCCTCCGGAACGGAAGCGCTGATTCGTGTCATGGTGGAGGCTAAAACCACTGACACGGCCCATCGGACCGCTGAAAAACTTGCAGATTTCGTAAAGAATATGAAAGTCTGACAGGGACCGCCCAATCATTCTATAAAAGTTATAAGAAAAATTTGACGAATTTTAGATTTCTCTTGACAAAATTTGTGTTCAAAAGGTATAATACATATGTGCAAATGTGAAGAGTTAAATCAATCCTATGCAGACGGTCCCTCGGATGAGGAGCTCTGCGCTCAGGTCGCTGGCGGCGATCGCCGGGCGGAAGAGCAACTGGTCTCCAAATATACCCGTTTGGTTCGTTCCTGCGCCCGTCCATTCTTTCTGATCGGCGGAGACAGCGAGGACCTGTTGCAGGAGGGAATGATTGGGCTGATGAAAGCCGTCCGGGAATATGACGGGGAGAAAGAAGCCTCTTTTCGCACCTTTGCCGAAACCTGTGTCCGCAATCGTCTGCTTTCAGTTCTGCGCGCCGCCTCCCGCGGCAAGCATATGCCTCTGAACCAGTCGGTTTCTCTTGATACACCCTTCTTTGACCGCGATTCCTACACCCTTGGCACCCAGGATTTGACGCGGCGTAGCCCTGAAGATTTTCTGATCGACAGGGAGCATACGAGCAGTCTCTTGTTTGGTGTCCGGAAACAGTTGTCCGAGTTTGAAGCGAAGATTTTGGGGTATTATTTGGACGGTCTATCATGTCGGGAAATTGCCGAAACCGTGGGCAAATCCCCTAAATCCGTGGATAACGCTGTGCAGCGGATCCGTCGCAAGGTGGCACAGCAACTTCTTTCCGGCGATTTCAGCAAGAGCTGAACGCAATATATTTTTCTTTTCAAAGAGAGGGTAAAAATCATGTACGAAGACAAGACTTTAGTGTGCAAAGAGTGTGGCCAGGAGTTCGTGTTCACCGCCGGTGAGCAGGAGTTCTATGCAGAGCGCGGTTTCCAGAATGAGCCCCAGCGCTGCAAGAGCTGCCGTGACGCCCGCAAGGCCGCTTCCCGCGGTCCCCGGGAGTATTTCACCGCTGTTTGCGCCTCCTGCGGCGGCGAGGCTCGCGTTCCTTTCGAGCCCAAGTCCGACCGTCCTGTGTATTGCAGCGAGTGCTTCGCCAAGATGCGCGAGGAGCAGAGATAACGAAAGTCATCTCAAAGGAACGCCCTTTCGGGCGTTCCTTTTTTGTGCACTTTTTTGCCGATTCCGTCCGTTTTGAAATCCGAAAAGAGACTGAAAACAGAGCATCCGCTGAAAACCCGGTGACGATATCGAGTATTTTGACGCTTTGCGCGAAATTTCTCCCCAATTTCTCTTGAAATCAGAGAAAAATCGGGGTATAATAACAACGCCTAAATGTGGCAAAATCCTGGGCAGCACTGCACAATTTGCGGTGGTCGCCTTTTAGGAATTTTTTAAATGAGACGGTGCAGTTTCGCGTGAATTATACGGTGCTGCCCTGACAAACTGAATTTTGGAGGCAAAATCATGGTTGAAATTACGAAAGACACCATCATCGGTGATATTCTGGACGTGGCCCCTCAGACCGCACCAATCTTCCTCTCCATCGGAATGCACTGCCTGGGCTGCCCCTCATCCCGCGGCGAAACTGTGGAGGAGGCCTGCATGGTTCACGGCATCGATGTAGACAAACTGCTGGAGCTGGTCAACGAGGAAGCCAACAAGGCCGAGGAATAAGGCTTCCCACTCAGGGAGGCCCGATAGAACGCATACGGGTTTCCCGTATGCGTTCCATTTGTGCCGCAGATTGGCGGAGGATATTCCCGCCGTGGGGCGGGACCGGAGGGAAGTGGAGCGCCGAATGAGCGGACGAAAACTTGAATTATCGGCCCGGCTGCAACTGCTGGCGGACTGGGTCCCCCGGGGCGCGGCTCTCGTGGACGTGGGTACGGATCACGCCTATCTCCCGGTCTGGCTGATGCTGGAGGGACGACTCCGTTCCGCCATCGCCTGCGATTTGCGCAGCGGCCCTCTAAGCCGTGGGCGCGATACCGCCGGACGCTACGGAGTCCTGGATCGGATTGACTTCCGGCAGTGCGACGGTCTTGCCGGGGTGGACCCGCAGGAGGCGGACACCGTGGTCATCGCCGGACTGGGGGGCGAAAATATCGTCTCCATTCTCGCCGCCTCCTCCTGGACAAAGGACGGGAGCCATACACTGCTGCTCCAGCCCCAGTCGCGAGCGGAGGAACTGCGGGCCTTTCTCTTTGCCAACGGATATGCCATCCGCCGGGAGCGGCTGATTGTGGACCGGGGGACCATGTACCCCGTACTGGGGGTCTCTGCCGGGACACAGAGCCTGTCGCCGGGACAACTGTACGGCGGCGCGTGCCTTACGGATGACCCACTGGGTGGGCGGTATCTGGTGGAGCAGATTCTCCGGCTTCAGGCTGCGGTGGCGGGGCTAAACCGTGGAGGCCGCCCGGAGGACGTGGAAAAGGCGGACCATCTGCGCCGCGTAATGGAGTCATTGCTGGAATTATGGGAGGAGTGGCGTCATGCCAACGGCTCTTGAAATTGAAAAAAGTCTATTCAATCTCGCACCCAAATCCGGCGCGATGGACTGGGACAACGTGGGATTGCTGGTGGGCGACCCTGCAGCGGAAATTACCCGCGTTCTAGTGGCGCTGGACGCCTCGGACGCCGTAGTGAACGAGGCCGCTTCCAAGGGCTGTGAACTCATTGTGACCCATCACCCGATCATGAACTGCCGGTGGCTTCCGGTGCAGTCCCTGCGGGAGGACACACCTCAGGGGCGTCTATTGCGAAAGCTGACACGGGCGAATATAGGCGTGATCTGTATGCATACAAATCTGGATGTGGCGAAGGGCGGCGTCAACGACGTACTGGCCCGGACTTTGCGATTGGAGGACCCTGGGCCGTTTCTGGAGGATGGCTTGGGCCGGATTGGGCAACTCTCCGTGCCCATGGCGCTGGGTGATTTTGTGGCGCGGGTCTCCTCGGCGCTGGGCTGCAGCGGCGTACGATACGCCGACGCGGGAAAGTCAGTGCGGCGCGTGGCTGTGGGCGGAGGCGCCTGCGGCGAGTACGCGGACGCGGCGGCCGCCGCCGGGTGCGACACCTTTGTCACCGCCGACCTCAGCTACCACGCGTTTCTGGACGCGGCAGGGAAGGGCGTCAACCTCATCGACGCGGGTCATTTCCCAACGGAGGACCCGGTCTGTCAGGTGCTGATTTCCTACTTACAGGAAAAATTCCCCACGCTTTTCGTTGAAAAATCCGCTTCTCACCGGGAAGTCATTCAATACTACGTCAAAGGAGAATAAACATATGTCTGGACATTCCAAGTGGCATAACATTCAAAAGACCAAGGGCGCGGCTGACGCGAAGCGCTCTGCGGCGTTCACCAAGGTGGCCAAAGAGATCATTGTGGCTGTGAAGGAAGGCGGCGGCAGCGGCGACCCCAACAATAACTCCCGTCTGGCCACCGTTATTGCCAAGGCCAAGGCCGTGAACATGCCCAATGAAAACATCAAACGCACCATCGAAAAGGCACTGGGTGCGGGCAACACCGACAGCTTTGAATCCATCACCTATGAAGGATACGGTCCCGGCGGCGTAGCCGTCATCGTAGATGCCCTGACCGATAACCGCCAGCGCACCGCGCCGGATGTTCGCCACGCCTTTGACAAATGCAACGGCAACATGGGCGCACCTGGCTGCGTCAGCTGGTCCTTCGACCGGAAGGGCGTCATCGTCATCGACAATGAAGAAGGCGAGCTGGACGAGGATACCGTGATGATGGACGCGCTGGACGCCGGCGCCGCCGATTTTGAAGCCGACGGTCCGGCCCTTGAGATCACCACCGACCCCGATGCGTTCAACGCCGTGGTTAAGGCGTTGGAGGAAAAGGGATACAGCTTCGTCAACGCCGATATTGAGATGGTTCCCCAGAACACCATCGTTCTCTCCAGCGAGGGCGACGTGAGGAACATGGAGCGCCTCATCGACATGCTGGAGGACAATGAAGACATCCAGAACGTCTGGCACAACTGGCAGGAGGACTGAGCGGAAACCCTATCCGGATCCACCCGCAGCACTTTGCGGGATACCCCACGGTCCGAACCGAAAAGAATGAAGCGTCCGGGAGCAATTCGCTCCCGGACAAATTTTATTTCTAATGTTCAACAAAACTTTTGTTTTGTTTCGATCGAGAAAGCCGTCAGGCACTGCGCTACAGTGAGGCCGCCCGCTATCGTCAGGCGGCTTAGGAGCGGGCGGCTCAGGAGCGGGCGGCTCAGGAGCGGGTGGCTCGGGAAAGGAGACCTGAATCCCGCTATCGTCAGGTGGCGCGGAGCTGGCAAAACAAGTCCGGGCGCTGCGCAGCAAGGCGGACATAGGGAGAGACAGAACAAGCCCCGGCTGCGTGTTCCGCAGCCGGGGCCATATCTTGTGCAAGTAAAACTGTAAGCCGGGTTCTGTATTTGACAGTCATCTATCTCGACGCGCCGTCACCGACGCGCTCAAGCCACCTCCCGGAAGCGGTCGGGCAGACCTGTTGCTTCCCCACGGTGTTGCTCCGGATAGAGTTTACAGCGGCGGACTGTCTCCAGCCGTCGGGTGAGCTCTTACCTCGCCTTTCCAGCCTTACCGTCTTTTACCGATCCACGGAAATCGGCAGCTCCGCGCTCCGCCCGGAGGCGATGCTAGCCGGCGCGGCGCCGACTGCCATGGAACGGAAAAAGACGGCGGTATTTCTCTGTTGCACTTTTCCTGAAGTCGCCTTCGGCGGGCGTTACCCGTTATCCTTGCCCTGTGGAGCCCGGACTTTCCTCATAGACGGCCTTTCGGCCTGTCCACGCGACTGTCTGTTTTGCTTGCTTATCTATTTTAACCGCTCTTTCCCATCTTGTCAACCAGAAGGGCAAATGAAAAATTTGGCTTGGGTTCATTGCTATTTTCCCCGTGCTGCGGTATACTATTTGAGTAATTTTTCCGCCCCTGCGGGCGTTTTTTGGAGGAACTGTTTATGACGTTACACGAATACATCGCATCCATCAAGGATAAGACCGTAGCCATCGTGGGCATCGGCGTCAGCAACACACCACTGATCGAGCTTCTGGCAAAGTCCGGCGTCCGCGTCACCGCCTGCGACCGCAAAAGCCGGGAGGCGTTGGGCGACGAGGCCGGTCGACTAGAGGCACTGGGCGTGTCGCTGAAGTTGGGAGACGAATACCTGAAGGACCTGCGAGAGAATATTATCTTCCGCACGCCGGGACTGCGGCAGGATGTTCCGGAGCTGCTGGCGGCGGTGGAGCGGGGGAGCGTGGTCACCTCCGAGATGGAGGTCTTTTTTGAGGTTGCCCCCTGCACGCTGATCGCCGTCACCGGAAGCGATGGGAAGACCACCACCACCACCCTGATCGCGGAGTTCCTGAAGGAAGCCGGAAAAACCGTCCATGTTGGCGGCAACATTGGCCGCCCGCTGCTGTGCGATGCGGGAGCGATGCAGCCGGAGGATTACGCCGTGCTGGAGCTAAGCTCCTTTCAGCTGATGACCATGAAACGCAGTCCCCACATCTCTGTCATCACGAATCTGGCTCCCAACCACCTGGACGTCCACAGGGATATGGCGGAGTATGTGGCCGCAAAGGAAAATATTTTTACACATCAGTCTTCCCAAGATATTTCAGTATTTAATGCTGATAATGTCATTACGGCGGAACAGGCGGGTCGGGCCGTGGGCCATGTGCGGTTGTTCTCCCGGCAGTCCGAGCCAGAGGAGGGCGTTTTTCTCCGGGGAGACGCCGTCATATCCCGAAAAAGCGGCGCAGAGCGGGAAATCCTGCGCACATCAGACATTTTGCTTCCCGGCGTCCACAATGTGGAGAACTACTTGGCGGCAATCTCCGCCGTGGACGGTCTGGTTCCCGACGAGGCCATGCGACAGGTGGCCCGGACCTTTGCCGGGGTGGAACACCGCATTGAGCTGGTGCGAACCCTTCGGGGCACGCGGTACTACAACGACTCCATCGGCACCAGCCCCTCCCGCACCATTGCGGGGCTGCGGTCCTTTTCGGAAAAGGTCATTCTCATCGCCGGGGGCTATGACAAGCACATCCCCTTCGACGTGCTGGGGCCGGAGATCGTGGACCACGTAAAGCTGCTGATCCTCTGCGGAGCCACGGCGGACAAAATCCGCGCGTGCGTTGAAAACGCACCCAATTATCACGGTCAGCCGGAAATGGTGGATATTTCCGGTTTCAAGGCCGCCGTGGAGACCGCCTCCCAACGGGCAAGCGACGGTGATGTGGTACTTCTGAGCCCAGCCTGCGCAGCCTTTGACCAGTTTAAGAATTTTATGGAACGAGGCAAGGTCTTCAAGCAGATTGTCAGCGAGCTGAAATAAGGAAAAGCCCGCTCCGCATAGAATCCTCTGATGGGGTGATTCTATGAGAGGATATCGGTACTACCGGCGGCCCTTGTCCCGCCGGGCGGTTGTGCGCTTTATGCTGGCCGTTTTACTTTTTGGTCTGGCGGTGCTAACCGTGGTGGCAGGGGTCCAGATGAAGCAGCTGCTGACTCAGCTTGCCGTCACCCGGGTCACCAACACGGTGAACAGCATCGTCACGCAGGCGGTGAACGAGACGATTGACAGCGGCGAGATCAAATATGAAGACTTGATCTCCTTTGAAAAGGACAACGATGGGAAAATCACGGCGGTGAAAACCAATATGCCGGAGTTCAACCGGTTGCAGTCTAAGATTCTGAACGTGATTTTGGATCGTATATCCGAGGTATCCACCAAAGATCTGTCCATCCCCGTGGGCAACCTTACCGGCGTCAGCCTGCTGGCCGGCCGGGGACCGCGGGTGACGGTGCGGATGCAGTCCGTTGGATCGTCCACGGCACATCTTGAAAATCAGTTCATCTCCGCTGGAATCAACCAGACAAAACACCAGATTCTTCTGGACGTGGACGTGTCCGTGGCGATTCTGCTGCCGGGCTTTAACACGGCCACGCAGGTCAGCAATGCTTTTACCGTGGCGGAAACGGTGATCGTGGGCTCCGTACCGGGAAGCTACACCTATTTCAGCGATTCCAGCGACCAGACGAAGGACGCCAGGGATTACATCATCAACGGAAACTGAACGGGAGGCGGCCCTCCCGTTCAAGGCCCCGGACGGGCCGCAGGAAAGGGAAGGAACCATGGACTATCAGGAGGAAATGAAGCGTCTGCGGGAGGAACTCAACGAAAACGCCTACCGCTATTACGTGCTGGACGAACCATCCATGTCGGACTATGACTACGACATGAAAAATCGGCGCTTGCAACAGCTGGAGCGGGAGCATCCGGAGGAGATCACTCCGAATTCCCCCTCCCAGCGGGTGGGGGACAAGCTGAAGGCGGGCTTTGCCACCTATCGCCACGAGGTGCCGCTGGAGAGCCTGCAGGACGTGTTCAGCGCCGCCGAGGTAGAGGATTTCTGCCGCCGGATGGAGGATGCTCTGGGTGCGGACGTGGAATACTCGCTGGAGCCGAAGGTGGACGATAGATATATAATTGTAAATAGTATTCTAATCAGCTTGATTTTTTCGTACAAGCAGCTTAAATTAACTGTTTCGAATTATTGTTTATAAGGGTGCTTGAATAAACGAAAATAGATCGTAAGCAAAAAGATCACTAGTGTTTTGTTTATGATTTTGGCTGTTAGGAGGCTGTCTATGACTATCGAAGAATACACTGAATTGAAAGACACCATGCAGCATCACATGGACCTTTATTACAATGATGATGCTCCGGAGATCTCCGACTACGAATATGACCAATTAATGATCCGTTTGAAGACTGCTGAGAGAGAACACCCAGAATGGGTCACAAACAATTCTCCTTCGCAGAAAGTTGGAGGCATTGCCAAATCCCAGAGTGGCGTTAAAATCAAGCACAACGTCCCGATGCTTTCAATTGAAGATGTTTTTACCTTAGAGGATGTTGCTAGTTGGGTTGAAAAGGTGCAACAGGTGCATCCTGATGCGAAGTTCTCTGTAGAGCACAAGATAGATGGCCTTAGTATGACGTTAAGAATGAGACAGGAAATAAATTTGCCTTCAGAAAAAGCCAGTCTTCGCGTCTTCATGGCCGAGAGTCGGGGTACAGGTTTAGAAGGCGATGATTGCTTGGCTAACGCCTTGATGATTCCGGATGTGAAGCAAGAACTGGATCTGCCATATGACTATCTGGAAATTCGTGGTGAAGTTTATATGACGCGTGAGGCGTTTGAGAGATACAACGCAGTTCAAGAGGCTGCAGGTAAGAAGTTGGCAGCAAATCCCCGAAATCTTGCCGCTGGAACCCTTCGCTTGCTGGATGCAAACATTACAAAAGAACGCGGATTAAGTATGTTCATCTTCAATGTTCAGGCTGGCCCTAAAGAGTTGATGATCAGTCACTGCGACGGCTTGGATAAACTCGCCGCTGCAGGCGTGAATTGCGTTTATCATCAGCGTTGTTCTAACGCTGATGAAGTAATTAAAACCATTCGTGAGATTGGAGAAAGCCGCTCCGATCTGCCTTATGACATTGATGGAGCTGTTGTAAAAATCGATCAAGTTGATTATCGAAGCGATTTTCCTGCTGGGTCTAAGTATAGCGATGGTCACATCGCATACAAGTATCCTCCTGAGGAAAGAGTTGTGGTAATCGACCAAATCAGTACTGCGGTCGGAAGAACCGGCAAGCTTACTTTCACTGGTATTTTTCATGACAAAGAAACTGGAAAGCCTGCTCGTCTTTGTGGCACAAATGTTTCCAAAGTGACTCTGCATAATCAGGACTATATCAACGATATGAAAATAGGCATTGGTGGTAGCTACAAGCTTTTTAAGAGCGGGGAAATCATCCCGAAGCTAAATGGCTGTGTAGATGAGCCAAAGACAGTTTTCGTGGCTCCCACTAAGTGCCCGGTTTGTGGCGAACCACTTGTTCGAGAAGAGGACACCGCAGATATTCGCTGCTTCAATCCATCTTGTCATTCACAACTATCGAGGACGATTTCTTATTTTACCTCTATCAACTGTATGAAAATTGATGGGCTTGGAGAAAAAAATATTGACGCACTCATTGCGGAAGGCTATCTCACAAACTACGCTGATATATATAAGTTGAAGGATTACCGTGATGAGCTTGTAGAAAAAGGTATTATTGGGAAAGTAAAGAATACAGACAAAATTCTTGCTGCTATTGAACGTTCTAAGTCCAATGACCCCATTCGCTTATTGACAGCACTAGGCATTCGTAATGTCGGGTTGTCTACTTCTCGGCAACTGATGGCTAATTTTCATAGTATCAATGAACTTGCTGAGGCTTCCATTGAAGATCTGATTTTGATCCAGGATGTGGGAAAGACGACAGCTCAGTGTATTTATGGTTTTTTCAGAAATTGCAAGAACAAGGCTGTTCTCTCTGAACTTGCAACATGCGGTGTTAATATGACGATGGAAGAGAATGTCGAGACTACCGAAAAGCTCAATGGGCTTACCTTTGTGGTATCTGGAACCCTGCCAACGCTTGGAAGAACCGAAGTGCAAGAGCTTATCGTTAAGAACGGCGGAAAAGCCTCTAGCAGCGTGAGTAAGAAGACACATTTCCTTGTTGCTGGTGAGGCAGCAGGGACTAAGTTATCAAAGGCCCAGGAACTCGGTGTAAAAATAATTACTGAAGAGGAACTTCTAAAAATGCTTACCTAAGATTACCAAAGATAATCATTGAGGAATGAGTTGAATCGAAAGATTCGGCTCTTTTCTTATTTCCATTAATTTGTAAATGATATAGTTTTCTGGATTAAGTCAAAGGAGCCATATGTTCGCTTTGACACCCGAAGAACAACTCATAGCAGGAAATCAATTTATGAGGCTTCTAGCGCTACGTGCAGGTGGTTTGAAGGATGCCGTACCGTATGCCACTGGAAGAAAGCAGCTTGAGGAAATAGGCTTTGTGAAGTGGTTGTGTCTCCATTTCATGGTTTGACAGGTATGGAAATCGAAGCGTTGAGAAATGCAATATCTGATGAATTGTTGAACTATCAGGGCTGGATTGCTGATGACTATGGTAGGGTAAAAATGAAATTCAGCGGCGTAAACATATATAAGGCAGGCTATGTTACTGCTATTTCTAAAATACTTGAGAACTTGTAAAGGTAACTCAATATAAGTTAACGTTGAATTATCCCATGTGCTTCTACTATTGTCTGATAAACTGCAGAATTAATCGAAAAGTATTGTCATATTGTCAAATTAATGGTATAATTAACCAATAGTCACGAAAACTTGAGAATTATCACGCAACCTCGCCAAATACGACTTCAGCAACTGGCAGTGTGCGAAATTTGAGACCCGCTCTGCTGGAAGCAGGGCGGGTCTGCGTGTTTGTTATGTAAACTATACATGGATTAGCGAGATTCTAAAATTAGTAATTAGGCGAAATTCAAGTATTTTGATAACTGAATTATTAAATTAGAGAGGTTTTAAAATGGCGCAGTGAAATCGGATAACTCAATGGAATCTGTATGGTGTAAATACGAATTAAATTTCTATTTTTAGCTAAACAGACCAATCTATTCAATATCAGCAAGCGATCTCGAAATAGGAATTTATTCCTTGACTTTAGAAAAAAGCAATTGATACCTTGATCCTAAATATAAAGAACTTGCGTTATTAGAAGGGCGAAAGTCGTAATCCCTAAGAATCAAACACTAATTACGCTTGTAAACACATTAATTTTGTGCGTCGCAGTATGTTTATTAATTATAGACATGCCTGTTTTAGGAATATTAATAGGAGGATTCTGTATGTCTGTCGGCATTACAATAGGATTTGAAATTGGCGAAGATGGAAAGCCACATATAATAATAGGCCAAGCTGAATCTGTCAAAACTGAACGCAAAGGAAAAGGAAAGAGCCTAATTGCCTTTCCAGAAAAATATACAGTTATTGATATTGAAACAACAGGCCTTTCACCAGCATGGGATGAGATTATTGAGATAGCGGCTATCCGTTATGAAAAAGGAGTCAAGACAGATGAGTATTTGACTCTCGTTCATCCGGAAAATGACGTGGACGAGTACATAACTGAACTGACTGGAATAACAAATGAAATGCTTACTGACGCTCCAACAATTAACGAGTGCATAGGCGCATTTGCTGATTTTTTGGGTGAAAGCATTTTAGTCGGATATAACGTTAACTTTGATATTAATTTTATATACGATAATATGGTTCAATATCTTGAAAAACCGCTATTGAATGATTTCGTTGATGTGACGCGGATTGCTCGAAAAGAACTCCCAGAACTTAAACACCATAGGCAGGCGGACGTAGTAGCGTTCTTTAACATTAAAATTGATCGAGCACATAGAGCACTAAATGACTGTGAAGCATGTAATAGTTGTTTTATGGCACTTAGGGAGCATATTATTGCTGGTGGAACAACACTTGATGGGTTTTGCAGTTTGTTATGCTCAAAGCACGGAAAGCATGCCAATGATATTAAAGCCTCATCTAACAAATTTGACGAGTGCCATCCATTGTATGGTAAGGTATGCGTTTTTACTGGAGCTCTTGAAAAAATGTCCAGAGCGGAAGCTATGCAGCTAATAGCAAACCTTGGAGGCATACCTGCTGACGGAGTTACTAAGAAAACAAATCTTCTTATTCTCGGAAATAATGACTATTGTAAAACTATTAAGGATGGTAAAAGTAGCAAGCAGAAGAAGGCTGAGAAACTAATTCTTGATGGCGCAGACCTGCAAGTAATTCCGGAACAAGTATTCTACGATATGCTAACTGAGGACTGAGGAATTTTAAGTAGCAAAAGTTATGAACTTCGTAGTTTGTTTATACTGCTAAAGGAGAACGCCAAGAATGCAAAACAAATATGCAGGAGATGCGGGGGACTTTGGAAAAATTGGTATATTACGCAGTCTCTCCTCTAGCAATCTCAGAGTCGGAGTCAATTGGTATCTTGTCTTCGATGAGGTACATAATGATGACGGGAAGCATACAGGTTATCTTCGTGATCCCAAGTTTGTAGGTTGCGATGACGAATTGCTCGGAAAGCTGGGTTGCATGGTTTACGGCAATCAGCGGAGCATTTCTGCGATAGAAAATATGAACCTCATTGCAAATGCTACCTATTACCATGAAGAATTGCTGCCTCCTCAAACAGGCGGCAGTGCATTTAGGTATCAGTGGCATAGAAACGCCTTAAAAAAGCTTGAAGCTACAGATATAGTTTTTCTCGATCCTGATAACGGATTATTACCCAAAAGTGTCGCTCAAGGTAGCAGCAAAAGCATTAAATATGTTTTTGAGGAAGAAGTTATCGACTATTATTTGGCTGGGCATAGCGTAATTTTCTATAATCATCGCTGCCGGCTAGATGAGAAGACCTATCTTAATCGGTTCCAAACATTTTTCCATTGCGAGAGTTTATGTGACGCTCGTTCCTTCGGAGTCAAATATGTGCGTGGGACAACTAGAGATTATTTCTTTCTAGTGCATTCCAAGCATTTAGAACAGGCGAAAAAAGCAATCCAACATACGTTAAGCAGTAATTGGAATCAGCATTTTAAATGCCTTTCGTTTGACTAATATGAATTACGTGTTATGTTAAATAGGACAAGCCCAAGGGGTAGCCCTTGGGCTTGCCAACAGCAAATTGCATAGTTCGAAGCTGGGCCGGTGGCACATCATAGCAATAATGCGAATAATTCAGCGTATTTGATAAGCTTCATATTATGAGGTGAAAAGTTATGGAACGAAATTTATTAGTTGGAAATGGTATCAATATTCAGTTTGGTGGGGTCGATGTGTATTCTGGTTCTGCCATAATGAATCGAGTTATTGAAAATATAAGAGTAGGAAAATATACGCCACTAACTGAAAATAGTTTGTCTATAGATGAACAACTTGGATTGCTAGATGGCATGGTGAAAGAAATTGATTTAATAAAGGCTGGTAAATGTAGAAGTAAGGCCGATGGTCTATTTATGCTTATGGAGTTAGAAAGAATAACAAGGACTTATCCTGATAATAGCAGTATTATTTCTGTGCTTTTGGAAGATTATTTCTTGGCGTTTGAGATATTCAACAATGGGTTTAAGGCTAAAGACGGTGAAGAACGAAGCGAATCATATAGAAAAATCATTTTTAGATTACTTAGTCAGATGCTAGTTGATGGAATATATAATGACGGTGCTATTAATGATGTTTATAAAAATTTCTATATGGGAATGAATACATATCTTAGCGGATTTTCAAACATATTTACCACAAATTATGATTACAACTTGGAAAATATACTAAGTGCAGGCAAAGTGTGTCATTTACACGGCGAATTCGGAAAACTAGCACCTGAATATGATGTCACAAGTTTATATTATTCGGCTCATAAAGCAGAGTGCGACGCAATGATATACAAGAAGATTCCTAATATGGATCACGTGTATAGTGATGCAATTATGAGTTGGTCTTGGCTGGATAAGTATGGGAAGTTAATTGAACCAAATTCAAAGAGCAAGGAAGAACTTTTTAAATCCATCAGTGGTCAGTTGGAAATAGTAGGATTAGCTCCAGCAAATGATGAACATTTATTTTTGTTGATTAATAATAACCCAAAGATTAAGTCAGTTGTGTATTATTATCATAAGGATGAGGATAGGGATGAATTGCCACATCATTTAAAAAAACCTGTCACCTATAAAAAAGTTGCAAATCTTTGGACTTCTATGAAATAAGTATAATAAACCAATCAGCTAGCCGATTATGTTAGACTAATTGGAAGACGGGCTATACCATAATGGAAAGCTGTGGTGATGAAACTTTTGAAATAAAATATTGCGTAATCCACAATCTTTTGTTTAACTTTACAAGACGTTATTAAATTTAAGGAGAATAATATGTTAAACCTATTAAACAATATTGAAAAAGAATTTTTGGAGATCGATGCAGCCTTAAAGATGTTCAACAAGGATATTGCGGAAACTCATACACAAGCAAATATTATTAGTACATTACCATCACTAAACATCTTATTAACCAGAAAATTACATGAAATTAAGATTAACTTGGCAGCTTTTGACATTGCACTGCAAACACAAAAAATTATAAAAAATAATAATAGTGACGTAGTAGCTATTGAGAAGTCAAGGGTTGTAGTAGAGAATACTCTCACTGGACTTAATAAAAATATAGAACAACTTAAAAGTGTAGAAAAAAGTTCTCTACTTGGTTCCGGAATTGCAGATTTGCTAAAAAACACAGAGGAATGGAAATTCTTATTAGAAAAGCATTTAGATCAGTGCGAGGCTATTTTGGACCTGCTTCGCTAATAAACATTAAAAAGAACTTTCAGGCTTCAGCGTCCTATCATGAGTAGAATTAACATCATCAAAAAGCTATTGCAAACGAGCTTATTAAGAAACGTTGGAGGAACACAATATGAAAGCAGATCCAGCCGTACTTTCCGCTATTAAAAAACTGTTTTATGAATATGAGCAAGAAGTTAAAGAGGCTCAGCGGAAGGGGTATTTGAAAGAAAACACAGTGAAAACTTACATACTTCATTCTGGAAATTTTGTTAGATGGTGCAATGGAGAGTTTGAGCCCGGCTCTCTAAATCGGTAATTGAGCTTTGCAGTATGTTTATATAGCATAAAAGGGTGGAGTATTAATAAACTGGTAGGACAGCTCACCTATTCAAAAAAGAGGAACGCATGGGGGTTCAAATATGTATGCACATCAAGATGAATGGCATGTTGAGGAAGTCTGCTACGACGATGCCCATGTAAAAAAAGTAATCAATGAGATTCGCAAGAATTTTGACGGCTATTTTGAGCAGTTTATTCAGACTGAAGCAGGAGCCGGTGTGTCCGACCGGGCTTTTAAGGATTTGCAAAAAGCCTTTGGAACAAAGGCGATAACAAAAAGCAGCATGAAGAACGGTTCCAAAGCCTTCAAAAATATCATTGCTGAAGCATATAAGGAATTTGAAAAGGACAGGCAGAAATATCTCGACATCTTTGATGTAGATACATTGGAAGAATATCAGGACGACCCCGCTTATTTCAAATCTCAGGTACTAAAAATTGAATGCCCGATTATTCACGCAACACTGTTTAATCGCTATGCAAAGGAGTTGGACAAGTATCGGGGGCAATTTAGTATTGCTGTGCCTCAGGAGCTTCTTTCTGTGGTAACAGTTTTGTG
>NZ_JBEUWZ010000003.1:0-37024 GCF_040505565.1 Oscillibacter sp. | reverse complement strand
ACAGTGTAGCACAGCCCTTGGAGAGGGGCTCTAATAACTACTACTTTATAATACAAGGTGCGTGAGTGACATTGTTTACATCGGATGAACCAGAGGTGAAAACATGGTTAGCAAAAATTTCGTTCTATTATTTGCTGATCTCAATTATCTGCGCATTTTTTGGCGCAGTATACGAGATGTTCAGCCATGGCGTATATTCATACTTCATGCTGTATGCCTTCGCTTTTCCTCTCGTTGGCGGTGCGCTTTTCTTCGTGTTATTGTCACAGGGATACGGAGCCAGAATGCCTGGCTCCGTGCCGCGGCAGTTCTACCACGGCGGTCTTGCCGTGCTAACGGTCGGCAGCATCATGAGCGGTGTTCTGGAGATCTATGGTACAACCAACAGTCTTATTTCAGTTTACTGGTACGTGGGCTGCGGTCTGTGCGTGCTGGGCGCGCTGGGCTATGTGATCGGCCTGATAACAGTAAGAAAGTCCGAGGACTGCGGTGCCTCTGAACGGACAAAAGTAAAAAACCAAAGAAGACCATATTAAGGAAGCAAATGACCTTTATGCAGCAATCAAATCAAAATTAATGAGCCCTGTATTTTGATTCCATGATGAAGGGCTCTTTATATGCCGAAAAAAGCGATAATTAGCTGTCCCATGCTTCGGTAGTTGAAATGGAGATGGAGAGTCTGATTTTTCAGGAGCCTTTCACAGGCCTGATTTGCATTTTTAAAACGATTGCCGGATCAACTGCCTTTTAAGCAGTGGGTCCGTGGTTCGAATCCCCGCCGGGTCACCAAACAGAGACTTATCCGAACACATACGGTTTATCTTTGACAACGGTCTTTTCGGCTGCGTGATAAGCCGCGAGTAACGGATAAGTCAAAACCACTCGCCCTAAAAAGGGCGAGTGGTTTCCTATATCCTTTTTTATTCATATAAATTGGCCTTCTTCCGCAAAAACGGGGGTGTTTAATAACATTATACGTTAGCAGAACCAATTACCATATCATATGGACTACCGTGGCAAACAAAATACAAGAGATGATGCCGACTGACGTTGGTATCGCCGCGGCCAGTGCCGTCCATTTCCAACTTCCCGTTTCTTTCTTAATGGTCAGCAGGGTAGTGGAACAGGGCCAATGCATGAGAGAGAACAGCATGGTGCTGATTGCTGTGACCCAGGTCCAGCCGTTTGCTACAAATAATCCCTTCATTTGAGCGAGGCTGTCGAGTTCAAGAATGCTTCCCTGTGCCATATAAGCCATAATAATAATTGGAATGACGATTTCATTAGCGGGAAACCCCAGAACAAATGCGATCAGAATCACACCATCCAGCCCCATCAGCCGTGCGAAGGGGTCTAAAAAAGAGGCGCAGTGATTCAGAATACTGGCGTCTCCAACTGATATGTTTGCCATGAGCCAGATAACCAGTCCGGCAGGGGCCGCAACGCAAACTGCCCTGCCAAGCACGAACAGCGTCCGGTCAAAGATGGAGCGGACAATTACCTTCCCAATCTGTGGCTTTCTGTATGGCGGCAGCTCCAGCGTAAAGGAAGATGGACCCCCCTTGAGCAGAGTTTTGGAAAGCAGCTTGGTGACGGCAAAGGTGACTCCAACCCCGAGCACAATCACCGCTGTCAACAGTACTGCGGATAGCAACGAGGAATACGCTCCGCCCGCTGTTCCCACAAAAAACATGGTGAGAATTGCAATCAGTGTGGGGAAGCGTCCGTTACAGGGTACAAAGTTATTTGTTAAAATGGCCAGCAGCCGCTCCCGAGGGGAATCAATGATACGGCATCCAATAATACCCGCAGCGTTACACCCGAAACCCATGCACATGCAAAGTGCTTGTTTGCCGCAGGCACAGCAGCGTTTAAAGGGTTTATCAAGGTTATAGGCCACGCGCGGAAGATAGCCGGCGTCCTCCAGCAAGGTAAACAGCGGAAAGAAAATAGCCATGGGCGGCAGCATGACGGAAACCACCCAGGCCAGAACCCGGTAAACACCAAGAACGAGCATTCCATGAAGCCAATCCGGTGCATGGATGTATTGGAAAAAGTCCGTCAGTCTGTCCTGCACCCAGAACAGGCCATTTGATATCAGCTGTGAGGGATAATTGGCACCCGTAATGGTCAGCCAGAACACCAGTGCCAGCAGGACCAGCATCACCGGGTATCCGGTCAGCTTGCTGGTGAGAATCTGATCCAATCTGCGGTCCGAGGCGTTGTAATTGTGTTTTTCATAGGTAATAGCGCCCCGGCACACGTCCTCTGCGTTTTTAACCAGGGCGGATACGATCAGATCCTTCAGACGATCGGCGTCAATTCCCTGCTCGGTCAACTGCATCTTAGCCTGAATGATCGCCTCTTTCAGCTCCTCATCCTGCAAAAACTCCTCTCCCAGATAAGCGTTGATCTCCCGGATGAGGGATTCGTCCTGATCCAGAAGCTTTAAGCTGAGCCATCTGCTGTTCAGCTTCCCGCAGGATTTTCGCAGTAGGAGCGGTTGGATTATGGAAATTGCTGCTTCTATGCTTTCAGGGTAGCGCACGGACGGGGGCACGGTCTGACTGCCCCCATCCGTTACGCGGTCAAGCGTTTCCATCAACCCGGACAGGCTCTTCTTTTTTCTTGCGACAGCGCCGACGACCGGCACGCCCAGCCTTTGTGCAATCAAAGGCAAATTGATTCGGATATTTTTCCGCTTTGCTTCATCCATCAGATTGACACAGACGACAACCTTGGATGAAATTTCGAGCGTCTGCAAAACAAGATTGAGGTTGCGCTCCAAACACGTGGCGTCGCAGACCACGACTACCGCGTCCGGCTCTCCAAAACAAACAAAGTTACGCGCAACCTCCTCCTCGGCGGAATGGGCCATCAGAGAGTAAGTACCCGGAATGTCCACCATGACGTAGGATTTCTTTTTTGTTTTGCAGTAGCCCTGTGCATTGGTGACCGTCTTTCCGGGCCAGTTGCCGGTGTGCTGATTCATACCGGTCAATCCGTTGAAAACCGTGCTCTTTCCAACGTTTGGATTTCCCGCAAGGGCAATCACCTTGTCGCTTGGCGACTGCTTTTGAATGATCAATCCGGAATCAACGGCTTTGATTCCAACAGAGCTGTTTGTAAGTCCCATTCCGATGCCACCAGCTTACAAGGCACGAATTAAGATATTCCGGCAATCCTCGGAACGAATTGCGATCACTGCTCCCCGGATCAGAAAAGCCGTGGGGTCACCGCCTGGACTTCTGCCCAGACACTCCACATCCGTATTTTCAATCAGCCCAATATCCAGCAGGCGGCGCCGCATGCTTCCCGTGGATTGCAAAGCGCTGACAGTTGCATGCTGGCCGGGCTTTACATCATTCAAACAAATTTGATTATTCATAACCGATACACCCTTCGAATAATTTAGGATAAGGAAACTTTCTATCAATATGTTATGCACGGCAGTGCAAATGGTTACCGGCATAAGGCATTTAATGAAAGGATGCGGGAAATGAGTCAATCGGACGGATTTTATACCATGAAGGGGTATGCGCTCAATGCTGACGGCGAACTTACCAGCGCCATGGAGGATTATCTGGAAATGATTTCACGTCTGACACGGCAGAATGAATCCGTCCGGGTAAGCGATCTGTCTAAAATGCTGCATGTCAAAGCCTCTTCGGTTACGAAAATGGTGCAGCAATTGGGGCAGGCTGGGCTTATCCTGGCTGAAAAATACGGAGATATCTATTTGACAGACAAGGGCCGGAAAACCGGCAATTATCTGCTATACCGCCATGAAGTGCTCCATGGATTCTTATGTGCGCTGAACCATTCGGACAATGAATTGGAACAGGTCGAGAAAATTGAACATTTTCTCGACCGTACTACCGTAAAAAACTTGGAGCTGCTGACAGCACAGCTTACAGAAAAATGAGTGTTATGCAGACGGATTGACGTGGACCATACAGTGCTTTACCTCGGCTACAGAATTCTCGACGCAGTCATGAACTAAATGCGCTACTCTATGGGACTGCTCAAAGCTCATGCTATGGTCCAGCGTGACTTCCACATCCACATACAGCTTCGAGCCAAACTGGCGCGTTTTTATTAAATCCAGTGTTAAAACATCAGGAATTTGTAAAATAGCATTTTGTATGCATTCCACAGCACTCCTATCTCCGGCGGTATCAATCATTCGTTTGCAGACGTCAGCGCAGATATCATAGGCTGCTTTGAAAATGAAAACAGAAATGATAAAACAGGCAAGGACATCGATAATTGGGAAGCCAAGGCAGATTCCAGCAACACCAATCAGACTGCCAACGGACGAAATGGCGTCTGAGCGGTGGTGCCATGCATCGGCGGCCATAGATGGAGAATGAATTTTTTTTGCGCATTTGATCGTAAATCGATACATCCACTCCTTTGCGGCAATGGAAACTACTGCTAACTGCTTGATGGTAAGTTTGTCTCTAGCTCGTTCAATATCAATTCGAGTAAACATATGTTTCCTCCTGAATTTACCATACATGGTAGATTTATTATAAAAGAATATACCCTGCATGGTAAATTATCAATAGAAATAAAATAAAACTTTACTCTGCATGGTATTTTTTGTGTTGCATTTCCAAAGTCAGAATGTATAATTAATTTAAGGTGGTGGTGTCGTGAAATTCCTTGATAAATTGGATCTTTTAATGGCGGAAAAAGGGCTAAACAAGCGAGAGTTCTCATTGCAGTCTGGTATTCCATATATGACAATAATTAACTTCTATAAGAAAGGAGCGGAAAATGTCAAACTATTAACATTAAAGAAAATTGCTGCTTATTTCAATGTAAGCCTGGACTATATAGCAGATGATACTATTACTGAAAGAGGATGCAATACTGCTAACCTCAATTGCTTTACTGGCGACGAAATAGCAATGATTCAAGCTTTCCGCCTTGCAGACGACGATGATAAAGCAATAGTAAATGCTGCATTACGCAAGTATTACCAGCAAAAGGACGTTCAGAAGATGGCATAGAGAAGTGCAAGATTCTCAATTTTGGAGACTTTTTTAGACGGTTGCAAAAGCAAGAGAATCACAATAAAAAGCCGCCCCATGCTTAGCGTGGGGCGGCTAGAGAACTGCTATATTACTCGATGGAAGGAGAAGTAATGGATAGCAAATACAAATATGTGGTTAAAACACTGACTTTCGAAGGCAAGCGCTATTATGTGCGCGGGAAATCTGAACAAGAAGCTATCCGAAAGTTGGGATCTCTTGAGGCTGAGCTCAAGAGTGGCACAAAAGTGCTCAACCAAAAGACTACTGTTCAGAAGTGGGCAAAAGAGTGGATGGAGGTATATGTTAAATCAAAGAATATAACTCCCAAAAGTGTTGAAATGTACAAGCAAAAGCTTGATAATTATATATTACCGGAAATTGGAACAATGAGGCTGTGTGATGTAAGAGACACGCATCTTAAAAAGCTGCTTAACAAAGCTAATTCATCGTTTTCAACTGCACAGAAAGTCAAAATTGTCATGCAAGCGTTGTTTAAGCAAGCTCGAAAAAGCAGACTTATTCAATATGATCCATCCGAAGATATTGAAATTCCCAAAGCTAAAAAAGGAACACATAGGAGCATAACCAAAGCTGAGAGATCTGCCATACTTGAAGTCGCAGAATATCATTATGCGGGGTTATATGTGCTCCTGGTTCTGTACTGCGGTTTACGACCAGGGGAAGCAATTGCTTTGCAATGGAAAGATATTGACGTTAAAAAGCATTTGATCTATGTTCGAAAAGCACTAGAGAGTGGGAGGACGGGAGAAGTAAAAAGCCCAAAAAGCGACGCGGGAAATCGAGACATTCCTATCCCAGAAGTGCTATGGTCAAAATTACTTGCTGCCCAGAAAGGTCCATTTGAGCCTGTTCTAATTCAGCCGCTAGGTAAAAAAATGCATTCACACAGCTCGATCGGTGATGCTTGGAACAACTTTAAAAGAGAACTAGATATCCACATGGGAGCTGAGGTGTACCGTAATCAGATAATCCAAAGTGTGGTAGCACCGGATCTGGTTCCCTACTGCTTGCGTCACACATACTGCACAGATCTACAGATTGCAACAAATTTGCAACACTTAAACCGTTGCAAGCAGTCGCAAACGAGAATGGCAAAAAGAAAAGCACAGACAATATAACATAAAAAAAGCTCTTGAAACCACTAACATACAATGGTTTCAAGAGCTTTTCTTTTGGCAGCGGGTGAAGGATTCGAACCCTCACAGACGGAGTCAGAGTCCGGCGTGCTACCATTACACAAACCCGCTATCTGCTGTCCGACACGCGAATCGCGCAGCGAACAGATATTATTATACAAAAATTTCCGCGCTTGTCAACCCTTTTTCAAAAAAATACAAAGAATACTTTTTTTGATCTCCCCACATACTACCGAAGGGTGATTTTATGAGCAAGAAACAGCGGACGGACCATCCTGTGAAAGAGAAACCAACCCTGCGCACGGAGCCGGAAAAGCGGCTCTGTCCGGCGTTTGACCCTGTGAGCATCGCGCTGTTTCCCGCAGCCAAGCAAGAAATGGGCATGCGGGTGCTGGATAACTTTTGCGAGGAACACATCATGTAAGATTTCTGTGAACCGGAAAAGCAAAATAAAACGCTTCCAATGCGAACCCCGGCCCCGCCAAAACGGGGCCGGGGTTGCTCTCTTTCTTCTCAGAGATCCTTCACCTGAGTCTGGGCGGCGCGAAGGTCGGCGCAGGTGAAGTACTTCCGTAGGGGCCGGTACAGCAGGGAAAAAATAACGATGCAGATTACAATGTCAAGCACCATAAAGCTGCCGTTATAAAGCAGGGAGTAGAACCAGGGGTTTGTCATGGTTATTCCAAAAAATTCGGGCGGCATATACTTGCCCCACACAATGGCACCCACAACCAGATGGGCCAGAAACCGCAGAAAGCCGCCGCAGAGGGTGCCGCAATAGACGCCGTGTTTTCGCCCATGAAACAGTCCGGCACCCAGGCCCAAAAGGGCGTAGGCAATGAAATAATCACAGATGATGGTGGTCCAGTCAATGGAGATGCCGTTGGCGAAGAAGTACTGCATCGCGCCGAAGACAAAGCCGACGCCGGTACCCCAGCCCGCACCGTATCGGACAGCGAAGAGAATGATGGGGATCATGGCGCAGTCGATGGATCCGCCGTTGGGGAACTCATAGAGCTTGATGTAGCTGAGGATCTGCGCCAGGGCCATCAGGACGGCGGCTTCGCAGATGATGCGGATGCGGTTGTGGCTCATAATTCGGAACTCCCTTTTTTATATTTGGCAATCCCGTTTCCCCCAGCCTTCGCCCGCGGACATAAAAAAATCCGCACAACGGGCTTCGGCCTCGTCATGCGGTACTGTTCAACAGCTCACATTCCTACGCCGGCATTACCCGGATCAGGTTCGAGGGACCGGGCGGAAAATACGCCCATCTCAGCCGGCTTCCGCCAGCACCCCTTGGAATTGTCAGTATCCATTATAAGGTGGTATCACCTGTTTGTCAAGTGGGTGAGACTTGTGGTACAATTACAATAAATCGGCGGGCGAAAACCATCGGCGTCTGTCGTTACATCAAAAGGAACAGAGGGAACGTCTATGAGACGCTGTTTTATTTTTGCCGCCGGGAGCTTTTTCGGTTTGCGGGAACGACCCGCGCCAGACGATCTGGTGATCGCCGCCGACGCCGGGTACCGGCTGTGCCGGAGTCTGGGTGTTGTGCCCGATCTGGCGCTGGGGGACTTTGATTCCATGCCCGAGCCGGTTGGCGTGCCGGTTTTGCGGGTGCCGGTGGAGAAGGATGACACAGATGCCATGCTGGCGCTGAAAACCGGATTGGAAAAGGGCTGCGGCGAGTTCCATCTTTATGGGTTCACCGGCGGAAAGCGACTGGACCACACGCTGGCAAACCTTCAGTCGCTGCTGTACCTTCGGCGCAGGGGCGCGCGGGGATGGCTGTATGGCGACGACTTTGTCTGGACAGCCATTGAAAACG
Organism: Oscillibacter sp.; assembly: GCF_040505565.1. Taxonomy (GTDB): domain Bacteria; phylum Bacillota; class Clostridia; order Oscillospirales; family Oscillospiraceae; genus Oscillibacter. The sequence continues at coordinate 28,991 of NZ_JBEUWZ010000003.1, read as the reverse complement.
AATCCCTCACGATTCATAAGGAAGTGGAGTGGGGGCTGTTCTCCGCGTTTTGTCTGGGCGACAAAGCCGGGGGAATTGACGAGGTGGGGTTCCAGTACCCCTTGAAGGATGCAACGCTTACGCCGGAGTTCCCCTTGGGCGTTAGCAATCATATTTTGAATCCGGAGGCTGTTATCACCGTCCGGAATGGCGCGTTGCTGGTGGGATGGGAACTTCTGCATCAAGAAGCGTGATTATTTAAATAGAATAACGAACTGCACAAACAAAGATTGCGTTGGCCTAAAAATTATTGTATAATGAGCAAAAAAGGTTGACCTTTCAAAAATGAATGAGAGGAGACCAAAAAAGACCGTGGGACCGAAGCCGGACACGGAGTTTGAGGAGGAGTACACGATGGCGACATTTACCGTGAACGGCAAAGCTGTGACCGTGGAGAAAAACCAAAAACTCATCCGCTTCCTGCGGGATGATCTGCATTTGACTTCCGTGAAGGATGGGTGCAGCGAGGGAGCTTGCGGCACTTGCACGGTGCTGATCGACGGAAAACCCACAAAGGCCTGCATCCCCCAGACCGAAAAGCTGGAGGGAAAGTCCGTTTTGACGGTGGAGGGCCTGAGCGATTTTGAGAAGGACGTGTTTACCTTTGCGTTCGGCAAGGCGGGAGCCGTGCAGTGCGGATTTTGCATTCCGGGCATGGTGATCTCCGCCAAGGCGCTGCTGGATGTGAACCGGAATCCAACCAGAGAAGAGGCGGCGTTCGCCATCCGCAACAACATATGCCGCTGTACCGGGTACGTAAAGATCATCGACGCCATTTTGCTGGCGGCGGAGGTGTTCCACAGCGGCAAAGTTCCGGAGCCGCCGCAGGATTGGAGCCTGGGCGCGCGGGTCCCGCGGGTGGATGTGCGGGAAAAGGTCACTGGTGCGGGACAGTATCCGGATGATGTCTATCTGGACGGGATGATTTACGCCAGCGCGGTGCGCAGCGCCTATCCCCGGGCGCGGGTGCTGGACATCCACGCGGAGGAGGCGAAAGCCCTGCCGGGTGTTGTGGGCGTGTTTACGGCGGAGGATGTCCCGGGAAAGAACAAGGTGGGCCACCTGATGAAGGACTGGGACACCATGATTCCGGTGGGGGAGATCACGCACTATCTGGGCGATGCCATCTGTGTTGTGGCCGCCGAGACAAAGGAGCTTTTGGAACAGGCGAAGGCCCTTGTGAAGGTGGACTACGAGGAACTGCCTATGGTTCGCAGCCCAAAGGAGGCCATGGCGCCGGATGCGCCGCTGGTCCACAGGTCTGGAAATCTGTTGGCCCACAAGCATATCCAGCGGGGCAATCCAGCGCAGGCCATTGCGAAATCAAAATATGTGCTGACGCAGCACTTTTCCACACCCTGGACAGAGCATGCGTTTTTGGAGCCGGAGTGCGCCGTGTCGTTCCCGGAGGGAGACGGTGTAGAGATATGGTCCACGGATCAGGGGGCATATGACACGCAGCACGAGACCATGGGGATGCTGGGTCTGCCCGCTGAAAAGGTGAAGGTCAAAAATATGCTGGTGGGCGGCGGCTTTGGCGGCAAGGAGGACGTGACCGTGCAGCATCTGGCGGCGCTGGTGGCGTATCTCACGCAACGACCAGTCAAGGCAAAGCTCAGCCGGGCGGAAAGCATTCTCATCCATCCCAAGCGGCACCCCATGGAAATGGAGTTTTCTATGGGCTGCGATGAAAACGGCATCATTCAGGGCGTGGCGGCGGAGGTCATTGCGGATACCGGAGCCTATGCGTCTTTGGGAGGACCGGTGCTGGAGCGGGCCTGCACCCACGCGGCGGGGCCGTACAACTATCACAATTTTGAGATCGACGGGTGGGCGTATTACACCAATAATCCCCCCGCAGGGGCGTTCCGGGGCTTCGGAGTCACGCAGACCTGCTTTTGCGTGGAGAGCCTCTTGAATCAGATGGCGGATAGGGTGGGAATCACCCCCTGGGAGATCCGCTGGCGCAATGCCATTCGACCCGGACAGGAACTGCCCAACGGTCAGATCGTAGACGCGTCTACGGGGTTTGCGGAGACGCTGGAAGCGGTGAAGCCCTATTATGACGCTGCAAAATATGTGGGCATCGGCTGCGCCATGAAGAACGCGGGCGTGGGCGTGGGTATTCCCGATACCGGCCGCGTGCGGCTGGCCGTTGCGGGCGGAAAGCTCCATATTTTTGCCGGAGCATCCTGCATCGGGCAGGGACTGGGAACGGTTTTGACCCAGATGGTCTGCGACCGGACGGGATTAAAGCGGGACGACGTGGTATACCAGCGATCCAATACCTATCTGGCGCCGGATTCGGGGACTACCTCCGGGTCCCGGCAGACGCTGGTGACGGGTGAGGCCTGCCGTAGGGCCTGTGAAAAGCTGAACGAGGCAATGGACGGAAAAACCCTGACCGATTTGGAAGGGCAGGAGTTTTATGGGGAGTATCTGGCGAAGACCGACCCGCTGGGCGCGGATGTGCCCAACCCCGTCAGCCATGTGGCCTACGGCTACGCTACCCAGATCTGCATTCTGAATGACGAGGGAAAGATCGAAAAGATCGTGGCGGCCCACGATGTGGGGAAAGCCGTGAACCCGACCTCCGTGGAGGGACAAATCGAGGGCGGCGTGGTCATGTCCATGGGCTTCGCGCTGACAGAGCGCTATCCTCTGCAAGACTGTAAGCCCCTTGCAAGGTATGGCACCCTGGGGCTGTTCCGGGCAAATGAAGTTCCCGAGGTGAAGGCGCTGATTGTGGAAAAGCCGGGCCTCAACGTGGCCTGCGGGGCCATCGGTATCGGGGAGATCACTTCCATCCCCACCGCTCCCGCCATCGCGGACGCCTATTTCCGCTACGACGGAAATTTCCGTTCGAGCCTGCCGCTTGAGAACACGCCTTACAGCAAAAAATAAAGCGGTCTCCCGCAGCGGGAGACCGGCTTAGTCCAATGGCATACCGGGCGGCGGCCCCCAATCGGCCGCCCAGACCCACAACTGGAAAATTACCGCTAATTTTCCCCTTTCAAGGTGCGTTCCGCCGCGCTCAGTGCCTGCGGCGTGTCCACGTCCCAAAGTTCTTCGGCTGGAACCTCCAAAAGCCGCAGGGCGTCCTCGTGTCGGCGGATGACTTCTGCTCCGCCTGTGTCGCCGGTGAGAGCCATCAGCTTGGGAAAAAATTTTTGGGGGAAAATACATGGGTTGCCCCGAACGCCGCCGTGGGCAAGGGCCGCGATCTGCTCCGGCTGCTGATGCCAGAAGTTGGCCAGCGCCGCCACGGATTCCCGCCGCAGAAGCGGCTGATCCGAGACCTGAAAGCAGACGGCAGGGCAGTCCCGCAGCGCCGTGAGCCCCAGGTGGATGGAGCGGCTCAGTCCCTGCTCCGGCTTGTCGTTGTGGATGGCGGCAAAATGAAACTCTCCCGCCAGCTTCAGAATCTCCGGGTATTGCGAGACCACGACGACGGAGGAAAAGCACTCCGTGGGAACGGTCTCCAAAGCCCGCAGGATCATCCAGCGGCCATCCAGCGCCGTCGTCAGCTTGTTTGCACCGAAGCGTTTTCCCATTCCGGCGGCAAGAACAACACAACCCGGTTTTTCCATGTTGGAACCCCCAAATTTCGTTTTATTTTTCATAGTATATCCGGTTTTCCCGTGTCAAGTCAAGCGCATGGGAAGTTCAGTTAAAAAGGAGGCCAGACCATGAGCAAGAGCGTCGGCAAAAGCGTCGTACGTGTGGACGCATACGAAAAGGCAACGGGCCGGGCAAAGTACATGGACGATTTGTGCGACAGCGGAGCGCTGATCGCAAAGATCAAACACAGCACCATCGCCCACGGGTACGTGAAGTCCGTCGATACCAGCGAGGCAGAGATCGTTCCAGGAGTAGTGAAAATCCTCACCTGCTTTGACGCGCCGGACCGTCCCTTCCCCACGGCCGGGCATCCCTGGTCCATGGACCCGGCGCATCAGGACGTGGCGGATCGGATGCTGCTGAACCGCCACGTGCGGTACTACGGCGACGATGTCGCCGCGGTGGTGGCGGAAAACGAGGTGGCCGCCATGCAGGCTATCCGGGCGCTGAAGGTGGAATACGAGGAGCTGCCCTTTGAACTGGATGTGCAAAAGGCCATGGAGCCGGATGCCCCGCAGCTTCACGAGAAGTATCCCGGCAATGTGCTGGCTCACACCGATATTCTTAGAGGCGACTATCAAACCGCCATTCAGGAGCCGGGACTCATCCGGGTGGAGGGCTGGTACGACACGCCCACGGTTCAGCACTGCCACATTGAAAATCACGGCTGCTTTGCCTATGAAGAGGCGGGCCGGGTGGTGGTGGTCTCCTCCACCCAAATCCCGCATATCGTCCGCCGCGTGGTGGGTCAGGCCTTGGGAATTCCCTGGGGTCAGGTGCGGCTCATCAAGCCCTATATCGGCGGAGGCTTCGGCAACAAGCAGGACGCGCTGTATGAGCCGCTGTGCGCCTGGCTGAGCACACAGGTAGGCGGGCGGCTGGTAAAGCTGGAATGTTCACGGGAGGAGACCTTTGTATCCAACCGGGTCCGGCACGCCATCCGGACCCACATCATATCCTGGGTTCGGCCCGACGGAACGTTCGCGGCCCGAAAGTTCGAGGCGTTTTCCAATCAGGGGGCCTACGCCTCCCACGGACACGGCATCGTGGCCAAAGGTATGGGCGCGTTCCCTCAGCTGTATCCCTGCGACAATCTGGAATGTGACTGCTGGACCGTGTTCACAAACCGGCCCGCCGCCGGAGCCATGCGAGGCTACGGCATTCCCCAGGCCATGTTCGCCGGAGAGTGCCACATCGACGATGTGGCGAACGCGCTGGGGCAGGACCCCATTGCGTTCCGGCGGGCACATCTGATGCCGGTGGGATACGTGGACGGGTTCTCCAAAAACGAGCTGTATACGGACACGTTTAATCAGTGTATGGACAAGGGTATGGCGTACATCGACTTTGCGCGGAAGTACGCGGCCTATCAAAACCAGACCGGGCCGGTGCGTAGGGGCGTGGGGTGTGCGGTGTTCTGGTACAACACCGCGGTGTGGCCGATTTCCATGGAGAGCTCCTCCTGCCGCATGGTGCTGAATCAGGATGGGTCCCTGCAGTTCCAGACCGGCGAGACCGAGATCGGACAGGGCTGCGACACCGCCTATTCCCAGATGGTGGCCGACGCGGTGGGTGTGCCGCTGGAAAAGGTCCACGTGGTCTCCACGCAGGATACCGACGTGACGCCTTACGGCACCGGAGCCTATGCCTCCCGGCAGACGTACATAGGCGGGTTTTCCATCATGCAGACCGGACTCGCTCTGCGGGAGCGGATCCTGAACATCGCCCATGAGCAGACCCGGATGCCGGTTTCCAATCTGGATCTGGCGGACGGCAACATTGTCCGAAAATCCGACGGCCGGATTTTGAAAACCCTCGGGGATCTGGCCATGGAGGCATTGTATTCCATTGATCACAGCCAGCACATCACCGCCGAGACCACCGCCCAGATCCGGACCAACGCCTATTCCTTTGGCTGCTCCTTTGCGGAGGTGGAAGTGGATATCCCCATGTGCAAGGTAAAGCTATTGAATCTGGTGAACGTCCATGACTGCGGGACCCTTATCAATCCCCAGCTGGCAGAGGCGCAGGTCCACGGCGGCATGTCCATGGCCATCGGATACGGGCTTTCCGAGGAACTGAAATTTGACGAGAAGACCGGAAAGGCACTGAACAACAACCTGTTGGACTATAAGCTGTCCACGTTTATGGATCATCCCCATCTGGAGGGAGAGTTCGTGGAAAACGCGGAGCCTACCTCACCCTACGGGACGAAGGCGTTGGGCGAACCGCCGGCCTGCTCCGGCGCCCCGGCCATCCGCAACGCGATCCTGAATGCCACCGGGGTGGCCATCGATTGTTGCCCCATTACGCCCCACGTGCTTTATGCTGAGTTCCGCAAAGCGGAACTGATCGAAGAATGAAGGGAGGAAGACGACATGTATGATATGAAAGCCCTCTATGAGGCAGGCTCGGTGGAGGAGGCCGTCTCCCTTCGGATGGAGCATCCAGAGGCTCAGATCATCGCTGGCGGATCCGACGTACTGGTCCAGATGCGGGAGGGAAAACGGGCCGGGGCGGAGCTGATCTCCATTTACGGCATCGACGCCCTGCGGGGTGTGTGCATGGAGGAGGACGGGACACTTCGGATCGGGTCTCTCACCAGTTTTTCCCACATCACCCGGGACACGCTGATCCAGCGGTACATCAATGTGCTGGGGCAGGCGGTGGATCAGGTTGGCGGCCCCCAGATTCGAAACATCGGCACCATTGGAGGCAACACCTGCAACGGAGTGACCTCCGCGGATTCCGCCTCCACGCTGTTCGCCTGGGACGCGGTCATCGAGTTGACCGGGCAGTCGGGAACACGCAGAGTTCCCATTCAGGAATTTTACATCAGGGCCGGAAAAGTCGATATTCGGGAGGGAGAAATCCAGACCGGTATTCTGATTCCCCGGGAAAGCTATGAGAATACGTATGGACACTATATTAAATATGCCATGCGCAACGCCATGGATATTGCCACACTGGGAACCTCCGTCAATGTGCGGCTGTCCGCCGACAAAAAGACGGTGGAGCGGGCGCGGGTGGCCTTTGGCGTGGCGGGTCCGATTCCCCTGCGGGCGGTGACGGCGGAACAGACGGCGGCCGGTCAGCCGGTGTCGGAGGAGCTGGCCGAGCGGTTTGCCCAAGCGGTGAAGGAGGACATCAATCCCAGGGACAGCTGGCGGGCCAGCCGGGATTTTCGGCTCCACATCGCCGTGGAGAGCGCGAAGCGGGCGTTCCTTGAGAGCGTGGAGCTGGCGGGAGGTGCGCTGTGATGGAAAAACACGTAATGCAATATAAAACCGTCCATTTCACACTCAACGGGAAAGAGGTCGAGCGCGCGGTGGACGTGCGCGCATCCCTGACTGACATGCTGCGCAACGATTTCCGGATGACCTCGGTCAAAAAGGGCTGCGAGGTGGGAGAGTGCGGCGCATGCAACGTTTTGATCGACGGAGAGGCGTTTAACTCCTGTATCTATTTGGCAGTCTGGGCAGAGGGGAAGACGATACGGACACTGGAGGGACTGCTGGGGCCTAACGGCGAGCTCTCCGATATCCAACAGGCGTTTGTGGACGAGGCCGCCATCCAGTGTGGATTCTGTTCCCCCGGCTTCATGCTGACTGCCGTGGAAATTCTGGAGTCCGGCAAGGAATACACGGATGACGAGCTGCGTAAATTGCTGTCGGGGCACCTTTGTCGGTGCACAGGGTATGAAAATATTCTGCGGGCGGTGAAGAAGACCATGTATCGCAGGCTTGGAAAGCCTCTGCCTGAAGAAAACTGACCGCATGCCTGTGGGAGGGTACTGAAAAAACGAGGGGAGGACTTTCCATAAGAACCATTATTACCATTGGCCGACAATTCGGCAGCGGCGGACGGGAGATCGGTGTCCGTCTGGCGAAAAAACTGGAGATACCCTTTTACGACAAGGAGCTGCTGAAGGCGGCGGCGGAGAAAAGCGGCCTGTGCGAAAATCTGTTCGACACCTTTGACGAGCGCCCCAAGAGTCTGCTGTATTCCATCGCCATGGACTCCTACATGTTTGCGCTGCCCGGCGCGGGGGTCAGCGACTCGCTGGAACAGCAGGTGCATCTGGCTACCTTTGATACGGTGAGGCGTGTGGCAGGCGAAGGCCCCTGCGTCATCATCGGCCGGTGTGCCGACTATGCGCTGGAGGGAAGGGACAATGTGCTGAGTCTGTTCATTCATGCGCCGCTGGAGCGGCGGATTGCCGCCGTGGCCCGGCGGCAGAATCTGGATGCGGACAAAGCCCGCCAGGAGGTCCTGCGGATGGACAAGCGCCGTGCCGCTTACTATGAATATTACTCCGCCAAGAAATGGGGAGCGGTGGACAGCTATCATTTTTGCCTGAACAGCGGCGTATTTGGACAGGAAGGGACGATGGAGATCGTCGAAAAGCTGGTGCAGATGAAAGAACGGTAGAGTTTACATGATTTTTGATTGTGTTGTGTGGCGGACCGGGAGTCTGGCATTGCAGCTTGAACGGAATAGATGGATGGTCGGAGTGGAGACGCTCCGGCCATCCATCTATTCCGGCTCTTTTGGCTCCGGCACAGGCAAAATAATCTATTTTTCACCCATTTTATTCAGGGTGGGTGAGCCGTTTATTTTTGGGCAGACTGGGACCGATAAAAAAGAGACCGATTGGACTTGACAAATACCCGCAGGGGGTATATTGTGAAAATAAGAAGATACCCTACGGGGGTATTTTGTGAACCTGAAAGGAGTCAAGTATGCGCGAGGAAGCTTATGACATCAGCGGAATGCACTGTGCGGCCTGCAGCGCATCCGTGGAACGGGTGACGCGGAAGCTGCCGGGCGTCATCCGGAGCGAGGTGAATCTCACCACCGGGGTTTTGTCCATCGAATATGACGAGGGCCAGACCGGACGGTCGGACATTATGAATAAGGTGGAGAAGGCGGGCTTTGGCTGCAACCCCAGGACACAGCGGCGGGAGACACCGCCCAAGACGGAAGTGGACGAGGCGGAGTTGGAGCTGCGGCGGACAAAGCAAAACCTGATTGGCGCGGCGTTGACGACGGTTATTTTGCTCTACGTGTCCATGGGGCAGATGCTGTCCGCGCCGCTGCCGCTGCCGAATCTTTTATCCATGGCGACTCATCCGGTAAACTACGCCATGACGCAGCTGATTTTGACCATCCCGGTGCTGTGGTTTGGGCGCAGCTATCTGATCGGCGGACTGAAAGCCCTGTGGCACCGGAACCCAAACATGGATTCGCTGGTGGCCATCGGCAGCTCCTGCTCGTTTTTGTATTCGCTGGTCATGACCTATCTGATTTCCGACGTTCCTCACCATGTCCACAATTTGTATTATGAGTCGGCGGCGGTGGTGCTGACCTTGATCATGGTTGGAAAATTCCTTGAGAGCCGGAATGTCCAGAAGACAAAAGGTGCCATCACAAAGCTGATGGACCTGCGGCCCGATGTGGCAATTCTGGCGGAGTCCGGGACGGAGGTACCTACTGCATCCCTGAAAGCCGGAGACTTGATTCTGATAAAGCCCGGGGCGAAAATCGCCGCCGACGGCACTGTGACCAAGGGGGAGAGCAGCGTCAACGAGGCCATGCTCACCGGTGAGAGCCTGCCGGTGGAAAAGGGGACCGGCAGCACCGTCATCGGCGGCAGCATCAACGGCGACGGGGTGCTTTACGTCTCCGTGACCCGAGTGGGAGAGGACTCCACTCTGTCCAAAATCATTAAATTTGTGGAGGATGCCCAAGGAAAAAAAGCGCCCATCTCCCGCATTGCAGACAAGGTGGCGGGCGTGTTTGTTCCTGTGGTTATAGCGATCGCCGTGCTGGCCGCAGGAGTGTGGCTGATGGCGGGATACGAATTCTCATTCGCCCTGCGGATATTCACCTCCGTGCTGGTGATCGCTTGTCCCTGCGCGCTGGGGTTGGCCACGCCTACTGCCATCATGGTCGGGACCGGACTGGGAGCCTCCAACGGAATTCTGATTCGCAGCGGCGAGGCGCTGGAGATTACCCACAAGACCTCTGTGGTTGTGCTGGACAAGACCGGCACGGTCACCGAGGGAAAGCCCGCCGTGGCGGAAATTTTGCCGGTGGGCATTCAGGAAAACGATTTGCTGACCCTGGCGGCGGGTGTGGAATCCGTGTCTCAGCATCCGTTGGCCTCCGCGATTGTGGACGCAGCGAAGGCACGGAAGCTGCCGTCGGCGGATGCGCCGGAGAAATTTGAAAATCTTCCGGGCCGGGGACTGCGGGCCGAGACGGGCGGCGGCACGGTCCTTGCGGGAAACCGGAGACTGATGGAGGAATCCGGCGTGGATCTGACGGCGCTGGAGCAGGACGAGTCAAGGCTGGCTGGGCAGGGACACACGCCCATGTACTTTGCTTGGGACGGAAAGCTGCTGGGGTTGATCTCGGTAGCGGACCGGGTAAAGACCACCAGCGCGGACGCCATTGCCGCGCTGAAGGCCCAGAATATCCGCACGGTACTTTTGACCGGGGACAATCGGGCTGCCGCCGAGGCCATTGCCGCTCAGGTGGGAGTGGACAAGGTCGTGGCGGAGGTACTGCCGGAGGAGAAGGCCGGAGTGATCCGGCAGCTGCAAAGCGAGGGGAAAATCGTCATGATGGTGGGCGACGGTATCAACGATGCCCCGGCCCTTGCCCAGGCGGATATCGGCTGCGCCATTGGAAACGGCAGCGATATTGCCGTTGAGTCCGCTCAGGTGATTCTGATGCGGGGGGATCTGCGGGATGTGGCCCGGGCCATCCGGCTCAGCCGCCTGACCATCCGGAACATCAAACAGAATCTGTTCTGGGCATTTTGCTACAATACCTTCGGAATCCCCGTTGCCGCCGGGGCGCTGTTTCTAAGCTATGGGCTGCTGCTGTCGCCCATGATCGCGGGAGCGGCCATGTCCCTAAGCTCGATCTGCGTGGTGACCAACGCACTACGGCTGGGCCGCAAGAAACTGTGAGGAGGACAGAGCATGGATGAGGAAAAATGCCCGCAGACCGGAGATAAATGCGCCTGCTGCACCCGGCACAAGCATCGGGAACCGGCGGAGGCGGATGCGTTGCTCCGCCGACTCAACCGCATCGAGGGACAGGTGCGGGGTATCCGAGGCATGGTGGAAAAGGAGGCCTACTGCACCGATATTCTGACGCAGGTATCGGCGGTGCAAGCGGCGCTGAACGCCTTCTCCCGGGAGCTGCTGGGTAATCATATCAAGACCTGCGTTGTTCAGGATATTCAGGCGGGGCGCACCGAGGTGGTGGATGATCTGCTGAATACGCTGCAAAAGCTGATGAAGTGAACGGCCGGCTTTGACGGGCCGTGAACAAATAAAACCAGAGGAGAACGAATTATGAAGACGATTTCCGTACCGGACATGATGTGTGAAAACTGCGTTCGCCGTATCACGGACGCACTGACCAGAGCAAACCTGAAATTTCAGGTTTCGCTGGAGGAAAAGACCGTGCAGATCGACGGCTGCGACAACTGCGTGAAGACCGCCGTCGGCGAGCTGGAAGACCTGGGCTTTACGCCAGAGGTCAGGTAAAACCGCTGGGGCACAAAGGAAACAGGCAGGGTATCCCCATGGGGTACTCTGTCTGTTTCCTTTTATATTTTTTGTAATTTGTTTGTTACTACTAAATCAAAAAGCATCCAGAAATGTCCATATATTTTTGACGTTTTAGGGCGAAAGTGGGGAGGGTTTTCTTATTAACGCCGCATAAACTTGACAAGAGTGGGAGTATGGGTTATACTAATCCCAGTTTTTCATTTGGTAACGAAAAGTTACAAAATGTTTTTTTGCAAGTTTGGACGTGTATAATCGTTTTCCAAATTGGGAAAAATTTGGGGTGAAAACGATTCTCAGGAGGTATTGTTTTGAAACTGCAACTACTGTCCCGCGCGAAAGGCGCGGCGCGACGGCTGATCCCGTTTGTCTGTGTGACAACGCTGGTTCTGACCGTCTGCTGGTTCACCACGGACCGGGCAGCCGCGCTCTATATCCTTACCAATGAGGATGATGCGACCATCGTTTTGGAGCAGGGTGCCAGCGTGGCGGACTTTTCCTCTCAGATGGTATATATCGGTACGAACGCCAGCGGCTTCGAGCTGACTTTGGCTGCCGGAAGACCCGTGACGGTGCTGTATGACGGCGCTTCGATCTCCACCACCTCCCGTCAGGAAACGGTCTCAGAGCTGCTGAACCGGGTCCATACCATTCCCGGGCCGCTGGACATGGTGGGCGTGGATCTGAAGGACACGGGACTGACACTGACTGTGGCCTCCGATCTGACCTACTATGAGCGCGTGACGGAGAGCGCTCCCCATCAGACGGTGCTCGTGAACGATTCGGGGTTGGCGGCCGGGACGCGGAAGGTGGTCCAGACCGGCGCGGACGGTATTTGCTCCGCTGTGTATGAGGTGACTTATTCCGGCGGTGAACGGGTTTCCCGCCAGCTGGTGTCCGAGGAGGACTCCACCGCCGTGGACGAGATCGTCCACGTGGGGACCGCGTCGGCGGCTCCCGAGAGTGGGGACCGGGTGGTGAATGTGGCGAAGAACGCCGACGGAAGCGGCACGCTGACCTTTTCATCCGGCGCGGCGCTGAACTTCAGCTCCGCCAAGTCCATGACTGCCACGGCTTATACCAAGGGCTACGGCGGCGCGGACAGCTGTACCGCTACCGGTACCACGGTCCGGGTGGGCGTGGTGGCTGTTGACAAGCGGGTGATTCCGCTGGGGACCAAGCTCTATATCGTCTCCGCCGACGGCAAGGTGACCTACGGCATGGCTGTGGCCGAGGATACCGGCGTAAGCGGCAACATTGTGGATCTGTACTATGACACCTATCAGCAGTGTATTGAGTTTGGTCGTCGTGCGGCCACGGTGTACGTCCTGAATTGAGAGATCCCAATAAAATCAGACGCGTCCATTCCATTGAATTATCGGTGGGATGGGCGCTTCTTTTGTTAAGCATCGAAGGCATACGGAGAAGATTAATAAAAACTCATTTTTTTCGACAAAGACTTCCAAAAAGCAAAAAGACGTGGTACAATAACCAAAAAACAGCGATCAAATACCGGCGTTGACTGCTCATCCGCCTATGGACCGCAGTCGTTTTTTAAAACAGAAAAATATAGTGCGTAAATCCCGGAGCGGCAGGGCCTGCTTAAAGGGTACTGCGGCGAGGGTGGGAGGACCCGGATGAAACAACTGGCACAGGGAGCTTTGGCTGACAGTGATTTAATAGATGAGTCGCCGTATGGGAAAACGGTGAACTTCCCCGGAGGGGTGAAACACCCGAAGGAGGAGAGCGCCGACGGAGCCGATTTCCGAATGGGAGACTTCAAAAGAGCGGATGATGCCGAAGCGGAGAACGGCGAGGCGGCGCAAACAGTTCCAGAGGGTGAAGACTCCCCGGGCGGGGAGGCGGATTTGCAGACGGAGGATTCTGGGGCCGTGGAAAAATCCCATGAAACGGAGAACTCCGAATACGTGGAAACAGCCGAGGAGGAGGATCCGGCAGCAGCAAAAAAGGAGTTGTATTTCGGCAGCGTTAAATTCTTTAAAAACATGATTCTGCTGGCGGTGGTTATCGCCGTTGCCGTACCCACCGTACTGGCGGTCACATTCTGGCGGCATGGACGAACGACGGCTGAGACGCTGGAGGGACAGCGGGCCGCGCTCAGCAACACACTGACGGATTTGCAGATGCAGTATAATCAGCTGGCCGCAGACAAGCGAGCCGAGGAGACCATATGGGGCGGATCGGTCGCCAGTCAGGTGGTGCAGGCCCAGCCGCTGGACTATCAGAAACTGTATCCGGATTTTTATGTGAACACGCCCGTAGGTGCAACGGCGCAAGACACCGGGACCATGTATCTCACCTTTGACGATGGTCCCTCCTCTAATACGCCACTGTTGTTGTCCATTCTGCGGAGCAAGCATGTGAAGGCCACGTTCTTCGTGGTGGGCGGCGATACGCAGAAGCAGCGCCAGTGGATGCGGGATATCGTGGAGGACGGCCATACTCTGGGAATGCACAGCTATACGCACGATTACTATAAGATCTATGCGTCTGTGGAAGCGTTTCTGGACGACTACTACAAATTGTTTACCAACATCAAGGAGGCTACCGGACAGACGCCCACGATCTTCCGGTTCCCCGGCGGCAGCGTGAACAGCTATGATTACCCGGTGTATCGGGAGATTGTGGCGGAGATGCTGCGGCGGGGCTTTGTGTTCTACGACTGGAACCTGTCCAGCGGAGACGCGTCCTCCAACTACATATCTCCCAAGCGAATCACGGCTAATATTCTGGATCACGCCTCGGATTTTCCACGGGGGATTGTGCTGTTCCACGACGCACCCAGCAAGGACAGCACGGTGGAGGCCCTTGCCGGTGTGATCGATGGGCTGCGGGAACAGGGATTCACCTTTGCTCCGCTTACCCGCGAGGTGCGGCCCATCCTGTTTAACTATACCGACTATCAGCCGGACTGAGCAAAAAAGACTGCGAAAAAGTGAAACCCGCTGAAAAGCGTGACAATATCTGCGGCCAGGGCGAAGCCAGAGTAGAGAAAGGATTTGGAGAACATATGAAAAAAGAAAACTTCAGTAAGGCCATGAATGAGATGTTTGGTGTGGGTGGAGACGACAGAACGGAGTCGCCCGCCGCAGAACCGGTCATGTCGGCTCCGTCCGAGCCTTATGTTTCTCAAGAGCCGTACGAGCCTGCGGAAACACCTATTATACCAGCTCCCGCGCCGGAGCCCATTGCTCCGCTTGAGATGCCCTTGGAGCGTGAAGTAGACCCCTTTGCCTCCGCTGTTGCCTATACGCCCGCGCCTTCTTATAGCAGCAGGGCCGTACCCATGCAAAAGACAATTCTGGCGGCGGGTACCACGTTTGTGGGTAATATGACCGCGCAGGGCGACGTGGATATGGACTGCGACTTTCAGGGTGATATCCGGGCCAACGGCACCGTGACTATCCGGACCAGGCTGGCGGGCGATCTGAGCGCGAAGGTGGCGGAGCTGGTGGCCTGTGAGGTACAGGGCGACGTCCACGCCGACGAGAGCGTACGGATCGACAGCAACTCCAAGGTAATCGGCAACATCACCGGAAAGGATCTGAACTGCGCCGGAAGCATTCAGGGCAACGTTCAGGTCAGCGGCCATGTGACGGTCAACGGCAGCGCCTATATTGAGGGTGATCTGGAAGCCGCCAGTATCACCATTGAAAACGGCGCGGGCATCAACGGACAGATGCAGGTCCTGCCCCGCAAAGTCCAGTAACGAAGAACACAAGACAGGCTGGCGGATTTCGCCAGCCTGTGTTTGTCTGTAAAAATGACTGCCGGACCGGTTTCAAACCGCCACCTTGCAGCAATACTACCTATGAGTGCGGGCGGGTGCCCGCGGAAAGGCGGAGAATGCTTTGAATCTTTGCGATCTGAATGATCTGCGAGACCTGCTGGGACGGCACGGTTTCCACTTCTCAAAATCCATGGGCCAAAATTTCCTCATCGACCCTGCCGTACCCAGGGACATAGCAGACGCCTCCGGCGCATCGGCGGAGTGGGGTGTGCTGGAGATCGGTCCCGGTGTGGGGCCGCTGACGGTGGAGCTGGCGCGCAGGGCCGGAAAGGTGGTTTCTGTGGAGCTGGACCGGTCGCTGCTACCGGTGCTGGCGGAGACGCTGGCAGAGTATCCTCACGCGGAGGTCGTATCCGGCGATGTGATGAAGCTGGACTTGGGCGGGCTGCTCCGGGAGAAGTTCGGGGACAGGCCGGTAATGGCCTGCGCGAACCTGCCTTACAACATCACTACGCCGGTGCTGACAAAATTCGTGGAGACAAAGGAGATCCGGCAGTTTACCGTAATGATCCAGCGGGAGGTGGCCCAGCGGATCTGCGCCGCACCGGGAAGCAACCGGGGGAGTTCGTTTTCCTTGTTTTTACAGTACTACATGGAGCCGGAATATCTGTTTTCGGTGGCGCCGGAGAAATTCTACCCCGCGCCGAAGGTGACCTCCGCCGTGGTGCGGTGCATACGGCGGGAGCGACCGCCGGTGGAGACAGAGAATGAGGAACTGCTGTTTCAGCTGATGCGGGGGGCTTTTGCCTTGCGGCGCAAAACACTGGCTAACAGTTTGGCTTCCGCGTTGGGGCGGCCCAAGGAGGAACTGCTGGACGCCATTCGGGCGGCGGGACTGCCCGAGACTGTCCGGGGGGAGCAGCTCACGTTCGCGGACTTTGCGGCGTTGTGCGGAATTTTGAAAGCCTGAGGAGCCAGCGCTCAGGCGCTGGACAAAAAAGCGGCCGCCTCCGGCCGAAGACCTGCGTCTTCTGCCGGAGGCGGTTTCTTTTTGCTGGCCAATGAAATAAGTAAAAGAAAACCGGCTGCTATTTTCGGTCGGGGAATTTTTTACAAAGGGTGTCCAGCTCGTCGATCAGCGAAATCAGCTCCGTGGTGGTCATGACGCAGCTGAGCTCGGCGTTTTCAAGATCCTCCATGGTATTGGGCAGGGTGAAGGAGACATCCACGATATAGCGGTCCTCAACCTCTGTCCGGGCAGAGAAGAGAAAATACGGCTCGGAAAAGTCGCTGTCGTAGCTATTGCGGATGCCGGCTTTCAGAACTTTCAGTCCGGCAGTCAGGCCTTTCAGCTCAGAGGTCAGAAGGCAACTGTTAGAGTCCCTGATGACAAGGCCGTCCTCGTCGGTATAAGTGCCTCGCAGGACAAGCCAGTTGCGGTCGTCACTGTCCGGCGCGCCGGAATCCTCAGAAATTTCGTAGTTAACAATTTCCAGATTCAGACTAGCCTCATCGTTTTTGAAAAGCATGTGGGTAATCTCCTTACTTGTCGTTATGGTGCTGGGCGTAGAATTCGTCGTAGTCCTTCAACATGGACTGGAGCAGCTCCGGCGTATCCAGTTCATAGGGACAGCGGCTCTTACAGACGTTACAGTGGATGCAGTCCTCAACTTTGTGCATCTTGGCGTACCACTCGTCGGTCATGTACGGCTGATAGGGTGACCGGCGCAGGAGCATGGCCATCCGGGCGGCTTGGGGAATATCGATTCCGGCAGTGCAGGGGAGACAGTACCCGCAGCTGCGGCAGAAGTTGTGGGCCAATTCTCTGCGGTCATTGTCGATCACGGACTGAAGCTCTGGGGTCATCTGCTGATTTTTCTCGGTCAGCTCCAGCCACTGGTCCAACTCCCACTCGTGCTGAATCCCCCAGATGGGGACCACGTTGTCGTAGCCCTGCATGAACGCATAGCAGGCTGCAGCATTGTTCAGCATTCCGCCGGACAGACCCTTCATGGCGATAAAACCCATGTCCGCGGCTTTGCAGCGGTTTACAAGGTCGATCTCCTTGTCCGAGGACAGGTAACAGAAGGGAAACTGCATGGTTTCAAAGTTGCCGGAGTCCACGGCGGCGAGAGCCACCTTCAAACGGTGGTTTGTAATGCCGATATGGCGGACATAGCCTTTCCGCTTTGCTTCCAGTGCTGCGGCAAAAGGGCCGTCGGGGTCATTGACATCCGGGAGCTGAGCGGGATTGTGAAACTGAAACAGATCAATATAGTCCGTCTTCAGCCGACGAAGGCTCTCCTCGATGTGGGCCTGGATGGTTTTCTTATCCGCCCCGCTGCTCTTGGTGGAGATCACAATGCTGTGGCGGACGTCCTCCAGTGCCTCGCCGAGCTTCTCTTCGCTGTCGGTATAGGCATTGGCGGTGTCAAAATAGTTGATGCCGGAGTCGTAGGCGCGGCGCAGAAGCTTTTTTGCGTCGGTGCGGTCGATACGCTGGACGGGCAGAGCGCCGAAAGCGGTCTTCGTGACCGTCAATCCGGTCCTGCCGAGCCGGACCTTTTTAATTTCCATGGAAACTTCCTCCCCATTCGTGCAATTTTGGAAAGTTCCTTAGTTCGATTCACTGATTGTAGCCCATCTGGAGACGGTTTGCAAGAGGTCGGCCCTTCTGACCGCGTGCGACAAGAAACGTATGGACATTCGCACGGCGTAATTAGGATTACTGTGGTCACGGAAACCGGAAATTTGTCCGTTTGACGAAAAACCGAAAATGTGCTATTATGTAACTATGGAAAAAGATTTGCGGTTAAAACTAACGATCAGATTATATTCCGGTGATGATGAACGCTGCTTCGGGCCGGGGATTGCTGTGCTGCTTCACCGGGTGGAGGAGCACAGCTCTCTGCGCGCCGCTGCGGCGTCTATGGAGATGGCGTATTCCAAGGCGTGGCGCATTGTGCGCACCGCGGAATCCGTGTTTGACTGCAAGCTGCTCAGCAGCGTAACCGGTGGAAAAAACGGCGGAGGCGCCGTTTTGACAAAAGAGGCGGAAGCGCTGTTGGCGGCTTATGACGGGTACTGCGCCGAGGTGGGAAAATTTGCGGCGGAGAAATACAAAAGCTATTTTGATAAGGTGTCGGAGTGAGCGGACGGCCCCGGCCTAACCGCTGGTTTAAGTTGCATTTTCACAAAATCATAGATGTCGCTTGAGCTTTGGCGGCATCTATATTTTTCCCTGATTTATATAAGCAGGATATTTAATTCTTTGAAACGAGGATATTCATGACAAACAAAACCTTTTCCCAACTTGCTCTTTCCCCGGAACTGCTGGAAGCGGTGACAGAGATGGGCTTTACAGAAGCCACAGATATTCAGGCGGAGTCCATCCCCCTGATCCGCGACGGCGCGGATGTCTTGGCCCGCTCCCAAACCGGTACCGGAAAAACGGTGGCTTTCGGTATCCCCGCTGTGGAGCGCATCTTGGCTGATGTCCGGAATGTACAGGTCCTGGTGCTTTCCCCCACACGGGAACTGGCGCACCAGTGTGGAGAGGAAATCCGCAAGCTGGCCCATCACCTGCCCTATATAAAAGTCGCTGATATTTTTGGCGGCGCAGACTATCGGGGTCAATTCCGGGAATTGGAGTCTGCCAATCTGGTCATCGGCACCCCCGGCCGTATTATGGATCATATGCGCCGGGGCACCTTGGATCTAAGTCATCTAAAAA
Organism: Oscillibacter sp.; assembly: GCF_040505565.1. GTDB lineage: Bacteria > Bacillota > Clostridia > Oscillospirales > Oscillospiraceae > Oscillibacter. The sequence continues at coordinate 10,261 of NZ_JBEUWZ010000003.1, read as the reverse complement.
TGGTGATTCTGGATGAGGCTGACGAAATGCTGAACATGGGCTTCCGGGAGGATATCGAGGTCATTTTGCAGGACGTGCCGAAAGATCGGCAGATTGTTCTGTTTTCCGCCACCATCCCGGAGGAGATTCTTACCATAGCCCAGCAGTTTCAGCGCAATCCGGTTCGCATTGAGATCAACCGGGAACAGATTACGCTGGAAAACATCAAACAAGTCTATGTGGAGATTCCGCCCAAGCAAAAGCCCGAGGCTTTGACACTGCTGCTCCATTATTATCAGCCCCACCGCGCTCTCATCTTCTCCAATACGAAGACCATGGTGGACGAGCTGACCGAGCGGCTCAGCGCAGCCGGATTCTCCGTGGAAGGCTTGCACGGAGATATGAAGCAGTTGCAGCGCACCACGGTCATGAACGGTTTCCGCAAAGGCCGCGTCTCCATTTTAGTAGCCACCGACGTGGCGGCCCGTGGTATCGATGTCAGTGATCTTGACTACGTGATAAATTTCGATATTCCAAAAGAGCCCGATTCCTATGTCCATCGCATCGGACGAACCGGTCGGGCCGGTCGGGCCGGAACAGCGGTTACCCTCTGCTGCGGTCGGGCGCAGGTATTGCAGTTGCAGCGGCTGGCCGCTCGTACCCGTTCCGGTATTGCTGCAATTCCCCTGCCCAGAGTATCCGACATTGAACAGGCCCACCGCGAAAGAACCCTGAAGGACCTGGAGCACGCCATGGAGTCGGACCCCTTGCCTTTCCACACGGAAATGGTGGAGGAACTGATTCGACGCGGACATACGCCGGAGCGCATTGCCGTCACGCTGATGGGCCTTTCCTATCTCCATGATACCCATGCGCTGAAGGACCTGAGCGTCCCCACTGCATCGGGAAAAAAGGCGAAGGTGCAGGAGTACCGCCCCATGGCTGCCTTTGTCATTGACATTGGTTCGTCAAGCAGGGTCACAGATCGGCACATCATCGGTGCTGTCACAGAGCGGGCAGGTATCAGCTCCCGCGATATGGGCAAGGTGCAGATATCTGAATCCTTTTCCACCGTCGGTGTTCCTGCCGATGTGCTGGCAGACGTTATGCTGGCTATGCGGGGATGCAAGATTTGCGGCAAGCCCATCCATGTGATGCCTGTTCCGGAGCAGCAGCACCGGAAGAAAGTTGTCCATTGCGCCGCCGCCAAGCCGCTGGAAAAAAGGAAGGCACACAGCTTTGCAAAGAAACCCAGGAAGCATGGTTAACCAACTGGCCGGTCTCAGCTGCGCGATAGTATCTGCCGAATTCCATATGCGTTTACAAGTCCAAAAATTCTAAACTTGATTGCAGGAGAATAGCGGCTAATGAATCAAAGCAGCAAAAGAAATGCGCTCATCGAGAATATTCTGATTATGATGCTCATGTCTTTTTCTATAATCGTATTCTGTTCAACGTTCTTTCCTGTGACGAGAATTTCTTTGTTCTTTGCGCAGGAACTTGAGATGAAACGCATTACAGAACGCATTACGTCCCTTGTCTTTATCGTTATGTCGTATAACCTGATGCAGCGCCGTCGGGCGGCATGGTATATCACGACATTTCTGCTGCTGGCCAGCCTGATTCAACATATAATTCCCCCGACAATTTGGGTATCGTGGCTTTTCGCGGCCATTGACCTGTTGGTTCTTCTTGCGCTCTTCTTGTTTCGCGGCGATTTCTGCTGTCCGTCCGCGCATGAATCGATCAGAAAGAGCCTGCTCTATCTGATTGCGGCGGCAGCGGCGATTCTGCTCAATTCCGGCGTAAGCTATCATCTTCTTAAGATGGCCATGGCCGGCAGCAAACCCGGTTATGTCTTTTTGCACAGCCTGTCCGATTCGCTGGGCATTCTGTTTGGAGCTCTTGATATCGACACGCAGGGCTTGCCCGGAGCAAAATTTGAGAATTATATGTTCTGGTTCACGTGGGCCTGCATGCTTGCCGCCCTGTTTTACGCACTGCGGCCGTTTATTGCGCGGCATTTGTGGACCAAAAGAAACATGCAGCGGGCCAAAACCCTTGTACTCAAATACGGGCAGAACCCCGCGTCGTATCTTACACTTGAAGACGATAAATATCTCTATTTCAGCCGCTGTGCAGAGGGAGTGATTGCCTACGGCGTTGTTGGGAGCACCGTGCTGGTAAACGGGGACCCAATCTGTGCCCCGGAGGATTTCCAAGCAGTTCTTGGCGAATTCAAGGATTTCTGTGTTAGAAGCAGCCACAAGCTTATCTTTCTGAGTATCACCGATACCTATCTTGATATATATCAGGAACTGGGATTCGGTACGGCAAAGTGCGGCGAGGAGGCACGCTTTGATCTGAGCGATTACAATATCGCAGGGAAAAAAGGCGCGAAAATGCGGATGAACGTGAATCATGCCACGAAATGCGGACTGACTGTATTTGAATACAGACCGCTTGAAAAAAGAGAACCAGCCATTGAAGCGGCGTTTCAAAATATTACGGATGATTGGCTGTCAGGGAAAAAAAGCTCCGAGCTGACTTTTACCTTGGGAACAGTCGGGCTGGATGATCCAATGGACAAGCGATATTTTTATGCCGCGGATTCTAACGGCGAAATTAAGGGGTTTCATGTGTTCTGTCCATTTGCCTGCGGCCAGGGCTACATGGCGGATATCACACGGCGCACGCGTGACGCCCCAAGCGGGATTACAGAGAAGATCAATTACGAGGCGTTTCACATATTCAAAGAGGAAGGATACCGCTGTGCCAGCCTGGGACTTGCGCCGCTTGCAAATCTTTGTCAGGCTACGGATGCCAACTCTGTGGAAAAAGTTTTGAATTTTGTCTATGAACATTTGAATTCCTGCTATGGCTTTAAAAACCTCTATCATACAAAGGCAAGCTACAGCCCAACAGAATGGATTCCCGGTTATTATGCTTTTCTTCCAAAGTTCCCCTCTCCCTCCATGATGTACGCAATCGTACGCATTCAAAACAAGGGCGGGATCCGTGATTTCGCAAGGGCGTTTCTGACTGGCGGAGATAAACCCTCGATATAGCTGACTTTTTCAAGCATCGCAATTTACCTCGAACCAGCAGAAAGGCCGTCGATAAAAATCGACGGCCTTTCTGAAATATGCTGTTTAATGTCCACTTTGGCTTCCTATGGCAAGTGTATCAAACTTGGACACCGAATTATGCTCAATATGCGTCCAGCTGACATTGCGCTTTAATGCCACAAACGTAATGGGCACATAAGTTGCCATGAAAATTGGGAAAAGCAAAATATACCGAATCTTCTGCCAGGAAGTGGCCTTGATTCGTTTCCACTCGCAAGCTACCGTGAGTGCTCCATAAATCGCCAGACCAATATAAAAGTCCACTACTGCAAACATAAGGTATCGCGAAGCCTGAATGATGATCAGGTGCATCCAGAAGTGCGGTTGAAATGCAACACCTAAGAGGATCAATAAATTGAAAACGACCGCAAATACTGCCAAAAACACACAGGGCGCTACGGTCATCAAAAAGTCATAACAAGACATTTTCGCAGCAGAAGAGGTAAAGACGCCTTTGATCAAACGGAGTGCATATTTTTTGTTGACCTGAAAAAACCCTTTCGCCCAGCGCAACCGTTGATTCCAGGACTGGCTGAACGAGGTGGGCTGCTCATCATATACAATCGCACCGTCGCAATAACCAATCTTATGCCCGCTGATGACACAGTTCACCGAAAACTGGATATCTTCCGTAAGCAGATGAAAAGGCCAGCCATCATTTTCGTCAATCATGCGCTGGGACACAAAGAATCCCGTACCAGAAACTGCGCACGAGTTTCCAAGGAGCATCCGTGGATAATTGAGAAACCTAGCTTCACGCAGAAACCAGATAGAGTATCCAGCGGTAATCCAGTTGGCACTGAAATTCTTGGAATTGCGGTAGCAGGTAATGACTTCGTAACCTCTGTCAAAAGTCTTATTCATCTCGTTGACAAAGTTGGGGTCGACGATGTTATCGGCATCAAAGATGAAATAGCCGTCGTAAGCGTCCGACCCTTTATCCTCTTTAATATTGAAAAGTAAGGTGTCCAGCGCATAACCTTTGCCTACCTGCTTCTGGTTATAACGCTCATAGACGATTGCGCCAGCCTCTCTGGCCGTACGTGCGGTGTTGTCCGTACAATTGTCTGCCAAAACATAGATATCCAACAGATCGCTGGGATAATTCTGCTTTTTCAGGCTGTCAATCAGTTCCCCTATAACACCTTCTTCGTTTCTGGCGCATATAAGCGTCGCAAACCTATGAAGGCGAGAAGCTTCCTTCTCCGGTCTGACTTTTCTGAAGATCAAACCAATGATTGTATAAAGATACTGATAAAGATATGCGACAGTCATTAACACAACAATTGCCATATTGACATTAATAACAAATCTTAATGTTTCCAATGGTAAAGCCTCCTATGGTGAGCTCAAAATTCTTTTCATGCACAGTTTCTGGGGATATTTGCTTTATTTAGGAGTTCTAGGCCTCTTGGTTGCTGGGATTATTGCAATTGCGCGACAAAGTGTTTTGCAATTGCGTGCCTTCTGCATAGTATACCTCAAATAAGGGTCTTGCTCTCTTTATTTTGCCCATTGCAAAACAAAACACAGATGACAGCGTCATCTGCGTTCAGAAGAGTCATATCTATAAGAATCATCTGTGGGAACGAGGGTAAGGCGTTCCTTGAGAGGCACTCTATAGATTTAACGGTTCGGAAAAAATAACTGTTAATTTGCATAAATTATTCTAAATATCATGCCCCTTGACTCAAACTTAGTAATGAATAATTTCTTGTCACTATTTTGAAATTTACAAGCGAATTTTAGCACTTTTGTTATCTCCTGTCAAGAAGAAACGTAATGCAATTTTGCTGGCGGAAACAAGAATTTAACGCAAAGTTAATCAAAGGAACCAATGATTAACAGCTTGCCGCAGCATGATTATGTACTGATTCACTCACCGATCAGCACCTGTATCCCTCCTGTCCGTCATCACCGCCTTTGGTCTCTATCAGAACAACATCACCAGCAGATCCGACATGAAGGGCGGCAACTATCGCGTGGATATGCATATCTGGCATGGGTAACAAGCACATATGTTTTTTATGCAATGTCATGGAGACAGGATGCAACTATCAACAAATAAAATCACTTGTATTTTAAAGAGCGAGACGGTATAGTAGTATTGTCAAGCTGGAGTTTTCCGACGGTCTGGATTGAACAGACTGATTTGAGGAATTTGACACTTTTATGAATTGAGTGAATTCGTACCATTTCTTGGATACCCTGCTAACAACGATAAAAGGGAAGGTGGAAATTAAAATGAAAGAACAGGTATTTGAATTTTTGGAACAAGAGAAAATCCCTTATGATGTCACGGAGCATGAGCCTGTGTATACGATGGAGGACATGGAGCGTGTTGGCTTGGATAAGCTGGGGACTCTCTGCAAGAATCTTTTTATCCGTGATGCAAAGGGCAAGAGCTACTTTTTAATTACCGCCAGCAACGATACCGCCATCAACCTGAAGGAGCTTGGCGAAAAGCTCGGCGCTGGTAAGGTGAGTTTTGCTTCTGCGGAGCGGCTTCAGCAGTATTTGGGCGTGACAGCGGGTTGCGTTTCGCCATTCGGTGTATTGAATGATGCAGAACACAAGGTGGAAGTCATTTTCGACCAGAAGCTGCAGGGAGAGAAGCGCCTCGGAGTTCATCCAAATGAGCACGATGCGACCGTCTGGATTTCCTTCTCTGATTTGCAGAAGGCCCTGAAGAAGACAGGAAGCAGCGTAAAAATTTTAAAACTCTAATGCTTGCTGTGTTGGCTTTGCAAATATGCTCTTGAAATGAACCATGGAACGATTACCAAAATCTTTTATGATACCGATATGGTCACACAGGTAGCTGATGTAATACGGTATGCCCAACTACGTCCGAGAGTTTCACCGCTTCTTCCTTGAATGAGCATATTTGCGCATTGCTCTTCCTTCCTTCATTGAAATTCCTGCTCTGCGCGCCTGATAGATCACTCCAGCTGCCATTGAAATCCAATGGCAGCTGGAGTTTTGTTTCTTGGCGATGGAGACCGGTCAGACCGATTCCAGGGCAAAGCTTTGCGTATCGGCGATCAGTTCGATTTCATGTTTGGCTTTAAATAGGCTATTCACCACCAAGGACACATGGGGGGTTACTGCATATGGATTGCGGCGGAGGTTTTTTTAGCATAGTCGGCGCCGCTGGCAAAGGGAAAATCGATATAGACCAAATCGACTTTAATACCCTGCTTCTTGAGGTAAGCGCAGGCGGAAACGCACTCCCTGCAGATGATAGGGTTACCGCCGGCGTTCCCACCCACGCGCTCCCGCAGCTCCATATCATAGGGAGATATCCCGCGGTTTATCGTCTCCGCGATACGATCGTTATCGCGGTATTTCAGCGCCCGCCTTGTCCGAGCAACATTGTCCAATATCGCTTGCCCATCCACTGGGTCAGGATAATAAGGTACGTATTTCACACTATACCCCGCAGGTTGGCTGCCGCAGGCTCTGGAATTGCCCAGACGCGCCCCAGACGGTAAGCTCCGGGGGTGCGACGCCAGCGCAGAGGATTTCCACCCTGCGTTGTGTGAGGCCTCATTCTTTAGCCTTATCCTTCGGCGTGACATATTCCATATTGACCCTCCGGTCGATATTTGTAAAAATGATTCTATATCTATGGAGCGAACAATATAAGCAAATAAGGTGTCGGCAGCACTCAAACTCGTGCTGCCGACATACTATTTAATGCGTCCACTCATCGCCTGTCGTAGCAAATCTGTCACGCCCTGGGCAGACTGGATGATGGCGTTCATCTGCAGACCACCGTCCACTTCCAACCAGTTGGTGCCATATCCAGCGTTACGGATGAGCTGTGTTAGGAAAGCGCGCTGGGTACGGCCGTTCCTTCACGGAAGGGGTGGAGGTCGTTGGTGGCTCAGTAGAAGTCTACGAACTCGTCTGTAGAGGCATCGTGGGACAGGCCTGGGAAGTAATCCTGTTCTTTGAGGCCATTAAAAATCAGAGCGGCGCGATCTTCGATTTCCTTCGCAGGGCAGAAGCGCGTGCCCTTCTTACTAATATTGACCGTGCGGATTTGTCCCGCCCAATCATATAAGTCATAGAAAAGGGAATGATGGATCGTCTTGCAGTGGGCAAAGTCAAAAGTGCCTTCAAGCGGTTGTTCTTCCAGCTTGGAGGCGTTAATATATGTGGCAAGAGTTTCCGCTTCATTCCGGGTTTCCTCCTCACGGATATCCAGCTTGTTGATCAGGACTGTTGTACCCGGATAGCAGTTATCTGAAATTGGATCAATGCTGTAACCCATTTATTTGGTCACCTTTGCCGCTTTTGCGGCAGTAAACTGCTTCAGGCACTCGGCTGTTGTGGTTTTTCCGCTGAGTACTTGCTTGCATTGATTGCGCATTTTGGGGGTTACCGTATATCCCTCCATACGGACGGACGCTTCCGCGTTTTTGATGAAAATAGTATAATCCTTTTTTGCCACGACGTCACCTCCAGACATAGAAAAATCTCCGTCAAGATATCTTGACGGAGACATGGAGCTGGTGGGGTGACTCGAACACCTGACCTCTGGTTGTTCATAAGGGGAAAGATAAATTCACTAAACAACTATACGGCTGACAAGTATAGTGCATAACAGGAACAAGGCGTATCGCTCGGTAAGCGATACGCCTTGTTCCTGTCTATCATGAGCTTTTATATTAGATTTGATTTCTGTAGCAGCCTTTCGACCATCACCGCGACTTCAGCGCGGGTAATATTGGCCTTCGGTGAAATCGTTGTTGCGCTTGTACCGGAGGTGATGCCGGTTTTGAGGCAAGCTGCTATGCTTTCTTTTGCATATGAGGAAGCGGATTTCCCGTCCGAGAAGGTACTCAGAAGCTGGTTGGTTTCACTGTCGGTCAGACCGGCGCTCAGTTTTGTGATCGTCATGGCTCTCGCAATCATCGTCATCGCCTGTTCACGGGTGATCGTGTCGTTCGGGCCAAAGTTCCCGTTGTCATAGCCCCCTACAATCCCATAGGACGCGGCAGTCTTGATGTAGCCGCTGCACCAATCTGTGGAAGCAACGTCCCCAAAGCCGCTCGCGCCGGTTCCCGGCTCAAGACCCAACGCCCGGACCATAATGGTTGCAAACTCCGCGCGCGTCATGTTCCTGTTGGGAGCGTAATTGTTGTTTCCAACTCCTGCCACGACCATTCTGGAGCCCATGTTGTTGATGGCGTCTTTCGCCCAGTGGTTAGCCACGTCGGAAAACTCAATAGGATTCCACACGACGGAATAGGTGCTGTTGGTCAGACTGTTGATCACCGCATAGTATTTGCCGTTCATGACGGTTACTCTGGTTGGCACATGATGTGTAGTTCCATCTGAGTCGACAACTACGCCAGTAGTAATTTTCGTCGGGTCAACACCATCAGGTATGGCAATCGTCCGCTCCACATAGGCGTTGAAGCTGCTGACGTCTACCGTCTGGCTGCCGTGTGTGCAGGTGATGGTATAATCCACTGCAGGAACCACAATCGTGAAGCCACCGTTCTGAGCGGCACTTTCAATTACCTTTGTCATCGAAGCCGACGGCTCGGATATGCTGACGGTTACCTTGATATCCGAAAGAGCCACGCTTGTTCCGAGCTGCTGTGAAACCGCATTGATGTTAATCTCAGAAGCGGGGAGCGTGTAAGTACCGGAATGCGTCTGCACAACCAGCGTCGCATCTTTGGTTTCCATATTCTTGACCATTGCGCCGGTAAGAGTACCTGCCGCTACGTCGGAATTGCCCGTAATTGGGATGGTCACGGTCGCACCGGTACCCTGACTGGCAAGAATGTTCTCAAGCTTACTCGTATCCACGGTTACGGTCGTAGTCGTCTGGCCGCTGGAATTGGTCGTTGTTTGTGCGGTTCCTGCGGTTTTTGTTTCGCCATTTACAATAACAGCAGCACCTGTGCCGGTCGAACTGGAGGAGCTACCGCCGGACAAGGCCGGGGTATAAAGCTTCTTTGCTCCCGTCGTTTCCGTTAATGCCATGTTATTCCCGGCATTATCGAAAATGGAAGCTGCATTGGCCGGCTTGATTTCTATCGTCTCAGCGCCGGACGGAGTCCCCGTCACAGTGAGGAACACCCTTATCGTCGTTTCGCCGCCGCTGAGCGCGGAAGCCGAGGCTTCTACTGTGTTATCGGCCTTCTTAATTGAGCTAATCACTGCGTTTGCGGCCGTCCCGCTGTTTTGAGTAAAGGTCAGTGCCAGCTTAGCCGCCGTCAGGGCCGTTGCGCCGTCGGTCGCACCGTATATTTTTTCACTGAAGGTGATGTCAACGTATTTGTAATCAGATGCAACCGCTGCGAAAGATATTGTCGGCACTATATTGTCATAGGTTCTGCTCAGCTGGGTGGCTGCCGTATTGTCGTTGCCCGCCGCGTCAGTTGCGACGCCCGCCGCAACGTTTACCGTCACTGCGCCTTGGGCTGTCGGCGTGATGTCAGCCGTGTAGGTCTTGGCGTCTGTAGAAGAAAAATTACTTGCCGTACCGTTCGATACCGTGATATCGTCCGCCGTGAAGCCGGTAACATTTTCGCCGAATGTGATTGTCACCGGGATCGGTGAAGTATTTGTATCGCTTGTGGCTGCTGACCAAATGCTTACCGTCGGCGCGGTGCCGTCGATCGTTACCGCATAGCTCCCGCTTGTCGACCAGTTGCCGGCTTCATCGCGCTCCTGCACGTACAGGGTATGACTGCCGTCGCCCAGGGCGGAAGACGATGTATACGAGGCCGTCGTCGTTCCCGTTGCACCCGACGTAAGGTCGCTGCTGTCCAGTTTGTACCGGTAGGTACCGTTTCCGCCGCCGCCCGCAGTCCAGGTCCATTCGGGCGTCGTATCGTTTGTCGATGGCGCCGCGCTGGTGACTGTCGGTGCGGTCGGAGCCGCTGTATCATATGTCCTGCTCAGCTGAGTGGCCACCGTATTGTCGTTGCCCGCCGCGTCCGCTGCGACGCCTGCCGCCACGTCTACCGTGACCGCGCCTTGGCCGCTCGGCGTGATGCTGATCGAGTAGTCAGCTCCGCTGCCGCTCAGGCTTCCCTTCGTACCGTTCGATACTGTGATATCGTCCGACGTAAAGCCCGTCACGTCCTCGCTGAAGGCGATCGTTACGGGTATCGGGGAGGTATTTG
>NZ_JBEUWZ010000002.1:0-45334 GCF_040505565.1 Oscillibacter sp. | reverse complement strand
TCACTTTGGTTGCGCCCTCGCCGATGGTCAAATTTCGTAATTGAACCGTTTTCATAATAATATCTTCCTTTCCTCTTTCCGCTCTCTAATTTTGTGCCGGCGGAAGATTTTGTTGAAGAGCTGGCCCTTACAAGGCTGCCGCCTTTTTTGCGTCCCGCCGCGCTTTCCAGTTTTTGTAGGTCTTGGTCTGCGTGCCGAACATTATCACGATTACCATAAGCAGGATGATCGCCATGGGCTCGCTAAAAATGCTGCCTAACAGGCCAGGAATGCTTTTTTCCAGCGTGATCCCACGACGATAGTTGTTCTCAAGCAGATTGCACAGGATCACACCCAACACACAGGGGGCCACTGGATATTCGTAACGCTTCATAAAATAACCCAGTATGCCAAAGCCAAGCATCCAAAAGATATCAAATAAGCTCTTGCGCAACGCAAAACTGCCCACCACAGAGAGAATGACGATCAGCGGCATCAGGATACTCTTTGGAATCTCCACGATCTTGGCAAACAGCTTAACGCCGGTCAGTCCGAACACCGTCAAGAAAATGCTGTCCAGTAAAAGTACGCTGACAATGAGATAGAACAGATCTGGTGTACTTGTCATTAGGTTTGGTCCTGGCTGCAGGCCATGGATCTGCAGCGCACCCAACAATACGGCAGTCACGGCATCGCCGGGGATGCCGAGCGTGAGCATGGGGATAAATGCACCGCCGATAGCTGCGTTGTTGGCCGACTCCGGGGCCACGATGCCCTCGATTGCGCCCTCGCCAAAGGGCACTTCCGGGTTTTTGACGGTGCGCTTGGCCTGGTCATAGGTCAAGAGCGCCGCAATATCGCCACCTGCGCCGGGCAGTGCGCCCACCAACACGCCCACCACAGAAGAGCGCAGGGTCAGCGGAATGTACTTGATAATAGTGTCCAGCGAGGGCAGTATCTTATCTACCTTTTGTTTGACACTGGTCACATCCAGATCAATGATCTGAATTAACGCCTCAGATACACCGAACAGACCGATCATGGCTACCACAAAGCTCACGCCCCCGTTCAGGTAGCTCACGCCAAAGGTAAATCGGCGCACGGCCGTCATGGAATCCATTCCGATGGTCCCAAAAAACAAGCCAACTGAGGCAGACAGCAGGCCGCGGAATATAGACTTGCAATTCAGGCTGCCCACCATCATCATGCCCATAACCGCAAGCAACAGATAGTCCACCGAGGAAAAGTTCACCGCAAAGGTAGCCACCACGGGAGCCGCGACAGCCAGCACGATCACACCAAGAATCGTACCAATGACCGACTGTGTGGTGGCAATGCCCATGGCCCGGCCGGCCTGGCCCTTTTTTGCCAGGGGATATCCGTCCAGCGAGGTAGCTACGGCGCTGGGCGCACCGGGAATATTGAGCAAAATGGCACTGCGTGAACCGCCGTACACGGTACCCACAAAAATCCCCAACATCAGCGCCAGTGCCTCATATGTACTCCACCCGTAGGTAAAGGAAACCAGCAGCGACACAGCCATCGTCGCAGAAAGTCCGGGAATTGCGCCCACATAGATGCCTGCAAACACGCCGATTGCCGTGAGCAGAATCAAAAGTGGCTGTTGAAACGGAATCAAAAGATAACTGAAAACGTCCATTGTAAGTCCCCCCCCTTATGGCAGTACAACATGGAACAAATACGTAAAGACCGCAAGGATGAACAGCAGCGAAAGCCCCGTCCAAAGTAGATTCTTTAACATAACTTTGCCCAAAGTAGCCGTATTCGGCACTCCATTTACATGATATTGAGAGCGCATATAAAATGTCATACCGCACCACAAAAATAGCCCGGTAGACAGGTAAAATCCAAGTTTAAAGTACAAAGCCAAACAATACAGTATGATAAGGGCAAGAAGCGCCAGAACATTGACGGGGAACATTGTATCTAATGCCATACGGATGGTCTTCCCCTTGTGCACACCGTGGGTTACCGAAGGAGCCTTCCGGTCAATTAACAAAAGGGTGATCGCACAGAGTACAATGCTTCCCGTGACAAAAAGCGGTATGGCCGCGCAGGAATTCAGGCCAGGATGCGCCCGGCACAGCAAAATGGACTGGTAAAAAAAGAAACCGCCGAATAACAGCCAGAAAACAGCAAATCCCTTTTCTCCCGCCTGAAACGGGACAGGCTTTTTTTCGCCCTGGACTTCAGACCCTTGCATTTTGTTCATCGCAATTTCTCCGATCACTTTATGATAAGAAAGCGGGCGAAAACTTATGTTAAGCTCCCGCCCGCTGTGGTTCAGGAAATGGCTTTTGCTTCCGTCAGCGCCGTGATGGTGTTGGCCTGCCAGTTGCTCAAGTACTCTTTTGCCAGATCGCCCGTATACCCCATAAGATTAATGTTGTAGTTGGCCAGTACGTCCTGGTAGGTTGGGTCATTGAACGCTGCGGTAAAGGCCTGAGACAGCTTGTCCACTACGGCCTGATCGGTTCCTTCTTTTACAAACACGCCATAGAAGGGGCCCCAGGGCAGATACTTGCTGAACTCGGGATACTCGTCGGTGACCAAAGGCACTTCCGGCATCTGCTTCACCGACTCAGTGGCCAGCATGTCCAGCAGTTTCAGATCGCCGGATTTATACTCTTCCAGACAGCTTTGCACCTTACAAATGGTAAAGTCACACTCGCCGCCCAGCACAGCCACCCGGGCAGAGGCGTCCGAGTCATACTGAACCTGGGTGAAGGTTGCGCCGGTGATACTGGTGATCAGCGCGCCCACTTCCCAGGGCAATCCGCCGGTTCCTGTGGTGGCGAGAGTAATTTCCTTGCCGCCGTTGGCGGCATCGCAGATATCCTTCAGGGAGTGATAGGGGGAGTCCTTCCCCACAGCCACGCCTGTCGTCTCGTCTCCGATCAGGAGAACGCAGGTAAAGTTATCGTAGGTCAGATCCAAGATACCCAATGCTTGGTACAAAGAGGGATTCTCGGCGCCCATAAGTAAATTGTAGCCGTCGGCATCCTGGTCGTATACATACTGAGTAGCGATGGAGCCGGTGCCACCGGTCATATTTTGCACAACAATGCTCTGGCCCAGCTTTTCTTGTGCCAGAGCAGCCAGTGGGCGCATCAAAGAGTCGGTTCCGCCGCCCTCGCCCCACTGCACGATTCCGTTGATGTCTTGGGTGGGAAATGTGTTTCCGCTGTTCGAGACCGAGGCCGTCGCGCTGGATGCCGCCGGAGCAGTGGTCGTTGCTGCGGGCGTACCGCTCTTGCCACAGCCGACCAGCGTTCCGCTGAGCAGTGCGCAGGCAGCGATCAGAGAGATTGCTTTGTTTTTCATTTTATTTCTCCTCCTTTTGTGGTAACGCGCTGGATTATAATTCTGTGGGTGCCACGAAGCGGCGCCCACAGCCGCCAGTTGGTTCTAGACTTTTTTTTAAGTCCGTGCTATATTGATCAAAGTAGATAAAACAGCCCTGAATTTTTCGCTTTCCTTGTCTGAAATGACAATATCATACCTCTTTAAACTTGCAAACTCAAAATTTTGCTCAAATTGGGTGGATTTTTTTGCGCTTGCTCACGTTTGGTTGGTAGGAAGAGAGCCGGAGGAAATGACCAATGAAGGCACTTATTGTGGATGATGAACCCCACGTCATTGCTGTAATCAAACTTCTGGTAGACTGGAAAAAGCATGGAATTACCGAGCTTTATGAACGCTCAAACGCGGAGGATGCCCTGTGCCTGATTCAGGAACAATGCCCGGAGGTGATTCTGTCAGACATCCGTATGCCGGGACTGAGCGGGCTGGAACTCATTGAGCGCATTCAGATGTTAGACCCCGCTATCCGTACCATTTTGATCACAGCGTATGGCGATTTTGCATATGCGCAAAAAGCTGTGCAGTTGGGATGCGTGGATTATCTGCTGAAGCCTCTCACCGATGAGGGGCTCAACGCCGCAGTGGCCAAGGCGGTCAGTCAATACCGCAGTCAGCGCTCGCTGCTGAATGAATCCTCACGGCGCAGGGCACAGAATTTACTGGCATTGTACCTGGGGGCAGAGCATTCCCCCGCCGTGATGCAAAGCCTGTTGAATTCCGCTCCTTTTTTGAACGGAATTGACCGATGCCGTATGGGGGTGATATGCACCCGACATCTCCCCGGAGAATACGCCGGTGCTTACTCGCTGGCTAATTTTGTACATGACTACTTTTACGGTCTTGGCCTTGGGGTAGCAACCATTTGGGGAACCGGAGCCGACATCGCGGTGTTGCTGAATGCGGGGATCGGCGATCTGATTTCCCCCTGCACCCAGCTTATGGAGCTTTTGGAATGCCAGCTTGGCGTCACACTGCATCTGGGGCTGGGACCCTATGCAGCATTCCCCCATAAGCTGAATGTCACCTTTCGGTCCGCCAGGGAGAATGCGCTGTCCTGTAATCTGCTCGATCTGCAAATCCGGGTACACACAGAGGCGTCGCCCGTTCCGTCGCTCAAAGTTTATGAAAACATGGAGCAGGTGCTTTATCCGGCTTTGCTTAGTGGGCGGCCGGAGCGGGTACGCGGGACTGTGGAAGAATTTACAGACAGCATTTTGGCTGGCAAGCTGCTTACCATCCGGCAGCTTGAAAATTTTGAGTCGTCTTACGCCGGACTGCGTACCAAATGGATCCAAGGGTTTCAGCGTGAGCGAGGCGTAAGCTTGCTGTCCCTATCTGCGCATCGTCTCGACTTTTGCCTGCCAGATGGTCGATTTTCCCGCCGGGCGTTCGTCCAGTCGCTGTGTGATGACTTGCTTGCCATATGGTCCCAGTATCTGAGTGACGGTCAAAGCGCGGCAATCGGCGAGGTATTTGAGCAGGTGCGCCGGTACATTGCCGAAAATTACCACGCTCCTATCACGCTGGACTCCCTTGCCGACACGTTTTCTTTGAGCGCTGCTTACCTGTCCCGCTCCTTTAAAAAAAAATTTGGGGTGGGACTGGTGGATTACATCACCCACACGCGCATCACGCACGCAAAGGATCTTTTACGCCGGAGTCACTTGCGCCAGGCGGAAATTTCCACTGCCGTCGGTTTTGTGGACCCCAAGTATTTCAGCCGTGTGTTTAAGCGGGTGGAGGGATGCACCCCGGCCGAATATCGGGCGGCCCCAAAGGCGGAACGGTTATGAGACTGAAACAGCTCGGCTTCTCCAAGCGCCTGTTATTAGGACTCACCGCCACAATTTTGGCGGCCTTCCTGCTGGTAGCAACCACCACTCAGGTATCAACTCTCAACACCCTGCGAAGCAATGCCGTGGAAACCGGGCTGCAAAACGTGCGTACGAAGGCCGCCTTTCTGGATCTATATTTGGGACAGATTCGTCAGCTTTCAGGCAACCTTTACAGCAACGCAGACGTGTACAGCCTGCTTCAGCAGCCCTTTTTGAACAGCTATGACAGCTATCGCGTCTATCTATTCCTGCGCTCACTCATGTCCCTGTCGCCCCAAATCAAGCTGTCTCAAATTTATTTGGACGTCTACCACTCCGGACAAAGCTTTATTATCGGCGCCACAGGCAGCTCTTACGGACCCAGCCGCTATCATATTGACATGCCCGCGGATCTCGGCCCCGAGGCGGTGTACGGCGAAGGCCCCCGTTCAGCCAGCACTTACGGATACTCCCTGAGCGGTGCGGGTACGCCGGTATACTCGTTTCACTGGAAGCTTTATGACTCCGCCAATACCCAGTGTCTGGGCACCATCAGCTTTGATGTGGAGGCTAGCTCCTTGCAGGCGTTGGTGTTTGTTGACAGCAACCGCTCTACGGAGTACGCCGAATATATGCTTCAGGATGACGGCGAAATTTTGTTTGCCAGCCGCGACCCGCTGACCACGCAGGAGGCGAAATCCATTCTGAACGCCTGTGAGGACGTTGGCTGGAGCGACATAGCCGGTAAATCATTCACAGGCATTGCGTTCTGCTGTGGTGCGCGTCTGGACAACCTGCGTCTGAATCTGGTGCAGCTGGTGCCCCGCCAGGCATTATACGGTGAGGCCGATGCCATATTTACCCGAAATCTGGTGATTATACTAGTCGCTTTTTTGGGCTGCTGCGGGCTGGTGGAACTGATTGTAGGGCAAAGTACCCGCCCTATCCGCGGACTGGACGCTTACATGCGTGCTGTAGATGGAGGCGACTTGCATTGCCTGATGGAGGATTACGTTGTCTACCGCCGGGATGACGAGATTGGCCATTTGGTGCTGCACACCCAAAAAACCATGGCGACCATCAAAGAGATGTTCGAACGACAGCAAAAGATCAGCAAGGCTCAGCGCACCGCAGAGGCCCGAATGCTTCAGGCACAGATTAACCCCCACTTTTTATACAACTCTCTCCAAAGCATTGCCTCTTTGGCACTTCAGCACGGAGATAAGGAAACCTGGCGCTATATCACCATGCTGGGCGTTCGTATGCAATATAGTATGAATTTGGACCATCCCACTGCGGAGCTTGGGCAGGAGGTCGGCTATGTACGTGACTATCTGACCCTGCAAAATGTGCGGTTCGGGCGGGGGCTGCGTGCTGACATTCTTTTGAGCCCAGAGGCCGAGGGCATCGTCGTACCAAAAATGATTTTGCAGCCACTGGTTGAAAACGCGTTCAAGCACGGGCAGCTCTGCCAACAGGAGGAATCCTATTTTCGGCTTCACGCTCTTGTGGATCACGGTATTCTTCGCATTTTGACCGAAAACAACGGGACGGACTGCTCCCCTGCCCGTATGGAAACATTGAACCGGGATCTGGCCGAGGAAAGGCAAGAACTGACCGGAGACGGAGGAATCGGTCTGCGCAACGTTCTTTATCGACTGCGCATTTATTTTGGAGACGCGGTAACCATGCGTATGGAGCCGCTGGATAGTGGCGGCGTGCGGGTACTTCTGGATATTCCACTGGAACGGTGAGCGGACAGTCAACCTGCGAAATAAAGTTCAACAAGTCCGGCTCGGCAGCATTTTGTTGCAAACAATGGAAAGCCGACGCAAATTTACCCTCAATAGGCGAAAAAATATACTGCCGCATCACGCCGGAACGCGGTATTTTAATGTCGGATAGGAAAGCACAAATTACCAGCTCAAAGGGCAGGGACTCTTCATTGAGTTCCTGCTTTCTTATGCGAATAAACTATTATTTTCGCTCAATGTTGGGCGGAGATGCACTTGAAGGAGGACAACCGCCGGATGAAGAAGGCGCAGCCCATTCCCTGGTCAGAGATCGAACAGCGCTATGCAGCATTGTTCGTCAACCGGAAGGGCAATGTGGCAAAGCCTCTGCGTCTGGCTCTGGGAGCCTGCATCTGCCCCTTTGTTTTTAGAGGCCACTTCAAGTCATTTTATAGAACCGTCAAATGTGGGGGCGGGTTGAAATTTGATACGGGTTTTCTTACCTTCGAGAAGACCTTTGGTAACAACCGTACACAGGCTTTATGTGTCCAACATTTTAATTTTACAAATATTTTTTTAAATAATGAAAGTAAAATGTGAAAATGTACCCGAAGCTGTAACCAACACGTGCTACAATTCTGGCTATAGAAGAAAATCTTGGGAAGGTGGTTAGGGCAATTGGGTGAAAAGCTATTGGAAAACCAGTACCGTGATACCTTGGTCTGTATTGATAGCTGCGCGGATGGCGTATATACGGGCCGGCTGATCAATCTGGGACTCCCTAAGCCGATTATGTTCCACGGGGTGATGCAGTTCTTACTAGAAGTGGAAGAGCTGCTGGACGATATGCGTTTTCCAGAACCATTTGTGCAGACACGAAGTTTTGCGATGACGGCGAAGCCTCCCGCAAATACGGCACAGGATACGGCGCATGGCTGTCTGGCTACCTTTAATCTGCGAGTTCTGTTTCGGCAGAATGCCAGCTGGCAGGGTTCCGTTCAATGGCTGGAAGGCCGACAGGAAGAGAGCTTTCGCAGCGCATTGGAATTGCTGTTGTTAATGAACAGCACGATGAACCTGACAAATGAACATACATAATTCCCTGATCATGCAGTATATGACAGTTAATAAAAAAATGTCAAAGGGGTAAACCGTTTTAAAAAGCAGGACTCAAAGCTAGAGGGGCTACGGTGAAAGCTACGCCAGCCCAGCTGCCACAATTTTGATACACAGATGAAAGGAACTCAAAAGACATGGTACACAAAAAGAGAAAAATTGCTGCAGTACTTTTGGCTCTGACTATGGCAACAAGCTTGCTACCTACGGCTGTATTCGCCGCCGATGACACAATGACCGGGAACCCGCAGGTGGAGGAAAATCTTTCCACTGAGTCCGAAAGCGCCGTTGACGAAAACGCTGGCGCGGAGACTCCCGCCCAGCCCACCGAGCAGACCGATACGGAGACTCCCGCTCAACCTGCCGCACAGACCGGCACAGAGACTTCTGCCCAGCCTGCCGAGGAGACTGGTACGGAGACTCCCGCTCAGCCTACCGAGCAGACCGGCACAGAGACTTCTGCCCAGCCTGCCGAGGAGACTGGTACGGAGACTCCCA
This sequence comes from Oscillibacter sp., assembly GCF_040505565.1. GTDB lineage: Bacteria > Bacillota > Clostridia > Oscillospirales > Oscillospiraceae > Oscillibacter. The sequence goes on along the minus strand of NZ_JBEUWZ010000002.1, from coordinate 36,810 downwards.
CTCAGCCCGCTGAGGTTCCCGCGTCTCTGCCCGCTGCTCCCTCTTTCCCGGAAATTTACAGAGAGAAAACCTTTGCCGGAATTACGGTGAAGGTGGATGCCCCCGAGGGAGTGTTCCCTGATGGGGCCTATGTGGAGATCACTCCGGTCCTGGCGAAGGATGTGATGGATTCCATTGACGGCATGGACGATCCCAATACCATCGCCGCGTTTGGCATCACGTTTTACAGCAGAGACGATCAGGAGCTGCAGCCCGCCGACGGCAAAACGGTGGATGTGCGCTTTGATGTGGCCCCTGTCAGCTCTCTGGCGCAGGACGACGCCACCTTGCAGGTTTATCATGTGGATGACCAGCAGAACGCCACGCCCGTAGGCGACGAGGTCGCTTCCAGCAGTCAGGGCGCGGAAGTCGCCGTGGAGGCCGAGAGCTTCTCGGTGTATGTGGTGACCATTTCAACCCCAGAGAATGGTAATTTCTTAAATGCAACGTCAATTGACGCAAAAGCAGGTGAGACAGTTACTCTTTTTGGAAAGATAGGCACATGGCGTGGTTGGAATAATTCTATATTGTGTGTAGGATATGACCATCAGTGGACAGTTGTTGGGGATGATGCGCAGCTCTGTGAGTTTGGAAAAGCGGTGTTATCTTGCAATGCAAGTATCAAATTTACAAATAATACCCCTGGCGAAGCGAAAACGTTCCAAATTGAGCACACGTGGAAAACCGATCTATTGGGTAGTAAGGCTGTTGATTCCGAAACTTTCACCGTCAATGTTTCCTCCGATGTGACATATGCAGGTTCTATTGAAATCGTAGGTGCTCCCGGGGACTACTCCGACACCACTTTCACGAAGAACACGGCGAACGGCGACAAAGCCACGCTCACCGCTGCATCCGCTATCAATGCGGTGTGGTTCTTTGACGACGCAAACGCCAAAAATGACAACGCAAACAGCATCACAGTGGTTCCGGGTGAAATTAAGGCTTACAAGATGGCAAACGATTGGGGCCACGGGACGTTTTTAAAATGGGGCTTTGACATTGGCGACAAGGGAAATTGGCAGAAAACAATTTATATTGACGCAGGTCCAAAGGCTATCGGCAACACGTATACCCTCGTCTATCAGCACTGGGATAACAACATTGTTGACCAAAAGCAAACTGCCTGTGAGTATTATCAGGTCAAAGTCGTCTCTCCCTATACTGTGACTTATAATTCTAACAACGGTAACGCAGTAACTTCTGCTGGTGCGGCTTGGGACGGAAGCAATTATGTCGCTGAGAAGCCCGCAGACCCCACCATGGAAGGCTTTACGTTTATGGGCTGGCTCGATTCCGAAGGAAATGTGTATGATTTCAACACACCGGTTACCGAGGACCTTACCCTGACGGCCCATTGGGGTTTTTCCGTGACGTTCAACACGGACGGCGGCAGTTCTGTTCCAATGCAGACGATCGAACAGAATACCACCGCTGCGAAACCCGCCGACCCCTCCAAGGATGCCGGCCGGTTCCTGGGCTGGTTCACCGCCGACGGGACGGAATATGATTTCAACACCAAAGTTACCAAGAACACTACCCTGAAAGCCAAGTGGGAGATTCTCAACGCGGAATTTTATATTCTAAATAAGATCAATGAGATTCCCCTTGAAGACGGCACAACCCAGTATTCCAGCGGCAACTATACCGCAAGAGACAGGCTGAATATGATGGGTATGATTAACGGCACCGCTCATGCAGACAAAATCACGGGCAATATCAGTGAGCTGAACGTCTCGGAGATTTTTAAAAATGTGAATGACAAGATCGTGATCAAGCCCACGGCTGAGTATCTGGAGAATCTGAAAGCCGAAATTCTGAAGAAGAACAGCATTACGGAGAATCTAAGTAATTACGCGGTTCTCTGGTATGTGGTGAAGGTCTCCGGCTGCTATCATGTGGACGGCGTGGTTTACGACACTACCGCCCGGCTGGTGAAGTTCAGCTATGACGCAAACGCAGGGGACGCCACGGTCGGCAATCTTCCCAGCGCGGTAGCCGTGAAGATCAACACGAACACAACTGTTTCCGCATCTGTGCCCACTCTTGATGGCTATGTCTTCACTGGCTGGAACACCGCTGCCGATGGAACCGGAACCGCCTATGCATCCGGTGCCGAGATTGGAGTGCAGGGAGAAGCTGTAACGCTATATGCGCAGTGGAAAGAGAATCCCCCTACTCCTGCCACACACACGCTGATTATCCACTATGTGTATGCGACCGGCGGAATTGCTGCTGAAGACAACAAAGTCACGAAGACAGTCGGGGAAGCGTATTCCGTTCTCTCTCCCAGCCTGTCTGGCTACACCGCTGACAAGTCGGAGGTGTCGGGGACCATGGGCAATGAGGATGGCGTGGTGACCGTTACCTATACGGCTACCCCTGTTACTCCGGTTATCCCTGTGATCCCTGTGACCCCCGTGACCCCTGTCAATGACAACGATGATGGTGATGACGATAACACACCTACAAAAATCCCCGACAATACCACACCTTTGGCGGGGTCTCCCGTCGCCGCAAAACCCACTGCAGAGATTTCCGATGGTGAGACGCCCCTAACGGATGTACCCGGCGACACTGAAACCGAGATTCCCGATGAGACTACGCCTCTGGCACAGGCTCCCAAGACTGGGGACTGCGCGGCCGTATGGTTTGGTATTGCCGCGGTATCCGGTGCAGGCCTTGTCTGGCTGGTGCTCTCCGGCAAGCGTCGTAAAAATGATGACGCGCAGTAAACGTAATACTTTTTAAAGTTAGAAATGGCTTTCGATACAACTGCTCATCAATTGTGATTCTTCTAAGCGCAAAATAAAAGTTGGAAGCACGCAGGCCCGGTTTTATGCCCGGGCCTGCGTGCTTCCTATAGAGGTGGCCGTGAACATAAACTCTCCACATAAAAAATACCAAAAATTTCTGACGAATTTTTCACTTTTGGAATGATCGTTTTTGTCGTTTTTTCACATTTGTACATCGTTTCCGTGAATTGACAACCGTCCGGCCCTTTCTTACAATGAAAAGATATCCGGCATCTGCAATGCAGCCCCTTTGCCGGAAGAGACGGAGGTACGCAATGAAGCGGATTCTGGTCGTTTCCCACTGCATTTTGAATACGGCTTCCAAGGTTCGACAGGATGAATCCGGCCTTACGGAGGAGTATGCGCTGCGGGAGCGGCTGCTGCGTCTGGTGCTGGACCGGGATGTCCAGCTCCTTCAGCTTCCCTGCCCGGAGCTTCTCCTATACGGCTCCAGACGGTGGGGGCATGTCCGCTCCCAGTTTGACCATCCGTCTTTCCGCGCCTCCTGCCGGGATCTGTTCCGGCCCGTCCTGATGCAGCTTGAGGAATATGCCTCCGACCCGGCGCGCTTTTCCCTTTTGGGCGTTGTCAGCGTGGAGGGGAGTCCCACCTGCGGCCATGCCCTTACCTGTGAGGGTGCCTGGGGTGGGGAGATCTCTGACCTCCGAAGTGATGTGGTTCCCCCCGTGACCATGACGGCCGGGTCCGGCGTCTTTATGGAGATCATTTCCGGGCAGCTGCGGGAAGTGGGCCTGAACCTCCCCTTCCTCACCATGGGGCAGGCGGCGGAGCTTTTGGAGCGGGCGGACAAGCAGGTGTAAATTTTGGATTGTGTAGTGTGTAAGGAGAGAAAATCATGAAAAACAACAAAGCCTACATCATCGCGTTCTGCGGCGTGTGCATCGCCATGAACATTGTGCTCGGCATCATCACCTCCGCGCTGGGCATCCCTTTGTACCTGGATACCCTCGGCACCGTTTTGACAGCTGCCCTGATCGGCCCCCTGCCCGGCGTGATCGTGGGCTCCCTGAGCAATATCATCACCGGCTTTATGTATAGCGTATCCGACATCCCCTTCTTCCTGGTTAACGCCGCCGTGGGCCTGATTGTGGGTCTTGCGGCAAAGAAGTGGAAGTTCACGCTCCCCACGGCTCTGATTCTGGGCCTCGTGCTGAGCGTGGTGTGCCCCGTAATCGGAACACCCATCGGCATCCTGGTTTACGGCGGTCTGAACGGAAGCTGGTCCGATGTTCTGGTGGTGGCCCTGCAACAGACCGGCCACAGTATTTTTGCCGCCTCGTTTATCCGCAATATTGGATCCAACCTGATTGACAAAGTGGGTACCTGCGTCATTGGCTGGGCTATTTTGAAAGCTCTTCCCATGCGGTTCAAGGACAACTTTGTCCATCAGAAGGTCGCGCAGTAAATGATTCGGGTCTCCGATCTGGTACATCGGTACCGGGAATATCCCTCGGGTGGCGGCGAACCCGTGCTCAAAACCGTGCTGGACGGGGTCAGTCTTGAAATTCCGGACGGACAGTTTGCGGTGATTTTGGGGCCGAACGGCTCCGGCAAATCTACGCTGGTCCGGCATTTGAACGGCCTTTTGCGCGCCGACGAGGGAACTGTCCTGATCGACGGGCTGGATGCCGGTGCGGAAGAGGCGCTCAAGCGCGTCCGCGACCGCGTGGGGATGGTTTTCCAGAACCCCGACAATCAGATTATCGGTGCCACAGTGGAGGAGGACTGCGCGTTCGGTCCCGAGGTGCGCGGTCTGCCGTCCGCGGAGATTAGTCGTCGGGTCGATGAGAGCCTTGAAACCGTGGGACTTTCCGAACAGCGCGGCGTCTCGCCCGACCGCCTTTCCGGCGGCGGCAAGCAGCGTCTGGCCATTGCGGGGGCGGCGGCATGCCTCCCCCGCTGTCTTGTTTTGGACGAGCCCACCGCCATGCTGGACCCTGCGGCCCGAGGAGAAGTTCTCTCCCTGCTTCACCGCCTGAATCGGGAGCTTGGAATAACGGTGGTGCTGGTCACCCATCACATGGAGGAGGCAGTCCAAGCGGACCGCGTCCTCGTTACGGAGCGCGGCCGGGTCGTGCTGGACGGCACACCGGAGCAGCTTTTTGCAGACCCTGCCGCCCTGCGTGCGCTTCATCTGGATATTCCGCCCATTCCTGCGGTGGCGGATGCGCTGCGGGAGCAGGGTTTTGCCTTTTCCTCCCCCGTTCTCTCCCAGCGTCAGTTTGTGGAGGAATTTTTGCATCTGGCGCAGGCAGAGGGGGGTACGCTGTGAATATACTGGAAGCCGACCGCATCTCCTTTTCCTATTCTGAATCCGTCAGCCCTGTTCTGCGGGAGATTTCATTTTCTGTCTCCCCGGGAGAACTGGTCGGTCTGGCGGGACCCTCCAGCTCGGGGAAAACCACCCTTTTGAAGCATCTTAACGGTCTGCTCCGCCCCACCCGGGGGCGAATCCTGTTTCACGGCGAGGACACCGGACGCCGGGGGTTCCGTATCTCCATCCTGCGGCGGCGCGTGGGGCTTGTGTTTCAATATCCCGAGCAGCAGCTCTTCAAAAAAACCGTTCTGGAGGATGTGTCCTTTGGTCCTGTGAATCTGGGCGATTCTCCGGAGGAGGCTGCCGCGGCCGCCCGGGATGCGCTGGCGCTGATGAATTTAGGGCACGAGTATGAGAACCGCTCTCCGCTGGAGCTATCCGGCGGGGAGATGCGGCTGACCGCCATTGCGGGGGTCCTGGCAATGCGACCGGAGGTTTTGGTGCTGGATGAGCCTGCCGCAGGGCTGGACGGTCTTGCCAAAACCCGGCTCATGAAACACCTGCGGCGTCTGCGGGACGAAACCGGAATCGCAATCTTGCTGGTGTCTCACAGCATGGAGGACCTCGCGGAATATACAGACCGACTGCTGGTACTCAGCGAGGGAGCGCTTTTATATGATGCGCCGGCGGCGCAGGTATTTCAGGAGACCGACCGTATGCGTGCAATTGGAATCGGCGTTCCGGCCGTCACCTCGGCGGCGGAAGAGCTGCGGCGGCGGGGCTTGGACATCCCGGTTCTGCCGGTGCGCATGGAGGAGGCGGTGTCTAGCTTCGCGGATTTGCTGGGGGGCGGCCGCCATGGGAAATGATCTGACCATCGGTCGTTACTTTGCGGCAAACTCAGCGGTCCACCGTCTGGACCCTCGCACAAAGCTGGTTGGGACCCTGCTGTTCATCGTCTCGCTGTTTCTGATCCGGGACAACCTGACTTACGCGTTGTGTCTGGGGCTGATTCTGCTGGCCTATCGGGCGGCGAGGGTCCCACTGCGCTATCTGCTGCGCGGCATGCGGGGAATCGCCGTACTGCTGGTGTTTACCTTCATTTTCCGCACATTTTTTTCCCCGGGGGCTCCTCTGTGGAGCTGGGGCATTTTGCATCTGACCGGAGCCGGACTGCATCTGGCGGTGCGGCTGGTGGCAAGAATCAGCCTGATGATCCTCGCCGCATCCCTGCTTTCTTATACCACGACTCCCCGGCAGCTGGCCGACGGCATGGAAAAGGCGCTTTCCGGCCTGAAACGGTTCGGCGTGCCGCTGGATGATCTGGCGCTGATTGTGACGATCACCTTCCGCTTTATCCCGGTGCTCAACGACGAAGCCCGCGCCATGATGGACGCCCAGGCCGCCCGGGGCGTGGATTTTCAGCGCGGCGGCCCGCTGGGGAGAATGTGCCGTATGCCGACGCTGGTAATCCCTCTGTTTGTCTCCGTACTGCGGCGGTCTGCCGATCTGGCCACCGCCATGGAAGCCCGGGGTTATTCCGGAGATAACCGCGCCACCAAGCTGCATCCCCTGGAATACGGGCCGGGAGATCGCACGGTCTATTTTCTGTTTCTCGCATATATCCCGCTGGCGTTTCTCGCCGATCGGCTGGCATCGGCGCTGACGTAGAAAACTTGTCCGCGTATTCTGCACTGTAAAAAGCAAAAAAATGAAGGAGGCTGTTTCCGTGAAGAAGAGAGAGAAATTTCTATCCCTGATCCTGGCACTGACAATGGCGATGTCCCTGGCAGTGACTGCACAGGCGGCGGACACCACCACCGTTCCCGCAAAGGGCAACATTGTGGTGCTCTACACCAACGACGTGCACTGCGCCGTGGATGACAATATCGGCTATGCCGGTCTGGCCGCGTACCGCAACGACATGAAGAAGCTCACGGACTATGTGACGCTGGTGGATGACGGCGACGCCATCCAAGGCGGCCCCATCGGCACGCTGTCCAAGGGCTCCTACATCATCGACATCATGAATGAGGTGGGCTACGATGTGGCCGTGCCAGGCAACCATGAATTCGATTACGGGTTCTTGACGCTGGCCAAGAGCATGAAGTGCGGCTATGTCTGCTGCAATTTCATCGACCTTAAAACCGGAAAGCCCGTGTTTGACTCCTACAAAATGATCTCCTACGGAGACACCAAGGTGGCCTACGTGGGAATCGATACCCCCGAGACCTTCTCCAAGGGTAATCCGACCCTCTTCCAGGACGCCGCGGGCAATTATATTTACAGCTTCTGCGAGGGGAATAACGGCAAGGATCTCTACAAGTCCGTCCAGACTGCGGTGGACCAGGCCAAGGCGGCCGGCGCCAATTATGTCATTGCCGTCGGCCACTGCGGCACCGACCAGCAGAGTGCACCCTGGCGCTCCACCGACATCATCGCCAACGTCTCCGGTTTGACCGCCTTTATCGACGGCCATTCCCACTCCGTGATCGCCGCCCAGAAGGTATCCGACAAGGACAACAAAACCGTCCTTCTCACCTCTACCGGCACCAAGCTGGCCAATCTCGGCAAGCTGGTCATCAAGGCCGACGGCACTGTGTCCACCGGACTTGTGAGCAAGGATGACTACACCGCCAAGGACGCCACGGTGAATACGTTTGTCAAGGGTATCCAGTCCAAGAATCAGGCCCTGCTGGACAAAGTGGTAGCGACCACCACGGTGCCGCTGACCATTCTGAAGGCTGACGGAACCCGCGCCGTGCGCAGTCAGGAGACCAACCTGGGCGACCTGTGCGCCGACGCCTACCGCACGGTGGGCAGCGCCGACATCGGCTTTTCCAACGGTGGCGGCGTGCGGGCCGACCTTGCTGCCGGCAACGTGACCTATGGTAATATCATCAACGTGTTCCCGTTCAACAACGCCCTGTGCGTGATGGAGGTCTCCGGCCAGCAGGTCCTGGACGCACTGGAAATGGCCTCCCGCAACTGCCCCGGCGAAAACGGAGGATTTCTGCAGGTCTCCGGCCTGACCTATACCATTGATACCTCCGTTCCCTCCACGGTTACGGTCAACGATAAGGGCGAGTTCACCGGCGTGACCGGCGCGCGCCGCGTCAGCAACGTGATGGTCGGCGGCAAGGCCATTGTGGCCACCCAGACCTACCGGCTGGCCAGCCACGACTATATGCTCAAGAGCGGCGGCGACGGTCTTGTGATGTTCAAGAACGACAAGGTAGTGACCGCGACCCCGATGCTGGACAACGAGGTTCTGATTCAGTACATCACCAAGAATCTGAGCGGCGTAATTTCCACCGCCTATGCCAAGGCCCAGGGCCGCATTACCGTCGTCCGCGAGCCCTTTGCCGATGTGACCGACACGGCGTGGTACTATGACGGCGTGGTGTATGCCTATGAAAACGGTGTTTTCTCCGGTACCAGCGCCTCTGCGTTCTCTCCCGCCGCAACCATGACTCGGGGTCAGTTGGTCGCCGTGCTGTGGCGTATGGCCGGCTCTCCCGAGCCTACCAAGACCGCCGCATTTACCGACGTGGTCAGCGATGCCTACTACGCAAAGGCCGTGAACTGGGCGGTGGAAAACGGCATCACTTCCGGCAAGAGCACGACCTCCTTTGACCCGAAGGCCCCCATCTCCCGCCAACAGTTTGCAACCTTCCTCTATCAGTATGCCAAGCTCATGAAGTACGACACCACCCAGGGCGGCATGGCAATCCGGGAGTTCTCCGACTACGACCAGATCGCCTCCTATGCCGGCGCGGCCATGACCTGGTCAAACGCCGCCGGATTGATTCAGGGCACCTCCACAGGGACCGCTGTCAGTAAGATCAATCCCACCGGCACAGCTACCCGGGGCCAGGTGGCTGTCATCCTGATGCGTTTTGCCAAGAATGTCAAGACGGCGTCCGCCTCCTGATCAATTTACAATGCTGCGGGGAGAAGAGAGATTCTCCCCGCGGCGTCTTTTTTGATACTCCATACGCAGGAAAATTGAGCAGTTGTCCGACTGTCGCGTTAAAGTTAATCCCAGCTTGCAGATCAATTCCATGGTCGGCAGACAGGCGTTCCGCTTTGTTATTCGCCAACTTGAATCAAACGAGAACTGTGCGTGCTCTCATTCAGACGATGGGAGATCGACAATGCGGTCCGCCCCTTACACGCCCGCTCCAGGGCCTGCATTATCCGCAGTTCGGTTTCACTGTCCAGATTTGCGGTGATTTCGTCCAACAGTAAAATTTCAGGCTGTGCCGCAACCGCCCGTGCAATAGAGATAAGCTGAAACTGACCTTGAGAGAAGGTAACCTCTTCCACCGGCGTGTCGTACCTCTGGTCCAGCTCCATAATGTTTTCATGCAGGCCTACCAGTTTTGCAGCTTCTTCCGTCTGTCTTTGACCGATGGAATCATCAAACAGAGAAATCTGCTCCCCCACAGTTCCGGCAGCCGAATGAAAGGTCTGTTCGACATAGCCGAACAGCTTTCTTTTTTGTTTGTCTGAAATTTGGGCGGCATCCATGCCGTTGATCCGTACGTGCCCTTTTTGCGGAGCATACAGGCCAAGAATCAACTTGAACAGCGTGCTTTTTCCGGCGCCGGTTCTGCCTATAAATGTGACTGCTTCGCCCTGCTGTACAGAAAAGCTCATATCCTGTAAAACCACCGTTTTATCATCATATCTGAATTCCACATGGTCAAAGCTGATCGGTGATTCCTCGTTTGCGTCGGACCGCTCCCTGTTCGAGGTGTCCTCCGGTACGGTGCGCTCGGTTTCAGACAGAAATTCATTGATTCGCTTCACGCCTGCTACAGCAGACTGAATGTTCTGAATCTCCATGCCGATACTTTCAAGCGGCTCAAACACCTTGTTCACATAGGCGATCATAGCGACCGCCGTACCCACGGTAAGCCCAAAAAACTGCTGCATTCCGCCGCCCAACGCGGCAAGCACCATCATCCCTGCAATTACGCAGGAGCTGACAAAAATGACAATGGGAGAATAAATGGAATCATACAGGTTGGACTTATCGAGAGCTCGGTAGCTTTCCTCAATATAGGAATCATACGTTTCTTCCATGTACTTTTGCCGAAACAGGGTATGAATCGTACGGATGTTATGAATGGTTTCGGGCATATGATTGTTCACCTTGCTGACGGCGACGCGGTTTACAAGCTGCGCCCTGAGCATTCGCTTTTGAAACAGACGCGTCATGGCGAACAGCGCCGGAGTCACCAAAAGCATCAGAATGCCAAGTCCGGTGCTTTTATAAAAGATGACCATAAGGATGCTCAATACCTTAAACGCATCGGCAACCATCCCGATAATGCCGTTTGTAAAAAGAGAATCCACCACATCCACATCATTGACAAAGCGAGAGGTGATTTTGGCGGGGGCATGCTGTGTAAAATAAGATGCAGGCAGTCGTTTCAGCTTGGCGCAGAGCTCGCTACGCAGATTATGGGTCATCTTTTGTCCGAACACGGTAATCATCACATTCTGGCCTGACTCCAGCAAATCGGAAAGTGCCAGCAGCCCAAAGTAACCAACGGGCAGCACAAGCGAAACAGCCTGCCGCCCGGTCAGCTGGTTTACGATCTTTTCCAGAACGAGGGGTGGAAACAGAGCGGCTGCCACACAGGCGGCAACGAGAATTCCGGTGAGAAGTGTCATCCCGCTGTTTTGACAGATCGTCTTCCGAAAAACGACGCCAAGTCCGTTCTTATTCTTCATGTTCTGCACCTCCCGTTGCCTGCGCCTGATAGAGTGCCGCATAGGCGCTGTTTTCCCGCATCAGCGCGGAATGGGTAGAAAATACACTCGTACCATTCTCCAAAAAGAGTACGTGATCCAGCTGCGGAAACAGCTGCAAGCGGTGGGAAATCAAAACAATTATGCGGTCTGCGCCCACTTGTCGCAGATTTGCAAAGATCTCCTGTTCGGTTTTCTGATCCACCGCGGAAAAAGGATCATCCAATATCAAAATCTGCCGTGCATGATAGCAGGTGCGGGCCAGTGCAAGCCGGGATTGCTGTCCGCCCGACAGGCGGATTCCGCCGCTGCCGACAGAGGTAGCCGCTCCCTGCGGCATTTGATCAATTTCATCTGCCAGACACACCGCTTGCAGGCAGTGAGCAATTTCCCCTTTTTCGCCTAGGCGAATATTCTCTTCAATGCTCTCCGTCATCAGCTCCGGTTCATGCCCCAGATAGGACAGCAGCCGGCTGCGCTCGTATAAGCTCAGCGTGCGCAGTTCCCGCCCATCTGCCTCAATGCTGCCCTCGTAGGGCAGTTCCCCCAAAAGCGCCCTGCCCAGCATGGATTTTCCGCTGGCAACCGCTCCTGTCACGCCGATGATTTGTCCCGGCTGCGCGGAAAAAGAAATTCCGTGCAGCACCTGCGTCCCGTTTTCCCAGCGCAGCGATAAATCCCGCACTTTAAGCGATACCGCAGCGGAAAAATCCACATCGGACAAAGTGGACCGCTCCACATACTCTTTCATAAGCGGTTTGATTCTCGCCCAGGAAACCTGGGCCTTTTGGACGGAATTAAACAGCTTGGCTGCCTTGGATGACTTGAGCGCCATTTTGACAAAGCAGGACAGAAATGTGGTAAAAGCGGCAATATTCCAGTTGCTCCAGCCAGTACCGGAAACATTTTTAGCACCCAGGTACAAAACAAATAGCACACCGCACATAGAAATGATGTGGTAGAGCGGCTGCATGGTGTTCTCCCAAAAATTTGCCGCCACCGCACACCTTTCGTAGTCTCTCAGGCGCGCCTCATAAGCCAGGTCCCTGCTTTCATCACAGCCGTAGATGCGATAGGTAACCGCATTGGAGACTCTGTCCATGGTGGCGCCGTTCAGCCGTTCGGCACTTTTTTTGTATGCCCCGTTGGACTGAGCCACCCGGTGCTTCAAACCTCCTGCGATGAAATAAGCGATCGGGGTAAAGGCGCAGGCAAGCAGCGCCAGATGCCAGTCGTAATAAAACAGCATGGCAAGGTACGCAATCAGCACCACGCCGGTGTCAAACACCTCTGTGGCGAACTTCCGCATGCCCTCCGCGCAGGTATCCACATCCGATACCGCTTTGGTCATCACCGCTCCGATGCTTTCCCGCTCCAGTTCCTCCCTGCTCATGTTCACAAGGCTGTTGTAGAGCATATGACGCATGTTGCGGCTGGTATTATTTGCAAAACGGCGCACATAGAAGCGCTTCACGCAGCGCATGACCTGGACGACTGAAATAACCATCAGATAGACCGCGGCAAGTGACAGCATGGCGGAAAAGGGCTCGCGGCCACCCATCACGTCGAACAGGCACTGTGCCAGACGGCCCTCAAAATAAGGCCCCGCAATCATTCCCACATTGTAAAGGATACCGGAAACCGTGACCAGCGTGAGAGACCAGCGTTCCAGTTTGAAGTAGGACAGAATATGGTCAGGCTGAGAAACCCGTTTGATTTTTTGATTTGAGCGGCTCATTTTCCTCCGCTCCCTTCTAAAAAGCGGTGCGTGAGGTTTGGAAAGTCTGCCTTGCTCTCTGCCTTGGAGCGCGTGTAGAGAATATTCAGCAGCCGGCAAAACTCGGCACTTTCTTCTAAAGACAATATTTCCTGCAGGTATTCATAATAGAGAGCTTCAACGCAAGCCTTGGAGTTTTTCAGCCGGTCCGCCTTTTCGGTGGCATAGAGCAGCTGACTGCGCCCATCCGCAGGGTTTGCCTTTCTGATAAGATACCCCTTTGCCTCCAGATTGGCTACACGGCGGGCAGCGGCCCCCTTATCCAATGTGAGAATCTCCCGAATGGCAGCCTGTGTGATGCCGGGGTTTTTGCGAACCACATGGATGAAATCATATTCCGCAGTTCCAATACCGTCCAGCTTCAGCATACGGGCGGTAAACTTATTGACTTCACGGGCAATCTTTGTAATTTGCCGATTGGTGGCGTCCATGATCGTACCTCCAGGAAGAAAGATGTAGTATCAACTAATTTGTATGATAGTACATCTTATAGGCTCTGTCAATGAACGATAAAAAGGTTTGAGAGGGCTGAAAGCGGTGATGCGGGAAACCTCGCAAGAACAGAGGGGAAGGTACGAACCTTCCCCTCTGTCCCAATTTCTTGTAAAATTATCAGAAACGTTTTATGGGGCTTAACCCCGGCGCAATTTCCTGAAAAGCTTTACAAGTTCATACCAGAATACGGAAATGACCGCAACTCCAACCGCACTGAAAAACTGCGGGGCAGACAGCGGCGACAGCTTTAGCACACCGTTGAGCGGAGAGTAAAGGATGACGCCCAGCATTGCCAGCGTGCCCAGATTAGCCGCCCACATCACAGCGTCCTTTGCAAGGCGCTTCGCCGCCTGCATGGCAAAATCGCGGTCGGAGCTGTTGACCTGCACCAGGAAAAGATTGGATAGCATGATGATGGCAAGCCCCATGGCACGGGCGACGGGGGCATTGTCGGCATTGCCGCCCAGCACGGTAAAATATGTGCCGAAGGAGGTGGCAAAAATCACAAGGCCCTGTAAAACGCTTTTGGTAAGGATTCCGGCCGTCAGCAGTTTTTCGTTGGGATCGCGCGGCTTGCGCTCCATGATGTCCGTTTCGGCGGGCTGGCGCTCCAGCACGATGGAGCAGGTGGGATCGATCAGCAGCTCCAGCAGCACCACGTGCAGAGGCAGCAGCAACAGCGCCGCGGGCGCAATGCCCAGAATCGGCGCAAGCAGAGAGGAGAAGGCGATGGGGATATGGATGGTAAAGACATAGCCCACAGCCTTGCGGATGTTGTCGTAGATACGTCTGCCGTCTTTCACCGTCTCCACGATGGTGGTAAAATTATCGTCCATCAGGATGAGATCGGCGGCCTCCCGGGAGACCTCGCTGCCACGTTTGCCCATGGCGATGCCGATGTCGGCATACTTCAGAGCAGGGGCGTCGTTGACACCGTCGCCGGTCATGGCGACGATCTCGCCGTTGTCCTTAAACGCCTTCACAATCCGCATTTTGTGCTCCGGGATGACACGGGAGAAAATGCTGACATCCCGGACACTTTCCCGCAGCTCCTCATCGCTCATTTCATTGAGCATATCGCCCGTAATAATATGATCGCTGCCAGGTATTCCGATTTTCTTTGCAATGGCGGAAGCGGTAATCCCATTGTCGCCGGTAATCATGACCACGCGAACCCCTGCCTTGTTGCACATGGCAATATCCGCCTTGACGCTTTCCCGGGGAGGATCGGCAAGACCCACGAGGCCGCACAGGCGCAGACGACAGTCCGTGATCTGCGGCGGAATTTCCGATTCGCCGGCCGGGGTTGCCGTAGCGACCGCAATGACCCGCAGTCCCTGCGTGGACATTTCCATAGTCTTACGCTCAGCCGTCGCCCTTTCTTCCCCCGTCAGATCACAAATGGTCAGAATTTGCTCGGCGGAGCCCTTGGCGGCAATCACCAGTTTGTCGTCCCGCCGCCAGATGTGCCCCATCATTTTCAGTTCGTTGGTGAAGGCATATTCATTCACCAGCTCGCCGCCAAAGAGGTAGTCTCTGGACATTTCCAGACGTTCGCAATGGGCCAGCATGGCTTTTTCCATGGGGTCGTAGGCGTCGGTTTCACAGCCCATTCCCATGATCTCGCACAGCGCGCGCGCGTCGCCGTCCACGGCCCATGTGCTCTGCACAGCCATCTGGTTCATGGTGATGGTTCCGGTTTTATCCACGCAGAGGACCGAGACGGCTCCCAGCGTTTCCACGCTGGGGAGTTTTCGTACCAGCGACTGCTTTTTGGCCAGCCGCCATGCGCCCATGGAGAGGAACACCGTGAGAATCACCGGGAACTCCTCCGGAATCATGGCCATGGCCAGCGTAACGCCGGAGAGGATACTCTCAATTAGCCGGGCACCGAAGGAATGGTCGGGAATATTGAACCATGTAAAGATGCCTACCAGTGCAAACAGAACGGCCGCGATCCCCGCACACAGCTTTACGAGGCTTCCCGTCTGCTTTTGCAGGGGCGTGGGCTCCTCCGGCGCGGCGGCGACATGAACGCCGATTTTTCCATACTCGGTGGTGCTGCCTATTTTGTCCACCAGCACGGTGGCGGTACCCTGCGTGACAAGAGTACCGGCATAGCAATAGTCCCGCCGCCAGTAGTCGCCGGTCGGCTGGGCGGATTCCGCAGGAATCTTCCATACGCCCTCCGCTTCGCCGGTCAGGGACGATTCATCCACGCACAGGTCGTTGCACCTGACAACGGAACCGTCAGCGGGAATCTTAACACCCTCATAGATCATCATCAGATCGCCGGGAACCAGATCCGCGCTGGCGATTGTATGCTCCGCCCCATCGCGGATGACCGTGATGTGAGGTGCGGATAAATCCTTGAGCGCATTGAGCGTTTTGTCGGTTTTCCACTCCTGAATGATGTCGATGCTGATAATTCCCACTACAAAAATGAGCATGATCGCGCCATCTCTGGGCTCACCCAGAATAAAATAAATGACTGCGGCAACAATTAGCAGCAAAAACATGGGCTCGCAGATGATATGGAGCGTTTTTCTGAAAAAGCTCTCTTTCTTCTGCTGCGCCAGTTCGTTTTTGCCGTATTGCTCCTGCAATCGCTTTGCTTCGGCGGTCGTCAGTCCCGCCATGTTTGACCGGTTGTCTGTCATAAAAGAACCCTCCGTTGTTTGCCTTGCGGCAGCGTTTGATTTCTCCTATGGCACTCCATTTTCGGGGTCATATTCCAAAAATGTGCGACTATTTCCCAAATTGAGTATAAAAATAGCACACCCGTGGAACATACTACTGTCCCACAGATGTGCGAATGATGCACTCTGCTGCCGCTCGTTAAGCGACCCGGCCCCATGACCTTTCGTGACCTCTCCGGAAAGGTTCATCGCCTGCTCAGTTTGTACCGTTGATCTCGCATTCATGATGAATGTAATGCAGTGCAAAGAGATACGTAATAGTATATGCAATCATGCAATCGTTGTCAACTGAAATGCTATAAAAAGTTAGAGGTGTTGCTGCCATGCAATAATTTCTCAGTGATCTGCAAGGTTATTGGCTGAGAAAAGTTGAATTTCCCAAAAGCATCAGGAGCCTGTCCATAGGGTGACTCGTCTGAAACCGCCGGGAAGCCCCGGAAAAGCTTCCGCCCCTGTCCTGCTCGGGCGGGGGCGGATTGTTTTGAAATCGCAACCAGAGCTTTGATGTACCTCTAATTATGGTGATAAATCCTACGATCCAGGGCGAAAATTTTCTTGCTGAACTCTCCGGCGGGGATTTCCTCCAGTGTTTCACGGTAGATTTCCATTCGGCTGTCAATCATATCGATAAACGACAGCAGCTCGCTCTCGGCACACATCGGCTGAACAGCCGCGCCGTACTCCGGCTCGCCGTGGTGCGACAGGATGAGATGCTGGAGCAGCGCCGATTTCTCCTCCGGAATACGCAGCTCGTCACTGACCTTGGCCACTTCGTGAGCGCCCATGACCAGATGTCCCAAGAGCTGTCCTTTCAGGGAATAATCCGTGACAAGCCCCAGAGGCGACGTTGTAAACTCCTCGCACTTTGCAAAATCGTGGAGCAAGGTCCCTGCGATCAGCAAACTGCGGTCAATGACCGACTCGTACATGCCGGCCAGAAAATCCGCCGTCTGAAGCATGTACGCTGTGTGCATCAAAAGCCCGTTTAGAAAGCTGTGGTGGATGCTTTTAGCCGCGGGTATCCTTTTGACCTTCTCGCCGTACCGCCTTAGCATCTCCTTGCAGATTGCCGCATAGTCCTGATCCTGCATTGTATCAACGATTCCCTGCAGTTTTTGCCAAGTTGCCTCAACATCAATAGGCGCCGTGGGGACCAGGTCGCTGATCTTGTATTGGTCGTTCGAATCGGCAATGCGCATGCGCTGTACCGTTATCTGCAAGGCGCCCTTAAACTCAGATACAGTCCCACGGATTTTCACCACAGCCCCTGTATCCTTCGGCGTTACAGGCCCGGTATAATCCCAGGCCTGCGAGACAATCGTGCCTGTGCAGTCAGACAAGACCATGCTCAGAAACGGTTTCCCGCTCAGTGTTGTTTTAATAAACGCATCCTGCAAAAGAAAAAAGTCTTCCAGTTGGTCGCCGACGCTCATATCTCTGATATACATGTTTCAGCCTCTTCCTAATTGTGATCCTCATAATCGCTTGCTCCAAGGAGGTAGACCTGCTTACTGATGCCGAGTGCATTGGCTAAATCTTCCTGCCGCCATCCCTTCTGACTGCGAAGAACTTTTAGATTTTCTGCAAAACCACCCATACAGCTGCCTCCGGCAAGTTCCTTGTTATTGCATAGATCCTACCACCAACGCTCACGTAAATCAACACATTGAATAAAAAAGGCGTTGACAAAAGACAATCTGCATACTATCATGCAAAAACCGAGCTGCATATTTTTTATGAGGAGGAAAATGATGCGGGAACTTAAATTGAAGCGCGTTTATCGCCATTTTAAAGGAGACGATTATCTGGTGGAGGATGTCGCCAGGAACTCTGAGACCGGCGAGGAGTATGTGGTCTACCGGAAGCTGTACGGAGACGGAAGCCTGTGGATTCGCCCGCTGCGGATGTTTCTCGAGCCGGTGGACTGCGAGAAGTATCCGGATGCCGGGCAGACCTACCGCTTTGAGCTGCGGGAGATCGAAAGCGTGGCCGGGCATTAAAGCGCTGTTCAGTCACGCACGGTTCTCCCGTCACGCTTCGGTGTAAGGCGCCATGGTCAGACGGATAAAGTACCCCCGGTCGTGATCGCACACTGGGCACTTTTCCGGCGCACCCTTGCCGGTAAACACATACCCGCAGTTCAGGCACATCCACCCGCACTCCACGTCGGAGAGAAACAGCCGGTCTTGCTCCAGCAGATCCGCCAGCGTGCCGAACCGGTTCCCGTGGGTTTTTTCAATTCCGGCGATCCAGTCAAAGGAATTGGCAATTTGGGGGAATCCCTCTTTTTTGGCAATCCCTGCAAAGGCCGGATATACCGGGTCAAACTCCCCAAACTCATTGTGCTGGGCCATCCGCAGTAGCTGCACCATGTTTTGCGCCGCGTCCACAGGGAAGCTGCCGTCCATTTGAATCGTCTCGCCGGACAGCTCCTTCAGGTGGTTGTAAAAGATCTCCGCATGCTCCTTTTCCTGATTGGCGGTGAAGGTGAACACCGCCTCGATTACGTGGAGCTTTTGCTGTTTTGCCTGCGCGGCTGCAAAGGTATAGCGGTTTCGGGCCTGACTCTCTCCCGCGAAAGCCCGCAGCAGATTGATTTTCGTCTCGCTGTTTTTCAAATCCATAATTATTGAGCACCTCCTTTGCGTCAGAATGCGCAAAAGGAGGTGCTTTTATGCAGATTCAGGAAAACAATTCCTCCGGTACAAGAATGTCTGTCTTCGGTACTTTTTCCCAACTGAAATCCGGCAGCAAACTCTCCGGCGTCCGGGGCTCCGCCGTGGGATTGAGCCCTGCCAGATACGCCAGCTTTCCGATGATGTCCGCGGGCGTACACCGGGCCAGCAGAACGTCCAGACTCAGATCGCCGTCCCGTTTGCTCAGTCGCCGCCCATCGGGCGACAGCAGCAGCGGCACATGGTAAAAATCCGGAGGTGTCAGTCCCAGCAGGTCATAGAGATACAGCTGCCGGGGCGTGGAGGAAAGCAGGTCGCTCCCCCGCACCACCTGCGTGATCTTCATGGCCGCGTCGTCCACAACCACCGCCAGCTGATAGGCCCACAGGCCGTCCGACCGGCGCAGAAGAAAGTCGCCGCAGTCCCGTTCCAGATTTTCAAAATACCGGCCAAGGTGGCCGTCCTGAAACTCAATCTCCCGGTTGGGCACCCGCAGGCGAAGGGCGGGAGCACGCGTCCGAGCGCACTGCGCCGCCTGATCGGGCGTCAGGGTCCGACAGAGGCCCGCGTAGACCGTCTGGCCGTCCTCCCGGTGGGGCGCGGAAGCGGCATGGAGTTGGGCGCGGGTGCAAAAGCAGGGGTAGACCAGACCTCTTTGCCGCAGGGCCTCCAGTGCGGCGGCGTAAAGCTCCCCCCGCCGACTCTGGTAATAGGGGCCGTGGGGCCCGCCCAAACTGCCGCCCTCGTCCCAGACGAGGCCCAGAGTGCGGTAGTCCGCCTCCAGCCGGTCCGCGTAGGACCGGGTGCAGCGCTGGGCGTCCAGATCTTCAATCCGCAGGACCACCCGGCCTCCGGCGGCTTTGGCGGAAAGCCAGGCAAGCAAGCTGGAAAACAGGTTCCCAAGGTGCATCCGCCCGCTGGGGGAGGGGGCGAAGCGACCTGTCTCCGCGCCCGCCATCATACCAACTTCCGAAGGTCCGCTGTAAGGCGGCCGTCCTCAATTTTCACCACGGCGTAAGTGGGCTTGCCCCAATAGCCGATGCTGCCGGGATTCAAGAGCAGGGACTCTCCGGCCCACTCCTGCGTGGGGATGTGGGTATGGCCAAAGCACAACAGATCCGCCTTTTGCTCCCGTGCCGCGTAACCCACGTCCATCAATCCCTCCTTCACCCGGTAGGTGTGCCCGTGGCACAGCAGGATGTGCTTTCCGCCAAGCTTTACCAGCTTCACTGTGGGTTCCGTAAAGCGAAAATCACAGTTGCCCGGCACCTGATCCAGCGGGATGTCCGGAAACATATCCCGAAGGCGCTCCGCGTCCTGCCATCCGTCGCCCAGATGGAAAATGCGGTCGGGACGCTCCCGCTCCACCGCCAGAGACATATTGTCCACGTTTCCGTGGGAGTCAGAAAATACCAGTATTTTCATAAAAACCTCGTTTTTTCAATTGGATGCTGACAGTATAACCCCTGTCGAGTAAATTGGCAACCAGATTGCCTCAGCGCCGGACGGCCAGGGAGCGGGGAATTGCCTCAGGGTAAAAAGCATGATAAAATAGGAGCGACTTTAAAAGGGAAGAGGGATTTTGTGGATAAACGGGAAGAACTTGTCCGCCTTTGGTTTGACATGTGGCTGAAAAAGAAAAATCTTGGAATTGAACGCGTTTTTTCGCAGGACGCCGTCTATATTGAAAGTTGGGGACCGGCATATCAGGGCGCCGACAAGATACAACTGTGGTTTGAGGAGTGGAACGGCCGGGGCACCGTCCTGGCGTGGGACATTCGGCAGTTTTTTCATAAGGGCGATCAGACGGTGGTGGAGTGGTATTTCAAAAACGCCATGGACGGCGGAAAACCCGAGGCGTTTGACGGTATTTCGCTGATCAAATGGACGCAGAGCGGGCAGATCTGTTTTTTAAAGGAGTTCGGCTGCAATCTCGGCCGATATGACCCCTATCAAGCAGGACCCGTTCCCCAGTTTCGGGAGGAGACAGCTCTGTGGTTTTGAGCCCGGGCGCATCTGTACGCCCGGAGCACCACGGTAAAAAAGGGGACCGCACTCTTAGAGTGCGGCCTCCCTTTCTATCTGCCCTTTGAAAGGTCACTTTTGCTCCGCGATGATAATCCGGACCCGTCCGCCCGCGGTGCTGCCGAACTGATCGACCCAGCCGGTGAGCTTATAGTCCGACGCGTTGATGGAGCTGAGGGACACCTGATAATAATTCATAATGTTGGAGGCATTCAGCTTGCGCAGATAAACCTGCACGCCGGTATCCAGCGCATAGGTGGTATTCCCGCCCATGGCACTTACGGAGCTGAGGCTGTCCAACGTCACGGAAGTAAGCTGTCGCATGTTCTTGACCGTGCCGTCGCCGTTGAACTGGACGCCCGTGCCGCCAGTGGCCACGTTGAAGTCTTTGCCATCGCTGTTAAGCGAGGTGGAGATCCCGTTTTTCAGTCCGGCATAGCTGATCGTCAATGTACCGTCCGTCTTTTCAGGTACGGTGGTCAGGTAGTAGAAGGACCAGATGTCGCCGGTGGCGTTGTCCAAAATCAAATGGGTGATCTTGCCGTCCGTATTGGTGATGTAATAGCGCACATCACTGGTGGAGAGTGTATACCCCGCCAGACGGCTGGGATAAATCTTGACCCACGCCCCAGAGGAGGTTGTATCCAGAATCTGCACGTCCCCGGCAAAGGTCTTGTCACCCAACTTGGTGCCCGCCTTATCCACAGCGCCGCTGAGCGTCTTTGCGGTGAGCTGCTTAATGGAGGTACCGCCGTCGGCCATACTGACGGAGACCAAATTGCCCGTCGTATAGGCGCCCCGCTGGCTGACAGAGAAGGTGTGTACCACACCGTCGGTACAGGCCACGGCCACGCG
This sequence comes from Oscillibacter sp., assembly GCF_040505565.1. GTDB lineage: Bacteria > Bacillota > Clostridia > Oscillospirales > Oscillospiraceae > Oscillibacter. The sequence continues at coordinate 15,409 of NZ_JBEUWZ010000002.1, read as the reverse complement.
GACCTCCGTCCCGGCGGTAGTGCCGGAGGTGGAGGAGTCAGCCACGGAGGTGACCACACCGTAATAAACGGTGTCTACCGCGCTGCCGCTGACCACATCTACCACCTCGCCGTTCATGCCCAGCAGGAGCAGCGCGGTATCGCCGACCTTGAATCCGCCCATGGAGGACAGCTTATAGGCCGCAGTGGCGGTGCCGATGGTATAGGAGGTCGTGCCCACGGTGACGGAGGTGGGAGCCGCCGCGCTGGGCGACAGGGCAGTGATGGTGCCGCCGGCCCGGTCGGTATAGATCCACACGGTCTGCATACCGGAGTTGTAATAGTAAACGTCGAACTGCTGCACGGAGGAGAGGGAGGACGCCGCCCCGTTGCGGTACACAGTGGCCGCCGTGGAGGCGAAGGGCAAATTCAGCGACTTGCCGGAACCCACCACATAGGGCCCGCTCAGGTTGGCCGAGACGACCGCGGCATAATCCACATTGCCGTTGGTGACGGTATAGCCCAGTGTGGTGGCGTAGGTTTTGCCGCCGCTGGTCTGGGCCGTCAGAGCGTTATAGAAGAGGTATACGCAGTCGGACCGGGTCATAAGACCGCCCTTACTCAGAGTAATCTGGTCCCGCAGGCCCAGAGAGCTGGCCTTGCTCAACTGCGCAAAGGGAAAGGACCCTGCCAGGGTGGAGGAGTCGTAGCCCAAAAGGCGCAGTACCGTGGTACACGCCTGCTCCAGAGTGATGGTCTGGCTGGGACGGAACGTACCGTCGGTATAGCCGGTCATCCATCCCTCGTCCACAGCGACTTTAATGTACTGAGAGGCCCAGTGGTTGCTTTTCACGTCTTTGAAGAGGGAGACACCCTCCCCGTCGCCCACGCTGTCCTTATAAGTGGAAGCGCACACCAGCATTTTGGCAAACTGAGCGCGGGTGACGCTGCCGCCCAGATTCAGGTTTCCGGCGGAGTCACCCACCAGGATACCCAATGCCCGGATGGTCTGAACTTCGCCGCTGTCATTGGCGGCAGTGGCCCCCGCGGGGACGGCGAACAGCGCCGCCGCCATGCAAACCGCCATCAAAAGGGATAAAATCCGTTTCTTCATACTTGCTTCTCTCCTGTCGAATATCCGCCTTCCGGAACGCCGTGCCCGGAGACGAGGTTTGTGCGATCACAGACAAAACGCCGCGCGGGCGCGGTCAATCGTAATGCAGCGCGTCAATCGGGTTCATCCGCGCGGCCTTTTTCGCCGGCAGATAGCCGAACACGATTCCGATCAGCGTGGAAATGCTGAACGCGCCCAGCACCGCCCCCATGGATGGGGTGACGGCCAGCCCCTCCGACATCAGCGCGGAGACGATGATTGTGGCAATGGAGGAAAGGCCATAGCCCACGACAATGCCCAGCACGCCGCCGAGGGCGGAGGTGGTGGCGGCCTCGATTACGAACTGCTGCATAATGTACCGCTCTTTCGCGCCCAGGGCTTTGCGGATGCCGATCTCCCGCGTCCGCTCCGTGACGGACACCAGCATGATATTCATGATGCCGATGCCGCCCACCACCAGGGAAATTGCGGCGATGCCCGCCAAAATTCCGATCATGACGTTGATCATAGAATTCATGGTGCTTAACAGCTCCGCCATACTGACCACGCGATAGGCATCTTTGTCCTCGAAAATATGGTAAAGGTATCCCTCGACGATGGTGACGCAGGCCCGCGACTGATCTTCATCCACCACCGTGATGGTATAGTTGCTGATCACGCCGGTGTAGGACATTCTGGCGGCGGTGGAGTAGGGGAGAAAGACGCAGTCGTCCGTGCCGCCCTCCTCCATTTTCCCGTCCGTCTCCTGCTTCATGACGCCCACAATTGTAATGCTTCTGCCGCTCAGTCGGATGGTCTGACCAACGGCATTTCCGTCATAGTAGGTCTTATTCAAATAGTTGCCCACCACGCAGACATCCCGCCGATTGGACACATCCACATACTGAAGCGCCCGTCCCGCGGAGACGGTATAGTTCTTCATGTCGAAATAGGCCTCGCTGACCCCTGTGACGGTGGTGGAGGATACACTCTTCGTTCCAATTTTCACCCCGCCGGACAAGCTGACCGTGGGGGAGATTTGGTCGAGATAGTCGGGGTTCTCTGCCACCAGATCATACATCTGCGCCTCCGACACGCTGCGGGAGCTGCCCCGGCCCTTGATAGAGACCATCAGTGAGTTTGTTCCCATGTCGGCAAAGCTGGCTTTCATATAGTTCTCCATGCCGTTGCCAAGTCCCACGATGACGATCACCGCCGCGATGCCGATGATGATTCCCAGCATCGTCAGGAAGGTGCGCATTTTGCTTCCTCGTATGTTTTTGATGGCGAGCTGGAAGGCTTCCGTTAATTTCATTGTCCGCCCCCTGTTCCTGCCAAATTCGGCGATACCACCGCCTCCGGCGCGTGGGCGTCCCCGTCGTAAATGACGCGACCGTCTTCCAGCCGGATAATGCGCTGGGCCTGAACGGCGATGGAGTTATCGTGGGTAATGAGGACCACGGTGTTGCCTGCGGCGTGGAGTTGCTGCAAAAGTGCCAGCACCTCCCGTCCGGTGTGGGAGTCCAGCGCGCCGGTGGGCTCATCGGCCAGAATCACCGCAGGCTCACCCACCAGCGCCCGGGCGACGGAAACACGCTGTTGCTGGCCGCCGGAGAGTTGGGCGGGCTTGTGGTTCAACTTGCTTCCAAGCCCCACCATCTCCAGAGCCACCTTGGCCCGCTCCCGCCGGTCGCTCCTTGAAACACCGGCATACATCATGGGGACCTCTACATTTTCCAGCAGCGTCAGTTTGGTCAGCAGATTGTACTGCTGAAAGATAAAGCCCAGCATCTTGTTGCGAATTTCCGCCAGCTGATTTTTATTCATTTTGCCCACATCCTGACCGTCCAGCAGATAGGTGCCGGAGGAGGGGACGTCCAGACAGCCGATGATGTTCATGCAGGTGGATTTGCCGGAACCCGACTGGCCCACGATAGCCACAAACTCGCCCTTTTCGATCCGCATGGAAATGTGGTCCGCGGCTCGGACAACGGAATCGCCCATCTCATAAACCTTGGAGACATTCTGAAATTCAATCAGCGCGCTCATTCCGTCGGACCTCCGCCGCTGGGAGCGCTGCCGCTGGGTCCTCGGCCGTCTCTATTTTCGCTGCCGTTGGGCCCGTTTTCGGAGTCATCCCCCATCAAAACGTCCATGGCGGAAGAGGTGCTGACGAAGGGCAGATAGGCTACCTTGTCGCCCTCCTGAAGACCGGAGGTGACCTCGATGTAATCGTCATTGCTGACGCCCGTTTTCACGGAGACATAGACGTAGCCCTCGGGCGCCGCGTCCTTCAGAGCGTTGGCCGCACTGGGAGAAGCAGCGGTGATCAGCACCTTGTTGCCCCGCTCCACAGCAGCGCTGGGGATAGAAAGCGCATTGTCATTTTCCGCAGTAACAATCTTCGCGTCCACATTCATACCTGGCCACAGCTTGCCGTAGTCGCTAATGCGAATGGTGACGGGGTAGGTGGTTGCATTGTTACTGGTCGTTCCGGCCATGGAAATCTTAGTCACCTCGCCGGTGAAGGTCTGACCCTCCACGGCATTCGCCGTGATGGTAACCTTCTGGCCCACCGACACCTTCGTCACATCCAACTCATCCACGTTGAGGTTCATTTCCAGATAACTCAGGTCGTAGATCGCGCAAAGAGTGTCACCGGACTTAACCTTTTCACCGGCCTTGATCTTCTTATCCACGATGGTGCCGTCGATGGGGGAGATGATGGTGTAATCGTCCAACTCTTTCTGAGAGTTCTCCATGCTCAGCTCCGCATTTTGCAGATTATCCTCCGCCGACTGAACGGAGTCATTGGCCGCGTTGGAGGCAAAGGTGACGATGGTCTGCCCGGCGGATACGTTTCCGCCCTCCTTCACGTTGACGGCGGCCACAGTGCCGCCGGAGGCTGCGGTCACATCCTCCGCCGCCTTATACGAAAGAGTCGCATTCTCGCTGGAACCGCAGCCATTGATGGTGGCGGTGGCGACCTGCGTGTTGGTAAGACCGCCGGGGTTGGTCACGGAGACTGTCACATAGCGCACGATGCGGTTGCCGGTGAGTACCGTATCGGCGGCGGAGACTGCGGTCACCCGGCCGGCAAGCGTTTCAAATGATCCGTCCAGAATCACGGACGCGCTCTCGCCCACATAAAAACCGGCCGCGTCGTCCGACGCGAAGGGTACCTTCAGGGTCATGGCGGAATTGTCGCGTACCGTGGCTATGGTCTGACCGGCCTTCACCACGTCGCCCGTCTTCACGTCCAGAGAGGCTACGGTGCCCGCCACCGGGGACTGGGCATAGGCCGCTTTTTCATAGCTGCGCTGAGCCTGGTTCAGCGAAAGCTGGGCCTTTTCCAGATTGCTGCTGACGTCGGAGCCGTCCAGCTTATAGAGGACGGTGCCCTTGGTCACGGTATCGCCCTCCTCAAAATCCGCCGACTGGACCTCGCCCTCTTTCAGGGTGGTAACGGTGTAGGAGTTGGCAGGCTGAAGCGTACCGGTGCCGCTGAGGGACTGGGTAATGGCTCGGTAGGACGCGGCCTCCTCCACATAGGTAACCGCGGCAGCATCCTTTTTTTTGCTGAAGCTGTGAAAGACCAGAGATGCCGCCACCACCAGAACCACCGCCAAAATCAGCCATTTGCGCAGCTTCTTATGGCTCCACAGTCCCTTCAGCTTTCCGGGAACTCGAAACTTTTTCTTTTTCACCGGCGCGGCGTCCGGCTTTTGTACCTCGGTTTTTTCCTGCAATTCTTCGCTCATACTATTCCTCATTTCCTTACATAAGCCTCGCATCCGGCCTTGGGCCGTATTATGTACTATAGGACAGTTTCCATCATTCACCTTAAACAAAGCTTGAAACCGGACCCAATTCAGGCGACGATCTCCAGAACATCCAGAAGCGCCCGCTCAATGTATTACGCACGTAATACATTAACACAGACTTTCAAAAAGTCAAGACCTCCGCCGTAAATTTTTACAGGACGCCGCTTTTTCTGAGCATCACATGCATGAATTGCCGACTTGCGCGGCGCGGCAGAACATGATAAAATATTTCGGAACGGAAGCGAGGGAAACTTTATGTATCATGTTATTTTATTTGATCTGGACGGAACGCTGACGGATTCCAAAGAGGGGATACTCAACTGTCTGCGCTATGCGTTTGAAAAGCTGGGCAAGCCCATACCCGACGAGGCGACGCTGATCAAGTTTATCGGTCCTCCACTGCAGGACACCTTCATGGAGTTGGGCGGTCTGACAAAGGAACAGGCGACGGTGGGAATTGAGGCATTCCGGGAACGGTATGAGCCGATTGGAAAATTCGAGAATGCGGCAGCGCCTGGGTTGCCGGAGCTTTGCGCCCGGCTGAAGAAGGCGGGGTACCTGTTGGCGCTGTCCTCCTCCAAGCCGGAGGAGCTGTGCCTGGATATCTGTGAGCGATTCGGTTTCGCGCCGTTCCTCACCGCCATCGCGGGCAGTCCGCTCCACGGTGATTACACGAAGGCCGACGTCATTCGGGATACGCTCCGCCGCCTTGGCCTGAGCGATGCGGACAAGCCCTCCGTCCTGATGGTTGGCGACCGGAAGTATGATGTGCTGGGTGCGAAGGAGTGCGGCATCGACTGCGTGGGCGTGGAATTTTTCGGTTATGCCGCCCCCGGTGAACTGGAAGAAGCCGGGGCTGTGGCGGTGGTGCGGACCGCCGCGGAATTGGAGCGGTATATTCTCAGCCACTGATCCGATATTTTGGCGGCAGAAGGAGTTTCCTCTGCCGCCGTCAAGCTGTTGAAAAAGCCGGTGCTTTTTCAACAGCTTTTTTAGTCTTGCAGAGTCCCCGGATGTTTAAAGCAGAAGAAACTTGTTAACAATTTCTTAAATTTGTAAATATTTGTTACTTTTTTCTTTCTTCGCCTTTACAACCGTGCGCAAAAGCACGTATAATAATATTCAATGTTTTCGCGTCCTTGCGAAAATCCTTTTACACCGCAAAGCGGTGAATGCGGCAAAACGCGCCTCCGGGCGCCGTATTCTGTAAGGAGAAATACACATGAGACAAATGAAGCGATGGGTGGCCATGGCGCTGTCTGCGGTGCTGTGCGCCGGGACGCTGTGCGGCTGCGGCGACACGGAGGAGGTATCGATTCTGCCGGTGTGCGCAGGAAGTGACGTGACCACCTTTGACCCCGCCTATGTTTCCACTGCCGCAGACAATACGGTGGTGGGCAATCTATATGAAAACCTGATGCGCATGACCTGCAGTACCAGCGGTGGCACCACCGTGGTGGCGGGCATGGCAAAAAGTGTGGATGTGAAGGAAAACTTTGACGGTACCACGACCTATACCTTCCACCTGCGCAGCGCCCGCTGGTCCGATGGGCAGGCGGTCACCGCGGATGATTTTGTATATGCCTGGCAGCGTCTGGCCAATCCGCTGACGCTGTCCCCCAATGCCGAGCTGCTGTCCGCAGTGCAGGGCTACGGTGCCGTCCGCGCCGGGGGAGACCCCAGCAAGCTTGCTGTTACCGCGAAAAATGACTCAACGCTGGAGGTCGTCCTCTCCGGAAAATACGAATGGTTTTTGACGCAGGTCTGCACCTCCCCTGCCACCAGCCCCTTGCGGCAGGATGTGGTGCAGTCTTTGAAGGAGAGCGCCCAGACCTCCGCAGAATCCGCCGGGGAGGGAGTTGCGCCTTTGAAATGGTGGCATGACCCCACCCGCCTTGTGACCAACGGGGCCTATCAGGTGTCCGACTATCAATCCGGCAAAACCCTTGATCTGACGCGCAGCGACCGCTATTACGGCCGTGTCGGCAACGACGGCGTTCATTTCCTCTTTGCTGACCGTGCGGAGGGTGCCTGGACGCTGTTTGACAAGAAAACCGTGGATTTCACATACGCCCTGCCCCAGACGCAGCTGGAGACTCTGATCTCGGAAGGACAGTCCCTTACGCCGCAGCTCTCCACCTACACGGTCCTGTTCAACGGTAAACAGCAGCCCTTTGACGACCCCGCAGTCCGGCGGGCTCTGACTCTGGCTGTGGACCGGCAGGCCATAGCCGCGCTGGCGGGCAGCACCGCAAAGGCGGCGGAGGGACTGGTACCCTATGGTATCCCCGGCAGCGAAGAGCAGGATTTCCGCACAGCCGGCGGTGATCTTCTGAACACGGCAGAAGAGGATTACGAAAATAACTGCGCTCAGGCAAAAGGGCTGCTGGCCGACAGCAGCTATGACAGCCACTATAATCTGGAATATATCTACGTGGACGAGGGCCCGGCGGCCCAGATCGCCGGCGAACTGATAAGCGAGTGGCAATCCGTACTTGGCATAAAGGTCCGGGCGCGGGCAGTAGCACCGAATGAAATGTCCGCGGCGCTGAGCTCCGGGGATTACTGTATGGCGGGAACCTCCGTGTCTGCGCTGCTGAACGATGCGGAGGGGTTCCTCGCTCCCTTTTCCGAAAAGTCCTCTCAAAACACGGTACACTACGACAACGGCGCCTACGATACCCTGCTGAACATCATCGACAGCGCGTCGGACCCGGCAGCGCGGCTTGCCTGCCTCCACGACGCTGAGGCGCTTTTGCTGGATGAAGCTGCGGTCTGCCCCCTTTATACCACCGGCACGGGCTGGAAGCTGCGGGAGGGCTGGTCCGGTCTTTGCCGCGACGCGCGGGGCTGGTTCAGCTTTGTCGGCGTCTCGGTGGTTTCCAGCTGAGACGCAGGGCAGAATTGGGCTGACGCGCAGGAAAAGGGCACAGAGCTGCAAAAACTTAAGCGTTCGCCGCAGATTGCGGCGAACGCTTTTTGTCTTCCCCGGCTCGCTTTGTGTGTTTCGACAAAAGCACTTCCTCCTCTGTTTTTTTTGCCATGAAGGTGTTATACTGAGCAAAATAGGAGGTGACGGCATGGACTCTGTCATCACATATCGCCGTTTGCTGCACCGCATTCCGGAGCTTGACAGCGATCTTCCGGAGACGGTAGCTTTCGTGCAGAGCAAATTGGAGACTCTGCGCTGCCATATTTTAAATCCCATCCGCGGCAGCGTCTGCGCGTTTTTTGACGCTGGAAAAGAGGAGACGGTAGCCTTCCGGGCGGACATGGACGCGCTTCCGGAGACAGAAGAGACGGATCTGCCCTTTGCCTCGGAGCACCCGGGTAATATGCATGCCTGCGGCCACGACGGACACACCGCCATGGCGCTGGCGCTGGCAGAATACGTCAGTGAGAATCTGGAGAAGCTGCCCAGAAACGTATTGTTTTTGTTCCAGCCTGCGGAGGAGACCACCGGCGGAGCCGGACTGCTCTGCGAGACGGGCATTTTGGAGCGGCGGCGGGTCCGCCGTGTGTTCGGACTGCATCTGTGGCCCGGTCTTCCGGCGGGGACGGTCTGGGCAAAACCCGGTCCCCAGATGGCTCGCGCCAGTGAGATGACCGTTTGTATCACCGGAAAAAGCGTTCACATTTCCAAGGCCGCCGAGGGACGGGACGCGCTGCTGGCCGCTGTGGAGTTGGTGCAGCGGGCCATGGCCATGGAGAGGGAGGCGCTGCCGCCGGAGGAGCCCCGGGTCCTTCGATTCGGCAAGCTGACTTCCGGCGATGCCCGGAATGTGGTCAGCGGCCACTCGGAGCTGCTGGGCTGTCTCCGCTCCTTTTCCGACGCATCCTTCACCCTTCTGCGCAAGGGGATGGAAGAGGTCTGCGACCGGGTGGAGCGCTCTACCGGCTGCGATGTGAAGCTCCACCTCAACGAGGGCTATCCCCCCGTCTGGAACCACGAGGAGCTGTTTGAGACCGTCCGGTCCGGATTGGGTGCGGGCGCACTCTCCCTGCTTCCCCAGCCCGCGCTGGCGGCTGAGGACTTTTCCTTTTATCAGCAGTGTGTTCCCGGCGTATTTTTCTTCCTTGGCGTGGGGGATACCGCCCAGCTTCACGCCAATACCTTTAACTTCGACGACGAGCTGATTCTGCCCAAGGGCGTGGAATTTTTGAAAAAGCTGCTGTATCTGGCATAAGGTTTTCACGGGTCCCAGGATCCACATGAATTCGGATAGAGCGAAGCAGGGCCTCTCCTGGGAGAGGCCCTGCTTCGCTCTTTACAAGCCGGCGCCTGATCGGTGACGCGCATTCATTTTGCCGCGAACAGCGCCCGGACCGCGTCAGCATCTGCGGCGATCTGCGATTTCAGGCTCTCCAGAGAGTCAAACCGGACCTCGTCCCGCAGGTGTCGGCAGAATTCCAACCGGACGGTCTGCCCGTACAGGTCGCCGTCAAAATCCAACAAATAGGTCTCCACAGTGATATCCGTCCCGTTGTGGACGGTGGGCCGGGTCCCTACATTGGTGACACCACCCAGCTCCCTGCCGTCCGGCAGGCAGGCTTTCGTGGCGTAAACCCCGTGACCGGGCACCAGCACATGGGGCGGAACCGTGAAGTTGATGGTGGGGATGCCAATGGTCCGCCCGATGCGCCGCCCGTGCTTCACCACCTGGGACAGCACGTGGGGATGGCCCAGAAATTCCGCCGCCCGCGCCATCTGACCCAGTTCCACCAACCGGCGGATATAGGTGGAGCTGACGGTGATTCCCGCGTGCTCCACCTTCGGAATAATATCACAGCCGATTCCAAGTTCGGCGCACTTGCCCCGCAAAAGATCCGGGGAACCCTGATTTTTGTATCCGAAATGATGGTCGTGTCCCGCCACCAGATGAATGGCGTGGTATCGCTTTACCAGAATTTCCGTCACAAACGCATCCCACGGAGTGGTCATCATCTCGTGGTCAAAAGGCACCATCAAAATATCGTCGATGCCGAACAGCCGGCGGACCAGATCCCGCCGGTCTTCCGGAGAGTTGATGAGGGGGCAGGGAGTTCCGGTGACCACCTCTTTCGGCGCCCGGTCAAAGGTAAATACCGCCGGGACGCAGCCCCGCCGCGCGGCTTCCTCCACCGTTCGGCGCAGCAGAGCGGCGTGGCCCAGATGTACGCCGTCAAAAAAGCCAAGCGCAATCACGCGTTCTTTCATATGTTACGCTCCAAAAAAATTCTTCATCGATGTCAGGACTCCGCCCTCCGCCCTGGAGAGACTGAGAAACTCGCCTCCGCACCCATACACCCGGTAAATCCCATCCGGACAGTTGGGGGCGTCCATCGGATTTCCGTTCCGACAGCGCTTTTCCTGCCTCTGTGCAGTGATCGTATAGGCAGGGTACTTTGCAAAGTACCGGTCTGTTGGCAGCAGAAGGGTCTCGCCCTGTTCCTGCACGTCGCCGATGCTCACCGCCTGGGAAAGCGTGAATCCCGCGGCCATGGTCCGCCGCAGGGACGCCATGCACCCACCGCAGCCCAGCGCCCGGCCGATGTCGTGGCAGAGGGTGCGGATATAGGTGCCCTTGGAACAAACGCACCGAAGAGTGAAATCAGCGGGGCCGGTCTGTTCCAGAATTTCCAGCTCATAGATGGTGATGCTTCGAGGGGTTCGCTCCACCTCGCCGCCCTTTCGGGCCACGTCGCACAGCTTCCTGCCATTGATCTTGATGGCGGAATACATAGGCGGAAGCTGCTGGATTTCTCCCGTAAACTGCGGCAGAACAGTTGCCAGCGCCTCCCGTGAAACCGCCGCCTCATGGGTCTCTATGGTCGTCCCGGTCACATCCTGCGTGTCGGTGACCAGTCCCAGTCGAAGCCCCGCCACATACTCTTTGCTCCCGTTTTCCGCGAACTCCACCGCCCGGGTAGCCTGTCCCACAAAAACGGGCAGAACACCGGTGGCCATGGGGTCCAGCGTTCCGCCGTGACCCACCCGCTTTTCCCGCAGGATACCGCGTATTTTTGCACACACGTCCATGCTGGTCCAATCCGTGGGCTTGTCGATGATGATAATTCCATTGGGCATACAGCGCCCTCCCCGGTCCAGATTTCCAAATGGGAATACCTTCGTCAGTCTGTAAATTTCCCGGCCACTTTTTCGACTGCGTCCAGCATTTTGCGTTTTGCCTCCAAAAGGGGGGCCTCCACGGTACAGCCCGCCGCCGCCGCGTGCCCGCCGCCGCCAAGCTCCGCGCAGACGGTGCTGGCGTTGACGCGTTCGCCCGTGCGGACGGAGAATTTCCACACGTCCGGCTTCAGCTCCCGCATGGTGATGGCGCAATCGCTGCCCTCGATCTGTCCGCCCAGAGAGCTGAGGTCCTCGGCGTCCCCCTCGTCGGCCTGAACCCGTTCCATCAAAGAGATGGGAACCTTCAGCACCACCACGCGGCCGCCGTCATAAAACTCCATGTTGGCCAGCATATCGCCCTCCATGGTCATGCGCTTGCGGCTCTTTGTACGGAAGAAAATTTTGTTCGCCGTTTGGTAGTCGATACCGGTATCCAGCAGCTCCGCCGCCACCCGATGGGTGTTTGCGGAGGTATTGCTGTACTGAAAGCAGCCTGTGTCCGTGGAAACCGCCACGTAGAGCGGAAGAGCGATCTCCGCCGTGACGGGTCCCAGCTCCCGCAAAATATCGTAAATCAGCTCTCCACAGGCCGCAGCCTCCGGCCTCACAATATTCTCCCTGCCGAAGCGTTCAAAGGAGGGGTGATGGTCGATGGCAAGATCGACTTTATCTGCGTAGCGCTCCGCATTTTTGGGCAGCAGCCCCAGGGAAGCGATATCGGTGGACACGATCTTCGCGGGGATAAAATCCTCCGGCGCCTCATAGGGCTGAATATAGGGCGCAGTGGTGCGGGTCTGGCCGGAATTACGCAGCAAATATGCCCGCTTGCCCAGCGCCCGCAGCCCAACACACAGCGCCGCGGCGCAGCCCACGGTGTCTCCATCGGGGCGCACATGCGTCAGAATAAGCACGTCGTCAAACCGCCGCAGAAGCGCGGCGGCCTGAGAAACCGTCAGATCGGTCATTCGTCCTCCTCCTGTCCGCCTCTCTGGGCGTCCTTGCGCTCCATGCTCCGGAGCAACTCCAGAATGTGAGCGCCGTGCTCAATGGAGTCGTCCGCCACAAACTGCAGCTCCGGGGTATACCGCAGGCGCAAAGCCGCGCCCAGCTCCCGCCGCAGAAATCCAGCGGCAGACTTCAGGCCCTTGAGTACATCCTTTTCCTGGGCCTTGTCCAAAACGCTGATAAACACCTGCGCATAGCGAAGGTCCGGCGTTGTGTTCACTCGGGTGACAGAGACCATACCGGTGCTGCTGACGCGGGGGTCCTTTAAACTGCGTATCTGGGCCGCCAGCTCGCGCTGGATCTCTTCGTTGATTCGGCCGATGCGATTGCTTGCCATAGAATGCTCCTTTCTGCGGGGGTCCTCCAAGAAAAATATCCGCCTGTGGCGATCATAAAAAAGTATGGGGCGGCGACCATGCGCCGCCCCTATTGTGTCCAATTACCGGGGAATTTCCTCCATGGCAAAGCCCTCGATGATATCGCCCTCTTTGAGGTCATTGAACTTCTCCACCGTCAAGCCGCACTCGTAGTTGGTGGTGACCTCTTTGACGGTATCCTTGAACCGCTGCAAAGAGCCCAGCTTGCCCTCGTGAACCACGATACCGCCCCGCACCACGCGCACGTCGCAGTCGCGGGTCAGCTTGCCGTCCTGCACATAGCAGCCTGCAACTGTGCCCACGGAAGAGACCTTATAGGTCAGGCGGACCTCCGCGTGACCCAGGATCACTTCCTTGAATTTGGGAGCCAGCATACCCTTCATGGCGGCTTCAATCTCGTCGATGCAGTCGTAGATCACGCGGTACATCCGCATATCCACGTTTTGCCGGATCGCTCCGTCACGGGCGGCGGCGTCCGGACGGACGTTGAAGCCCACGATGATGGCTCCGGTAGAGGCGGCCAGCATCACGTCAGATTCGCTGATGGCACCCACGCCGCCGTGTATGACCCGGACGCCGACCTCATCGTTGCTGAGCTTTTCAAGAGAGGTCCGAACAGCCTCAACGCTGCCCTGTACGTCGGCTTTGACGATCAGAGCCAGTTCCTTGCGCTCACCGGCCTGGATCTGATCAAATAGATTTTCAAGAGATACCTTCTGGACCGGTGCGGCGGATTTCAGCTTCTCCTCCGCCTTGCGCTGCTCCACCAGCTCTCTGGCCATGCGCTCGTCGGCGACCACGTTGAAGGTGCAGCCAGCCGCGGGTGCCTCGGAAAGGCCCGCAATTTCCACGGGGACCGAGGGGCCGGCCTCTTCCAGGCGCTTGCCCTTGGAACTGGTCATGGTCCGCACACGGCCCACGGCGGTGCCGGCGATGATGGTATCGCCCTGTTTCAGGGTGCCGTTCTGGACCAGCAGCGTTGCGATGGGACCACGGCCTTTGTCCAGTCTTGCTTCAATCACCGTACCGGAGGCGGCGCGGTTCGGGTTGGCCTTCAGCTCCGCCATTTCAGCGGTCAGAATCACCATTTCCAGCAGCTTGTCAATTCCGATATTCTTTTTGGCGGAAATCGGGCAGCAAATGGTGTCGCCGCCCCAGTCCTCGGTCAACAAACCATACTCCGTCATCTGTTGCTTGACCTTTTCCGGATTAGCGTTGGGCTTGTCGATCTTGTTGATTGCCACAACGATGGGGATACCCGCAGCTTTTGCATGGTTGATAGACTCCACGGTCTGGGGCATGATGCCGTCGTCCGCCGCCACCACCAGAATGGCGATGTCGGTAATCATGGCGCCGCGGGCACGCATGGAGGTAAATGCCTCATGGCCCGGGGTATCCAGGAAGGTGATAGGCTTGCCATCCAGCTGGACCTGATACGCGCCGATATGCTGGGTGATGCCGCCAGCCTCCCCCTCGGCAACAGAGGTGTTGCGGATGGCGTCCAGAAGGGAGGTCTTGCCGTGGTCGACGTGGCCCATGACCACCACCACAGGGGCGCGGTCAACCAGGTCTTCCACGGTGTCCTCGTGGGAGTCGATCAGCTGCTCCTCAATGGTGACGGTGACCTCGTGCTCTACCTTGCAGTTGAACTCCAGCGCCACCAATGCAGCGGTGTCATAGTCAATAATCTGGGGCAGAGAGGCCATAATGCCGCTTTTCATCAGCACCTTGACTACCTCCGCGCCGGTTTTCTTCATGCGGGAGGCCAGCTCGCCCACGCTGATCTCATCGGGGATGGACACCTTCAGCGGGGCCTTCTTGGCAATCTCCAGCTGAAGGCGGCGCATCTTCTCCTGCTCATCTTGCCGCCGTTTGTTGGAGAAGGTCATCCCGGGGGTGGGACGGCGGTTGTTGTTGGGCCGAAACTTCTGCTTGTTTCCGGAAGGCGCCTGCATCCGCTGGGCCTTCTCGGGAGCCATCTGCTCCAGCCGCTCGTCATACTTTGCCAGATTCACGTCTCCGCCCTTACGGGTATCCACGACCTTTTTCTGGGGGACACGGGTAGTGGGCTGCTGCAGCGCGGACTTTGCCTGTATGGCGGCCGGCTGGGCAGTGGGAACCGCGTGGGCCGCGGGAGGAGTGTCCTTCTGGGACTGAGCCCCTGGGGCGGCGGGCCGCTGCGTCTGGGCCGGCTGTTCGGCAGAAACCGAAGCGGAAGCAGCCGGAGCAGAGATTCCCGCGGGCTGGTCCTTTTTCTTCGACTCCTGATAGGTATCGGCAAAAATCTCCTGAATGCTGGCCACCGGATGGGCCTGGGTCAAGGACTCAAACACCAGCGACAGTTCGTCGTCGGTCAGAGCCTGCATATTGCTCTTGGGAGCCTCGCCGTACTTTCCCAAAATCTCCATCACGTCCTTGTTGTTCAGGCCGAAATCCTTAGCCAGTTCTCGGACTCTGTATTTATTCGTTGTGCTCGTACTCAATAAAGCCACCTCCATCGTTCGCTTGCGAGGGGGGACGCCGTCTCCTCTCTGCGGCCCGTGCCGCCTGCTTGGGCGGGTGGGTCAGGGTTCTTCTCCGCGGATGTGCCGCCGGAAAGGCAATTTATCTCTCGCCGCCGTGTGGCGAAGCAAAGGGAGCGTCGCCCTCTGCTTAAACCCCCGGAACGGGGGAGTGTTTTCAGTCGTGTTTCTTGGGGAAGGAGCCTTTCCCGTGCTTCACGGGATGGTTGTGTGCAAAGGGATTTGACCCTCTGCCGGGTGCACCGGGGTTGCCGAAGGGTTTCCGGTCTCCGGGCGCGCTGGGCTTGCCGAAGGGCTTCCGCTCTCCGGGCGCGCCGGGCCTGCCGAAGGGTTTCCGGTCTCCGGGTGCGCCGGGCTTGCCGAAGGGCTTCCGCTCTCCGGGTGCGCCGGGCTTGCCGAAGGGTTTCCGGTCTCCGGGTGCGCCGGGCTTGCCGAAGGGTTTCCGGTCTCCGGGTGCGCCGGGCTTGCCAAACGGCTTCCGGTCTCCGGGTGCGCCGGGCT
>NZ_JBEUWZ010000001.1:0-46727 GCF_040505565.1 Oscillibacter sp. | reverse complement strand
CCCTTTTTACCTTCTTTTTTACTTTTTTTGATATTTACTATCTTTTTCCCTTATAGTGGCAATCTAGGCTGGATGGTTTCTGCCCTCGCATAGGTCATATGAGAAGAGCATTCCCGATGCAAGATTGCACCGGGAATGCTCTTTCTTCAGTTTTCCCGTGGGTAAGTCTCTGCAATGGAAGCGGAGCCATAGTTGTCCGCCGGTTCGCCGTCCACCAGATACCGCACCTGCTGCACCGCGTCCAGGGACGTCAGGGACATCGCCAGCGCATCAAGCGCAGGCTGCAAATCTGTGTTTTCCGGCAGCGCAGGAAGAATCGCAGCGGATAGATTTACATAGCATACTCCATCGCTAAGCTGCGTGGTCAAAACCGTAAAGCCCTCCGGCAGAGCGGATGTCATCCCCCGCTCCTTCGGTCCTGCCTTAAGCGCATCCACCAAAGCGGAGAGTTGTGTATCTCCCTCATAGAGGTCCAGGCGTTCCTCCACGCCGGTCAGCACGCCCGCTTCGTTTAAAAACCACAGTTTCACGGGTACGGTGCTGACTACGTCCTCCATGCTGCTGAGCAACACATCCGTGTCAGTAAAATATTGCTTATCCCGATAGGCCAGTTCCTGTCCCCTGACTGTGACGGAGACGGAAGAGACCTCCGAAAGCTGCATCAGCGTCAACGTGATGCAGTAATCCGCAATCGTCAGCGAAATGCCGGACAGCGTACTGTACGGATACGAGAGATCCACCGTGACATGTCCGTCGATCAGCGCCGCGGAGATTAGCTGCGTGCCTGAGGGGAAGGGACTTTTCAGCGTCTCGCTCTGAGGTCCGGCCAACAGGGTCCCCATCAGTTTTTCCGCGGCAGCCTGGGTATTCAGCTTCTGAAGATCTTCCATCAGTACAGTTTCCGAAGCCACGGCGTCTCCTCCTGCGGAGTTCTCCAGATTTGAAGTCATGTAATATAGGTTATAGCTATCCGCATCCGCCGTCTGGGCCTGATGCGTCGCATAAACGCATCCCGACAGCAGCGCCACGGCACAAAGCGCCAAAAGCGCCCGGAGTCTCATTCCGCGTCGCCTCCTTCCGTCACCAGCGGCCAGTAAACAGTAAACTCCGCGCCGCCTTGCGGACGGTTGGCCGCCTCCACGATGCCGCCTCGGTTCCTCACTGTATCCTGCACGATGGAAAGTCCCAGACCCGTGCCGCCCGCGGCCCGGGAACGGGCCTTATCCACCCGGTAAAAACGCTGGAAAATGCGGGGCAGGTCCTCTTCTGGAATACCTACGCCGTCATCGGCTACCTTCAGAACAGCCTGTCCCTTCTCCCGCCGTAACGACACCCATACCTGCCCGCCGTCGTGTGAGTACTTGACTGCGTTATCCACCAAGTTGTAAACGACCTGATGGAGCTCATCCTTCGTCGCAAGAACCCGGCAGGACTCCGCCGCGTCGCAGTGCAGCGCAACCCGCCGCTCCTCCGCCACCAGATCCATCATCCGCAGCACCTGCTCCAGCACCGGCCCCATGTCCACCTCCGACGGCGGCGCGGACACACCGCTATCCAGCCGGGTCAGGCGAAGCAGGTCCTCGCTGATGCGGCTGAGGCGGTCCGCCTCCTGTCCAATGTCCGCCACGAACTCCCGTGCAGTGGCAGGATCAATGTCCTCCGTCTGCAGTATGGAGTCTGTCAGCAGGCGGATAGCCGCCAGCGGCGTTTTCAGCTCGTGAGACGCGTCGGAGACAAAGCGCCGCCGGACATCCTCCGTGGTCTGAAGACGGTCCGTGAGGCGGTTGAACTCATAGCCGATCTGCGCGATCTCGTCATGACCCCGGACCACGGCCCGATGGCTGTATGCGCCCTCCCGTACCTGCCGAATGGCGGAGAGCAGTTCGCTGATCTTCCCCGTCAGAGCCCGGGACAGCACAAAGGACACCATCAGCACCATGGCGCTGACAATGATGGACAAGTTTCGGATATTGCTTTGGAAGCCCCGCAGCAGCGCCGCCTGCCCCACATCGTACTCATAGGCGTATACCGCGCCGATAATGCGGTTTTGATACAGCACCGGTGAGGCCGCCCGGCTCCGGAACGCGCCGCTTCGGTAGCTGCATGTAAACGCATCGTTGCCTAAAAGTGCCTGCACCACCTCGGTATACAGTGCGTAGTCCCCCACGGCGCCGTCAGTCTCCCGGGTATCATAGAGCACCTTCCCCGCCGCATCGGTGACTAGGATACGGCTCATATCGGTAGACTCCACCAGCGTCATGGCGGCGGAGACGTTTTCCTCCGTCAGGCTCTCCAAATTTGCCAGAGACGACACCAGCACCGACACGCTGTTCTCCATGGTGGCAGCCTTGGAACGAAAGACCAGGTCCTCCGACACGATCAATGGGTAGGTGTTCAGCAGCACCAGCACCGCCGCAATCAGCAGAATGTAGCTCAGCCCGAATTTCAGCTGCAAGCTGTTTCGGACCAGAGGTTCCTCTTTTGCTTCAGCCTTTGAAATAGTAGCCCACTCCCCACTTTGTCAGGATATACTCCGGTTCCGCCGGATTCTTTTCTAATTTTTCCCGCAGGCGGCGGATGTGGACATCCACCGTCCGATAATCTCCGCCGTAGGAATACCCCCAGACCACGTTCATCAGATTCTCCCGGCTGTAGACCCGCCGGGGATTGCGCATCAAAAGCTCGACCAGATCATATTCCTTCGCCGTCAGATCCACCGTTTCCCCGTCCCGGACGGCCACCCGCTGCTCCGTATCCAGCGTCAGGTCTCCTGCTGTGAGCATAGCGCCCCGGGCCCGCTGAGTCCCGCCGGCCCGGCGCAGCAGCGCCCGGACACGGGCCTTCAGCTCCAGAATGTTGAACGGCTTCGTCAGATAGTCGTCCGCCCCGGACTCAAAGCCCATCAGCTTGTCCGAGTCCTCACTCTTCGCCGTCAGCATGATGACGGGAACGTTGGAAAACTCCCGGATGCGCATACACGCCTCGATCCCATCCAGCTCGGGCATCATCACATCTAAAATAATGAGATTGAAGCGGTTGCTCCGGGCCAGCTCCACGGCGGTGGCTCCGTCATAGGCGCACTCCACCTCATAGCCCTCGTTCTCCAGATTAAACTTCATGCCCTTGACCAAGAGCTTCTCGTCGTCCACTACTAAAATCTTCAAAACGCGTTCTCCTTTTTCCTTTATCCAACGCTCACATAATCCCGCAGCGCATCCAGCTTTCCCTCGCCGATCCCGCCGACGTTCACCAGATCATTCACAGAGGCAAAGTCTCCGTTGTCCTCCCGGTACTTTACAATGCGCTCCGCGAGCTTCTCACCGATACCCGGCAGGGTAGCCAGCTCCTCCACCCCGGCGGTATTGATGTCCATCGGCGTCACATCCGGCGTCAATTCCGAAGATGCAGCGGCCCGCTCCGTCTCTACCGCGTAATTTCCCGCAGCCCCGCCGGCCCGGACATGAAACAGCAGGACCAGCATCAGACAGAGAAAAGCCGCTGTCAGAATTAGCAGAATTTTCTCCGTTTTTGTCGGTCGGATTTGTCTTTCCACGGTTGAACTCCCCCGAAAAATTTGTTATACTGAAATAGCATGCAGAATAACGGGCCTCCTGTCAAATGGCAGCCGCACCCTCACCGTTTCTTCCGGATATAGCCGCCTCCAGGTCGGCAAAGTGGCCATAATAGCTCAAAGCCGCCCTGCGGCCGTACGCAGGTGCGAAACACCGCTGCGGGGTATGTAAAATTCAAATTTGTATAAGAGCCGTTCTGTGGCTATTATACCACAGGCGCGGAGCGCTGTTGTGGTATATATGTCTAAATTGGGTAATGACTGTCCTGCGGTCATTATACCACAGGTTATTGGAGATTGTCATGAAAATCAAACGCTTTTTCTCTGCATTTTTGCTCCTGCTCACAGTGGTGAGCTTTTCCGCTGTCCCTGCGGCGGCGGTCGGAGAGGTCACGCCGGTACCGGACCCCAACATTCAGGCCAAGGCCGCGCTGCTGGTGGACAAGGACACCGGCACCATCCTTTATGGAAAGAATGAGCATGATGAGTTGTATCCCGCCAGTCTGACGAAGATCATGACCGCGCTGCTGACGTTGGAGGCCGTGGATCAGGGAAAGCTGACGCTGGATCAGCAGCTCACCGCCTCTTCCTCTGCGCTGAACGGCCTTGCCTCCGACGGCAGCTCCGCCGGCATTCAGGTAGGCGAGACCATGTCTGTGGAAAGTTTTCTCAAGTGCATGCTGGTGGTTTCCGCCAACGAGGCCTGCGACGTGCTGGCCGAGGCGGTCAGCGGCAGTGTGAGTTCTTTTGTGGACGCCATGAACGCCAAGGCCAAGGAGCTTGGCTGCGAGGACACCCACTTTGCCAATCCCAACGGTCTGCATGACTCTCAGCACTATACCTCCGCATGGGACTTGTACCTCATTACAACGGCAGCACTGAAATATCCTGAATTCATGACCATCTGCGACATGGGCGTGGCAGAGATTCCCGCCACCAACCTCTCCGATACCCGCCGTCTCCACACGACCAACTACCTGCTCTCCAACTGGCGGGCCAACGGCTATCTCTATTCCAATGCCCACGGCGTCAAAACCGGCTCCACCAGCGAGGCGGGACACTGCCTTGTCTCCACGGCCACACAGGGCAGCCGAACCTTGATCAGCGTGGTGCTGGGCGCGGAGCGCGTCGTGGGAGCCGACGGAGTGGCGGATGTACAGAGCTTTTCCGAGACAAAGCGCCTGTTCCAGTGGGGCTTTGCAAACTTCTCCACACAAAAGGTTCTCTCGGATTTGGATATGCTGGCGGATGTACCGGTGTCGCTCAGCAAGATCGACAGTGTGGCGGTCCACCCCGCCTCTGAGGTGGATCTGGTCCTGCCCAACGACGTGAAGCCGGAGGACCTTGACCGAAAGCTGGTTCTGCCGGAGAGCGTGAACGCCCCTGTCACCGCCGGACAGGAGCTGGGCTCCGTGGAACTGTCCCACAACGGTACGGTATACACCTCCGTGCCGCTGGTGGCATTGAACGATGTGGCGGCCTCCAAGCTCCTGACATTCTGGTACAACGTCCAGCAGTTTTTCAGCCGCACGATCGTAAAGGTGGCACTGGTCGTCATAGGCGTTCTGATTGTTGCGGGAGTCGGCTGGAAGCTGACTTTGGGTCGCCGTCACTACCGGTACGGGAAACCCACCCACCACTCCCGGGGATACCACGGGCGGCGCAGATAAAAGCATTTAAAAAGGCATCCCCGCGGAACGCTCCGCGGGGATGCTTCACTTTATAGAACCGAGACGAACTCCTCCATAGGCTTGCGGTCCTCGTGAATGCGAGCGGGGTGGGCTCCCTCCGCGGGATAGCCGATGGGCAGCATGGCGATTGGGGTGCAGCCCTCCATCTCCGGGAACTGAGCCAGCAGCGCCTGCGGATCGAAATTCCCCACATAGGTGGTACCAAGGCCCAGATCCGCCGCCTGGAGCATCATCTGGGTCACCGCAATGGCAGCATCGATCTCACCATAATTTTTGTTGTCGAATCCATCCCGGACCCAGGCTTCTTCCGCCTTATAAGCCACTACCAGCATCAACGGCGGATGGAAGTGGTAGGCTGAGCAGGTATCCGCCTTTTCCATCGCCTCCGCACTTTTCAGAACAAAAATGCGCTGGGGCTGGTTGTTGTGGGCGGTGGGAGCGCAGCGGGCAGCCTCCAGCACCAGGTCCAGCTTCTCCTGCTCCACAGGGCGGTCACTGAACTTTCGCAGGGAATAGCGGGCTTTTTCCAGTTGAGTAAAATCCATGTTAGGTTCCTCTCTTTCGTATAGATACCTTTTGCATTTTATGATGATTTTAACACGCCGTCTCTTTCCGCACAACCGCACAACCGCAAAATTCCATACAATTTTACCAGGGACGGGTCCCATCCCTGTGACAGGTCCCCGCGCAGGCGGGTACCATGCCCTTTTGATCGTGGAGCTCGACGAATTTCAGGGAATACAGATCACAAGTGATATACCGGTCCAAATCCGGCTGAGAGATAATCAGGTAGTCGGTGCCCACGGAATGCAAAAATCCCTCCCAGGACACCAGGCCCTGCGTACCAATAAAAAACCATGCCACGATGTAATGCCCGACATTTCGGTTCAGCAGCGCCTTTATGGAACCCTCATACGCCCCCTGACCGTTCAAAGGGGCCTCCGGAATCAGCTGAAGCGTAATAGTCCGGGGAAGATCGGCGCTTCGCTGTGCCGGTAGGGTCACCTGCGGCGTAGCGGCGGGCCATGTGGGCGTTTCGCAAATAAGCATAGATGTCGGACGGCTCTGAACTGCCGGAGTGGCCAGCCCGCTATGCATTTCGTCTGGAGCGGCAGCACTCCCATTGGATGCGTGGGACTGAGCGGCAGCAAATGCGCCGACATAGGCTTGATTCATAATGTCCTCCTTATTCCGCAGCGGGCAGTCCGATATAAATGCACCGGTCTTCTTTTCCGCCGCGACAGTTGATTTTTTCCGGCCTCGCGCTCAATATGGCGAACCGGCCTGGCTATCTAAATGTGCTTACTTCTGTCGCAGGGGACTGCTGGCCGCGATTCCCCGGAACCGAAGATGTGCGGGTTTTCCTGGTCCTACCCGTCCTTGAACCAGTATATGCCCTTTCAAATCCAAACGTCCGCCCGGACCCGCGTCTGAAACGCAGTGAGTCGGAGAGGTCTCACGGACCTCTCCGACTCACTGATGATTTATGACCTTTTGGCTTACTGCCGTCGGGCGGTTTCATAGTCGCCACCCCGGCGATAAAACGGACAGGCGCGGGCATCGGCACGCAAAAAGCGCTCCATCTCGTCCTCGTCCAGGTCCATGTTGCAGAAGTTGGCGTCCGTCTCCTCGTCATAGTCAAAATGGACGCACTCGCCGCAATTCCCTGCGATATCCATATTCGCTCCTTATTACTGCGCAGCAAGCTTCTCACCGCGGCATGGCCATGTCGTATATACCGTCAATCTGAATTTTCCGCCGGACCACCAGTTCTTCCAGAACCTCCCGGCTGTCCTTCGGGGCCATCCAGCACATACCGCACCCTGCGGTGACACTGCGGGGCACCGGGATCAGCCGTCCCGGTCGGGCCTCGGCGCGGCAGGCCTTTTCCATGGCCATGGCCCCCGCAGTGGTGGGAAACGTCACAATGCAGACCGTTTCCTCCATCACAGTTCCTCCGCCAGCGTTTTCACGGCGGCGGCAGCCTCGTCCGTCTCCGCCTCCGTGTTGAAGTACCCAAAGGAAAACCGCACCGCGCCCTGTTCTTCCGTCCCAAGCGCACTATGAAGTCTTGGCGCGCAATGGGCGCCCGGGCGGGTGGCAATGTGAAACCGGTGCTCCAGCTCGTCGGAGACCATGGCGCTGTCTCTCTGCCCCAGATTCAGGGTCACAATGGGCGCACGGATCTCCGCCGAAAAATCGCCGTATACCGTTACACCGGGAAGCTGTTTTACATTTCCGTAAAACCGGCGGGCCAGAGAGCAGTCGTGGGCACGGACACGGTCCATTCCCGCCTCGTTCAGCCAGTCCAGCGCAGCATTCAGTCCCGCGATGCCATGGCCGTTTAGAGTCCCGGCCTCCATGCGGGTGGGATACTCCATGGGCTGGGTCTCCGAAAAGCTCTGCACGCCGGTGCCGCCCACCTTAAAGGGCCGGAGCTCCACGTCCGCGCCCACGCACAGTCCGCCGGTCCCCTGCGGGCCGTATAGACTCTTGTGCCCGGTGAAGCACACCACGCCAATATCCTGTGCCGCCATGTCAATGGGCAGCACCCCTGCCGTCTGGGATGCGTCCAGAACGAATACCAGAGCGTGGGCGCGGCAGAAATCTCCCACCCGGACAAGATCCGTAACGTCGCCGGTGAGGTTGGAGGCATGGGTACAGACCACGCCTTTGGTGTTAGGCCTCAGCAGTTTTTCAAAATTCGCATAATCAATCTGCCCCTGCCGGTCAGCGGGGACAAAATCCACTTCCCCGCCCTGCGCCCGCAGTCGGTACAGCGGCCGGAGGACAGAGTTGTGCTCCCGGTCCGTGGAGATCACGTGGTCGCCAGGGCCGAACAGACCCGTGATGGCCGCGTTCAGCGCCTCCGTGGAGTTTTGGGCAAAGCACACCCGTTCCGGCCTGTCGCAGCCGAACAGCACCGCCAGCTTTTCCCGGGCGTCGTAAACCGTCCGTGCAGCGGTCAGAGCCTCGTCGTGGGCTCCCCGACCGCTGTTGCCAAAACCCTCCAGCGCGGCCAGAATAGCCTGTCCCACCACAGGAGGCTTGGGCCGGGTGGTGGCGGCGTTATCCAGATAGATCACGGCTTGACCACTTTTCCGGCCTTGGCCAGCGTCTCCACGATCTCATACATATTGGTAACGCTGCCCACCGCCAATTGGTCCGTCAGCCCATAAAAATTCAGGCAGGTGCCGCAGGTGCGGATTTCCACACCCTTGTCCGCCAAGTTCTTCAGATCCTCCAGTGAGGTGGACCCACTGCAGGTCAAGTGCGCGCCGCCGTTATAAAACAGAATGGTTTTGGGAAGACTGGGGAGCTGACTCACCGCAAACAAAAAGCCCTTCAGCAGTGTTTTCCCAAGCTCGTCGCTGCCCCGGCCCATGGCGTCGGTGTCCACCGCCACCACAAAATCACCGGAGGCGGGCAGGTCACAGGCATAGTCCGCCGCGTTCAGCTCGACGGGGCTCACTGGGCCGGTTACGTCAATCACCACGGCGCGGACGCCGTTTCCCCGCTCCTCCGCCTTCGCGGCGAAGTGGTGTCCCGCCGCCATACGGCTCAGGTTCTGAACCGCAGGGTCGTTGTCCACCAAAACTTCCAGTGTCCCGGCCTCTTTCATGGCCTGCATGGCCTTTGTAGCTTTGACCACAGGGATGGGGCAGGCCTCTCCCACTGCGTTGACCGTTATCTTTTCCATATGACCGCTCCTTTCGCCCATTTGGGGCCGCTCTTTTTATCCTTCATTGTAGGCGAACGGAGGGGGAATTTCAACCGTTGATTTCGATATATGGATTAACTTTCATAGAATAAAACGATGTGCGTATGAAATTTATCACATTCGTCATATTTCGCGTTTTTCCTTGACATTCCAGCTATATCCGCATTAAAATAGAAACGTTCTTAGAAGGAACGGACTTGAATTAAATTGTGAGGTTTCCCAATGAAAAAGCCCTTTGTGACAAAAGACCAGCTGGACGCCATCGCGGCCCAGTACCCCACACCTTTCCACATCTATGATGAAAAGGGTATCCGGGAAAACGCCCGGCGGCTGAAAGCCGCTTTCGCATGGAACCGCGGCTTCCGGGAGTATTTCGCCGTGAAGGCCACTCCCACCCCCGCGATTCTGAAGCTCCTCCATGAGGAGGGCTGCGGCTGCGACTGTTCCTCTTTTACGGAGCTGCTGATGTCCGACAAATGTGGCATCCGGGGCGAAGAAATTATGTTTTCCTCCAACAACACCCCCGCCGAGGAATACAGATTGGCGGATAAACTGGGAGCCATTATCAATCTGGATGATATCACCCATGTGGAATTTCTGGAGCAGTCCATCGGCCATATTCCCGAAAAGGTCTGCTGCCGGTACAATCCCGGCGGCATGTTTACTCTGGGCGAGACCCGGGAGGGGTTTCAGGTGATGGATAACCCCGGCGACGCGAAGTACGGCATGACCCGCGCCCAGATCGCCGAGGCCTATAAGCTGCTGCGCGCCAAGGGCGCCAGAGAGTTCGGGCTCCACGCGTTCCTGGCCTCCAACACACTTTCCAACGAATACTTTCCGGCTCTCGCCAAGGTTCTGTTTCAACTGGCGGTAGAGCTAAAAGAGGAGACGGGCTGCCACATCACGTTTATTGATCTCTCCGGCGGCGTGGGCATTCCCTATCTTCCGGACGCGCCGGAAAACGACATTGCCGCCATCGGTGAGGGCGTGCGAAAGGTCTATGAAGAGGTGTTGGTCCCCGCCGGGATGGGCGACGTGGCTCTTTGTTCCGAGCTGGGCCGGTTCATGCTGGCCCCATACGGCCATTTGATTACCCGGGCCGTCCACGAAAAGCATATTTATAAGGAATATGTCGGTGTGGACGCCTGCGCCTGCAACCTGATGCGCCCCGCCATGTATGGGTCCTATCACCATATCAGCATCTCCGGCAAGGAGGACGCCCCCTGCGACCACAAGTACGACGTTGTGGGCGGCCTGTGCGAAAACAACGACAAGTTCGCCATTGACCGGATGCTGCCCAAGATCGACCGGGGCGACCTGCTGGTTATCCACGATACCGGCGCCCACGGCTTCTCCATGGGATACAACTACAACGGAAAGCTCCGCTCTGCCGAGCTTCTTCTGCGGGAGGACGGCTCCACAGAGCTGATCCGCCGTGCGGAAACCGTTGAAGACTATTTCTCCACCTTGGTGTGGTAAGGACACAAAAAGCCGCGGGGCAGATTAAAATCTGCCCCGCGGCTTTTGTACGGCACGGATCGCCGCCATGCGGCGATTCTTTCTATTACTGGAGCAAGCCGATTTCCTTCAGAATAACTACCAAGGCCATCGCCAATAACACCGTCAGCGATCCCTGCCCCACCAGACGATTGCCGGAGACAACAGCCTTTCCCCCATCCTGACGGCAGGCGATCATCAAAAACAGCGTCCCCAAAGACAGCAGCGTTGCCGCCGCGGTCACGATCCCGGTGACGAGCCTCGGAAGACTCAGTCCCTGTCCCAGAAAATAGAACGCCAGTCCGGCGGCGGAGGCAATGCTTCCTGTATCCATGAGCCGTTTTTTACTTGTAAAGTCTTCCTTCATTTCTGTCTCCCCGGTCTTTAAAATTTCCGGAGCAGCGCAGCGCTTCCCCATCCTGATTTTTTATTCAAAACCCCTGGTTGGAAATCACCCGTCCGCGCCATTCCTGCCCTGCGCTTGGTTTAAGACCCGTCCATGTATTTCCGATTAAAAATCATCCTCAACGCTTTTAAAACGGAGATACTATGAATATCCGTTGACGATTACGCTCAACACCTTGCCCGCCACCGTTCCGGCAACGGACGCGCCGCCGCCGCCATTTTCCACCATCGCCACAAAGGCATAGGGGGTGTCGTCCCCCCGCAGGAAACCGGCAAACCAGGCGTTGGGCTTCTTGCCTCCGCCGACCTCCGCCGTTCCGGATTTGGCGCAAATATCCATATTGGGAAAGCGATCCGTTCCGTAGGTCACGGTCACGTTGTTGGCCATCAGCTCTGAAAGAATTTCAGCGGTCTTTGCGCTGATGAGACGTCCGGTGTGGTGGGTCAGATTCAGCGAGGTGGGAAGGCCCAGGTTGTCCCGGGTCTTCAAAATCAGCTTCGGCACGGCCGCACTGCCGCCGTTTCCGATGGCTCCCATATAGACCATGAGGGCACAGGGATTTACCGCGTCGTGGAACTGCCCCACGCCGGCCCAGCCCAGCTGGTCGTCGGTAATTCCGTCAAAATCGAAAGTCCCCTTGGCGGTGGGAAGGCCACTGACGGAATAGCTGTCCGTCAGTCCCGCCTTGTCCGTATAGGATGCCAGCGTGTCCGCCCCCAGCTCCACCGCCATCTCCGCAAACGCCACATTGCAGGAGTTGGCCAGAGCCTGCTCAAATGTCTCCTCACCGTGGGTTCCGGAGCAGACAATGGTGTCGTCCCCAATCTTTACCGAGCCCTCGCAATTCCAGGTGCGGGTGTCGTAGTCCTTCAGTTTTTCAATGGCCGCCGCCGCCGTCACAGTCTTGAACACGGAGCCCGGCGTAAACGTGGAGGACAGGAACCGGTTCAAATACGCGCCCTTGTACCGGTCGCTGTCCAGAATATCCGATGGGACGTTCAGTGGGTCATAGCTGGGCGCGGAGACCATGCATAGAATCTCCCCCGTCTTGTAATTGTATACCGCCACCGTCCCTGCATGGCCGTTCAAGGCCTGATACGCCTCGAAATTATACCGGGCGTCTATGGTCAGATACATTGTGTTTCCCTGATGCGCCGAAAATGCGCCGTTGACAAGATCGTACCCCGTCAGCTTGTCGGCAAACGCATTCAGCACACCGGTGCCGATGTTGCCCTGTAAATCGCCCACGGCGTGCAGCGTGGCCTTGCGGACCGTCGCGTTTTGGTAATAGGTGCGGTTTCCGTTTTCGTCCACGGCGCTGAGGGTGTCCCCGTCGCGGTCCAGCACCGTGCCGCTGGTCAAAACGCCCTCGTTGTTGTAGAGATGGCGGTTAAACGCCGAGGATGCCCAGCTTCCGCCCTTGACAAGAAACTCCCCTACAAAGAACGTCATGCCCAACAGCAGCAGTCCCGCCAGAACCAGGCAAACGAACGCCCGCTTCTCAATTTTCCTCATGACTGCCCTCCTCTTTGCGGAACTCGTCCTCCCGCACCGGTTCCGTCCGGCGGCGGGCATCCTCCGTCAGCCTTCGGCCCGGGCCTCGCCGGATGGCAAAGCTGGCGTTCTCCCGGGTATCCGTGGCTTTCAAAAAGGCCAGCAGTCCCCACGCCGACATCATGGCGGACCCACCGTTGGAGACGAAGGGCAGCGTCACGCCTGTAAGTGGCAGAATATCCACGGATCCGAAGACGTTCAGGCAGGTCTGGAACACCAGCAGCGACCCGGCGGCGCAGGCGGCGATGATATAAAAGCTGGACCGTCCCACCCGGCAGGCCCGAACAGCAAATACCGCCAGCGTCACGATGGACGCCACGGCCAACACCGCGATCACAAGGCCCCACTCCTCGCACAGCATGCCGAAAACCAGATCGGTGTCCCCCGCGGGAACCCGGTGGAGCCAGCCGTTCCCGGCTCCCATGCCCACGAGGCCGCCGCTGGCCGCGGCGGACATGGTCCGGGTCTGCTGATAGGCCGCGCCCACGGAGGCGTTTTGCCACGCGTGGCCCCAGGTTGCGAACCGGCCCAGAATATACGGCTTGAACTTCACGATAATGCCCGCGCCAAAAACCGCCGCGCCGCAAATCAGGCCCAGCGTGGCAAAATCTCCGGAGCGGAGATAGGCGATGACCAGAAACGTGACAAAAAAGATGGCGGCGGTGCCGAAGTCGCTCATCAGGCCCAGACATCCGATGCAAACGCCGGTGAGAATGATAAACAGCGTCAGGTTCCGTCTGCGGAACAGGCGCTCCAGCGTGGCGGACCCGGCAAAGATGTAGCAGATCTTCGCAATTTCAGAGGGCTGAAAGGACAGCGGCCCCAAAATAATCCAGTTTTTCGCCCCAAACACACGGCTGCCCAGCACCAGCGTGATTCCCAAAAGTCCCATGGCCGCTGCGGCGGAGAGCCAGCGGAGCTTCTGCACCCGGCTCAGGTCCCGCAGAGCCAGGCCCAGGAGCAAAAACAGGCCCAGGCCCAGCACCACCGCGATAAACTGCTTGGGCAGAGACAGCGGTGCGGAGGACGCCGTGATGGAGAGGGACAGCGTGGACAGGAAAAACGCGATCGTCTCCATCTCGAACCCCACGCATTTTGTTGCCCGCAGCGCCGCATAATAAATCCACATCACCGCCGTCAGTCCCAGAAAGGTCAGCGGCAGTGTGATAGACGCCTTCGTTCCCTCCGCTACAATCAACTGGAGGCAGGCTAAGGCCTGAAACAGCGTCAGCCACAAAAATGACGGCCAGACAGTGGCGGGCCGCTCGGCCTGCCGTCGGCGCTCCAGATCCTCCCGTTCTCCCAGGGTCTGGGGCAGGAAAATCAGCGGCACACCGCCCAGGGTAATGGTATCCCCCATCTTCACCGGGGTGGAAGCTGTCACCGCCTCGCCGTTTAGCTCCGTTCCGCCCTTTGAGTCCAGATCATACAGCATCCAGCTCCCGGACTCGCCCCGGCAAAGGGCCGCGTGCTGCCGGGAAATGCTGGGATAGGTCAAAAGCACATCTGCCGTCTTGTTCCGACCAATGATATTCTCCCAATGCGTCAGCGGGATGGGCGTACCGTTTGGAAGACTCAGCTGGCCCCAGGTTTCCGGCGTATGGGGGATCTTCAAAAGGCCTCGAATCGCCCGCGTGAGAATCAGCACCGCCAGCACCGGGAACAAAAAGCGCACAACGGCGGAAAACCACGTACCCGCCAGCGGATAAGCCGTAAGCACCGCCGTCAGAACATCCAGCGCAGACTGCAGCACAGTCATCACGCCCACCTCCTTTCCAAATCCGCATGCTCATTCATTTTCCGATTATTATAGCATTTGCCGCGAACTATGTACAGCATTTTCCCTGTTCCCCGATTTTTTCATCTCTATTTTTCGTGGTTTCTCTTGACCTCATTAAAATAATGAAGTAAAATGATAAATCGTATATGAAAAGCCGGAGAATATGCCATCTCCATTTTCCATGATTCTTAACGGAAAGGCCGATCAACATGATTCATCC
Source organism: Oscillibacter sp. (assembly GCF_040505565.1). Classification (GTDB taxonomy): domain Bacteria; phylum Bacillota; class Clostridia; order Oscillospirales; family Oscillospiraceae; genus Oscillibacter. The sequence goes on along the minus strand of NZ_JBEUWZ010000001.1, from coordinate 32,287 downwards.
CTATAAGACGCGGGAAGGCGGCGCCACCGTCACCATCTTCGTCCCCTACGACTGCCATAACCACTGTCCCTTCTGCATCAACAAAGGGGAGTATGCCGACCTGACGGGGTTCTCCGCAGAGAGTATCTGCCGGAGCATTGACCAAATGGATGCCATCACGCCCGAGTGCGACTTTGTCTTTACCGGCGGCGAGCCGCTGGCCGACCTCGACGTGCTGCAAAGCATGCTGGATCATATCCCCGCCACCCACAAAGTCTATATTAATACAACGTTGCCGATATCCGAGCATCAGTCCGAAAACGACATTGTGGAGTTCACCCGCCGTAACCGGGACAAAATCACATGCATCAACGTCTCCCGCCATATGCAGAAGTACGTGGTGGAGTCCAACGACGCTCTGCTGAGCCGCTTGGCGGTTCCCTTCCGCATCAACTGCGTGCTCTATAAAGATTATCCGAAAGCGGACCTGATTCCCTATCTGGAGCGATTCCGCAAAATCCCCGGCGCCAACATCCAGTTCCGCTTCGACTATACCGCCACCACGCCGGAAAACCTCTATGACGAGGCTGGCGACATCATCCTCAGTGATCTGAAGAAGATCTCCCGGTACACCGGTCTGGAAGGCTGCCGTATGCGCTGCGGATTCCACTTTGACTATAAGGGTATGGAGCTGACCTATCATAAGACCCTGCCTTACTCCACGATTGTGGAGCAGGACAGTCGAAGCGGTGTAACCTTTGATATTCTGTACGATATCCTGATCAAGCAGAACGGCGACATTCACTCCGACTGGGACGGCACGAAGCTGGACGTGAACGCTTATGAAAAAGCGGTGTTTGAGCCCTATGACCTGCGCTGGCTGGAAAAGATTGCGTGCTGAGCCTCCAAAGCGGGAGCCTGTCGGCTCCCGCTTTCTGTCTATTTTTTAAAAGGGAGCGTTTATGATGAAAGAGATCCAAACGGTCGGTATCGTTGGGCTGGGCGCGCTGGGCGTCATTTTTGCGCATCAGCTCACGCAGGGCGCAGGTTATGAAAACGTGAAGGTCTTGGCGGACGCGGGACGCACCGCCCGCTATAAGAAAGAGGGCGTATTCCTCAATGGGGAGCGCTGCGCGTTTCATTATGTCGACGCGGCGGCAGAGAATGAACCGCTGGATCTTTTGCTGTTTGCGGTGAAATTCGGCGCGTTGGAGACCAGCATCGCCGAATGCCGCCACTTGGTGGGACCGGATACCACCATTATCTCCGCTCTCAACGGCATTGCCAGCGAGCAGATCCTGTCCGACACCTTTGGAACAGAGAAGATCGTTTGGTGCGTCGCGCAGAAGATGTCCGCCGTGAAGGAGGGAAACCGGGCCTCCTGCCCTATCTTTGGTGAGCTGGCGCTGGGCGTTCCTGCGGGACAGGACGACCGCCGTCTGCGGTTGCTGACTGCCTTTTTTGACCGGGTGAGATTTCCCTACTCCCTGCCGGAGGACATTCGGGTCCACATGTGGAGCAAGCTACTTTGCAATACAGGCTGTAATCAGGCGGCCATGGTATTCCAATGCGGATACGGCGGACTGCAGGTTCCGGGTCCGGCCCGAGACGCCATGCTGGGCGCCATGCGGGAGGTCGTCCAGGTGGCCAACGCCGAAGGCGTGCCGCTGTCTGAGCAGGACGTGGCAGAGTGGGACTCCATCATTCAGACTTTCCCCGGCAGCGGGGAGCCGTCCATGCGGCAGGATGGGAAAGCACATCGGAAAAGCGAGGTGGAATTGTTCTCCGGAACCATCCGCCGTCTTGCCGCAAGGCACGGCATTGCCGTTCCGGTAAACGACCAGCTTTACCGGCAGGTGCAGGAGATGGAGAGCGCTTACTGATCGTTTTAAATAAAAGGAAAAACGCGGGCCGGTATCTTTTGATACCGGCCCGCGTTCTTACATTGCAGCGCCCCGTGTCAGGTGAAAAACCGCCTCCAGTACGCCGCCGCCCACCGCCAGCGCTTTGTCCGATGCGGTGAAGCAATTGGCCTCCTGCCCCCGGGGGTCCACATCCCCGGCCTTCATACCTTTGAAAACCGGCGTGCCATCCGCCAGAATGCCCCGCAGGACGCCGGTGAGGGTACAGTACATCAGAACGCCCTCCACTTCACCGGCCACATCGCCCTCCGTCACCTGCGCGCCGATATCCAGCTTCTGACGGAACACGCCGTCCGCCGGAGCCCGGAGGACCCGCTCACCGGAAAAACCGCCAATAAGTCCGGGTATGCCCGTGTTGGGAAGAGCGGAACCTTTATAGTACGTCCGGCCCAGCGTGTGGCCACGCATCGTCTCCACCACCGCGTGGCAGTCAACCCCTGCCGTGAAGCCAGGACCCACGCCCACCACGGCGGGCGCGTCGGTCATTTTTGTCCCCAGATTTTTTTTTGCGAGGATGGCGTCCACCACCGCGTCGGGCCGCAGTCGGGAAATACACGTTCCCTCCGGGTCCGACAAAACAGGGATGACACACTCCTTTAATAAAGCGAGCGCCTCCTCAGCTGATTCCGCCCGAACCGCCGTCACGTCCTCCACTGTGACCCGTCCCAGTACGATGGCCTGGGAAAAGCAGACTGTACGCCGAATAGCAGTGGGGCTTGGCAGGTCGGTCATCACCACCTGCACACCGCTGCGCCACAGGCGCAGGGCCGCTCCCGTCGCAATATCTCCCGCACCGCGAATCACTGTCAGCATGATCGTGCTCTCTTTCTCCGCCCCAAAGCGGTCAAAAAATCTTTCCAAGCTTTAAGGACCCCGCCACAGCCGGACAGCCCAAAAGTCCAACCAGCTCTTTTGCCTCGGGGACCGCCAGCTCCGCCTGATTCACCAGCACCCGGCTGTGAAGCTTCTCCGCTGTCAAAACGGCGGCAGCCAGACCCGGCGTAACAAGGTCTGTCTCCGCCGCGCCCGCCAGCCTGGCATAGAGCTCTGGACGGTGAGCCGCCTCTCGGATGGGCTTTGCAAAACCGGAGGCCCCCACCACGCAGATCGTCTGCGCCGTCTCCGCCGGGATCACCGGCTCGTGTGGCGCGTGGGCTTTCAGCGGAAGGTGCGCCGAGCCGTCGGCCTCCACAAGCACATAATCAAACAGCGCTTCAAGCTGCGTCATCGGCGCCGCCGGAGCAGTCAGCTTGCCGTTGTCCAAAAGCATCCCGGCGCAGATCAGGCCTCCCTGCGCCCGTGCCACCAGCAGCGCGTCTGTCCCCGTCTCCGTCACACAGGGCAGTCCGTCGAACGGAAAAATCTTCGTGGTGGTGCATAGCAGAACTTTATAGCCCGCCTTCACCAATTCTTCCCCCAACGTCCGCAAAAGAGAGGTCTTCCCCCCACCGCCGATTATCGCAGTGACGCCGGGGCGAATTTGAAGCGTACGCACCCAATCCATCGGTTTTCCCCCCCCCGTTCTTCTATTAAAAGAATAACACCTGCCGAAAAGCCCGTCAAGGAGCCAAAATTTTCTCTTTTCTTGACTTCTATTGGCAGAGATGCTAAACTGCTTTCGTTAACCTTATTTGAGTATCACGGAGCCACCTATGACCGACGGCAGTGGCCGGACTATCCGATATCTGCGGCCTTCGGTGACAAACCTGTGCAACTGCCGCTGCCGTTACGAGGAGCTATATATGACCGCCAATGGCAGCCGCCTGCCCCATTCCTCTGACCGACGGTATCTTCGCGGAGAACATCAATCCCGTGAGCATCGCTTTGAAGCACCTGCCGCAGAGGATCACCTGCGCATCGGGAATTCCGAGGTTGCGGTCACCCAGATCGGCAAGGAGTGTCACAGCGACTGCGCTGTCAAAAAAGCCGTCGGCAAGTGCGTCATGCCCACGGAAGGCATTTTCGCCGTGGTGATGCGGGAGTGAACGGTCCGCGCCGGAGACAACATTGAAATTCTGGAGGCAAAAGCATGAAGCTCATCAAAACGCAGGAGGCCATCGGCCACGTGCTGTGTCACGATCTGACCCAGATTATTCCCGGCGAGTTCAAGGGCGCCCGGTTCCGCAAGGGCCATGTAGTGACGGAGGAGGATGTCCCGGTACTTCTCTCCATGGGGAAAGAGCATCTGTACGTCTGGGAGCTGCACCCCGGGATGCTCCATGAGGACGACGCGGCTATGCGGCTGTGCAAGCTCGCTATGGGCCGGAATATCCGCCCGACGGAGGACATCAAAGAGGGCAAGATCGAGCTGTTCGCAGAGTGCGACGGGTATTTTACCGTGGACGCGGAGAGGCTCAACGCCGTGAATACCGTTCCGGACGTGATGCTGGCCACCCGAAAGGGCGGAACGGCGGTGAAAGCCGGCGACAAGCTGGCCGGAATGCGGGTCATCCCGTTGGTGGTACCGGAAACCACGCTGGAGACGGCGGCAGAGGCGGCGGGGAGTACGCCCCTTTTGAATGTTCTTCCCTACAAGCTGAAAACCGCCGGCATCGTCACCACCGGCAGCGAGGTAAAAAATGGCCTGATTGAAGACAAATTTACCCCGGCAGTGAAAAGAAAGCTGGAAAACATGGGGATTGAAACCGTCGCCCAGATCTTTTCCGGCGACGGTGTGGAAAATGTGGCCATCGCCATCAATCAGGTCCGGGCCAAGGGCGTGGATCTGGTGCTCTGCACCGGCGGCATGAGCGTGGACCCCGACGACAACACCCCCGGCGGCATCCGGGCGGCGGGCGCGGAAATTGTCACCTACGGCGCTCCCGTCCTGCCCGGAGCCATGTTCCTGCTGGGTTATTTTTCTGACGGTACGCCCGTCATGGGTCTTCCCGGCTGTGTCATGTTTGCCGGAGCCACGGTGTTCGATCTGGTTCTTCCGACGGTGGCGGCGGGTATTCCCGTCTCCCGGAGCGAGATCGTGGCATTGGGCAACGGCGGGCTGTGCCTGGGCTGCAAGCCCTGCCACTGGCCGGACTGCCCCTTCGGAAAATAAGTCCCACCGCGCCCGCTGCGGGCGCGGTGCTTTTCCTTGATCGTTTGCCTTGTTCGAGCATCACGGTCTGCAATCTCCTCCGGGAGTTCAGAATACGGCGCCCCGTCTCGGGCGCCCACCTCCGGCGGCCCGAAGTCGCCAACCAACGAAAGGAAGGTTATATACATGAAAAAAGCTCTTGCAATTGCATTGACCCTAGCGATGTCTCTGTCTCTGGCCGCCTGCGGCGCCGCCGCGCCTGCGGCATCCTCCGGTTCCGCGTCCGGTTCCGGAGCCGCCTCCTCCGCCCCTACCGTCGAGCCGGTGGAGATCTCTGTTTTCGCCGCCGCATCCATGACGGAGACCATCGACCAGATCATTGAGGCTTACAAGACCGTGGCTCCCAACGTCACCGTCACCCCCACCTATGAATCCTCCGGTACACTGCTGACGCAGATCAAAGAGGGTGCGGACTGCGATCTGTTCATCTCCGCTGCGCAAAAGCAGATGAACGCACTGGACGGTTCCCTGAAAGGCGACGCGGACAAGAATCCCGACGGTCTGGACATGATCGACGCCTCCACGCGCATGAACCTGCTGGAGAACAAGGTAACTCTGGTGGTTCCCAAGGACAACCCCAAGGGCATCACGAGCTTTGACCAGCTGGCGGAGCATCTGAAGGCCGGCGATATTCTGATGGCGATGGGCAACAGCGACGTGCCCGTGGGCCAGTATACCCAGAAGATTTTCTCCTTCTATGGGCTGGATGAGAACGCGCTGAACGCCGCCGGCGTCTTGACCTATGGCTCCAACGTGAAGGAGGTCACCACCCAGGTCTCCGAGGGCAGTGTGGACTGCGGCGTGATCTACGCCACCGACGCATATTCCGCCAGCCTCACCGTGGTGGACAGCGCCACAAGCGAGATGTGCGGTCAGGTGATCTATCCCGCCGCCGTGCTGTCGGGTTCTAAGCATCCCGCCGAGGCAAAGGCATTTTTGGACTATCTCTCCACCTCCGACGCGATGTCTATTTTTGAATCCGTAGGCTTCACCGCAGTGAATTAACAGCAACGCAAAAACCGCGCGGGTGAAGATTTCCGTCTCCGCCCGCGCGGCAGCCATAGTAAAGTCCGCCGTTGTGTACGCGGCATGAACCCCCTTGTGGGAGCTTCCCACAGAAAGGAGCCTCCATGGACTGGTACCCACTTTATAACTCCCTGCGGATCTCCGCCATCTCCACTGTGGCGGTGTTCTTTCTGGGCCTTATGGCTGCGTATTACATCGCCCGACTTCCGCGCCTTGCAAAGGGCATTCTGGACGTGGTGCTGACACTGCCGCTGGTCCTTCCGCCCACGGTGGTGGGCTATCTGCTGCTGCGCCTGCTGGGACCCAACCGGGTCGTGGGTGGTTGGGTTCTGGCCCACTTTGGCATAAAGCTGGTCATGACCTGGTGGAGTGCGATTTTCGCCACCGTTGTGGTGGCGTTCCCGCTGATGTACCGCACCGCCCGGGGGGCCTTTGAGTCCTTTGACGAGACACTGGCGGACGCGGGGCGGACGCTGGGCCTTTCCAACTCCTATATTTTCTGGCGCGTGCGGATGCCCTATTGCAAGCAGGGAATTTTAGCGGGGACCGTGCTGGCCTTCGCCCGGGCTCTGGGCGAATACGGCGCCACCTCCATGATCGCCGGATACACGCCGGGCCGCACCGCCACCATCTCCACCACCGTCTATCAGCTCTGGCGCACCGGGGACGATGCCGGAGCCACCCGCTGGGTGCTGGTGAATCTAGCGATCTCCGCCGTGGTTCTGTTGGCGGTGAACCTGCTGGAAACCCGGCAGCGAGGAGGGCGGCGCTGATGCTACGTGTGGATATTCACAAGCGCCTGGGAACGTTTAGATTGGAATCGCAGTTCTGGGCGGGAAACGAAACTTTGGCGCTTCTGGGCGCCTCCGGCTGCGGCAAGTCCGTGACGCTCAAATGTATCGCGGGCATACTCCGCCCTGACGAAGGGCGCATCGAGCTGGATGGACAGGTGCTGTTTGACAGCGCCGCAAAGATTGACCTGCCTCCCCAGCGTCGAAACGTGGGTTACCTGTTTCAGCAGTACGCCCTGTTTCCCAATATGACCGTGGCGCAAAACATTGCCGTGGCCGCAAAGGACAAGGCGGGACGAGACGCCATTGTCGCGGAAAAGCTGCGGCAGTTTCATCTCGAGGACGTCGCCATGAAGCGCCCCGCCGCCCTCTCCGGAGGACAGCAGCAGCGAACGGCGCTGGCGCGCATCCTAACCTCCCAGCCCCGGGCAATTTTGCTGGACGAACCCTTTTCCGCGCTGGACAGCTATCTCAAATACCAGCTGGAACTGGAACTTTCGAAAACACTCTCCGCTTTCTCCGGCACAGTGCTCTGGGTCACCCATGACCGGGGCGAGGCTTGGCGCAACTGCCGTCGGGTCTGCGTGATGGACGACGGGAAATCCCAGCCGGTGCAGACTCTGGAGGCACTGTTCCAAGCCCCCGGTACAGAGTCCGCCGCCCGGCTCTCCGGCTGTAAAAATTTTGCGGCCGCAAAGCCCTCGGGCGAGTCCGTTCTCCTTCCCGAATGGGGGTTGACGCTGGCCTGCAACCGCGCCGTCCCGTCGGAGACCGCCGTGGCAGGCATTCGGTCCCACCGCATTCGCTTTGCCGCCCAGGGCGAGGAAAACGCCTTTTCCTGCGTGGTAGTAAAGGTAATTGACGATGTGTTTGGCTCCATCGTCCTGCTCCGGCCCGTGAACGCGGCGCAGGATGCGCCGCTGCTGCGGATTGAGCTTGACAAGGCCGCATGGGCGGCTCATGAGGAAGAAAAGACGGTCACCGTCGCCGTCAGGCCCGAAGACATTTTGCTGCTGCAAAAGTCGTAAAAAGTACTCCCTTGATCGGCGCTCCGGCGGACTGCGTTAAACGGAAGGATTGATTTCGTAGGCCCCGTCGGGAAACCGACAGGACCTACAAAATTCAGATATTTCTTGACATTTGACCGTTTTCCTGTATAATGATAGGGCTTGCAGTATGCAGGCATATCCTTGTCCCCATCTTTGAATGGGGGCCATATGTCCAAAAGGAGGTGCAAAAATGGCAAAAGTTACCGCCAATTATGAGGTCGTCTACATTATCGACCCCGCACAGAGTGAGGAGAACACCGCCGCCCTGGTGGCAAAGTTCAAAACTCTCGCTGAGCAGAACGGCTCCAACGTGGAAGTCGAAGAGTGGGGCAGCCGCAAGCTGGCCTATCCCATCAACTTCAAGACCGAGGGCTATTACGTGCTGATGACGTTCACCAGCCCCGCAGCGTTCCCCCGGGAGCTGGACCGTATTCTCGGCATTACCGACGGCGTCATGCGTTCCCTGATCGTCTGCAAGGGCGAATAAGGAGGACAAAGCGATGCTCAACAAGATCATTCTCATGGGTCGTCTCACCCGGGACCCCGAGTTGCGCCGCACCGGAAGCGGCACCGCCGTGACATCCTTCTCTCTTGCTGTGGACCGGGACTTCAAGTCTCAGGGCGGCGAGAAGGAGACAGATTTCATTGACGTCGTTGCCTGGCGCGCCACCGCAGAATTTGTCAGCAAGTACTTCACTAAGGGCCGCATGGCCGTTGTGGAGGGCCGGCTGCAGCTCCGCGACTGGACCGACAAGGAGGGCAACAAACGCCGCTCCGCCGAGGTCGTGGCCGACAACGTGTACTTTGGGGATTCCAAGCGCGACGGAGAATCCGGCGGCTATCATGCCCCAGCTTACGACGCACCCGCTGGCGGCAATCGCGCCCCGGCTCCCGTGGACGCCCACTCCGATTTTGCTGAAATCGGGGAAGAAGACGGCGAACTGCCGTTCTGATCGTTTTTCAGCGTCATTTTTGTAAAAGGAGGAAACTACTATGCCTTATGATCGTGATTCCAGACCCTCTCGTCCCATGAACCGGAACAAGCGCCGCAAGGTCTGCCAGTTCTGCGCGGACAGGGCCGAGTTTATCGACTATAAAGACGCCGCGAAGCTTCGCCGCTTGCTTTCTGAGCGTTCCAAGATCCTGCCCCGCCGCACCACCGGCACCTGTGCCATGCATCAGCGCGAGCTGACCGAGGCCATCAAGCGCGCCCGTCAGATCGCCCTGCTGCCCTATGTGACGGACTGATCTGCCAGAAGGTTTTTAAACCCGCCCCACCGTTTTTCGGTGGGGCGGGTTTTTTTGCTCTGAGTTCGTTCGGCTCCGTGCAAAAAAACGTACGCAAACAGCAGGCAGCGCACGGATGCCGCCCGCCATGTGGTTCATTTCCGTCCGTCCAGGTCCACGGAATTTCCGCTGAACTGCACGGATTCGATCTCGTTTACGTTCAATGGCGCATTGAATTCCAGCGTTACATTTGCCGTGGTTCCGCTGGCGTCGCTGCCGCTGCTGATACCGCAGCAAAACCATGGGCGGTCCAATACCTTGCCGTCCTTCAGTGTGACGGAATAGTCGGTGAAGTCCTTCCCAAACTGATTGGTCTGGCAATCTGAGGAAAAGTACAGATTCATGGACAGGGGCGAATACTGAACGCGTTCCAAAAGGTAATCCGTGTTCCCGATCGGATAGGTTTCCCCGCAGGATACTGTGCGCGCATACTTTTCGCCATCCTCCAGCGGGATCTCCAGCGTCCAGTCTCCCGCACAAAGAACCGTATCTCCCTTTTCTCCGCTTTTCATCAGATCATGCAGCTCCAGCGTATAGGTTCCCGCTTGGACGGTCTCGGTGCTGTTGGTGTTGAAGATCAGATAAAACTGATTGGGCTTCAGCTCCATCTCGTCATCGTCGTAGCGATAGCTGTATCCATATCCGGCGTCCGAGATCGACGCATCATCCGTCAATGTGCCGCCGATATCTCTGAATGAGGCCTGCCACAGGCAGTTCCCGTCCTCATCATTCTCCAGAACCCTGTCCGTCTGCTTGCAGGTAACCCGGATAGCGGCCATCGACATGTAGCCGCCGGATACCGCGTCCAACAGATCAAACCGCAGCTCGTCCGTCTCCAGGATTGTCCCCAGCTTCGCACAGCCCATGTCCTCCAGCTGAGACATATCCGCCACGCCGGCGTCCAATCCCAGCTCTCGGCCGAAAAGGTTGAACAGGCGGGTGAAAAATTCCCCGTTGGTCAGTGAATAAGCCAGCGCGGAACCGGCCAGCAGTGCCGCCGCCACCGCCGCTATGACCAGACGCAGGATGTGCTTTTTTCTGATCCGCACCTCTCCGGGGCAGGCAAGGGACCGGGCGCTTTCCTCCTTGGTCTCCCTCCCGCTGCGGAAGTACCGGCGGTAATAGCCCATGGGGTCCGCCAGCATTTTTCCGAGTCTGCGGTGTTGCCGCAAAGACTCCCTGTACGCGTCCTCTCCCCCGCTCAAAATCTGTTCCCAGTCCTCCCGCAGGGCCTCCATTAAAGCGAATCGCAGGTTTTCGTCCAAACTCAGTTCACTCACAGGCGTATCCCTCCTTCCGCATCGCTTCTATCAGCAGCTGGCGTCCCCGGGCCACTCGGGTCTTTACGGCGCCCTCCGTGATATGCAGCTCTCTGGCAATCTCCGCGTGGCTCCACTCCGTCAAAAACCGCAGTTCCAGTACCCGGCGATAGGTTTCCGGCATCCGGCGGATGATCTCCACCAGAGCCCGGAAGCCTCCGTCCTCCGCGGGCACAGCTGGCAACTGCTTTTCCATTTCCTCGTCCATGGGTAAATCCCGCCGCTCCTTTCGCAGAAGGTCCAATGCGGCATTCTTTGTCACCGCCACAACCCAGTAAATCCGCCGCTCCTCGGGAATCTCTTTCAGATCGTCAAAGTGCTGAATGATCTTTAAAAACGCATCATGAACCGCATCCTCAGCCTGCGTCTGGGATGGCAGGATCTGCTGCGCCACCCGATTCATTTTGTTGTAAAACTGCTGGTAGACCAAAGCAAACAGTTCCCGGTCGCTATCCTCGTCCAGCATCGCAAAATACACTGGCAGCAAGTTGCTCCCCCTTTTCTCTCTCTTATCTCTTGCCTGATAGACGTTCCAAGCCCCCGGAATGTAACAGTACAGCCGCGAAATTTTTACTGCTCAGGTATGACAGGCCGCCAGTTCTGCTGGGAGCAGAGCTGGCGGCCTGGTTTTTTTGCCTGTAAACAGTGGGCTTTTTAACTGCTGAGATCTCCGCTCCGTGCATCCGAACAGAGTTTCAGTCTCATCCGCGCCATTTCCAGTCACGGATTTCCGGCAGGTCCACGCCGTACTTGCGGACATACTGGGTGTGTTCCACCAGCTTGTCGTTCATCTCCTGTACCAGATGGGCGCTGCGCCCGCCCAGCTCCGGCAGATATCGCAGGACGTTTTTCACCAGATGGAACCGGTCCACCTCGTTTTGCACCCGCATGTCGAAAGGCGTGGTGATGGTACCCTCCTCCTTGTAGCCGTACACATGGATGTTGCGGTTGTGGCGGCGATAGGTCAGCTCGTGAATGAGGGTATGGTAGCCGTGGAATGAGAAAATAATGGGCTTATTGGTGGTAAACAGCGCATCGTACTCCGCGTCGCTGAGGCCGTGGGGGTGCTCCGTGCTGGGCTGCAGCTTCATCAAATCCACTACGTTTACGACCCGGATTTTGATCTCCGGCATCTTCTCCCGCAGGATGGTCACCGCCGCCAGTGTCTCCATGGTCGGCGTATCGCCGCAGCAGGCCATCACGACGTCCGGCTCACAGCCCTGGTCGCTGCTGGCCCAATCCCAGATGCCCACGCCCTGCGTGCAGTGCTTGACGGCCTGCTCCATGGTCAGCCACTGGGGACGGGGATGCTTGCTGGTGACCAGCACGTTTACATAGTCCCGGCTCTTGATGCAGTGGTCAAAGCAGCTCAGCAGGCAGTTGGCGTCCGGGGGCAGATAGAGCCGCACCACGTCTGCCTTCTTGTTTGCAATGTGGTCCAGGAAGCCGGGGTCCTGATGGGTGAAGCCGTTGTGGTCCTGCTGCCAGACGTTGGAGGACAAAATCAGATTCAGCGAAGAGATGGACTCTCTCCACGGCAGCTCGTTGCAGGTCTTCAGCCATTTGGCATGCTGGGCGCACATGGAGTCCACAATGCGGATGAACGCCTCATAGCTGGCAAAAAAGCCGTGCCGTCCGGTGAGCAGATATCCCTCCAGCATTCCCTCACACATATGCTCGGAGAGCATGGAGTCCATGACCCGGCCGTCGACTGAGAGGAATTCGTCGCCCTCCACCGCCGCGCTGTTCCAGTCGCGGCCGGTGACCTCAAAAACCTTGCCCAGACGGTTGCTCATAGTCTCGTCCGGCCCGAAGATGCGGAAATTCTTCGCGTCGGCGTTGAGCTTGAACGTATCCCGCACGTAGCCGCCCAGCTCGATCATGTCCTGCGCCTCCACCGCGCCGGGGGCGGGAACGTCCACCGCGTAGTCCCGGAAGTCCGGCAGACGCAGGTCCCGGCGGAGCTTTCCGCCGTTGGCATGGGGGTTGGCGCCGATGCGCCGTTCCCCGGTGGGAGCCAGCGCCTGCAGCTCGGGGATCAGGCGGCCGTTCTCGTCGAACAGCTCCCGGGGCCGGTAGCTCTCCAGCCAGCTTTTCAGCTGTTCCAGATGCTCCGGCCTCTCCATGGAGATGGGCACCTGGTGGGCGCGGAAGGTGCCCTCGACCTGCTTGCCGTCCACCACCTTAGGGCCGGTCCAGCCCTTGGGCGTCCGCAGCACGATCATGGGCCAGTCCTTCCAGCTGTGGTCGCCCGCTCTGGCGGCGGCCTGAATGGCTTTGATCTCGCCCATGACCTCGTCCATCGTGTCCGCCATCAGGTGGTGCATGGTCATGGGGTCATCCCCCTCCACAAAGTGGGCCTTCCAGCCGCAGCCCTTGAAGTAGCATTCCAGCTGCTCGTGGGTCATGCGGGCGAAGATGGTGGGGTTGCTGATCTTATACCCGTTCAGGTGAAGAATGGGCAGCACCGCACCGTCGGCGGCGGGATTGAGAAACTTATTGCCCTGCCAGGACGTTGCCAGCGGACCGGTCTCCGCCTCGCCGTCGCCCACCGTGACGGCGGCGATCAGATCCGGGTTATCGAACACCGCGCCGTAGGCATGGGCCAGGCAGTAGCCCAGCTCGCCGCCCTCGTTAATAGAACCCGGCGTCTCCGGGGCCACATGGCTGGCAATACCGCCGGGGAAGGAAAACTGTTTGCACAGCTTCTGAAGCCCCTCCATGTCCCGGCTGATGTTGGGGTAAACCTCGCTGTAGGTCCCCTCCAGATACGTATTGGCCACGAAGAAATTTCCGCCGTGGCCGGGTCCGGACAGAAGGATCATGTCCTGGTCATACTTTCTGATGATGCGGTTGAGATGGACATATACGAAGTTCTGTCCGGGAACTGTACCCCAGTGGCCCACGATCTTCTTTTTGATGTCGTCCATGGTCAGGGGCTCCCGGAGTAAAGGGTTCTTTATAAGATAGAGCTGCGCCGCGGCCAGATAGTTGGCGGCGCGCCAGTAGGCGTCCATCTTTTTTAGATAGTCCTCTGTCAGCGGCAGTTTTTCCACACATTCGCTCATACTGAAACCTCCATTTTCTTATTTTTCTTCGCCACTTTGTAGTTTCTGCCTGATGCCGGTGAAAAATGTGAACGGTTCCTCGGATTTTCCTCTATGGAGGGCGCGGAGGTTAATCCTTACATTTCCAATATACAACCCCCGAGCGTCCCTCTGCAAGACAAAAGTTTCGGCCTCTCTGGGAAAAGGTAGATTTCAGTGCCCGCCTCCGGAACCACCAAGCCCAGGCAGCCGTGTCCTGCCCGCTCGAATCGCACCCATTGGCAGATACCGCCGCCCGCGGCGCGGACGGCGGTATCAAGTCTCTGTTTTTACGCGCAGCCGACGGTTAAAAGCACATTGGAGAAGGTTCTTCTCTCTCCGGTGGAGACAGCCAGACGCAGGCACTTCTCGCCGCAGGCATCGTAAAATTCCCAGCGGCCCAGCACTTCCATGGGGACCTCTGGCAAAAGCTTTTCAAACTCACTGAAAATCTCCGGTCTGGAGCCGTCCTCCGGCTGCATCACTTCCATCTTTTCAAAGCAGCAAGCAGACAGCAAGGCTTCCAACACTTCGGTTGCGGTGGGAAGGCCTGGCGTCAGTCCCAAAAATACCTTTTCGGCCTCGCCTGATTTGGATGCCACGGGATAGTTCCCGTCGGCGATGAGTACCTTGTCCCCGTGGCCGCAGCGGGACAGCACCCGCATGATCTCCGGATGAATCAGTTTTCCTGTCAGCATAACAATCTCCCCTTACCTTTCATCTTCCCGAAGCATGCCCAGCTTTCCGCCGGGATGACAGCGGACGTACTGCTGCGGCGTCCAGTCCCGTTCTACCTGAAGCGCCACGCTCAGAGCCTGAAGCGTCAGAGTTTCCGCCAGTATGGAATTCCGGGGCGCGCGGTTCAGCGGACCACCCTCCGCCCCCACACCGGCATAGAGAAACGCATCGGACTCGTGCGCCAGCCAGCTGTCCGGATTTCCGGATACGCCGATAATTTTGCCGCCGTTGTTCTTGACCGCCAAAACGGTGGATTCTAGCTCCCCGGTCTCGCCGGAGTTGGAGATGGCGATCACCACATCCCCCGCCTCCAACTGTCCGCAGGAGCCATGGACAGCCTCGGTGCCGTGGAGAAAATAGCAGGGGTTACCGGTGGAGGATAGCAGGGACGCCACATATCCGGACACATGGCCGGGTTTGCCGATGCCGGTGACATGGAGCCGCCCACCCTTGGCCTGAGACTCCCGGATCAGGTTCACAGCCTGTTCATAACACGCGCTGTCAAGCTTTTCCGCAAAGGCGGAAAACTCGTTTCGGGCAGAGGTCAGAAATTCCTCCACTGCCTGTTTGCTCTCATTTTTCATGCTTGTTCCCTTTCTGACAAAGCAGACGCAGCCGCCCGCAGCCGGACGGCTGCGCCGTTGTGAAAAATCTGCAATTTTAGATTTTATCTAAGCGCATCCAGCTCCGCCGGTTCGAACCCGGTATACTCCCGCTGCCGCAGCAGAGACTGCACCTCTTCCATCGTGGGCAGGGACGGCATCGCCCCCATCCGGGACACGGTGATAGCGGCCGTGTGGCTGGCAAAAGCCAGCGCCTGCGCCTCGGGCAGTCCCGCGGTGACGGCGGTGCAGAACGCCGCCACGAAAGAGTCTCCGGCAGCGGTGGGGTCCTTTACATCCGGCATCTTCACGCAGGGGGTATAGGAAACTCCGTTAGCCCCGGCCACGGCGGAGCCGTTTCCTCCCAATGTGATAATCACATTCTCCACGCCCTTTTCCCGCAGGGCGGCGGAGACAGCTTCCATGTCCGCCTCGTTGACGCCGCTCTCGTCCGCCCGCAGGGGCAATCCCGCAATGGCGGCGGCCTCATGCTCATTGGGAGAAAGATAGGTGACGCAGCTCAGCAGCTCCGCCGGCAGCTCCGCCGCCGGGGCAGGGTTCAGCATCACGGGAACGCCTGCAGCCTTTGCATACTGCGCCACGGCAATGTTGATCTCCATGGGAATCTCCAGCTGGAGCATCACCAGATCAAAGCGCCCGATCTCGTCCTTCAGCCAGGCGATCTGCTCCACAGTGGTGGAGTAGTTGGCCCCGGGAACCACGGTGATCCGGTTCTGCGCCCCATGCTCGGTAACTTCCAAAACAATGTGGCCCACGCCGGAGGACTTGTTCGGGTCCACCAGCACATGGCTCACATCCACACCGGCGCGTTTGGCGGTTTCCGTCATCTCCCTGCCGAAGGCGTCCGCGCCCACTTGACCCGCCATGGTGACTTCCGCCCCCAGACGTGCGCACTGGACGGCCTGATTCGCACCCTTTCCGCCGGGAGCAGTGCGGAAATCGGTGCCAATAATGGTCTCGCCGGAGGCGGGGGCTTTGGGCGTGGACGCGATCAGGTCCATCATAAAGCTGCCCACCACCAGAATTTTCGGTTTTCTCAACATAACAAGGCTCCTCTCTCTGCGCCCGCGTATAGTAATCGTTTAACATCAACTGCCTACATATTACGATACTCCGCGGCAAAATGCAAGGGTGCACCGCACAATTTTCCGGTACGCGATTACCGAAAACTGTGCGGTGCTTTCCGTGATCAAATCCCCAGCTGTCTGCGGACGTAATTCTCCATGGCGATCAGGGACTCCACCTCGCCCCGGGCATTCTTGTCCAGTTTTGCGTAGTCGGCGCTGCGGCAATATGCGCTCATAGGAACGTCCACCAGCTTCTGATGATACTTGCAGTTGCAGGGATAGATGCGCATTTCGATCATGCCGGCCATGGTCAGGAAGTGCGCCACCATTTGCGCGCGCTCCGGGTCGGAGTCCCGGTGGTCAAAGGCCCACTTGTAAAGTTCGGGGTGGAAGTTGGCCATAACGCCGCAGTAGCCCGCCGCGCCGTGGAGCACGCTGTCGTACCAAGACTGGGCATTTGCGTTGAAAATCTTCAACGCCGTACCCTCCACGGCTTTCAGCCGCTCCCGGATCAGCTCGTAATCGCAGCAGGTGTCCTTCAGAAATACCATCCGCCCGCCCTTGCCCGCCTTGCGAAGGAACTCGGTGGAGACCAGCCGCTTCCAAGGGGCAGGGCACTCGTAGATACCGAAATCGATCTCGGGGTACCGCTGGAAAATCTCCTGGGCATTGGCCTCGAAGGCGGCCTCGCCCTCATGGTCCTGATCCAGACGGTTGCTCACCAGAACATAGGCGCCGATGCCGGGAATCTTCATCATGTTCTCGATCTCCCGGAACTGGGTGGGCTTGTCGTCGGCAGTATGGCCGGAGGCCACGATCTGGATGCGACCACCCACCGCGTCGGCGGTGGCCTTGGCGATATCCAACTTCTCCTGCTCGGAGAGGTAGAGCATCTCGCTGGACTGGCACACGGCAAAAATGCCGGTGCAGCCCTTTTCAACATACCAGTTGCTCAAAAGTTCGATGGCCTTAAAATCAATGGTCTTATCATCGTGATAAGGGGTAATCATTACCGGCCAGATACCGGGAGCAATGGAAAAAGCCATAATAATTTTCTCTCCTTAAAGATATAAAAGATATGCGCTCTTCAGACTTTTGATTACATCATGTGGAACATCCGGGGCAGGAACAGCACCACGTCCGGGATATAGGTGATAATCGTCAGCACGATCAGCATGACCACAATGGGCCATTTAATTTCCTTGATAACATCCTTCAGCGGTGTACCGGAGATTCCAGAGGTGATAAACAGGCACATGCCAAACGGCGGCGTGGAAAGACCCACCATCATATTGAAGACAATAACGAGGCCAAAGTGGATGATATTTATGCCCAGGACCTGCGCCACAGGCCACAGAATGGGGATCATAACCAGCTGGATCACAGAGGTATCCACGAACATGCCCAGAATCAAAATGATGAGGTTCACCATCAGCAGGAAGATATACTTGTTGTCCGTGATGCCCAGCAGCCAATTGCCGATCATAGTGCCGATCTGCTCCTTGGCAAAGATGAAGGAGATGGTGGAGGCGGCACCCACCATGATGGAGACGGAACCGGTGGACTTCACCGTATCGATTAGAACCTGCTTGAATCCTTCCCAACTCAGTACGCGATAGCCGAGCAGGGCTACGATCAGGGCATACAGACCCGCGATAGCGCCGGCCTCGGTGGGCGTCATGACGCCGGTGTAAATGCCGATCAGCAGGATCACAGGGGTCAGCATGGCCCAGATGGCTTTCAGGCAGTATCTGAGATAGGCACGCAGCTTCGGCGGCGCACTGCGGGGATATTGGCGCGCCCGGGCGATGAAGAAGACATACACGCACAGCGCTATAGCCAGCAAAACGCCAGGGACCATGCCCGCCATGAAGAGCGCCCCCACGGACGCATTGGTCAGCATGGCATAGATGACCATGGGGATCGACGGAGGGAAAATAGGGCCGATGGTGGCGCTGGCGGCGGTAATAGCGCAGCTGAAGCCGTCGTCATACCCCTCCTGCCGCATGGCGTCGATCTCCATTTTTCCAAGGCCGGAGGCGTCCGCCACAGCGGAGCCGGTCATGCCGGAAAACACCAGAGAGGCCAGTACGTTCACATGGGCCAGGCCGCCGTGGAACCGGCCCACAAGGCCCTTGCACACGCCGAATACGTACTCCGTGATCTTGCCGGCGTTCATAACGTTGGCAGCGAAGATAAACAAAGGCACGGCGATGAGGGTGCCGTTGGTAAAAATCTGTTCAATGGTCTTCTGGGCCACCAGATGGAGACTTCCCGATTCGCCCATCAGTACCGCGCCCAGCGGCTGGCCGGAGGTGACGGCGCCCAGAATGAAGTAGGTCATGCAGGCGGCAATCATACCGGTAGGAATCGGCATGCGCAGCACGAAGATTAGGACAAACACCACAAGAAAACCGATCAAAGGCAGATATTCCATATTATTTGTCCCCCTTTCCCATACCGTCATCGATGTCGGCGTTTAAGTGAATGCTCTCCTGCCGGGCGGCCTCCTCTATGGCCTGTTCGGCCTCGGATTTGCTCTCGCCCAGCATTTTATCTATATATTTTTGATCGCCCCGCAGGACCATAATTTCCTCATAAATATCAAGAAGCGCGTATACGAGGATCACTGCCAGGAAAATTACATAGGGGAAGAATACCAGTGTCTTCGGGATTTTCAGAATGCTGGTGACCTGCGCCCGTTCCATCTGTCCCCAGATATACTGAAGCGAAGGAATAAATGCCGCCGCGAAGGTTACGGAAATGATGATGTTGCCCAGCATGGCGGTAATCGCCTTGCCCCTGACACTCAGCGCGTCATACAGCAATGTAAAAGACACGTGGGCCTTTTCACGCTGAGCAAAGCAGGCTCCCAGCAGCACCAGCCAGAGAAAGCACATCTGCTCCACCTCCAGCGTCCAGGATTGGGGATTATTGGCGACATAGCGCATGAAGACCTGGAAGCAGAAGATCAGAAACAGCGCCACGAAGGCGATAATGGGAATATATAATTCCACACAGTTGCGGATAAACCGCCCAATTTTTTTAAGGCCGTCCAAAAACAGCCCTCCTTTCAAAGGGAAATTCGATCACGGATAAGTCGTACATTAGGTCAAGATTTGGAACGTCGTTCTCTATGTGAGTTTTGAAAAGAGCCGGGGGGCCGGAATACCAGCCCCCCGGTCGGGATTTCAACGATCTGAGATTTAGGCCATGCCCTGGATCTGGGTCAGCAGATCCTTGTCCCAGCTGTCGGAGATGGGGTCGTTCAGATAGACGTTCAACACGTGATCGGCAAAGGCTTTCACGTCTGCCTGATAGATTTTTATGCCCTGCGCCTTCAGGAAGTCCTGAACCTCGGACTCGGTCTTCAGGTTCTGGTCATCGCAGGACTGACGGGCGGCCGCCACAGCCTCCATCACCCAACCCTGCTGGGTGGCGGTCAGAGAATTCCACTTCTTCAAGTTGATGGTGGGCCACACGGAATCAACCAGATGATTGGTCAGGGAGATGGACTTCTGAACCTCATAGAACTTGGCGGACTTCACGGTGGGCAGGGGGTTGTCCTGACCATCCACGGTGCCGGTCTGCAGCGCCAGATACAGGTCGTTGAACGCAATGGCGGTGGGATTTGCGCCCATAGCCTTGCCCAGGAAGACCCACGCATCGGAGTTGGGCATCCGCAGGTTCACGCCCTTCAGGTCATCGGGAGTGGTGATGGCGCGATCCTCAGAAAGGCTGATCTGGCGAGTCCCCAGATAGTAAGCGCCCAGCGGCAGAATGCCCTGCTCGTCAGCGATCTTCTGGAAGACCTCCTTGCCGATATCGCCGTTAAGTACCTTGGTCATATGGTCATAGCTCTGGAAAATGTAGCCCGCGGTGAACATGGAGACCCAGGGAGAGCCGTCGGTCAGCCAGGAAGCAGAGGAGTAGATCATGTCCACATCGCCGTTCTTCAGAGCGTCGGTCTCGGTGTCCTGGCCGTACAGCGTGCCGGAATCATAGCACTCAACCGTCATATTGCCGCCGGAAATCTCCTCCAGCTTTTCCTTAAAGACCTTCTGGGCGGCGCCGTGTGCGTCGGTGGGTACGGCGGTGATGGAGAAGACCAGGTTTACAGGCTCACCCACGTCGCTGCCCGCAGCGGAGCCGGACGCGGAACCGGACGTCGAGCCGGACGCGGCGGGGGTAGTGCTGGAGCTACCGCAGCCGGCCAGCATACCGGCCACCATCACGGAAGCAGACAGCATTGCAAGAGCTCTTTTCCAATTTTTCATCAAAACATCCTCCTAAATCAAATTTAAGCTTATTTACACGCCTTCCGGCGTTGGGATACAAAATTCAGTGGTAGATGCGCTCCCGCATACGCTGGGCGGTGTCGATCACCAGCTTGGAGCAGCGCAGCAGCTTTTCGTCGGTCATAACGCTGGCGGGACCGGAGGTACTGATGCCGGCCACCAGCCGTCCCGTTCCGCTGAACACCGGCGCACCCACACAGCGGACGTTATACTCCCGCTCGCAGTTGTCAATGGAATACCCCCGCCGCCGGGTCCGCCACAACTCCTCAATGATCTGATCATGATCCGTGACCGTGGCATCGGTAAAGGGCGTGCGGTCTGGGGTGATGTGCGTCTCCCACTCGTCCTCCGGCATAGCGGAGAGGATGGCCCTGCCGATCCCCGTGCAGTACAGCGGCGCGTGTTCGCCCAAAATGTCGCGGTAAGGCAGCTCCTGCATCCGGGCAACGGGATGGGCCACATAGAGATAGAGGACATCCGTTCCGTGAGGCAGGCCGAAGTAAACAATCTCGCCGGTCTTGTTGGCCAGATCCATAAGCAGATCGTATACCGCCCGGGGATAACCCAGGTGCTGGTTAATGATATAGGAAAATTCCAGCAGCTGCAAACCAAGCGTGTACTTTCCGTTAGGCTGCTTTTCAATGTATCCGCTCTGCTGAAATGTGTTCAGGATGTTATGGGCATTACTCTTGGTAATACCGTTCATCTCCGCCAGCTCTGTCACGCCAAGCTCGGGTGACTGCACTGAGAAGCACTCCAGAATCCGTAGCGCTTTCGCTAAGGATTTTACTTTTGGGTCCTGTGCCTGATCCATCTCAGTTCCTCCCGCCGTTCATCATTAGAGAACGCTCTTCTCTATTTCAATACAATTATACAAAGCAGCAAGGATTTGTGCAAGTGCTTTTGAAAGAACTGTGATTTTTTTGAATTTATTCGATTACATTGGTTTTAATTTAAGCTTACGTTTCTTAATAATGAACATTGTTTTTTAATTTTTGTATGAAACGCCTTTTCGGCGCGGGACTATTTTCCGGCTTACGGTTTACACGGGGTTACATTTGGGCTTATACTTTCAGAAATAAAGGAGCGGCCTCATACCGCTCCTCATAGCCGCATGGCGGCTGAAGGAGGAACAATTCATGCTTTATGACACACTGGAGAATCTCTGCGCGTATTCCGCCCTGTCCCCCCGTCTGGCGCGGGCCTTTCGCTTTCTGGCGGAAAACGATTTTTCAAGTCTCCCCGACGGCTGCTTGGAGCTGGACGGACAGGACGTATATGCCAGCCTCAGCACCTATGAGACTCGACTCATCAATGATAAGCCGGAGGCCCACCGGAAGTATATCGACGTACAGTTTCTGCTAAGTGGCTCGGAAAAGGTCGGTGTAGCCCCTCTCTCCGTCATGAAGGAGGAAGTCTCCGGAGACGAGCAGGGGGACATATGGTTCTATCGCGGGCCCACGGAACCGCTGACTCTTGGCGGCGGCCGGGTTCTGGTTCTATGGCCTCAGGACGCTCATGCCCCCTGCGTGGCCGCCGGCGTGCCGGAAACAGTGCGAAAGTGCGTGGTGAAGGTCCGTGTATAATTCTTTTTTCGCTTGAAGCAGGGATTCTCACCAAAGATGTCGGCGTCAGGCCTATTTTGCGCCTTGTCCGGGGCACTTAACTATAAGATTAAATGAAACTGTCCGCGGACTGTCGAATTCCGGCAGCCTGTGGACAGCTTTCGGCCCCAGACGGTATGGCATCCGTCCAGGGCCTCTTATAAAAAATTTTGGGCCACACTCCGAAATCAACGCAGCAAACTCGGGGGCAGTCTTTGCTTCCGTCATTTGAAAACACCGCGTATATTTTCACCGGCGCCGCGTTAAACGCGGCGCCGGTGATTTTTCGTCGGTCCGGGAACTGCACCCCACTTACTCGGCCCGTTCCATCCGCCAGACGATGGCGGATATCTGACCGCGGGTCATGGTGCTGGATGGTTTAAAGGTGCTGGTTCCGCTGGAGAAGTACCCCTCCACAATGCCGGCGGCGCTCAGCGCCTGCACGTATACGTCACTGGTGTCCGTAAAGGGCTTCACGCTGGAAAGATTGGACAGGCCAAGCCGCATGGCCTTGGCGGTGATCTGCGCCACCGCGAGACGGCTGATGGGCCGGTCCAGATCGCTGTCCTTCACACCGGTAAGCAGCCCGTCAGCCTTGGCCCGGCTCAGATATCCGCTGAAAGGGTGTTTTCCCGTGGGGGCCTGTGTTCTATAATTGGAGGCCAGCATGATGAGCTTCAGAGCCTGCCCATAGGTCACGGTTTTGTCCGGCCGGAAATATCCGTCGGGATAGCCGTCGATCACCTTTCCGTCGCTGAGCTCCGCCACATACTTATAGCACCAGACGGATGTAGTCACATCGCGGTAGCTCTTCAGACTGCCCACGATGCCAAGGCACAGCCTGCCGCTGGCAATGGCCCGGTCGGAGCTGTTATACGCCACATACGGAATCTCCACGGAGCCGGTAAAGCCGGTGGCGGGGACGAAGCGAAGGTCACTGATCCGCCCGCTGCCGGAGCTGGCGGAATAGGTATAGCGGGTGTTGGTATTGGCCTTGGTGGAGCCTGTGCCCACATAGATGGTCCCCTTAGAGGAAGCGGGAAGCTCCAAAAGCTGAATGCTGTACAGCGAGGCGTTGGAGGATACGGCTGCGGCCACGGCACTGTAGATAGCGGAGCTAGGGAAGGTCACGGAAGTATTCATTGGCGTGGCCCCGTAGACATCCTGCACCGTCACGCTGTTGACGCTGATGAGAATATTGCCCTGCGCAGAGCGGTTGTTGGTACTGTACGCGGTGAAGGGAATGGTCACGCAGTAGTTGGTGCCGCTGGGAACATAGGTCAGCTCACTCAGCGCGTACTGGCTGGTGCCGGTGGGGCTGAAGTACAGCAAATGATCATCGCAGTTTGACGAGGTCAGCCGCAGGTTGGACGCACCGTAACTGCTGACGCCGTAATAGTTGTAGTACAGTGTCCCGGTCTGCGGCACGCCCCCCAGCTTCACGGACTGGAGCACGGAGCCAGAATAGGCTTTGTTCAGGAACCGGGTAATGTCGTTGGGATTGATCTGAACATTGGTGCTACCGGTGGTGTAGTACCGAACATCCCCGCGGTTGACGGCCTCTTTCGCCTGAATCACCAGCGAACCGTCCACATAGCGGTTGCTGTCGTAATAGGCGCGGAACGTCAGAGTCGTACTGCCGGTAAAGCTGCTGGAGGCTACAAAGCTCAGGTCGTCCAGCGCATAGTCCCCGTAGCTGGAACTGTTGTAATAATAGGCATAGCTGGTGAGATTGGACTTGGTGAATGCGCGCTCATTTCTCCCGCCGCAGTCATAATAGAAGGTACCGCAGGACGTATCGTAGGAACTGCTGGACAAGAAACTCACATACCGAAGGTCATAGCCGGAATAGGAGTCCTGGAACACGCGGTTGAAATCGCTCCGGTCGAAATTCACTTCCTCCCCCTGGCTTACCTGATAGGTAATGGCGGATGCCGTGCCACTGATCTGGATCTCCATCGTGCCGTCCACATAGCGGCTGTTTGAGTAATAGGCCCGAAAGTTGACGCTGATTGTCTTCTTTGCGGCGCTGCCGGCGGCCACAAAGCTCAGGTCGTCAATGGGATAGGTACCGTAGCCAGAGCTGCTGTAATAGTAAGTATAGTCGTCCACGGAGGTCCGGGAAAATTCCTGTTGATTGGATTTCCCGTAATTGTAGTAAAACGCGCCGTCGGAGGTGGAGAAGGAACCCACAGAGGTGAATTCCACCCAGCGGACCGTGTCGGAATAAGCGGTCTGATAAACTCCGTTGAAGTCGCTGCTGGCCAGAGATACCTTCTGTCCCGGCCGCACCGTATAGGTGATCTTGGTGCTGGCGGTGTCTGTAGTGTTGATAGAGAGCGTACCCTGAATGGTGCTGTATCCGTCTGAGGCGGAATAGGTCACGGAGTAGGTCCCCCTCGTGCCGGAGGGGACAAAATACAGGTCCGTGATGGGATAGCTACCGCCGCTGTAGGAATAGGTCCGTCCGGTGAGGGAGGCCTTTCCGCTATTCGCATACAATATGCCGTAATACGAGTTGGAAACGGTGGTAAAGGTCACGGTGGTAAAGCTCCGTCCGGCCACACTGGCAACCAGGCTGTTCAGCTTGTCACGCACCACAGTGCCAACCGTGACTTCCGCAGTTTCGGCAACGTCCACCGACGCATTCTGGTTGGAAGCCGTCATGGAGTAGACCGCGTAGTAAACGACGTTGGTGGACACGCCTATCACGGCGATCTGGGCGGAGGAGTAGATGGTCTGCCCGGTGTAGACGGCGGTGGTGCCTGGGTCGGAGGTGGTCCAGCCTCTGAAGCTATATGAGCAGTTGCTGGCATTTTTCGCGGGTGTTCCGGGATTCGTCGGGCAGGCGCCCTTATTGATGTTGCTCTGAGACGCAAAGGTGCTGCCGGAGTTTATAAACGTTACGGTACACTTCGCGGAGATCGGCAGACCGCCGCGTCCGCAGATATCACAAACACCGTCATTATTTTTGTCAACATGGGCTTCCTTTGCGGAGGTTCCTTTGCAGACTGTGCAGATTCTCCAGTGATATGATGCATCGGTGGTATAGCTGCTGTCATACGTATGAGCCGCTCTGGTTCCGCTGATTTCCTGCTTGCAGACCGAGCAGATATGCCAGTGAGATGTCGTATCGTAAGTCCATGCGTCGGACGGGGTATGGGGAAGAGCGGGGATAATCTCCTCCTTCTGATAACCGCAGTGATCCATGCATTCGTAAATGTTCTTGCCGGTGCTAGCGCAGGTAGCCGGTATCGTAGAGGTCGGCGCGGATGGCATATGATGCTCTTCACATTCCATTTCCTGTCCGCAGACATCGCAGACCTTCTGATGATGTATCCCGTCTTTTTTGTCCTTCCATCCTGCTGTACACACATGGGACGCTACATCGTTTTTTTCAGTGCAGCCTTCGTCTGTACAAGCGTGCCAATGATTTGTCGCATCGCTTGACCAGTTGGGGCTGAAATGATGCACGGTCGCAGGCGGGTCCGTTGTCGAACTGCTGCTGCCGG
Organism: Oscillibacter sp.; assembly: GCF_040505565.1. Lineage (GTDB taxonomy): Bacteria > Bacillota > Clostridia > Oscillospirales > Oscillospiraceae > Oscillibacter. Next base: position 6,895 of record NZ_JBEUWZ010000001.1, on the reverse strand, counting down.
AACCGTCCCCGGAAGCCGGATCAGCTATTGCGGGAATCACCGTTCCCGCCAGCATCAGGGCCGTCAGCAAAAGGGCCGGCAGCCTTTTTTCCCAAAACTCTCTCATGTTCTCCCTCCATTGCGCGCATTGCATGCGGTTACATAATGTCTGCCTTTAACATAGCGGAAAACCCATATCCAGTCATGAACAAATTATGAACATATTTCCATTTTTGCCTTTCAAAGAGGGGAAAACTCATCGGACGTTTCCGGCGTCACAAAGCCCAGTCACCACGACCATAGAAACGATGATTCAATAACCCGGGTGCTTTGGCAACTCTCTCAAGTAAAAAATAGATTCTTCAAAATCTCCGCTTATCATACCAAAAAATGCAAGAATCCGCAATAGAATTTTCAATTCGACCACGTGACGGTGTTCTGCTTTTCGTGCCGCAGATAGAATCATCTCGTTAATTTCGCCCAGGATCTCCGGCGTCAGGCGCTTGCGGAAGTACACCCCCTCCGGCAGCAAGGACGTTGCGGAAATCGGCAAGCAGGCAGCGGAGATGTGACGATTACAGCTACTGCGGCGGACACTCCCGCGCTCTCGGCAGACGCCAAGACCGCCATCGGCTCAAGACCGGTCTATGGTCTCAAGCCAAGATGGAACCAAGAAGCGATTTCCAAACTTCTTTCAAAGGAAACATCATCCTATTTTCACTGCAGACGATAAAAACAATTTGCAAAGATCTTTTTAATGCAAGTCAACTACGATACTTCTTATTCTTGAAAACTCCCCCTCTCGGAAGTATACTTATGACAAAAAGGGAACCCGAAAAAAAGGCTTCACAGGAGGTCGCATCGATGCCAAAACAAAAGATATTTAACTCCAGAGCCATCTATTTTACCGACAAGCTCCGGCACCAGATGGAACAGATTCCCGAATTTCCCTGCACGCTGATCGAGGCCCCCATGGGCTACGGCAAGACGACGGCCGTGCGGGAGTATTTAAAAGACACGGACGCCCATGTTTTGTGGCAGCGCATCTACGACGACTCCGCCACCGGCTTCTGGACAGCCTTCTGCCGTCTTCTGCGCGAGGTGGACGCGGAGCGTGCCGAAAGCCTTGAAAAGCTTGGTTTTCCCAACGACAGCGTCACAATACAGGAGGCGCTCAGGCTGATTGGAGAAATGACGCTCTCCGAGGAAACTATCCTTGTGCTGGACGATTATCATCTTGTCAGCGCCACCGACGTGAGCAGCTTTGTCCATTGTCTGATCGTCAGCGAAATCGAGCATTTCCATATCATCCTGACGGCGCGCTTTGTCGAGCGGTTTCGGATTGAAGAGCTGTCACTCAAGGGGTACCTGTATCACATTGAGAAGGAATTTTTCGAGTTCGCACCCGGTGAAATCGCCGAATACTATAAGCTCTGCGGCGTAAGCCTGCGCCTGGACGAGGCAAGCAAGCTGTCCAGACTTACCGAGGGCTGGATCAGCGCCCTGTACCTGCTGCTGCTCAGCTTTCGGGAAACAGGCAGCCTGACGAACACGAACAACATTCAAAAGCTGGTGGAAAGTGCGATCTATGAACCCTTTTCACCGGAAATCAAGGAGTTTCTTTTGAGCCTGTGCCTGTTTGATAATTTTACTCTTGGACAGGCCGTTTACATGTGGAGCGGCGCAGAGGCGGGCGCACTTCTGGCGGAGGTTCGGCGGAAGAACGCATTTATCACCTTCGACGCGGAAACGAAAACCTATCAGATGCACAACATTTTTACCGGCTTCCTGCGAGAAAAGCTGGAAACACGAGATGCGGCTTATCAGCGGAAGCTCTATCAAAAAGCCGGGCATTGGTGTCTGGACGTCGGCGACTACCTGACCGCAATGCAGTATTTCCATGCGGCGAAGGAGTATGACAGCGTGCTTCACGCGGCAGAGCTTGACAAAGCCAGCAGCTTCGGCGCCGAAAAAAAGGCGCTGATCATTGCGTATTTTGAAGCCTGTCCGTCTGCGTGCAGAATGCGCCATCCCATCGCCCTGCTGGTCTACGCCATGGCGCTTGTGACGTTTAACGAAACAGCTCTGTTTGAGAAGACCCGTATGGAGTTGGCGCAGCTGATACAGACCGACGGTTTAGACGATGAACGCCGTGACAAGCTGGCAGGCGATCTGGAGCTGTTGACAAGCTTTGGAAAATATAACGACATTAAGGGCATGTCAGAGCACCACAAAAAAGCCTGCGCGCTTCTTAAAAAGCCCTCCGGCTTTATGGACACCACAGGCAGCTGGACGTTCGGCTCCCCCTCCGTGCTGTACATGTTCTACCGGGAGAGCGGTATGCTTGACCAGGAAATCCGTGACATGAAGGAGGCCATGCCGTACTATTACAGGCTCACAGACGGGCACGGCACGGGCGCGGAGCACCTGATGGAGGCAGAACGGCACTTTAACAGAGGCGACACGGAAAACACGGAAATCGCCGTACATCGGGCGCTGTATTCAGCCGGAGAGGCCAATCAGGCAAACATGCTCCTGTGCGCGTATTTTTTGCAGGCCCGAATAGCTCTCTCCCGCGGCGATTATACCGGCGTTGAAAGTTTACTGCGACGCATACAGGAAACGATGGAAAACAAGCGGCAGTATGTGCTCCTCCACACCGTCGACCTGTGCCGAGGCTTCATCGACATTTGCCTTGGGCGCACGGATAGCATCCCTGGTTGGCTGGCAGAGGGGGATTTTGATTCCAGCCGTCTCTATTTCCCGGCCAGAGCCTTTTACAATATCATCTACGGTCGGGCACTGCTGCTGCGCGGGGAATACGCCAAGCTGCTGGGCCTCTCCGGACAGTTGTTTGGGATCGCCTCCATTTTTCCAAATGTGCTGGCGCAGATCTATACACACGTCTATGTCGGCGTCGCAAATCAGCGGCTCCACCGCTTGGATGCCGCAGCCGATGCTATCCGGCAGGCGCTGGCGCTGGCGAGACCGGACGAGGTCTGGATGCCCTTCGTAGAAAACGGTGAGGAAATAAGCCCCATTCTTGATGCGCTTTTGCGCGAGGGTACATATCGGAAGGACATCGCGCGGATACGGGCGCTGCAGTTCCCCTACCAAAACGCCTTGAAGGATATTCGGGATAACCATTTCAACGAAAACAAACCAAAACTGACCGAGAGGGAGTCGGAAATCGCCCGCATGGCCGCCGAGGGCTGCTCAAACCGGGAAATTGGTGAGCGCCTGTTCATCTCTCAAAACACGGTGAAAACGCAGCTGAAAAGCGTTTTCGAGAAGCTCGGCGTCAACTCCCGCGTACTTTTAAAGCAACACGTCGACCGATAGCGCACAAAATTTGTTGCCTAAAATCACCCACTGGGTGATACAGAACCAAAGAAATCCACTGTACAATACATGTACGGTGGATTTTCTGTTTTGGAGGTGACGAAAATGAGTAAAATCACCGGCCTTACGCCGCAGGAGGATTATCGGTTGGAGGTCAAGTTCGATAATGGCAGCAGTGTGATATTGAGTTTAAAGAGCCGACTGGAGACGATACGATTCGGTATGCTTTCGGATAAGGAATTATTCGGGCGGGCCACTACCGACGGCAACTTTATCCGCTGGGACAATAAGGTTGAAATTTCAGTCAACGAGCTGTTTCAACTGGCACAAAAATAACCGATCAATTTTTAAGGAGGAAACAATGAATGAACCCGATTAAAAAGCTTTTGAGCGTTCTTCTCACTGTGTGCATGACTTTGTTCCTGCTGCCCATGGCGGCGCTGGCGGTGGAGGAGCCGAATAACTATTTGGTGACAGACGAGAACAATGTCGATAGGGGTACATATTCGACTCTGGCGAACGCGGTTGCCCACGCGAATTCCGGGTGGACAATTCTTGTGATCAACAGCTCTGGCTCCAGCTCCATTGACGAAACAACCCCCGTCACCATCAAGAACGGGAAAACCCTCACACTCAATCTGTGCGAGCAAACGCTGTCCCTTTCGTCTGACAGCGGGACGCCCCTGACCGTCTCCAGCGGCGGTCGCCTGACGGTCACAAACAATGGCACGTTCAACGTGACGACGACGGACAGTGAGCCCGCCCTTGTTGTCAATGGCGGCACCCTGACACTGGACACAAGCTTTGCGGCCAACCCGGAGATTCATGTTACGGGAACGAAAATTGGCCTGTCCGTCACGGACGGCGGCAGCGCCACGGTAACAAGCGCCACGGCAACCGGAGCTTCCTGCACGGGTGTGGCTGCGGATATGGCGACGGTTGTCATTATGGGCGATGTAACCGTATCTGGTGCAGACAGCACCGGCGTTGATCTGCGCGAAGGCGCGCTGACGGTCAATGGCAATGTCACGGCCACCGGCACAAGCAGTGTCGGCGCCGTTCTGCCCGCAGGCGGAGCAAATAACACGATCACAATTAAAGGCAGCCTGACAGCAAGCACATACATTATGGCAAACGGCTCTCCGATGACCATTTCCGATGGCATTAACGGCATAGGCGTGGACATCGGATACAGGATATACAGCGGAAGCGGAGGCACTCAGATCGTGAAGGTGAAGATGCCTGTGCAGAATACAGATACAGCGGAGTATTACCCGTTTCTGTCGAACGCGTTGGAAGAGGCCGCGAACGGCAACACCATAACCCTTCTCGCCAATATTACCGAATCAGTCAACTATACGGTTTCGACGGGTAAAACCATTACAATCGACGGCGGCGGATTCAAGCTGACCGGGCAAGATTCTGCCACCGAATCCGTCGCGCTCACCCTGACCGGCACAGGCACGGTTATCTTGAAAGGCCTGACGCTGCAGGGCGGCACTTCGACCGGTGCGAACGGCGTCAGCATTGGCCTTAGAACAGGCGGCATACTGGATATCCGGAGTTATGGCATAGTCTCCGTCAAGGGCGGCACGGCCGACAATAGCTATGGTCTGGATAATTCCAGTTCCGGTACGCTGGATGTGACGAACGCCTCCGCGTCGGGTAACTTTATGGGAGTAGGCGCTGCAAACAACGGTCCGGGAACGGTCAATGTTGGCGACGCCCAAGGCAATGCTCTGCAAGGCATAGGAGCTGCCAACTCAGGCGCAGGCACGATTAACGTGACGAAAGCCGAAGGTAGTCTGTGCGGTGTAAATAATCAAAGCACCGGTACCGTAAACGTGACGACGGCCACCGGAGTGTTTTTCGGCGTATATAATGTGAGCACCGGTATTGTAAACGTGGTAACAATCATCTCCTCCGACGTCGCCGTCAAGAACGACAGCAATGGCAAGGTCAACGTCAAGACAATCACCAGCGGTACGTTCACAACCACAACCAACATGGACGTCGCAGCTGTCACTCTGAATAAGGGGACAGGCGCAAGCTGCGTGCTGGATTCCATCACCGTCGCGAAGACGGGTAACACCACGATCGGCACGCTGCCCAGCGTCTACAAAGACGGCGCGTACAACAATACATGGTACACAGACAGTGCAAAGACAACAGCCTTCAGCGGCACGACCGTGACTGGTGCGACGACGCTTTACAGCAGCTACTATATAGCGGACGTAAAAGTCAGCACTGCCGCCATTTTCGGTGTGACGGCTCCCGTCAGGGGCGCTGCGCCTGTGACCAGCCTTGCGGAAACGCCCGAATATACGTCCGCCATCGCATGGTCGCCGGCGGTGAGCGGGACCTTTACCGCGAGCACCGTTTACACGGCGACGATCACCCTTACGCCCAAAACAGGTTATACCACAACGGGCGTCGCCGCGAACTTCTTCACCGTGGCGGGTGCGACGGCGACTAACAGCGCCGGTTCAGGTATTATTACCGCCATCTTCCCCACCACAGCGGCGGCCGACTCGGGCAATCCCAGTACAGGCGGCGGCTTTTACGGCGGCTCAACCACCACACCTAAAACCTCCGTCTCCGGCTCGACGGCCACAACGACGGTGACGCCCACCGTCTCCGGCGGTGTAGCATCCGGCTCCGTTACCGCCGACCAGATGAACGACGCACTTGCCAAGGCGAAAACGGCAGCTGGAACGAGCGGTACGCCTGATGTGAAAATTCAGATTGATGGGGCCTCCGGCGCGAGCCGTGTCGGCACGACAATTCCGCACGCCTCCATGCAGGCTCTCGTAAGTGGTAACGCAGCGGCGCTCACGATCTCAGGCCCGACAGGCTCCGTCAGCTTCGGCGCAGCGGCTCTGAAAACCATTTCCGGCGCGGCAGGCGGCGATGTGACCGTTACCACTTCTAAAGTGGACACATCCACGCTCCCCGATGCGGCAAAGCAGGCCGTGGGCAGCCACCCCGTCTATGAATTCAGTGTGACGAGCAGCGGCAAGACGATTTCCCAGTTCGGCGGCGATGTGACCGTGTCCGTTCCCTACACCCCGGCCTCCGGCGAGGACACGAACGCCATCGTCATTTACTACATCACCGCAGACGGCACGCCCACCCTGGTACCGGATGCGCGCTATGACGCAGCGACGGGTACGGTGATCTTCACCACCACGCACTTTTCAACCTATGCTGTGGGCTATCACAAAGTGGCGTTCAGCGACGTGGCGGAGGACGCCTGGTGTTACGATGCGGTCACGTTCCTCGCGGCCCGCGGTATCACCGGCGGAACGACCGAAACAGCGTTCAACCCCAATGCAACCTTGACCCGCGGTCAGTTCATCACGCTGGTCATGCGTGCCTACGGTATTGAGCCGGATGAAAGCGCGGCGGATAACTTCTCCGACGCGGGCGACACCTATTACACCGGCTATCTGGCGGCGGCAAAGCGGCTGGGGATCTCCAACGGTGTGGGTGGCAACAAATTTGCCCCGAAGCAGGCCGTCTCCCGTCAGCAGATGTTCACCCTGCTGTACAACGCGCTGAAGGCAATTGACCA